>CABUKU010000004.1 GCA_902492205.1 uncultured Bacteroides sp. | reverse complement strand
GATACTATGGGACGTATGCACTCAGATGCTCAGTTCGCCGGTTCTTCATCAGTTCCTGCTCACGTAGAAATGATGGGATTCCTGGGTATTGGTAACAATCCTATGGTAGGTTGTACTGTGGCTTGTGCTGTTGACGTGGCTCAGGCTTTGGCTAAGTAATTTAAGTTACTTATATATAAGGAGAGTGGATTTTATACCCCACTCTCCTATTTTTATTTAAAACAATAAACAATTGGAAAAGCGTTTCCATTCTCATACTTATTAGAAGATACTTGAGCTTTTAGCTCTTATTCTCCAATCTGAAAACCGCCAATTTTAAGTCCAGAGAATAAGTAGAAGAAGGTTCACGTCTGTGTTGGGCGTGAACTGTTCGTACTTATTAATGGACAGGGTGCTTGGCGGTACCTCAGATTGAAATAAGTCGAATGGTTCCGCCTTTTTTATTATGGTTCACATCGGTCAACTCATAGAAGAAGAACTTCACCGCCAAGAACGTTCTGTTGCATGGTTCGCTAGAAAACTTTATTGCGACAGGACAAATATATATTCTATTTTCCGACGACAAAGTATTGATACCGAACAATTGTTACGAATATCTTTGATATTAAAACATAACTTTTTCAAATACTACACTCGAGAATATGATATGTGTGATAAATAATCAACAATATTGTTGATTATCTTTCAACGCTGCCTCATATCTATATCCTACTTTTATATAGACCTTTACATAAACATAAAAAAATAAAATATGAAATTACAAAATTTAGTACTAGTATTAAGCATATGTTGCTTACCACTCTCGTCTTGTAGCAAAGACAACGACGAAAACGATTCAAACTATGAAAATGGATCATTAGCCCCTACCACTTTATCAAGAGGCATTAAAATTGAATGGGAAGGAACTTATACATATTCCGGACAAAGCAAACGTTATGGTGAAAGTGGGGCGATTGAGATTCTAAACACAACAGATTGCCAACCAAACTGGTCAGTGGATTGGGGAACATATACTTATGAAAAGACAGGCGAAAACACAGCTACACTCAGTTTCTCCGTCATGCAAAATGCAGGAGGGCATGTGCGCAGTTTCCAATATAAAACAATTTTAGCATTTTCCAGCCGAGGCGAATTTACTATGACCGGAAGTAAATATGTATTCAGTAATATGAATGGAAGCTCTTTACTTGAATTACAATGTACAGGAACTATCAATTAATAAACAGAATAATGAAACCGATTTTTTTTAAAATTATATCTATTATTTGCATCTGCATCTTACCATGTTACACTATGGCACAAAGTTTTGAGGATGTATATAAACAAGCTAAAAATATAGCTGAAGCAAATGCTCCTACGGCATATCTTACATGCATTGATAATGAAAATGTGAAAGACATCCGCTTAAAGATTATCAAGAACTACCCATATTCAGATTATTATCTTATATATTTCGCTATGAATGGACGTAATTATAGATTGGAGCTGCCTATTAAAGATATTCAAACATTCATTGGAGAAAATGATGAATTCTCTTTCGATTTATTTAAAATGACTTTAACATCTCGCACACAAAGATTTAAAGCAACATTTAAATCTACATACGTAGATGGTGGCTCAAACATAGCCATTCCGTCTCAACCGACACAAAACATAACTCCCCGAAACTCAACAAGTCACAGGTCAATTTGCCAGTCCTGCAAAGGAACCGGCATATGCGGTTCATGTCATGGAACAGGTTATTTTCGCGGGTATGAGGGCAATGCCATAAAATGCGAACAATGCACTCCTACAAATGGGCGCAAATGTTCTGTTTGTAATGGCACAGGATATTGGGATTAAACTAATAAAAACAATATTATGAGACAAATCATATCTATTCTTATTTTGACTTTACTATATGGTAATATAACACTATTAGCCCAAAATAAAAAAGAAAAATATGAAGCTGTTAAAGAACGGTGGATAGTAAAAGATGGAGTCATTACATTATCAAAAGTCATAGAACTTAGCAACTTGAGTAAACAAGAACTATCAAATAAAGTTCAAAACTATTTTAATCATAGAATTCAAACAAGCAACTTTAATTCCAATAAAGTATCTTTCACTGATGATAAATATATAGTCCGGGAACAATCTGATAGATTACCATATTATTATACCCATACAATGGTTCTTTACAACTATACAATTACAGTTAAAGATGGAAAAATTAAAGCAACCATTATACCACATACATTCTATGATATAGGCATAGAAAGAAACATATATAGTATGCATAAATATTTTCTTAAAGAAAAAAAGTTTATGGTTAATATCGCATACTATTTCTGCAATTATACAGACAAAACATTTATCGAATTAGAGAATTTTTTAAAATCGGATCCCAGCAATTCTGATAATGATTGGTAAGTATTACCTATTGATTTTTAGATTCTAATCCATATTTTGAATAACCAAATATAAAAAACAACTATGAAAACGGCAACTACATTAATAAGTCTACTTTTATGTATTCTTTTTAGCGCTTGCAGTAAAGAGAACTCTCCTGAAGATTCCATAGAATATGCTCCGGTATCCATTCAAGGTAAAAATATGCGACTTTGTACAAGCTCTAACATTGACAGCTGGTTTATAGATACGATTATAGAATCAAATAATAGTGTATTAATTACTCCGCACGATAAATCATGGAACATAGAAAATACCTATGCCACATATAACAGAACAGATAAAAACACGGCAAAATATATCCTCGAATATACAATAAACATAGATGATACAAAAGTAGAACACCATTTAGAAGTTACCCTAACATTCAATTCCCAGAATGAAGGAACGTACTCAGGCAAAGATGAAATTCTGTCGGGAGACATAGAACGTACTAATAATGTCTCTGGATATTTTATTTTTGACATCATCAATACTCCGACCGATCCTGACGATGGGCAAGAAGGTGAAGTAAATATTTCGGCACCGATCATTGAAGATGTTACCGCCTCTTCTGCTCTGATAAAAGGAACAATACTGGGTAACAAAGAAATAATTAAAGAACGCGGAATATGCTATTCTACACATTCGCTTCCTACAATAGATGATAATATTAACAAAGTGAATACAGATGTTATCAATATCACTTTGTCTAATTTAAATAATGCAACTAAATATTATGCACGTTTTTATGCAAAAGTAAGAGAAGAGATAAAATATGGTGAGGAATCATTTTTTCAAACATTAGGTGTTTCTACTTCTAATATTTTATTAACTCTAACCGGAATCAGTACTTATACCATTAGCCTTAAAGCAAAAATTTCTAATACTATCAGTACATTTGGCCTTTGTTACAGTACTTCTCCCAAGCCCCAAATTACAGATTCTTATATAGACGAAGCATTTAAAAAAGAAGAATGGATAATTTCGCCAATAAGTCAAAACGAAACTTATTACATAAGAGCTTATCATATAGACGGTAATAAAATTATATACTATGATGACAGTCAAATTGCAGTCGAAACACTCGGAAAAAGTATTAAAATAGAAAACGTTATAACTTATTCGGAAAAAAGTGAGCAACAAAGATATATTGCACCTATCACATATAAATATACTGAATACAAAAATCCAATTCTCCGTGTTTCTTATTCAGGTTTACCGAAAGGAACCTATGAGACGACTATTACAATAGAAAAAGCATGGTATGTGGATAGTTATGAAGGAAAGTTCAAATCTTATATTGATAAGAGTTCCGGTCAGATGGAATACAGCATAAGTAAAAGCTGGTCTAATCATCAAAAGATAAATACATATCTAAAGTGTATTGAAACTGGAATAGAATATCAGAATAGCAATTATGGCTATGAACAAAGAATAAATTAACAATATCAATTCAAAAGAATAATAAGAAGAGGAACAAAAGTAAATCAAACTTTATTGTTCCTCTTTTCCATTTGATTACTATTTTTAAAATAATATGCAGCAACCATATACCCCAAATGTTGTTAAATACAAACGAAATAACTATATTTGCATAAATTCATAATTAAAAGATTATGGAATACATCAACGAATTTCATAAAGAATGGATAGAGCGCACTCGCCAATCAATAGCCTCTTGGAGCAAGCAACCCATATCATTAGAAGAAAAAAGGGAACAACAGGAACGTTTGAACCAACAGAAAGCTATAAGAGAGGGCAAATAATTTTCTCAATTACATAATATAAAGAGCTTCTTAGTCGTAAGAGGCTTTTTTATTTCCCTTCATCCATGACTTATCAGTTTAAAATTCATACAGGAAAAGACTTTTTTGTATATTTGCCGAATAAAAATTGAATATCATTATGAGAAAAACGTTATGTACGTGGATTAGCATCCTCTTAGGATGTACTATATTGGCAGCAGGTTTTGTTCTTTTTATCAATCCCTATAATATTGTTCCGGGTGGTGTATACGGTGCCAGCATCGTACTTCATAACCTCTTTCCATCCATACAAGTCGGTACATTTGGTTATATGTTTGATATACCTTTATTAATCATTTCTGTCGTTTTACTTGGTTCTAAACTCGGAATACGTACAATCGCCGCGGCATTGATTACTCCTTTAATAATGAATGTTATGTCCCGCCTCGTATATCCCACCCAAGAAGCCTTGGAACGATTAGATCCTACTCAACTGTTAGGCGGAAGCATGGATATGACAAATCATCTAATGCTAACCTGTATCATCGGAGCAGCTATTATCGGAATAGGCACGGGGATTGTTATACGCAATCAGGCTACAACGGGAGGCAGTGATATTATAGGTATGTTACTCCAGAAATATTGCCACATCCGTTTTTCAAGTGCTATTTTGTTGGTAGACGCTACTGTGGTTTGTTTCGGATTGGTAGTTATCGGTTTTGGAATAGGTAATGCCGATGATACGGCACAACCGTCATGGTATTTGTCTTTTTATTCTCTTATCTCTATCTTTGTTATTTCTCGCGTAATAGCTTATATCATAAACGGAGAAAAGAATGATAAACTTATTTTTGTCATTAGTGATAAGGAAATGACCGAGTTACATAATTATATACTTGTTGATTTGGACCGTACAGCTACTTGTATCAAGAGTAGCGGACTTTACACCGGAGCAGATAAGGAAATGTTATTTCTGGTAGTCAGTTATAAAGAAGTAACCAGTGTGAAAATCAAAATAAAAGAAGCCGATCCACGTGCTTTTGTAGTAGTTACCGATGCTTATGATACTTTTGGCGAAGGTTGGAAACAGCTTCCGTCTCCCAATGAGGTACAACCTGAATAAATTACATTAATCTAACATTATGAAAACACTCCTACTTCTAATTATAGGATTCCTTCTAAATAATATAAATCTATTTGCCGATAGTACAAATTATACTATTTGGTTTGACACGCCAAATAATCTAAACGGAACTGCCATTTGGAAATACGCCGAAGGCAATGGAAATAATCCGGATTCGGATTGGGAAAGCCGTTCGTTACCTATTGGCAATGGAAGTATCGGAGCAAATATTATGGGTTCTATTAGTGCGGAACGAATTACCCTAAATGAAAAATCACTTTGGAAAGGAGGACCAAATACATCCAAAGGAGCTTCATACTATTGGAATGTTAATAAACAGTCTGCTCATTTACTGAAAGATATACGTAAAGCATTTGCCGAAGGCAATCAAAATTTAGCAGAAAAGCTGACTAAAGAAAATTTCAACGGATTAACTCCTTACGAACCAAACGCAGAAAAGCCGTTCCGCTTTGGCAATTTCACCACAATGGGAGAAGTTTATGTAGAAACAGGACTTAGCGAAGTGAATATGAGCGGTTATAAGCGGGCTTTATCTCTTGACTCGGCAATGGTAGAAGTTTCTTTTCATAAGGACGGTTGTTTTTATACGCGTAACTACTTTGCCTCTTACCCCGACAGTGTAATAGTAATGAAGTTTTCGGCCGATAAACCCGGTAAACAGAATCTCATGTTCAGCTATGCTCCAAACCCGGATGCTACAGGCAAAGTAACAATGATTGGCAACGATGAGTTGCTCTATTCGGGAGTATTGAACAACAACCAAATGAAATTCAATATCCGCATAAAAGCCATTCAGAAGAATGGAAAAATCAGTACCATAAATAATAAAATCAAAGTAGAAGATGCTGACGAAGTTATGTTTCTTCTTTCTGCCGATACGGATTACCGGATGAACTTCAACCCTGACTTTTCCAATCCAAAAACTTATGTTGGAGTAAATCCGGAGAAAAGTACACATAAAATCATTAATCAAACATCCGACAAAAGTTATAAAGAACTCTACAAACGGCACAGGGAAGATTATTCTTCCTTATTCAACCGGGTGAAGTTCTCTTTAAACCCGGAGAAAACTTATAATGACATACCTACTGATAAGCGTTTAGCTGCCTATCGTTCCGGCAAACAGGATTATTATCTGGAAGAACTCTATTTTCAATTCGGGCGATACCTGCTCATTGCGAGTTCACGTCCCGGAAATCTCCCGGCTAATCTGCAAGGCATGTGGCACAATAATACAGACGGTCCGTGGCGGGTAGATTATCATAACAACATCAACATACAAATGAATTACTGGCCGGCATGTTCTACTAACCTCAGTGAATGTATGTTACCGCTTGTCGATTTTATCCGTACTTTAGTGAAACCGGGTGAGAGGACAGCACAGGCATACTTTGATGCACGTGGATGGACTGCCTCCATATCCGGCAACATATTTGGTTTCACATCGCCTTTGAGCAGTGAAGACATGTCATGGAATTTTAATCCGATGGCAGGCCCGTGGCTTGCCACACATATTTGGGAATACTATGATTATACCCGCGACAAAAAGTTCCTGAAAGAAACAGGATATGATCTTATTAAAAGCAGTGCACAGTTTGCTACAGATTATCTCTGGCACAAACCCAACGGGAGTTATACTGCTGCTCCTTCTACTTCTCCCGAACACGGACCAATAGACGAGGGAGCAACATTTGTTCATGCCGTTGTCCGGGAAATTCTCACCGACGCCATCCAAGCAAGCATAATATTAGGCAAAGACAGTAAAGAGCGTAAAGAATGGCAAAAAGTATTAGATAATTTAGCCCCCTACAAAATAGGTCGTTATGGTCAATTAATGGAGTGGTCTAAAGATATTGATGATCCGAAAGATAATCATCGACATGTAAATCACCTTTTCGGACTGCATCCGGGACACACCATTTCTCCCATAACTACACCCAATCTTGCACAAGCCTGCCAAACAGTGCTCATACATCGTGGCGACTTCGCTACAGGTTGGAGCATGGGATGGAAGCTGAATCAATGGGCAAGACTTCATAACGGTAATCATGCTTATACCTTGTTCGGAAATCTTCTTAAAAACTGTACCCTTGATAATTTATGGGATACTCACCCTCCTTTTCAGATTGACGGGAATTTTGGTGGAACGGCAGGTGTCACAGAAATGTTAGTACAAAGTCACATGGGATTTATCCATTTACTACCTGCTTTACCAAATGCTTGGAAAGAGGGTTTAATTTCGGGTATCTGTGCAAAAGGAAATTTTGAAATATCCGTTAAGTGGAAAAATGGCAAACTTGAAAATGCAACCGTTCTTTCAAAATCCGGTGTTCCATGTACAATAAGATATGGTGAAAAGCAACTAATATTTAAAACAGAGACAGGTAAAACTTACTCTATCGGCATAACGGAACAAAACGAGCTTACAATCCTAAAATAAGTTTTTTCAATTTCTGAAATCCGGCAATAGGATTATCTTCTTTCCTCACCCCGATAAGAGTATGCTTTCCAACCTTATGACTATTGAACAGTTCAGGTTTATCAATCGCAATGACTGTCAGCAAATCATAAGGATTGGATAATTTTCCGGATTCCTCCACAGCTTTAGATAATGGAACAAACGGTGCGAGATTAAACACGCGATAGAAAGTAGAAGAATCCCTCTGTGCAAAGCATTCCAATCCTTTGACCGCCGCCTGATAAAGATATTCTCCTGCTTTACCGTTATTCTGCGACATCCGGCGAAACTCTTCTGTAGAATAAGCCATTGGATAAGCAGCATATTTACCTAAGAATATTAAAGGTGCCGAATCCTGCAATGATAACAATATCCTAGCTGCTTCCAAATCTTCTTTCAAATTATAAGCAGCCTCATCCGGTGAAAGTCTTTTGTTAATGCTATCAACAACAGCTTGTCCTTGAATATATATAGAATGTACATCCGATGTCCGATCAGGATATTGATTAAAATAATGTGCTACATCAGTGGCTTGCGACAGCACAACTATCCTTAGCCGACCTTTATAGCAATTCAATAAAGAATCGACCAAGTAATCTGCATCAATGTTTGTCAAAAATCGGGAAGTATCAATCGTTTCCGCTAAGTTTTCAAATAAAGTATATTCATAAGGTTTGCCATCTAAAGAATGATCTACAAGATATTTTGTTATTAAGGTAGAATCCGTCACTTCCAAAGGTAAAGCCGCTCCAACAGCGATAGGGACTTCAGTTCCCAATGAGTGCAAAAACAAGTTTAATGATTTGGCGCGGCATTCAGGTATATATCCACAACACACCACCCCTGCAAGATTAAAAGAATCATTTTTAGCAATATAAGTAAATGCTTCCGCATCATCCACATCCCGTCCGAAATCAGTAAATACCAGTAAAGGAATCCTTCCGTTATCTATTCGGTTCTGCTTGTGTCCTGACCGGCAAGCCACACAAAGAATAAACAAGCCAAAAAATAAATGGAAAAGATGTGTTTTCATAACTATATTTGTTCTAATCCATTAACCCGAAATGTTTTAAGGCATTCACCACTCCGTTATCATCAACAGAAGTAGTTACATAATCGGCTGAGTTCTTCACTTCATCATCAGCATTTCCCAAAGCTATGCCAATCCCGGCATGTTTCAACATGGTAATATCATTGCCTCCGTCACCGAAAGCCATTGTCTCATTCAAAGAAATGCCAAAATATTCTATAACTTTATCTAGACCTATTCTCTTACTACTTCCGGCAGGAACCACATCGGTAAACGAAGGATACCAACGGGTGGCTTCACAACCGGACATGATACCCATCATTTCCTCTTCCTTATCTTTGTCAAAGAAAGCAATTAACTGATAAACATCTTCTTCCGCTGCTTTCCGTAAATCCCCAACCGGTGGTTTTGGAAAGTTCAGCATTGTGAAAATATGCTCTGTCGTCTCATTCTCAAAATTCATAATTGCAGAATTTTCACGAACCAAGATACATGGAAATGACTCTTTATATTGCAGATAATCCAGTAACTTCCCAATATCTTCTTTTGGAATATGATGTTTATAAATGATATGATTACCGGAGAAACAATAACCTCCGTTTAAAGTGATATAACCATCAAACTGCAAATCTCCCAAATTATTAATTGACGAAAAGTGCCGCCCCGTTGCAATAAACACCTTTATACCTTTTTCCCTTAAATCATTAACAGCTTTTACTACTTCAGCAGGTACTTCATGAGTCTTAAAACTCACCAATGTCCCATCTATATCAAAAAAAATCGCTTTTATCATATTACTCTTTTTTACGGGAACAAAGTTAAATAAGTATTTCGATACTATATAATCTTTTTATTTGATAAACATCAATTAATGAGAATTGTTTCTTACTTTTGCATTCACAATCCTTTATAAGAATAGCTAATTGACATGATAACAGACGAGACAACCAAAAAGAATTTTATCCGCTTTCAAAAGAATGAAATAACCGAAAGCATTGTTTATTCCAAGTTAGCAGAAATAGAAAAAGATCCCCACAATAAAAGTATATTAAAGAAAATAGCGGCGGAAGAAGCTGCCCATTATGAAATTCTAAAGAAATATACGGGAGTATCTCCTACTCCGAGCAAAAGGAGAATAAGCAAATTTTATTGGCTGGCACGTATATTGGGAATAACTTTTGCTATTAAGCTAATGGAATCAGGTGAAGAAAGTGCACATCAGAACTACTCGGAATACACTCAATATCCTGATTTAATGAGATTAGCTCAAGATGAAGAAGAACATGAACAAAAACTTATCGAATTAATCAATGAAGAACGGCTCTCCTACATGGGATCTATTGTATTAGGACTGAATGATGCATTGGTTGAATTCACCGGAGCATTGGCGGGATTTACTTTAGCTCTAAATGATTCCAAACTCATCGCATTGACCGGAAGTATCACAGGTATTGCTGCCGCTCTTTCTATGGCATCATCCGAATATCTCTCCACCAAATCGGAAGGAGAAAATGGCAAACATGCAGTGAAAGCATCTATCTATACAGGTATCGCCTATATTATAACGGTTGTGGCACTAGTTGCCCCGTTTATTTTGATTAGCACCCCGATTATAGCATTATTAGTAATGCTCGCTATGGCTTTATTAATTATAGCACTATTCAATTATTACTATTCCGTAGCCAGAAGCGAAAGTTTCCGCAAGCGGTTCAGTGAAATGGCAATTCTGAGTTTCAGCGTGGCAGCTATTAGTTTTCTGATTGGATACGCTCTTAAAACATTTACAGGAATAGAAGCATAAAATGAAATTATATGGTTCGTACAAAACAAACGTCGGGTAATTCTAAAAATCCTTTCCGTAGCAACAAACCAAAGAAAGCTACCGGAAAGAGAGTTGGCAAGTCCAAAATAGAAAAAGCAAATAATCAACTAAACAGACGGCTTAAATAATTTGCCTGTTTTGCTTATCCCCAATCAGCTTTAACAAACTACTATCCTTTTTAACTCAACACTTTTCATTCATTAGCTGTTTATAAGCCAGTGATAACCGAACGGACGCGTTATTCGGACTTATATAATATTATATAATAAACCTAAACAGCTTAATTATGGAATGGATAGTTAATCTTCTCAGAGAATACCCTGAACTTGCCATATTCCTGACTGTCGCAGCCGGTTTTTGGATTGGCAAATTCAAGATAGGAATGTTTTCTTTGGGAACTGTCACCAGCGTACTGTTGGTAGGCGTATTGGTGGGACAACTTAACATACAAGTTGGCGGACCTATCAAATCAGTGTTTTTTCTTCTCTTTCTCTTCGCTATCGGATATAAAGTAGGACCACAATTCTTTCGCGGATTAAAAAAGGACGGACTGCCTCAAATGGCTTTTGCCGCTATCATGTGTATAGCCTGTCTCATCGTCCCTTGGCTGTTGGCTAAAATTATGGGATACAATATCGGCGAAGCCGCCGGATTACTCGCAGGCTCACAAACCATATCGGCAGTAATCGGAGTGGCAGGTGACACGATTAACAGCCTAAACATAAGCGAAGCTGATAAAACAGCAAATATCAACATCATTCCCGTAGCCTATGCCGTTACTTATATATTCGGTACGGCAGGTTCGGCATGGGTACTAGCCACAATCGGGCCCCGCATGCTCGGAGGATTAGAAAAAGTTAAAGCTGCCTGCAAAGAGCTTGAAGCTAAAATGGGAAATAATGAAGCAGACGAACCCGGTTTTATTCATGCTGACCGCCCGGTAGTATTTCGCGCCTATAAGATTGAGAACGATTGGTTTGGAGATGGTAAAACTGTTCAGGAACTGGAAGATTATTTTCAGCAGAACGACAAACGGTTGTTCGTTGAACGCATGCGTCAAGGTTCACTCCTTATCAATGATGTAAAACCTACACAAATCATCCGGAAAGGTAATGAAGTGGTTTTAAGCGGACGTCGTGAATATGCCATTGAAGAAGAAGCATGGATAGGAGAAGAAGCTTTCGATCCACAACTACTAAACTTCCCGGCTGAGGTATTACCTGTAATGGTTGCCAAAAAAGAATTCACAGGCAAACCGTTAAGCAACATCCGTGCACAGAAATTCATGCATGGAGTAAGTATCAGACGAATAAAAAGAGCGGGAATAGATATTCCGATTTTTTCAAAAACCATCATTGACTCCGGCGACACATTGGAATTAGTCGGACTCAAAAAAGAAGTGGATGCAGCAGCTGTCCAATTAGGCTATCCCGACCGTGCAACTAATGTTACAGACATGGTATTCGTAGGTTTGGGAATTCTCATTGGAGGTATATTCGGAGCACTTGCTATCCATGTCGGTGGTATTCCTATCAGTTTCAGTACAAGCGGTGGCGCACTGATTGCCGGACTGGTCTTTGGTTGGTTACATTCCAAACGTCCAACATGGGGAGCTATCCCCGAACCTTCTCTCTGGGTATTGAATAATGTCGGTTTGAATATGTTTATCGCAGTGGTAGGTATTGCAGCCGGACCGAGTTTCGTTTCCGGATTTAAAGAAGTGGGGTGGAGTTTATTTATCGTAGGAGCCATTGCTACCACTCTCCCGCTAATCATCGGTTTGCTACTCGGCAAATACCTGTTTAAATTCCATCCGGCACTAATATTGGGATGTACCGCCGGAGCACGTACTACTACCGCCGCACTCGGAGCAGTTCAAGATGCCGTGGAAAGTGAAACACCGGCTTTGGGATACACAGTAACCTATGCAGTGGGTAATACCCTCCTTATTATATGGGGAGTCGTCATTGTATTATTAATGTAACTTTATTAAAATAACCCGAATATAAACCTAAACTTTAAAAATATGGACTATCTAACAAGTAAAACCCCGGGGGTGGATTTTGAAAGACAAATGGAAAAAGTCAGCCCGTTCGAATTAAAAAACAGATTAATAGAAATGGCAGACGAAAGTGTGAAGAAAATGGCTCACACTATGCTCAATGCCGGACGTGGCAACCCGAACTGGATAGCTACCGTTCCCCGTGAAGCTTTTTTCCTTCTAGGACGTTTCGGAGTGGAAGAAAGCAAACGCACTTTCGAAATGGCGGAAGGCGTAGCCGGAATCCCTCAAAAAGAAGGCATAGCCCAACGCTTCGAACAATTTCTGAAAGAACATGACGGCGAACCGGGTTGCGAATTATTAAAGGAAACCTATAACTACATGCTCATGGAACATGCAGCAGCTCCAAACGAACTGGTACATGAATGGGCAGAAGGCATAGTAGGTGACCAATATCCTGTGCCCGACCGTATATTAAAATACACCGAACAAATCGTGCAAAGTTATCTGAATCAGGAAATGTGTGACAACAATCCTCCAAAAGGAACATTCGATCTGTTTGCTACCGAAGGGGGAACTGCTGCCATGTGTTATGTCTTTGACTCCCTTCAAGAAAACTTCTTGTTGAATAAAGGTGATTCCATTGCATTAATGGTTCCTATCTTTACTCCATACATAGAGATACCACAGCTTGCACGCTATGATTTCGATGTATTGAATATCAGTGCAGACAAAATGACAAATGACGGTCTGCATCTCTGGCAATACAAAAAGGAAGACATCGAAAAGCTGAAAGATCCCAAAATCAAAGCATTATTCCTTGTCAATCCAAGTAACCCGCCAAGCTATGCATTGGATAAAGAAACGGTTAATCTGATTATTGACATTGTAAAGAATGACAATCCGAATCTGATGATCATTACAGATGATGTTTATGGCACATTCGTTCCGAACTTCCGTTCATTGATGGCAGATTTACCGGATAATACCTTGTGTGTATATTCCTTCTCCAAGTATTTCGGTGCAACAGGCTGGCGTCTTGCTGTCATTGCTTTGCATGAAGAAAATATTTACGATAAGATGATAGCAAAACTTCCGGCAAACAAGAAACGCCAACTCAACAGACGTTATAGCAGCTTGACTCCCGATCCTGAAAAAATGAAATTCATTGATCGCATGGTTGCAGATAGCCGACAGGTTGCTTTAAACCACACTGCCGGTTTGTCACTTCCACAGCAAACTCAAATGAGTTTAATGGCGGCTTTTTCTTTGTTGGATAAGGAGAATAAGTACAAACAAAAGATGTGGGAGATTATCCACAACCGCCTGCAAGCATTGTGGGATAACACTGGATTCACACTGATAGAAGATCCTTTGCGTGCCGGATATTATTCTGAAATAGACATGCTTGTGTGGGCTAAGAAGTTTTATGGCGATGATTTTGTCACCTATTTAAAGAAAACCTATCGCCCACTAGACATTGTATTCCGCTTAGCTAAAGAAACTTCCACAGTAGTGCTGAACGGTGGTGGATTCGATGGCCCGGAATGGTCTGTACGTGCATCACTCGCCAATCTGAATGAAGCCGACTATGTAAAGATAGGTCAGGGCATCAAGAGGATTCTTGATGAGTATGCCGAGAAATGGAAAGAAAATAAATAAACTTGTATAGCATTTACTGCTGCCACAAAAGATGGTAATTCCGCTTTTGAATCATGTCCGTTCGTGACGGAATTCCGGGGTACCACGGAGCAGTAAATGCTTTTTTTTGTAAAAAAGCAACAGGCAATTGTTTTTGTATCGAAATATTATATAATTTAGTTAAGTTAAAGAAACAAAGGCATTCTATTTGTTGTTAGTCTTCTGATAATTAAAAGAATACAAATTAATTAACTAAAGGACATAATTATGAAAAAGTTAATCTTCTTAATGGGAATGTTCCTGTTCATGTTTGCAGGACTCTCACAAGCCCAGTCGCAGGACAAGGCTGCACAAAAGGCAGCAAAGAAAGCTGAAAAAGCAGCAAAGAAAGCCGCTGAAGAAGCACAACAACAAGCTTTGTTCCAACAAGCTTTACAGTCTATGCAAGATCAAGGTTTTGTATTGGAAGCAGACCGTGTAATCTTTAAACGCGGACGCTCGGTATTCGTTTCATCTAATACCAACTTTATCTCATTAGATGGTGACAATGCAGTGGTGCAGGTTGCATTTAACGGCCCTTACAGTGGTCCTAACGGATTAGGTGGAATTACGGTAGAAGGAAAAGCATCTAACATAAAAATGAGTACCACTAAGCGTAGAGTTACTATTTTTAGCATGAATGTACAGGGTATCGGTATCTCTGCTTCGGTAACTATTCAAATGCCGGAAGGAACCAACCAAGCCAGTGTTACAATTAATCCTAACTTTAGCGGTAACACACTTACTCTTAGCGGATATGTTCTTCCTATCGAGCAATCAAGTGTCTTCAAAGGACGTTCATTTTAATGGATAAATGTGGATAGAACATAAAATGTGTCAACGATTTACATAATCTTTTAGATTATTGTATATTTGCACATCATTCACATTGCATTCATGAGAGAATTTATCATTGCAGACAACCAAGACATTACCAAAGCAGGAATATTATTCTTACTGGAAGGAGTGAAAGAAGTAACCTCCATCCGCGAAGTAGACAACAAGGCTGAATTGGTAAGTGAAATAAGACAAAAGTCGAAGTCGGTAGTAATCTTGGATTACACCCTCTTCGACTTTTCCGGTGTGGATGAGTTGCTTGTATTAAGAGAACGCTTTCCCAATGTGAGTTGGCTATTATTTTCTGACGAGTTAAGTGAAGACTTCCTACGCAGAACCATCATTAATAACCAATCCTTTGGCGTAGTGATGAAAGACTCTTCCAAAGAAGAAATACTTTCGGCATTGCAATGTGCATTGAAAGGAGAACGTTTCATTTGCAACCATGTAAGCAACCTACTTCTCAACAGCCAGCTAAACTCTCCGGCAAAAGAATCGACTTTGCTTACCAATATGGAGAAAGTGATACTGAAAGAGATAGCTTTGGGCAAAACAACAAAAGAAATAGCTACCGAGCGTAACCTTAGCTTCCATACTATAAACTCACACAGAAAAAATATTTTTCGTAAACTTCAAGTCAACAATGTGCACGAGGCAACCAAATATGCCATGAGAGCAGGAATTGTAGACTTGGCTGAGTATTATATCTAAATGGAAATAGCAACATTAATATCCGGAGGAGTTGACAGCTCCGTAGTAGTGCACCTGCTTAAAGAAGCCGGTTACAACCCAACTTTATTTTATATCAAAATAGGTCCCGAAGAAGAAGAGGGAATGAACTGCACTTCGGAAGAAGATATTGAAATGGCCACGCTTGTAGCACGCAAATATGGATGTCCATTGGAGATTGTCGACCTTCATCATGAATACTGGGATAATGTAGTGGCATACACCATTGACAAAGTGCGACAAGGCTTTACCCCCAACCCGGACGTGATGTGCAACAAACTCATCAAGTTCGGTTGTTTCGAGCAAAGGTATGGAAAGGACTTCGATAAAACAGCAACGGGACATTATGCCACCACCACTGAAACAGATGGAAAAGTGTGGCTCTCCACAGCCAAAGATCCTGTCAAAGACCAAACCGACTTTTTAGCTCAGATAGATTACCTTCAAGTATCCAAACTCATGTTTCCCATTGGCGGAATGATGAAAAGCGAAGTACGTGCCATAGCCGAACGTACAGGGCTTGCCAGTGCCAAGCGCAAGGATAGTCAGGGAATCTGTTTCTTAGGCAAAATCAATTATAATGACTTTATCCGTCGTTACCTCGGCGAGAAAGAAGGGAAAATCATAGAACTTGAAACAGGTAAAACGGTAGGTACGCACAAGGGATATTGGTTTCACACCATCGGGCAGCGTAAAGGACTGGGACTAAGCGGAGGACCTTGGTTTGTTATCCGCAAAGATTTGGAAGAAAACATCATTTATGTATCACGTGGTTATGATGTGGAAACACAATATGGAAATGAATTTGTCATGCACAACTTCCACTTCATCACAGACAATCCCTGGAAAGAGCAAAAAGGGGAAATAGATGTCACATTCAAAATCCGCCATACACCGGAGTTCAGCCGTGGCAAATTAATGCAGACTGAAGAAGGATACAAAATGATCTCCGAAGAAAAGCTGCAAGGCATTGCACCGGGACAGTTCGGAGTGATATATGATGCCAATCATCGTCTTTGCATCGGCAGTGGAGAAATAGTCTAAATAAACTCCCTATTAAAATAATGGGATATGCACAAGGAAAATAAAATAGGATATTTTGAAAATCGAAAAGATTGGCGAAAGTGGCTGAGTGAAAACTTTGACACTTCTGATGAAATCTGGTTTGTATTTCCAAATAAATCTTCAGGGAAAAACAGTATTATTTACAATGACGCTGTTGAAGAAGCGCTTTGTTTCGATTGGATTGACAGTACCATAAAGGCTTTTGACAAAGAACATAAGATTCAGCGTTTCACACCCAGAAATCCCAAAAGCACATACTCGCAAGCCAATAAGGAAAGACTCAAATGGTTATTGGAAAATAAAATGATACACCCCAAATTTGAAAAGAAAATACAAAATGTCTTGTCTGAACCCTTCATATTTCCCAATGATATAATTGACAGGTTGAAAGAAGATAAAGTGGTATGGAACAACTATCAGCAACTTTCCGTCACATACAGGCGAATCCGAATTGCATATATTGAAGCAGCAAGGAAACGACCGGAAGAATTTGAAAAGCGACTAAACAACTTTATAGATAAAACGAAAAAGAATAAAATAATAACGGGATTTGGAGGAATTGAAAAGTACTATTGAACCGGATATGCAAACCGATGATAGTCTAAAATAAAAACGGATAATACAATTAATCGTATTATCCGTTTCCTTTTCATACTACATATATTATTTATTCAGGTTAGGATTTGCATTCTCTTCCGTTTCGGGAACAGCATACAGATAGAAAGTACTATTGGGAACAAAAGCCGTCTTGTCTGGAAACTGATTTATATAATGTCCTTGCGGAGTATATTCTTTCATGGCTCCACCCGGTATCTGCCGACATAGAACAGGATCGCCATTATACGGACGGCGTACCACTGCTTGTTCCGTGCGCAGAATATCTGTCAATGAAAAGCCCTCTCCCCACAATTCGCGGCGACGTTCCAACAATATTTCATTGATTACCTCATCCCGTGTCTTTCCTGTTGCGTCATAAGGAGCTACACCACGGGCACTGCGTAATTCATTTAAAGGTGCAACCGCATCGGTCAGATTGACATTATCCTGACGGGCTAACGCCTCGGCTTGCACAAGATACATTTCGGCAGAGCGCATCAACACCACATCGGCGGTCTTATCTCCTTTAAATAGGAACTTTTTATATCCCAGATAACCATCGCGTATCCACTCGAACAAGCCCAAACGAATATCATTCGAATCGGTAAACAGCTCTTTGAAATAAGGATCTGCCATGAAACTGTAATAATAGCTCGACGGGCTTACCACATCCTGATAATTGAATGCATAGCTGGCATTGCTCTGTTCGGGAGTTTGCGGATGCCCCCAAATCCATTCCACATTGCCTACATCATTGAATCCTTTGGAATAATCGCCGACAGGCATAAGCGGATAACCGTCACGTGCTGCAACGGCAGCTTTGGCAGCCTCATCATAATTGCCCATTACAAGATAAACACGAGCAAACAACCCGTTCACCACATTGGTATTCGGCTCAAACTTCTGACTGCGGTCTTTTCCTTGAAGAAGGGTTTGCGCATTCGTTAAGTCCGACAATATCAATGCATAAATCTGCCCTACGGTAGATTTAGCTTTCGGCTCGGTATTCGGTCCGGTAGGCTCTGTATATACAGGCACGCACTTGGCATCTTTGTCTTTCTGATAAGTGAATTGATAGTGTTGCACCAATGAGAAATATGTAAAAGCCCTGAGTGCATAAGCCATTCCGCGATATTTGTCCAACTCGCTGTCTTTTGTTTTAGACTCGATGGAGATAACCGTGTTACAGTTATCAATGGTCTTGTAATGCAACGTCCAGAAAGCACGGGTGCGGTAAATGGTTTTATCCGGAGTATCTTTAAACTGATAAGAAGCGGTAAATCCATATTTACCCGGATAAGCAATAATATCATCTCCCATCATATCATCCTGACGGAGCACGGCACTGTAACCGGGATTGGCAAGAGTGAAATAGGTATCGAACATGTAACGCCATGCGCCATTGAATACCTTCGGAGCATTCTCCGGAGTAGCCACTTCACTGTCGGGAAGCGCATCGGTGGGATTCTGGTCAAGGAAGTCGCCTCCGCAGGAAGTCATGCCTGCGAGTGTTAATCCCACCACTAATATGTTGAATAGTTTTCTTTTCATATCTGTTTCGTTATTTTAGAATGATACATTAATACCTCCCGAAATGGTTCTCATGGCAGGATAGCGATAATAAGTGGTTCCGTCCACATCCTGTTCCGGGTCCATGCCGTCCACCTTATTAAAGGTGAGCAGGTTATCACCCTGAACAAATACTTGCAAGTTCTTCAAGCGCAACTTATTCACAATCTTCATCGGGAAAGTATAGGTCAGGGTTATGTTCTTCACACGCATATAGGAAGCATTGTAAAGGAAGCGGGTGGAACTGGAAGTCCAACTGTTGCTAACCGTTGAGAGTGCAGGCACATCCGTGTAGCGGTTGTCCGGTGTCCATCTGTCCAATATCTGGGTATTCCACGCACGTCCCGCAGTACTTCCATTGCCAAGCATCATCACTATATCATTGTTCAGGATGTAACCGCCAATGCTGTAAACAAGCAACATCGACAAATCAAAACCTTTGTAAGAGAAAGAAGTGTTCACACCTCCATACACATCGGGCAAGGAAGATTTGTTGGTGAACACGGGAGTGGCATTGGAATAAACGGAAGTAGTGCTGCGGTTGCCGTCGGCATCCACCACATACCACAACGGATTACCGTTATCGGGATCTACCCCTGCCCATTCACGCAAATAGAAATCATACACGGAACGGCCTACGGCAAGTTTCTTTGTTCCCGTTGGCGGCATGTCGGCAAGCGGCAGTTCGGTTACTTTGTTTTTATAGTGCGTAAGGTTCACTCCCAAATTCCATTTAAAGTCCGGATTATCTATAATCGTTCCCTTCACTTCCACTTCAAAACCCGTATTCTTCAATGCTCCCACATTCTCATCCCGGGAAGTGTAACCCAATGACGGAGCTATGGGACGTGAATAAAGCAAATCTTTGGAACGGCGCTGGAATACATCAAAGCTACCTGACAGGCGGTTATCAAAGAAAGCAAAGTCGATACCCACATTCAGGTTAAGGTTTGTTTCCCATTTCAAATCGGGACTTGCCAAGCGTGCCGAAATCAATGCGGGATTGCCTAAGTTGGAAGTAATGTCATACAAGCCCTGACTTGCATAATAAGTTCCCAGATTATCATTACCCTGCGCACCATAACTTGCTTTCAGCAACAAAGCGGACAACCATGAATGAGTCTTTTCCATAAACTTTTCACGGTCTACGCGCCACGAACCTCCCAACGACCAGAAGTTGCCCCAACGAGTGCCCGATGCAAAACGTGAGGAACCGTCCCGGCGGTAAGAAGCCGAAAAGAAATAACGGTTCTTGTAATCATACTGGAAGTTGGTGAGATAACCTGTCAATGTATAATCGTTGCGATAGCCCGTTCCTTCGGTAAGCACCGCTCCCACAATCAATTCGGGATAATTGGGAATTCCCATTTTCTCGCGTGCAGCCGTCAGGTAATCATAGCGGTAAGAGTAAGCTTCCTGTCCCAGCAAAGCATTGATGTGATGATCACCGAAAGTCTTGTCATAAGTAAAGATGTTGTTCCACGTCCACGAAAACGTGCGGGTATTGGTGCGGGATGCACTTCCACCTGTCTCGGCGGCAGGGCCGATAGCGGGATTCTCATAATCCCATGCATTATAGTTTACCAAGTCAAAGTTGTAACTTGTCTTGAACTTCAATCCTTTCACAGCTTCCCACGGAAAAGACACTTCGGCATAAGTACGCGCCGAAACCTCGTCCCGCATACGGTCGTTGCGGTCTAAAGGCAAAGTAGCAGGCAAGTTCCAGTTGGGAGTGGCTCCGGCAGGACGGTAAGAACCGAAGTCCGGTATGCGGTTGCCGTTATCATCCAGCTTATAGCCGCCGTCGGCATTCCTTTCAAACTCGGGATAGAAGCCCGGAATCAATCGCCCGGCATTCACTACGTTACCCGTACTGCTGTCCGACGAAGCCGGATATTTCTGGAGCGAATGTGTGAAACCTATATTCACTCCCATTTTCAGCCAACTCGTCACTTCACTTGTAATGTTGGAACGGAGATTGAAACGCTTGTAGCCCGAACCCAGCGCGATACCCTTATCATTGAGGTAACCCAATGAGAAATAATATTGGTTGGTCTGTCCGCCTCCCGATATATTTACTCCCACATCCGTGCGGGTAGCCGTCTGCTCCAATGCTTTCTGCCAATCTTCATTCCAAAGGGGATGCGCTCCGGCAACAAGTTTGCCGTCAAGCCCCACAGGTTGCGGATAATTCACTCCGTAAGGATTGGGACCTGCACCCATCAGGCGGTTCACCAAACCGGACGATGCCATCCTTGCAGCATCTTCGGCACTCTTGCCGTCGTTCACATACTGGTTGCGCATCGCTTCCCAATAAAGCTCAAAATACTGGTCGGTCGATACTTGCTTATAATCGGCTACCGCACGGTTTGATATACCGAATGTAGCTTTGGCGGAAACGGTAGGTTTCTCTCCCACCCGTCCTTGCTTGGTAGTGATAATGATAACCCCGTTTGCACCACGCGAGCCATAAAGGGCAGCCGAAGCCGCATCCTTCAACACGGTGATTGAAGCAATATCATCAGGATTAATAGCATTCACATTACCGTCATAAGGCACACCGTCTACCACATAAAGTGGCGTGTTTGAGGCATTGATAGAACCGATACCGCGAATGCGGATAGCGGCATCCGTTCCCGGCTGTCCGCTCGAAGACGACGATTGCAAGCCCGGTACACTTCCCTGCAAAGCCTTCGACACACTCGATGTTTGCAACTTCGCAATATCGTCACCTTTAATATTTGCAGCCGCACCTGTGAAACTATATTTCTTTGCCGTGGCATAAGCAACCACTATCACTTCATCGAGTGCCTGACTCTCATCCAGCAATTCCACGTCTATCACATTACGTCCGTTCACTCCCATTTCCACAGTCTTCATTCCCACGAAGCTGAACACAAGCACTCCTTTCGACGGAGCCGAAATAGAATATTTACCGTCCATATCGGTTATTGTTCCGCCGGTAGTTCCCTTCACCACAACGGAAACGCCCGGCAAAGGCTCGCCCTGTGAAGTCACAGTTCCCGTTACATGGATTTCATTTTGCGCCCATGCAATGGAAGGCAAGCCCATGAACAGGGCAAGAAACATTAGCAAATAAATTCTCATAAGTCTAGGTTTTAAATATTATTAGGTCTTTATCCGGTAATAACAAAAAGAGGTAAAAAGAGTTTGCCGGTATGCAAAGACTTTGCTTCTTACCTTACCATTTGTCAATAGTGTAGTTATTTAAGTGTTTATGCTTTCACTCCTTCCAGCGATTGCCAAAAATGCTTACTGCAAACAATTACAGATGAAAGCAGAGCCCTTTTTTCTGCTTTCATCTGCTTTCAGTGCTTTCATAAACAAGCAGTATCCGAGTCTCCCCTCCCAATAAACATTTGTAAACAATTTACTTGCACCTGAGTTTTTCTTTTCTTATCTTTGTCCCATTCTCTCCTCCTTCATGGCGATGAGCAAGAGGTTGGGGAGATTTTTTACGTAAACATGAGTGTTTGAAGATATTATCCTAGTCATAAAATTCGCCTATTTTCAACAGGGATAATAGAAACAGTCACTCATGCGAAGTTGTTATATATGGTAATTCTATATATACAGTTTTGCGTGGGTGTACTGCGACTATTATCTGTGAGGGTGTTTGGCGATACCTATGACTAGTAATAGAAGCAGTGCCCCGCGCATTATTTTTCCTATTATCCGGTAATCCCTTCACCAGTTCCCACACTCCTATAATAAAAAACAGTCTTGACGGGGAATTTCGGACTACTTAATATCTGATACCCCCATGAGTGGATACTTATTTATTTACATTGCTATTCCCATAATCATTATCGGTATGGCTATTCTATTAACCCTATCCTACAAATTTGGAAAGATGCAAGCACCGATAGACCGGAACAACGAATTAATGGATGCATGCGATGAAAAAATCCTCAAATTGCTGGACAATGTGCTTTATGCTCTCCCCAGAGAAGTATTTATCCCCGATAGCGATGAGGAAGAGCAAGACTTCGAAGTACAAGAAATGATAAACGATTACCTCGAAACGATACTCCTCATTTACGATACCTGTGGCAGATATTGCAGTGACGCCCACTTCACCGAAGAACAATTAAAGCAGTGTATCGGGAATTACATACTCTTTCTTAAAGAAGACAAAACGCTCATCAAACTCATTGAATCCCAGCCCGGTTATTATGAAGGTGCAGAGTATTTACTGAAAACATGCGCTTAATTTTCCGTTCTTATAGGCTTAATTTCATAAAACAACGGCTCACATTTGGCGTCCCACAATTGTGGGACGGTCGTCTCATATATGTGGGACGATCGTCTCATGATTGTGGGACGATCGTACCATATATGTGGGACGCCAAATGAAACGGCACAAATATAAAAAACAGCGGATTAAATGATAAAAACCAAACAGAGGAAACACAAAAAAGTTGCACTCTTAAAATGAAAGCAATGAAAGCGATGAAAGCAGAAAAATGGCTTCCGCTTTCATCGCTTTCGCTTTGATAGAAACACTTTCAGAACTTTATGGAAGCACTGAAAGGAGAAAAAACATTATATTTTAGATAAGGCTTGTTCCAAGTCTTCGAGAATATCATCGATATGCTCCGTGCCAATAGACAGGCGCACAGTATTCGGCTTGATGCCTTGTTCTGCAAGTTCCTGTTCGTTAAGCTGCGAATGGGTGGTGCTTGCAGGGTGAATGACAAGCGACTTCACATCGGCAACGTTGGCAAGCAACGAGAATATTTCCAGATTATCAATGAATGCCTGCGCTTCTTTTGCCCCGCCTTTTACTTCAAAAGTAAAGATAGAACCGGCACCGCCCGGAAAGTAGCGTTCATAGAGCGCATGGTCGGGATGCTGCGGCAAAGAAGGATGATTTATATTCTCCACTTTCGGATGGTTAGTCAGGAACTCAACCACCTTTAACGCATTCGCAACATGGCGTTCCATGCGGAGTGACAATGTTTCCAAACCCTGCAACAAGATGAATGCATTGAACGGGCTGATACAAGCACCTGTGTCGCGAAGCAACACCGCACGGATACGGATAGCATAGGCAGCAGGCCCGGCGGCATCAACGAAACGAACTCCGTGATAGCTGGCATCAGGCTCGGTCAACTGAGGGAACTTGCCCGAAGCTACCCAGTCAAACTTGCCGGAATCTACGATAACCCCTCCCAAAGAAGTGCCGTGTCCGCCGATAAACTTCGTTGCGGAATGCACCACAATATCTGCTCCATGCTCAATGGGGCGGATAAGGAAAGGAGTGCCGAAAGTATTGTCTATTATTAAAGGTATGTTGTGACGGTGTGCTATTTCTGCCACAGCTTCTATATTTATGATATTAGAATTGGGATTGCCCAGAGTTTCAATGAACACAGCTTTTGTATTCTCTTGTATGGCACACTCGAAGTTCTGCAAATCCGACGGATCTACAAAAGTGGTGGTTACTCCATAACTAGGCAATGTGTGTGCCAGCAGATTATAAGTTCCACCGTAAATTGTCTTTGCAGCCACGATATGATCGCCTGCACGGGTAATATTCTCGAAAGCATATGTAATGGCAGCAGCACCCGAAGCAACCGCAAGGGCGGCAACCCCGCCTTCGAGAGCAGCCACACGGCGCTCAAACACATCTTGGGTGGAATTGGTCAATCTGCCGTATATGTTTCCCGCATCCTGCAAACTGAAACGTGCGGCTGCGTGTGCCGAATCGCGGAATACATATGAAGTTGTCTGGTAAATAGGCACGGCTCTCGCATCTGTTGCCGGGTCCGGCGCTTCTTGTCCCACATGTAGTTGAAGTGTTTCAAATCTTAATTTCTTTGTTTCCATAAAGATATTATGTTTCTAATTATTCATAATCATTTATTCTTAAAGCGGATATTCATCAAACGCATAGAGTAACGTGGATAAATATCTCTCTCCCGTATCGGGCAACAACACAACAATGTTTTTGCCCCGGTTCTCCGGTCTTCTTGCCAACTTAACGGCTGCTGCAACAACAGCTCCCGAAGATATGCCTACCAATAACCCTTCTTCCCGTGCTAGTTCCCTACTGGTGCGGATGGCATCGTCTCCATCTATCTGAATGATTTCATCCACTACTTCGTGGTCATAAATAGACGGGACAAAACCTGCTCCTATGCCCTGTATCTTATGAGGTCCGGGCTTTCCTCCCGACAGCACAGGAGAATCCGAAGGTTCTACGGCAACGACTTTCACCCTTTGGGTATAAGCCTTCAAAGTCTGCCCCACTCCCGATACCGTTCCACCTGTACCGACACCCGCCACAAAAATATCAATTTTCCCGTCCATATCCTTCCATATTTCCTGTGCGGTGGTACGTCTGTGAATGGCAGTATTGGCAGGATTCTCAAACTGTTGCAGGATAACAGCTCCGGGTGTATTGTCTCTCAGTTCCTCCGCTTTTGCTATCGCCCCTTTCATCCCTTCCGCACCGGGAGTAAGGATAATGGTTGCACCAAGCGCTTTCAGCAGATTCCTACGTTCAATGCTCATCGTATCGGGCATTGTCAGAATGAGTTTATAATGCTTTACGGCAGCTACGAAAGCAAGTCCCACACCCGTGTTGCCACTGGTCGGCTCAATGATTACACTGTCCGCCTTCAGGATGCCTTTTCTTTCGGCATCCTCGATCATGGCAAACGCAACCCTGTCCTTCACACTTCCGGCAGGATTAAAAAACTCCAGTTTGGCAATAACTTTTGCCTCCAGCTTTTGTTTCTCTTCAAAATGAGAAAGCTCCAATAACGGAGTGTTGCCGATCAATTCGGTCAATTCTTTTGCAATTTTCACCATAATCTTACTAATTATATGCTTTTACCTATTGAAAACGATACAAAGATAAGCCGTAACCATAAGTTACACAATCACGTAAAGAGGGCATTTTTATACCATAATCGTGGTATAAATAGCGAATTTATGTGTATGTTTGCACCGTCAACCAAGAAATTTATGAGTAAAAAGAAACAAATATGTCTCCTTTTTAGTTGCCTGATAGGAATACTGATGTGCACTTCCTGTTTCCAGGACAGGCAGATAGAATATCAACCGCGCATTGATGCAAATAAATGGATTGTTGAGGAAATGCGCAACATCTATTATTGGTATCAGGACATACCGGATGATAGCAAGTTGAATTTCTTTGCAGAACCCGATGTATTCTTCGGCACCATCTTATCGAGCAATGACAGCAAAAACGGCAATAATTATTCGTGGATAGAACCTTCTACCGGATATACGCCCGAAGATAATCCCATAGAGAATTATGGATTCGACTATAAACTCTATGTAAAACAAAGCGCAAACCGTTCTTTCGCCAGAATATTATATGTCATTCCCGGCTCTCCGGCAGACAATGCAGGAATAAAAAGAGGCGATTGGCTGGCAACATTCGGCGGCTACCGCATCACTGCCAACAACGAAGAAATGCTGCAAACGGGCGGTGCTTCGGATTTCACCCTAGCCAAATATGAGGTAACAGGAATGGGTGAAGACGAAAAACCTATTTACGACTGGGTGGTGGACAGCTTGAATGTCATTCCTATCGAAGCAGCAAGAAAAGTATCCCAAAACCCTGTATTGGTGAACAAAACCCTTTCCCTCAGCAACGGTCAGAAGGCTGCTTATTTAATGTATAACTACTTTATCTCGGGAAGCACAACGGAATCTGATGAATATATCAAAGAACTGGGCAATATCATCAACAGCTATAAAGGGAATATCAATGACTTCATCCTTGATTTGCGCTACAACAAAGGCGGTTCTCTGGAAACGTCACGTCTGTTTACAAGCATGTTAGCTCCCGCCACAGCTTTAGGCGATATATTTTATACGGCAAAATACAACGATAAAAACCAAGACAAGAATAAAAGTACATACCTTGCAAGCAGCGGAACGAATCTTAATCTGAAAAAGATATATGTCATCATCGGAAATAAAACAGCCGGTGCAGGCGAAGCTCTGATTAATGCTTTGTTGCCTTATATGGGAGAAGCGAATGTCATTCTCATCGGAAGCACCACTGCGGGAGATAATGCAATGACGGAAGCCATCCAAAGCGACACTTATCCGTGGATCATTCACCCCACGGTTGCCATGCTATACAACAAGAATGATAAATCGGATTATTACAACGGTTTCACTCCTACCCTTGCTGTGGACGAAAGTACGGATTATTCCCTTTATAAGGAGCTCGGTGATCCCGAAGAACTTTTATTAAGCAAAACAATTGATGTAATTATCAACGGATTACCAACAGAAGATGAAGACGGAGAAGAAACTGAAACAAATGCGAGTCATTAAACTTTTATCAATATGTCTTTTGGGTGTATTGCTGCCATTATGCAGTTGCAATGATGAAGGGGATGATGTGCACTCGGAAAATATTAAGTTGACCATATCAGAAAAGATTGCATATGAACTGGGATGGACCGATAAAACAGAAGATTTCTATTTTACCGGCAACCATTTGACAAAGGTTGTCACCACCCAGATAACAACAACCACAGGCTTTCCGCCATACGTTGATAAAGATACCGTCCGGACAGAAGATATTATAGATTATGGTGAGAAACAAATAAATATCACACAAGATAATGGCAATGAGCTTGTTTATACTTTGAACGAACAAAGTAAAGCTGTCAAATGTGTTTTATATGAATTTGGTTCCGGCGGAACCCGTCACTATACTTTCACTTATACCCCCGAAGGAATGCTTGCAGGCATAGAAGAAGATAACGGCTCCCTTCACAGTGAGTGCAATATAGACTATACGGATAATGATATAGTAAAAACAACTACTCAGCAATATGGAATGGATTTCTCCAAAAGCTACACGGCAAGCGATGTAGAAAACACATGGAATTTCCTTTGTCCGGTGATTATTGAAGCTTATCCGCTTTACTTCCACAGAATTGCTTTCCACATGGGAATATTAGGAAAGCTCTCCGAACATTTAATTGAAAAAGTAGTTCCCGAAGGAGCAACAAACGAATACATAACTTACTCATACACACATAACACAAAAGGTTACATAACCTCTTGCGTGGAGAAAACGGTGAGTTATGGAAGCACTCACACCAGAGAAATCAAATACTCTTATTATTAAAGGTTCTTATCGAAATATTTCTTGAAGAACAAAACCTGGTAATCTATCGCATTGCTCCAATAATCTCCCGTGTGACCACCGGGACGAGCAATGAAGTCGTGATCTATTTTATACTTCAACAGTTTGTTATGGAAGTTATTATTCACTCCGAAGAAGAAATCATCATATCCACAATCAAATATAATAGCTAAATCACCATTCTTCAAATTACCAATCTGATTAATTACAGTGTGACTATCCCAAACGGCACTGTTCTCTGATTCTTTACCTAACTGTTCATTCATATTCCACATCATCGGAAACGGACGAATATCCAGACCTCCGCTTACGCTTCCCACTGCTCCAAAAACATTCTTGTGACGCAATGCATTCCACATAGCACCATGACCTCCCATACTCAGCCCCGCAATAGCACGACCTTTGCGGTCTGCCACTGTATTATAATGGCTATCCACGTATTTCACGAGTTCACCGGAAATAAAAGTCTCATATCTATAAGCCGGATTCTTGGGGCTATCCCAATACCAACTATTCTTCCCATCGGGACAAACGAAGATAATACCTTTTTCATCCGCTATCTTTGGTAAATCCGGTTTTATATTTATCCATGCCTTTGCATTTCCACCATGTCCGTGAAGCAAATAAACAACCGGATATTTCTTGTTCCCGTCAGGAGTTACAATAACAGTTTGAATTTTTTTGTTCATAGCATCGCTATGAATCATTACCGTATCAACTTTTGCAGCATAAACAGAGCTTACAATAAATAAAGGAACAAGAAAAAGGAGCGATTTAATCTTCATAGTTATTCTTATAATTGGATTTTACACTTTTATTATTTTAGAAACCATATCTGCAAAATTAAGCAATAAATTTATATGAAGAAAAGAACAGATATACAAATAATCAAGTAAAATAAATAATTATCTTTGTACTGGTAAAATCTTAAAAGCTTGAAAAACATGAATTTCAAACTATTTATTATGCTGTTAATAAGCTTATTCACTCCACTTTACCTGGTGGCTACCGAGCTTAATACCGAAGACAGACACAATATGGGAAATATTTATATACTCTCTGCTACTATTCTATTGATTATAATTCTTTTTATCACAACGTTCTATCGGATACACAAAGAAAACAGTTATAAAAAGGCTAACCGGCAAATGAAGAATTTATTATCTTCCATGCCCGACATGGCAGTGATACTTAATTCAGACCTGATTATCACAGAAATCATCAATCCACTGGAGAAAGTATTACTTGGGCTTAAACCGGAAATGCTCATCGGAGCCGGTATCAAAGATCTCGGAAAAATGCAACCCGGATTTATTGAGGCGGCACAAATAATAGAAGAAAACATCTTAAAGACCTTGCAAACAAAGAAAGCCAATAGCTTCCGCTATACAGTTACCAGCAATAAAAAAAACTACTATGCAAAAGTAAGGGCTGTGCCTTATGAGAAAAATCAGATAATATGCTTTGCCCATGACAACACAAAGCATGAAATCGCAGAACGGGAAATCTTAAAATTAAAAACATTCCTTCAATCTATCATAGAACACTTACCGGTGGGATTAGTCGTTAAGAATGCATCGGATGATTATAAATACATCTTCTATAATGGGAAAGCACGCGAATTCTATAACGATGAAACACAACTCATTATAGGTAAGAATGATTTCGAGATGAATGATCCGCTGGCAGATGTGTATCGCAAAGAAGATGAGCTTTTACTGACCACCAAAGAGTCTCTCACATTTGAAAGGATTATGTATGATGAAAATCAACAACCATACCGCTGGGGAATTGCCAGTAAAATATGCCTGACCAACAATGACAATACCAAATACATAGTATCCGTACTTGTAGATACAACAGAAATCCGCAAAAAAGAGATTGAGTTAGAAAAGATACGAAAAGAAATTTCCATAGCACTGGATGCCGGGAAGTTGTCTGCATGGATTTATGATGTTGAAACACGTTATTTCAATTCACTGTATAATAACACAGTGGCGGGACAGGGACTGAGTTATGAAGAAGGATTCAAGTTATTACACCCGGATGACAGAGAGAAGTATCAGACATTCATGAACGCTCTATCTTCCGGAGAAAAAGAAAACCTGAAAGAAATATTCAGATTTAACCGTGGAAACGGCTTCCAATGGTATGAAACTTACGCTATTGCCATCAAATCGCCTCAAACCCAAAAAATATATCAGATTATCGGGACAGAGAAAAATATCACCAACGAAGTAGAGACCGAGTATAAACTGAAAGATTATATTTTCAAATCCGATCTTGTCATTCAATCGGGTGGTATTTTATTATGGGAATATGATGTGGCAACACAAATGTTCTTCTCTTCTAATCCTGATTCTGTTTTATATAATGGCATGTCTTTAGAAAACTTCCTTTCTTTAATGATACCGGAGGATAGGATATACCTCACAGAAGCATTACAAAAAATGGTGGAAGGAATCATTGAAGTGGCAGATATTCAAGGAAGAGTAAATTTAAGAGAAAATGGATACAGATGGTTCGAAATGCATGCAGTAGTTTATGAACATGATAAAAATGGTAAAGTAGCCAAGCTTACAGGTTTAAGACGAGACATCACAGACTTGAAAAACATGACTGATGAACTGATTCTTTTAAGGGATAAAGCGGAAGAATCCAACAGACTGAAAAGCGCTTTCCTTGCAAATATGAGCCATGAAATACGTACACCTTTGAATGCAATTGTCGGTTTCTCCAATCTTGTAGCTCATACGGAAGATAAAGATGAGACTGAAGAATATTGCAAAATCATTGAAGCCAATAATGATTTGCTGCTCCAACTAATTAATGACATACTCGATTTATCAAAAATAGAAGCAGGACAACTTGATTTTGTATATTCAAATATAGATATTGTATCTTTATTCTACAATTTGGAACAAGTATACAATTGCAGGGTAAAAGAAGGAGTGGAACTTATCTGTGAGTTGCCGGACCAGTCATGCATCATTCGTTCGGAGAAGAACAGACTAACCCAAGTAATCTCAAACTTTTTAAGCAATGCCTGTAAATTCACGACGAAAGGAGTTATAAGAATGGGGTATGAACATACGGAAGAAGGATTGCGTTTTTATGTAGCAGATACTGGAAAAGGAATCTCAAAAGAAAATATCCCTCATGTATTTACCCGGTTTGCGAAATTTGATAGTTTTGTACAGGGAACTGGCCTAGGTCTTTCCATTTGCCAAACTATCATACAGCATTTAGGAGGGAAAATAGGAGTGAAATCCGAAGTCGGTAAAGGAAGTACTTTTTGGTTCATCATTCCTGATACATCTACAAGTACGATGAAAATAATATAAACAAATGAGACAATTATTCTGTCTTTTATTCATATTTACATGTGCAATAACCGTTGGTAATGCACAGACAAAGCATTCCATAAAAGGAAATGTAATTGATAAGGCAAAACGTATCCCTATACCGTATGCCAATATCTTAATTTATGGAACAGGCACAGGAACAACAACAGATTCTATCGGTAATTTCTTAATAGAAAATGTCAGTCCGGGAATTTACAGATTACAAATTTCTTCTATTGGTTACAAAACAACTGTCACCCCGGAGTATATCCTGTCAACAAAAGATTTACGCATAAATGCAGAATTGGAAGAAAACACAACCGAACTGGGAGAAGTAAGCGTGACGGCCTCCACATTCAGGAAAATACCCGAAAGCCCGGTAAGTCTACGCATCATTGGTTTACAAGAAATAGAAAAGAGTCCGGGAGCCAACCGTGATATTTCACGCATTGTACAATCCTATCCCGGAGTAGCATTCTCACCGGCCGGTTATCGTAATGACTTGATTGTACGTGGAGGAGGTCCGTCTGAAAACAGTTTTTATCTGGACGGCATAGAGATACCTAATATCAATCATTTCAGCACACAAGGAGCATCGGGTGGTCCGGTAGGAATTATCAATGCCGACCTTATACGGGAAGTTAATTTCTATACAGGCGCATTTCCTGTCAACAAAGGAAATACTCTCAGTTCCGTACTTGACTTTAAGTTGCGGGACGGAGACATGGATAAAAACTCTGTAAAAGCGACTCTCGGAGCTTCCGAAGTTTCTTTGGCATCTAACGGCCACATAGGAAAGAAAACAACTTATCTTGTTTCTGTCAGGCAATCTTATTTGCAGTTATTGTTCAAAATGCTGGGACTGCCTTTCTTGCCTACCTTTACCGATGCACAGTTTAAAGTAAAAACACGTTTTAATTCTCATAATGAACTTACCATACTTGGATTGGGAGGAATTGATAACATGCGCCTGAACTTTGATGGAGACAGAGAGGATTCCGAATATATATTAAGCTACTTACCAAAAATACAACAGGAAACATTTACTTTTGGTACTGTCTATAAACATTACGCCGGAAAGCATATACAAACAATCACCATTAGTCACAGCTACCTGAATAACCGCAACACCAAATACAAAGGAAATGATGAAAGCAGTGAAGATAACCTGTCACTCAAACTGCGTTCCGTGGAACAAGGTTCCAAACTCCGCATGGAAAACACCTCATCATTCGGAGTATGGAAAGTAAATCTGGGTATTAATTTAGATTATGCACAGTATAAAAACACATCTTTTCAACGCATATTCCAAAACAACACAAAGGAATTCAGTTATTATACTAATATAGGTATGTGGCAATGGGGAGTTTTCGGAAGTATGACCTATGAATCCCCGGATGAACGATTAACCGCTTCAATAGGGGTAAGAGGAGATGCATGCAATTATTCTTCCGGGATGAAACATTTATATGACCAACTATCCCCACGTTTATCTCTTTCTTATAAAATCATTGATAATTTATACCTCAGCGGGAATGTAGGAAGATATTATCAGTTGCCCCCTTATACTGCACTAGGATTCAAAGAAAATGATAAATTAATCAACAAAGATCTCCGCTATATGACCGTTGACCAAACAAGTGGAGGAATTTCATATCAAAAAGGAGCAAATCTGGAATTATCGGCAGAAGTGTTTTATAAGAAATACAATAAAGTACCTCTTTCCATATCAGACGGTATTCCTCTCATGTGCAAGGGAGATGATTATGGGGTAATAGGAAATGAAGCGTTAATATCGGCAGCACAAGGACGTTCTTATGGAGTAGAGTTGTTAATGAAGTGGCTTATTATCAAAAAACTCAACCTTGCTTCTTCATTCACTTTATTCAAAAGTGAGTACCGCAGCAATAAGAATGAAGAATATATCCCTTCAGCTTGGGACAACAAATATATTTTAAATGTTAGCGGCACTTATTATTTTAAGCATAACTGGAGTTTCGGCATGAAAGTCAGTTGTATCGGAGGTGCACCTTATACTCCCTATAATATAGATAAATCCTCACTAATCGAAGCATGGGATGCTCAAGGAAAGCCCTATTATGATTATACAGAATACAACACCGGAAGATTGCCGACATACGGACAATTAGATGTCAGAGTTGACAAAACATTCTACATTAAACATTGCATGTTAGGGGTTTATCTGGATTTACAGAATATCACTAACAGTAAGTTTAAACGTCCTGACGTATTAATGAGTACAGGAGAAATAGATGCTAATGACAGGAAACGTTACAAGATGAAGTACATCGAACAGAAAAGCGGCACCATCCTTCCGACATTGGGAATAACTGTTGAATTTTAATGAGACTAAAGCTCTTTTAGCAAATAAACATTAAGAAATGAATTGTGTTCTTGCACAGAATCAATATATCTATTAATTTTCGTGAGAATTATAATCAACATAAATCTATATGGAATTTGCAATTATATTGCTTCTTTTAGTTCTCAATGGTATATTTGCCATGTATGAGATAGCTCTCGTTTCATCAAGTAAAGCACGTCTTGAAAGCCTTGCGGGCAAAGGAAACAAATCAGCCAAAGGAGTGCTGAAACAATTGGAAGAACCGGAAAAGTTCCTTTCAACTATACAAATCGGGATTACTCTTATCGGGATTGTTTCGGGTGCTTTCGGAGGAGTAGCCATAGCCGACGATTTAGTACCTTTCTTTGAAAAGCTTCCCATGGTAGGAAGTCATGCAAAAGACGTATCTCTCATTGTCGTCGTGGCTGTCATCACTTACCTTTCATTGATAGTGGGAGAATTAGTTCCTAAGTCTATGGCGCTAAGTAATCCGGAAAAGTATGCAACCATACTTAGTCCGTTTATGATCTTACTGACTAAAATCTCTTATCCGTTTGTAGCCTTATTAAGTTTATCCACTAAATTAATGAATAAAATTATAGGGGTAAATGGTAGTGAAGAACGTTCATTAACGCAAGACGAACTAAAAATGATCCTGCATCAAAGTTCTGAACAAGGAATTATTGACAAAGAAGAGACCGAAATGCTGAAAGATGTATTTCGCTTTGCCGACAAACGGGCAAACGACCTAATGACACACCGCACGGATGTCATTGCACTTTATATTAATAATACTGAAAAAGAAGTATTAAACATCATAGATCAAAAACATTTCAGCAAATATTTGTTATTAGATAAATCAATGGATAATATCATCGGTGTAGTATCAGTAAAAGATATTATCCTTTTAATTGGCAGCGATAAGAAATTCGATTTACAAAGCATTGCTCAACCTCCGCTCTTTATTCCTGAAAGTCTTTATGCAAAAAAGGTATTAGAGATTTTCAAGAAGAACAAAAACAAGTTCGGAGTTGTTGTTAATGAATATGGAGGAACAGAAGGTATTATAACACTGCATGATTTAACAGAAAGTATCTTCGGGGATATATTGGAAGAGAATGAAATTGAAGAAGAAGAAATCGTTAAGCGCCAAGATGGTTCATTCCTTGTAGAAGGTTCTATGAACATGGATGATTTTATGGAAGAAATGGGCGTCTTTTATTATGATGATTTAGAAACAGAAGATTTTACGACTGTGGGAGGCTTAGCAATGTTTAAAATTGGAAGAATTCCCAAAGCAGGCGATATATTCACGTACAAAAATCTTCAGTTTGAAATAATGGATATGGACAATGGAAGAGTAGATAAACTCTTAGTTATAAAGAAAGATGAAGAGAATTAATTAACCGTTTAATTTAAGAACTTAGCAATGAAAAAATTAGTATTTGTATTTGCCACTGCGGTATTGGTACTTTCCTGCCAGTCAAAAGGAAATAAAGCGGAAGTAATTGAGTCAGAAATTGTAGAAGACAGTATTGTTATTGCTCCTGATTCAACTCTTGAAGGAATGGTTTCCGAAACTTATGAAGGCGTACTTCCGGCAGCAGATTGCGAAGGAATCCGCTACAATCTGGTAATTCAAACAGATGAAGACAGCATTGGAGGTGATGGGCTATATCAGTTATCAATGACATACCTCGGAGCTGACAATGGTAAAGATAAAACTTTCAAAAGCAAAGGAAAGAAAGTTACCCTGCACGGGACTCCTAAAAACAAAAAAGCAACAGTTTACCAGTTAGTACCAACTGACGGAGAAGAATCAATCAACTTCCTTGTTGCAACAGATAGCACATTAACTTTAGTTGGTGAAGATTTCCAACCAGCTCAATCTAATTTGAACTATACCATTACTAAAATTAAATAAGCAAAATTAATAAGTACTTTGAAACTCCCTTTTTCTACAAAAGGGAGTTTTTTATTTCCATTAGATCCTAAATATATAATACACAGTTAATTTTCCACTTAAAATTGTAAACGTTTCAATTTTATATCTATCTTTGTCGCAATTCAATGTATTCTCTATGAACACAAAACATCTATTTGGAAAAAGCATGACTGCTTTTGTCTTTTTCACTCTACTAATCTTAGGCGGAAGCTGTACAGAAAAGAACCTTTATCAAGGTCCTGAAACACCTGAAAAGCCTTCAATCGATGACCTATTTGGTTATTCTACGGAACAGACTTGCATGGTTAACATAGATTACGGTTTTAAAGATTATGTTGTACTTTTCGGATTATACGAAGAAAATCCTTTAACTGAAAAAGAAGGAAATATCATAGAGAAAGAGATAGAACCTCTATATAGGGCATCTATCGATAAAAATGGTAAGTTTAGCGGTTCGGTCACTCTCCCTGCTTATGTAAAAGAAGTGTGGCTCTACTCCGATTTCATCGGAACTATTTCCCCAGTCAAATTAGAGATTTCCAATGGTGCAATATCTTTTAATCAAAATGAATATATCACTTCATCACAGATTAAGACTCGTGCTCAGGCAACTCCTACCAACAACTATTCTTATCCCGATGATTTCAAGATACTCGGAGAATGGACAGACATTTGGGGAGCACCGGAATATTTACTTGACCGCAAGATGCCTCCGGCTGAAATCTTATATGATATAAAGAACTTCTATCGTTTTGCTGGTGACTATAAAATCCCAGTAAATCATGAAGAGCTCTTTAATGACGATGTCCCTGCTGATTTGAATATAAAGAAAGCAACCAAGATGTATCTTACATTCTTAAAGAATGGTGCTTCCATGAAGAACATGGTAGGTTATTATACTTACCCCACAGGGACTATTCCAACCAAAGAGAATATACAAAAGATTATAGCTTTTCCCCATACCTCCAATTATTTTGATGCGAGTGGAAACAGAAAAGGAGCTTTAGTCAGTGGAGACAGAGTTCAATTAAAATATTGGAACGGAACAGAATTCATTGAGGAATTTCCCAAAGGCGTAAGCGTAGGATGGATATTATTATCAAACTGTTTTATTGATGGAAATATTGAAGCAGCAAGCAGTTCTAAATATAATTATTCCACACCTTCATTAAACGATGATAAAAAACGCCGTGCCGTGTCTCTACGTACTGAAAGAGACGACAAACTCGTTGCTATCGGCTTTGAAGATAATACAGACATGAACTATTGTGATGCCATCTTCTATGTAGAATATGATACTTCCGGTGCTATTACCGATTTACCGGATATGCCGGAAGTAAACAGGCCTTCTACTAATGATAATTATACAACCTACAAAGGAACTCTTGCTTTCGAAGATTCATGGCCGGCACGAGGCGATTATGATATGAATGACTTGGTTATATATTATGAAAGTAAAGTATACAGAACCATTGTTAGCAACATGGCAACTAAAATAGAAGATACTTATACTATAATCAGCAAATTAAATGGAGCACAGCAGCTAAACGGATTTGGTTATCAATTGAGTAATATTGTTAATGATGCAATCAAGAGCATTGCCATTGAAGGGCCTGTTACTTCTTCCTATATACAAAACAATGGCATGGAAGCCGGACAAAGCCATCCTACCGTTATCTTATTTGATAATCAAAAGGGAGTTATTGACAAAACATTCACTGTTACTACCGAATTCAAGAATGAATTGCAAGAATCATCTGTCAAACCTCCATATAACCCTTTCATTATCATTAAAGCAAATGAAGGAAGAGGAAGAGAGTTACATTTAGCAACCTTACCCGATAGCAAAGACAACTATAAGCCTACCGATAAGGCAGATATATCCCTTTTTGGAACGGAGAATGACTTGACAGGTGAAATTGCCGGAGTTTATTATGTAGCCAATGACTTTATGCCGTTTGCCATTCATATATCAAACGATAAGTTTAATTACCCCGAAGAAACACAAGACATTACAGAAAAATATCCTAAGTTCAAAAGTTGGGCTTCATCAAAAGGCAAGAGTGACAAAGACTGGTATAAAAAGAAATAATCTAAGTTAGAACAATATTCCCTGAAGGCAACCGTATCACAAAAGATACAGTTGCCTTTTTTATTTTCTTCCACTTCGCAACAAAGTATTAGCTTTTGATAGAATTATATCAGAGAAAAAGAAGTACATCTTGTAAATTTGTAACATACAAATTTAATTATCAACAACATGAGAGTAATAATATGAATAAATTGAAAGTTCAGTTCGAAGTAATAGATTAAACCTTAAAGTTTAATCATTTCAATAGGAAAGTTAAGCAATTATCTCCTTACAGTTTATCAAAAAGCTGTACAGTAAACGGATATATAGTCTATACTATATTTAAATATACTCTACTCCTTTTCATAATTAGCTCTACATTACCTTATTAAGCTATCAGGTCAAACGACTTTAACTTATGGGAAGAAACAGCTTAACTTCATAGAGTAACACATTTAATTAATACGATATAAGAATGAAAGACAAAGTGAAAACTAATTGCAGAAAGACGCTACTTGTTGTATCGTCCCTGCTATGCTGTGGTTTACTATCGGCAACACCGCTCAGTAAAGACCTGAACGAGGGTTGGAAGTTCAAGCAAGCCCGGCTGACAAACTGGTATCCGGCAACTGTTCCCGGCGTGGTTCACACCGATTTAATCAGCAACGGAATCATAGAAGATCCTTTTTATCGACTAAACGAACGCGGACTTCAATGGATCGACAAGGAAGATTGGATTTATGAAACTACTTTTAATGTGACTCCCGAAATGATGAACCGGAGTAATATCCGTCTACATTTTAAAGGACTTGATACATATGCCGATGTGTATCTCAATGACGAAAAAATATTGGAAGCCGATAATATGTTCCGTCAATGGTATGCCGATATAAAAAACAAAGTAAAGCCCGAAGGCAATGTACTGAGAATCTATTTCCATTCTCCTGTAAAGGTGGATGTTCCTAAATGGGATGCCATACCTTTCCATTACGAAGCTACCAACGATCAATCGGAAAACGGCGGATTGCTCGACAAGAAAATCAGTGTATTTGCCCGTAAGGCAGGCTACCACTATGGCTGGGATTGGGGACCGAGATTAGTCACTTCGGGCATTTGGCGGCCTATTACACTACAAGCATGGAACGATGCCCGCATGGAAGACATATTCTTCGATCAGAAAAAGGTAAATAAAAAGCAGGCAGACATTACCACAAATGTGGAAATTCTTGCCGATAAAGACATTAAGGAAGCCAAACTTACCATCACAGATATGGAAACAGGGAAAGTGATTGGCAATAAAACTTTCAGTCTCAAAAAAGGTATAAATAAAGTAGATGTCAATTCCACTCTAAAGAATCCCAAACTCTGGTGGAGCAACGGATTGGGAGAGCCTCATCTTTATAACTTTCGGACGGACTTAATTATTGGCTCCGAAACAAAAGACAGCCAAACAAAAGAGATAGGAATCCGTTCACTTAAAATCATTAATAAACCGGACGAAGACGGAAAAAGTTTTTATGTGGAACTCAATGGCGTACCCGTATTTATCAAAGGAGCCAATTACATTCCGTCGGATAACTTCCTACCCCGTGTCACGGATGAAATGTATGAAAAGACAATTCTCGATGCCGTCAATGTAAACATGAACATGCTTCGCATCTGGGGTGGCGGTATCTATGAAAATGATGTTTTCTACAATCTTTGCGACAAATATGGAATTATGGTTTGGCAAGACTTCATGTTTGCTTGCAGTGTTTATCCGGCAGAAGGCAAACTTCTTGAAAACATACGTTTAGAAGCCATTGACAACGTGAAACGCTTACGCAATCATGCAAGTATCGCCCTTTGGTGTGGCAACAACGAGTGTCAGGATGCATGGTTTGGCTGGGGATGGAAAAAGCAATATGAAGCGCAAAACCCGGAATATGCCAAAATTATATATAAACAGTTTACCAATCAATATTATGTTGTTCTGCCCGAAGTGGTGAAAGAGTATGCACCGGAAACATTCTATACCCCGTCATCTCCTTTCGCAGACTTCAATGTTGGCAGCAATGACCATGAAGGTGATCGGCACTATTGGGGAGTGTGGCATGCCAAATCTCCTATCACCGACTATAATAAGGAAAGAAGCCGCTTCTTCAGCGAATATGGTTTTCAGTCATTCCCCGAATTCGAATCGGTGAAGATATATGCACCAAAGAAAGAAGACTGGGATATTTATTCGGAAGTGATGATGTCACATCAAAGAGGAGGTGCACATGCCAATGGATTGATTGAAACATATTTATTAAATGAATACCGCAAACCGAAAAACTTCCAAGCATTCCTTTACATGAATCATGTATTACAAGGCGATGCTATAAAGACAGCCATCGAAGCCCACCGTCGTGATATGCCCTATTGCATGGGTACACTTTACTGGCAACACAACGATTGCTGGCCGGTAGCATCATGGTCGAGCCGTGATTATTACGGACGTTGGAAAGCTCAGCATTACTTTACTCGTGAGGCTTATCGGGATTTACTTGTTTCTCCAATTGCAGAGAATGGAAAACTTAATATCTATGTTGTTTCCGACCGCCTAAAGTCTTGTAATGGAGTTTTAGACGTACAAATAATGAAGTTCAACGGAGATTTAATCAACAGCTATAAAAAGTCCGTAAAAGTGGCAGCAAATACAAGCAGTAAAGTATTTGCAACAGACATTGAAAGCATGCTGAAAGGTACTCCGAAAGAGAATGTGTTTATCCATGCCACCCTGACAACAAAAGAAAATACACCTTATATTAATAACTATTATTTAGTAAAACAGAAAGAACTGAACTATCCCAAAACACAAATCAACCACTATATCAAACCTGTAAACGGGGGATTTGAAGTAACTTTAAACAGTGATAAATTTGCCCGCGCAGTATTTATGTCAATCAACGGCATTGATAATTTCTTTGAAAACAACTATTTTGATATACTTCCCGGTGAATCCGTCACAACGAAGGTTACTACAACTTTGTCACAAAAAGACTTTGAAAAACAATTAAAGGTAGTATCATTGAGTAACGAATACTAAACTCATTTAGTAAATAAAAAATTGAAAGGCGTATCCTCCTATGGGTACGCCTTTTATTTTGATAGTAATAAGATGAAAAACAATGCCAAAATACCTTAAACAAAAAACTTTTTATTTCCTACCTTGTTTTCTCAGCATACTTCAAAAAGATAGAAGCAACCTAAATTATTTAACTTAAACGAAAAAGGACATGAAAAAATTAATTCCAATTTTAATCGCGGTCTTTGCATTAGTATCTTGTGAGAAAGATCCCGATATGTCTAAATTAGACAATGATTATCTAGTGTTTACAAGCTATGACAAGGCGGCTGACTTCAGCAGCTTTAAGGATTACTACCTTCCGGACAGTGTTTTAGTTATCGGTAATACCGAGAAACCTGAATATTGGAAAGGTGAACAAGCTCAACCTATATTGGATGCTTATGTAGAAAACATGACTGCCAGAGGTTATAATCGTGTGGATGAAAAAGCCGATGCTCAATTAGGTCTCCAAGTTAGTTACGTTGCAAGTACCTATTATTTCACAAATTACCATACCAATCCATATTGGTGGTGGGGATACCCAGGATATTGGGATTCATATTACTGGGGTGACTGGGGCTATTGGTATTATCCTTATTCCATTACATACAGTTACAGCACAGGATCATTACTTACCGATATGATAGACCTTACTGCTCCTCAAGGAAAAGAACAGAAACTTCCTGTTATCTGGAATACTTTCATCAGTGGCTTGCTTAGCGGTTCAAGCAAAGTAGATATGGCATTGACAGTAAAAGGCATAAATCAATCCTTTGCACAGTCTCCATATGTTCAGGCTACTAAATAATAAAACAGTAAACATCCTAAATAACAGATTCATATGAAAACAATTAAATATTTATCAATTAAAATAATGGCTGTAGCGGCCATAGCTTTAGCATTTGCTTTGCCAACTAAAGCACAAATCACTCCCAATAGTTATTTTAATGTAGACTGGCAATTCAACGGTCCGTTAAGTAATCATTTTGCCGATAAGGCAAGCGGTTGGGGTATGAACCTTGAAGGTGGTTATTATGTAACTCCGGGATTGGCTCTGGGTGCATTCATCAATTATCATACTAATAATGAATACATTCCTCGTCAAACATTCCCTTTAAGCGGTACATCAACAATCACTACCGACCAACAACACTCTAATTTTAACTTGCCTTTTGGTGCAACAGCCCATTACCGTTTCTCTGAAGGCGTTTGTCAACCTTATGTAGGTGTAAAGTTAGGTGCAAACTACAATAAGACTTCTTCTTATTTAAGCACTATCGAAGTTTATGATAAGAATTGGGGATTCTACGTATCACCGGAAGTAGGTGTGAATATTTACCCATGGGAAAACGGTATTGGTTTCCACGTAGCTGCTTATTATAGCTATGCAACCAATAAAGCGACAGTATTGCATTATAATGTAGATGGTTTAAGTAATATAGGATTCCGTTTAGGTATTGCATTCTAATTCAAATAGAAAGTTACAATTGAAAAGGACGTGCCTCCATGATGAGAACACGTCCTTTTTTATTTCAGTATTTAATTCCCATCTTACGGAACATCTCAAAATCTTCATCTTGCAAACCTATATCATCCAATGCTTTGGGAAGATTATGATCGTTCAGATAATAACGTTCCTTTTCTTCAAATTCCTTATTTACCACGGATAAAGTATCATTTTTATAAGATGTATTTATACCTCCCAATGACAATACTGTGTGAAACGCAGCATTACTTGATACAGGTTTCAATACATTGTTTTGTGCAACGCTATATACATCCGGATAAGCTTCTCTATAAGCCGGAGACATCCAGACTACCAAAGGGACATGCAACTGATAATATGTAGGAATAGAGGAAGCATGCAAAAATAAATGTCTGTTATCGTCAAATATATCCTCACCGTGATCGGAAGTGTAAAACATAGCCGATTGCACATTCGCACCATTCAGCATTTTAATCAATTGTGATAAGAAACCGTCCGTATAACGAATGGTATTATCGTAGGCATTCACCAGATTTGAACGATATTTCACTTCTGCTCCTTCCACCTTATCGGGAGTGAATATTGCCGAATCAGCCGGATAGCGTTCTTGATAATTAAAATGCGAGCCATAAGTGTGAAGCACAATGAACAATTTATCATGCCCCTTATTTATCTCTTGTTGAACCAAACCTAATAGTTCATCATCAGAAGGATTCAAACGAATATTATCCGAATCTTCTTTTATAAAGTCATAATGATCGGCTTCCATACCGAAAAAATCTATATAGGAATTATTCGGTTTCTGATTAGAGAAAAATACTGTGTGAAAACCCGCTTCTTTGAAAGCTGTGAGAATTCCTTTCTGTTTATACATACAGTCGAAATTCTCAGCAGAAGCAGCAGATAATAAGATAGGAACACTTTTATGGGTTGTATTAGATTGAGTCAAAGCATCTTTAAACACAATCAATCCCTCTTCTTTGCCAAGTTTAGGAGTAGTATTACGTTCATATCCATATAGTCCCCAATTCAATGCCCGGGATGTTTCTCCTACTACCATTACATATATTTCTTTAGCAGTAGCAACATGAGTGGATTTGGCATGAAATGTAAAATCGGCTGAAGTTTCATAATAGTGCCTGCTCTGAGCATCACGTTCGAAGGCAAGATATACATTGTAACATACATTCACCGGATAAAGATCTATTTTCAATTGATAGTCCTTATCCGTAAGTTTGGCAATTCCCAACATACATAGCCCTACAACAAACAGCATTAAAGAGTACCTTCGTCCTTTACGTAGAAAATCCATAGAAAGACTTTCCTTATTCATTATGGAAGTTACACCTAAAATTAAAGTAGGAATATAAATAATGAAGATAAATACCAACGCAGGAATAAGATTATCGAGAAGCTCCATAGCTTCCCCTGAATTAGTAGTTGTCAAGTTCAAAAACATATCCACTGCTATAATGGAGTTACCGAACAAATAAAGCAATACTAGCTGAAATGCTCCGAAGAAAATGAAAACAAATAATATCCAAAGCATCTTTCCCGGTTTCTTCAGCCATGACATCAATAACCAGTACACAGATAAAGGTACTACCACATTACATATTTTTGCCAGCAAGGGCATTGATTCCGTAAACATCAATACCACATTGGGTATTATCAGTACTATTATAAACAGATAATATAGGTGCACCTGATTATCGCACCATTTCTTTATTTTCTTAAAAAGCTTCATTGATATTAAATATAAATCCTTTTTGACCTTTACCAAATCCCATATCTAATCTTACGTTCACCCTCTTCTTAAATTCCCATCTATAACCAAAACCATAATTAGGCAAGATATGTTTTCCTCTTAAAGAAGAAAAGTCATGAAATACACTTCCCAGACCTCCCCACACAACGACTCCGTTTCTTTTCCACACATGCTGCCTTAATTCTATTTGCAATTCCATCAAATTCTTATCTCGATACCGTCCTTCATAATATCCACGCATAGCATAAGAACTACCCAATAGAGCCATTAATCCCCATGGCGGATTGCCATAATTAAGCAAAGTATGAAATTCTCCTGCCAATATACCACCTCTCCAAACCGGATAGTAATAACTGGTACGTAAGTCTGTGGTACTGAAAGCATACTTATTCCCAAGAAAAGAAGGACTGAAACGTTGTTCCAATTTCAAATAATAACCTCTATAAGCATTGGTCAGAAAATCCCGTGAATCATATATTAAAGAAAAGCCTGTACTCAGATTTGTTGTGGTAAGTGCCATCCCTTCCAATAGTTCGGACTTCTCAAAATCCATTCCATGAATATAATCGAAACTAAGCAAAGGCCCCAAATACAAGTTATCGACCAAACGAAAAAGGAAATTAACCTTTATCTGCGACTGAAAACGTTTATAGCTACTTTCATTAGCATTATTTGCACCATTATTATAACCTATCCCCCAAAAACTGCTTGGAAAAGAAAAAAAATAAAGGTTATAGTCCAAACGATATTTTTCCTTTGGAAAAAGATTATTTCCCCGAACACCTAACAAATAAAATCCAACAGTAGAAACATCCCCATATAAAGACACATTGGAAGGTTGGGTTATTGTATCATTTTTATCCATTCTGTACAACCCCGCAGCCACCAAGCCTAGTCCTAATTTAGTATCACTCGAATAATGAGGTCCTCCGATTATACTAAAATCGAACTTTTTATTCTGTTTTGACTTATTGGCATCATTGAAATAATCCAAAAACTTCTTGAAAAAGTTCCGATGAATTATAGTATCTGTCTGCTGAGCCGATACAGTTACTGCAAAAATCATTAACAACACTATAGACAGAAACTTTTTCATTGTCAGATATTAGTTTGCTTTAGTCCGTCTGTTTATTTCGGCTTCAAAGATATAATATTAGAGTTGAAAACTAATATAAACTATTAAGTTTTCAACAAGAATTAAATATTTAAATAAAAATTAATACAAATGAAACAATAAAAACAGGCATAAAGTTCGCAGCACTCTCTACTTTGAAATATTAATTACAGGAAGTTTTATTTCTCCGAATTCTATCATTGCATTGAATAAACATATTTCGGAATAATGACACAACTCTTGTATCTTTATATCGGTTTCCCTTATAATCCCTCTTTCAAGTAATTCTCTTCTTTTCGTACCTTTTAATAAGGGATGTAGAGGAGTAAACCAACTACCTTCTTTGTATAGAGCAATATTAGCAATAGATGTATCTGTCAGCAAACCATTTTTCACTATCAAAACATCCGCTTTGTCACCTTTCAAATTAAATAAATAATTCAAAGCACTTCGGTCTGAACGTTTATACGAATAATCTATGTTATTGTCTTCAACAAGTTGTAATGTAGTGACAGGGCGTATATGATAAGGAAAATATTCCACTTTTAAAATTGTTTCCGCATATTCCACACGACAACGATGGCGGCTTTGAAAAGGAGTAGCATCGATATAATCACTTAAATCCAAAGCAGATACATCACCGAAAAAACAACATCGGGTATCATTCATACGTTTATTGTGATATTCCAGATTATATATCTTTCCGTTCTCTATTTTTATCGTTTCAATAAATAGGCACATAAATTTTTTGTTTCATTTCTTCATATTCGCTTTTACAATCACTTTGAGATGTTATCCCTCCCCCGCTTTTAAATACCAAACCGTTTTCTGTTTGCTCTATAAAACGTATCATCACGGCACTATCCAAATTCTCTCCGTCAAAATGCCCCATTACTCCTGTATAAAACCCACGCAAGTATGTCTCAGCTTCAGCAATGATAGAAACAGTCTTGCACTTAGGTGCACCGGTAATAGAACCCGCAGGCAATAATTCAAAAAAACGGCTTCCTAAGGAAGAAAGATAATTCTCAGACAATTGACCGGTTATTTCGGAGCTCATCTGCAACAAACCTCCCTTATTCGTCTGCAACTCATCAATGTAGCGATAACGTGTGACAGTAACTTTTTCTGCTATCCGGCTCAGGTCATTTCTTATTAAATCCGTTATCGTAGCATGTTCTGCAGATTCTTTTTTATCATTGAGCAAACGGGAACGGGCATCGGGCAAAGCTGCATTTATTGTTCCTTTCATTGGGTAGGACGATATATATCCATTATTAATACGGACAAAAATCTCGGGAGAAAATACCACAAAACGGTCTTTCATCCATAAACGATACTTTGCTTCGGAGTATGCAAATATTTCCTGCAAAGATAAATTAGTAACCACAGGAGTGGCACAGGTAAGGTTCGTCAAAAAAGAATTTCCGCTATATATGTTTCGCATCACTATATCAAAAGAACGTTTATATTCTTTATATGTAACCGGTTGACACTCCCATTCGAAATCACCCATGTATCTACTTGCAGCCGGAGCATTGGTTATCCCATTAAAGTCATATAATAATTCGGATGGCAAAATGTCAGCAGGCTCTTCCACATAACACTCCGTCAAGTCATAATTAATTAAAAAGATAAACGGTTTATGCGCTGACGCCAAAGCATTTATCCGTCGTTCCGCTTCTTCCTTATTATATACTCGCATTATTGATTGATTTATCATAGTTTTAATAATCGGCAAAAATAATCTTTTATACGCAAATTCATCTATCTTTGCCTGCATGAAAACAACAACTGCAAACATCCGCTTGTTGAGTCATCAATTGGCCAAACCTACCTTCAAAACTCCTAAAGATTTAGTCAGTTGGATGGGAGCCGTGCAAGCTCAAGAATATAATATGGCTAAATGGGCCGTTGGTGTCAGACTGAAATCACCTAAATTACAGGAAATAGAGACAGCTTTACAGAAAGGAGAGATCATTCGGACACACGTTATGCGCCCCACATGGCATTTTGTCGCTGCCGAAGACATACGTTGGATGTTGAAACTATCAGGTCATCGCATCAAAGCGGCTAATGAATCATTCGGACGCAGTATGGGAGTGGACGAAAGTCTATATCCCCGTTGTAATGATCTAATTATTCGTATGTTGGAAGGGAACAAAAGTTTAACAAGAGAGGAAATAAGCATAGAATTTGAGAAAGCAGGAATAGCTGCCGATTCCGGGCATGTAAGGCGTTTCCTTACCCGTGCAGAAGCCGATGCCATTATTTGCAGCGGTCCGGACAAAGGGAAACGACCAACATATGCATTACTTGAAGAACGTGTCCCCATTGTCCCGGAACTAACGAAAGAAGAAGCGCTCGCTATTTTAGCCCGGAGATATTTCATGAGCCATTCTCCTGCAACGATGAATGACTTTCTTTGGTGGTCGGGGTTAAATGTAAGTGATGCTCGACAAGCGTTATCTTTCATTGAAACGGAATTAATTAAGGAACAAGATTTCTTCATCCATGAATCTTACAACAGTTCCAAAAGCTCCAAAGATGTATTACATCTATTACCTTCTTTCGATGAATATCTGATAAGTTATAAAGACCGTACAGCCGTGCTACATCCTGACTTCCATCATAAAGCATTCAACAGGTGGGGAATATTTTACCCGGTCGTTCTTCATAATGGAAAGATTATCGGAAATTGGAAAAAAGGAACAAAAAAAGTCGAATGTACTTTCTTTGAGCAAACAAACGACATTGCCTCGGAATTAATCGAAGCAGCACAAAACAGATTTAAAAGTTTTATAGGTAAATAAGAAAACTCTTTTATTTTAAGACCTTTTCAAATGCCATTCTTGCAGCACCATATGACACGGTAATCACCCCACAGTAGTGAAAACCACGTTTGGTAAGTACCCTTTGCATGGATAAGTTTTCCTCGTGAGTGTCTACCCTGAAACTACCTATTCCACGTTCACGGCACATTTGCTCCGCACAGTCAAAAATCTTGCCTGCAAGGTTCTGCCCTTTCAAGTCTGTTTTTACCGCTACACGATGCACCACTACATAAGGTTGGTCCGTGAGCCATGCTCCGTCAATTTGATCATAGGTTGGTTCCCCTTCAAAACTAATCATGGCAGTAGCCACTACTTCAGTATCTTTTTCCAATACAAAGCTATGTTCCAAAGCAATATCATTCATAATAGATTCCGGGTTGGGATAGCCGTTTTGCCACTGGTCTATACCTTTATTGCGGAAATACTCCTGAGCCTCCCCGATAAGTTCCATAATAGCCGGAATATCCTCCGGTAATGATTTACGTAAAATAAGCACCATATTCTGATTATATCTAAACTAAATGCAAATATACACATCGGATGCGAACAAATAAACTGACGGAAGGTTATAATTCCATATTCACCTAAATATTTATTTAATCATGACTCAAATAAAAATCAAACGGGTATATGAAGTTCCTGAAGAAAGTGACGGTTACCGCATACTCGTAGACCGGCTCTGGCCACGGGGTATGAAAAAAGAGTGCCTGAAATTTGACGATTGGGAGAAAGGAATTACTCCTTCACCCGATTTAAGAAGTTGGTTTCATGAAGACATCCCGGCACATTGGAAGGAGTTTGAAGCAAGGTATCAAAAAGAGCTCAATCAATCAGCAGCCATGAAAGAATTTATAGAAAAGATTAAACCTTATAAAACAGTCACATTGCTGTATGCTTCAAAAGAGCCTGTTTATAATCATGCAAGAATCCTTCAAAACTATCTGGAAGCTCATTTAAAGAATAAATAAAAGTTTTATCATTCTCCGGAACTAAATAAAAATCGAGGGATTTTCATTTTATTTCCTCATAATAATTTAAAAGTTGCTCTCATGCTCTCATCAATTTGTTACATATACTTGTAACAAGTAGTTTGAGACATGAGAGCAACCGTTTTTATGCTCTCATTTTTGCTCTCATTGTGCTCTCATTTTTACTGCAAATAAGTATGATTGTTTAAATTACCGCTCTCGTCGGCAACAACAAATATGCAGTAAAACAGCCTCAACCGTGCCGAAGAAACAATGAATTGACAGTTGTCACTTAATGAAACGACAACTGTCAATCCAAGAAACGACCACTATCAATTATTGGATTGACAGCTGTCAATTCATTGTTTCTTCGGCACGGTTGAACCTATTTTTCCTCATAGGAAGGAACATATAACTTACACAGCATAGAAATCGACTGTTTCTTTAGTCAATATATCAATAGGAGTATAATTCCAAACCTCATGTGTTTTATTGTAAAGCAAATATTCCAAAGTCGTTTTTACAGCCTTATATCCTTGATATTCAGGTCTTTCGGATATAATAAACGAGATATATCCATCCTTAAGATGCATAATATTTTTCTTATTGGTTCCGTAACCTACTAATCTGAGGTTTGTTATACCTTTATTTTTCAGATAGTCAGCTATGATATATGCACGTGAATTAAAGACAACTGCTCCTCCCACATTAGGATGTTCCTGAAAGAAATCATCAATAAGTTTAGGCGTTTTACTTTTATCCGCATTATCATATTCTGCGGAAAACACCTTTATATGCGGATAATACTCTTTCAGATAAGATATAAATCCATAAGAACGCGACAATGATTGAATAGAAGTTTCATCTCCCACTCTTTTAGGCTGGAATAAAACTATATCTTTACCACTTTCCATACCCATAGCCAGCAATTTGGCTTGTACTATTCCGGTTTGGAATGAATGAGGACCGTAGAAAGCAAGAGGTTTTGTATTATTAATTGCAGTATCTATAAAGACATAAGGAATGTTTTTCATAAACAACTGATTAGCAAAAAGCACAGTCTCATCATGGAACGAAGGACCAATAATTACCGCATCTGTTTTCAAAGAAAGCGCCTCATTAAAACTTTTCCTACAGGAGTATAAGTCAAATTGGTCATAATACAAATATTTTATTTTCAACTTGACTTTTGCAAAATCACGGATTGCATTTTCAATGCCTCTTTCTATCCGTTCCCAATACTCGTCGGGTAAGTGCTGCGGCATAATTATTAATATAGTAAACTGCTTGGTGGTTTCGAGCAACACGGGCATAATCAAATTCTGAGAATAATTTATTTCAGCCAATGCTTTTTCTACTTTCATTCTGCTATCAATGGATACATCTCCTCTATTATGCAGAACACGGTCTACTGTCCCTGCAGAAACTCCCGCCAATGCCGCAATATCCTTTATCGTGTATTTCTTTCCCATTATTAGATCTAATTATTTTTTACAAAGATATGATAATTTTATATACTGTGCAATTACACGGGCTAAATTATTTTAATAAACATCTAAATAAGGAAGAGATAACAGATAGCTATAATCCTTTATCCATAGCATATTCAAACATATTCCAATACTATATCGCATGTTGTATAACATATAAAAAGATAGCGACCAAATAATATTAATATCTATATTTGCACAGAAAGACACAGAATCACACAGTACGAAATACACAATACAAATACTTATAAAACAACAATTTAACAATTAACATAAATAAAAAGTACACATATCACACGGATAAATCAAATAAAAACGCAGAATAAAACACGATAACTTATTGAGTAATATAGGTATAAATAAATCTAATATAAAAACACTTGAACATGAAATTAGCCAAAACAATTTTAATAGCATGTATAATTAGTCTGCAAGTTAATGCTTCCGATTACACAATAACAGAATTTGGAGCAATAGCCGATGGCAAAACCGTTTGCACGCAGGCCATTCAAGCTGCAATAGACAAAAGTGTCCAAGAAAACGGAAAAGTTATCATACCCGCGGGTGATTTTGTAACAGGAACCTTATTCCTAAAAAACAATACAACATTAGTACTGGAAAAGAATGCACGGTTATTGGGTTCTAAGGAATTAACGGATTACCCTAGAGTTAAAGTCGGATTCAGATTCTGGGGAGATGAATGGACTTATCAATCGTTGATTATAGCCCATAATGTAAATAACATCACAGTTGAAGGAGAAGGCACCATTGACGGACGTGGCGGTTCATTCCCCGTAACTACCAAAAAGAAACCGGACAGATACCGCAACAGACCTTATCTGTTATGGATAGCAGAATGCAAGGATGTGACAATCAAAAATATAGAATTACGTAATTCCGCTATGTGGATGCAATCATATATACGATGTGAAAACTTACGAATAGATGGAATCAAAGTATTCAATCAATCAAACAAAAACAATGATTTGATGGATATTGATGGTTGCAAAGATGTTATCATCACCAAAGTAATCGGAGATTCGGATGATGATGGAATAACATTCAAAAGCACCACAGATAAATTATGTGAAAACATAACAGTATCGGATTGCATCATCAGCAGCCACTGCAATGCACTAAAATTCGGAACTGAAACCACAACAGGGTTTCGCAATGTCACCGTTACGAACTGTGTAATTCGTGAATCTGCTGTTAAAAACGCATTAACAGGAAATGCAGAGGGAATATGCGGTATTGCTCTCGAAATTGTTGACGGCGGAATTATGGAAAACATTATTATCTCCAATATAGTTATTGACGGACCTCGGGTTCCTTTCTTTGTACGGTTAGGCAACCGGGCACGCAAACATTATAAAGAAGCTCCTACTCCACCTGTAGGAAGTATCAGTAATATATTATTAACCAATATAGTAGCCAGATCTTCAAGTCCTATTGGTTGTTCAATAACAGGAATCCCCGAGGCTAGAGTAAATGATATAACATTATCTAACTGCCGATTCATTTGCACCGGTGGCATAGAAGAAGATCTCACGAACAAGAAAGTCGAGGAATTACCGGAACTCTATCCGGAATCTACCATGTTTGGCACTCTTCCTACCTATGGCTTATATGTCAGACATGTAAATAATATAAATGTACAGGGAATTTCATTTACTCTCAAATCTCCGGACAGACGTCCCGCCATCCTCTGTGATGATGTGAAGGGAGGAAATTTCTACAATATTTTCACAAATAACGACAATCCCAAAGACAAAATCAGAATATTAAAAAATTCATCTGTTAACACATTACCATAAAATATTATACATAACAATATTAACTATTACTATATGAAAACATTACTATCTCTCTTTTTGGCTATTTCAATGAATCTTCCTGTGTGGGCGCAAACTCCCTCAGCAAGCGAATTGTTGAAAGCTATAAACGAATGTACTGACTATGCATCTAAGGTACTTTTGGATGCTGAAGGAAAATCACGTTGTGACTATAATCTGATTGAAGGAAAGTGGTATCCTTATGAAGAGCCTTGGCATACCGGACAAATAATTCTCGGATTGGTAGACAGTTATAAGGTAACAGGAAATAAAGACGCCTTGCAGGCAGCCCGCAAAGCAGGTGATTGGTGGATAAGCCTTGAAATAAAAAATAATCCACGTTTCAAAGGCATGGTAGCTGCCACTCATGGGGATGTTATCGGGAATGACCAGATTGTATTTGCAACGACGACCGACGGAACACCAGGTATATTCGAACTCAGCCGTGTTACCGGTGACATGAAATATGCTAAAGTAGCAACTTCGTCAGCCAAATGGTTGTTGGAAAATATGTACTATCCTGAAAAAGGAGTTTGCTATGATCTTGCAGACTTAAAAACCGGAGAAGTATTGAAAGAAAACAGCCCGTTCTATAAAGACAAGAAAAATCAGGTATTGGAAGATGTATCCCGTCCCAACACAGAAGGTTCTCCTTTCAAAGATGCCTATGAATTTTCAAAAGATTCCAAATTTAAAGATGCGCATATTTTACTATGCAATTCCCTGATTGAGAAACAAGACAAAGACGGAATATGGATGCGTTATATGCCTAATGACATCAATGTATCCTCGTTTCATCCCCGTTTCAATTTATGGTATGCAGAATCATTACTGGAAGCCTATGAGCTAACTAAAGATAAAAAATATCTTGAAGCGGCTGCTAAAACTGCACGTACTTACGCTAAAGCCCAGAAAAAAGACGGAACTATTTTTTACGTGAATTATACAGATGGGAAAGAATCCGATAAAGGTTCTGTTTGCGGATCGGCTGTTGCATTTGCCGGTATCTTATGGATACGTCTTGCCGATTATGGTTACACAGAATTTATTCCTGCATATGAAAGAAGCATACAATGGATTTTAAAAAACAGATATTCTATCAATCATCCTGATCCGAATCTTCGAGGTGCTGTTGTCAACACACGTTGCCGTTCAAAGAAAGGTAAGATATGGTTAACTCACAGAGACGTAGGAACCTCATTCGGTTTACGTTTCCTCGCAGCTTATTATCAACTCAAATATAAAAAATAAATAGATGAAAGGACTTATTAAACAATTTCAAGTTGATTCATTGCAAGTATATGTATTTGAATCAAGAACTGACATGGGCACGGCAGCTTATGAATGTTACAAAAAAAACATCATACAGTTGTCCGCAAATGAAATAATCAGAGCCATTTTTGCCGCTGCACATTCCCAATCCGACTTTTATGAGGCATTGATTAATGATTCAGAAATAAACTTCAACAGAATCGATGCTTTCCACATGGATGAATATATGGGGTTAGGAAAAGATGCGCCACAGAATTTCGGCAATTTCCTTAAGAGAGCTATTTTCTCTAAAAAACCGTTTCATCAGGTCAATTATGTACAATCAGATGCTATCGACATCAATGCAGAATGTATGCGCTATGAAAAACTATTGAGAGAAGCGCCATTGGATATTGTCAGTCTTGGTATTGGTGAAAACGGTCATCTTGCTTTCAATGATCCACATGAAGCCAAGTTTGATGACAAACAATGGGTAAGACAAACCTCACTGGATAATATTTCCCGTCAGCAACAAGTCAACGATGGAGAGTTTACTCATATTGATCAAGTACCCAAGCAGGCATTGACTCTGACAATCCCAGCTTTAATGTCATGCAAATACGTTGTAGGCATTGTACCAACTAACAGAAAAGCACAAGCAGTTTATAATGCCTTATACGGTCCGATAACCGAAAAATGTCCTGCGTCAATTTTACGCACTCATAAAAATGCAGCTTTATTTTTGGATAAAGATGCTGCCGAATTATTAAACATTTAATTCTTTGATTTATGAAAAACACAATTATTTCTTCATTCTTATTTTTAGCAATGATGTTTATATCATCATTGGCTTTTGCACAAGGCAAAGGTAATCTCCGCGGAGTTGTAAAAGACAACACAGGAGGTGTATTACCCGGAGCTTCAGTTGTTGTTCAAGGTACTACCTTAGGTACGGCTACCGACCTTAACGGAAACTACTCTTTACAAGGAATTCCTGCCGGAAAGTGTATAATTGAAGTTAATTATTTAGGTTTCTCTCCTATGACGGAAGTCGTTACTATTCAAAACGGTAAAACAATTGTCAAAGACTTTATTTTGGAAGAATCCGCATATACATTGAAAGGAGTAGTTATATCCAGTGTTGCTGGAGGACAACAACGAGCATTGAATCAACAAAAAATGGCAGACAACATGACACAAGTTATCTCTGCCGATCAAATTGGCAGATTCCCTGATCCAAACGTTTCCGATGCTTTGAAGCGCCTTAGTGGAATCACAACAGACGGAACCGAAGTTCAATTACGCGGAACTCCTGCAAATTTTACCAATATTAATGTTAACGGTGAACAAATCATGGGTAGTCAAGAGGGTGGAAAACGTAATGAATCCTTGGATATAATTCCTTCTGACATTCTATCATCATTGGAAGTACAAAAAACTCTTCTTCCATCCAATGACGGTGATGCCATTGCCGGTGTTATCAACATGAGAACAGGAACAGCACGTTCTTTATCTCCCAAATTCACAATTGACTTAGGAAGTGGTTATAACCCATTACGTGAAAAAGCAATATATAACATTAAAGCCGGATATTCACAACGCTTCTTCAAAACCGACAAAAACCCTGACGGAGTTTTAGGTATATTAGCTAATTACAGTTTTTTGAGAACCAACAATGGCTATGATAGACTTGAAGCTCAGGCATGGGAACCTTATTCTTTAACAAATAAGGCTACCGGGGAAGTAATTTCTGAAGAAGCCTATATGCCTACAGATTTCCGTTACCGTTATCAATCAAGAGAATCCAGCCGTCACGGAGCAACTTTTGTTATCGACTGGGCCCCGACAGCAAATACCAAATTCACATTGAGCACCATTTACAATAATCGCCAGAATGATGATATGAGATACAGAAACAGAAGTCGTTTCCGTGATAATGGCAATGGTTTCTTTTTAATGGAGGACGGAAGTATAGGCTCTGAAAGAATGAGAAGTATTACCCAAGTATCCACCCAAAACGAAATAATACATAACATAAACATCAACCTCGATGGTGAAACAACACTTGGTACATGGAAAATAGACGGTGGAGTATTCTATAATAAATCCAAACGCGACTATGCCAGTGAAATGGCAGGTTTCCAAACTCCCGAATGGAGAGCAGGAAAGAAAGTAAACGGAGTAACTATACCTAAGAAAACGGTAGTAGGTGTAATGCCGTCTATCAGCACTAAATATCTTACAATGGACTACACCTATGTTCCAACCGGAAACATGGGAACCGAAGCTCCGAATGCCATTTCCAGATATAATTTATATACTATTGAAAATAATGATATAATTTCTGAAGGAGATAACTTTACAGCCAGACTAAATGCTTCCAAAAATTATTTCATTAAAGACTTTGCATCCACATTTTCATTCGGAGCCAAAGGAAAATTCATGAGTAATTCAGGATACACACCGGATGACACATGGACTTATTCTATGACTGCAAGTGATGCCAACAATCTGACAAACATGTTGCTTACCCAACAATTATCATCTAAATTCCTGAACAACAAGCTTCCTTTCGGAATTGCACCGGATATGACTAAAGTTCATGAATATATGGCAAATCCTGCAAACAAAGGAGATATTACCCGTAACGAATATTTCTCCAACATGAACAGAGATGGTCTTTACTATGATGCACAAGAAAATGTTCTTTCAGGTTATGTTATGAATAAAATCCAATTTAACAATCTCATGTTATTGGCCGGAGTACGTATGGAACACACAAGCGTTAAATATAAAGCAAATAAAATTGATCCTTTTGTAAACCCGGATGCTCCAGTACAGAATGGTGACGAAACTCTATATAATGACTATGTATCAACTCCCGTACAAGAATCATTCGATTATATAAAGGTTCTGCCAAACATCCAGTTTAAATATGATTTAACAGACAAGACTATTTTCAGATTAGCTTGGACTACAGGATATTCTCGTCCTAACATCACTGATCTTGTTCCAAAACAAGGAGTATCACAAGACTTGGAACGTGTTACATTAGGTAACCCGGAATTAAAACCAGCTTATGCTCACAATATAGATTTGCTTTTCGAGCAATATTTATCTAATGTCGGACTTATTTCCGGAGGAGTATTCTATAAACATATTTCAGATTTCCAATATTTAAGCGAAGGTATTATGAATAACCCGGGAGGAAAATATGACGGATGGCAAGTTATTCAAAACAAAAATGGTGATGCCGCTAAAGTTTATGGAGCAGAAATCACCCTAAACTCAAGCTTATCATTCCTACCGTCATTCCTGAAGAATCTTATGTTTACAAGTAACTATACTTATATACATTCTAAAGCAACAACTGATGTAAACAGAGGTACTACACGCCTACCGGGCCAAGCAAAACACACGGCAAATATGGCATTAGCATATTCAACCAAGCTCTTTACTTTACAAGCATCCTTGAATTATATTGGTTCATACATAACCGCTTTGGGCTCTAATGCAGAACGTGATATATGGCAAGACGGACGTTGGCAACTTGATTTAAATGGTTCTGTACAATTATATAAAGGGCTCACTTTGTGGGCAGAAGCTATTAATGTCCTCAATAGCGAATATTATACATATTTTGGAAACAAGAGCCGTGTATACACTTTACAATACAATGGCTTAAATATCAGAGGTGGTATCACTTATAGATTCTAATTTATAAATATATGATGAGGAAGTTTAAGACTTCCTCATCATTCATTAATTCAAAATTCCATTATAAGATGAAATTACATAGATTAATACTACTAATGTTTGGTATGTTTTGTTTTTTTAATTCAGCATATTGCGCAACAATAACATTACCTGATATTAAATATCCTTCTCATCCACGGATACTGTTGAATAATGGAATGGAGAAGCAATTACTGGAAAACATATCAAAAGATTCCATTTGGAATATCATACAACAACGCACAATAAAAGCAAGCGATGAAATTATTTCTCTGGTTTCTTTAAAAAGAATGGATATAGGGAAACGTATGTTGGGAACATCAAGAGAAGTGTTATATCGTATTTTTATGCTCTCGTACGCATACCGTACAACAGGAGACATTAAATATGCCAAACGTGCGGAAACTGAATTACAAACCGTTTGCAAATACAAAGACTGGAATCCCACCCATTTTCTTGATTTGGCAGAAATGGCAATGGGTGTGGCAATCGGCTATGACTGGCTCTATCCCGTTTTAGATAAATCCACTAAAAAACTAGTCAAAAAGGCCATTATAGAAAAAGGATTATATCCTTCTTTAGATAGTAAATACAATAATTTTCTAAACCGGAATACAAACTGGAACCAAGTATGTAATACAGCTATGGCATATTGTGCTATCGCCATTATTGAAGATCAACCGGAATTATCAAAAAAAATAATTACACGCTCTATTGAAAGCATACGCAAACCTATGTTTGAGTATGAACCGGAAGGTGCATATCCCGAAGGCTACGGATATTGGCAATATGGAACAACTTATAATGTTATGCTACTTGCATTATTGGAACAAACATATGGAACAGATTTCGGACTTTCCAACATGACCGGATTCATGCGTAGTCCTTACTATATCAAACACATGGTAGGCCCCACCCTACTTCCTTTCAATTTTGGCGATTCCGGCAAAGGTACACGTTTAAATACATCTATGTTCTGGTTTGCCCAGAAAAATAAAGATCTTACACTGCTCGATTATGAAATATACAACTTATTAAACATAGAAAAGTATGACTATGAACAATATAGACGCATGCTTCCTTCTATTTTCATTTTCGGTAACGGAATTAAATTATCAAATACCAAAGATACCAATATTCCACTTATGTTTGTAGCACATAATGAAGCTCCGGTATGTCTCATGAGAACATCCTGGAATTCTAAAAATGCTATTTATGTCGGAATCAAAGGTGGAACTCCATCCGACAATACACATACACATCTTGATGCCGGTTCATTTGTAATGGACGCCTTAGGGATACGATGGGCTATTGATTTAGGACCTCAGGACTACGATTCTCTTGAACGCTGCGGATTATCCATTTGGGATAATGCACAAAATAGCGATCGATGGAAAGTATATAGATATACGAACTTGGCTCACAATGTTTTTTCTATTAACGATGAACTATTTAATGTCAAAGGTAATGGAAAAATAAAATCACATTCAGACAACCCAAAGTTAATGAGGGTTACACTTGACTTAACTACACTATACAACGGTTTGTCTGTTGCAAAAAGAAACATTTCTATTATTAACAAAAAGTTTGTGACAATAAAAGACAGCATTTGCATAGCCGAAAAACAAGTAGAAATAACATGGAGAATGCTTACAGAGGCAAAAGCAAAAATCATTGGCGGAAACTTACTACTTCAACAAGATGGAAAAAATCTTTTTATATCCATACCTCATGGATCTACTCCTTTCATCTCCAAAGTAACTCCCCCAAATGATTTTGATGAAGCAATTCCCGGAGTTTACACCGTAGGATACAAAATAACTCTTCCTGCTCATAGTAAACGAAGTTTGTCAACACAACTAATACCTGAAAGTAAACAGCAAATTATAGAAATATGTAACAGGGTTGCCGATTGGCAAATAAATAATCAGTCACAAGTAAAACACCATGATTTAGATTGGACCAATGGTGCATGGTATAAAGGGTTAGTTGAATGGGCTAAGGAAACAAATAATGAAAAGTATTTTTCTTTTTTGAAATCACAAGGTGAAAAAAATAACTGGAATGTATATTATCGTCCCTATCATGCAGACGATATTTGTGTATCGCAAATGTATATTGAATTAGCAAAGAAATATAAAAATATGGAAATCCTTAAACGCACAATAGAGCGATTAGATTCTGTTGTTCGTCTTCCCTCAAAAGCACCATTACAAAAAATCCATTCTAAAGGCGGCGTGGAAAGATGGTCATGGTCCGATGCATTATTCATGGCTCCTCCTGTATATGCCGGTCTATATACATTAACGGGGAAAAAGGCTTATATTAATTTTATGCACAAAGAATTTAAGGAATGCACAGATTCCCTATATGATAATAATGCAAAGCTTTATTATCGTGATTGTTCAAAGAAACCTTTATTAGAGCCAAACGGTCAGAAACAATTCTGGGCTCGTGGTAATGGCTGGGTATTTGCTGCCATACCAATTTTACTCGATATTCTTCCCCAAGAAGATATTCATCGGGATTATTACATAAATATATTCAAAGAAATGGCAAAAAGCATTCTTGAAACTCAAGATAATAAGGGTTCTTGGCATGCAAGTCTTTTAGATCCGGTTTCCTATCCCCTGCCTGAAAACAGTGCATCCGGATTCTTTTGTTATGGACTTGCATGGGGTATTCGTAACGGGTTATTGGATAAGAAAACATACTTAGAACCAATGTTAAAAGCATGGAGCACGTTATGCAGTTATGTAGATAGCAATGGAAAATTAGGATATATTCAACCCGTAGGAAATGCACCTAAACCTGCAGATGAAAACTCAACTGATGTATATGGAATCGGAGCTTTCTTACTTGCAGGAACCGAAATGCTAAAATTAGACATAAAATAACAACCAAAGAATATTAAATTTATACATATATGAATATAATGAACAGTTCTACACAAAAAATGACGAACTATAGGTGGGTAATATGCTCCATGTTATTTTTCGCTACAATAATTAATTACCTGGATAAACAAGTGCTCTCCCTGACATGGAAAGATTATATTGCACCGGAATTTCATTGGACCAATAATCACTATGGTAATATTACGGCCTTATTCTCTATTTTCTATGCCATCAGTATGCTATTTGCCGGACGATTCATTGACAAATTAGGAACTAAAAAAGGTTATCTATGTGCTATCGGTGTATGGTCTATCGGAGCATGTTTACATGCCTTTTGTGGAATTGCAACTTCAGGCATTATTACAGGAAAATGGTTGGTTGGATTTGAAGGAGCAAAAGAAGCTATTAATCTCTTCGGTAACGGAGCATTAATAGCAAGTACAAGTGTTACTTTATTTATTTTTGCACGCCTCATTTTAGCATTAGGAGAAGCAGGCAACTATCCTGCTGCTATCAAAGCCACTGCCGAATACTTCCCTAAAAAAGATAGAGCATTAGCTACCAGTCTTTTTGATACCGGTTCTATTATCGGAGCATTAGCAGCACCATTATCAATTCCTGTAATAGCAGAAAAATGGGGATGGGAAACAGCTTTCATAATTATTGGACTTTTAGGATTTATCTGGATGGGAGTATGGATATTTATTTATAAAAAGCCAGCAAATAACCCTCATGTTAATGCCGCGGAATTAACTTATATTGAACAGGACAGCAAAATTGATAATAGTTATAATTCAACGATTAACAAAGAAAACAAAGTTTCATTCATTAACTGTTTAAAATACAAGCAAACATGGGCTTTTGCCTTAGGCAAATTTCTTACAGACGGAGTTTGGTTCTTCTTCTTGTTCTGGACACCTGCTTATTTAAGCGCAGTTTATGAAATAAAATCATCTGATCCTAAAGGACAATTAGCAATATTTATGCTATACCTAATCTCTTTAATTTCTATTGTAGGCGGATGGCTGCCTTCTTACTTCGTAAACAAAAAAGGTATGAATCCTTATGCAGGGCGTATGAAAACCATGCTTATTTTTGCATCTTTTTTACTTGTTGCCTTATTAGCTCAACCTTTAGGACATATATCATATTGGTTACCCATTATTTTCATAGGTATCGCTATGGCGGGACATCAGGCATGGTCGGCTAATATTTTCTCTACAGTTGGTGACATGTTTCCCAAGAAAGCCATTGCCACTATTATTGGAATCGGTGGTATGGCAGGTGGATTCGGAGCGTTTATCATCAATAAATCTTCCGGAGTCTTATTTGATTATGCAGGACAAACTCAAATGACATTTATGGGATTTAAAGGAGAAGAAGCAGGTTATTTTATTATATTCTCAGTTTGTGCATTCTCACACCTACTCGGTTGGATAGTAATGAAAACATTAGTACCTAAATACAAGCCTATTACCGACCTGTAAACTCAAATAATATGAAAAAGTTAATATACTGTCTCACTTTATTTATTATTATTGGTCATAATGCAAATGCCCAATATATACCTGTGGATACGTTAAGCACACATGCCACACGTATATTAATGCAATTAAACTCTGCACTTTTAAATTATGTACAACAAGACAAACATTCACCCGACTATGGCGCTATTACTTGTCCTAAATGTAATTTATACCATACAAGAGCAGCCGAGGCCGTCTATCCGTTCGCCTTTGAATACAAGCAGACAGGAAATAAAACTTTTTTAAAAGCAGCTATAAATGTAGGTAACTGGTTGATTAAACAACAGAAAGAAAATGGTGCATGGTTCGAAACGCCCGAAGAGTGGACAGGTACAACAACAGATCAAACTTTAATGATGACAATGGCTTATCCTATAGTAAAGCCGCATCTTACAAAGAAAGAATCTCAATCATGGTTGCAGTCTATAGAAAAAGCTGCCGATTATCTGACAGAAGTCATGTCTCCGCAATTTGCCAGTATCAATTATTGTGCAACAACAACTGCTACATTAATGTATGTCAATACATTAATCCATAAAACGACTTATACCAATAAGGCTTGTAGTCTGGCTCATCAGATAATAGCAAAAATGGACTGTGACTATTTTCTTACCGGTGAAGGAGGACGTGTTTTTAACGTTAAATATGGAGTAGATTTAGGATATAACCTTGAAATGTCGTTATGGGGTTTAGCTCTTTATGCCCGGCTTGCGGAAGATAAAGAAGTTAATACATATGTGGAAAAATCATTGGAAAGCCATCTTGGTTTTATATATCCGGACGGTTCTATGGATGCTTCTTGGGGAATACGTTCTAACAAATGGACTTGCTTCGGTAGTGGTACATCAGACGGATGTCAGGTATTATTCAGTTTGTTTATGGATAAAAATGACCAATATCGGACTGCAGCTATAAAAAACATGCAGTTTTTGGAAACATGTATTCAAAATGGGATAATAGGTTTCGGACCTTTGTACTATGATATATTTGATAAACTGCCGTGTATTTATCCAACATTCGCTAAAGCCAAAAATCTGGCAATGGCTATAGCTTTTGCAAAAGCCGATAGTGGTAAACTACCACCCCTTCCTCTCGACAAAAAAGGAATACATTATTATCCAACCCTCAACATTGCAACAGCACGTACCGAGCAATGGTGCACAACCATATCCGCTTATACCTATAAAGATCCGGCAGGTGAAAGGAGTAAGTACATGCATCGTCCTGTTGGAGGAAATATATGTAATTTATGGCTGAAAGATCACGGATTCTTTCAAGCTTCATCACAAACAATCTATAAAAGATGGGAACCTATGAGTTTTCCCGATATGCCCGAAATACGCCCACTAACCCCAAGAATAGAATTCACAAGCGATCTGGGTTACTTTACAAACTTATATGAATTCGATGCCTTACTTACGTATAAAGAAAAAGCCGGTAGTTTTCTTGTTTCAAGTATTGGTGAACTTAAAAACAGTAAACAACAGGAAGGAGGCATATCATATCGTCTATCCCATGACATAGGAGATAATACTCTTACAAAGAAAATAGAACTTATTTATCATGACGCGAAAGCATCGGTAGCCATAATAGAACCCATTATTGAATATCCCAATATGACATTCAATCAGGTTAATGACACTACTGTATCAATTCAAGCAAAAGAAAAAAAATTAGAATTGACTATTCATACTAAAAATGTAACTTTAGAGTTAGGTACCGATAAGTCAAAATATTGTTTCCCTTATCCGGCACTGAAAGCTTATCCGATCATTTTAAACGTAGCCAATAAGAACAATGAACCCAGACAAATTATCGAATTTACTTACCGGATCATCCAATAACGTACAATCAATAAATCTATAGCCATGAAAAAAGGATTCCTACTGTTGCTAATAATGTTTCTTTTACATACGTATTCAACTTATGCAAAGGTTATTACAATTTCTGACAAGACAACAGAAAAAGAGCTAAAAAAGAAATTAGCAGAATTACATCCCAAAGACACACTACTGTTGAAAGCCGGATATTACAGAAAAAATTTCAAACTTACCAACATACATGGAATTCCCGATTCACCTATTGTCATCAAAGGTGAGGACAGAAACAAAGTCACCATAGACGGAGGTGCCCCCAAACCGGGAAGCAACCTTACAAATTATGGTTTTCACATCACAAATTGTTCATGGATAACATTGGATAACTTATCATTCAAAAATTGTTGGGTAGATGCTATCAGAGTGGACGATTCAAGTTATATATCCCTCACTAATTCAAATGTGGAAGGCAGTCGGAGAGCCGTTTATGCTTTAGGACGTAAAAGCCACCATTTCCTCATTGAGAATTGCTATTGGGAGCAAGGAGAACATGTCTGGACTAAAGAAAATCAGTACTCTTGGGAAGAACTTCATCATGGCAAATTCAGATATTACAACGGAAGTATTTTTCAGGCCAAAATGATAAGCGGTTCATTCGTTATCAGGGATAATTACATTAAAAACGTATATAACGGGATCAGGCTTTCAATAATGGGAGATGCAGAACAAGACACATTAGCTTGTACCAATGGTGAAGTATATAGAAATGTAATTGAAAACTCAGCAGACAATGCTTTCGAGCCAGAAGTATATTGCAAGAATCTTCATTTTTACCATAACAAAATGATCAATAGCCATGCATTCATTTCAATTACCGAAGTTGGTGGTGGTCCCCTTTATTTTTATGGAAATACAGGAGTTAAATTACCCGATTGCAAAGACGGATGGACTATATTCAAAATTATTGGTGAAGAAAGAAGACTGACAAAACCTTTCTACATTTTCAATAATAGCTGGCAAGTTGATTCTGATGTGTGGGGTAGGAAAAAGGAAACTCATTGGAACAATGATAATATTTATCATTTCAATAATGCATATTATATCTCAGAAGCCGATACGGTTGGTATCTATTACTTAGGAGCAAATAACGTATTTGAAAACAATTGTGCTAATATTCCCTTTCCAAATTTGGTTTCTAAAACAGAAAAGCACAAAAGTATTACAAGTAATCCCATGTTTATTGATGGAAAATATGGAAATTTCCTCCTGAAAGAAAACTCTCCTTGTCGGGATAAGGGAATGATTCCTCAAGACATTGAAATAGGATTTACCGGTGACAAGCTAGATATAGGTGCTTATGACAATAACATTTTGGTAGAAGGTCCTCCATTCAGATATGAAAATCCCGGTGTAGAAATGCCGGACAAAGAGAAACCTCGCATAGTAAGACATAAAATTGAGGACTATTCATTAAAACTTTGGTTTTCTTCTCCTCTCAACCCGTCAAGCATACATTTTAAAGAATTTATGCTTCATAGAAATAATACGTCTTATTCTTTTAGCAAGTATTCATTGCAGAAAGAAGGCTATCTATTGATTTTAGAGTCAAAAGAAAAGCTACCGAATGAAAATATTTCATTATCCATTGGCAAGAAACCTATAGGAAATAACGGAGAAGAAATGGTTTTATGGGCATCGACCATACCAAGCGTTTCTCTTACGAAAGCGGAAGAAGCAATAAATATCACCAAGAAAGTTGCCAATCAACTGATTAAAAGCGTATCATTCGATTTCAAACCTCAAGTAGTTACATTCAATGCAAATGTGGCTCATTTGAAAATAGATAAAACCACTTTGAATAATAACGAAGTGGCTTGCGGACTAATAACAATCAATACAGAAAAAGAGAAAGATGCCATTTTGGGATTTTCCTTTCGAGGCAATATAGAAGTACTATTGAATAACACACATATATACGAAGGCACATCCGAAACAGAAGAATTCAGAGAATATACCTATAACAGGTTCAAGTTCGCCAATCAAGTTAAAGTTCGTTTATGGAAAGGAGAAAATCAGCTATTAGTGAAGTGCACAGAAACAAATGCCAACAGCACAACTTTCTCCTGCTGTATCCAAAAAGAAAATGATATGTTTGATAAAGAAATAACAATAAAAAACAACATAAACAATCCATACATAAACAACTGGCTAATATCAATACCTTACGAACCAAATAGCAACCTTAATTCATGGCAACTGCAAAGCCCAATGTTACAACAAAGCTTCGATATACCTTCTAATGTAAACAAGAAAGGATTTAATGCAGACTGGAATTATGCTAATTCCAATACATTACTTGGTATACTCAATTTATACAAAGCTACAAACGATACCAGATACAAGCAGTTTGTGGAAATGTATAACAAACAAATCATAGATAATTATTCCTTTTTTAAAGAACAGTATTGTTCAAAAAGAATACTCCGTGGTGCATATTTCCGTCTATTCCGTGCAACCATGCTCGATGATACCAGTGGTGCTGCCCTATCTTTCGCCGAAATGGCAACTATTAATCAAGCAAAAGGCCTGCAAAAAGAAGTTCTTAACGAAATGCTTGATTATGTACTCAACAAACAATCTCGTTTGCCCGATGGTACCCTTTGCCGTCCGGAGCCTATCGAAAATACAGTATGGGCAGATGATCTTTTTATGTCTGTTGCATTTTTGCTTCGTATGGCAGAGATAAATAATAATCCCAAGTTATATGATGAAATAGCTTTCCAGATTATCAAGTTTAACAAATATCTGACAGACAACAAAACTCAGCTTTACAGACATGGCTGGTACAACAAGACACAACAATTATCTCCTGTATCATGGTCAAGAGCAAACGGATGGATAATTTGGGCTACTTCGGAAGCATTGCTCACCATGCCTGCTTCACATAAAGATTATAAAAAAGTAAAAGAACTTTTTGCCAAGCATCTTAAAGCTATTCTCTCTTATCAATCGGAAAGTGGATTGTGGCATCAAGTATTAACACATCCCGATTCTTATCTTGAAACGTCCGGGAGTGCAATGTTTGCTATCGGTTTAGCCAGAGCTATCCGCAAAGGTTGGTTGCCCTCTTCTTATTCCCCACAATTATTGAAAGCATGGAGTGCCATTGTCAAAGAAATAAACGAAGACGGCACGGTAAAAGGCATCTGCTGCGGAACGGATATGAGTGAAGATGTAAATTATTACATGAAACAAAAAACAGTAACAAGCGATCCTCGCGGCATGGGAGCCCTTTTGACGTTAGGTACGGAAATGAGTAAGTTTTTCACTGACCGTTTGAGGAATAAGTAACATACGTATTTTATATAAAAATAAATTTTATGAAACGAATATCAATAGCACTATGTTCCATCTTAATGGTATTTTGCAGTATCCATGCCATTAATGTAGTACCATTGCCCTATTACGCCAAGCAAACAGGCAGTAGCTTCACTCTGGATAAACAGTTGAACTATGAAGAGCTGATAGCTGCCGAGAACTACTCTCAAATAAAATCACTCCATATCGGCTTAAAGAATCAAAATAAGAAATTCGATATACTATGTGAAAAACAAGGTTTCTTTAAACAAGACATAGGAGAACAAGGTTATGAACTCCTGATTGATAAAAATAGAATCATACTGAGTGCCAACACTCCGCAAGGACTTTTCTATGGCAGACAAACTTTGATACAGTTAATCCGCGGAAGCAAAGGCAATAAACTGGAAGGATGGCACATCATCGACAAACCTGTACTGAAATATCGGGGAGTGATGGATGATATTAGCCGTGGACCTGTGCCAAACAAAGAGTTCATGAAATATCAGATAAGAAGATTAGCCGAACTAAAGCTAAACGTGCTGTGCTACTACACGGAACACATTGTAAAAACCGGGAAGCATCCCGAATTCGCCCCTGCTGCCGGAAGCATTAGCATTGAAGAATGGAAGGAACTGTCCGAATATGCAAAGAAGCATTATATTGAACTGATTCCCAATTTCCAATCATTGGGACATGCCGAAAAGGTTCTGCAAAATCCTAAATATCGTCATTTAGCGGAAAGCAACAGTATGTATGCCCCGACCAATCCCGAAACGGCATTGTTTATGAAGGACATCTACGACGAAATGTGCCCCGCTTTCGATTCGGATTTTTTCCATGTTAATTGTGACGAAACATTCGATTTAGGCAGAGGGCCATCGAAGAAAATGGTGGACAGCATAGGTGCCGGACACGTATATGCCAATTACATGAACCAGTTATCAAGTATCTTAAAACAAAACGGCAAGCGAATGATGATGTGGGGTGACATTGTTTTGCAACATTCCGATATAATACCGTTACTCCCCAAAGATGCAGTGATGATGACTTGGGAGTACAGTGATTACGAATCGTTTGCCAAATGGATAGATCCGTTCGTTAAAAACGGATTCGATTATATGGTATGTACCGGAGTCCTAAATTCACTACGTCTGTTTCCCGACTATCGGCAAGCACTGCCCAACATACGCAACTTTACCCGGGAAGGTGTTCAAAAGGGTACTATGGGAATGTTGAACACAATCTGGGACGAAGGCGGATTGCACAGTTTCGACCAAGATTGGTATGGTGTTTCTTATGGAGCCGACCATTCTTGGAATCCCAACAAGAATAGTATTGAAGAATTTGATACGCGCCTGTCAACCGGAATATACCAAAGCGAAGAACAAGAGCTTTTCACGGCAATACATAAACTTACCGAATTAGGAGAAATCGAGGCGTTGGACAGAATGAGCGAAGTTACATTCTGGAAAACAATCATTCCGCAAAGAGGTAAATTCAACAGATACAGTCTGTCCGGTTGGCAAGAAGTTTATGAGGGATGCCTTGAAATAGATTCTATCTTGTGTCAAAAGACAGCAAAGAATTATACAAGGGAATATGCCACCCTTCAAATTGTTTCCGACGAATATAAATACTTGTCTCAGGCAAAGTTAAAACTGGCAGAAGCCTCTGCTCTTTATGCAAAAGCATGTTGCATTCAGTTCGAAAACAGGGAAGAAACCCGCAAACTCCTTACTCAGGTTCGCGACAATTTAACAAGTTGCCGGAACAGCTTGATGAAAGTCAAGAATGATTATTGCGCTATATGGAAAAGGGAGAACCGTGACTACTGGCTCGAATTTGAAATGGACCCGTTCAACGAGTTATTAGAGGATTATGATGATGTTATCCAATCATTCGACCGATCCCGACAAAACTTCGAAAGAGAACTGTCTTTATCCTCACCTGCCGACATACGTTTGGATATTCGTGAACTAAGCGGTTCATATTTCACTTACTGGCTCATCTCCCCTGCATTCAATATGGAAGAAGGGATGACATTTGCCACAGACTTTCTTAAACCAATGGGCGGTGAGCAAAAAGCATCCCCTTTCCCCGGCTTTTCATTTTTCGACAGCAAAGGAAATAACATCAAATGGATGAAATATTCTTCTCCACTCTCCGACAGAGTATCTCTCAATGATGTTTTAGAGTCGAAGGACAAAGCGGTAAGTTATGCTTTCTGTACATTGGAATCATCCGAAGAACAAATAGTAACCGGTTGTTTGGGAATAGCCGGCGGCATAGAAGTTTTTTGCAATGGAGAATCCGTATTGAAACAACCGATGAAAGAAACTTTCCTTGTCGATGAATTGGAATGCCGGTTAAAACTCAAGCCCGGAAAAAACAGGATTTTATTAAAAATAGAAAAGGGTACAAAGCTGTGGGATTTTTCATTCAAAATAAAAGATGCAACAATCAGCAGCAGTAAGAACAAATACAAGCTTCATCCATCAATCAATAGGTAGAACTTTTAAAAAGTTGCTCTCATGCTCTCATTAACTTGCTATATCTGCTTTTAACAAGTAGTTTGAAGTATGAGAGCAACTTCATTTGTGCTCTCATAGTGCTCTCATTTTTACTGCAAATAAATATGATTATTTAAATTGTCGCTCTCGTCGGCAATGACAAATATACGGTAAAACAGGTTCAATCGCGCTGAAGAAATAATGAATTGACAGTTGTCGTTTTATGAAACGACTAGTGTCAATCCAAGAAACGACCATTGTCAATCATTGAATTGACTATTGTCAGTTCATTATTTCTTCAGCACGTTTGAACTTGTTTTTCTATATAAAAAGCATTTTCTATTTCAACTACTCCAATATGATCCCAACACAAAAGAAGGCAGACATTAAGAAAAACAAAAAAGTCCCACAAACTTAATGTTCATGGGACTTATTTACTTTTATCCGGATTGTCCGGTTTATTCTGCGGAAAGGGAGGGATTCAAACCCCCGGTACCTTTCAGTACGGCGGTTTTCAAGACCGCTGCAATCGATCACTCTGCCACCTTTCCAAAGGACTTTCTTTCTGAAAGCGGTGCAAAGGTACAACTTTATTTCATATTTGCAATACCTTCACCAAAGAAAATTTAATTTCATACTTAAAAGTAGGCATTTTGTGTTTTATAACATATTTATAAGCCTACGGTTGCATAATATATGGATAATTAGTCGTAACTTTGCACGCTCAAAAGACATACTAACTCTTAAAATACATTTTATGGAATTGAACAAAACCTTTAACGATGGTCTTTGGAGCAAAGAAATCAATGTTACAGACTTTGTAAAGACAAACATCACACCCTATGAGGGCGACGCATCTTTCCTTGCAGGCCCTACAGAGCGAACAAAACGTATTTGGTCTTTATGCCTCGAAGCAATTGCCGAGGAAAGAGCCAATAATGGTGTACGTTCAATTGATAATCATAACGTTTCAACTATCACTTCTCACAAAGCCGGATATATCGACCAAGAAAACGAGTTGATCGTAGGCTTACAGACTGATGAACTGCTCAGACGCGCAATCAAGCCGTTTGGAGGTATCAATGTAGTGATGAAGGCATGCAAAGAAAACGGACTTGAAGTAGATGATAAAGTAAAAGACATCTTTACTCATTACCGCAAGACTCACAATGACGGAGTATTCGACGTTTATACCGAAGAAATCCGTTCTTTCCGTTCATTGGGTTTCCTTACCGGACTTCCTGATAACTACGCACGCGGACGTATAATCGGTGACTACCGCCGTTTGGCTCTTTATGGTATCGACCGCCTCATTGAGGCAAAGTTACAGGATTTGCACAACCTGACCGGTCCGATGACCGATGCACGCATCTGTCTTCGTGAAGAAGTAGCAGAGCAAATCAAAGCATTAAAAGACATCAAAGTAATGGGCGAATACTACGGTTTGGATCTTTCACGCCCTGCCCACACTGCACAAGAAGCAGTTCAATGGGTATATATGGCTTATCTTGCAGCCGTTAAGGAACAAGACGGAGCTGCCATGTCATTAGGAAACGTTTCTTCATTCCTTGATATATATTTGCAATATGAATTGTCACAGGGAACTATTGACGAAACATTCGCTCAGGAACTTATCGACCAATTCGTTATCAAACTCCGTATGGTTCGCCACTTGCGTATGCAATCTTATAACGACATCTTCGCAGGTGATCCGACTTGGGTAACAGAGGCTATCGGCGGACGTTTCAACGACGGACGCACCAAAGTAACAAAGACTTCGTTCCGTTTCTTGCAAACATTATACAACTTAGGCCCGTCACCCGAACCTAACCTGACAATTCTTTGGAGTCCCGAGCTGCCGGAAGGATTTAAAAACTTCTGTGCAAAGGTTTCTATCGACACTTCTTCTATCCAATACGAAAACGATACATTGATGCGCGAAGTTCGTAATTCAGACGATTACGGTATCGCTTGCTGTGTGTCTTATCAGGACATAGGCCGTCAGATTCAGTTCTTCGGTGCACGTTGCAACCTTGCCAAAGCGTTACTTCTGGCTATCAACGGCGGACGTTGCGAAAACACCGGAACCGTAATGGTGAAGGATATCCCCGTATTGACAGGTGACACCTTGAAGTTTGAAGAGGTAATGACGAACTATAAGAAAGTATTGATTGAGATTGCCCGCGTTTACAACGAAGCAATGAACATCATCCACTATATGCACGATAAGTATTACTACGAAAAAGCCCAGATGGCATTCGTTGATACCGATCCACGCATTAACCTTGCTTATGGTGCAGCCGGACTTTCTATCGCGCTGGACTCACTTTCGGCTATCAAATATGCAACCGTTAAAGCACGTCGTAACGACATCGGTTTAACAGAAGGTTTCGACATCGAAGGAGAATTTCCTTGCTTCGGTAATGACGACGACCGCGTAGACCACCTTGGAGTTGACTTGGTTTACTTCTTCAGCGAAGAATTGAAGAAACTACCGGTTTACAAGAATGCCCGTCCTACTCTTTCTCTTCTTACCATTACTTCAAACGTAATGTATGGAAAGAAAACAGGAGCTACTCCTGACGGACGTCTGAAAGGTGTTGCTTTCGCTCCGGGTGCAAACCCAATGCACGGACGTGACAAGAACGGTGCCATCGCATCACTCAGTTCAGTAGCCAAATTACGTTATCGTGACTCACAAGACGGTGTCAGCAACACTTTCTCTATTGTTCCGAAATCACTCGGTGCAACAGAAGAAGACCGTGTAGACAACTTGGTTACCATGATGGACGGTTACTTTACCAAAGGTGCTCACCACTTGAACGTAAACGTACTGAACCGTGAAATGCTTCAAGATGCAATGGAACATCCTGAGAACTATCCTCAATTGACAATCCGTGTATCAGGTTACGCTGTAAACTTCGTAAGCCTCAGCCGCGAACATCAGTTGGAAGTTATCAGCCGCTCATTCCACGAACGCATGTAATTATGATGATAAACGTACATTCATATGAAAGTATGGGAACATTCGACGGGCCGGGACTCCGGCTCGTCGTTTTCCTTCAAGGATGTAACTTCCGCTGCCTGTATTGTGCCAACCCCGACACGATTGCCCCACAGGGAGGAAAGGCTACGGATATAGAAGAAATAGTACGCATGGCAGTCAGCCAAAAGCCATTCTTCGGAAAGAAAGGAGGAATCACTTTCTCGGGAGGCGAACCTACTTTTCAGGCAAAAGCATTGATCCCGTTATTCAAGAGATTGAAAGAAGAAGGCATTCACATCTGTCTGGACTCCAACGGAGGACTCTGGAACGAAGATGTCAAAGAGCTTCTTTCGCTTACCGACCTTGTTTTACTCGACATTAAAGAGTTCAACCCCGCCCGTCACAAAACACTCACCGAACGAAGCAATGAACAAACACTGGCAACCGCAGCATGGCTCGAAGAAAACAAACACCCCATGTGGCTGCGTTATGTGCTTGTGCCCGGATACAGCAACTTCGAAGAAGACATTATCGGCATGGGCGAACACTTCCAATCTTATGAAATGATACAACGAGTAGAAATACTCCCCTATCACACTCTTGGCGTTCACAAGTATGAAGCCATGAACAAGCCTTATCTATTAAAAGACATAAAAGAAAACACTCCCGAACAACTGGAGCAAGCCAAAGAACTATTCTCCCGCTACTTCAAGGTTGTTTACGTAAATTAAAACACGATGAAAAAAGGTCTTCTCTATGCAATTTTAGCCTCCGTTCTGTGGGCTATTGTGAATCCGTTTATCAAACAAGGACTTAGTTACGACTTTACCCCGATGAACTTTGCCGGACTGCGTTTCACCACTGTCGGCATCATTCTTTTCGTTTACACATGGCACAAGGGAATGTGGACGGAAATCAAGCAACACGGCAAACTGTTCATTAACCTCATCCTCATAAACATGTTCATGGGCTACACGGCCTTCTACTTTGGTGTGGACTTCGTGAGCGGGGCTATTTCCTCCATCATTATGGGAATGACACCACTTATCAATGTACTTCTTGCCCATGTACTTGCCAGCAACGACAAACTGAATGTTTATAAAATCATCAGCCTTGTAGTGAGCCTCATCGGATTAATACTCATTGTCGGAATGGGAAGCAACGGCAAACCACTCGATTGGAAAGGAATATCGGGCATAGTATTATTACTGTTAAGCATCATCTTTCAGGGATATTCCGCTATCTCGGTATCCGAAGACAAAGGAAAAGTAAACCCAATCTTCCTCAATGCCGTGCAAATGTTCTTCGGCGGACTGCTTATCTATATCGTAGGGATTGCCACCGAAGGATACCACAGTTTCATCGGCAAGCCAATGGGATTCTATGTCAGTCTGGGAACACTTGTATTTATCTCCGTCTTTGCATTCAGTTTCTGGTTCATTGCCCTGCAAAGCAAAGGAGCCAAAGTGAGCGACATCAATATGTGCCGGCTTATCAACCCCATATTGGGAGCCGTGCTCAGTTGGATGATGCTTGCAGGCGAACATCCCACATTCAGTACCGTTGCCGGAATGATTATCATTGTCAGTTCCCTCGTTATCTACTTTAAAGGAGAAGACATAGTAAAGAAGCTGCGCAGGGATTAAAAACTTTCTATCGTTTCTGTTTGTTATAACGCTATGAATAATAAACAGAAACGATATGAAAACAATTGTAGACAAAGCCGACTCAAGAGGCTATTTCAACCATCAGTGGTTAGACACTCACCACACATTCAGTTTTGCAGATTACTATAACCACGAACGGATGAACTTCGGCGCACTCCGTGTGCTCAATGACGATACCGTAGCTCCGGGAAGAGGCTTCGACATGCACCCGCATCAAAACATGGAAGTTGTCTCCATTCCCCTGAAGGGTTACCTGACACATGGCGACAGCGTGGACAACACCAGCACCATTACCCCCGGTGACATTCAAGTAATGAGCACAGGACGGGGAATCTATCACAGCGAATATAACGGAAGCCGCACGGAAGACTTGCAGTTCCTCCAGATATGGGTATTCCCGAAAGTTAAAAATACGCCTCCCGAATATCATAACTACGATATACGTCCGCTTCTTCACCACAACAAATTAGCACTGATTATCTCACCCGACGGCGAGACTCCCGCACGCCTGTTGCAAGACGCATGGTTCTCCATAGGAACTTTCGATGCAGGACAAACTGTTGAATACAATCTGCACCAAGAAGGAAACGGTGTATATATGTTCATCATAGAGGGTGAAGCCGGTGTATTGGGCGAACATCTCGGCCGACGTGACGGCATAGGCATCTGGGACACCAAAGACTTTCAGGTAAATATAACCAAAGATGCCCACATTCTATTAATGGAAGTACCGATGTAAACAGGAGAGATTATTGCTTTAAAAGACAATAACTAACCATTTCTTCAGTATCATTTATATGTTTCTCTGCAGTGGAATAAGTATTTCACTGCAGAGAAACACTTATTCCACTGCAGTGAAACGCTTGTTCCATTGCAGTGGAATAGCTAATATATAGGCACAAACGGATTAGTTCATAAGGAGAAAAAGCATAAATCTGCCTGATTATCGTCCTAAATGTGGGTGACAAACAAAAAATATCGGCCGAAGATCACTCCCCGGCCGATAATAACCTAACTTAAACAAACCTATGTATTTATAAATAAAGAGTCGTTTTATCGGATTACTTCATCCGTAAGGAATGGATATATCCTTCCTGCGGAACACAATTCTTAAACTTACAATTCTCAATGAATCCTAGCATTGCCCGGCGTGCCGAGTCCTGATTGGGGCGGGCATCACGTATCTCTTTGTAAGTGGAGCGCGGAGCTTCCGAGAATTCCACTACTTTATCCCAACCTTCGGGTGCATTGACAGCCACGAATGAAGAACCGTCCATCTTCTTATACGGCCAGAAAGTGTAACCGATGTTATTATCTTCCATTACTTTACAAAAGGCTTCCTGCCACTCCTCCGTGTTATGTCCTATTTCACCCATATACATCGGAAGGTTCACACTGTCGCGGAAACTGATATATCCCTGAATCGCTTCTTTTGTAGCATCGCCTCCATAACGATGACAAGTGTACATAATCTTATCATCATACTTTGCATCTTTGAATGGTTTGAAATTGCTGTTCCACTGAGGAGCACCCAAAAGAACGATATGGTTCTTATCTACTTCACGAATGGCTGCAACGGCTCTTTTGTGAAGCGGTTCCAATTTAGCGTTAAGTTCTTCCATATCAAAGTAAGGGGCAATAGGTTCATTGATTAATTCATAGCCTAAAATGACCGGTTCATTCTTGTAATAAGCGGCAATCTTTTTCCAGATATTACAAAAAAGCTGCTGGCTCGGTTCGCTGTCGAACAGCCAAGGATAACCGTAACTATCGTCAATATTATCACCGGTCTGCCCACCCGGAGCATCGTGCATATCGAGAATAAGGTAAAGACCTGCGTCACGGCACCAGCTTACCACGCTATCTATGCGAGCAAATCCGTCTTGTGAGGCAGTTAATCCCATGTAATCCTCATCTGTGAAAAGTTTATAGTGAAATGGAAGACGAATAGTGTTCGCGCCTCTCGAAGCGATAAAGTCTATATCTTCGCGAGTGATATAATTGTCTTTGAACTGCTTCCAGAACTCGGCAGTGAAGTCGGGACCAACCATTTCACAAAACATTTGGTTAATACGCCCGCCAGAGTTTGTTTTATTAAACTTAAGCATATAGCCTTCGGGATTCAACCAATTACCGAGGTTAGTCCCTTTGATTAATAACTTCTCCCCGTTGGGCTGAATTAAATCCGCACCTTCTATTCTTACGAACCGGTCGGGAGAAACTTCTTTTGTTGAAGTGCCGGATTGACATCCCGCAAACAACAAAGCCATGAAAAGAGATAAATAAGCAAAATGTTTCATTGTGTTTTCTTTATTAAATAATTTAAGTTGAACAAAAGTACTAAATATGTTAATTGAATAATACATCCATAATAAAATAGTGGATATTCATCATTGGCATCATTACTAATAAACTATATATCATCCATTTACCAAATACATAAAAGTGGATATTCCACATGTTTGGTAATTGTTATTTCGTCACTAATTACCCATATTCAATAATGTGGTTATATAATAAAGACTGTTGAAAAAGAAAGAGTCCTAAACAAAGAGGATATTATTTAAATTATTTTATAATTCTTCTTTCTCATAAGGAGATAATTCTAAAAAAGAATAACTTTACAAACAAATATGTTGAACGAAATATGCATGCCATTATGAAAAAGATTATTTTATTATTCTCCATGATGTTAACAATTACGGGCATAAGTGCACAGGAGTACATAAAGTTGAACACTCCCGATATGAAAAGAGGAAGCACGATGATGCAAGCATTCGCCAAACGTCAGTCTGTCAAAAGTTTTGCCAACAAAGATTTAAGTAAACAAGACCTTGCAGACCTGCTTTGGGCTACTAATGGAATTAACCGTCCCGAATCAGGAAAACGAACGGCTCCTTCTGCCATGAACAAGCAAGACGTAACGGTATATGTCTGCCTGAAAAATGGTTGCTATCTATATAATTATAAAGACCATGCACTGAAGCTCATCAATAAAGAAGATGTTCGTCAGGACAAAGGTGCTCCCGTATGCCTCGTACTAACTTCCAATCTTGATGGGACTTATGGAGCTATTGATACAGGCATTGTGTCACAAAACATATCTTTATTCTGCTCAGGTGCCGGGCTCGCCACATATCCGAGAGGTACAATGAATAAAGATCAACTAAAAAAAGCTTTGAAGTTGGATGATAAAGAGACATTGCTTCTTTGTCAGCCGGTAGGATATGCAAAATAAGGACAAAGTGTTATAATACAAAATCGCCGTTATATTTGTTTCAAACATAGCGGCGATTGTTTTTTTATCAAACGGCATTTAAACAAGCTTTTGTCCCCCTTGCAAAATAAGCATCTCTTTTGGTACAGCTTTTTTGATACTGTCCACCAACATGGCAAGCACGGCATGGCGCACAAAATCTTTCCGGGTAATAATATATATCTGCCTCACGGGTTTAGGTATGGCAAACGGACGAACCAGTTCTTTTTGTTCATCGCTAAGTTGCAATACGGCAAGTTCCGGAATAAACGTCACTCCCTTTCCGCTTTCCACCATACGCATAAAAGTTTCCATGCTTCCCAACTTATAAGTCAACTGGCAGTTCTTGACGGATTCTAACTGGCAGAAGCGCATCAACTGGTCGCGAAAACAATGTCCCTCATCGAGTAACCAAAGACGTTCTCCATTAACATCTGCCGAACGAATCAATTCATTCTTAAAGATATTCTCTTTACGGGACACATAACCGAAAAACTGCTCATAATAGAGCGGAGTAGAATTCAGGCTCTTATCATCGGCAGGGCTGGCAATAATGGCTGCTTCAATGCCGCCTGCCAACAAAGCGGCAAGGCAGTTCTTTGTTTTCATTTCCATAACCCGGATGTCCAGTTCGGGATATTTCTCCATCAACTGCGGAAAGAAACGGGGAAGAAGATAAGGGGCAATGGTGGGCAACACGGCAATGCGGAATGTTCCGTTGAGCGAACGCCCTTCTTCTTGCACTATATCTTTTATTAAAGAAGTTTGATGCAGAGCAATCTTTGCCTGTTCAATCACTTTTTTACCCACTTCGGTAGGTTGCACAGGAGATACATTTCTGTCAAACAGTTTGGCATCCAGCTCATCCTCCAATTTCTGAATCATGGCACTCAAGGTGGGTTGCGTAACATTGCAGTACTCGGCAGCTTTGGCGAAGTGCCTGAAATTATCTACGGCAAGAATATATTCCAATTGTTGTAAGTTCATCCTGTCTGTATGTTTATAGATTTCATCTATGCAAAGATAGGAATTATCAGTTTGACACGCATCACTTTCCGTGTTATCTTTGCATCAAACAAAAGAAAAAAAGTATAACTCTTTAAAATTAAAACATTATGAAGACTTTAGATTATATCAAATTAGACGCATCATCAGCAGCAAACGTAGTAGCATCTTTGCAACAGTTATTGGCAGACTACCAAGTATTTTATGCTAACCTCCGCGGTTTCCACTGGAACATCAAAGGTCACGGTTTCTTCGTGCTCCACAGCAAATTCGAAGAACTCTACAACAATGCAGCCGAAAAGGTGGACGAACTTGCAGAACGCATCCTGATGCTTGGCGGCGTTCCAAAGAACAAATATAGTGATTATTTGAAAGTAGCCAACATTAAAGAAGTAGATAATGTATCATGCGGCGATGAAGCATTGAACAACATTCTCGAAACTTACGGATACTTCATCGGCGAAGAACGTAAAATCCTCTCTGTTGCATCTCAGGCAGGTGATGAAGCTACAGTGGCTATCATGAGCGATTACCTGAAAGAACAGGAAAAAATGGTTTGGATGCTTTGCGCATACTCTTCTAAATAACTACATATACACTTTAAGTTAAACGCAAGAAAGGCTGGCAGTCCGTCACGGATAGCCAGCCTTTTGACTTCAATTACAAAACAAATTATTCTTTATACTAACACTAAATCTTTATATTCTTTATGACGTTCAATGTAAGCTTTTACAAACGGGCAAGTGGGTATTACTTTCAAGCCATTGTCTCTTGCATAATCTAATGCATCTTTAACCAAAGCCGAACCTACACCTTGTCCTTCCAATTGTTTGGCAACAATGGTATGAGTAAGGTCAATCACTCCGTCTCTCAATTTATAATCAAGAAAAGCAATCTGCCCCGATTCAAAAATCTCAAATCTGCTGACTTTATCATCATGTATAACTGTATAGTCCATAAACTCTTTATTTGTTGGTTATTAATACGATAATAAACATGGAATCATAAAGTTTGTTTAACAGTAATCTGTTTTTAACTTTTTGTTTTTCCTGTTTTTTCCTCTACTTTTGTCAGAAATCCAAATAAACATGTAAAGCTATGAAACGGATTACTCTCTCTTTAATACTATTATCATCTTTCACATTTATCCGGACAAACGGATATGCACAAGAAGCTTCTGACAAAGCACTAGACAATGAAGTGACAAAGATAATAAATGAAGCAATCGGCAAGAAAGCATTCCCCGGATGTCAGGTACTGGTCGCCCATAATGGTAAAGTCGTTTATGAAAAATGCTTCGGCAATTTAGATTATGAACATAACCGGAAGGTAACTCCGAATACTATTTACGATTTGGCTTCTCTCTCCAAAACTTCGGGCACTCTAATGGCTGTGATGAAATTATATGACCAGAAAAAGATAACCCTCGACGACAGGATTTCCACATATCTACCGTTTCTGAAAGGAAGCGATAAAGAAAACATAACAATCCGTGAGATACTTTTCCATGAATCGGGAATGCCAGCTTCATTGCCTTTCTATAAAACGGCAATTGATAACAACAGCTATCAAAGTTCTCTATTTACTTCAAAGAAAGATGTTCATCACCAATGGCAGGTAGGAAAAAACTATTATATGAGTTCGGACTTCAAATACAAAAAAGGATTGGTAAGCGAGAAACCCGATGATACTCATACTCTCCATGTAGCGGATAACTTCTACATGGATAAATCCATTTATCCCGAATACATGAACATGATACGTAACTCCAAGCGTACACGACCTGCAAAATATGTATATAGCTGTGTTAATTTTATCATGTTGAAAGAAATGGTAGAACGTATCACGGGAGAATCCATGGATGTATTTCTTGAAAAAGAGTTTTATGCTCCAATGGGGTTAATACATACAGGTTATCTTCCTCTGCGCAAATATCCAAAAACGGACATTGCCCCGACAAGCGTCGATGGTATTTTACGGAAAGGCGTTCTCCAAGGTTATGTACATGATGAATCTGCTGCATTTTTCGGTGGAATATCTGGTAACGCAGGTTTATTTTCCACTGCCGGAGATATTGCCAAGCTCTATCAGATGCTCCTTAACAACGGAACACTTGATGGCAAAAGATATTTAAGCGAAGAAACTTGCAAGGTATTTACAACACAGACCTCAAAAATCAGCCATCGTGGATTGGGCTGGGACAGAAAGGATGTTTCCATTTACGGGCATACAGGTTTCACCGGAACATGTACATGGGTAGATCCTGATAATCAAATGATTTATATTTTCTTATCTAACCGCACTTATCCTCATTCATGGAATAATTTATTGTCAAAGCTCGACGTTCGTCCACGGTTACAGGAGGCTATTTATAAAAAATATCTAGGCATAATCAAGTAATCGTGCCCTACTTCTAATCACTTGACAGTTGTCACGTACTCACTCGACAATTGTCAAGTAAGTGCGTGACAGTTGTCGAGTGAGTACGTGACAACTGTCGAGTGATTTGTTCTTTAGCAAGAACAAGTATAGAATTGCCCTGTAACAACTCTCATTTCCTTATTCAATCTACAAAAACAAAGCAAAATTACACAAAAGGGTGACGGCAAACACCAAAAGTGACGCTAACCCAAAAGTTACTGTCACCCCTGAAACCGTTTACCATAAGGCAATACACAAATTTGGTGACGGGTGACGACAACTTTTTAAACTTCAATGTTCATAATTTACTTTTCATAATTCCCTATAAACATATATTTCTATCCTTTACCCTGTAGGAATCTTTCCAAACGTCTTTCATTCGTTAATCACATACACCTTTTTGTTTGGCTGTAAATGTGGGAAATTAATCTGAATATCCCCAAATACATAATAATACTAAACTGCCATTTAAACTTTCATTCTTTAATAAAAGGCATTAGTAATATCATTATTTATAAAATTAAAAATTGAAAAAATTTGATATTATTAGTTTATTGATATACATTTGCGCCGTTTATGTTATAAAATAACCAAATTTATTAAAAATGATGAATTACATGAAAAGAATTAGAGCCGCTATCCTTACAGGAACACTAATGTTCGGCACTATTCTCCCCCTTTCAGCAACACAATCCGCCAATACTGTCAATGGCATTGCCGTAATAAACGACAATCCTATAAATGGCAGCATCATTGGAAAAGTATTCGATGAAGATGGTACCCCCCTACCGGGAGCCGGAGTAACAATTAAAGGCACTACTATTGGTGTGAGTACTGATCTCAACGGACAATTCCAACTTTTCCCACCTAATAGCAATAAAAATGTAACTCTTCTAATTTCATACGTTGGAATGAAACCCAAAGAAGTACAAGTGAAAGGAAATTCTCCGATTCAAGTTACTCTCGAATGGGACACGAATATGCTTGATGAAGTAGTAGCAACCGGTTTCCAAACTATTTCGCGTGAACGCTCAACAGGTTCGGCTGTAATAGTAAACAAAGAAAAACTTGATAAAATTCAAGCTCCGAGCTTAACCGATAAGTTAGAAGGTATGAGTGCCGGTTTAAGCACATATGGTTCTGCCATGAGTATCCGTGGTACTTCTTCATTTGCTACCGGAACCACTCCTCTTTTGGTTGTAGACGGACAAGTAGTTATCCAAGATTTAGGCAGTATTAATCCCGATGATATTGAAAATATTACAGTACTGAAAGATGCCGCGTCTACTTCACTTTATGGTGTACGTGCATCAAATGGCGTAATTGTAGTGACTACTAAAAAAGCAAAAGGAGAGAAACCTATTATCAATATTTCTGCGGGCTTCTATCTTACTCCGAAACCTTCCCTTGACTATATGCATTATGCATCAACAAGTGATATAATTGATTACGAACGGGAATATTTGTTAACCGATGACGTTTATAAGAATAGTCCCAATGAGTATTTTTCTCTAAAGAACGATTATACAGGAACCGGATTCGGTGCATTAAGTCAGGTAGAAAGATTATACTATGACTTATCTCAAGGCAACATTACCGAAGCTCAATTAGAAAGCAAACTAAACACTTTACGTAATAATGATTATCGCAAAGAATTCCGCGATAAATTACAAAGACTGGCTTTCAAACAAGATTACAACATCTCCGTAGCAAAAGGCGGTGATAAATCAAGCTTATTTTTCTCTGCACGGTATGAAGGAGATAAGAATCACAACATTTCATCAAGCGATGATAAATTGAGTTTATATTTTAAGAACGAACTGAATTTCACAAAATGGTTTAAATTTACTTACGGAGCCAATATAAACTATTCTACGTGGGAGTCTTCACAGACAGGAGACGGTTCTCTGGTTTATGGTATGAATACTTTCCTGCCTTACGAACGCATATATGATGACAATGGAAACTATGTATATCAATACCCATACAACTATTACCGTTCTCAATTATTGGCAGAAACCGATGGACTGAAATCTATGGGGTATAATGCCAAAGAAGGCTATGATCAAAATATACAAAAGACTGACGATCTATATTTACGCCTATTCACACATGCAGATTTTAATATTGCTAAAGGTTTAGATTTAGGCATTAAATTCCAGTATGAAGATACACGTCGTGACCAGGAACAATACGATGAAGCAGATTCTTACAGAATGCGTAAAATGATTAATGAATTTGCAAGTGATGATGGACAAGGTGGATTTATTTATAATATTCCTGACGGAGGTCACATTTTTGAAGACAGGAGACATTATAACTACCTCAATCTGCGTGCACAATTGAATTATCAAACTACGATTGCCGATAAACACAATATTGCAGTTTTAGTTGGTGGAGAAATTCGTCAGGATAAAACAAGATTTAACCAAAACGAACGCTATGGATATGATGATCAAAAATTAACTGCAAGCCAAGTAGACTGGGCTACATTAAGTAAGGATGGAGTACAAGGTCAATTATATCAATCAAAGAGAGATAAACAGGAAGTCTTAAAAGTTGAGGATATGAAACATCGTTATGTTTCAGGTTATGCTAATGCCGGATACACTTACGATGGACGTTATTCGTTGAATGGTAGTGTGCGTGTAGAGCAGGCAGACTTATTTGGAACAGATCCTAAATACCGTTATCGTCCCTTATGGTCGGTTGGTGCAAGCTGGAATGTAACCAATGAAGAATTTATGAAAAATATTCATTGGTTGGATATGATGAAAGTGAGAATGACCTATGGTATTACAGGTAATGTCGACCAAAATTCTTCACCTTACCTAATCGGTGATTATGGTACTTCTCAATATACCGGTGCCTCTTATACTAAGATTAATACACCTCCTAACAAAATGCTTCGCTGGGAGAAAACATCCACATTTAACTTTGGTCTTGACTTCGGTTTGTTCCAACGTGCAAATGCCACCATAGATATTTACCGCCGTTACAGCTCTGACTTGCTTGCCAACAAAACACTAGATCCATCTACCGGATTTAAAACAGCAAAAGTAAACAATGGAGCCATGAAAAATGTAGGTGTGGAAATGAGTTTATCTTATGATTGGATAAAAAAAGGAGATTGGGCATTGAATACTACATTAACTGCTACTTATAATAAAAACAAAGTAGATAAAGTAGGATACACTCCTTCAAGCGCCGAAGAGATGTTAACCGATCCATACAACAACTATTTGGAAGGTGACACCTATGGTGCAATTTATGCTTATCAATATACAGGATTAACCGAAGATGGTCATCCATCCGTCTATGATGAAAACGGTGAAATTCGTTCTAACGTAAGTGTTGATAATATTAAAGCATTAGTATATAAAGGACAGCTGACTCCCAAATGGCAAGGAGCACTCAACATTGATTTACGATGGAAATCATTGGAATTATTTGCAAAGTTTGTTTATTATACAGGACATTCTTTACGTAATGACGTAACTCCTCTTTACAGAGAAGTTTATCGTAATGGTACTGCAATAGGTGGAATAAATGAAGATATCGTTAATCGTTGGACAGAAAATAACACCGATACAGATATACCGGCAATGGGATTGCACGGTGGTTATGAGACATTCAGAAGTTTACAATGGAAATATGCCGATACTCATGTTATGAGTGCGTCATTCATCAAGTTACGTAATATTGGAGTATCTTATTCCTTACCACGTAAATTATCACGCCAATGTGGTTTCAACAACATCAGCGTGCGTGCACAAATAAACAATCCATGTTATTGGGCTGCTAACAGTGAAGGTATAGATCCTGAAAGATTTGATGCTAATAAAGGAACACGTACTCAATCACAACTTACCAGTTATGTACTTGGCTTGAATATTAATTTTTAAAAAAATCAGAATATGAAACGACATATTATATTAGGGTGTCTTTGTACTGCCCTTACATTCTCAGCATGTGATAACTATTTGGATGTAATTCCTAAAGGAAAATCCGTATTAAATACGACTTCCGATTATATCGGACTCCTTGAAGAACAATATACTTATTATTCATCGGATAACTTCGATTACTTAGCAAACGTTGCTACATTCTATAATAGAGCAACGATGGATAGCTATAATTCTCCTTTAATCTCCAGTTCTTATTTTTGGGATGAAAATTTGGATCGTGCCCAGTATATGGATGATGGTGCAGGAGAATCAGAATTATATAACAGCTGCTACAAACGCATCAGTAACTATAATATTATCATTAGCAATATCGATGATGCAGATGGACCGGATAGTGATAAAATATCAGGTACAGCTCAAGCCAAAATCATGAGGGCTTACAATTATTTCTTTTTAATCAACACATTTGCCAAACCTTATAACCCGGCTACAGCAGCTACCGATAGAGGTATTATTATGCATACCAAATTTGATTTGGAATCTGACGATGCACAGGGAACAGTTGAAGGAGCTTACGCTTTTATCCAACAGGATATTGACGAATCATTGAATGATTTACCGGAGAAAGCCCTCAATAATTATCGTCCTGATAGAGCCTTTGGGTATGCCTTAAAAGCTAAAGTACATCTTTATAAAAGAGAATTTGATTTAGCTCTAAATGCAGCACTTGAAGTTCTAAAATTCACTAATCATAAATTATGGGACATGCCTAATTGGTTTACAACAGACCTTGAACAAGCTAAAGAGCTTATGCCGAATACAGATTTTGATACACCGTCAGCAATGTCTTATGGTACACTTCATAGTATGTTTTTACAACACCAATATGACGATCAAGAGAATTTGTTGTATCAGCCACAAAGGACAGTACCTTCTGTAATTATGCTAAATAAAGCGACCGCAGATTTATATACGGATAATGATATTCGCTACAAAGGGGTACTTGCATTTTATATGCCTTCCCGCCCTACCGCCGAAGCTGGAAGTGTTGCTTTTATGGCACCTTCCCAGATTTTACTAAACACCGCCGGTATGCGTTTATCTGAAGTTTATCTTATCATTGCCGAATGCTATGCACGTGAAGGTAAAATAGATCTCGCTATGAAGTATTTGAATGATCTTCGTGTAAAACGGATCCTCCCGGAAGACTATAAAGAATTAACAGCAGCCGATGTACATAATGATAAAACAGAAGCATTAAATTTTATTCGTGAAGAAAGAAAAAGAGAATTAGTAATGAGTTATAACGGTTTCTTCGATATGCGTCGTTACATGACAGAGTTCAATGAAACATTAACTAAAACTTACGTGGATTCTAATAATGAAACACATACATTTACTTTGAAACCAACATCTCACTTGCTTACATTCCCATTCCCGGTAACAGCAATGCAAACAAGTAATCTTATACAAAATTCAAAATAATGAAACATAGTATTTATTTTATATTCATAGCCTTACTACTGTTCTTCACAGGACAGCAGTCTAAGGCTATGCCTTATTCCGGACAAAAGGCACAGGTTAACATTACAAACCGGACAGGCAAAAATTGTTATTTCCAAAAAGAAGGTACAAGCGGATATAATAAAGTTACCTTGGATATAAACGGAAAAAACACCACTGTAATTGATTTGCAAACTCCCGCCTATTATACTTATTTAGATGGAAAACAAAGATTCAATAGTATATATATCACCCCCGGAGCCAAGATAGAAATAATAGAAGATGCAAACGATACATCCATAAAAGGTGATAATGCTGCAATTAATGCATTCATCAATAAATACCGTTTTTTAGGACACCCAACAAAAGGCATAGAGTTATATTCTGCCGAATGGCAAAAAGAATGCATGGAAGAATTAGACAACTTAAATACAAAACTCGAACAAGGTGGATTTCCTGAAGATTTTGTTGAACTGCATAAGCTATACTTCCAATATGCATATTATACTCAAGCATTGAATGGTCCTGCTATATCAAGTATGTTTAGGAAAGTAAAAGTTAATTTACCCAGTAATTATTATGACTTTCTTAAAACATTGAAGTTTGATGATGCCAATATTCTCATCATTCCCAAATGGTTTAAAATTGCATTGGCAGCTTTAGAGGAAATGGAAAAACAACATGTAATACCGATTGATAAAGACCACTTCATGCAAATTTATGCAAGTAAGATTGAAAACAAAGAAGTACGTTCTGCTTTCCTTGTAAATTTACTCGATTTTACTCTTCAAAAAGGTTACTCGGATAATTTCCCTGCTTATTTGGAAAGTATTAAATCTCAAATTTACGGAGAGAAAGACCTTGCAGCCCTGAAAGAAGTGGAAGACAAATACGCAACACTGAAAGAGGCCAATAAAAACATTCTTCGTGGAATGAAAGCTCCCGATTTCACAGCTGTAGATATTAATGGTAAAGAATATAAACTATCTGATTTCTTGGGAAAGGTTGTTGTTCTGGATTTCTGGTTTACAGGTTGCATTCCTTGCAAAGCCGAAATGCCCTACATGGATAAGATAGCAGAATCACTGAAGAATGAAGATATTCAATTCATATCTATGTCATTAGACACAGGAGATCAGTTACTGGCCACTTGGCAGGAAATAGTAAAAGATAAAACAGGTGCAACTCTCCATCTGAATATCCCTCAAGGATTCAAATCCTCAGTAACACAAACATTTGGAATTCGTGCCGTTCCCCGTATTGTTATCATTGACAAGAACGGAAACATTGTTGATTCAAATGCCTTACGGCCTTCCGATCCAAAACTAAAGCAAACTCTTGAAAAACTTTTAGGTATAAAGGATTTTAAAGAGGAAATAAAAAAGAACATGATGGCTATCACGCAAGCAGAAAGAGCAGAGAAAAAAGACAGTATCTTAAAAGAATCTTTAGCAAAATTCGGAAAGATACAAGAAGCCACACCAATGCTGAGCATGATGATGTATCAAGTAATCAAAAGTTACGCAACTGAAAAGAATTACACTCAAGCAGATGCCTATATCAGTAAAATACTTCCTTCCGCTTTCCGTCGCGACCTTCTATTTGTTATCTCATGTACTTATTTTGAAAATAATAATCTCGATAAAGCAGCAGAATATTCGAAGGAAGCAGCAGAGACAACAATCAAGATTCAAAGTGGAAAAGAAGTAGATGAAGATGAAAAGAACAAACTATTCATGACAGCCGAAGTATATGGTAATATATTGGTTGCACAAGGGAAATTGGCAGAAGCTGAAAAATGGATAAATCAGGCATACGGAAATGGAGAGAATGCAAGTTTTGAACTTCAAAAAAGCTATGTAACCATCCAATTATCTAAAAATGAATATGATAAAGTACTTCCTTTATTGGAAAACTTTATTAAAAACGGAATGGGAAACAAGACAATAGAAGATCAACTAAAAATGGTATATATAGGTAAGAACGGATCATCTAAAGGATTTGACAAGCATTTATCTAACTTAAAGAAAGAATATATCAACAGTCAAAAAGAAGAGATACAAAACCGTATGGTAAATGAACCTGCACCTGTATTCACTCTTAAAAACATGAAAGGTGAAACCGTTTCTTTAGCCACTTTAAAAGGAAAAGTAGTAATACTCGACTTTTGGGCTACATGGTGCGGACCATGCAAAAGTTCATTTCCAGCCATGCAAAAAGCAGTAAATAAATACCAAGGAAATGAAAAGGTGGCTTTCCTTTTTATAGACACATGGGAAAGTTCTACTAATCCAGTTCCAGCCGTTACAAAATACATTGAAGAACATAATTATAGTTTCAATGTATTATTTGACTTAAAAAATCCGGAAACAAAAAAATGCGAAGTGGTAGAAAGCTACGGTCCAAAAGGCATTCCTGCCAAATATATTATTGATAAAGAAGGAAATATACGCTTTAAGTTAGTAGGATTCTCAGGTTCAGATGAACAAGCCGTTAGTGAAATTAGTATGATGATCGACTCACTTTTATAAGAAAACATATTATTAGCTTAACCGTTTCATTTAGATGAAACGGTTAAGTATATTATAAAATTCTTATTCTGAATAAGTTAACGGTTTAATCAACCAATCCAAATTATCCCATCTCTTTATCTTCTGCACAATATTGAAGCAACTTTGATAGAAAATATTCACCGCTTCTATAGGATCATCATAGGAAAGTGCATCTTCGAGTGTAAAGAAGAATTCCTTTTTTTCAGGAACAAATATCGCTTTTGCCGGATGTATCATTCCATCGTGACCTTTCAAACTGGAAAGGAACGGATATGGCATGGCATAGAATGATGGCTTAGTAAAACGAGGATCGCCCGGCCAAAAACCAACTTCAAGGTTACGTTCATCGAATGCATGATAAGATATTTTTCCTTTATTGGCAAAAGGCGCAGGTTCGCCACTGTAAATAATGGCAGAAAGATCCATCGTACCAAAATAATAAGCAGGAAAATCTACTTTACCACGGAAAGGAGATACAAATTTACTGGTAGCTTTATAAGCAAACAATAAATTCTCAAGAAACAAAGTCACCGCTTTCTCATCATAATGATGATGCTTATCATCCTTATCAAGTTCTACCGGATCATAAAATTCCTGTGAACGGACATTCAATTCGGTAGGAGAACCTATGAATTTTAATGCTTCAACAATCTGTCTGTAATATTCAGCTATTGTTACACCATTTTTCAATGGTACTTTTACATATTCATATTTATCATTGCGAACTTCAATGTGGTGTTTACGGAAGTTCACTAATATCTCAAAATAAGAAGAGTTGTCACCCGGAATAATACCGGTAGTCATCCCGTCAACAGTAAGGTAAAGACGTGCATGTGCCCATTCGGGACGTTTATCACAGTAGGCGAGTTTCACCTTACCCACTATTTGAAGCAGCATGTGAAGAGTATCCGCTGTGCTCTGCCACTCTGTATAATCTAAATAATTTCTATCCATATTGATTCTATTATTAATGTTGCTAGTCATCTAAATATCAATAACAAGCGGTAGGAAAGAATAGTTCAGCATACGAAGCAAACATTAATACCTGCAAATATTTGTAAACCATTTTAATATATTTTTGTTTAACATAGTAAGCAAAGACTTAAATATAATTGAATTTTGATACTCTTAAAACTAATTAATGATGAAATATAAAAAACTGTTTCTATTGTTACTTACTCTTGTTTCAATAGCAGCATATAGCAGTGAGCCAAAGGAATTACCTAAGTTTAGGCTAGGTGGAGCACTTCGTTTCAATTACAACTATTCAAACTGGAATGAAGGTCACAAACACAGAGGAGGGGATTTCGGTTATGATGTATTATTGTTCCACTTGACAGGCTCTTATAAAAAATTCTTACTTGATGCAGATTATCGTTTCTACGTAAAAGACTTTGGTGGTCCTATGCTTAAATATGGCTGGATCGGCTACCGGTTCAATGAAAAGAATCAGATACAATTAGGATTAACCCGAGTTCCATTTGGATTGCAACCTAACGGTTCCAATAACTTTTTATTTAATATCAACTATTATGTGGGATTGGAAGATGACTCTGATATGGGATTAAAATTCGTGCATACCGATGAACATTGGGAATATGCATTTGCATTCTTCAAAAACGCAGATGAATTATTGTTCAGTCCCGATGCCGAAACATCCGGTGACAGATACGGATATGACGTAGCAGGAAGAAACAAAGAAATAAACCAATTCAACGGTCAGTTGTTTTATAAATGGGGAAATGATGTGAAGCAACGGATAGGCGCTTCTGCCGAATTCGGACAATTATACAACTTAGATACCGAAAAGAAAGGAACACACTATGCTTTTGCTATCCATCACGAACTCTATTGGAAAGGGTTGAGTGTGAAGACACAAATCTCCACTTTTGCCATGAACCCTAAAAATAAGGATGGTCAAAACCGGGATACCATTATGATGACAGCTTATGGATCTGCTTATGCCGTAGTAGCAAAAGCAAATACTTATACGTTTGGAGTCGCATACAAAGTGCCGGTAAAATGGGGCCCGATCAAAAGTCTTCAATTCTATAACGACTTCGGTTGGTTGCAGAAATGGAAAAAGGAATTTAATGACAGTTTCCAAAACGTGACAGGTTGCCTGATTGATGCCGGACCCGTACAGACCTATATAGATTATGCCCTGGGAAAGCATCAGGCATGGCTTGGACCGGATTGGGGAGCATTTGGTGGAGAAACGAAAAGCAATTCATGGCACGCAAGGTTTAACATTAACATTGGGTATTATTTCTGATTATGATAAAAGATATATTCGTATTATATGCCGACAGATGGAAATTTTTTCTAGGCCTCACATGGGAACATATACAAATTTCCGTTATCTCCATTGTGGGAGCCATTATTATAGGATTAGGCCTGGGAATCATGATAAGTCAATACCGTAAGAGTGCATCTACAGTATTGGGACTTACCAACCTGATATATACTATTCCGTCCATTGCCCTGTTCGGTTTCCTTATACCTTTCTCGGGAATAGGTAATACAACTGCCATTATTGCTTTGACTGTTTATGCCCTTTTACCCATGGTAAGAAATACCTATACCGGCATTACAGGCATAGACAAAGAGATTATTGAAGCGGCACGAGGCATGGGAAGTACTCCTTTCCAAATACTTTGGAGAATAAAGTTACCATTGGCATTTCCTATCATTTTATCAGGCATAAGAAACATGATGGTAATGACTATTGCACTGGCGGGTATAGCCGCCTTTATCGGAGCCGGTGGTTTGGGTGTAGCCATCTATCGGGGAATTACGACCAACAACAGTGCGCTTACCGTTGCCGGAAGTGTGCTTATTGCTCTGCTCGCACTACTTGCCGATTGGGGTGTGGGTACCTACGAAAGACATATTAAAAAGAAACGTAGACTTATTTAAACAGACAAATTATGAAATTGAAATTATTATTCATACTCATGCTGATGATGATATTCACATCGTGCAAGGACAATAAAAATACAATTCGTATCGCTACCAAACCGATGACCGAACAATTTATACTCGGCGAGATGCTGGCGCAAATTATTGAAGATAATACGGATTACGATGTAGTGATAACGAAAGGCATAGGGGGAGGAACAAGCAATATCCACCCTGCCCTGATGAAAGGTGAATTCGACCTTTATCCCGAATATACGGGGACAGGTTGGCTGGTTGTCTTAAAAAATAATGCTTTCCCTGCTCCCGAAGAGCTTTACAAAAAACTTAAAAAAGAATATAAAGACAAATATGATTTTGATTGGATTGCTCCTTATGGATTCAACAATGCATACAGTCTTGCCGTAAGTAATGCAACCGCAAAGAAATACGGATTAAAAAAGTTTTCCGATCTGGCAAAGTATCCCGATACTTTTACTCTCGGAGCCGAATATGATTTCTTCGAAATTCCCAAAGGGTATAAAGAACTATGCGATTTCTATAATTTAAAGTTCAAACAGAATCTGGATATGGATATAGGTTTAAAATACGAGGCAATAAAGTCGGGCAAAATAGATATTATGAACATCTTTACCACTGACGGACAACTTAGTGGTGCCGGGCTAACCGTATTACAGGATGACAAACAGTTCTTTCCTACTTATTACTGTGCCACCGTAGTGAGAGATGATGCGTTGAAAAATCACCCGGGATTAGAAGAAGCCTTAATGAAAATGAACAATATTCTGACTGATAGTGAAATGTCCGACCTAAATTATCAGGTTGAAGTGAAAGGCAGATCAGAAAAAGACGTAGCAAAAGAATTTTTGATAAAGAAAGGATTACTCAGTAAAGCCGAAAATCATGGAAAATAAAACAATCATCCGTTTCGAGCATGTTTCCAAATCATACGGAGAGCACCATATATTATCCGATTTTTGTCTTGATATAGACAAAGGGGAGTTTCTTACCGTGATAGGCAGTTCCGGCAGTGGAAAAACGACTATGCTCAAAATGATAAACGGCCTTTTGTCCCCCACTCTCGGTACTATTTATGTAAATGGAAAAGATATATCCAAAGAAAATCAGACTCTGCTCAGGCGTAACATAGGATATGTAATACAGGGAATAGGGTTATTTCCCCATATGAGTGTGAAAAAGAACATTGCTTATGTACCCAGTCTTCTCAACGGACATGATAAACAACGAACCGCACGTGCAGTGGAAAGGCTAATCAAAGTGGTAGGACTGGATGAAGAAATGCTCGAACGCTATCCGGCAGAACTATCCGGCGGACAAAGACAACGTGTAGGCATTGCCCGTGCTCTTGCAGCCAATCCGGAAATTCTTTTAATGGATGAACCCTTTGGTGCAGTAGATGAAATTACACGGAAGATGCTTCAAAACGAGATTGCCCGTATTCACAAAGAACTGGGAGTTACTATTGTGTTCATAACTCACGATATTAAAGAAGCAATGAAATTAGGTGATCGTGTTCTCGTCATAGATAAAGGAAAAATAGAACAACTCGGAAACCCGGAAGAAATTAATGAAGCACCTGCCACTGCTTTCGTAAAAGAATTGATTCAAGGTATATAATAAAAAAACAAAAGATGTATCTTTGTACTTCTAATAGAAGCACTTTTTAGATACTGATGAAACAAATCATACTTGTAACAGGAGGACAGAGATCAGGCAAAAGCACTTTTGCCGAACAAACCGCTTTGTCTTTATCTGCAAATCCTGTTTATCTGGCAACTTCCCGTATCTGGGACGATGAGTTCCGTAAAAGGGTGGAACGCCATCAGGCTAACCGGGGATCTGAATGGACTAACATAGAAGAAGAGAAGTTCTTAAGCAAGCACCACCTTACGGGAAGAACTATTGTTATAGACTGTGTCACACTATGGAGTACAAACTTCTTCTTCGATCTCGGTTCTGATGTTCATAAAGCTCTTGAAAGTATCAAAGGAGAATTCAACAAATTCACCGACCAAGACGCCACTTTCATTTTCGTGACCAACGAAATCGGTTTAGGCGGAGTATCTGAAAATAAAATTCAAAGACAGTTTACCGACCTTCAAGGCTGGGTGAACCAATATATAGCCGAACGCGCAGATAAAGTATATCTGATGGTTTCAGGAATACCTTTAAAAGTTAAATAATAAATCAATTCTAAAACAATGAAACACTTTCACATCGTTAAACCCGACGAAACAATCCGCACTGAATTAGAAAACAAAATAAATAACCTCACAAAGCCCAAAGGTTCACTGGGTACGTTAGAGGAACTCGCCTTGCAAATAGGATGGATTCAGCAGACTTTAGAACCCAGACTTTGCAAGCCCCACAACATAATCTTCGCTGCCGATCATGGTATTGTAGAAGAAGGAGTAAGTCTTTCTCCAAAAGAAATCACTTGGCAACAGATAAGTAATTTCCTTCATGGAGGAGCAGGCATTAATTTTCTTTGCCGTCAGCATGGATTCACCTTAAAGATTGTAGATTCAGGGGTTGACTTCGATTTTCCAAAAGACAAAGGCGTAATTGATATGAAAGTGCGTAAAAGTACCCGTAACTATCTGCATGAGGCGGCTATGACTCAGGAAGAAATGAATCTTTGCATAGAACGTGGTGCACAAGTAGTAAAAGACTGTCACGCTGACGGTTGCAATGTCATTAGTTTCGGTGAAATGGGTATTGCCAATACCTCTGCTTCATCCATGTGGATGACTTGTTTTACAGGAATACCTTTGGATAAATGTGTAGGTGCGGGAAGCGGATTAGATAACAAAGGTATCAGCCATAAATACAATATATTAAAGCAAGCCCTTGAAAATTACCAAGGCGACCACTCTCCAAAAGATATAATCCGTTACTTCGGAGGATATGAAATGGTAATGGCTATCGGAGGAATGTTACAGGCAGCAGAGTTGAATATGGTTATCCTTGTAGACGGATTCATCATGACTAACTGTATATTGGCAGCCTCCAAACTTTACCCGGAAGTTCTGAACTATGCCATCTTCGGACATCAAGGGGACGAAACAGGCCACAAGTTAGTTCTTGAAGCGCTTAACGCAAAACCATTACTTTATTTAGGTTTGCGTTTGGGTGAAGGAACAGGAGCTATTTGTGCTTACCCTATTGTTGATTCTGCCATACGAATGATAAATGAGATGGATAATTTTGCACACGCATCTATCACCAAATACTTTTAAGCCATGTTACGAGTACTTGCAGCTTTTATATTCTTTACCCGTCTGCCCTTTTGGAGAATACATTCCGTTCCGGCAGAATATTTCAAAAATGTAGTAAATTATTGGACTCTGACAGCATGGCTCACTGCCGGAGTCATGGCCGGTATGCTGTGGCTTTCCTCGCAAGTACTTCCTTTTACCATAGCCGTGCTTATTGCGATTGTTTCCCGTATATTGTTAACCGGAGCATTCCATGAAGACGGACTTGCCGACTTCTTCGACGGTTTCGGTGGTGGAACAACCAGAGAGAAGACTCTTGCCATTATGAAGGATTCCCATATCGGCAGTTATGGAGTTATAGGACTTATTTTCTATTTCGGATTACTTTATATGCTGATTACTTCTCTCTCATATTCCTTGGCTCTTGTTGCCATATTGGCAGGAGATCCATGGTCTAAATTCTGTGCATCACAGATTATTAACCGTCTGCCTTATGCAAGAAAAGAAGAAGAAAGTAAAGTAAAAGTCATCTATAACCGCATGACACCCTTTGCATTTATTCTCTCTTTCATAACAGCAGCCCTGCCGGTTGTTCTTTTTCTTCCGATCAACTATTGGTGGGTTTGCATTTTACCCCTCATTATGTTCTGGTTCCTGAGTTCATTGATGAAAAAACGCCTGCAAGGATATACAGGCGATTGTTGCGGAGCTATGTTTCTGCTCTGCGAATTATCTTTTTATTTAGGAATAGCTATTTTATATCATTTATCTATCTAAGAGTTACGGCAAGTAATTTATACCCTTCTTCTGTTCTCAGGAAAGTAAAAATATCCTGAGTATGCTTCTCTTTGCTCCCATGAGATATAATAAGAGACATTACCGGATATTTATAAGTCATCGGCTCACCACACTCATTAAAATATTTCCTGAACTCTTTCTTTTTATATATAAACCAGTTCAAATCATCCATAGATACAAAAGACTCCGTGTTATCATTGTGAAGGTTCAACAATCGTTCTTTTATAGAAACAAACTCATCATTAATGAATTTCCTTCTTTCTTCTGCCATCCACCCCTTCTTTACTTTATAACTATACACATCCCGATAACAATGCTTCGATAGTTTTTCCTTAGATAAATCTGCAAGAATTTCCTTTCTAAGCCATTGTTCAAACTCCTTTTTCATATCTACGAAAGTGTAATACTTTCCATTTACTCCCGGAAAACTTACCCTGCATGTATCCTTCGAAGGTGCATCTTCCTGTTGTACGGAAAAAAAATCCAAATGTTTATTATAGGAAAAGTCTTTTACCAATACTTGATTTTTCTTATCTATGAGGCATTCCGTACCTACCCAGCTCCAATGCTCATTATTGCTTGCTCCCCAATATTCACGCCGTCCGTCTTTTATTACCACAGACATGCCATTCATAAAAGGTGTCATTACACTATACTCGGCAGGAATAGCAATTTTACCATTACCATCAAACATTCCAACTTTATCCGTTCCCCTATCATGAAAACGGATATATCCTTCGCTTTCACAATCGGGAGTCATATCGAAAAGATAGAGGCTGTCCACTCCTATCTTAGTACCATCTTTCAATTTAAAATAATTATCAAAGCCATCATCAGTTTGTTCCATTACAGCTATGATACTTCTCTTGTCAATCTCCCTCCGTTGAGAGTATGCCACCAGAGACGATGATACAAAAAGCAAAATAAAAATATAACTTTTCATTGACTTTTTACTAAAATTACAAACCTATATAATCGGCACTCACGCCTTTAGAATTCAACTCTTCCGTTATTTCGGGAACATCTTCAGGATTCACCAGTGTCAGATACATATATCGTCTTCTATAATCCTTGCCTACCACCTCTATATTCAAATACCTGTGATGTTTGAAAGGGATAATTTTAAAATGTACTTCCCGAAGGCCGGTATAGTCCCACTGTATCTTTCCTCTTCCCCATATATCGGATATTCTCAATGTATAATCTTCCAAAACAAGATAGCGCATGAAGCGCAGATATACATACATAAAAACAAAATCAAGGGTAATAGCAAAGAAAGAGAAAACAACAAAGCCCCAATATGAAAAATAAAAAAGGATCAGAGCCGGAACCATTGCCATAGCAAAGATGACAACAAATACTATAACACCGATCAATATCCTTGACCACAACCTATAACCCGACATCCGATATATCTTTCCCTGTACCATTTATCTCACTGAAGAATAATATTCCGCGATAAAAATATGGATATTCCCGCTATCAACAAAATATTTTCTTTATTTTTGAATCCAAATCAACTCACTATTAACTATGGAAATCTATCTTATCCGCCATACCTCAGTCGATGTACCGGCAGGAGTCTGTTACGGACAGTCCGATGTACCCTTGAAAGATAGTTTTGAACAAGAAGCCGCTGCCGTTGCAAAACAGTTAAAAGGCATTACTTTTAATGAAGTCTTCGTCAGCCCCCTAAGCCGATGCATAAAGCTGGCTGATTATTGCGGCTACCCCGATGCCTGCCGTGATCCGCGTATCATGGAAATGAACTTCGGCGAATGGGAAATGAAAAGATGGGACGGCATTAAAGATCCTCATCTGCAAAAGTGGTTTGATAATTACCTGAATGAACAAACAACAGGAGGAGAATCTTTCACCCAACAGCTACAACGTGTGTCACAATTTCTCGATGAAGTAAAAACACTGAATTGTAACCGTATTGCCATATTCGCACACGGAGGAGTGCTTGTCTCAGCCCGGATTTATGCAGGAATTATCAATAAAGAAGATGCTTTTAGCATTATCCCACCTTATGGCAGCGTTATCAAACTGGAAATTTAAACCTAACAATATGAGAATGTATAAGAAAGTATTATTAAGTCTGATACTGGTTACCGCAAGTTTCGGCATCCAAGCACAAGAAGTACAAGGCTTTGTGCACCAACGGTCCGATTCATATGTCTGGCCTACCGAAAAAGATGTATTGAACAAGTTGAACACATGGCAAGACCGGAAATTCGGAGTGTTGTTTCATTGGGGCTTATACTCGGTTCCCGGCATTGTAGAATCATGGTCTATCTGTTCGGAAGACGAAGAATGGATTCCACGTGACGAAAAATGGAATTATGAAGACTATAAAAAATGGTATTGGGGATTGAAAGATTCTCTCAACCCTGTAAAATTCAATCCGGACCAATGGGCAGACGTAATGCTGGATGCGGGAATGAAATATATGATTTTTACGACCAAGCATCACGATGGTTTCTGTATGTATGACAGTAAAGAAACCGATTTTTCCATTGCTCACGGAGCATTCAAAGATAATCCGCACAAGGACGTTGCCCGTTATGTATTCGATGCATTTCGTAAAAAGGATTTCATGATAGGCACTTATTTCTCCAAACCCGATTGGCATTGCCCATATTATTGGTGGCCTTACTATGCAACTCCTACCCGCAATGTGAATTATAAAATAGATCATCACCCCAAACGTTGGGCCAAATATCAACAATTTACTTACAATCAGATAAGCGAACTGATGAATAATTATGGTAAAATGGACATTTTATGGCTGGACGGCGGATGGGTAGCCGCTCCCCGTCAGGATGTGAAGATTGACGAAATAGTAGGTATGGCACGTAAAGCACAGCCGGGATTAATTGTTGTAGACCGCAGCATACGGGGAAAAAACGAAAATTATCAAACTCCGGAACGTGGCATTCCCGAAACGCAACTTCCTCATCCTTGGGAAAGTTGCATTACCATGAGCAATGATTGGGGTTGGACACCTAATGCCCCCTATAAATCACCGGAGAAAATTATAGCAACTCTTACGGAAATTACTGCCAAAGGCGGGTGCTTACTGTTAGGAGTAGGTCCTACCCCGGAAGGAGTCATAGAAGCAGAAGCCGTGAAACGCTTGCACAAAGTAGGTGAATGGCTGAAGACAAACGGAAAAGCAATATACAATACCCGTATCACACCGGTCTATAATGAAGGTAATGTGTGGTTTACTGCCGATAAAGACGGTAAAACCCTTTATGCTATTTATGTTCTTCCCGAAGGAGAACAATTACCGGCAACCATTGAATGGAGTAAAAACTTACCAACAGGGAAAGTCACATTATTACAAAACGGCAAACGTGTAAGATACACTAACAAAGAAGGTACAATCAAAGTAACCGTGCCTAAAGGCATAAAGAACGAATCATTAGCTTTCAGTTTTACTATAAAATAACATACCAATGAAAAGACATATTTTATTAATAGGTTTATCTGTTCTATTAGGTGGAAGTATCTCGGCACAGCCTCGTTATAAAGATGCATCCGTACCCACGGAAGAACGAATCAACGACCTGCTCGGCCGCATGACGGCGAAAGAAAAAGTAGGTCAGCTATGCTGTCCACTCGGTTGGGAAATGTACACTAAAACCAACAAAGGAGTAATTGCTTCCGAAGAATATAAAAAACATATGGACAGCATGCCGATCGGCTCTTTCTGGGCAGTTCTCCGAGCCGATCCCTGGACTCAAAAGACATTGGAAACAGGTTTGAATCCCGAGCTGGCAGCGAAAGCACTGAACGCTTTACAGAAATATGCCGTTGAAAATACCCGTTTAGGCATTCCTGTACTATTTGCCGAAGAGTGCCCACACGGACATATGGCTATCGGAACAACCGTTTTTCCAACATCGCTCGCACAAGCAAGTACATGGAACGAAAAGCTGATACGGGAAATGGGAGAAGCCATCGCACTCGAAGCCCGTTTGCAAGGTTCAAACATCGGTTACGGTCCCGTACTCGACATAGCCCGTGAACCTCGCTGGTCGCGCATGGAAGAAACATTCGGCGAAGATCCTGTTCTGACAGGCATACTGGGAACGGCTTTCGTAAAAGGAATGCAAGGCACTGCACAGAATGACGGTAAACACGTTTATTCCACATTGAAACATTTTGCCGCATATGGAATCCCGGAAGCAGGCCACAACGGCGAACGCGCCAACGTGGGAATCCGCCAGCTCCTCAGTGACTATCTTGCACCATTCAAGAAAGCAGTTGAAGAAGGGAAAGCAGGAACAGTTATGACATCCTATAACTCCGTAGACGGAGTTCCTTGCACAGCCAATGGTTTTCTACTCGATTCCATTCTCCGGAAACAATGGGGATTCGACGGATTAGTTTACTCCGATTTAGGAAGTATCGAGGGTATTGCCAACTCACACCGCGTAGCTGCCGACATAAAAGAAGCCGCAGCACTTGCCCTCAATGCCGGGGTAGACATGGATTTAGGCGGAAATGCCTATGGCAAGAAGCTGTTGCAAGCGCTGAACGAAGGACTTGTTACTATGGATACACTCGACAAAGCAGTGGCAAATGTGTTACGCCTTAAATTCCGTATGGGGCTGTTTGAAAACCCTTATGTGTCTCCCGAACAGGCGAAAAAGCTTGTGCGTTCTCCCGAACACAAGGAACTGGCACGTGAAGTAGCCCGTCAAGGAACCATCTTATTAAAGAACAACGGAATACTTCCTCTAAGTAAAGATATAAAGAGTATAGCCGTTATCGGTCCGAATGCCGATGTCATGTATAACCAGTTAGGCGACTATACTGCCCCACAGGAACGCAAAGAAGTAACCACCGTTTTAGATGGTATTCGCAGAACAGTATCGCCCACTACCAAAGTCACTTATGTGAAAGGTTGTGCCATTCGCGACACTACGCAAACCGACATTGAATCTTGTGTAAACGCTGCCCGTTTATCGGATGCAGTGATACTGGTTGTAGGAGGTTCGAGTGCACGCGACTTTAAAACTAAATACATTGCCACGGGTGCTGCTACAGTTTCCGGCAGTACAGACCAATTACTTTCCGACATGGATTGCGGTGAAGGATATGACCGCAATACATTACGCTTATTAGGGGATCAGGAAAAATTAATAAAAGCTGTTGCAGCAACCGGCAAACCCCTGATAGTTATCTATATACAGGGACGTCCGCTCAACATGAATCTTGCAGCAGAAAAAGCACAAGCATTATTAACCGCATGGTATCCCGGCGAACAAGGTGGTGCAGCCATCGCCGACATCTTGTTTGGAGATTATAATCCGGCAGGACGCTTACCGGTTTCCATTCCCCGCAGTGAAGGTCAATTACCCTTGTTTTATTCGCAAGGAAAATACCGCAACTATGTGGAAGGTGAAGCAACCCCGCTTCATCCATTCGGTTACGGACTGAGCTATACAAACTTTACTTACAGCAATCTGGAGCTTATACCGGGTAACAACAAGGACAATCTCCAAACGATCAGTTGCACAGTAACAAATACGGGTAATCGGAATGGCGAAGAAGTTATCCAACTATATGTGTGCGATAAAGTCAGCTCCGTTGTCACTGCTCCTATTCAGCTAAAAGCATTTGAGCGCATAGCATTGAAAAAAGGTGAAAGCCGGAAAGTAACCTTTGTTTTAGGCGAAAAAGACCTTGCTTTATATAATAAAGATATGAAGTTAGTTGTGGAACCGGGAGAGTTTGAAGTTATGATAGGTTCTTCTTCAAATGATATAAAACTAAAGAAAGATTTTAATTTATCTTTCTGAGAAAATTAAAATAGGCGGAACATTTATCAAATTGTTCCGCCTATTCTTTTTTACTTCTTTGAATCTTCAAGAGAAACTTTTCTGAATTCTTTCAATAACTTCTCTAATTCAAGAGATGCTTTACGGGCACGAGTGCCTGCAGCTTTGTTACCTTTTTCAGCTTGTAGATTAGCATCATTGAAAAATGCTTCTGTTGTTTCTTTGATTTTTGCTACTAATTCGTTCATAATTGTTTTCTTATTTATTAATAAAATTGCGGGCAAAGATATATAATTTTATCAGCCAATTTAAAAAAAGAAGAAGAAAATGCGGCCAATATTCGCCCACTTAAGATTTTTTTTCAATCCATTGGATAAAACACAGTACTTCTCGTCTTGAAAAGAACAATAGTTATGTTATATCCGTTTTTGCCTTCAAATGTTCATTTAACATAAAGGCATTTGCTTTTTAGATGATTACGGTGAATGTTTAACTTTTCTAATCTCCACTTTATCTTCACGAAATGTTCATTTTATGAATGTTGCTCTCAAAAGAAAAAATAAGGAAATACTGTAAACTGCTGTGTTTTTTGGGCACTTGTTTTGCCCTGAAATTTGGAAATTACAGAAATATTTCGTATATTTACAGTATGAATGAAATGCCAAAAGCCTACGGTTCTGTTCATTAAATCCCTGTCTAACCCAAGTTACACTACGTCTTCTTGCCAGTTACACTACTGTAACTACCGAGTTACTGTACACCGTCTCACCTGTTAGTGTACACTGACTCACTTAAATGTCCCGTCGTTTTCACTTAGTTGTCCTTATGTTTTTTTTAAATGACCTGTTGTTTTCGGTTAAACATGCTGTTGATTGAAATAAACATGCAGTCGATTACTATTGTCATTGCCGACCTGATCGGCAATCTGTTAACACAATGCCGAACAAGTGGGAGGATGAGATTGCCGCTCAAGCCAGCAATGACAAAGTTTTTTATTTGAACATTACGTGAAGATAAAGTAGACATTATAAAAGTTAAATGTTCATCGTAACTTATTTATAGTGAAGAAACTAAAAGTTAAATGAACATTTGAAGGTAAAAACAAAAACACTCTGCTATCAATACTAATCCAAGCATCACAAACTCTACCCGTTGATTAATGGAGACAGCTTTCCGCATATCGGCAGAGGTAAGTTCGCGTTTGTTATTTCCAATATATGGTTTGCTTACCAATTCTCCGAAATAATAGTTCGGACCACCAAAGGAACAACCAAGTATTCCCGCAAGAGCGGACTCGGGATAACCGGAATTGGGACTCGCATGTTTATTGCCGTATGTATGAATAAAGGAAAAGACACTCCATTTTCCACTCACCACCACCATGAGCAATGCAGTGAGACGGGCAGGAATATAATTGGCAATATCGTCAATATGGGCAGCCCAACATCCAAACTTGCGATAGCGTTCATTCTTGTAAGCTATCATAGAATCGAGGGTATTTATCATTTTATAAGCCAATATGCCCGAAACGCCCAACAGCATATACCAAAACAAAGGAGCAACCACTCCGTCACTCAGATTCTCGGCAAGTGTTTCGAGGGCTGCCGTACGAATTTGTTGTCCGTCCAACGCAGAAGTATCACGCCCCACAATACGTGCCACTTGTATTCTTCCTTCCTCCAAAGAACGGTCTGTCGCATAAAAGACTTCTTTCACTTCTTTTATCAGCGTACTGCCTGCAATACAGTAAAAGACACAGATCACACCAATAATCACAGCTACATAATCATTCCAGCGAAACAGTTCCCTCATAAAGAAAAAGGAAAGCAAATAAACTCCGACAATAAGGGACAATGACCACACTGCACCTTTCAGCATTTTGTGTTTACCTTTGTTCAGTCTTTTTTCACCAAAGGCAATCAGTTTGCCATACCCCACAATGAGATGTGGCAAACGGGGAGGATCTCCGACCAGCTTGTCGAGCACCCAACCACCCACTACTATCAGTGCACCATATCCAGCCATTTTCCAATCAACTCAACGAGTTTGTCATTCTCTTCCGGGGTTTGAGTGGCTACCCGGAAAACATTTTCGGGTAATCCTTTGAAATTAGACGCATCACGTATCAAAACTCCGTGTTTCTCAGCCAGATACTTCTTCAAATCACCGGGATAACCTTTTCTAAGCCCAACAAGCATAAAATGAGTACTTGTAGGCAATACATTTATCTCCAATGAAGCAAGCTTGTCTGCAAAACGTTTGGTTTCCTCCAAGTAGGCAGCCATAGTCATCTTTTCGGGAATTCCCTTACTTAGAATATAATAACCGGCTTCTATCGCCAACTGGTTAACAGACCAAGGCATACGGCATGCACGTATTTTTTTTATCAGCGAAGCCGAAGCTGTGATATATCCTAATCTAAGTCCCGGAATACCATAACGTTTAGTCATTGAGTGAATTTGCATCAAACGCGGGAACTTAACCGCATCTTTAGCAGAAAGAATATTTTCCTGTGTAAAATATTCGTAAGATTGGTCTAAAACCATATAAGGGCTGCCTTTTATAGATGCTCCCATCTTGAAATAATCTCCATCAATAACCAATCCGGTTGGATTATCGGGATTGCAGAACCACACTAACTTGGTATCAAGGGGAACATCACTCTCCACTGCACTGGTTAGATAAGCTACTTTATGCCCGTGTATCCGGCAGGCATCTTCATATTCGCTGAACGTCGGTCCTTTAATAAGAGAAGTCGTGTTCTTAAATGTTTGTGCTATCAAATAAATCGCCTCCGTTGCACCGTTAGTTACCAATACATTTTCGGGGGAAATGTCGAGATATTTTGCCAGCTTCTTTTCCAATGTATAAGGTTCCGGCTCGGGATAGGAGGATATGGAATTCATACATTCGCACAAGTGTGCTTTCAATCCAGACAAATCAGCGTAAGGAAATATGTTTGAACTAAAATTACTTACTATCTTTTTCTTAAATTTATAGGAGTCGTCTCCATGTCCGTCAATCATTGTTTTGTAGTATTTTATATACCAACGGAATATTTACATACTTTCGCATATGTTCCGCCAGCTTGTTATATTGTTCTTCTTTAAATGCTTTATAGTCAAAAGGCTTATCGGTCAGCTTATCAGTGAAAGGTTCCAACAACCAATCCACAAAAGCCCGGTTATCGAGAATGCCGTGAACGTATGTTCCGAAACAGGTACGGTCAACGTAGTAACCGTCTTTACGCCCGTCTTCAAGCTCATTAAGCGGAGAATCTTCGGCATCCACCGGGGTTGTTTCCCCCATGTGAATTTCATATCCCTCGCATCCGGCATTGGAGCCGCGGAAACGGAATTTTATTTGCCGGGTTACTTTCTCTCCGGTCATCTTAGTTGAAACAGGCAACAGCCCCAGACCGGGCAAACGGTCAATAGTTCCTTCCACATGATCGGGATCACAGACATCCTGCCCCATTAACTGATATCCGCCACATATCCCCATTACCGTAGCACCGTCACGATGTGCACGAATAACAGCCTGAGCCACTCCGTTGCGACGAAGTTCATAAAGATCGGAAAGCGTACTTTTACTTCCGGGAAGAATGATTATATCAGCCTTCTTTATTTCATCTACATTGTTTGTATAATATAAATGTACGCGAGGATCACGCTCCAATACATTGAAATCGGTAAAATTAGAAAGATGTCTCAACAGTATCACTGCAATGTTTATCTTTCCATGCGATGCCTGCACATTCTTAGTAGCCAATGCAACCGAATCTTCTTCCTCTATATAAATATCTTTATAATAAGGCAATACCCCGATAACAGGTATTCCACATAAATCTTCGAGCATCTTTATTCCCGATTCAAACAAACGTATATCTCCACGGAATTTATTAATCAGAATGCCTTTTACATGTCTCTTTTCTTCTTCATTGAGCAACATGATACTGCCATACACACTGGCAAATACGCCGCCACGGTCTATATCAGCAACTAAAATCACATCTGCCCCTGCATGGATAGCCATAGGCATATTCACCAAGTCCGTCTCCCGAAGATTAATCTCGGAAACGCTCCCCGCCCCTTCCATCACAACGGGATTATATTTTTGTTCCAAACGGTCGAATGCCTCATTCACCGCTTGCCGGAGTTCTTCCCTTCCTTCCTTACGGAAATAATCATAAGCATCACGGTTACCGATAGGTTTACCATTGAGCACCACCTGTGAAGTATGTTCCGAACTCGGCTTCAACAGAAGCGGGTTCATATCCGTGTGGCAAGGAACACCCGCAGCCTCAGCCTGTACAGCCTGTGCACGTCCTATCTCCAAACCTTCCGGGGTTGCAAAAGAGTTGAGTGCCATGTTTTGCGCCTTGAACGGTGCAGGCGCATAACCATCTTGCAAAAAGATGCGACAGAAAGCTGTGGCAACAATGCTTTTACCGACATCGCTCCCGGTTCCGACAAACATTATAGGATGAAGTTTAACTCTTTGGTTCATTCTTCCGAATTTTAGATCGGCAAACTTACTAAAAAAACATGAAACGTCACGGTATTTATTCCAAATACTCTATCTTTGCAGTCCGAAAAAAGGTATTAGTATATGCTTACTTTAGATAAAATTTATCATGCTTCCTATGTCCTGAAAAATGTAATCAGGCAAACAGAGCTAATCAGTGCTCCCCACATCAATCCCGAATGCCGGATTTATCTCAAGCCGGAAAACTTGCAACTCACAGGTTCATTTAAGGTTCGCGGAGCTTATTATAAGATTTCACAATTAACGGACGAAGAAAAAGCAAACGGTGTCATAGCCTGTTCGGCAGGAAACCATGCGCAAGGTGTGGCATTGGCAGCTACCAAAAACAATATCCATTCACTTATTTGCCTACCCGACGGGGCACCCATTATGAAAGTGGAAGCCACCAAACGATTAGGAGCCGATGTATGTTTGGTAGAAGGAGTTTATGACGATGCCTACCGTAAAGCGCTGCAACTAAAAGAAGAAAAAGGATATACTTTCATTCACCCTTTCGATGACGAATATGTTATCGCCGGACAAGGAACCATCGGTATCGAACTGCTGCAACAACTACCGGATGTAGACGCAGTAATTGTTCCTGTTGGTGGCGGTGGTCTTATCTCAGGCATAGCTTTTGCCATCAAATCACTGAATCCGAATGTTAAAGTATATGGTGTGCAGGCAAGCGGTGCAGCAAGCATGTATAACTCTATCGAGCACCGCAAGATAGAACAACTGTCATCCGTTCATACCATTGCCGACGGTATTGCAGTAAAGGAACCGGGAGAGCATACTTTCGACTTCTGCAAGAAATATGTAGACGAAATCGTTACAGTGACCGACGATGAAATATCGACTGCAATCCTCACTCTCATCGAGCAACAAAAGCTTATTGCCGAAGGTGCGGGAGCAGTATCGGTAGCCGCAGCGTTATTCAACAAAGTTCCGGTTAAAGGCAAGAAAGTTATTTGTCTTATTTCCGGCGGCAACATAGATGTAACCATTCTCTCACGTGTCATCAAACGCGGATTACTGAAAGCCGGACGTTCTTATGCACTCACCATAGAGTTAATGGACAAACCGGGACAACTCCTCAACGTTTCCCGCATCATTGCCGAGAAAGGTGGGAATGTGATCTCCATTCACCACGAACGTGCCAGTGAAAGTGTGGACATCAATGGTTGTTACCTTCGTATCGTTATGGAAACACGCAACTATGAACACATTGACGAGATACGTTCAGCATTGGTAGAAGCAGGTTATAATATCAGCTAAAAATGTTTGACGGAACAAATATACTACAACATCTTTATGCGAATCTCATTTTAAGAACTAATTTTTAAAAAAGATGAAAGGAGAAAGTATCCAAACCAAATATTTATATATCTTTGCACCATGACAACAATGTTTAAATCGGATTTGGTGTAGTAAACAATCTGTGCTCGTTCCACAGGTTGTCCATTTGTTTATTCCCGGGTAATTCCATTCGGGGGTAGTTTCTATTTATATCAATTAAGTTTTTTTAATCTGCATACAATGATGACGGCATTGTTATGTTTTCACGTGTATGCTATTTACATTAAGATAATGAGTAACAAGAATAAAACAATTCACGAATTCGATTTTGATTTCATCTGCGAATACTTTTTAAATACAGAACGTCAGGGTCCCGGAAGTCCAGAAGTAACCCTTAAAGCATTGAGTTTTATAGACAATCTCAATAATCAATCCCTTATCGCCGATTTGGGTTGCGGCACAGGCGGACAGACAATGGTCTTGGCACAACATGCACCGGGACACATCACGGGACTGGACTTTTTCCCGAAATTCATTGACCGATTCAACAGCAATGCCAAAGAGTTTGACCTTCAAAACAGAGTGAAAGGCATCGTAGGTTCTATGGACAATCTTCCTTTCGGAGAAGGAGAACTAGACCTGATTTGGTCTGAAGGGGCTATTTACAACATAGGTTTTGAACGCGGACTGAACGAGTGGCGCAAGTACCTGAAAACAGGAGGCTACATCGCCGTCTCGGAAAGCTCGTGGTTCACCGAAGAGCGTCCCGCAGAGATTCATGATTTCTGGATGGAAAATTATCCGGGAATAAATACCATTCCCAATCAGGTAGCCCAGATACAGAAAGCAGGGTATCTTCCTGTCGCTTCCTTTATCTTACCCGAGACTTGCTGGACAGACCATTATTTCGCTCCATTGGTTAAGGCACGGGAAAAGTTTCTTGCCAAATATGCAGGTAACAAATCAGCCGAAGAGCTCGTCGCAATGTCATATTACGAAGAGGAATTATACCGCAAGTATAAAGAATTCTACGGCTATGTATTTTATATTGCCCAAAAGACAGCATGATGATTGATTAAAACAAATGGTGCGGACGTCCATCGACATCCGCACCATTATATTTTGTGCAACATACTATCGCCTCTTATATAAAAAGGACTGCCAACGTTCTTCCATAGTGCCTTGTTGCTGCATTTCCAGCTTTGCCATGACAAAGAACAGATCGGAAAGGCGGTTCATGAAACGCATAATTGCTTCGGGCACTGCATCCTTGCGGTTCAGTGTCCATAATCTGCGCTCGGCACGGCGGGCAACGGTGCGGGCAAACTGGCATTGTGCCGAAACCTGCGTACCACCCGGAAGAATGAAATAACCGTTATCCTCCAAGCGGGAAGTAATCCCGTCAATCTGCTGTTCGCAGAACACATCCATATCTTGCTTTAACGGATTGGGATTCTTTTCACGGATTGCCGACGGAGTAGCTACATGAGACATCACTACCATTAAATCCATTTGTATCGTCCGCAGCATTTCCTGCCACTCGTGGTCTGCCGGAAGCAACGAACGGATGATTCCTATAATGGAATTCAGTTCGTCAATTGTTCCGTTTGCCTCGATACGTATATCATCCTTATCCACCCGTTCTCCGCCGTGAATGCCTGTTTTGCCTTTATCTCCGCCTTTCGTGTAAATCCTCATATATTATGTGTATTACTTCACTGCAATATTCAGCAAACTTTATGACTTATGCAAGCTCCCGTCTAAAAATCACACACCGATGTCTAAATAATAGACACTCTTTCTTTCCCGCATTTTAATTATCTATCACATTTACAACATGTTACTTTCTTTGGCACGCAGTATGCATGAAGCAGGATAAATAAAGGACCATAAAAATGAAAAGAATTGTTTTAACTCTATCCATCTGTTTGCTAACAATAGCATCCAATGCACAATCTTATAAAATAAAAGGGCGATTAGTGAGTGCCGGCAACGAAGTGCCGGTAGAATATGCCAATGTTGTGTTAAACACCAACGACTCTACTTTTGTGACCGGCACAACCACCGATGAAAAAGGAAACTTCTCCCTTACGGGAATTCAGCAGGGTAATTACCGATTGGTTGCTTCCTGCATCGGATACCAACCAACCGATATAGGTATCGAGAACCTGAAAAAAGATATTAACCTCGGCAAACTGTTTCTAGACTCCGCTTCCGTGCGGTTGGATGAAGTAACGGTCTCCGCCTCACGAGTTATCAACAAGATGGACAGGAAAGTGATTTTCCCTAATTCCATGCAGGTAAAAACTTCTCCGAACGGGATAGACCTTCTAAGGAACATGCACCTAAACGGTGTACTCGTTAACCAACGGGACAACTCTGTTTCCGGCGTAAGGGGCGGAACAGTGCAACTACGTGTGAACGGTGCTCCGGCAGACGTGAAAGAGATTCAGGGAATTAACCCGAAAGACGTTATCCGTGTGGAATATCACGACGAACCTTCCCTGCGCTATGGCGATGCCGAAGCTGTGGTAGATTACATTGTGCGCCGCAAAGAGTCCGGTGGAGCCGTGATGCTCTCTGCCAACAACTCGCCCACTACGGGTTGGGGTGAAGAATATGCCAGTGCCAAGATGAACTACCGAAAATCGGAATTCGGACTGGATTACAGTTACACTTATCACAAGTATGATAAAATGTACCGCACCAACCGGGAAGTATTCAATTTTGCCGACGGCTCCTCACTTACCCGCTTGGAAGACGGATTACCAACCGACTACAAAGAACATTACCACTACCTGCGATTGAATTACAGCTATCAGGAACCGGACAAGTATCTGTTCTCGGCAAACATATTCTATAACTATTACGGCTCTCCACGCAACCGGGCAAGCAGTTTCCTTTATCCCGAAGGAAACAAAGACAAGGGAGTGCACATGATGGATTATAAGAACTTCAACGATAAGAAACCGTCATTCGACTTGTATTATCAGCATAACCTGAAAAAGAAACAGCTCTTGGTGTTCAACGTGGTGGGTACTTATATCCGCAGTTTCTCGCATCGCACTTATCAGGAGATACAAGGTGATGAAACATTGACGGATATTCTTTCCGATACATACGGAAACAAATACTCCATCATTGCCGAAGGTATCTATGAAAAGGAGTTTAAAGCCGGGCGCCTCAGCATGGGGATAAAACACACCCAGAGTTTCAGTGACAACGATTATACGGGAAGTGCGGTCTACAATTCAGACCTGAAACAGTCATATACTTACTTTTATGCGGAGTGGATGGGTAAAGTAAAGAACTTCATGTATTCGGCAGGAGTGGGCGGAACCCGTACAGGCATGCGTCAGGAAGGAGAAAAATACAGCGACATCCGCTTCAACCCTTCTTTGCGTCTGGGCTATCAGTTCAACAACCATACCCAAATCCGCTACCGTGGTGAAGTGAGCGTGCAAGCCCCTTCCCTCGGCGATTTGAATGATGTGGAACAACCGATTGACTCTCTCCAGATACGTCGTGGTAATCCTTCATTGAAACCGGTTACTACTTACATGAACCGTCTTACATTCTCTTATAACAAGGGAATATTGCAAAGCAACCTCGAAGTGGTAGACCAATATAAGAAAGATCCGTTGATTGAAAGCACCACACGGGAAAACAATAAGTTCATCCGCCAGATGCGTAACGGAAAGTATTGGCATAACATAGAAGCTGCCGCCAGCATCAACCTTTCATTGCTCGACGACCACATCAGCATCTTCAGCCGTGGCGGACTGAACTGGACACAGAACAGTGCAGAAGATTATAATCACACACTCCGCAATTGGTTTATATACAGTAGTGTAAGCGGTAACTATAAAAACTTTACCTTATCGGGAGAAGTTATGAGCCGCCGCAACTACCTGATGGGCGAAACAATCCGTTACCGCGACCAAATGGCGGGTGCTTCACTGGAATACCAATGGAAAGGATTGTCTGCCGGAGTGATGATGATGTGGACTATCGGTAAATACCAACAAGGAATGGACAACCTGAACAAGTATGCATCGAGCCGGATCAGAAATTACCTGCCGGAAGTAAACAACATGCTTACCATTAAGTTAGGCTGGAACTTTGAATTCGGGCGCAAATACAGAAGCGGTCAGAAACGTACCAACAACAATGACTCCGACAGTGGTGTATTGAAAGGAAACAGATAAGAGTTATCCGTTCTCCCACAAATCGAATATATTCAGTTCTCCCCAATAAAGGTGAGTGTACCCTGCTATCACGTTCTTGTAACGATATAGCGGGGTATCTGTTTTCATACCTTTGGCTGTATACAGTTCGGCAACCGAAGGCAAAGGATGTTCTTGCGGAACAATGCGCGAATAATGGAACTCGTGTCCCCGCACCGGCACATTATTATAAGTAAAGTTACGGTAGCCGAGCTTTAGCTTCATATTATCCATCGTAGCTTCCTGATTGAGTATGCCTGCCATTGGATAGGAAACACCGTCCATTCCTGTAATATGACGGCAGAGATACATCATCCCGCCACATTCGGCAAGCAGCCTTCCTCCTTTTTCGACATATGCATGTACAGATTGCAACATGGTTTCATTACCGCTCAACTGCGAAAGATAAAATTCGGGATAGCCGCCGGGAAGATATACCAAATCGGCATCGGGCAATTCTTTATCATGTATCGGGCTGAAGAAAGTTACTTCACCCAAACGCTGTAATTGTGCTATGTTTTCGCGATAGATGAAATTAAATGCCTCATCATGGGCAACGGCTATCTTGGTATATAACCTCCCCTCTTGAGAGGGGGTAGGGGGTGTGTTCTCTTCTACATTCATAGGGATGTTCTCCCCTACCCCCCTCAAGAGGGGAAATAAACGTTCCAAATCAATATATTCCTCCACTAATGCTGCAACCTTATCGGCAAAAGTATCGAAAGCATACTTCTCATCCAACGTCAGCCCCAAATGCCGGGAAGGTATTTCTATTTCCTTTTGTTTGGGCAGATAACCGAAACATTCCACCCCTGCATCTTTACAAGCTTGCAAAAGATACTCATAATGTGAGGCGGAAGCTACCATATTAAAAATAACCCCGGCAATCCGAATATCCTTATTAAAGTTCTTAAAGCCATAGATAAGCGGGGCAACCGAATAGGCGGTAGACTTGGCATTGACAACCAGTACAACGGGAATATTCAGCATCTTTGCTATTTCCGCACTGCTTCCCTGCATCCCGCTATAACCGTCAAACAATCCCATTACCCCTTCCGTGACACAAACATCGGCATTACTCCCATAGGTGGAATAAAGGTATTTAATATGCGCCTCCGATGCCAGATAGGAATCAAGATTGACAGATTCCTCTCCTGCTGCCAGTGTATGATATTTGGTATCTATATAGTCGGGGCCGCATTTAAAAGGCTGTACTTTTAGTCCTCTGTTCTTCAATGCCCTAAGTAACCCTAAAGTCAGTGTAGTTTTCCCACTGCCCGATGATGCCGCTCCGATTAGAATCTGTGGTTGCATATTTATAAAAATTAAAATAATCTTTCGCAAATATAAAATAAATATCTAACTTTGCGGCTGATTTGGTGATGCGATAACATTTTTCCGTTCATCGCATAAAAGGGAATCCGGTTTGAATCCGGAACAGTGCCCGCTACTGTGAAACCCTTTACTTTCTCCACCGGGAAAGTAAAAAAGAAAAGCATACTCACACCACTGTTTCAAGTCAAATAAAGAAACGGGAAGGTCAGCTTTTCAGGGTATAGTCAGGAAACCTGCCGGTCAATTAGAGATAAATAACGTATCCTCGGGATAAAGGATGCTATTTATTAATCATTATCACAATTTTCAATGAAAAAAAGATTTCTGACTACAGTCCTGTTAGGGATGTATGTTGTGATGAGTGCATTTGCGCAAATGACGCTAAGCGGAAAAGTTGTCAATGTCAAAACGGGCAAACCTATCGAGGGAGCTAATGTCCGTTTGGAGCAAACCACCATCGGATGTGCCACAAACGCAAAAGGGGAGTTCATGATGAAAAACATTCCGGATGGTAACTATGTGATGCGTACAAGTTGCCTTGATTATTCGGTAGTAACGCAGAATATCAGCGAAAGCCGGAGAAACATGGTTATTAAACTGAAAGAATCGGCAGTTAACCTGGACCAAGTGGTTATTACAGGAACCGGAACACACCACAAGCTGAAAGACTCTCCCGTTCCTATTGAAGTAATCTCACAAAAAGAATTGAAAAACGCAAATGTAGGTAATGTAGAAGATGCTTTGTTGAAGTTAGCCCCGTCTATTTCCTTCCAGAGTACTTCCATGAGTAACAACATCTACATGAACGGACTTTCGGGCAAATATGTATTGGTACTTATCGACGGAAAGAAAGTTGCCGGAGATATTTCAGGTAATGTGGACTTCAGCCGTATCAATATTGCAAACGTCAAACGTATCGAAATACTTAAAGGAGCAGCTTCTGCACTCTATGGAAGTGACGCAATGGCGGGTGTTATCAATATCATTACCGACAAAAGTAAAAACCTGCTCAATATAATGAGTAACTCACGTATCAGCTCTCACGGACGTTTCACCCAAAGCCTTAATGCTGATGTAAACACCGGTAAGTTTTCCTCCCATACTTCCTACCAACGTCAGCAATCCAATGGATGGAAACTCAGCGATTACGAGCTTGACAAAAAAGGCAATTTAGTGGAAACAGATAAACAAGTTGCTTATAAGTCATTTACAAATGACATTAACCAGAGTTTCACTCTCCGTGCTACAGAGAAACTGTCTTTTGACTTGTTCGGAACTTACTCTACCTATGATAATGACCGTGCTCCGGCAGTCAACTATGACATCGTGCACAAAACCTATCAATACGGGGGAAGTGCCAAATATTTGTTGCCGCATGCTTCTTATCTTGAAGCAACTGCTACTACGACCAACTTTCGTTCATACTACGACTATACCAAGGACACCAAACCTTATAAAGCGGGAGAAAGAATGAAAAGTAAAGATCAGGATTACACCAACGCCACTTTAAAAGGGGTATTCAATTTAGGCAATTACAATACACTAAATACCGGATTCGATTATGTAGGCGATGCTTTGAAAAGCACAGGAACAAGTGTATTAGGCAATAATGAAAATAAAAGTATATACACATTGGCTTTCTATGCACAGGATGAAATACGCATAGCTAATTTCCTCCGTGTTATTGCAGGATTCCGTTACATCTACCACGAAACATTCAAGAACCGCCTTAACCCGAAATTATCTGTCATGTATCAATATGAAGGTTTAAACCTGCGTGCTTCTTACTCTTCTGCTTTTCGTGCTCCTACCCTGCAACAGCTCTATGCTATTTCGGAGAAAAACGGCAAGATTACAGAAGGAAGCACTAATCTGAAACCGGAAACCAGTAACTTCTATGACTTGAATGCCGAATATAATCACCGGTATTTTTCGGTATCGGTATCTGCTTACTGGAACGAAATCAGGAATCTGATTGACTACAAAGAACTTGATTTGACACCGGAAGACGAAGCCAGCGGAATCACTTCTCGCAAGAGATACTCCAATATTGGCAAAGCGCGCATTAAAGGTATAGATGCTTCTTTCTCCGTTCGTCCGGGTGCAGGTTTCAGCTTTGGTGCAAGTTACAACTATACCGATGCTAAAGACAGATTGACAAACACCCCGCTCGAAAGAAGCGTAAAACACTCGGGTAGCTGCAATGTAGGTTGGACAAAAACTTGGGACATCTATACATTAAATGTTTATGTAAACGGACGTTATCAGGGAACTCGTTATTCGGAAACATACGATCCGGCTCCTGCTTTCCAGATGTGGGATTTAAGTACCCGCCACACTATTCGTTTGAAAGCATTTACACTGGAACCGGGTATCGGAATTGAGAACATTTTCAATTACCGTGATGACAGACCTTATAATAATCACTACGCAACCAATAATCCGGGACGCGCAGTTTATGCAAGCTTGCTTGTCCGTTTCAAACAATAATAAAAAAATCAAACTAAGTATGAAAGGACACCTTCTTTTCATCATCGGTATATTTACATGCCTGCTGTTTCATGCTTGTGGAAGTAAAACTTCTTCAAGTCATGACTCACCAGCCGGAAATATCTCACAGGATAGCTTGTCCAACGATATTGCTCCCCGTTATGCCGAAGGTTACAAAGTAACTCTTCGTGCAGACAGTGTGCGATTGTTGGAGATACAAGAACCTGCCAATCCGCATGCTCCTATCTATCAGTTCGCCCTTGTTCCCAAAGGAAAGAAAGTGGAAGCCATACCCGACGACTATCAAATTATCAACATCCCGGTAGATAAAGTTATCTGCATGACAATGCCTCAACTCGCCGGATTCAGCATGATGAATGAATATGATAAAGTGACGGGTACCAGCAACACTCACCGCGTACAAAACGAGGAATGGCTGAAACGGCTTGCAGACGGACGTGTAAAAAAGATAGGAATAGAAGGTAACTTTGATACGGAAATTGTTCTTGCTGCCCAACCCGATATTATTTTTGTGTCACCCAACCGCCGCGGAGGATATGAAGTGCTGAAAGAAGTAGGAATTCCTCTTATTCCCTACTGGGCATTCAAAGAAACTTCTCCTCTAGGACTGAGCGAGTGGATAAAGGTTGTGGGAATGTTCATTTGCCAGGAAGATAAAGCCTGCCGTATATTCTCCGACATGGAAAATAAATACAATAAGTTAAAAGCAACAGTTGCCAAAGTGAAACATAAACCGGTGGTGTTCAGTGGTGAAATGAGACAAGGCAACTGGTATATTCCCGGAGGAAAAAGTTTTTATGCCAGATTATTCGAAGATGCGGGAGCAGACTATATTTTCAAAGACGATCCTCATACCGGTGGAGTGTTGCTCGATTACGAAACTGTATATGTCAAGGCACACGATGCAGAATATTGGCGCGTAATGAATGCTTTCAAAGGTAACTTCACTTATCAGGCATTGAAGGACCTAAACTCCAATTACACCGATTTCCGTGCTTTCCGTGAAAAGAAGGTTGTCTATTGTAATCTGGAATATATCCCGCTTTATGAGAATTTACCCTCATCGCCCCATATTTTGTTAGAGGATATGGTAAAAGCATTCCATCCGGAATTATTGCCGGATCATCAGTCCGTTTATTATCAACTTCTTAAAGAATAACAACCATGAGAACTTTGCTTTTAAGTATTATAGTAACAATAGCTACTCTTTACCAAGCACACGACGGTGAGAATTTCACAGCATCCGATATGCTGGCTTCCATGAAACCAGGTGATAAAGCTGCCCTTTTAATGGTACATTTCGGTACGACACACGATGATACCCGCTCACTGACTATTGATGCCATTAATGAAAAAGCAAAAGAGGCGTTTCCTCAAATGGAAATCCGCGAAGCATATACTTCACGCATTGTTATGAGAAGACTCAAAGTTCGCGGCATGGAGAAGTTGACACCAACAGAAGCATTGAAGAAACTGAAAGAAGATGGTTTTACCCACATATTAGTTCAATCTACCAACATTATCGAAGGGGTGGAAATGGAATCCTTACGCACAGAGGTTGCCGATGCCGAACCGTGGTTTAAAGACATTCGCGTGGGCAACCCGTTACTTTACAGCGTAAAAGATTATGAAGATGTCATTTCTTCATTGACCAAGACTAATCCCGCAAACGGCAGTGTAGTATTAGTAGGACATGGAACCTACACTCCAAGCACCGCTACTTATGCAATGATGGATTACATGCTAAAAGCAAAAGGATTGAAAAACTATCATGTGGGAACTATTGAAGGTTATCCTTCTTTTGATGACACGCTGGCACAACTTAATACAGACGGAAGCAAGAAAGTACTTTTGGTTCCTTTCATGTTCGTAGCAGGAGATCACGCAAAAAATGATATTGCTACCGATTGGAAAGAAGAGCTTACTAAAGCCGGATATGAAGTATCCGTATTAATGGAAGGTTTGGGGCAACGCCCCGACATTCAAGACTTATTCATTGATCATGCACGCTTTATGCTTTCCCATAAAATGATTAACATCATGGATAAGAAAAAGCGATATGCAGCCGAGAAAGATTAATCAGTATGAAAACAAATTATATTTTATCAATTTTATTATCACTCTTATTCATTACAACTGCAAACGCACAACACAAAAAACAGTATACTAATTTTGCCGATACCACATTCAGAATTGACGAAGTGGTGGTTTCTTCCAAACAGCAAAAGAAACCGGAAGTATTCAAGCTAGATGTTCCGGCTAAGTTTGTTCCTATATCTACCAATCAACTTAACTCAAAGATATTAGAAAACAGGGGAATACGTAATATTGAAGATGCAACAAGGTTTCTTCCGGGAGTTCATTTCAGAACTACTTATGGAGCTTTCCAACAAGTATCTATACGTGGTTTTGATAACTCGGTAATACTCGTTGACGGAGTGCGCGATGAACGTTCTTCCATAGACAATTCCTATCCTTTCATGGACTTATCATCTGTTGAAAGTATTGAATTGTTAAAAGGTCCAGCCTCTGTTCTTTACGGACAGTCGGCAGTAGGTGGAGTACTTAATATAGTAAGAAAAGCCCCTGTAGCCGAACAAAATGTTTATGCCCGCATTGCCTATGGAAGCTATTACAATCAACAGGCTACTTTTGCAATGGGAAGTAAACTAGTAGGCCCATTAAACTATCGTGCAAACGTTAATTACGAAACACAAGACGGATGGAGAGATAATAGCACCAAACGTCTTTCCGGGTATTTCACACTTGGCGGACAATTGACAACAAAAGATGAACTCGACATTCGTATCGGTGCTAACCGCGACTTCTATCCTACAGAAATAGGTTTACCCGATGTTATGACTACCGATATATTCAACACATCAAACAATAAAAAATATCTCAGCACCGGTGATATGCTTCCGGGGCTGGATAGAGAAGCCCGTTATAACAGTGAGTCCGATTTTCTATATAATCGTAGTTTCAATGTTTCGGCAATGTACAAACATACATTCGACAATGCAGCAAAGTTAATGAATAAGCTTTCCTACAGTTATGATGACATCGATTACTTCGGAACAGAAGACCTAGCTTATCTCACAAGTGACGAACCTATCTATGATCATTATTATATGTCAGGCGATAAAAAGACTTATATTTGTCTTGATTCTATCCGCTACAAATCTCCATTACGTTTCTCTCATGTAGCCAAAACAATTAACAACCAACTCGAATTATCAGGCAGATTCTATACAGGAAGCGTAAAACACAATTATTTAGGAGGTTATTCACTCATTGCACTTATCCGTAACTCTTATATGGGTTATAATTTGGGAACGGACGTAACAGGACCGGGGCTTACAGGACATGGCAGTGTCTACAATCCTCACAGTATCGGTTGGATGGATACTTCTTTCAGCAAAGTATCCGTGCAACGTTCATTCTCACACGGATTCTATTTGCAGGATCTTGTTGAATTCAGCGATCAATTGAAAATGATGCTTGCCGGACGTTATGATCTTTATTATTACAGAAGTGCCAGTACCCCTACCCTTAACGGACAACGCAAATTCGACATGCCGGACAATGAAGCTTTTAACAAGATAAAGAATCATGCTTTTACATTCCGTGCCGGATTGGTTTATCTTCCTATTGAACAAATCTCTATTTACGGTTCATTCGGAACTTATTTCAAACCTATCCGCACCTTTTACCAAGATAACACAATCTATATTGACAAGAACGGTAACCAGTACAATCCTTCAAACGGTGGAGAAGTGTTTAAACCCGAAAATGGTTATCAAGCAGAAGTAGGTGTACGCTATGAGTTGAACAATAAACTACAAATCAACACCAGTTTCTACTTTATAGATAAAAAGAATATCAAACAACTATTAGCAAGTGCAGGTACTGTTATAGACGGGGTAGCTTTAGACAAAAATGTACAAGGACAAGTAGGCCACATGAATTCTAAAGGTTTCGATATAGATGTCACTTACACCCCCGTTACCGACTTGTCAATGACAATAGGTTATGGTTTTACCGATGCTAAAGTTCGTGATCTTGCTGATAATGATTATATGACAACAAGCGTATACAACGATAAGGAATATCCATATATACCTAAAAACACATTCTATGCTTATGCAGACTATGTAGTTGCAAAAGGCTTATTAAAAGGTTTTGGAGCAAATCTTAGTGTGAGCTATCAGGATAGGTTATATCGTAACAGTGACAATTCACTTTACTTTGACTCGTATTGGCTCACGGATATAGGTTTCTCTTATACTTTGAAACAAAATATTCGTTTGGGAGCTAATATCAACAACCTATTCAACAAAGAGTATTACGATCAAGCACTTGGCAACCAGTTGGTTCCAAGCATGCCACGTAATTATTTGCTTTCTGTTTCCTACACACTATAACAGAATATGATAACAAAACTAATGTTCACTATACACAGGGTACTGGGCACACTTCTCAGTGCCCTGTTCCTGATGTGGTTTATTTCCGGCTTAGTGATGGTATATCACACCTTTCCAAAAGCGAACCCAAAAGACAAAGCCGAGAAATTTGAACCATTATCTCCTGCTCTTCCCTCCGTACAAGAGGTTTTGAATCGTATTCCTGCCGGAGAAGAAGTAAAAGGAATGAGCGTGAATCGCTACTTGGGACAAACCGTTTTCCACATCCGCACGGATAAAAGTAACTATGACCTCCCTGCCGACTCAACCGAACAACTTTCTCCCATTACTTGGCAGCGTATTGAAAATGTTGCTGCTTTGTGGTGTCAAGCTCCGACAATAAAGGTAGACACCTTGCAGAAATTGGAACAATGGATTCCTTTCGGCTTCCTGAAAAAAGAATTACCAATCTACAAGTTCTACTTTAACGACAAAGAAAAACACCAACTTTACATATCCTCCCGAAGCGGGGAAGTATTGCAATATACTTCTTCGAACCAACGTTTTTGGGCATGGGTGGGAGCTATTCCCCATTGGGTATATTTCACATGGTTAAGGCAAGATATTGATTTATGGAAAACATCTGTTATCTGGCTTTCGGGCATCGGTTGCATCATGACTATTGCCGGTCTGTATGTTGGTATCTATGTTTTCATACGTATACGACGCAAGAAAGGAGAACTTTCTTCACCTTATAAAAAGAAATGGTACTGGTGGCATCATGTTATGGGAACTATTTTCGGGCTCTTTGTCCTCACATGGGCATTCAGTGGGATGATGTCTCTTACCGATACTCCGCAATGGCTTGCCAAAACACATAAAGAATACCCGGTTCGTCAAGTAATGGAAGAAGGGAAACCTATATTGGCAGATTATCCGCTAGATTATCGGAAGGTAATCAAGGAAGATGGCAACATCACTCAAATAGAGTGGAGCAACTTCCGTTCCAAACCTATCTACCATATCCACAAGGGAAGCAAAAAAGAAAGTATTGACGCATCTACCAATGAAGTCCGTCCATTGAATCTGACAGAACAGGAAGTTTGCGAAGCTGTTAATGCCATTCATTTTGATGAAAAGACCAGTAATATCCGTTTACTCGACAAATATGACACATATTACGTAGCCCGTTCAGGACATCTCGCATTACCTGTCTACAAAGTAGAAGTGAATAATGCCGACCACACCTGTTACTACATCAACCCTAAAAACGGGCAATACCGTTCGGTCAACACAAACAAACGTTGGGGATTCTGGATGTACCAAGGGATGCACAGCCTGAGATTTGATTGGCTCGTGGCACATCCCGTTTTGTGGACTATCGTGATGTGGAGCTTAATGCTTGGGGGAACTGTTGTTTCTCTCAGTGGCGTTGTTTTAGGTATCAGGTGCATCATTCGATTATGCCGCAGACGTAAGAAACAAGGTAAGTAAGTCACCTCCATTAAGTTTAAGCCGAATAAGTTTCATCTTTCAGCAGACCACCTAACCTACTAATTATAAAAGCAATAGGCTGAAGCATCTTAGTTATAAAAGATGTTTCAGCCTTATTTCATTCCGGTCCTTCTTTTTCTGCCATACGTCAATATCATTAAGTACTTTCAACAGCAATATTAAGACCTTTCAAACCGATGGTTAAGTAAATCAGCCTCTATACTTAAATAACTTGACAACTGTCAAGTTATTTAATAGTGAGCATAAACAGACTTAGCCATAAGTATAAAAGCACTTAACATTGCTGTCAAACACGGCTAACCATCACAAAAAAAGAATAATCAAGCAAATGCTTTCCATAGAAATTCTTATATTTGTGAACAAACACGGGCAAACAAGCATATGAAAAACCAGTATGTAAAATATGAGAATTTCCTGTTTACCACAATCGCACTAATAATAGGATTCAGTATCGACTCTTATTATTCTTCTTTTGTGCCTGATTTTGATATAGGTTTTTATGAAGCCTTTGCCGCATTCAGGTGTTGGGCATTGATACTTATTTTGTGGGGTATCGTATCAGGAATTCTCTATGTATTAAAAATACATATAGCAGGTCAAGGGAAAAGAAGGCTGATTTCCATTGCTGTGATACTTATATACTGGCTCATTGTTTGGGGATTCTGTTACTATCAATATATTGTAAAAGCAATGCAGGACTGGAATGATATGATGAATGGAGATGCCGGATAAAAAAAACAATTATCTTTGCATAAAAATATAATCAATGGAAGGAACCAACCCATTCTCAGCAGTTATGGCACAAAAAGATGATGTAGAACTCATCCGAATCGTAACAGCAGAAAAGAACGACTATCAACCGGAAGCGATCATTGCTGCCGAAGAAGAAATAAAAAAGAGAAACATCTCCGTGTCCATGTATCAGGATTTTGCCGGGAAAATAGAGACTCTGATAGAGATAGAAAATAATCGTGAAGAAATCAAACGCCGGTTACCTTTACAAAACTGGATAAAAGTAGTTGCTTTTCTATTCCCTGCTTTCTTTTTCTTTATCATTGGGGCGGCACTGACGATGTTCGGATACCAGAAACGTGGAAAGGAACTTTGTAAATGGACTCTTTTCGGGTGTTTGTTATACTTACTTGTAATCTTCATTTTATATCAGCTCAACTAAATATCTTCATTGCTTCCACTGAAAAATGAAACATCTTTTTTAACGACCATATATAGGAGAATATCACATTGCTTTACCTGATACTTGGCAAAGATTCAGTATATTTGTAACCACTTTAAAACAGAAATGAATCAACCGATATGGGCAAAGCAAAAATAATTGTTGCCGGAATAGGTCCGGGAAGCGAACAAGACATAACTCCGGCGGTGCTAAACGCCGTGAAGCAAGCAGATGTAGTAGTAGGTTACAAATATTATTTTCAGTTTATATCCCATTATGTATCTCCCGATGCCATATGTGTAGATACAGGCATGAAGCGTGAAAAAGCACGTGCGGAAGAAGCTTTCAATTATGCACAGGAAGGGAAGACCGTATGTGTTATCAGTTCGGGCGATGCAGGTATTTATGGCATGGCTCCGCTTATCTATGAAATGAAACGGGAACGCGGAAGCGACATGGAGATCGAAGTGCTGCCGGGTATCAGTGCATTTCAGAAAGCAGCCTCCTTGCTTGGTGCACCTATCGGACACGACTTATGCATTATCTCACTTTCCGACTTAATGACTCCGTGGGAAAGAATAGAGAAAAGAATCATTGCTGCTGCTTCGGCCGACTTTGTTACTGCCATTTATAACCCTAAAAGTGAAGGCAGATATTGGCAGATTTACCGATTGAAAGAATTATTCTTGCAAGAACGTTCGCCGGAAACTCCGGTCGGCTTTGTTCGTCAGGCAGGACGGGAAGAGCAGGAAGTGCACATCACCACATTGGCAGACTTCAATCCCGAAGATGTGGATATGTTTACTGTTGTCATCATCGGCAACTCACAATCTTACAGTTGGAAGAATCACTTCATTACCCCGCGTGGATATTACCGTGAGGCGAAAGAACAAGATACAAGTATCGGGCAGGACATCATGATACGCAGTTTCCGTACTATTGAAAAGGAACTGAAGAACAAAGATATTCCATTGGATAAAAAGTGGGCTTTGCTACATGCTATCCATACCACCGCCGACTTCGATATGGAAAACATTCTCTACACCGATGAACATGCGGTAGAGGATTTATATAAGAAATGTGTCAACGGACAGCTGCATACAATCATTACCGATGTAACCATGGCAGCTTCCGGTATTCGCAAAGGTGCATTAGAACGACTAGGCATTAAAGCAAAATGTTATTTACACGATGAACGTGTTGCCGAATTAGCAAAAGCCAAAAACATAACCCGCACACAAGCAGGCATACGTCTGGCTGTGGAAGAACATCCGGATGCTTTGTTTGTATTCGGTAATGCCCCTACCGCCCTCATGGAACTTTGCGACTTAATCCGTAAAAGCAAAGTACATCCCGCCGGAATCATTGCTGCTCCCGTAGGCTTCGTTCATGTACAAGAATCCAAACATATGACAAAGCCGTTTACCAATATACCCAAACTTATTGTGGAAGGACGGAAAGGAGGAAGCAACCTTGCCGCAACACTGGTTAATTCTATTTTGTGCTTCAATGATGCAGAACAGTTAAGACCGGGAAGGGATGTTTAAGATGAAGTTCATAGTAATAGGATTGGACGACAACCGGGAACAATACTTTTCTCCCGATATACTTAGGTACATTAACAACGGAAAAGTATTTTCGGGAGGAATACGCCACCATGAGATTGTAAAACAATACTTGCCCGACAATGCAGTGTGGATTAACATTACCGTACCTCTCGACAAGGTATTTGAACAGTATCAGCCTCATGATGAAATTATTGTCTTTGCATCGGGTGATCCTTTATTCTTCGGTTTTGCCAACACAATAAAAAAGAGGCTGCCTAAAGCAGACATCCTTCTTTTTCCTACATTCAACTCTTTGCAAACTCTTGCCCACCGCATGGTTCTACCCTATCAGAATATGCACATCGTTTCCCTTACAGGACGTCCGTGGGCTGCTTTTGACCAAACACTGATAGAAGGCAAAGAACTTATAGGATTGCTGACCGACCGTGAGAAAACTCCTGCTACCATTGCAGAGCGTATGCTCTCCTATGGTTATGATAATTACCGGATAACCATAGGAGAACTACTTGGAAATAAGGAAGAAGAAAAGATTCGTTCCCTATCATTGGAAGAAGCAGTCAAAGAAAACTTCCGCTTCCCAAACTGCATCATGCTTGAACGAACAAGAGTCCGTCCCCGTCCTTTTGGAATACCGGAAAGCGAATTCCATTTATTGAACGGACGAGCCAAGATGATAACCAAAATGCCTGTCCGCCTCATCACACTGAGCATGCTCGATTTACGGAACAAAAGTGTATTCTGGGACATCGGTTTCTGCACCGGTTCTGTTTCCATTGAAGCAAAGATGCAATTCCCCCACTTACAAATATGCAGTTTTGAGCAACGGGAAGAAGGTAAAGAATTAATGGAGATGAACAGCCGTAAGTTCGGCACGCCGGGAATAAACTCTTTTATCGGTGATTTCCTTGAAACGGATATTTCTTCCCTGCCACATCCCGATGCTGTCTTCATTGGCGGACATGGCGGCAAAATGACAGAGATAGTACAAAAGATAAAAGAAGTATTGTTGCCGGACGGGATTATTGTATTCAACTCCGTATCCGAAGAAAGCAAAGAAATGTTTTTAAATGCTATAAAGCAAACAGGGATGAAACCGACACAGCATACAAACATCACTGTGGATGAGTTTAATCCGATAGAAATAATGAAAGCAACGCTATAAACAAAGATATGAAAACAACAGCCATTATACTTATTTCAGAAAGCAGCCTGTCATTGGCAAAGACACTGAAAGAAGAATTACAAGACAGTAAAATTTACTGCACATTGCCAATAGAAAGTTGTCGGCAAATAAGCTCAATCAGTACTTTCACCCAAGAGAATTTCAACAACTTCCGGTCACTCATCTTTATCGGTGCCATGGGGATATGTGTACGCAGCATTGCTCCTTGCATAAAAGACAAGCACACCGATCCGGCTGTTGTCTGCGTAGACAGTACAGGAAAGTTTGCTGTTTCCGTATTGTCGGGACACGTTGGCAGAGCAAACGAACTGACTCAATATATTGCCGGAATACTCGGTGCGGAACCTGTTATCACTACCCAAAGCGATAGAAGCGAACTATGGCCGCTCGACACCATAGGCGATGCTTTCGATTGGTTTACCCTTCCAGGAGAAGGATGTGAAATGAATCAGGTCATCAGCTTGTTTGTCAACAAAGAGCCGACAGCCTTGTTACTCAATATCAGGGATAAAGGTACGGAGATGCTTGAACGGACTTGTCCTTCGCATGTAGACGTTTTCTCCAAACTGGAAGACATTGACGCCGATCATTACCGTTTGATTATTTCCGTAGGTCCATACTTTTATGAGAACGGACAAGTTCCCGTACTTTACTATGTTCCCAAAGTTTTGCATTTAGGCATAGGATTAGCTCATAATGCCGAACCCAAAGAAGAAATAGTAAATAACCTCTTGCACCACCTGATTGATGCAAATATTATCCCTCGGGCTATCAAAAGTATTGCAACCATCGAAGAGAAAAGGGAAGAACCCGTTATCGGAATTCTGCAAACAGCTTACGAAACACACTTTTACTCAGCCGAAGAACTAAATAAAATAGAAGTTCCCACTCCGAGCGAGGTGGTTAACAAGCACATGGGTACTCACAGCGTATCGGAAGCCTCAGCCATTCTTGCAGCAAACGGAGGTCCTTTGATTATGAATAAAACCAAAGGGAGTAACTATACTTTGGCTGTTGCATTGGATGCTGCAACAGTACGTCAAGGACATATTGAAATAGTCGGTGCAGGTCCCGGAGATCCCGATTTAATCTCTGTACGCGGACGGCACATGCTCGAAAAAGCAGACTTAATTCTTTATGCCGGCAGTCTTGTTCCCAAAGAACTGACATTCTGTGCCAAAGAAGGTGCAACCGTCAGAAGTTCGGCTTCTATGGACTTGGAAGAACAATTTGCTTTAATGAAAGAATTCTATGACAAAGGGAAATTCGTTGTGCGTTTGCACACAGGTGATCCTTGTATTTACGGAGCTATTCAGGAGCAAATGAACTTCTTCGACCAATATGGCATGAGTTATCACATTACTCCGGGAATATCCTCTTTCCAAGCTGCCGCAGCCGAGTTACGCTCACAGTTCACTATTCCGGAAAAAGTACAAACCATCATACTTACACGTGGAGAAGGACGCACCCCTATGCCGGATAAAGAGAAACTTCATTTATTGGCACGTTCTCAAAGTACAATGTGTATCTTTCTTAGCGCAGGTGTAGTAGACCAAGTACAAGAAGATTTGCTACAACATTATCCGCCAACAACTCCTGTTGCAGCATGTTTCCATTTAACATGGAAAGACCAGCGCATTTATCGCGGAGAACTAAAAGACTTAGCCAAGATAGTGAAAGATAATAACCTTACTCTTACCACTATGATCGTTGTTGGTGACGCCATTGATAACCGGGAAGGGTTATCAAGGCTGTATGCCCATGAGTTTAAACACTTATTCAGAAAATGATTTTAATCTTAGGCGGAACAACAGAAGGACGTGCAGCCGTGCGGGTGGCGGATGAAGCCGGAGAAGCTTATTATTACTCCACCAAAGGCGACATGCAGGAAATCATCTGCAAAAATGGAATCCGACTGACAGGTGGGATGAATGCAGATGAAATGGAAACCTTTTGCAGAGAAAAAGGCATCTGTCTACTTATAGATGCAGCACATCCTTTTGCTACCTTACTTCATAAGACAATAGCAGAAGTTTCGACAAAACTGAATATTCCGGTTGTACGCTATGAAAGGAAATATCCGCCGAGAGAGGAAAATGTTATATGGTGTGACGACTATGAGGATGCTATCCTGCAATTAGAAAAGCACCGGATTCACAATCTGCTAGCCCTTACGGGAGTACAGACTATCAGCCGTTTGCGCAATTATTGGGAGAAACATCCTTGCCGGTTCAGAGTGCTCGACAGAAAAGAATCTTTGGAGCTTGCCTTGCAACAGGGATTTCCACAAGAAAGAATCTTATTCTATCAGCAGGGTGAAGATGAATATCCGCTTATCGAACGTTTGCAACCCGATGCTATCCTGACCAAAGAGAGTGGAGAAACAGGCTACTTCAATGAAAAGGTGAAAGCTGCACAAAAAGCAGGAATACTTATCTTTGCGGTGAAACGGCCTCAACTCCCGGACAGCTTCATTACCGTATATGGTGAAAACGGACTGCGGAAACAGATAGAACGTCTTGTTCCGGGTTTCTTTCATCTGAGAAGCGGCTACACTACCGGAGCATGTGCCACAGCAGCAGCCAAAGCCGCCCTTATTGCCTTGCTGACCGGAGAAGAACAGTGGACAAGCACTTTCATGTTGCCAAGCGGTGAAGAAGTAACTTTACCTGTTGAAAACACTGAAATAAATAAAGATTCTGCCACTTGCACCGTTATCAAAGATGCCGGGGATGATCCCGACGTAACAAACGGTTATCCAATTGTAACAACAGTAAAAATTGAGGCAGACTATAAAAAAGAAAAAGGCACACCACCCGAAGTCTTATTCTATGGAGGAGAAGGAGTAGGAAAAGTAACGTTACCCGGTTTAGGTTTGGCAATAGGCGAACCGGCTATCAACAATACTCCAAGAAAGATGATAACCCAAGAACTCTCAACTCTCAACTCTCAACTCTCAACTATAAAAGTTACTATCTCAGTTCCGGGAGGAAAAGAACTGGCTCAAAAAACTTTTAATCCTAAACTTGGCATTGTCGACGGAATCTCTATTATCGGCACTTCAGGTATTGTCCGTCCCTTTTCATCGGAAGCTTTTGTAGCCTCTATCCGCCGAGAAGTAGAAGTTGCCATTGCTATCGGTGCACCACGGTTGGTTATTAACTCGGGAGCCAAAAGCGAACGCTTCGTAAAAGCACAATATCCCGAGCTTCCGGCACAAGCATTTGTACATTACGGAAACTTCATTGGAGAAACTATCAAAATAGCTGCCGAACTTAATGTGAAACAAGTAACATTGGGAGTAATGATAGGTAAAGCCGTGAAACTTGCCGAAGGTTATTTGGATACACACAGCAAAAAAGTAGTGATGAATAAAGAGTTTCTAAAAAAAGTAGCACAAGAGGCCGGTTGTTCTCACCAAACAATAAACGTTATCAGTGAGATAACTTTAGCCCGGGAACTTTGGACTCTACTTTCCGAAAAGGAACTATCGGCTTATAGTTCCTTATTGATTCAGCTCTGCCATAAACATTGCGCTCCGCTCCTTCCGAACGGAACACTGACCATACTGCTTATTGACGAGGAGGGAAAATTGTATTCTCTCTGAAATAAGAGCGTATCTTGTTATATGCCTCTCCATAACGTTCCATGTTTTGTTCGGATAACGGAAATTCATTAGCAGGAAGAATAGGAACGACTTTTACCGGAAACCTATTTGCATCATAAACATTACCGCAAATAGACAAAAATGCTTTACCATTCACCGGCTGATAATAAGGCGGGAAATTTTCCATACCTACCCGGCGAGGCTCGGCAGCATGTAAGAAGTCCGCATCTCCACCATAGAATCCGTTCTTTTGCAAATAGTAATTAGTTTGCAAAGACATGGCAAATATACATTTGATAGAAGGATTCTCGGTTAATATCCATTCAATATGTTCAATGCCTTTCAATGCCCGTTCTTCGGGAATGAAAGTTCGCTTTCCTTTCGGAGCCTGTTCCACGCTGTCATTACAAAGGTTTGTTACATAGACTTCTTCCGGTACAATGCTGTTATCAGTCAGCTTTGTGATATGTTCAAAAAGATGGCGAGACTCGACATTACGGCTGCGTTCTCCATGATCTTCTGGAAATCCACGAAAGTAATAATCGGCAAACATAGCATATTTAGCCACAGTTTCTGACCATTGAAGGTTAGAGTCCTCTCCTATTACCAACACTTTTGCGACTTCTACTGCCTTCCAATCTTTAGTTCTCATTATTGTTTAATTTAAGTATAATCGTTAATAACTCTTCAATCGTAGTTACTTCTATAGGTGTTTTATTAGGAAAATGAATAATAAACTTTCCATTTTCGTCCTTCAAACTACCTGTCTCTATGTATGTATCAGACTCTACATCCCGGTTAGCTAAGAATCCATTCCGTTGCAAAGCCTTCCTCAACATAGAATATCTCTGTCCATGCCCCACTAACTTTATTTTATCGGCATACTCATTCTCAATACGGAATAATCCTGTCTCCATGTCAAAGACTATCCCTTTACGGGCAAAGAAGTTACTCAAGCGCCCACTTAGTGAAAGATCTTCCGGAGTACCGATAGAAAGCCCGTTTACTTTATCCATTAACCAAATCTTGTCAGCTATTTGCAAAGCAAGTTCCAAATCATGAGTAGATAGAAAAATCGTCTTATCAGTTTCACGAGTTAAGCGATGGAGCAGTTGCATGATTTCCACTTTACTGGGAAAATCGAGAAAGGCAGTCGGCTCATCCAGATAGATAACCGGAGTCTCTTGTGCCAAAGCTTTTGCTATCATTACCTTTTGACGTTCACCGTCACTCAAAGTATGCACCATGCGATGAGCAAGATTCTCTATTTTCACTAAAGCAATAGATTCTTGTACCACTTCTTTATCCCTGCCACGAAGCCGCCCCCAAAATCCGGTATAAGGACTTCTTCCCAAACCGATAAGTTCTTCTGCTGTCATATTGCGAATATCGCATTTTTCGGTCAAGACCACTCCTAAGACAGTAGACAGTTGTTTATCCGTATATCGTGCCAAGTCCTTTCCAAGCACTTCAATCTTTCCTTTCAATTTGGGTTGAAAAGCAGAAAGGGTGCGCAGCAAAGTAGACTTGCCAACCCCGTTCGCTCCCAGCAAACAAGTAAGTTCACCACTATTGATACCGGCACAAATATCTTCGGCAACAACCTTATGATTATCCTTTCCGGGATAACCGATAGACAGTGATTCAATATGTATTGTTTCGTGTTTCATCCTTACTCGCTCAATTCATTTTTTCTTTTTCTGAACAACACCGATGCTACAACAGGAGCACCCACCAAAGCAGTAACCGAATTTACCGGAAGTGCACCCTCAAATCCGGGCATACGGGCAATTAAGTTACAAATCAGTGCCAAAGATGCTCCCACAAAGAGAACGGCAGGCATCAATATGCGATGGTCGGATGTACGGAATATTGCCCTGCAAAGGTGGGGAACAGCCAATCCGAGGAATACAATCGGACCGCAATAAGCTGTTACAATGGCAACTAATACTCCGGCAGAAGTAATAACAAGCAGACGCGAACGCTTTATATTCAATCCCAAGTTACGGGCATAACCGTCACCCAGCAACATCAGGTTTAATGTTTTAATCAACAAGAAAGACAGAGGAATGAGAACTGCCATAAGGCAAACAAACAACATCATCTGATCTCCCGACACACGAGAGAAACTACCCAATCCCCAGATAACATAAGCACGAATATCTTCTTCTACACTAAAATACTTCAACACTCCGATAACCGCATTTGCCACATAGCCAATCATCACACCAATGATAAGCAAAGTTACATTTCCTTTCACCTTCTGAGAAACATATACAATCAATGCCATAATAGACAATGATCCGCCAATAGCAGCGATAGACAAAGCAATCTCACCGACGTATCCCAACTTACTCAAAGCCACTCCGCCCAAACTTCCCGACAAAAGAATCACGAAAGCCACTCCCATACTGGCTCCCGAACTGATTCCCAAAACAGAAGGGCCCGCCAAAGGATTACGGAATACTGTTTGCATCTGCAAACCGCTTATGGCTAATCCCGCACCGGCTACCAGAGCCGTCAAAGCTTGTGGTACACGGGATTTCCAGATAATATTCTGCCAGATAATGGATTCATTACCCGTTCCCCAAAGAATATTCCACACCGAACGAAACGGAATGGACACAGAGCCTAAGACAAGATTCAAAAAGAAAAATATAAAAATAGAAGCTATAATAAGCAACATGAGAAGAGCTACAGGTCGTTTCATCTGCAAATCACTTTATCAGTTCATAATATTTCGGTTGGTAATCCGGCAACAACTGAGGATGAAATGCCTTTATCAAATCTTCAAGAACCACTTCCGGTTCTGTTGTGGAGCTTTCATAAAAAGGTTTCTCACTCAGATTGCAATAGATCACCTTCTTTTCACGGAAAGCACGGAAGTCTGCATAACGAGGGTCCTGAGCTTTCAGTGCATCGTATGAGAAAATTCCTTTATAACTATTCAATATCCGCCAGTAATCGGCACTCTCCGCCTGTGCATATACAGTTTCAAAATCAAGTGTCACACCTCCCGAACGAGGATCATCTTTTAAGAAATAATCGGCTCCTGCATCACGAAACAACTGTGCAAGAAAACTTCTTCCTCCCACTGCATACCAATTTCCTCCATGAATCTCACCACTAAACACCACAGGACGTTTCTCCACCCCTTCTGTCAACTTCCTTAATTCATTGTAACGGTTGGCAATAGCAGCAAACTTCTCATTTGCCTGCTCTTCCTGTCCGGTAAACATAGCAATGAATTTAATCCACTCCGCCTGTCCCAACGGAGTCATTTCCTTATAGCCCAAATGAGGAACCAAAGGTATTCCAATGTCCTTCATAGCATCATAGCCTCCGCGCTTATAAGGAGAAATAAAAATTAAATCGGGATCGGCACTTATAATTACTTCGGCATCAAAGTTACCTTCAATTCCTATCTTCTTGGTAAGTCCGTCTTTCAAACGTTTCTTCACTTCCTCATTAAAAAGATGACGCGTACTGGTTATTCCGGTCACTTTATCGAGTGCCCCCATTTTGATAAAATTGGAAAGCTGCAAAGAAGTCATGCAAATGACACTATTAACAGGAGTTTCAATCACAGTATATTCCGAAGGAATACCTTCAGTTTTCTGTCCCCGTGGTATCAATGCAAAATGATATATTTCCGATTCTCTGTTTTGCGGATCTTGTATATCCATCAAGCGAAATCCCGGTTTATAGGTTACTTTAAATCCCTCTGCATATTGTGGATGAATATTGCACAATGAAGTATCAACAGTCTGTGTATCTCCGGTAACAGTAATATTTGTCTGATTATTCTTTGGACGGCAGGCTGTCAGCAATACAAGTACTAACAAGCACAATCCGGCAAAAACGTTTTTCATAATCACTCTATTTTATGTTTTTAGAGCAACAAAGATACTTAATAATCTTGGTTACTACGGATATTTTCCTCACATTTGTAACCGTTTTTAACAAGCTGTTATATTTGCATGGAATCATCTGTCACATTTGTATCTTTAGGTCCCGGAGAACCGGAACTCATTACACTGAAAGCATTGAAAATTCTTCAACAGGCAGACATTATTTATTGTCCGTCCACTCAAAATAAATCTGGAAAACAGATTTCACGTTCTGCGGATATACTCCATGCTCTCAATATTTCATCGGAAGTAATCAGCCTGTTCCACGTTCCAATGAGTAAAAAGCGTGACGATGCTTTAGAAGCATATGATAATATTCGAAAAAAAGCCATTGCAAAATACAATGAAGGCAAGAAAGTGGTTATCGTAGCCGAAGGCGATTCGGGTTTCTACTCCTCTATCCATTACATCTATGATAAGTTTATAGAAAACGGCATTCCCGTAAAAAGGACTGCCGGCATACCTGCATTCATTGCAGCGGGTGCTTTAGCCGGATTGCATATTGTGAAACAGGAAGAAAAACTTATTGTGCTGCCAGGGATAGTAACTTATGATGAACTTCAAGAATATCTAAAAAACAACATGACGGTTGTTATTATGAAGCTGTCCCAATGTACAGTGGAAATACAAGAATTTATCCAAAAGAATCCACAACACACCTACCATTACTTTGAGAACGTAGGGACAGAAAAAGAATTTTATTCTTGCAATAAAGAAGAATTACAGAATAAGGCATATCCCTATTTTTCGTTGATGATTATTAAATAGACAATACTTTCTTTTCCCATACTCTCAATAGAATATGTTCAACTTTGCCGCACTGTGGCACAAGGAACATAAATCATTATCATACAACATGTAGCATGTGCCACGACACTGCAAGAAAAGTTTTTGACCGCTGCACCAAACTCTATTTTCACAAGAATAAAAACTATGATTTATACAGTCATAGAATTTGGAAATCTAAGAAATATTTTGTATATTTGTATATAAGAAAGCACTCTCTCAAAAGCTGTTTTTTTAATTCTATTCCCACCCAAACAAAGTTACACTACGTCTTCATGCCGGTTACCCTACTGTAACTACCGAGTTACTGTACGGTAACTGCCGGGTTACTGTACACTAGTTTGCTAACATCCCCTATTGTTTTCGCTTAGTTGTCCTTACGTTTTTTTTAAACACCTTCATAAAAAATTATCATGTGCGGGGAAACAAATCATTGCAGACAATTTACGTGGCACGCATTACGCACTATTACACAACTACTTAAGTATCCTGTGCCACAGTGCGCCGAAGTTGAATATATTCTTATAGAGATAACTCAATTGGGGCATATTTATGACAATAGTAGCAACATATTCGATTAATTACTATCAAAAAGAATTCCGAAAGCATTTTTTTTGTTTCTTTGCAGAACAAAAGTAGTAGAGGATGCATCAACTTCGAGAGAAACAAAAATATTACGATGAGAAGGACAAATTAATATTAGAATTGTTTCGGACAAATCCTCAGGCAGCTTTCCGTTTGCTGTTTGATACATATTATATGTCCCTTTGTCTCTATGCAGTGCAGCTTACAGATTCTTTTATTATGGCAGAAGACATTGTACAAGATTTCTTCATTTCTTTTTGGGAAAAAAAGACTTATCAAAACATCGCCGTAAAATTGCGCAGTTATCTTTTCTACTCCATCCGCAACAATTCCTATTTGCTATTAAAAAGAAACAATCTCATCTCAATGGAGGAAATCTTCGATACGGAAATAGACGTCACGGAATCCATTTCCGATGAAGAAGAGTTACTGGAAAAAGAAAGAAAAATCATGGAAGACTTAGAAAAACTTCCCAAACAGGAACTTTCTGTTGTACAAGCCGTCATTCTCGAAAATAAAAAATACAAAGAAGCTGCCGAAGAATTACACATCTCAGTAAATACATTGAAGACTCACCTTTCACGTGCATTAAAGCGCCTACGAAAAAGTAACAGTTCTATATATTTATTGCTATAAAATAAATTATTTTATATTTTCTCCATCTATTTGTCACCCATTTTATCATTTTTATACTCTTATTTATAAATGATTGATAAAATGGGTAAAAATATAAAAGAATTCCATAAATGGATTAAAAGCTCTGATGAACGCCGAAGGTTATCAGGTACATGGTTCAAATATTATTGGATAAAACGCTCTATTGAATTCATCGAACAATATGACGCTAACGAATCTTGGGATAAGTTGATAAAAAAAAGGAACCGAAAACAAATGCGTCATGCCGTATATATTTCAGGAGCTATTGCAGCATCATTTTTAATCATTTTCACATTATCATATACATTATTCTCTCATAAAATTACTCACAAAGAAGTTGCCATTTCTACTGCCAAAGATTCTTTTCCGGAAACCGGTAGCAGAAAGGCAATTCTTATTTTAGACAATGGGCAAAGAGTAGATTTAGGTACGAAAGAAGGAAGCATAACAAATGATAAAGGTAACACCGTTGCCATCAGTAAAGCAAATGAATCATTAACATATACCGCTAAGAAGCAAAATGAGGAAAAAGAAATAAAATACAATACTTTAACTATACCACGTGGCGGTGAATATCAATTAACTTTATCAGACGGAACCAATGTTTGGCTAAATGCCGAAAGCAGTTTGCACTATCCCGAATGTTTTACCGGTACACGTGAAGTAACTTTAACAGGAGAAGCATATTTTGAAGTTGCCAAAGATAGTAAGCATCCTTTCATCGTACATAATGCCAACAATTCCATAGAAGTGTTAGGTACTAAATTTAATGTATCGGCTTATCCCAACAGTAATGTACAAACAACATTAGCAGAAGGTAAAGTAAAAATAAGCAATTCAAACACATCAGTAATATTATTGCCTAATCAACAGGCAACCATTGAAGAAACAGGGACCATACACGTAGAAAAAGTAAATGCACAATTATTCACATCATGGGCACACGGTATTTATGAATTTCGGCAAACAAACTTACAATCTATTGCGGCACAATTATCAAGATGGTATGACGTAGATATTTTATTTAAGAATGAAAACTTAAAACAAAAACTTTTTGCCGGAGTTATATTCCGTAACAATGAGCTCAGTTTTGCCATTGAAGTAATTGAAGAAGTTTCCAATGTAAAATTTACAAGAGAAAACAATAAAATATACATAACAAAGAAATAGCAGGAAGGCCCCCCCTTCCCACTATTATAAATAATAATTAATAACTCAAAAGTCCTGTAAGGCAGGAAAATTCAAATCATTTAATCAAAACAAAGTTATGGGAAAAAAAGTTTTAAACGAAATTTTTCTTCGTAAGAATTTAATGATTAGATGTTTTATAACATTTATGGTATTTTCTTTAACAATTGCAACACAAACATTTGCGCAAGCGGACAAGAAAGTAACAATCAATGTTCAAAACACTCTAGTCAGAACAGTGTTAGATCAGTTGCAAAGGGATACACATTTACATTTTGTGTATGAGGAATCAACAATTAATCCGACACAACGGGTTTCCTTAAATTACCAAAATGCACCTTTATCAAGTGTGCTCACAGATTTCTGCAAACAAACATCTTTACGTTATGAAATCAAAAGAAACCTGATTCTTATTTTACCTCCAAACACAACACAAACAGACAAAAAACATACTCCGATAGATATTGCAGGAACTGTTTTCGATGAAAATGGAGAAACACTTATCGGAGTCAATGTTTATGTTCCCAGCACCGGTAGTGGAACAATAACAGATATTGACGGACATTTCTCAATTAAAGCAGTACCCGGAGATCTGCTAACTTTTTCTTTTGTTGGCATGGCCGATAAAGCTGTAAAAGTAACTCAGGGCATGAAAATACTGAAAATAAATATGGAAAGCTCTGCAACTGCACTTCAGGATGTGGTAGTTACAGGTTATCAAACTATATCAAGTGAAAGAGCAACGGGTTCTTATTCTGTTATTCCGCAAAAGAATTTTAAAGACAAGTTAGAAACGGACCTTCTTTCCCGCATGGAAGGATTAGTTGCAGGTATTAATAAAATGGGAACCAAAGATGAAATTGTAATTCGCGGTATTACCACTTATAAAGGAGAAACAAAACCTTTATATGTAGTTGACGGGATGCCATATGAAGGAGATATTAATTTTATCAATCCATCAGATGTTCAAAACATTACAGTGTTAAAAGATGCCGCAGCCAGTTCTATTTATGGGGCTCGCGCAGCCAATGGAGTTATCGTAGTAACAACCTTAAACGGTGGCAATGAAAACGGGAAAAACAGAGTACGCTATAACGGAAGTGTCCGTTTCTCTCCAAAACCGGATATTGATTATTTAAATTTAATGAACAGTTCTGAGTTTGTTGATTTTCAAATTGATCAATTCAACTATTATCACAAGCAACAACAAAACTTAAATAAGCGCGAATCACTTAATCCTGTAAAGGCTCTATTATATCAAAAAGAAGCAGGGGATATAAATGATGATCAATTGAATGCACAATTACAATCATATCGTAATGCTGATAATCGCGACCAAATTTTAGACGAGCTTACTCGTGTAGGAATAAAGCACCAACACAATCTGTCTTTATCCGGAGGAACAAAAACTCACAGTTACATGGCTTCCATCAATTACTTAGGTAATTATGAAAATCAAAAATTTCAGAATGAAGAACGCATAGGAGTAAACTTAAAAGATGATATCAAGTTTTGCAAATGGCTGACAATTAATTTAGGTTTTTCCGGAAACTTTTCAAATTCGAGCAAAGACACAGGTATGGGTAATTATAAAGACTTACTAACCAGTGCACCAAGCTACTATATGTTACGTGATGAAAATGGTAATCCTCTTGCATGGCAGAAAAATAAATCAGATTATGAGCTCGAACGTCTTCAAAGTATAGGTTTGGTAGATGAAACATATATACCTCTAAATAATTTGAAAGAGGAAAATATCAAAAAAGAGAATAACTACTATCGTATTCAAGCAGGTCTTAACTTCAAATTGATTGAAGGTTTAACTGTTGATTTTAAATATCAAACAGAGAAAAGTAACTATAAAGACAGAGAACTTTATACCGCAAGATCTTATAAAGTCCGCAATATGATTAATGATGCTGCACAATATGATAAAGATACTCAGGAGCTGACATTAAATGTTCCCAAAGGCGGTCAACTATCAGAAACACGTGGAGACACATACTCTTATACTTTACGTGGACAAATTAACTTCAACCGCACATTTAATAAACATGGCATTACAGCAATAGCCGGAGCTGAGCGTCGCATGGTTCGCAGTACAAATAATGAAAACTATTACATGGGCTATGATGATAATAGCTTAGGAGTAAAACCTATCAACTCATTGGTTATGAGTCCTATATCAGGTACAGAATCGCTTGGTGGTTCTTATAACTGGGTATATGATGAAAACAACAAATTTGAACATATTGAAAACCGTTATGTATCTTTCTATGCCAATGGTTCATACACTTTCAATGACAGATATGCCGTAACCGGTAGTGTCCGCATAGACCAATCCAACTTATTTGGTACAGATCCTAAATACCAATATCGTCCTCTTTGGTCGATAGGTGGCAGCTGGTATGCAGCAGAAGAAAGTTTTTTAAAAGATGCAGAATGGCTTGACAGATTAAATTTTCGTTTAACATATGGTATTGGCGGTAATGTTCCTAAAGATGCAGGACCCTACATGACTGTAGAAAATTATGGATTCAATAACTGGGTAGGTGATTTTAGTAATAAAATCAGTAACCCACCCAACAACGAGTTAAGATGGGAAAAGACAGCTTCAACTAATGTAGGTATCGATTTCTCCATTTTAGGTTCACGTTTATACGGTAGTATTGATTATTACAATAAAAATACAACAGATTTGTTGGGAACAAGAAATGCAGACCCGACATTAGGATGGAGTCAATTGCTTGTGAATTATGGAACGATGTATAACAGAGGAGTTGAAATTAATCTTGGAAGTACCAACATCCGTACAAGAAATTTTGAATGGAATACTAATGTAATGTTTAGTTACAACAAGAATAAATTAACAAATCTCGAAGGGACACAAGAAAGTGTATTTAACTATAATGCTTATAATGTTGCAGCAGTAGGTTATCCGTTAAACAGTTTATTCAGCTATTGCTATGCCGGCCTTGATCATGAAACGGGACAAGCATTAGCCTATAATGCAAATGGAGAAAAAGTTAAAGATGTTACCTCAGTCAATGAGTTGGTTTATTCAGGAACACGTACCCCTAAGTATACAGCATCCATGACTAACCGTTTTTCTTATGCAGGATTTGATTTATCATTCATGTTCATCTACTATGGAGGTCATGTAATGCGTGATGTTATTTCTCCATACCTGACCAGCTACGAAGGAGGAAATATCAATCGTAAAGCGTTGAATTATTGGAAAAAACCGGGTGACGAAGATATACCGGGAGTAGCACCTGCAATGAATAAAAGTACAGGATATAAGCTCAAACAAGTTTGGTATTCTGCAGATATTCACGTAAAAAAAGCGGATTATATCAAACTCAGAGACATTACTCTTACATATAACTTTCCTAAGAATTGGCTGAAAGAATGCGCCATGGAATCGGCTGCTCTTACCCTACAAATCAGCAATGCCTGGTGGTGGGCTGCAAATGGAGACATAGACCCTGAAGCTTATACTACAAGCGGTTATGGTTTCGGTACTCTGAAACTGCCTAATCCTGCAACATATACATTAGGCGTATCAATTAATTTTTAAAATAATGACTATGAATAATAAAATATACAGTATCCTGTTAATTGCCATTTGCATGCTTATAGGAACATCATGTGACAACTATTTGGACATACAACCTAAGGGCATTGTAATACCAAAGAAATGTGAAGACTATGAAGCTTTACTCAATTATGCTCAATTAATGAAATCATCGGACAATTATCCGAATTGGTTAACTGATGATGTATTTATTCCCGATGTTGATGATATGACGGGAGGATACGAATCACTTGCACTAAAAGAACAAAATCTTTATTCTTTTCAGTCCGAGACTTTTGGTGACGGTGAAACAGATAATATATGGACATATGGTTATAATCGCATATATTATTACAATGTGATCATCGAAGATATTATGAATTCAACGGATGCCACAGAACAACATAAACTTCAGGTACAGGCAGAGGCCTTAATGGGACGCGCTTTCGAATATCTGATATTAATCAATGCTTATGCTAAACACTATGATCCGACAACTGCATCTAATGATCCGGGGGTACCATTAATGCTCACAAAAATCATTAATCAAAGTAATCTTGAACGTGCATCGGTACAAGCTGTTTACGATCAAATAAAAAAAGATCTAGATGAAGCTGCCAAATCTCTTCCCGCAAAACCCGTTAATAATGTATTCCGTGCTTCAAAACCTGTGGGGTATGGTATGTTAGCAAGAATGTATCTTTGCATGGGTAACTATAAAGAAGCTTTAAAAAATGCGGAGCTATCTTTAGAAGTAAATTCTTCTTTATTAGATTTAAAGCTCTATAAAGTAATAGATCCTGAAAAATCTATAGGGCGGCTTGATGTCCCACAACGTGCTGACAATCCTGAAAACATCTACGTACGTGTTCCACCTCAAGTTTATTATATGAATGGAGGGATTTATGGATCTGACGAACTTATATCATTGTTTGATAAAGAAAATGATATGCGTTATAAATTATACTTTACCCGATATCTCGGAGGCGTTACATGTGATTATGATTTATGGGCTCCTTATATTTATGCCAATATGGCAATGGCAACTCCCGAAATTTATTTAATTGCGGCAGAATGTGAAGCACGTATTGGCAGTAAAGATAAAGCATTAAAGTATCTTGATCAATTAAGAAATAATCGTATCAATAATAATGTTGAATTATCTGCTGCAAACAATGATGAAGCCCTAAAACTTGTACTTGATGAAAGAAGACGCGAGTTAGCAATACAGGGATGTACGCGTCTAATCGACTTAAAACGTTTAAATCGTGAGCCACAATTTGCAAAAACAGTAATCCACGTAATCAATGGAAAAGAATATAAATTAGAACCTAATGATCCGAAATATATTCTGCCAATTCCACTAAACGTATTACGTTTTAATCCTGATATGATTCCAAACGAAAGATAACATATTCAAATATATAATATATGAAATTATTCACATTAGCAACAGCAGGGCTTATCTGCTGTTGCTTTGCTTCTTGTACAAACAATAAATCAGCAGAGAGTATAGTCCATATAAAAGGACAACTGATTGATTTGGGAAATGATACCCAACGCATGAGTTATAACGGAGCATCTTCTGCATTAGGAGACAGCAAAGATTTTGAACTAATATTGGACTCTGCCGGATGTTTTGATACAATCTTGACAATCAAAGAACCTGCTTACTTTAATATCAGTCGGAATACACTTTATTTAACTCCCGGAGATGATCTTACAATGAAGATTACTCCAAAGAATAAGGAGGCTGAATTCAGTGGAAAAGGTGCTGAAGTTAATAATTACATGAAGTACCGTTTATTCCCTAAAGGAGGTTCATTTCTCGAAGCCGGACGTTACATAAAAAAAGATTTCAATGCAACAAAAACAACCATTGACAGCTTAGCTGCTATTCGTTTTAATGAATTGGATACTTTAAAAAATGCTTCTCAAACATTCAAAAAATTAGAAAGAGCCAGAATTACCGGAGATATAATAAACAGCTATATATCTTATGCTTCTTATTCTGGTATGTTTAGCGAAGTGAAAACGGAGGAAGAATTCAATAATAAATTTAAGGAATTTGCTCAATCTATAATATCAGAAGTTAATCCACTATTCAAAGAAATTGCTCCCGAAGAGTTTCTTGACGTAGCTGTAGTTCGTGATGTTATGTCTTATTCATCAGATTCAGCTTATACTGCATGGTTTGAAGGAATAACTATACCGGAACGTGCCAAAGAGCTTTTCAAATGTGAAGAAGAAGTTGGAAAACTACGTGGAGAAGCATCTAAAGAAGTGATTAATGAAGTAAACGGTTTCGTCAGAACAATCAAAAATGAAGATTTTGCATTTGAATTAAACAATAAAATAAACCAAGTTAGTAAGCTTTTACCTGGGCAACTGGCTCCCGATATTCAAATGGAAGATGTCAACGGTAATTTAAAAAGACTAAGCGATTTCAAAGGAAAAATCATTTATGTCGATTTATGGGCTACATGGTGCGGACCATGTATCCAAGAATCTCCGGCATTCGAAGCTTTAAGCAAAAAATATACAGATAAAGATATAATTTTCCTTCCTATATCAACAGACACGGAGGGCATAAAATGGCATGAGTATCTTAATGCACATCATAAAGAGTTAACTCAATATCATTCGCAAGATAAAGCTTTAAAAACAGAATGGGGTATTTTCTATATTCCTCGCTTTATTTTGATTGATAAAGAGTTTAATATCATTAATGCTTATGCTCCTCGTCCATCAAGTGAAGAAATTAATTCAATAATTGATGAAGCATTAAATAAATAAGAAAATTATGAAGAAGATAATTCTATTTCTAAATATCTTAATTTTACTAACAACAGCCTGCACACAATCACCTATACTGTTAAAGGGAGAAATACATGATTTTGAAGCAAATCAACTTTACTTATATGATGTAAATGATGAATTTTATAACAATGTAGACCTCATAGATTCAATTCCGGTTATTGATGGTAGCTTCACTTATAATATAGATTCTATCGAATCGAAATTATATTTCATAGCTTTACAGAATAGTAAGCAGGAAAATATTCAACAAGGTGCATACTTATTTATCGAACCTACAAATATGCAAATCAGTATTAGTAGCGATAAGTATAATCGAATGCAAGTAAAAGGTGAAGGATCAAAACTTGAAGATAAATATTTAGCTTTTTGTGAACAAAAAGATGCAAAAGGAAACAGAGTATTACTTGATTCTTTGGATGCTCTTTTTTATGCAGCACGTGAAAAAGGAGACAGAGAAGAAATGAAACGTATAAAAGAATTATCTTCTCCATATTATGATGAAAGCAGAGAACAAAAACAGCAATTCATTAAAGAAGCAATAGAAAAAGAGAAAGGAACTTTATTTGGGCTCTATCTTTATTTTTCTAATCAATTCCAGCATTCTACATTCAGCACATTAGAGGAAATTAATAAAGTACGGAATTTCATTTCAGAATTTGATTCTACAGCAAAATCAAGTTCATATTACACCCGTATTGAAAAAGGATTACAGCGATTCGAGAGATGTGCAGTAGGCAACAAGGCACCCGACATTGCAGGATTTGACACAAATAATAATCCACTTAGTTTGAGCAACTTCAAAGGCAAATATGTTCTGATTGATTTTTGGAGTTCAGGATGTGGATGGTGTAGAAAAGAAACTCCATACCTGCTTGAGGCATTTAATAAGTATAAGAATAATAACTTTACTATTCTAGGAGTATCATCAGATTACCATAAAAATGATTGGCTAAAAGCAATTGAAGAAGATAAAAGCTTTTGGGATCACTTGCTAATACCTAAAGACAGTATCCGAACTATTATGAATAAATACTGCATTATAGGTATTCCACATATCCTTTTGATAAATCCCGAAGGAAAAATAATAGCCAAAGAATTACGAGGTGATAATATTTCTAAAACAATTGCAGAATATATCAAATAATCTCGCAAAATGTGTAATTTAGCAACCTGATATAAAACTTTAAAACTTACATCATGAACAAAATTATCATCACGACATGTGCACTATGTATGTCTCTTATGGCATCTGCACAAGTAAACTACACTATTAACGGTACTGTTAATGGAATGGACGGAAAGAAAGTTTATCTTAACGACGCAGAAAATAACAGAGCTGTAATGGATAGTGCAACTATCAGTAACAACACTTTTACATTTAAAGGAACTCAACCCAAAGCATGCTTTGCTTCTGTATCAGTTGGCAGAATCGGAACCAATGTTATTCTTGAGAACGGAACAATTAATGTTTCTCTCAATAACCCAAGAAAAGCAACAGGAACTCCAACAAATGATATTCTTGATGCATGCAACCAAAAAATAGACGCATTCAATGATGAATTCAGAGCTTTGAGAAAACAAGCTTCCGAACTGAAAGAAGAACAGAAAGATGAAATGGCTGCATTAGAGAAAAAATGGGATGAGATTTCAGAAAAACAACTTGCTGTAGTAAAAGAATGTATCAATCAAAACCTGAATAATATCGTTGCAGCCTATCTTCTTCGTATGCACGAAAGCAGTTTATCCAGCGATGAAGTTACAAAGATTCTCGCAGAAGCTTCTCCTGTAATGAAAGAAAGCGGATATGCACAAGCTGTTATCGAACATCAGAAAGCTGTAAAACGTTCTGAAGTAGGACAAAAATTCACTGATTTCAAAATGAAAGATATTAATGACAAAGAAGTAGCTTTATCCGACTATGTAGGAAAAGGCAAATATGTCTTAATTGATTTCTGGGCATCATGGTGTGGTCCTTGCCGTAAAGAAATGCCACATGTAAAAGCTGCTTATGAGAAATTTGCATCAAAAGGATTTGAAATCGTGGGTGTTTCTTTGGATAGCAAAAAAGAAGCTTGGATGAAAGGAATTAGTGATTTAGGCATTACTTGGCCTCAAATGTCCGATTTGAAAGGATGGCAATGTGAAGGAGCTAAAATTTATGGCGTAAGAGGTATTCCTGCAACTTTGTTAGTTGATCCTAATGGAGTTATCATCGGTAAGAACCTCAGAGGTGATGATATTGAAAAGAAACTCAATGAAGTATTGAAATAACAATAGAATCTGTTTAATAAGAAAAGTCCTGGGAATTTATTCTCAGGACTTTTTTCATTACATTTACCGAAAAAAGATGAAACTGTCTCTAAAAGAAAACGAAGGATTACCCGCATCCCTACTCTGGACCCTTGCCATTGCCGCAGGAATATCAGTAGCCAACATATACTATAACCAACCTTTGCTTTCCATGATTAGCCATGACCTTGGAATTTCAGAATTTAAGGCCAATCTTATTGCCATGATTACACAGGTAGGTTATGCCATAGGCTTGTTATTCATCATACCTTTAGGAGATATGTTTCAACGGAAAAGGATTATTCTTGTCAGCTTTTCTATTTTAATACTCTCTTTATTGACAATTGGACTTTCACCGAATATTTATATTATCCTACCGGCTTCTTTTCTTACCGGAATGTGTTCCGTAATGCCTCAAATATTTGTACCCATTGCTTCCCAGTTTTCCAAACCGGAAATGAAAGGACGTAATGTGGGGATTGTTATCTCGGGGTTATTGACAGGTATATTAGCTTCCCGGGTTATCAGTGGACTTATCGGAGAATATCTCGGATGGCGCGCCATGTTCTTCATTGCTGCTATACTTATGCTGATCTGCTCGGCAGTAGTCATTAAAGTTTTGCCCAATATAACTCCAACCTTTAAAGGTAAATATATTGATTTGATGAAATCCCTTCTTCTTCTGATAAAAGAATATCCTGAATTACGTATCTATTCCATCAGAGCCGCTTTGGCTTTTGGTTCTTTCCTTGCAATGTGGTCCTGTTTGGCTTTTAAAATGGAATTACCTCCTTTCTATGCAGGAAGTAATATAGTAGGATTATTGGGATTATGTGGAGTAGCCGGGGCTCTATCGGCTTCTTTTGTAGGTAAGTATGTGAAACAGGTTGGTGTTAAACGATTCAACTACATCGGATGTGCACTGATCCTCTTCGCTTGGTTATTATTCTATTCAGGAGGAAATACATATATAGGCCTAATAGCCGGAATTATTATCATAGACATCGGCATGCAATGCATTCAATTAAGCAATCAAACAAGTATCTTTGAACTATCACCCAAAGCAGCCAACCGCATCAATACAATTTTCATGACTACCTATTTTATCGGTGGTTCATTGGGAACGTTCTTGGCAGGGACTTTCTGGCACTGGTTCGGATGGCAAGGAGTGATCGGAGTAGGTATATGTTTAACAGCTATTTCTCTATTAATCACCATTTTCTCCAAAGATTAATTGCTTATATGAATATTTATTCTTTCATTTGTCGTTAACAACACAAAACTTAAACGGCAAATGAAATATTACTTCGTGATATTATTCATTATCATAACTAATTCTGTTTGCGCCCAGAAATCATTTACAGTTTCCGGAATTATCGAGGATAAAGACAAGCAACCTGTCGAGAGTGCCACAGTCCGTTTATTATCTCCTAAGGACAGCACCTTTATACAAGGAACTGTTAGTAACTCCAAAGGCTATTTCTCTATTACTACTATAAAGAAAGAGACTATAATGGAAATATCCTTTATAGGATACAAGAAGAAATATGAAACCGTCTCCTTTACCAAAAGCAGGACTCTCAATCTTGGAAACATTGAGTTATCCGAGCAAGACATCAGATTGGATGAAGTTGTTGTAAGGGGAGACGCCCCGGCTATATCTATAAAAGGTGACACTCTCGAATATAATTCTGGCTCTTTTAAAGTTCCCGAAAATGCCACTGTCAAAGAGTTGCTTAAAATATTGCCAAATGTTACTATTGACGATAAAGGAAATATCAGCGTGCAAGGAAAGAAAGTAACAAAGATTATGGTAGACGGCAAGAATTTCTTTTCCGGAGATCCCGATCTTGCTTCCAAGACACTCCCTGCCGAAATGGTAAACAAAGTACAGGTATATGAGAAAAACAGCGAAGCCGCAGAAATGAGCGGTTTCGATGATGAAAAGAAAGAAACCGTTATCAACTTGTCTCTAAAAGAAGAAATGAAAGTTGCCATATTAGCAGGAGCAAACGGTGGATTGGGACATGATGTGAAAAGTGATGGCAAATACAGATATAATGCGGATGTCAATGTGAATGCCATGCTGAATCAAGACCAATACTCACTTTACATGAGTAAAGAAAATGCAACGAATCCCATGTGGGGCAGTATGGTAGGAGAAAATGAGAATGGCAATATTGCCTTCAACATTAATAAAGACATTTCTAAAAAGCTCAAATTAAACGGAAGTGTATCTTATAATACATCGAATACAGAACAAGAAACTTATTCCGAAACTGAAACTTTTGTTTCTGATAAGAACAAACTATACGAAACCAACGACAATATATCCAACGATCGTTCCAAACGGTTTAACTATAACTCACGCATACAATGGGAGCCGAATAAAAAGCATAAATTCGTATTACAAACCAACTTTGGCTATAAGAACGGAAATGGTGTCAACCACAATCGTTTCTCAAACTTGAATGCAAATTCCGATACTTTATATAACGGATATTCTCAAAGAAACGACCGGAGCAATGGCTTTAATGTCCGCATCGGACTCGACTATGCATATAAATTCAAGAAGAAAGGAAGGGTGCTGAGCACTTCCATTAACAATGATATAAGGGATGACAAATCACAGGATTTTTATGATTGGAAACAAAGGTTATATGAAAATGGAATATATAACAGGGATTCTTTGATTAACCAGCGTTCCGAAGGTGACAACAACAGTTATAATTTTAATGGGCAACTATCTTATGTGGAACCTATTAAGAAAGATTATTTTGTACAGTTAGCCTATAATTTGTCACTAAGCAATGGAGAAAATGTACGTAGTGCCTATGATTTCTTTGATCCTTCAAACTGTCCGGATTCAATCCAACTGAACCCCACCCAAAGCAGAAGCACCCAAAGATTTGTGACTACGCAACGCTTCACTGCAAACTTCAGAGTAAAGAAGAAAAAGTATGATTACACTGTAGGTCTTAATGTGGATTTAAGCTCCTCTACCAATAAAACTTTGCAACCATCCAATAAAGAGGCTGCCAAATATTCTGTTGTTGAATATGACAAACATGTACCCAACATTATAGGAGACTCGATAATTTCCAAAATAGAACAGCACACCGTTAACTTCTCTCCCATACTTAACTTTCAATATAGGTTCTCTGAACGAAAGAGCTTGCGAATCAGTTACAACGGTTATATAACCCAACCGTCCGCAAGTCAGTTACAAGACTTTGTAGATGTGAGTAACCCAACGAACAGTGTGAAAGGTAATCCTAACCTGAAGTCCAACTTTATGAATATGATTAACGCAAGTTTCAATGGTTCCAGTACCAAATCACAATCATATTATTACCTGAGTTTATTCGGACGGTTTTCATTCAATGATATTCAGTCTGCTGTTACCATTAATCCCGAAACCGGATTCAGAATGACTACTTATGAGAATGTAAACGGCAATTGGAACTTCAATATTAATAGTCATTTCAGCATTCCATTGAAAAACAAGAAATTCAGAATCGGTAATTCCATATATTCGGCTTTAAGTCAATCCAAGAACCTTTTGAATAGTGACATGAATACCATGCACCAATTTAACATTAATGAGAGTCCTCAATTCATGTATTTTTCAGAGAAACTGAGCTTCACATCCGGATTGAACTTTACATATGCAATGACAGACAATAAAAACCAGCCGGAAAGTAACACAAATACTTTCGACTGGGGAATTGACGGAATGATAAACTATCAGCTCCCTTTCAAGTTCAGAATAGAATCCAATGTAAAATGGACACAAAAAGCCGGATACGGAGAAGGATATAACTACTCCGAAGTTATCTGGAATGCCTCTATCTACCGGGAGATATTCAACAAAAAGAAATTAGGCAGCGGCATAATTAAAGCTACCATAAATGATATACTTCAAGCTAAGAAGAATATATCGAGATATGTATCAAACTCTGTAATAAGCAATTACCGTACTAATATTCCCGGTAGCTATTTCATGTGTACCTTTACCTACAGCTTCAGCATGTTTCCTAAAGCCGGAGGAGCAAATGGATCCATGAGCATCCCGATGCGTTCTTCTTACATGATAGCCAGATAGAAACGTCCTTCATTATTGACTACATAACGAACTTTCTCCTGAGGAATAGTTATTGCAATCTCGTACAAGTTCTTTGTTGCGTCAATAGTTATTTCTGTTCCCTTCGGTAAACCTTTCAATTCTGCATCGGTCAGATGAAAGTCTTCTTTAGTTTGCAAATAACTTCCGTATTTTGCATAGTTTTCTTGCTGTGCATAAAACATTGACCAAAGAAGCTTGTATGCAGCCATATTATAGGGATAGTGAAAATCTTCCTGTCCGCTACCCACAACATTACCGGAAAAATAAAGGAATCCCCAACGGTCGGGCATGTGCATATCTATTTTCCCCGTAGGCATCCATACCCAATTTTCCTCCGGACCTCCGGCTTTCAGCCATTGCACCCTTGAGAAGTTAATGCGCCAATAGTTTCCCGCTTTCAACGGATTATCGAAATTCATCATCAATGCTTTATAAGGAATAGCCATTTCCACACTCCATTGCCTATCCTTGTCTTTCGGATTATTGAGAGTTCCGTCATGGTGAACGGCAAGTTGCAATCCCGGGCAGTCCCACTGCAACAAAAAGTTTCCTTTGCTCCGGTAAGGTTTGTCAAGCATTAAATCGAAGATTACACCACGGGCATTTGTTTCTATCTCATAATAATGATGTCCGTCACCATCGGGATCAATGAACACCTCAAAGTCATTATCATAATAAATAATCGTGTCGCGCTGTGTCAGCTTTGCTTTTATATCTTCTTCCTGCAACACGGCTCCTATATATAAATATTCATCATCCCAAAGCATCTTTGCACGGGTTTCATATTTTGGTTTCGGAAAACCTTCTCCACTAATATCGGCAAAGGCGGAAGTGGGTTGTGCTTTCTGCCAAGATGCTTCATCCAGTTTGCCGTCTATCTTCAGTTTGCCGTCAGTGCGGTAACAAACATATCCGTCGGGCTGTGTGAGCATCGGAGCATACTTCGAGAACAAATTTTGTGCAACCATAGGGAAGCCGGTGAGCAACAGCGTGAAAGCAAATAAGATTATCTTTTTCATAGCATTGATAGTATTTAGTTTTTATTTCATTCTATGTTTCTTCCTATACTCGGAAGGAGTACATTCTTTATATAATTCAAATTGTCTTGCCAGATTCTTATAGTTCGTCAGTCCCACACTTGCAGCCACATCAATAATAGGATCATCGCTGTCTAAAAGCAACTGTGCAAACCGCTCCATGCGCAGGTTAAAAATATACTGATAAATAGGCACTCCGGTAACTTGCTTGAACCTTACTTCCAACAAACGGCGCGAAAGCGGAACCTGATTCACTACATTGAATACTTTAATAGTGGAAGCCAGGTTTTGATGAATGTATTGCAGCGCAGCAAGCACATGAGGATCGGTAGTCGAATAAATATCCGTTGAAAATCTGTTAACCACCTTTGTCGGTTCAATGAAAACATCCGTATATGCCGCGTCCCTGTCCTCTCTTAACCGGTCTATCAACTTTGCAGCTTCATATCCGCCTTTCTCCACATTCATGTGGATACTCGACAATGGAGGATCGGACAAATTACAACTCAACTCGTCATCATCCACTCCCAGCACTGCCAACTCCTCGGGAATCCTGATACCTATCACCCGGCATATTTCCGTAATTCTGTTTCCCCGGCTGTCATCGCAAGCAAGCAGGGCCGTGGAACGGGGCAGTGACTTTAACCAATCGGCAAGGTCGGTCGATTCATAATGCCAATAGTCCCCGAAATTCTCCCGGTATTCATAAAAGCTATTTCCAAAACCTTTCTCGGTGATGCGGCTGAGGAATCCTTCACAACGCCCGTCAGACCAAACAGTATCTTTATAACCATAAAAGGCAAAGTTACGGAAGCCCTTGTTAATAAAGAAATCGGCAGCCATATAACCTGCCAACCGGTAATTGCTTGTTATATTGGGAATGGAAGTGAAACATGATTTATAATCCTGTGCTATGGCTATAATGCCATTCTCACGAAAGACACCGACAGGATCATCATTCTCGAACTGTGAGATGATTGCATCTGCTTTCCATTTCTTCGCCCAACTGAGAACACCGTCTATTCCATAGTACTCCCTGTAAGCCGGGGGCATTTTGCAGACCACCCAAGGTTCGTGCTTCTTGGAATACTCCAGAATACCTTTCAGCAAATGGTGGGCAAAGGATTCTGTAAAATCTGTCGATAGAATGAGTCTGACCATAGTTGTACAAAAATAAGAATTTGTTTCTATATGCAAACTTATTTATCCTTTTTTCTGGTTTATAGTTTTCTTAACTCTGTTCAACAGCAGTATTAAGGCATTTATAAGCATCTGTTAAGCTGTTTATTGCCTATTCATAAACTCATTTAAGCCGACACTTTAATAACTTGACAGCTGTCAAGTTATTAATTGACAGGTGTCAAGTATATAATTGACAGTTGTCAAGTTAATACTTTACAGTTGTCAAGTTATTAAAGTGTAAGCATAAAACAGATTAGCCATGCCTCGGAAAAGGGTTAGCAGCCGGCAAGAAAGTGCTTAAAACAGAGGGATGTTATAAAAACAATAAAAGCAGGCAAATGGAACTGAACCCGATATAATCAAATCCGGTCCCATTTTATCCGCTTCCTTCCTAACACAGTTATCTTAATTCTATTATTTGTTCTTTTTGATTCCAGCCCGATACAGCGAGAGTCATCTTACCCTTATTTGCAGCAGCAGACGGAATGTTACATTCCAATGTCAGTTTTTCTCCCGGTAAAAGAGTTATGTAATTATCTTCCCAGAAAACAGGAGTTATTAACTCACCCTGCTCATTCTTTAAAGCCAAACGGGTAAAGAATGCAATATTTCCGGTCGGATTATCCAAAGTTGCTTCCAGCAAATCACCTTTTATCGTGGCATTCACCTTGCAGGTAGCTTCGGGTAATGCAGCCAGTTTCTTAAAATCGGCAGTAACTTTCAAAGGAGTATATACCCAATTGCTCTTTTCCCAATCATATTCATCCCGGATGGCTGAAAGGCAATACCAGTTATCGGCAACTTTGTTTCCCTGTTCGTCTGTCAACTGCAAGAAAAGAAAAGCATTGTCTTTTACAGCGGGGATGTCAAAGCCTTTGACCACTTCTCCCGATGCAGCTTTCAAACCTGCTTTACCTTCCTTTATTAATTTGGAATCCAATCCGTAAAGCCGGAACTCTCCGTTCAGGTTTACAGAATCGGATCCCTCATTAACCAGATAAACCACTCCATCTTTATAATTATATATCAATTGCCGGGGCATGTTTCCTTTCTTCACTCCATAATAAGCAGCGGTCGGTATGCGGTAATAGTCATAGAGCTGCCAATAAAGTGAAGGCCATGCAGAGTTCAACATCCATTGCACGATACCCGTTGCCTTTGGATGATTGACACGAAAAGCTTCGAACATGGCGCGCGTACCTTCGTAATTCAATAAATCGGCTTTCTTCAAGTAGTCTCCCAAATCCTCGGCTTTGCCATATTTGCTTTCTATGGTTTCAGTCAACAAATCCAACGTATTCATAGCCGATTTGGAAGCTGTGCAATGGTAAGACCACGCATCATTGCTCACAGGCCACAGTTTATCGGCAGGAATCATTTTCCGCAAAGATTCAATCACAGGCAACTGTGCACCTATGCCCGTCTCCGTATTGAAACCGAAAGCTCCTCCGTTTTCTGTATTGAGATACCAGTAATTAGGTCCCACATAGTCATATGGTCCGCTCATCTTCATCCCGCTTGCACCTGTCAAATCACTCTTGAGCATGGCGGCAGACTGAATATAAGGATGGTCGTCTATTAGTGGAAGGAATGCCATATATTTCTCTTCGAGTTCAGGACGGGGCAACATGTCACTTCCCACAAACCAACCTATAACAGACGGGTGATTGCGCAACCAAAGCACCTGATCTTTCAGTGAAGCAGCAATCAGATTCATATCTTGTTCGGACTTAATACCTCCATAACGATCGACCGGAGTTCCCAGATATTCTTCCCATTCCCAATGGCAGCTCCAACCAACGAGTACCATTAATCCGTATTTATCACATAAGTCATATACGTTCTGTGAAGTGCCCCAAACGTTTTCAAAACGGATGCAATTCAAGTTCATGTCATGTACATACTGCACCTGTATTTCATTAGTCTCGGGAGTATCACGAAGGAAAATATCATCCGTCCAGCCTGCTCCTTTTATTAATACCGGTTTGCCATTCAATATGAATCCCCTATGTCCTTCATCAGTGAAATAATCTTTTATTTCCCGTACTCCGAAAGTAACTTCATCTTCGGCAGAGACTTTGCCATTTACCTTAAACTCTAAATTAAGTTGGTATAGTTCCGGCTTTCCCAAACCATTGCACCACCAGATACGAGGATTTTGAAAGTATAACTCCTTTACCTGATCCGGCGACAACTTCACATTCTTTGTTTCTCCTGCTTCCAAAGTTACCGGAACTTGGAATGTTATGCCTTCCATAGTTCCTACCAATTCTCCGTCAACCTTTTCGGAAGAAAGGTTTGTCAGTTCGGTTTCTATATTCAGCCATGCTTCTTTCAGAGTCTCGGTATTCACTTTTGACCGAACTCCAGTATGGGCCATTGCCACGTCTCCCACTGTCGAAACATATACTTCCCGGAAAATACCCATGCTCTCATCTGCGGGACGCGGATTCCAATCCACAAAACCGATATTCGGTTCACCCGGTTGTGCACGAAATACTTCCACTGCCAATACATTCTTAGCTTGTGCATAAGGAGTAATATCTAAAGTAAACTGACGGAAAGGGCCGTAAATAGAGTCTTTGGATGCCAACAGGTGACCGTTCAGCCATATATTGGCTCTATAAGTGATGCCGTCAAAGTTGAGTAACACATGCTTATCTGCCGATAATGCAGGCAAAGCAAACTCTTTACGATACCACCAAGAAGAATCAAAACGTGTGCGGTCTACCGATTTATAATTCTCACTTTCCAATACATCGGGATATTCTCCGTTCTCTATCAGTACTCCCATTATGGTAGAAGGTACAGTAGCTTTATACCACCCGTCAGGGATAAATTTTTCTGTTGAAAGTACAGTATCCGGAGCAGTTATCTTCCCGGAAGACTGTACTTGCCATCCATCTGAAAGGGGGTTTCTGGATGGTATCTGTTCTTTATTGACTTTGCAAGCAGATAGACTACATATCAATAGTGATAGCATAGTTATAAATATTTTTTTCCTTTTCATGTCTTAAATCTAAGGTTTGGACAAAAGTAACTATCCGCCATGAAAGTAAATTATTCTTTTGCGTATCAATATCTTCAAATCACGCAAAATATAATCTGCACTATATTAAGCAAAACCATTTCTGATTTGTTCTTAATGAAAAACAAATCAATATGAAAACAGAAGTAGCATTAGGCATAGATATAGGTGGGACATTTACCAAGTTCGGTTTTGTTGACCGCAACGCTAATTACTTAGCTGAAGGTTTTATCGGCACAGCCAAACACGAAGACATACATACTTATCTTCGCGAACTTTGTAATACTACCCATGAAGTACTTTCCACTATAGAACAATCAGTAACTCTCGTAGGAATAGGTATTGGCGCTCCCAATGGCAATTTCTATAAAGGAACAATCGAATATGCTCCTAATCTGCCTTGGCATGGAATTATTCCGTTTACCGAGATGATGAAAGAGTATTATCCTGATATTCCGATTTGTTTAACCAATGATGCCAACGCCGCTGCCATCGGCGAGATGATTTACGGGGGTGCAAAGAACATGAAGGACTTTCTCGTTATCACCCTCGGTACAGGACTGGGCAGTGGATTCGTTTCCAATGGCAAACTTATTTATGGACATGACGGATTTGCCGGCGAGTTAGGACACGTTATTGTTTCCCCGGACGGGAGACAATGCAGTTGCGGACGTAAAGGATGTCTTGAAACTTACGTTTCTGCCACCGGCGTGAAAAGAAGTGCTTATAAAATGATTGCCAAATATACTTCTCCAAGTCTTTTGCGTGACATTCCATTTAATCAAATGGATGCAAAAATAATCAGTGAAGCTGCTCTTGCCGGTGATGAGTTAGCGCGAGAAACATTTGCATATACGGGTGAAATGTTAGGTAAAGCACTGGCTAATGTAGTCGCCATCACCAGCCCCGAAGCCATTTTCCTGATGGGAGGACTTGCTAAAGCCGGAGATTTGCTTTTCAAACCAACCCGCGAAGCAATGGAGCAAAATATGATGAAGATATTTAAAAACAAAGTGAAATTACTTCCTTCACAGTTAGATAAGAATGCGGCAATCTATGGTGCAGCTTCTCTTGTCTGGCAGGAAAAAGAACAAGAATAAGGTATCATTATGAAAAGATTTAAAGAAAAAGTTGTTATCATCACGGGAGCTGCATCGGGTATAGGTGAAGCTACTACCCGGGAGATGGTTGATGAAGGTGCTAAAGTCATTATTGCAGACTATGCTAAGGACAAAGCTGATAAACTTGCAAAAGAATTAATATCGAAAGGAGCGGATGTCAAAGCAACATTCTTCTCCGCCAATGATTTGGATAGCTGCCGTCAACTCATATCGTTCGCACAAATCAACTATGGACGCATTGATGTGTTGGTAAACAATGTGGGAGGAAGCAATCTTAAACTTGACAGAGATATAGAAACTCTTGACATAAGCTATTTTGATGAAGTCTTTCATTTCAACATTCGTTGTGCCATGTATCTCACTCAACTGGCAATTCCTATCATGAGTGAACATGGAGGTGGGAACATTGTAAACATAGCTTCAATTAGTGGCATTACTGCCGATTATCAAGGAACTTATTACGGAATAGCTAAAGCCGGAATAATCTCTCTAACCGAATATACTGCCACTCAAATGGGTAAAAAGAATATCAGGTGCAATGCAATAGCTCCCGGTTTAATATTGACTCCCGCAGCGGTTAACAATCTGTCCAGCCAAGTACGGGATATTTTTCTACGTCATAACAGTATCAACTATTTAGGTCAACCGGAGGATATTGCGAAAACAGTTACTTTCCTTGCCTCCGATGATGCCCGATACATCACAGGACAAACAATCGTTGTTGATGGAGGACTTACTATACATAACCCCACAATTGCAGATATTACAAGTTTGAGATGAATTATATATAATCGCCACAATATAAAAATAAAGTGGCGATTACATACCTACTAAACATCAATATAAAGTTATAGCCTACGTTTATAACAATCCTTTTTACGGCAAATAGCACAGCCATATGGTTTTTTCTCAATATTCGTCCCTATGCCAACCAAAGCACTGACCGACTTTATCGGAAGCATTAAACTAGAATCTGTAAGTGTTACCCCGCAAAATGCAGGAGGAAGCAAGGAAAATAACAATTGTTGTTCCGCAACATCCCATCCACAATAACCAGGACTATATGAATTACTGATCTTTAAACCTACTTCTGCCATTTCTTTTCCCAAGTAGTTCATACCACACACCATAATAGCCTCAACAACCGTCGAACCTAATGCATCCGCAATAAATGCCTCCATAATATCATTTCCTTTACGCTTATCCGTTATCCATCGATCCATTTCTTTTCCTACGGAAGCAATGATAATGGCAAACGACTCGCTATTCTTTAAACTACGCGTAATGATTCCTCCCGGATTGAAACACTTATCTCCACATAAAACAATTGAGGTCTTACCAGCAATCTTCCCATCTATAATCTTCAATCCAAATTTAGGATGGCACAAAGTAAGAACTTCATTTTTTAACTTATTAATCAATGCAGCTACATACTCATCAGGAATGGCATCCCTATACCCTAAATACGAGTATATCTCAGTATCTACTATATCAATCTCATCTATAAAGAAATCAATTGCTACAGGAGCAGTATTTAATATATTCAAACCCATAACCTCAAAAATAAGAATCTACAATAGATGATAGAGACAAGACTTCTTTGTTTATATACCAAAAAGAAAGGAAATTATCATTTATTTTAAAATCTGCAGACATCTCCTTCACATTCAATTTACCACATACATAATCAATCTTTAATATCTTTAAATCAGTTGATAGAACAAACCCCTTTGCTCTAATCACATCAATGGAACTACAATTAATAGTGTTGAATATTTCATTTATTTGATTTAAAGATATGTGCTTCTTTATAGAAATTGTCTCAATCTTATAAGTGGGCATTTCTATTAAATTATAAACCGGAATAAAATGTTTTGTCTGATAGTTAAATAAATCATTCCACATATCCGCTCCTATTTCATGATAATTTACACAAATAAATGCCGATGGATTCATTATCATAAGTTCATTTATTATCTCCTCTACCTGTTTTCCTTCCACCAAATCAGTTTTTGTTAGTAACATTATCGATGATAGGCTATATTGCCTCTTATAAAAATTACTATTCAGTTTCATTAATAAATGATAGTTGGCAACATCTACCATAGTAATAACCTGATTAACCTTTAAATGAGGGATTCTTATTAAATCTTCCAAAGAAGATATTCCCGCAGGTTCAATTAACAAAATATCCGGCTTTATTTCGTCTTGTATATTTTGTATAGTTAATGGCAATTCATTACGAAGTGAACAGCATACACAGCCTGCCTTCATATCCTTGACTATATAATTCTTGCTTCTCAACAAAATACCATCTACCGACTCTTGACCAGATTCATTTTCAAGAATAACAACTTTCTTATTATACAAATAAACTGATAAGAGATTATTTATGAAAGTAGTTTTCCCACTGCCCAAGAAGCCCCATACAATATATATTTCCATGCTTTTCAATAATAACCAATTATAAAACGTCCTTTACTTTCCGATATAAGTCTTCTCTTTGAGACTCATTCAAATCATATAAAGTACAGTCATTTAAATGTGTATCCGATTTTTCTACAATAACCATTTTAGCATCTTTATTCATGCCAATATTATGCCATCTTCCCGCCGGTATATTATAGGCAACTCCCTTTTTCATGTTTATCAATTCATATTTTATCTGATCACCCTTAATATCGGCAGCGATCAGAACTCCTATTCCCTCGAACAGAATGAAAACTTCATCTGTTTCATGATGTATTTCCAATGTATTCATATCATCCAAGCCATGTTGTTCCACATAATTGAGTTGTGCAACTTGCCATCCGTTTCTAATTAAATATGGATTATATCCTTTATTTTCATGATAATATTCTTCTATCATACCCTCTTACTTTAAATTACAATTATAATCCTTCAATGCTTTATAAAACATCTCGATATTCTCAAAAGGTACTTCCGGTGGTGTATCACATCCCGATGATAAAACGAAATTCGGGAAAGCAGTGGTTTTCTCTAAAAGTTCCATTGTTGCACTATAAACCTGTTCTGCTGTACTCATCTTAAATAATGAAACCGGATCTAAATTTCCCATAACCAAAACATCTTCAGGACAATCAACTAAAACTTGGAGCATATCAATACTATTTCCAAAATGATAACCAGCCGCTCCTGTATATACCATTGCTTCTGTACACTGTCCTCTATTTCCACAATTATGCAAAAACACAACAAAATCCTCATCCTGAACTTCATCGACAATACGTTTCACATATTCTGATGAGAACTCTTTACATGCTTCATTGGATAGAAGACCTGCTGCCGGTTCTGCTATTAAAACTCCATTCGCTCCGGCCTTTTTCAATGCTTTACAATAATTTAAAATAAACTCCGTACACTTATCCAATAGCAACTTTATACATTCTGGTTCAATATACATAGCCATCATAATCTCAGACATATCATAAAGCCTTCCGGCCAATGAATAAGGACCGATGCAACCTGAAATAACAGGTTTAACACTATTTGCAGCTATTAATTCATTCGCTTTTATATAAACAGGAATTCGTGCTGTATCTAATGAAGGAATTTTCAAGCTTTGCACAGATTCAACATCACAAACTAATCTTCCAATAACACTTGGCACTTCATTGGGCGAAAAATAAATTTCTGCACCAAACGCTTCTGCTTCAACAGTTAAGTCCATTATTACACTTGATGCTATTGACGGATATTTTTCAGCAAGCAATTTTACAGCCTGAGAATGCGTCTCTCCATCAGTCACGGCATCAAGAACTGTTTTACCAAGCATCTCTATCCCCGAATGAGTTATTATTGGTAACGCAACTCGTTCATTACTATTTATAATGGATTGAATCCATTCTTTCATATTTACTTTCATAGCATTTTAATTTTAAATTATCTCATCGCAATTAATTCTTTTGCTTTAATAACAGCAGCATTTGCATTATCAGTATAACCATCTGCTCCAATCTGATCAGCAAAGATTTGATTAACCGGTGCTCCACCCACCATAACTTTCACCTTACTTCTTAAACCTTCTTTTTCTAAAGTATCAATCACAATTTTCATATACCCCATTGTCGTAGTCAAAAGTGCAGATAAGCAAAGAACATCCGGATTTTCTTTCTTTATTACCTCTATAAATTTATCTGCAGAGATATTTACTCCCAGATTAACGACTTCAAAACCACACCCCTCAAACATAGAGGCTACCAAGTTCTTTCCAATATCATGTAAATCACCATATACAGTCCCAATAATTATTTTACCAATCGTACTCGAGCGGTCACCTTTTAGGTGAGGTTTCAAAAGTTCTAAAGCTCCTTTCATTGCACGTGCAGCCATCAATAATTCGGGCACATATGCTTTATTATTCTGGAATCGATTGCCGATCTCTTCCATAGCTTTAATCATATAGTTATTAATAATCATTTGAGGCTCTAAATTCTCCCTAATAGCTTGTTCAGTAATCTCTATAGCAGGCTCAAGTTTTCCCGCCACTATTGAATCAAAAAGTTTATCTAACTCTGCCATAATATCCTATACTTATATTACATTATACACTATTGATTTAATCGCATAATTTCTTCATAAGAACCATATTTACGAGCAGCATTAATAAATGCTCTGAAATTTTCAGGAGGAGTATTACGCCCCATAGCACATCCAGAACTAATTATATGGTTCTTACCTTTAGTTGCTTCGATTATTTTTTTCACAGCTGAATCAACGTCTTCCGGACTACCTACTACTAAAGGAAAACTCGGATCAATATTTCCCATTATTGTAGTAAACATAGGTACCACCTCACGTGCTTTAGCTATATCAAGTTGCCAGTCTACCTCTAATATCTTAGCACCTGTTGTCCCCATATCTTCAATAATTCCATTAGTATTTCCACAAATATGAATAGAAAAAGGAATACCATACTCTTGCACCTCTTTTGTCAACTTCTTCTCTGGTTCTAATGCAAATTGTCGATACATATCCGGTGAAATCAAATTAGGTCCTGCAAATGCATCACCAATAGAAGTTGCGTGAGCTCCTGCATCTTTTTGAGCTTTTGCAAAAACCGCACTAATTTTCCTACAATAATCCAAAACATCATCAATTAATTGTTTATCTTCTGTTAACAAGTCCATCATAAATTGGGTAGTACCTCTGAGTAAACATGCTATACTAAATGGACCTTGATCTGCACGTCCCATAACAAATACATGATCTCCAATCGCATCTACTAAAGTTCTTGTTGCTTCTAACCATTCATTCATACGACCAGATCTTGAAGGATCGGGAATAGGCATATTATACACATCACGTAAATCTTTTAACACAGGTTGTTCTTCATCGACCGTAGCAGGTTCATCTTCACGGAAAATAACTTTTGCACCAACAGCTTCAGCAATCGTTGCATCATCAAAATCTATAACACAACCATCATAACCATATTTTTCTTGAGAAATTATATGTGCTTGTGCCATCTTTTTTCCATTTTTATTCACATCACCTATTTTAAAATTAGCTGTTTCAACAGCAAACATAAAACTCTGTGGAATAATAGGTAACATATCTGGTGTTTCGCCATTTAAAACAGTCATACACCTTTCTAAGGAAGTCATTTCTTTCATATTTTTCTATTAATAAGTTATTTGTTTTTCAGTTTAAAAGAAGTAACAAGAATGTATATTAAAATTAATATTAAGACAATAAGACTCATAAATTGATTACTTGCATCGGCAATAACTCCCATTACCGGAGGGATCAAAGCCCCTCCTGCTACTCCCATAATCATAAAAGCAGAAATGTCGTTAGCTTTTTCTGGATTTGATTGAATTGCTGCAGAAAAAGCAACAGCAAATATATTAGCACAGAATAGACCAACAAAAAAGATTGATCCAAGTATAATCCATTGATTGCTAAAAAGCATCAGGCAAAGAAAAAAAACTATTGCAACTACCATATTCCACATTAAGAACTTGCGTGACGAAATTTTCACCAACAAAATCGATCCTATAAATGTCCCAATAGTACGAGCTATAAAATATAAGCTACATCCCAGTCCTGCTTTTTCTATAGGCATGCCGCAGCGTTCCACTAAATATTTTGGAACAGCAGTCATTAAACCAATTTCAAATCCTACAATTAATAGAATCATAGTAAAAAGCATTAAAAGATATGGCTCCTTTAAAAGTCCCAAAATGTCTTTTTTCTCGTTTGAACAAACTTCTTCATTAATTGATACTTTAGCTAACCATATCCATGATATTGCAGTGATTATTGCATAAACTGGAAAAATTAATTTCCAATTTCCCAATATTCCAGCTGCAAATCCCGCAATTACAGGTCCCAAAGTCGATGATATGGCTTTAATAAACTGACCAAGTGTCAGCATGCTGGTTACCCTATCTCTTCTCACAACATTTATTAATAAAGGATTTAGTGAAACTTGCAAAATTGTATTACCGATACCAAGTAAGGCAAAAGCTACTAATACCATAATAAATGTATAACTAAACAGTGGAATTAACATTGCAATAAAAGTTATTATTGCACTCAATTGAACTGTTTTCTTCCTACCTATTTTATCCATTAAAGCACCCGTTGGCAAAGAGCAGATAGCAAACCACAAGAAAACCATCATTGGTAAAAGATTGGCCAATTTATCATTTAGACCAAAATCATTCTTGACATAACTTGTAGAGATACTTACCACATCCACAAACCCCATTACAAAGAAGCTGAATAAGACTGGAAGTAATTTCATTAAAGAATTATTAATCATTCTATTTTTCATAACTCAGATTTAATTATTTTACATAAAAATGAAACAATTCATCAACATCTTTACGACTTTCCATAGTAAAATACAACTCACCTCCAGCCATTATTTCATCATAGGTTAAAAAGAAACGGTCTAGTTGCTTTCCATTTAATTTGACGTTCTTTACAAACATATTTTTCTCTGATAAATTCTCAGCAATGATTTTAAAAGTATTTCCATTATTCAATTTTATCTCTAAAAATGGGAACTGAGGTGCTCCTAATATAAATTCTCCTCCCACAGGATTAACCGGATAAAATCCCATTGAAGTAAACATATACCATGCCGACATTTGGCCACAATCGTCGTTACCCTTCAAACCATCCGGAGCATTCTTATAGAATTCATCTACTAAATAGCGTATTATAGCATCGGTTTTATAATCTTGTTTTGTATACTTATACAAATATGGTACATGATGGCAGGGTTCATTTCCATGCCAATATTGCCCCAATGTTCCATAAATATTCCAAACTAAACTTTTTACTTCCGGACTACTTGCCGAATAAAACATTGAATCCAATTTAGAAACAAAAAGTTTTTCTCCTCCCACCAATTCTATTAATCCAGGAACATTGTGAAGAACATGAAATAAATAATGCCAAGAGTTTCCTTCCGTATAATCAGAAGCAGGTAACCATTCACCAACAACTTCGGAAGGATTTATTTCTTTTTTAAACTCACCTTTTGCATTACGCCCAAGCATAAAGCCATGTTCTTTATTAAAAACATTTTTATAGAATTCTGAACGATTCAATAAAAAAGAGGCATCTTCTTTATAATCCAACTTATCAGCCAAAATAGAAACACAATAATCATCATACACCCCTTCCAATAATCTCGAAACAGTTTCTCGTCCATCATCAAAAGACTGAATCTGATCATCAAAAGGAATATATCCATATTTATTAATTAGATCTACATGGTTTCTATAATGTGGTTTGGTTACAGTCGTTTTGACCGCTTGATAAATATCCAAATTGTTATAAGTTGATGAAGTTAACCTCTTCAATAATGCATCAACCAATACCGGAACAGCATGATTACCTACCATGGTATGAGTTTCTTTTCCCCATAATTGCCATCTAGGCAAATATTTATTTCCTTCTGCCTGATTATTCTCATCTATCGGTTTATGTATATAACTATCCATCAAAGATTCCACAAAATTTCCAACTAAATCCGGAGATAAAATAGTATACATTGGATGAGCCGCACGAAAAGTATCCCATAATGAAAATGTAGAATAAAATTTATCCGAAGCAGATTTATATATGCTATCATTCTCTCCCCTATATCTACCATCCACATCCGCTATATTATTAGGTTGTATATACAAATGATACATGGAAGTATAAAAAGAGATACGTTTATCTTCATCACCACTTAATATTATCTTTGAAAGAATCTTATTCCACTTTTCTTTCGCTGCATCACGGATTAAATTAAATGTACCCCAATCCTTAATTTCAGCATTAAGATTTCTTTTTGCAGCATCAATACTTGTTGTAGAAATGCCTATAGCAACTTCCAAAGAGGTGAAATTACCCATATTAAAAGATAGCACATAACGTGGTGCCTTTTCATCTTTATTATCAATCGGACCTAATTGCATTTTATCAATAACATCTCTATTAAATTTTATCACATAATACAATTTACGGGAAGTCCATTCTTTTGCTTTACGATACCCAGATAATGTTTTATCATCTTCAAATTGTTGAGTCGCTTCAATTATATTATCATGAATTTTTGTAATATCCCAGCTTACACCATATTGTAAGTCTATTAAAAGCCGAGCTGAATGCGGATTTTCAAAATGATAATAGTGATAAGCAGCATGTTCCGTTGCAGTCAATTCTACATCAACCTTGTTTTGAGATAAAAAAACACGGTAATATCCTGGTTTAGCTACCTCTGATCTCTTATCATATTCAGAACAAAAATCTATCCTTTTTATACCTTTTATATCTCTATCGCAATAAGGCATCAACAAAATATCGGACATAGAAGGACATCCCACTCCATTCAAATGAGTTTGAGTAAACCCACTAATCAGAGAATCAGTATATTGATATCCTGCCACATGATCCATCTCATATCCTTCATAATGAGTAGTACAAGATTCCGGACTTACCTGTACCATCCCCATTGGAACTGTTGCTCCGGGAAAACAGTGACCTTCATGCAATGTTCCAATAAATGGATTAACCCACTGAGTATAATCTGTATCCATGTATGAACAACTACTCAACTTCAATAATAATACCCATAAAGCAACAAAGTGGAATTTCATATCTATAATATTATTTTATATGTTTCAATAGCATGATGTCCTAAATCAAGAGTTATAATCCTCCCTGATGTATTCAAAAGTTCTTGTTCATCTTCAATCAAGTTAGTACGAATCACTTTCTTTGCAGAAAAGGGAAGTTGTATATTAACTGTTTTATTCTTTCCTTCCATTTCAGTTATACGAATAATAATTCCATTATCATTATCAGCCTTTTTAATTAAAGAAAGAGCAACCAAAGGATCAGATACAGATATAAAACTATGTTGTTTATCTAATTGGTTGCCTTTCATTTCTTTTTTTATTATGATGAGCGGATGATTAGCTGCTACACCAAAATGATAACCATTTTTCCACCCTTCTTCATGAGAAGAAATAGAAAATTCAAAATGATGAGTACCCGTTTGATGATACCAATTACCTTCCCCATGACAACTTTTATGAGAAGAAAGTAACACTCCCTGTAAAATTGGATAATCAGCTTGTTCACGAGAAGGATCTATCCAATCCCCAACTGCAACACAAGATGACATAGTAAAACCAAAACCATTTCCACTTGCCGACATAAAGTTTTGAATTTCTCTTGGATGGGTATCAGCAGGATGATTTGTATAACTTCCTCCCCAAGCCCAACCTCCGGGAATAGTTTTCATTTCATCTTTGCCAATATTCAAAATACCCATTGGAACCTCATAGCTAATAAGATTTTCGCGCATATTTAATGGAAAAACTATTCGATATTGTCTATTATGTTCACCATTGAAATTCTGGAGAGTAATATTAAAGTCTATTTTCTTCAATGAATGGTAAAACGTAATTTTTTGAATTATCGTTGTATTTTTAGTATGTTGTGTATTTTCATATACAGTAAACAATGCTCCATCCTCCAATACATTCCAAGATGTAGGTATACTACTTAGTGATGTAATATCTCCTGGAGTCAAATCTGTTACTTTTGTAAATTCTCCTGCACCATTTCCAGCATAACCGGCTTCTAATATATCTCCTCCTCTAAATTTTGAAGTATGTAAAAGTTCCCTATTGATGTCTTTATCATAAAGACTAACAATTCCCCCATCTCCTAATAGAACTCTATAATATTGATTTTCATAGGCATTTGTTTGTTTAAAGACCGAAAATAAACCTTTGGAATTATTATTTCCTTTTGATAAAGTATAAGTACAATACCCTAAAGAAGGAACATTTTCAGCAATAAAAGCAAGAAATAATTTTCCATGATCTTTTATAACTTGAGAAGGTATAGTTTTACCCAACATATCCTTTACTATAAAATTAGGCGAATTAATTTCGACTTTAACCATATCTGAACGATTCCAAGTTAAATCATTAAATACTACAACATCACCTATATTTCCCGAAACTTTATCAGCTATTGCTGTCAATGCATTATTAAGTAAATTCTTCCCTAAATCACGACTTAGTTTCAAACTATCTTGGAATATACTATCCGTAATAGCTCCATTTTTACCTCCCAGACCATGATCTGGATAAATAGACGCCATCCAAGCTCTATCAAATGATTTACGTGGATAAGTCTCTAATTTATTATCTATTAATTTTGATATTGTAGTAAAAGATTCAGCAGCAGGAAGTAAAACAGCAGCTTCACGTTTATACAGAGTAGCTTCATAATGAGCTGGTCCGTGAATATATAACCATAGATCAGGCCGTTCACCTGAAACTTTTTCAAAATTAGCATGAGGAACATTCACTGCATTAAAGTATTCCTCTGCTGTGGAATTTTTCAATTTGGGTAACGGTACCTCTGCCAATTCAACAATAGTATTCCATTCATTTATAATCTTTCTATAATTTGTAGGTTTGGTTGCATCACAACTCATCAAAATTGCATAATGTGGCGGAATATTACGTTTACTAAAATAGTCACTCCACAACAAAGAACGATGATGTAATTTATTAAAAGCAGTTACAGCGTCTTTCTCAAAAAATTTCCATTGCAAAGTAGCCCAACCGTAATTTCCAGGAGTAAATGTCAAGACTTTAGATCCATCAGGACCCATCCAATCATACAATCCTTCCCTCATTCTACTTACAAATAAATTTGAAATTCCACTCTTCGCCAATATCTGAGGCATTTGCAAAGTTCTTCCCGGAACATCCATATTATTAGCAGTTTTATCATCACAACCCGGTAAATTTTCCCTTATCCATTTACGTCCATAATAAGCCTGTCTTATAAGTTGTTCACCCGAAGCTAAACCTTCATAGGGCTGATTATAAGTTGCTCCCCAAAAGAAACGTTTCTCTTTATATCTACGAATAACCTCATCTTTACGTTCCGGATGCGAATCAAGAAACTCCATCAAATTTAAAGTTTGTTCCATTTCAAATGTAAAATCAGGATCTTCTTTCATTATATCCAATGCAGGAATAATAATACCATTTATACGATCTTCACGACAATAATCAGGAGTATCCATCCAAGCAATATCCTGATGAGAAGATTGAATAATATGAATCGTTCCATCCTTGAAATATCCCCAGTCTTTAGAGATAACCGGAATAAACATCTGACTCGACAATCTTTTCTTTCCAGAATAAATATCAATCGTATTTTTATCTCCAATCATAGGTAACCAAACAAGTAAACTATCTGTAACCACAGTTTTTTCTAATGTCAATTCTTCTCCATCCAAATGAATCTTTATTCGTCCACCTAAATCATTCGTACCTAATTTTATATATGAAAGTATTTTCAAACGACCATCTTTTGAGACATACCTAACAGGTTCAACAGTTCCTATAGTTACAGATTTTTGCTGGGCATGAATACCAATGGTTATTATCAATAATAAAACTATTAAGATCTTCTTTTTCATAGTTCTAAAATTTAAATTTATATTAATTACGTTGATGTAGAATAATAGCTTTTGTTTGTTCCGGACGATATTTCATTCTAATACGCCACAAAAGCTCGTTTACAGAAACAACCTTAATTTTATCAATTAATAAATTTTGAGACGTTTTTACCGGATTCAAACCAATAGAAGGAGATTGAACCAACTTACTTGATTTATTAAAATCCGACCAAGCATGTACTATAGTCCAAGTTAGCATGTTTTCTCCTTTATTATGTGAAGCAGTTACTTCACGATTTATTATAGATGAAACAAACTCCGGTGTTCCTGCTCGAGGTCTGAGTGGATTCACTTCATCCCAAATACTATAACGAGAAGTTACAACTGGAACATCTATTCCTTTCTTATTGGTCTTCCAATATATTTCCCCATCCAATTCATAAGGAAAATACTGAACAGCAAGCATCCCAGTAATATCTTCCATTTCTTCTGCATATATTTGAAATGCTTCTTGCGCTGCTTTACTCGCAACATCTCGACAAATAAAGCCGAATATCTTAATATCCATTTTCCTTAGATGATAATTTACTCTACGAGCAAACTCCCTTAAAAGCTCTATTCTATTAGACCTATTCACCGCAAACAAATCCGGATATTGATACCCACCACCATATTCTAAATAACTAAAGTTATTCTTTTGTACTTCAGCCAATGAGTTCCACGTAAATGGTGATACTACAGACAATTCGATAGGACATAGAGTCCAACTTAATCCAATATTATCACGATCCTGATTACCTAAATATGCAGGATTCTCTAAGAAATCTCCTATTGTCCATTGCATATTATCACCATCACTCATCACAAAAGAATGGAATGAAACTGTATCATTAAAATTAATTTCCTCAAGAGATATTTCTTTAGCTTTTTTCAACTCCACCTTTTCTGTTACTGATGAAATTAATGGTAAATTCCAACACCAATTAGTTGCAGTATTCACATGTCCCCATTGCGCTATCAAACTTGTGAAATCATATTCATCTCCACATCCCCATCCGAGAATCGGTGATATAGGTTTCACCCATGCTAACACTTTATCAATAAGCTCTTTTTTATCTGCATATAACATTAATTTATGAGCAATAGCATAATCCCTTAAATTAGAAACAGTTGGAGGAACACTTAAAGCCGAATAGTTATTCAATTTTCTTTTATTATGTTCAAAACATTCTTCCAAAGATTCATTCCTCGCATCTTTTAAACACTTTAAACCATATTTACGAGCTTCTGTTTCTAAGGATTCATCAATTAATATTCCTTTCATTAATCCAGCGTAAACAGTAGCAACATTCGATGAATAGTCAGCATTGGGATAAGATGCGTATGCATTTTGTCTTGGTTCATCCAATTTATAAAGAACATACCCTTTAATTACTTTTTTATGTTTCAACAAATCTACTAACTCCCATAATTTCATCTTTTTTGTTTGTTTTATATTTAGGGCATCAAGGGTTTTAGTATATATTTTTTCATATGAAATATTTGAATTAACATCAATCCAAATCATTTTATCAAACTTACCTTCATTTACAGTCTGAGCAGCCAAACCTGATAAAGATTCTATTAACATCGCCTCGGCAAGGGTACTCCCTTTATCACACACTATAATTTCTTTGGGAGCCTTTTGAACAGGCCATCCATAACGCCCGTCATAATTCCATGCCTGAATGAAACAAGATGACATCAGTAAAATCAAAAGGAGTAATAATTGTTGTCTTTTCATATAAATTTAGCTAATTAATAGTATTCATTTAAATATTTCTCAGTTTGCTCCGGTCGATAATACATTCTGATACGCCAAATCAATTCCTGCATATTTACGATCTCATAATCATCATTCAAACGACGTACACACATTTCTGCAGCCGAAGCTCCACGTACTTCTCCTCCCAATTCATTTTCAGCCAATTCATCTGTTGAGGTTCCAGTATCTTTAAAAGTACTCCAAGCATGAACTATTACAGCAGAAAACTTAGAATCTTCCAATTCAGAATTTAATTTATTAGCAACATAAGTAGGAGTCCCATCACGATCCGCATTATAATTTCCCATATTCCAAATGGAATACCTGACTGTCACAACAGGAATATCATAACCTTCTTTATTTGTCACCCATATTATTTCACCACCACCGGCCGCGTATGATGGAGCATATTGAATTGCCACTATACCTTCAAGTTGACTATTTGCATCAACAAAAGCCTGATATGTCTCTTTTGCAGCATCCGATTTGGGATCATGTGCGATCTGTTCCAAAATCTTAATACGGTGCTGTCGCATGTGGGCTCCTACTTTTTCTGCTAATCCTTTTAATAATTCTTTACGATTTCCGTTTATACCAAAATCATCCGAATAATAATATCCTCCTCCAAAACTCTCTATCAAAGTAGACTTTTTACTCTGTAGACTCATTATCTTCTCAAACTGTAAAGGATCTATCATACTTATATTGGAAACTGTTACTCCAAAATTCATATTCACTTTATCCACATTAGAATCCGTATAATAATTTTCTACAAATCCATTCATCATCCAGCCGGCATGGGGTCCATCTGACAAATAGTAAGAAACAAATTTCTTATTTTTAGTATAATCAATGTCATGTGGATCAACAACTTTGGCTAATAGTTGCTGTTGACGGGCTTTATAGTTATATGAAAAGTATGGCAAATTAAATTCAGCGATTGCTACCATCATATTCCCGCTTTTGGATACCAGATTCACAAATTCATCTTCTCCTACACCCGGCTCCCAGCCATAGACAGGAGAGTTAGGTTGTAACCAAGCTAAAACCTCCTTAAATAATTCCGAATTCTGACCACCAGCAGAAGTATTATATATTTTATTAAGATTGATAACAAACAAATTATTGGCAATAGCAAAATCTGCTAATTCACCCGTTTGTACGGGCATTACCACTAAAGCTCTATTATTACAATATTGCTTAAACTCCCTCCAAGAATCCAAAGTCGTTTTATCAGATGCATTATAAGCCATCTCAAAACCGTTATCAATAAAGAACTGTTCATCACGGACATCAACAATAATAGCTTTATGAACATGAGATGCAACAGTAGCCACCACGCTACTTTCCGGGTTATTTCTCACATCTGTCAACACATATTTTTTGCCTAAAACATCCATAACTCCACCATCCAATGGTAGGAAACCAGGATTGGTCAACATATTACCGGCCCAAACAATCCAACTTGGACCTGCCATACCTAAATATTTCCGTGTTTCTTTATATGAATCTACTCCATTCGCAGCATCCATCCACATACCGGTAGTAACCTTCCCTTCAGATACAGCTATATCATTAATTCCATTTAAAGATTGACACAATAAATGATATTGCAATCCAAAACCTCCGGCAGCATTTATATCACCACCGGGAACATTAACCTCATTTCTATTTCCTAATGAAGTAGCATATAATTCATAATGCAACTCTGGAAGTTTTTCCATCATATCCGGATGCCAATATTGTCCTTGATCACTTATCGGATCAAATTGTTCCATATAAAATTTAGGTGTAGGATCATCAACTCCAATATTCACTTTACCATCATCAATCGGAGAGTCATATTTGCGGTCACAACTTATCAACACAAAGCATAGTGACAATATATATAAAAATATCTTATTCATATTATTCCATTTTTTGCTAATTATTATATCCCGGATTTTGAGATAATCCTTCCAATTTTATTCTCTCATCATAAGGAATCGGTCTAACCAAATGGATATCTGATATGTTATTATATCTGACAACCAAAGGATTCAACTTTGCTCTTTCCAAAAGTTTTCCAGTTCGTTTTAAATCAAACCATCTATCATGTTCACCGAACATTTCACAGCCTCTTTCTTCTAAGAGACGATCTAATGTCAACTCTGCATTAGCTTTAATTTTCATAATTTCATAAGCTTCCTCAGATACTGCCGCTCTTTTTAAAAGGTCATTAACTTTACTAATAGCTTTATCCACTTCGTCCTTTTTCAAATATGCTTCGGCACAAAGTAAATAAGTGTCGGCAACACGAAAGACTATATCCTCTCTGGTTCCTTTTCCACCCCAATCTATTTTTGTTTCACGGAACTTACTACACATCGGCATACAATCTGTGCTCCAGTTCATTGCACCAAAAGCCGGATACCAATTATAGTTACCTGAAGCGTCTTTAAATGGATAAAAGTAAACAGCATCTTTACTATCACCTGAAGTATCATTCCAACGGGGCATATAAATACCTAACTTTCCATAATCAGCGTTTTTTATATCATTAATGTAAAATTCACGTTTAAAAGTAACATCGTAACGTGTATCTATCTCAGGATAGCGATACCACTCATGAACAACAGGATTTACCCAAATATCCCGTTGCATAGAAGAGTATTCTTTTTGATTTAGTGCAAACATTCCCGGATATAAAGCTGTAATATTAAAGCCGAATTGAGTATGTTGAGGATTACCCGAGCCATTAAAATTCTTGTCTGTTCCGTATTGTATTGCCCATATAATCTCAGCATTGTTTTGATTATCCTCGCTGAATACATCTGAAAATCTTGTAAGTAACTGATAATGATCAGAAGAAATTACCGACTCAAAATTATCTATAGCATTCTTTAAATCCTCCAGTTGAGCAAATTCCTTATATGCTCTTGTTAAATACATCTTTCCTAGAAAATGTCTTATAGCCGTATCATTTAAATCACCGGCTTTTGTTGCTACATCTGGCAACAGACCTTTTATTCCGTAAAGTTCATCTATGATAAATTTAAAAATTTTTTCTTCACTATCCCGACTTACTACTTTTATCATATTATCTACATCAGTATTTTCTTCCGTCAAAAGAGGAACCGGTCCGAAAGTCTCGACAAGATAATAATATGCCATAGCTCTAAGGAAGTGTCCTTGGGCAATTAATGTATTATATTCATCTCCGGCTACTTCTAGAGTACATCTATGAAGTAGGATATTGGATTCTTGAATAATTTTATAAAGTAAGTTCCAATAATCGCTAATGACAGGCGACAACCCCGATAGATCTTTACTATAACCATTAAATTGAGCAGACAAAGGACTTTCATCACAAGACATATACATATCCGTTCCCAAAAACTGCAATGTACTGGTATTAAATAACGTTCTACATTTCTCATACATATCTATCACCAGTTTCTCCTGACCTTTTTTTGTATCATAATAATCAGTAGTTACAGCTGAAGGATTATATATATCAAGAAAATCATTGCATCCTGAAAAGAGAAGTGTTCCTAAAATGAAAGCACCGACTCCTATACTGTTTCTTAAAAATTTCATAGTCTATAAAATTAAAATTTAACATTTAAGCCAAAAGAGAAAGTCATAGGATATAAAGAAAGTTGAGTTTCCAACGATTCTCCGATGATCTCAGGATCAGATCCTAAATAAGAACTGAATGTAAACGGGTTTTGAACTGCCACATAAGCTCTTAACCCTTTCATTCCTATCTTTCTTAGCCAGTTTTCTTTTAAAGAATATCCCAATGTTATATTCTGAATCTTCAAGAAAGTGCCGGATACTTGTGAAAGTACTTGTGTCCACAAACATTCAAGTCCGATACCCGGGTATTTATTATTCCTGTTTTCAGGAGTCCAATAAGGAACATCCAATTTATTCCAATCCTGATTATTGATGCCAGTAAAATAATAAGTAAACGGATCACTATATAATCCACCTACTCTGGCATACATGTATACAGATAAATCCCAGTTTTTATAAGTAAATGTATTAGTCATTCCCGCAGTCCAATCCGGTAACGGTGCTCCCAAAATCTTATAGTCTTTAGCATCGATCACTCCATTTTTATCCTGATCTACAATCTTAGGCCAACCTGGTGCTGCATTATACTTTGCCGCCTCATCCTTTTCTTCTTCCTGCCAGATTCCTGCTTGCTCCACATCATAATAAACATTGATAGGATGCCCGATAAAACGCCTGTTAGCCAAATCATCGGTTTTAGTACCATCAAGATCTACAATTTTATTCTTATTTAGAGAAAAAGTCAAATTTGTTCTCCATGTAAAATTCTTTGTAGATATGTTTACTGTATTTAAGGATAATTCCACTCCTCTATTTGATGTTGCACCGATATTCTGCAAAACGCTTCCATATCCATTGACATTAGCTACCTGTCTTTGGAAAATCAAATCTGAAGTCTTACGGAAATAGACATCAACAGATCCGCTTATACGGTCGTTCAAGAAACTAAAATCCAAACCATAGTTAAACTCTGAAGTCATCTCCCATTTCAGATTCCGGTTTCCTAAACTTCCTCCTAATCCAAACCCTTTTAAACCACTTCCACCTAACAAATAAGAGCTTAGATTCAATTTAGTCAATGTTACATCATATCCTACGCTATTATTACCGGTTTTACCCCAGCTTGCACGTACCTTTAAATTATTAAGCCAGTCCACGTCTTTAAGAAACTTTTCATTCTTAATTTGCCACCCAATAGCGGCAGAAGGCAATAATCCCCAACGATTTTCTTTCGCTAAACGTGAGGTTCCATCATATCTTGCCGTAACAGTAAACAAATATCTATCCAATAAAACATAATTTGCTCTCCCCATTAATGACAACATAGCCGATTCCCAATAATTACTATTCACTTCTGTTATTTGTTCCGCAGTTTGAATTGCATGCCAATCTGAATCATAAGGTAATCCCTCACCTTTCATGCCGGAGGTTTTATGTGTGTCTTTCTGAGCACTAAACAGACCTATCACATTTAATTTATGTATTCCAAAAGTCTGATCATAAGTTATAGTATTATCCCATACCCAGTTACAATTAATTCCTTCACTTCTGGTTGCCACCGGATCTTTAACTCCTTGCCCATACTGTGTTTCTGTTCCAGTCCAAGTGCCATTAACAGCTCCGTCATATTGGGTTGCAAACTGAGTTTTAAGAGCCAACTGTTTAATCGGTTTATATTCCAAAAATGCAGAAGCATTTGCAGACCAACCTTCACTTTCATTCTTTGTATTCTCATCCTGCAAAAACGGATTCACACGTCCACCTGGTCTGTGAGAGAAAGTAGGACTCCCATCCGGATTAAATCTACCCACAATAGGAGTAATCAAATAAGCACTATACAAGGCATCGCTACTACCGTGGTTAATCGTGTTATATGAAATATAAGCATTCATCCCCACTCTAAACTTATCGGTAAGACGTTGTTCTATGCCCATATTGGTTGTTAGACGGTCAAATTTCTCTGATCCGGCAATTCCACCATCTTTCATATATCCGATACCAAAAGTATAAGACGTATTTTTATTACCACCAGACACCGATAAATTATTATTCGTAGATAAACCTTCATGGGCAAACTCACGTAACCAATCATAATACTCTCCGTGTTTAATATGACGTCTCTCATCATCGGTCAGGAAAGATGGAGTAGATAATGAAGACTGACCGAATTTATTTGTCCATTGTGCAATACGGAAATCCACATATTCCATTCCATTACCCTTACTGCCTAACATGTCGGGCATACGAGTAGGAGTTTTTACTCCTACATATCCGTTATATTCCACAGTAAAACCTTCTTTTTTATTTGCTCCTTTAGTAGTTACAATCACAACTCCATTAGAACCCCTTGAACCATAAATGGCACATGACGAAGCATCTTTTAAAATATCAATAGATTCAATATCATCGGAATTAATATGTCGCATTCCCGATTGCGAAGGGATACCGTCTATCACATACAGCGGTTCATTAGAATAATTAAATGAGTTCGCACCACGTATTTGAATATTCATATCAGCTCCGGGCCTATTAGACACTTTGGTCACCAACACGCCACTGACACGACCGTTTAATGCTTCTGTTACATTTGAAGACATGGCTTTCGTTATCTCTTTACTGGAAAGAGACTCTATAGAACCTGTTAAATCTTTCTTTTGTACTTTACCATAACCTATGATAACGACATCATTCAATAACTGAGAATCTTCAATTAAAGTAACTCTTAAAGATTGCGAGGAAGTAATCTTCAATTTCTTACTCTGATAACCAATATAAGAAAAAGTCAAATTCTGCCCTTTAGTTACTTTTATTTCAAAATCACCATCAATACCGGTAATTGTTCCGGCTTTAGTTTCATCTACCAAAACATTAACACCGGGTAAAGGCAAATTATTTATATCGTACACATAACCTTTAACAAGGAATGTACTATTTTGGGCATTCACATGTATGTTACAACATATAAAAAGTAACATTAATAGTCCGAAGAACCTATTAATAAACAGTCTTGTGTTTATTTTCATAATATAATGTTTTTCATATCAATTTTTATTCCAACGCTTTCCACTTATAAACACCCACGAGTTTAGCTATATGTTTACCTGTTTTATCAGGAATTGCTTCAGGATCGTCAGGAGTATTCACAAAATCCCATGCACATACCAATCCCGGTTCATTTCCTTCTACTTCGGTAGTCATTAAGTCTTTTATTTCACCTTCGGTTTTAGAAGTACTCCACACTCTAAACTTTTTAATGTATCCACTCATACAACGAGAATTATCTTTAGGTTCTACAAACGCCCACATTCTCATGTCATCAGAACTATTCACCACCATATTATCGGAAATATCCGTGCTTGCTTTAAGAACACCATCTATGTAGAGCAATAGTTTTTTCGCTCCCGAATCAAAAACAGCAGCCACATGAAACCATTTTCCATAATCGGTAGGAGCCGAAGTATAAATAGTAGGAAGAGTTAGATCAGGATTGGAATTATCCGTACCGATGCTGAAACGAAACAAACTGTTTGAAGCCCCCCAAAAATGTAATGTCCATCCTTTATAAGGTATCGGACTAATAAAGGTAGAGATAAAAGAACCAAATGCTGTTTCAATAAATCCATCATCATATTTTGCCCATGTTTCAACAGTAAACTTAGGCCCCCCGCAATAATCGGAAGAAGAGCCGAAGTCAATATGTCCTTTATGATCGATTCCGTTAACAAAAAGCTCGGCAGGAGTTCCGGGAGGCAAAGAGATAATAACAGATTCATCGAATAATTTAACGGCTTTCTGAGCTGCCAACACATAGTTGTCCACTTCAAATTGCAACACAAATACCCCAGCACGTGCTTTAGATATACCGGAATTTAACTGCATTAAAGCATTCTCCAAATCATCATAACTTGATTGTGGGAATGTTCCATCTTCCGTACCTATAACAGCCTCTTTCAAACGGGTCTCAATATCCGTCTTTTGCGTATATAGCTGTTCATAGTTTAAAACCGGCGTACCGTTTTGCTTATCATCGTGACAGGAGCAAAAGCACACTGATAGAAATAAAATTAATAATAAAATGTTTTTCATAGAATCTCGTTTAAATATAATACACTTAAGATTTCAAAATTTTCGGTTTCACATCCTTTCAAAAAGGTCTCATACTATTTAATAGCCTAGTTTTACCATAATTATAGATTTTAAATTAATAAACAAAATATTTTAACCGGTTAAATAATTATTCAAAAAAAATATAAGAATACCGGAAACAACAGTTTACAAGATTGTTTAACCGGTTAAATAAATTAATAAAAAAATTATTCCAACCCATATAAGGTGTTTTTCAAAATAATACCTTGACACGATTTCACTGTCTGTTTAATATTGCCAATCAGAATATCCACCGCTTTTACTCCCATTTCTTCAATCGGCATACGGGCGATAGCCATTTCGGGAGCTAATATATCTAATGCAATAGTATTATGAAAACAAGCCATCTTAAATCTCCGATGATAATCAATGCCTCGATGAATAAAATAACGTATTGTCTCTAATGCCAAATAATGGGTGGAAAAATAGAAAGCATCAACGTCGGGTACTTCTTCAAATAATTCATCCAACTTCTTTTTAACATCCGATTCATAATCAGTTCTCGAAACTTGTTTACATAATCTGTCATCATACTCTATCCCCCCATCATTTAAGGCTTTCTTATAACCTTCAATACGTTGATTCATTACAAACAAATGAACATCGGTAGTCATCAAAACTACCTTCTTACTTCCTTTTTCAATCATATCATGTACCAAACGATAGCTACTGTCACCATTATCTACAATGATATAATTCGTTTCCAATTCCGGGAAATATCTATCAATCAATACAAAAGGAAAAGAATCATGGAGCAAAACATTAATACCAATCTGAGACTTCTTTGCCGGAGCAATAATCAAGCCGTCTACTTGTTTAGAACGGAGAGTCTGTATCAACTGAGTTTCTCTTGCACTATTTCCTTCCGAACTACAAACTGTCAACACATAATTGTGCTTCTCTGCTTCACGCTCGATAGCTTGCGCCATTTGTGCATAAAATGTATCACCAATAGAAGGAATAATCAATCCGATTGTATTCGTAGTTCCTAAAGATAAACTGCGCGCTAAAAGATTTGGTCTGTAGTTTACATCTTGAGCATACTTCTTAACCTGCTTTATGGTAGATTCGCTAAATCCCTTAGCTTCTCCCTTGCCAGAAAGAATCCAAGAAACCGTAGTCTTAGATAAATTTAATGCTAATGCAATATCTTTAATTGAAACTCCCATAGTATTTAACCGGTTAAATCACTGCAAATATATTAATAAATCTTATTACTTCAAACGAAATACCTAAAAAAATACATTTTTAACATTATTCATCAATATGCCAACCTCATAAGAAAAACCTAAAACCTGTACATATAGATTGCTGATCAGATAGGTAATAACAATAGTTTGATTGATTAAGTCCATACATTTTAATTTTGCTAAAGTTGCTCTCATGCTCTCATAAATTTGCTGTATACACCTATGACAAGCACTTTGAAGTATGAGAGCAAGCTTTTTTCTGCTCTCATTCTACTCTCATAGTGCTCTCATTTTTGCTGCAAATAAGCACAATGTTTAAATAACCGATACGGTCGGCAAAGACAAATGTACCGTAAAACAGCCTCAAGCATGCTGAAGAAGTTTAGAATCGACAGTTGTCATTTCATTAACTGACAACTGTCAATCCATGAAACGACAATAGTCAATACTTGAGTTGACAATTGTCAATTCAAATTTTCAACAGCACGATTAGATTGTTTTTACCTAATGAAAAGCCTTTTTACACATATTCTTCTTATTTATAATGAAAGCAAATGAGCAGAATGAGAGCAAGATGAGAGCAGAAAAAAGCTTGCTCTCATACTTCAAAGTGCTTGTCATAGGTGTATACAGCAAATTTATGAGAGCATGAGAGCAACTTTAGTAAAATTATATAAGTTCTATTCATAGTTATCATGTAAGCATTATTATTCTCTTTGCAAAGATTCATCATTAACTCTGCTCTTTCTTAAAAGCTGCGTTATCTCCGGTAAAATAGGATCAATGAATAAACCTGAGGTGTAAATTTATAAATTGTTATCTTTGTCTCCCA
>CABUKU010000003.1 GCA_902492205.1 uncultured Bacteroides sp. | reverse complement strand
ATACAATACTAACAAACACATTCAACACATAAAAGCCATACCACTATGAAATTACTCCTATCTCTCACATTAGTATTCATCGGTACTGTTGCCTATGCTCAGAACTTCAGAATGGTGGACACAACTCCACCCAAAGAAGTAGAGCCAGAAATTAAGTATGATTCTCTAACCAACATGTATCCTTATGATAACAAATATTACTACAAACAATTTATTGGTCAGAGTATTCTTTTTTACCCACGCTATCCCAAACCTATATCTGGGTATAACTACTATGGTAATTTTTTAGTGCCACGCAAACTAGCAGCTATTGACAATATAACTTATCGAGGGGATAATAAAAAAGCTGTTCCTTTAAAGTCATATAAGGCACAGCATGTTAAGGATGAAAGAATTGCTTTATGTGCGTTAAGCTATGATAAGTATAAACAGTCCATATATAACAAAAAAAATAGAATGGGCAACCCAACATATTCAAATAGCACAGGAGATTTTACACCTTATAATGAATTCGAAGGTAAAACTTTCCGAATAATAAATTACCGTAGGGATTACGTTGGAATATTTACCTTAGTATCCGAAAAGAGCGATACACTTTATTGGGTAGTAGAACCGGGCGAGATAGAAGACTATAATAAACCCACCAGCCAAAGATTCCCGATAATAGTAACAGGTTATTTAGAGAAGATGAAACAATTATATCTAAACCAAGATGTATATATAACAAGTTATACCCCTGCCAAGAAATATAAATGCACCGAAATAGTTTATTCAGGAGAGGAATATCAATATATGATTCCGTCACTCGTTTTGAAAGGAGAAGATGATGAACTGATAATCCCATTAAGCGTAGCTTCCCCACTACTTTCCTTTAATTTAGTGGGTAATGACAATTGGCAAGAAGAGAAAGGAGTACTCTTTGACAAATTGCAAATTATGAATAGCAGCCAATATGAAGCTAAATTAGAAGCAAAAAGGTTAGCAAAAGAAACTTGGTTGGCTGAATTAGAAAAAGACAGACTAGCCAAAGAACAGGCAAAAGCAGAAGCTGACAGGCAACGTGAAATCAAACTGCAAAAAAGAAAAGCACTCCTATGTAAGAAGTACGGACAGACCTACGGCAAAATCATATTTGAACGCAAAGTGCGAATAGGCATGACCAAAGCAATGTGTATAGATGCTTGGGGCAAACCCCAAAGCATAAACACATCAACTGGAGCATGGGGAGTACACGAACAATGGGTGTACGGACTTAGCAGCTACCTATACTTCGAGAACGGAAAACTAACATCTATACAAAACTAAAAATAAACATTCAACACAATTTCACATACAATTATCTGCCATAAAGGTACTTATATGGCAACCAACAGAGCTAAATACAAGGAGTTGAAACACGACAACCGGGTGATTGTCCGAAAGATTCTTTGCTGTCTCTTTTTTGTTTAGTAGAGCCGTAGTTTAAGGAACAAATAGGAAACCTGTATGAATAGTTTATATCTATGCCCTCAAAATAAAGTAGATTATCTATAACCCATTTTGTTCCATCTGTTATAGAAAGACTAAAATATATTTGATTATATACAAATAAATGCTTTAGTTTGTTGAACTATAAAAAAAATTAAACATGAAAAACATGAAAAAAGCAGTCTTAAGTTTACTCCTATGCTTCTTTTGTAATATCATTGCCATAGCCAATAATATAGGAGACACACAAGAAATTGTTGAAACGAATATGGCAAAAGACATAATGTGGACTAATTTGAAGAAATGGGTATCTTCAACTTTTAATTCATATGAACACGCTGTCGACTTAGAAGACAAAGACGCAGGAACCATTATTATAAAATGGAAGAACCGATTCGCTCCTAAAGTCAGCAAACATTTAAGAATGATAGCCTCGTCTACAATTAAAATAGATGTCAAAGAAGGCAAATACCGATACGATATTTCTAATTCACAAATAGAAATTGAGACACATATTGGAGATACATCAGATTTAAGTTATGCTGAATTACAAGAGGGTATAATTCAAGTTGAGGCGTTCCTACGGCTTTGCAACAATGAATATAATAGAAGCACCGAATGGGCTATTAATGAAAAATTGATTAATTTAGTAAGTCAATACAAAGAAAAGCTTGATGCAACTACCAAATACAAGAATGAAAGAAAAGGCAAGTTATCAAAAGAATGGGAAAAGGCAAATTGTGAATATGAGATTCTAAATATTGCATTAAATGGATATAATACAATATCCCAAGCGATAATCAATTCACTTAAAAAGTCAATGGTTGAAAACGATGAATGGTAAATATCGTAGATATTACCTACAAAACCAACAACTGCACTAATGATAGAGAAGCTGTCCGAAGAAGGAAAATTCAGAAACCTTTTCGGACACGCTTTTCCTTTCTCCCCCTATTCCCCAATCAACTTCCTAACCAACTCCCTGTTCTTCGGATCATCGGCATCGATCACCTCCCCGGCTCCCATTCCCAGCCTCTTGCGCTCCTCGTCGCTGAGGTAGACGGTGCTGACAGAATCAGCAAAGAGCATGTTGAGGTTCACGTAGCTGATGCCCCACACCACATAATCCATCGTCCAACCGTAGCGCTGGCAGGCGAAGTCGATGAGCAGGCCGTAAACGCTTTTGCCGCCGAAAGTGAGGCTGCCGGCACTGCCTTTCACACGGTTGATTTCCTGCTGACGCTCCCTTTCCTTATCAATGCCGAAGTGCGAGACAAGCATGTCCGTACAGTCGAACGTGAGGATGAAGGAGAGAATCGTGGCGAGGTCTTCGGCACTCATTTCCTCCCTGAAAAAAGCAGCGCGGCGCAGCACCTTGTCATCGTTGAGCAGGTCTTTGCGGCTGTGGAAAGTGGAATAAGCGATGATGCGGCACACGATGTCGGGCGACTCACGGCACACGCGCAACGTCTCCACCAACGGATTCACCGCCAGCACACCCGCATCCACATCAACCCCCAGATAGAGGTTCTTCAATATCTGTGTCTTCCCCAGCGTGGGGGGATAAATGGCAAACTCACGGTTGCCCACGCCGAAGCGGAAAGGCTTCTCCGTAATGGCATCCGAAATACTTGTTTCTATTTGTCTGTTTATGTCCATAGTGGTAATAAAAAAAGGGAGGGGAGATTAATCACTCCCCTCTCCCAATTAAAAAAACTCTTTTACTCAGCCTCTTGCGCAGGAGCCGTGTACGGCTTCACCTGATTGCCGGAAGCGGGACGGAGCACATCGGCTGTGTATTTCCATTTCTTACCCTCGGCAGTGTCGAAAGTATCCTCAACGGAAACGGCAGAACGCTCGATCAAGAAACCCTCGCACTCGGCATTCTCCGGAGTGAGACGGAAAGCATACTCGCCATCCACCACGCCGTCGGCATCCTCGATAGGTTTCGTACGTCCCTGAGCCGCACGGATTTCGAACTCGAACGCGTAAGTATTCTTCGCATACTTCACAGCTTCGTTTTCACCGCCTTCCACTTTGGCTTCTTTCTTCTCGCCCTTGGTGGGAGTCAACTTCGTGGAACCGTCAACCGGATCGTAAGGTAATTTTGTCCATGTGGTAGGAGCAGCACCGTTTGCGCCGCATTTTCCAAATTCAATTGTGGGTTTTCCCCAAGATAATTGTGCCATAATCTTTACTGATTAAATAGTTTATTAATAAATTTATTTACTTCATCGAACCGCGCCCGGAAGCCCGGCTCTTTGTTTCTGTTCGTAAAAGTACGGACTTAACCGCCGATAGCGAAATAATCCGCAGGGCGATGCACGACAGGCGAGCCATTGTCGTGAATCACCTCTGTGGCTACTTCAAGAGCCCTTTTTCGCGCAAGCGGCGCACTATCTCCGTGTACACGCTTTCGATGTCGGCACGGAAAGTCTTGTAGTTGCGGTACATGAACAGGGCATTGACGCAGTTGTCCGAAATGGTCGATTTGGAGTTGACGTTCACCACCTCCGAAATCTTGTCACGCAATCCGCCCACCATTTTCACCCCCACCAGCGTGCCGGGCGAGTAGAGGTAAAGGATGATGAAGATGAACTTCTTGCGTTGGGCAACGCTGCCCCAGCCGGGCACGGCCGTGCGGTGCGAAAGGATGTCGCGAAACCACCCGTATATCACCGGCACAAGCTCCAAGTCGGTGAGCAGCGGGGTGGTCAGCTCCCGCTCCCTTGCCGAGCAGCGCAATTTCTGTTCGCGGATGGTTTGCAATTCCGATATTTCTGAAAACATACCCCGCCGCGTTTAGTCCGTTTCGCACCCGCCGCGCTCCCATCCGCCCCAAAGCATGGCTTGGTAGACAGCATCGGCATAAAGGAAAATCTCTGCGCTCGTTTCGAGGCACTCCACCCGCAAAGCAGCGCGGATGGCCATGTTATAAAGTTTCTTGTTTCTCATGTTTGTAATGGGTTTTAGTGAATAAAAGATGGTTTCTTTATTTCCCCTCCTTATCGAGGAGGGGTTAGGGGTGGTGGTAGACAAGATACCTTTAAGCAATCATCAACAAAAAAGATGGTTTCTTTATTTCCCCTCCTTATTGAGGAGGGGTTAGGGGTGGTGGTAGACAAGATACCTTTAAGCAATCATCAACAAATAGGAATTATCTCCTACCACCACCCCCGGCCCCTCCTCAATAAGGAGGGGAGAGTTGATGCCCCCACACACCCTACCCCCTCCCCGAAGGGGAGAGTGAGTGCCTCCCCGCAGTTTATGCACCCTTAATCCGTCATTTCACACTCCACTCCCGCCACATTCCCCACCTTTGCAAAGTCAATTCGCGAACGACAACAGTGTAAACAAATTATCAACTTAACAAAAACAGATTATGAGTGTAAAGTACAGTATTGCAGCAATGAAGAACCCGTCCAATCCGGAATCGCCTAAAAAGTATTACGCCAAGGCGCAGGCGAGAGACACGGTGGGGCTGAACCGCATTGCCGACGAGATTGCGTATGCCACCTCGTTGACCGACGGAGACGTGCTGAACGTGCTCCGCGGACTTATCAAAAAGATGAAAGAGCACCTCTCGGACGGTGACATCGTGAACTTGGGCGACTTCGGCACGTTCCAGTACCAACTGTCCAGCTACGGGGCTGTGTCGGAGAAGGATTTCAACCCGGCTCTCATCCGCAAGGTGAACATGCAGTTCCGCAGCGGGAAGCTGCTGCGCGAGGGCTTGGAAGGGCTGACTTTCGAGAAAGTCCCCGCGCTGAAAGCCAAGTCTGCCAAGCCGGCAGAGTGAAATCTGCCGCAGGGTAACCGCCGTGTTACCTTGCAGTAGACCGCAAACATTCCCGTAGTAGTCGGCGCACTACTACGGGTTAATTTTTATTTGTATCTTTGTAAGAATTTAAAACAACAATCGTATGAAAGCTATTTATCTGAGCGACCTCGCCCAACTATATTTTCCCCGGAGCACGCCCCGCAGCGCAGTGACACAACTGCACCGCTGGATTGTCCTCAACCCCGACCTCACCGCGAGGCTGGAAGAACTGCACTTCCGCGCCCGGCAAAGGGCATTGACACCCTTGCAGCACGAGGCGGTGGTGGAATTTCTGGGGGAACCGTGAAACCGTTCTCCTTTTTCCCCTCCTTATCGAGGAGGGGTTAGGGGTGGTGGCAGACAAGAATTCCCATGCGTTGATGATTGCTCAAAGGTATTTTTCCTGCCACCACCTCCTGCCCCTCCTCAATAAGGAGGGGAGAAAGAAAGGGGAACCTTAAAACGGCACTTCATCTTCCTCCACGCTTTCGCACAGGGGCACGGTGTCGAGGTCGAAGAAGTGGGTGGTTTTCCTGTCGAACCCGCAGATGAAGCGCAGCAAACCGAAATTACGCCCCTTTGCCACATCTATCAGTGCCGTGCCCTCGGTGGAAATCTGCGCGAAAGGCGCAGGATAACGGCGGTCGTAGACCTCCGGGCGGTAGATGAGTATCACCACATCGGCGGCTTCGGCTATCTGGCCGGAGTCTCGCAAGCGGGCAAGCGACGGCTGGGGGTTCTGGCTGTCGCGGTTGAGCTGCGAGAGGGCTATTATCCAGATGTCCAGTTCTTTGGCAAGGTTCTTGAGCCGCCGCGCCACATCGCCCATTTGCTGCTCCTTGTTCATTCCCTTCATGTTCACATTCAAGATTTGCAAGTAATCCACAATCGCCCCGTCTATGCCGTGTTTCAGCTTCATGTAGCGGATGGAGGCTATTATCGTGTTGATGCCGGAGGTGCTGCGGTCGTCGAAAAAGATGCCCGCACCGCCCAGCTTCGCCACGCCCTTGTCCACCCACTCTATCTGCAAGGGGTTGAGTTTGGCGTAGAGGATTTCGTTGCTTGCCACGCCACTCTCCACAGACATCAGGCGGGCGGTTATCTGCTCCTTTTTCATCTCCATTGAATACATGGCACAGCGGGCGCCCGAAAGTGCGGCATAGCGCATGACAGACACCGCCAGCGAGGTCTTGCCCACGGAGGTGTCTCCGGCAATGATGATGAGGTCGGATTTCTGCAAGCCGCCCGATTTCTTGTCGAACTCGCGGAAGCCGGTGGGCGTGCCTGTCAGCTCCTTTTCCTCCAGCAGGTTCAGGTCAATCTGCGAATAGACGCCCATGATGCACTCGTCGAGCGTGGAGACGGAGGTGCGGGAGGATTTGAAAATCTCCGTCATCATCTCGTTCACGGTGGCGGTCACGTCGGCAATGTCGTCCGTTTCGCTCAGGGAGCTTTGCTCCAGATACATGCCGATTTGGTGGAAACGGCGGCGCACGGCGAGGTCGTGCAGGCGGGCGGCATACTGGCACACGTCGAACGTGGAGCAGGCTGCCACCTGCGCGAAGTCGAAGATGTTGAACTCCACGCCCATGCGTTTCAGCTCGGAGGGGACGATGAGCATGTCCGCCCGTTCGCCCCTGTCGGTAATGGTGCAGACGGCTTGGTATATCTGCCTGTGAAACTCGTCGTAGAAGCACTCCGGGCTGAGCAGCTCGCGCACTTGGTGTATGGCATCGCGCTCTTGTATGATAGTGCCCAGAAGCGCCTGTTCGCACTTCAGGTCTTTTAGGGGTAGTCTACTTTCCATAGTTTTTCTTAGCCCAGTTTAGCACTGTGCGATAGAGGTTTACGTACTTCTTGCGCAGGTCTTTGCGGTTTTCTATCTGCTCTATCACTTCGGCTATCTGCTGACCGGTGTAGACTAACTTTAGTTTCAGGAACTCCGCTTCGGTTATCTGTGAAGAAGGGAAGTTCTGGGGATTGGCGCAATAGGGGGCTTTCTGTCTTATCCACTCTTTAAACTTTATATAGTCTTCGTTTGGGGCGTGCGTGGAAGCCTCGGCTTCTCTCTTAAACTCATTCTCCTTTTCATCTTCATCTACATAGTCATATACATTAGGGGTTCGGGTGGGGTTAGACGATTCGACGGTTCGCTTGGTGCTACGACCTCCCAAACACCCGTATTCAGCGCCTTTCTTGCCGTTTTCGTAGCGCAGATTATTGACGTCTATCTGGGGTTTTACCATCTCAAGTATGGCTTGCATGACGGGTGTTGTTTTCTTAGGTCTTTCTCCCCAAAGCCCGTAAAGCACAATGGCTTGGAGTAAATCTCCCCGCATTTCTTCGGGTAAAATATTGATTGCATTCATCCATGATGAGTAAAAAACAAAGGATTCTCTTTTCATAATCTTTTCTGTTTCAATGGGTTACTTTAATCGGATAACGGAGGTGAAGCCGGGGCATTTCGCCTCGGACACCCGGAATTTGATGTCCAGTTGGTTCCTGAGTTCTCCTGTGAGCCGCGCATCGCGGTTGCGGCGGGCGGCTTCGGTTTTGATGCCGCTGTGACGGCTTTTGTCGTAGGGCACTTTGCAGAGGTCGCCCACGCGCATTCGGTCAAACATGCCTACAATGGTGTAGCTGTCGTCCACCTTTATTTCTTTTTCCATTAGTTCATATTTTTCGTTTCTGTTTATAAAATGTTTTCATTCTCCGGCGGCGGGCACGGATGCTTTCCACAGCCTCGTCCAGCTCACGGAGGCTTTGCTCGTGGCGGTCGTCTTCTTCCGTCTTTGCCGCCAGCAGGGTGCAAAGTTCGCGGAGCGTTTGGTTTATTTCATTGAGTTCTTCCATATCTTACTGTTTTTTAATACTGTGCGGTTGATATTTTGCGTACATTTACGGGATGAAGATTATCCTGTTCGACGGTGTGTGCTGCCTGTGCAGCGGTGTTGTCCTCTTTCTCATAAAGCGGGACGGGAAAGCCGTGTTCCGGTTCGCCTCCCTGCAATCGGAAACCGGGCAGGCGTTGGCACAGCAGTGTGGCAGCAGCGGGGGACTGCAAACTATCGTCTACCTGCGCAACGGGGAATGCTTCCGTGAATCTTCTGCCGTGCTCCGCATCCTCCGCGACTTGGGCGGCGGGTGGAAGTGCTTCTATCCGCTCATCTTTCTCCCGGCTTGCATCCGTGATGCTGTTTATCGTTTTGTAGCAAGAAACAGATACAGGTTGTTCGGAAAAAGGAACGAATGTCTTGTGCCAACGGAGGAGATACGGGGGAGGTTTTTATCTCATATCTCCCCTCCTTATCGAGGAGGGGCAGGGGGTGGTGGCAGACAAGATACCTTTAAGTAATCATCAACAAATGGAATTCTTTCCTACCACCACCCCTAACCCCTCCTCGATAAGGAGGGGAAAATATAATAATACATTTCAGCGATACGGACACCCGCCCCGCATACTCGCCACAGTAAGGATGATTTTCTGTGCTGAAACTTTGTGCGACCGGGAGCCTTGGAAGTGTCGCGGCATCCCTGCTGGCTTCCGTTTCCCCCGGTCTTTATGGGTATGTAAATCTGTCAAAGAGCGAGTGTTGTGCCGTGTTAAGCTATCCCGATGAGGTTGGCTTTCTTGTAGCTGCGGAACTCTCCCCTCTCGGTGTCCCAATAGCACTGCACGGTGTTGTTAGGCGCTTTTTTGCGGGTGCCGGGCAGGGCGGGCATGAACTTCGCGTTGAGCGTGCCCCAAGCCTCGCGCACATTGCCGTCGGCCTTGCGGAAATAGAAGCGGACGATGCGCCGTTGCAACTCGTTTTTCAACCGCAGGTTTACCCATGCGGCCTTCAGCGCTTGGCTCTTGCCGAAACCGTTTTGGTGTGCAAACTGCCATGCGAGGCTCATCAATTGGTGTAGAAATTCTCTGTTCTGTCTCATTGTATTTGTTCTTCGGGGTGAATAATCAGCAATACCGGGCAAGTCCTTGTGAGGCGCAGAAGTAGCTGCGCTCGGCTTCCAGCTCGGCTTCGGTGTAATCTTCCGCTTCGGCTTCGGGGGTTATGGCTTCGAGCACTCCGAGAACGGCTTCGTCTCTGGTGTCCACGTTATAGAACTTCTGCACCGCTTCGAGGCTCATGGAGCTTATCTCTGCTATTTCCCGTCTTGCTTCCGATTCTGTCATATCCCTGCATTTAAAAAGGTTGATACTATTGCTTTTGTGGAACTTTAGCTTTACCTTTGCAGCGCAGCGTTGTAACGTTCCAACGATGCAAAGATACTAGAAGTTCTATATCTAGCATAGTATTTCTAGTTAATAAATGTTATTTAGCTAGATATTCTATAACTACTAAATAGAACTTCGAGTATGAACCTAAAGGAAAGAATGTTTTATCTGATTGAGAGAGAGGGGCTTAACCCGAACCAATTTTATACAATATCCGGCTTGGGAAACGGCTATCTGAATAATGTTGGCGAAAGTTTCAGGAAACCTACGATAGAGAAAATCAGGAAGAGCTTTCCGCACTGGAATCTGGATTGGATTCTGCATGAACAGGGGGAGCCGATAGTAGAAGTTCCGAAACGAAAGATAGAAGTTCTAGAGGCTATACCAATCACTCAGGAACACGTAATAAACGTACCGCTTGTGAATCAATATGCTTATGCCGGCTACCTGTGCGGCTATGAAGATGCTACTTATATTGCAGCTTTGCCTACCCTGCCTTTTATAGTAGACCATGAGGCTCTGGGAAATTACGTTGCCTTTGAAGTGAAGGGCGACAGTATGAATGACGGGACAGAGGACAGTTACCTCGAAGGTGACCGCCTGCTGTGCCGGGAAATCCAGCCTCACCTGTGGGTAAGCTCCAAGCTGCACATCAGGAAGTGGGATTTCGTGATAGTGCACGAAGACGGTATTCTGGTGAAAAGAATCACCGACCATGATGTGGAAAACCATACCATTACGATACATTCGCTCAATGACATGTACCCGGACAGGGTGATAGACCTCGCGGAAGTGAAGCAGATTTTTAATGTGATTGAGTTGCAGAGGCCTAGAAGAAGGTAAAGGGGAGAAAAGAAAAGCCGGAAACTCCGGTGGACTATATAAACCAAATAACAAAATAAAATTATTCGACCTAATGAAAAAGTTATTATTATTAGCGATGGTCGTACTGGCATTTACCGGATGCAGTAAAGATGACGAACCAACAGAACAGACATTTTTTGTCAATGTTTTCAACAAAACAAGTACAGGTGAAGAAGTGGCAGAGAAGGCTTTTTTGTATCTGTTTACCAATGAAGGGAAACAAGTGGACACCAAAGAAAGCGCAATGTCTGTCCCATTTGACGGGGTAATAACCTACACAGACGGAACTACCGCCAAGCCTGTTTATGCGACGAAATTTCAGGTAGGTGTATTCAACTTGGAGAATATTCCCAATGGAGAGTATAACTTATGGGTAACATCTATGGTGTATTCTTACAGTTACTCATCTTGCAAAAAGATTTCTGTAAACTACGATTACAGAGGCACTACGGAAAAGAAAACATTTCTTAGAGAAGATGATGGTATCGGATTATACCATTATGAAGCTTGGTAATTGGTAAGATACCGTATTTAGTAAGGCATTTTTAGGGCAGAATCCTGTTGGTAAGAAACGGAGTTCTGCCCTAGTTTTATTGTGTCTTCTATCTGCCGAAACGACTGAAAGGCAGGGTTTGCATCGGCTGGGTTTCAAAGCAATAGCGAACTTCTAGCACTTGGTCTTCGGTATCGTTAAAATACTCCATTACGAGTGGATAGGTTCCTTTAGCCAGTTTCACTGTAGCCGTTATGGTGCTGGCATAGTGCGAGCCGTCATTTTCAATAACCAACTTATCACCTATGTACATCTTTGCACCGTCATCGGAAGTGAGGACAAAGGTATATTCCCCGTCCTTGTCGAGAACAAAGTCTGTGGAGAACAGCACCGCATAATGGTCTTTGCCTTTGGCAGCCAGTTCATTCAGATTGAACTCGTGCACATAACCTTCCCTTTGGGGCTTGCCCAATGTTTTGAAATCGGGCAGGAACTTGCCCGGCACGTTTTCATAATACTTGTAGGCAACCTTTGGCTCCAGATTATCGTTTATCACCCGGATGTCGGCATCGCCCGGCACTCCGTACTGTCCGTTCTTACAGACAACCGAACGCAGCAGCGCCGATTCTGTCAGGATAAACGGACCATTATATTTTACAGACTTGTTGGTGGGCACGGAACCGTCTGTTGTATAATATATTTCGCCTCCCGCCACATTCCCCGTGATGGTTATTTCCACTCCGTCCTTATACAGACCGGCGGCAGGAGTAATGAAAGATGCGGGCACGTAAGTCAGCTCGGTTTTGGGCAGGAATGCATCCTTGATGAACTTTCCTACACACTCGTAGGGCAGCTCCACGCCGAGCAATGTTGCCGCCGTGGCAGCCACGTCGCAAATCAGATGAGTGTGTTCCAACAGTTTGCCTTTGGTTATCCCTCTGCCATACAGGATAATGGGGATTTCCATTTCCTTGGCCGTCATGCCGCCATGCGCACGCCCTATCCCACCGTGGTCTGCCGTTACGATAACCACCGTTTCATCTTTCATGCCGCTTTTATCCAAACGCTGAACGAACTCCCCGATAAGGGCATCGTATTTGTGCACACAATCCATGTATTCCCGGGACTCATGCCCGTACTCGTGCCCGATGTGGTCTACCTCAAGAATGGAAAGGAACAATAGCTCAGGCTTGTCAGCAAAGAAAGCATCCATTCCCTGCCTGAAAAGCGTTTCACCGTCCAAGCCGTCCGACACTGCCTTATCTGCAATCTCCATATTGTACATGCGGTCTTCACCCTTCCATTCGTAATACATATATACCTTGCTGTCTGGTCTTTGCTCCTTCACTGCATCAAAGACCGTGGGAAAGAATCCCGCTTTGTTTTTTACCGCCGGTTCAATGACATGGCTGTCCGGCTCCCAATCGTTGTCCGTCACTCCATGATGATAGGGAAGCGCTCCGCTCACCATCGACATCCAATTCTGGCTGCTGTTGCTAGGCAACACGCACCGCGCCCGGAACGTGGAAGCGCCATTTTCCACCATATAATTGATGTTGGGAGTGGAAGAACGTTGAATGCCCCACGCTCCCATTGCATCCACACCAATAAGGACAACATGCTTTGCCCGTGGAGTTTTGTTGCCGGAACATGAGCCAATCAGAATGGCAAATGCCAACAAGAAAGTTACTCTAAATGCATACTTCATCTTTTCAACTGTTTTCAATGAAACGGCCTAACTTCACATAGCTGTCATACAGCTTGGCATATTCCCGGCTCTTGCTCCTGTCGGGAGTATATTCGCAAGCAAAACCTTTACCCATAGCAGTTTGGGCATCGCCCACCTTCGGGTAGATTCCCGCAGCCACGGCAGCAAACATGGCCGCACCGAGAGCACATGCCTGTTCTGCCTTGGCAACCTTGATAGGCATGCCAAGCACATCGGCAAGAGTCTGCATCACAAAGGGGGATTTCAAGGAAATGCCGCCGATGCCTATCACGTCTTTGATAACCACTCCCTGCTCTATGAAGCTTTCCACAATGGCTTTCGAACCGAAAGCGGTAGCCTCGACCAAAGCGCGGAACACGGCAGGTGCGGACGTTCCCAGCGTAAGGCCTGTGACAGCCCCTTTTACCTGCTGATTGGCAAAGGGAGTGCGGCGCCCGTTCATCCAGTCGAGCGCAACGGGAGAGCTTTCGCTTACCGGGATTTTCTCGGCTTCGCGGTTGAGGTAAGGCAATGTTTTATCCTGAATCTCAGCCACCAACCTTTTCACCACGCTTTCATCCACCCACGAAGCATCTGCAAGGATGTCTTTCACCGGCTCCACGAGCATGTTCTTAAACCATGCATAAATGTCGCCGAACGCCGATTGCCCCGCTTCCATGCCCACAAGTCCGGGAATGACGGAGCCGTCTACCTGCCCACATATCCCGGCAATCAGTTTGCCGTTCATTTCCCGGTAAGGGGCTACCATGATGTCACAAGTGGAAGTCCCGATAACCCGAACAAAGGAGCCTTCGCCTATTTGTGCGCCAACCGCTCCCATGTGGCAGTCCAGCTCGCCCACAGCTACGGCAACACGGGTAGTCAGCCCCAGTCTTTCCGCCCACTCTGCGGTGAGACAACCCACCACGGCATCGCTCGTGTAAGTTTCTTTATATAAATGGCCGGAGAATGCAGCCAATAACGGTTCCAACTCCGTCAAGAAAGCTTCGGACGGAAGTCCTCCCCATGCTTCGTTCCACATGGCTTTGTGACCTGCCGCACACCTGCTCCGTTTCATTTCTTCGGGCTTCGTTTGTCCTGTAATCAGAGCCGGCATCCAGTCGCAATGTTCCGCCCAGCTATAAGCTTTTGCCCTGATACTTTCGTCTGCCCGGAGCAGGTGCGTCACCTTAGACCAAGCCCACTCTGCGGAATAAACCCCGCCGGAGTAAGAGGTATAATCCACCTCCCAGCGTTTTGCCAAAGCATTGATTTCGTCGGCCTCGGCAATGGCTGTGTGGTCTTTCCACAGCACAAACATGGCATTGGGATTTTCGGCATACTCCGGCAACAGAGCCAAAGGAGTGCCCTCTTTATCCAAAAGCACCGGGGTGGAGCCTGTGGTGTCGAACGCCATGCCTACTACCTGCTGTGCAGTCCCCACCGGGCACTTTGCCAACGATTCTTTGACCACCTTTTCCAAGCCCTCTATGTAGTCCAGCGGATGCTGCCTGTATTGGTTCTTGCCTTTATCACAATACAAACCTTGCGCCCAACGGGAATAATAGCCCACTGCGGTGGCAAGTTCTTCCCCGGTTAAAGCATTGACAACAATAGCCCGACAAGAGTCGGAGCCAAAGTCCACTCCTATCACAAATCTTGATTTATCCATATCTTCCATCTTTGTTAAATGATTTAAAGTATTCTCTTAATAAGGCATTTCTGCGTAATAAAAGGCTACCGAAGTGTAGTCCACAGGATAGGCGTTCCCTTCCGGTCCGTGCTCTATCCCCATATAAAATTCGTTCTCAAAGGAAAGTTTATCCGTCAGGTAAAAGCGATAGCCTCCCGTGCGTGCCAAGCGTGCATTGTAATCAAGGCAACCGTGTATGGGCAGGCTTTTGGTTCCGTCCCATTTGCCGGGCAGGTCATACCAACCGCCGTTATAGTAGTCTTCCGAGCCTGTTCCGTGAATCCGCATTTTCCCGTCCACGGTAGTTACATCGTCTCCCTCGAAAAACACCACATTCCCCGGCAAAAGCCCCTGTGCCTGATGAATGGTGCCTACGTAATGCCCTTTGCCTTTCACTGAAAGGAAGTCATAGAATTTGCCCTTTAACGGATTTATCTCCCTGTGCCAGAAAGTATAGAGTTTCCCCTCTCCGGCTATATCGCGTGCTTTTGTGTTGTAGTAAACCTTCACCGAAACCCGGACGGGCTTTTGCGAAGCTCCCGGTTGCTTCTTATACTGCAATTTCATTCTTGCCTGTTTGTCGAAAGGGCACGGCAGATAGCAATAGTTCACTTCGCCGGTGCAGCCCAGCAGCATGCTTTGTGCAGAGGGTTTGCCATAAGCGTAGCCAAAGAAATCTGCCAAAGGTGCGTTAATGGCAGGCTGAGGCTCGTCATCCCAAACAGCATTCAGGAACACGTCTTTATTCAGCCCCTCGAAAGCATTGCCGCCATTTATCTCAAACCCGACAATACGTCCCGGGGCATCTAAAGCAAAGAATTCCTGTTCACTGTCCGGCTGTAAAACAAAAGTGCTTTCTTTCACTTCGCAACCGAATGATTTACCTGTCATAAAGTGGTGCACATCCCACGCGCCGCGCTTGTTCCATATATTGCACACCTCATCCAATGCCTGCTTCTCCCCGACCGAAAAAGAAGGGGAAAAAGTGGTAAGCTCATAGCCGGGCATGTTCCGGTATTGGAGTTGGTAAAATAACATCTTCTCCCCTGTAAACACAACCTTGCATGACTTCTTGTAGGGAATCGGCAGATAGCAATAGTATCCGCCAACCTCATGCCCGCACACAGGAGAGACAAAAGGAAATACCTTACCCGAAAACAAATCATTAAAACATATCTTCAAACCGGCTTCTTTCCTGCCATCGAAATAGAACTCAATGGTATCGTTTGTGGGCGTCGGTGTCCAGATGCGGTTAATAATCCCCGGCCCTTCCATTTCGGCAATGACCAGCTTCCCGCCTTCTTTGCGCAAATAGGAGTAAGTGCCGTTGAAGCCGTCATCGTTCCCACCCGTGCGGTCGTAACTGGAGAACTGCTCTACCACACATCCCGTGCGGTAGGCAGGTAGAATATCCAAACGGGAGAGCGATTCCAGTTCAGAGAAATAATCAATCTTTTTCCCCTCTCCGGCATATGCCAAAGCAGAGAATAGAAACAACCCAATAAGAACTAACCTAGTATGAATTTGAAATATTTGCATAGAATTCTCTCCCGTCTTTTATTTATTTTATGTTTGTGTTATTTACTCGTTTCCCCAACTGTCCGAATCGCCATTTGCTTTCTTCCAAGCCTCCCTCCACATATGGATGTTCCAGAAGTTATTGAAAGGCATCAGTTTACGTCCTTCTTTTGCCGGAATGGCGGGGATGTGCGAAGCCTTGTCCTGATACCAATAGGCAACAGTTGCAATGTCGAGCATCATATCATTGGATGTGCCGTGCTCGATAGTGGCTTTCAAAGACTTATCAAAGAATACCGGATCATTAATGAAGAAGCGGTACACATGGGTACGCCCCAACCAACCGGTTTCATTATTCACTCTGGGATAACCGAAGAAAGGACTTTGGAAAGGTTCTTTCGGACACCACGAGGTATTGAAGAAGTCCTCCGTTCCCGTCCCTACCATAGAAGGTGTTTTTTCACCGTCGATGAACCACATGTCGTCTCCTTCGCCATACCATGCCGTGCTGGGGGAATGTACGAAGTAGTTAATGCCTACGAAATGTCCTTTTCCCTGAATATCGGCGAAAACATAGTTCTCCTTTCCGTCCGTGTTAGCTACTTCACCACCGGTTTCCGGATCTCTGACGGGCTTTGTCACTTCCCGGTTATACCATGCGTGGAAACGTCCCAAACCTTCGGGCAGCTTGTCCACTTCCCAATAATCCACGTAAAAGAAGATGTTATCCACGGTGTTATCCGCTTGGTTCTCTATCTCAATGCGCGCCCCTTTGGAGAAAGGCATGGTGAAGTATGAAGAAAGGCCTGTCCCGCCAGCCGGCCCTGCCGACAAAGCAAACGAAGAGAACAGGTAACTTTCATCCCAACCTTGTCCGAAGAAAGGACCGATGGGTGATTCTACCGAAGGGTAGTCATTGCCGTCCCAGTACATTCGGAGAATGATGTCATTCCTGTTCACCAAATCGGGCGGAGGGGCAATGGTGAACCAAATATGATTGATGATGCCCGAACCTTCAATATCACAGATAGTTACTTTTTCACCCGGCTTGATGCCCACTATCCGGTCTGCATTATAGCCTTCCTTGTCATAACTGCTGATTCTCTTGGAACGATAACCCGATTTTGTTTTAGCCAAGTTATACATTACCCCATCCGGTTGCTGGGCAACCGATGGAATAATATATAAACAACATAACAGCAACAATAATATCTTACGCATATTTACCAAATTTATTTGTTAATAACCCGGATTCTGAACTAAAACACCTTGGCTCAAGTCTATCTCCGATTGAGGGATAGGAAGCAATTCATGCTTGCCTTCTACGAATTTTCTCGGACCGTCGGGGCCGTTATCGTTTGCATAAACCGTCTTAGCCAGTTTCCATCTAATCAGGTCGTAGTGCCTAAGCCCTTCCGTACCAAACTCACAACGCCTTTCGTGGATAATATCTTCCAAAGTGCAATTGGAAATAGCGCCCAGACCTACCCGTCTGCGCACGTCATTCACCAAGCCGTCTACCTCCGTGCTGCCTCCGTTTTTCTTCAGCAAAGCCTCAGCTTTCATCAAATAGACATCGGACATTCTCACAATGCAGTAGTGCAGATTACACAATCCGGCATGGTGGTTAGGATCTATATATTTGTTGCAGCAATAGCCTGTCATGGTATCGCCTGCCGGGAAAGTAAACACTTCTCCATCCATGTTGAATGACTCTCCGCACACAACAACCGTAGCCCGCAGACGGGGATCTCTTTTAGCAAACTCTTTGCTCCAGTCTACCACTTCACCGTTATCCGTATATACATATTTGAAACGTTCCGCATCTTCCTTCTGGAATTTAATCTTACGTTTCGGAGTTCCGTCCAAATACTCAAATTCGTCAACAAGAGATTGTTCCGGGTGGAAGAAATTCCAACCACCAAAAGCATGAGGATAGAAGTAAAGATTGAAAGGCCATGCCGGGCTATCTGCCATAGTCATCATTTTAACGGCAAACAAGACCTCTTTCTCATTCCGCTTTTCAACCAAGAAGTTATCGCCGTAAGTGTTCACCAAGTCATACAAATCTTTATGTGCAAAGATTTTATCTGCCGTATTGATTACCTCCTGATACTTTTCTTCATAAAGGTAGAAACGGCATAGAAGCCCCCATGCAGAACCTTTTGTGGGTTTGCCCAAATCGGCTTCCGGCCATGACAACGGCAGAAGCTCCGCAGCCCTTTCCAAATCTTTCTCTATAAAATCATAGGTTTCGGCATGGGTTGCCCTCGGTTGGTTATACTCTGCAATCGGCAACTTCTCATCATACAGAGGCAAACCGCCATGTATGAGCATCAGTCTTGAATAGTGGAAAGCTCTCATAAAGTATGCCTGTCCCAAGACTTCATCCTTTTTCTTTTCACTGATAGACATTCCGGGAACGTTTCTCAAAATATCATTTGCTCTTTTTATGCCTTCAAACTTCAGCTTCCAACCACGTCCGAATAATTCTCCCTGCTCCGCATTGGCATTGAAAGTTTCGAGCAGGGCATCGTCTCCCCAGTCTCCGGCACGGTATAAGTCATCGCTCTGAACGTCCCAAACCGGTTCCGTATGTCCGGCAAAATAATATTCATCCATCAAAGGTCCATATACTCCGATGATAGCTTTTTCGGCATCATCTTCAGTTTGCCAAAACAAATCCTCGCTGATAGTCACAGCCGGAGTTGTATCCAATATATTGTCACATCCCGCAAATGCCAACCCCATGAAGGCACATGCCATATAAATATATTTTTTCATAATTACACAAGATTAAAAGACAACGTTTACACCAAATGAATAAGATTTAGACTGAGGATATTGCCCTCTATCAACATTACTTTCCAAATCTGCCCCAACAGTATCAATACCCAGCTCCGGATCATAACCGGAATAAGAGGTTATGGTGAACAAGTTTTGTGCAGACACGTAGAAACGGATTCTTTCCAAACCTATTTTCCGTGTCAATCCCTTCGGAATGGTATAGCCCAGTGAGATATTCTTCATCCGCAAATAAGAACCGTCTTCCAAATAGTAATCGGAAGGCCTTTTATTGTTATTCGGGTCCATCCATGTGGCACGCGGCACTGTGGCATCCACATTATCCTTCGTCCATCTGCCCATAATCTCTGAAAAGTAGTTATATTTCAAGCCCGTGAAACCAAATGTGTAACGAATCGCATTCCAAATCTGAGTTCCCTGAACACCCTGCATAAAGACATTCAGGTCAAAACCTTTATATCTCAAATCAAGGTTCAGACCATAACAGAAGTCGGGTACGGCATCGCCTAAATTCGTTCTGTCATCAGAGTCCAGAACTCCGTCGTTGTTGATGTCCCGATACTTAAAGTCACCCGCTTGTGCCAAAGGTTGGTACAATTCACCTTTTGAGTTTGTATAAGCCTGTACTTCCGCATCCGATTTAAAGATTCCGTCTGTTCTGTAACCATAGAAGTATCCGATTGGATTACCCACATCCGTACGGGTAATAGAGTAAGCATCTCTGAATTTAGGTCCATAGATTGGCTGTGCATTATTTCCCAACGATACTACCTTATTTTTATAAGAAGAAATGTTGAAAGACACATCATAAGAGAAATCCTTAATCTGATCCCTGTACTCTATTGTAGCCTCAAAACCTTTGTTGTGCACGGTAGCACCATTAATCAGTTGATTGCCAATACTGCCATATGCCCCCAAGGCAGGCGGATTAATCAATATATCTTTTGTTCTCTTATCATAATAATCTAAAGTCAACAGCAGTCTGTTTCCGAATAAAACTGCGTCAATACCCACATTGGTTTGGGTAGTTGTCTCCCACTTCAGATCAGGATTAGCCATTACACCGGCATAATATCCCTGATATAATGTTTGTGTACCCGGACCGAAAGTATATCTTCCATCGGGAAGTGAAGTAGCATAAGTTGCCATGTAAGCATATGAAGCAACGGATTGATTACCTAAGCTACCATAACTGGCTCTCAACTTCAAATCATCAAGCCAAGAAATGTTTTTCATAAACTTTTCCTGAGTTACTCTCCATGCAGCAGAGAAGGACGGGAAATATCCCCAACGATTATCTTTGGCAAACTTGGAAGAACCGTCGGCTCTCATATTGAATGCTGCAATATACTTGTCGGCATAAGAATAATTTAATCTGAAAAGCCCGGAAACCAAGCCGTCTTCACCATAGCCGCCGTAGCAAACCGGGTTTAATGTACCTGCATTCAAATACTGGAAAGTAGGGTACTCAAAGTCAAAGCCGCTCTTTGTGGCCAGAAGGTCTTCACTGTTATTTTTCTGTGCGGAGAAGCCTAACATCGCATTGATTTTATGCTGCCGGAAAGATTTATCGTAATACAAAAAACCTTCACCAATCCAACCAATGCTAAGCCCCCTGAACATTGTCAAACCATTTACCAAGTTGGGCTTTCCGGGTTCCGGTTCTTTTACGTTAAACGTTTTTGTATCATTATCGGTAACTTTCAAAGAACCGCTAACTTTAGCAGAGAAGCCCGGCAATATCTCATATTGCAAATAGGCATTTCCTTCTAACTGGAAGTAACGGTTTCTTTGAGTGTTTCTCTCAAATATACCTACGGGGTTTCTCAAGTCACCATAATTAGAAGAGAACACACCGTGATACGTTCCGTCCTCATTATATACAGGAACATCCGGGTGGTAAGCCAATGTCTGAACCATTGCACCTACATTGTCACCACGTGTATCCACTCCTCTCCTTTGCTTGAAACTCAAATTGATACTTTCACCAAACTTAAACTTTTTGCCCAGTTTATAATCCGAATTAATTCTCAATGTATATCTTTTGTTATAAGTATTTCGCAAAATACCATCATAGTCCTGAGCCGTGAAGCCCAAATTATAGTTGTTATTCTCTCCACCTCCCGCTAAAGACAGGTTATAGCTTTGCACATTGCCGGTTCTGAAAACTTCGTCTTGCCAATCTGTTACATCTTTCATGGAAGACGGATTTGCAAACTCCTCCAGCCTAGGAGTTTTATCGTTATCACTCGCTTCATTATAGATTGTTGCCAATTGGGAAGCTGATAACATATCTAACTTTTTAGAACGTTGTGAGAAACCATAGTAAGCATCGAATTTAACAGTGGGCTTCATACCTGTCGCCCCTCTTTTTGTCTTGATAAGTACCACTCCACTTGCAGCACGTGATCCGTAAATGGCAGCAGCCGATGCATCTTTGAGCACTGTCATCGTTTCAATATCCGATGGATTTACGGATTCCAAATCCGCACCAATAATATCATCAATAACAATCAAAGGATTATTATCATTCAAAGTTCCCGTACCTCTGATACGAATAGAAGTCGTGGGGTTAGGTCCTCCCCCGTTTTGCTGAACATAAACTCCTGCCAGACGACCGCCTAAAGATGATACCAAGTTAGGAGAAGCAACATCCGCTAACTTATCCAACCCTACATTTACAATAGCACCGGACAAGTCTGATTTCTTTTGCTGCCCATAACCAACCACCACCACTTCATCAATCTTCATTAAGTCCTCTTTCAAGACAACATTTATTGTCCTTTGTCCCGTAAAGCTTTTTGTTTCGGAAACATATCCCAAGAATGAAAAGGTTAATGACTTTCCTTTCTCCGGCATGGTAATAGAATAATTTCCATCCACATCTGTAACCGTACCCGAAGAAGTTCCATCTACAATAATCGACACTCCCGGCATGGGAATACCTTGAACATCTTTCACAACACCGATAACAGGCCTATTCTGGGCCTGCAAGATGGTTATCTGTGAAAAGCAAATAGCGAAAACAAGTACTAAAAGACTTGTTAAGTTTCTGTTTTTACATGCGCATTTCATAGTTTTACTGATTTAATAACTCTCTATATACTGTCTTATCACAAAATCTTGTTATAAAATCGTGTATTGAGTATATTGTATTGAAACTCAACCCAATACACGATGAGCTAATAATCCTTATCCAAAAAACAATTCTTCAACTATTACCTACATTACACCTATGTTCATTATTTCCATCCCGGATTCTGTTCCAACTGAGGATTCAATAATATTTGTCTGGTAGGCAAAGGGAACAAATAATGCTTTGATTCAAACTTACGCTTCGAAGCAGCTTCCAACAGGATACATCCTTCTGAATCATACTCATATTTTACATCAGCCCATAAAGGATTCGTTTCATATTCCGTTCCTTTAAACTTCACTCCACGAAGCGGTTCCGACATCTCTTTTTCTGCGGTTTTCCAACGTCTCAAGTCATCGAACCTAAAACCTTCTATGCTTAGTTCAATCGTTCTTTCACGTCGGATTTCCTGCAACATATCCAATCCGTTGGCTGTAACGAATTTATTTGTCAGATGAGGCATGCCTACCCTATCACGTAATTCATTTATGCTCAGATTCAAATCGTCATCTGAAATTTCACCATTCTTTTCAAACAGAGCTTCTGCATAGATCAATAAGACTTCAGTATAGCGGATAACCGGATAGTCCATTCCCAAAGGGAAAGTAACTTCAGCTACACCTTTCAAATTACGATAGCCTGTTTCCGTCCAAAAGCCAAAATCTACATTATATACCAAACCACTACTTTCAGGGTTCTCCCAATTAACGTTATACATCGGTTGTGAGAATAACCAAAAACGCTCAAATGGTTTCACAAAGAAGACATCCATTCTGGGATCTCTGTTCTCATATTCGGAAAGCACTTTGTCATAACCTTTAAATACGGATTTCGGATGAGTGATAGGAAGCCCGGTTTTATCAAGAAACATATCGGCCAGTTTCTTTGTAGGACACAATTCATGAGAATGCTCCCATCTTGGGGATTCTCTAATATCTTCATCATAACGATTAGCCAAAATAGTTTCTTTCTGATCTACTTTTGTCAGTCCTTCAGGATTAGATTTAGTCTTTGCCAAAGTAAAATAATACTTATAGCTTAAATCTCCTAAAACATCTCTACGATCAAACAGCTCATATTGAGTGCTTATAATTACCTTATGAGAGGCATCAATTGCTGCATCCAGCAGATCATCCGCACCCGAAAGGCCATGATATTTTCTCCAAGTTCCTTCAAACAATGCCACTCTAGCCTTGAATGCCAGTGCTGCACCTCTTGAAACACGCCCTTTATCCGAAGCATTAATCTCCGATTCCAATGGAAGAACCTCTATCGCCTCGTTCAAGTCTTTCAAGATAACTTCTGTTATTTTCTCTCTGCTTTCACGAGGACCAAACAAATAATCGGTATCATCCAAAGTCAAAGTCTTATCAATCAATGGAACACCTCCAAAGCGTTTCATTAAATTGAAATAGAACATAGCTCTAAAGAATTTCATCTCGGCTTCATAAACAGCAATGCCACTCTTTATTCCATCGGGAGCTGTTTTACAATGTTCCAATCCATAATTTACGTATCTGATAGATGTATAAGAACCATCCCAAACTCCATCAGACGGAGAGGGTACATAAGAACTATTACTTACATTATTGAATCCGGCAGGCTTTGTAATGTCAGACATATCATCGTCTGCATTAAAAGAAGGCAAACCGTGATAAAACTGATTTGCATACAGCTTAAAATCTTCTACCGTTCTGAAATATACTGCGTCGGAAACAACATCCTTCGATTGTAAGTCCAATCCTTTCTCGCATGACACCACCAAGAAAGACAGTAAGCATATCAATATTATATTTTTATGTGTTTTCATATCCCATTATTTTTAAAATACTACATTTAGGCCTACCGAATAAGAACGGGTAAACGGAATCAAGTTTTCATTAAAAGGAGCTTCCGGATCAAATCCTTTAGGCAATCTATCCCACTCACACAAGTTCATTCCACTTACATATACTCTAAGCTTATCAACTCCGATCTTCTTTGTTACAGTTGCAGGTATAGTATATCCAATCTGAACATCTTTCAATCTCAAATAACGGTTGTTGAATAATTTATAAGGAGCACTAGATTCCTGATAGTTGTACCCATTAATGCCACCATCTTGAGACAAGCGGGGATATAAAGCAGATTGCCTGTCTTCACTCCATGTGTCATGATAGAAGTATTCGGAAGATTGCTTCCAAACTTCGACACCACCGGCATATGTACCATTCATCACATTCCATTTTCCTACACCTTGCAAGAATGCCCTGAAATCAATACCTTTCCATTCTGCTTCCAGATTGATGCCGTACAGATATTGCTGATTATTGGAACCTTTGTACACTATATCACCGGAATCGGGATCACCTTCTTTATATAAATGAGGTTCCAAAGTTCCGTCACCATCCCTATCGACATATTTAGCATCGCCAATGCGTAAGTTTGTAGGCACTCCCTTTACATTTGCCAGATAATTGTCCAAATCTTCTTTAGACTCAATGAATCCATCGAATTCATATAAGAAGTAAGAATTGGCAGGATAGCCTTCAACAAACGTATTCAAGCCATAACCCGGATTACGGGAGTCTTTCAGAGATATAACCTTACTTGTATTATTACTCAAAGAAACTCCGACACGATAATTAACTTTACCAATGCGGTCTTTCCAGTTGAGGGCTACTTCCCACCCATTGGTTCTTAAATGTGCACCATTAATTTGAGGAGCAGTTGCACCTAGCACAGAAGGAAACTCTTCCGCATAAAACATCCCTTTATTCTCTTTTATGTAATAATCGAAAGTCCCACTCAACCTGCTATTCAGAATGGAGAAATCCAAACCGAAGTTATACGAATTGATAGTTTCCCATGTTCTGTCCACAGCAGGCATACCGCCCAAAGTAGCTTGTTGGGATTTGGAAGGAGAGTTTGAATTACCAAACGGATATTGTCCTCCTATATTAATATATTGGTAGTGGTCATATAAACCGATACCTGCCTGATTACCGAGTTGCCCCCATGAAGCTCTGATTTTTAAATTATCAATATAGTTTTTAGCTTTTCCGAAGAACTTCTCGTTTGAAACAATCCATGAACCGGAAACGCCCCAGAAGTCTTCCCACTTATACCCTTTGGCAAATCTTGAAGAACCATCATTACGATAAGTAGTTTCAAAGAACAAGCGGTTATCAAAATTATAGCTCAAACGACCAAAGATAGAAGATATAGCCCAGTCGTTGCGATACTCGCTATTGTACTGTTCGTCAGAATCTCCTAAGCTCATTACATCAAGCTGGTCTGTAATCAAATTATATCTCCATGCCCCAAAGCCTCTGTTATCAAGTTCTTCGTGAGAGCCACCAAACATAGCATTGAACATGTGATTAGAGAAACTGAAATCATAGTTGGCAAACATAGAAGCTACCGTATGCTCGTTTCTGTCATATTGAGAATTAGCTTTTGTCTTTCCTCCATACCAGTAATCTATTACATCATAGTTCAGAGAACCGTCCCAATGATAGGTTTGATGCCTTTTACGTGAATATGCTTCATCACGAATATCGAAATTCTTAGAGAAGTCTCCGGTTATCGTTAAGTTCTTGATAGGCTTAATATCAAAGCCCAACTGGGTATAATAAGAATAGTATGTCTTTGTTGTTTTGCCAGTGTGTTCTGCAAAAGCTACGGGATTACCGAATCCACCGGCACCATAATATTGTCCTTTGTCATTATAGATAGGCTGGCAATTCCATGTCCAGTAAGTCAACCATGCCAATTGGTTAATATCATAAGGCTCCACTACTTGCTTACGTCCGACATAAACATTTGTGCGCAGCTTAATATACTTATTGATATTATACTCATATTTAAAACGGCCAAAGTACTTCTTATTTGAATGATCGCCGTATTTAAACATGGAGCTTTGTCCCAAATAACCGATAGAAGCATAGTAATTAGATTTTTCTGTTTTACCGGAAACTGTTAAATTATGGGAATGATCGAAAGCTGTGCCATACATTTCTTCCCACCAATCATGATAACCCAAAACAAGATCGGGAGTATCACCGAAAACACCTTTAACCACCATAGGATTCGATGAATAAATGTCGGCAGTCTCAAGATAAGGAACCAAATGAGAGAACTGGTGAGTGGCTATACCGTCATTACCATATGCCTCGTTCATCATTTCGATATGTTGAAGCACATTCACCTTTTGAGGAGTACGGGCAGGAGCATTAAATGAAAAATCTCCCGAATAACTGATTGTCGGTTTGGTTGATTGTCCTTTTTTAGTTGTGACCAAAAGAACTCCACCGGCAGCACGGGCACCATAAATAGCAGCTTGGGCATCTTTCAGAATAGTAATATTCTCAATATCCTGCGGATTGATTTTGTTTAAAGCTTCTGCATTATTATCCTTGTAAGGAATTCCATCTACAACAACCAAAATGCCCGGATCGGCACGTGAGGTGACACCTCTGATTTGAATATCAAACCCTTCTTCACCTATTTTACCTGGATTGTTACGCCTGATTTCCATACCCGGAACCACACCTTGCAAGAAAGCGGCTGTATTTGTTGCCGGTTTATCCTCAAAACGATCTTTACCTACCAAATCCACCGCACCGGTGGTTGTCGCTTTAGTCTTCACGCCGTAGCCAATGGCTACAACCTCCTGAAGCATGACGGCATCTTCCTTTAGCTTGACGTTCAAAACAGTTTTATTATCTATCTTGACTTCTTCCGAACGCATCCCTACAAAAGAAAAGACTAAAATATTTGTATTGGAAGGAACGCTTATCCGGTATTTCCCGTCAATATCGGTTACAGTACCAATTGTAGAACCCTTTGCCACAACAGAAACGCCGGGCATAGGAATATCCTGAACATCTTTCACAATACCTGTCACAGTCCTGTTCTGGGCCTGCAAGTAAGTAATCTGTGAAAAGCAAATCACGAAAACAAGTATCAGAATACTTGCTAAACTTTTGTTTTTACATGTGAATTTCATAGCTTTACTGATTTAATAACTTTATATATTTACTTCCTATCTATAAAAGTTTAAAAAGTTGGCGTCACCTGTCACCAATTCTCCATATTGGCTTATGACAAGCAGTTTCAGGGGTGACTCCAACTTTTTAGTTACCATCACTTTTGCCGTTTACTGTCACCTTTTCCTGTATTTCGTGCCGGAAACATAAGGTTAACCGCTCTTGTTACCCGGCAAGGAATGATCACTTGACAATTGTCGAGCAATCGCTTGACAGTTGTCGAGTACACGCTTGACAGTTGTCGCGCACTCACTCGACAACTGTCAAGTGATCAGGCACACGGCAGTACCGCATCTATCTATTGGAAAACAACTTTCAAATGATCGCCTCTGTTTAATTGCATTTCACTGAAAGAAACTTCAACCAAACCATTCTTACTTACTTTTGCCGGAACAGATTCTTCGTTACGATACACTTTCACATTAGCTGTACTTACATTGCCGGGAACTGACAACTGCAACTTGTTAAGTGTCAGTCTGCCATATTTCACTTCAACCGAGTTCTGCTGAGTACCGGCATTCCTTATCTGAGAGATGTTACCCCAACCTTCGGCAGAAGTGAAGAATCCTTTAAAGTGATTTGTCGTCAACTTCGGAGCGAAGCTCATTATCCCTTCGGGACCGTCATACCAATAACCTTGCGTAGCCAACAAAACTCCATAAGAAGCCATCGCCCTTGCATAATGGTCGCCACATTCAATCTCATTCCAGGGATTATGTTTTGCACCGTCATAGCGTGAATGAATTCCTTTCACTATGGCAAGTCCCTGATCTATCATTCCTCTGGAAATCATTTCGGTAGCAACCTGATACTCAATGCCTGTCCAAACCTCATCGCGGTATCTCACTCCATCTTCACCCGGATGTTTGCTAAAAGGCCATGTACAAATAAACAATCCCGGTTCTCCTGCATGTGCATAATATCTCTCGGGAAGATGTGCTTCGCTCTGGGCTTTCACATCATTGGTCCAATTGAACTTCCAGATAGAATTCAGGGTTTTATCTATTGCATCTTCGGGATACAAATTACCCAGCCTGTATAAATCAGCCCATGTCTGCCCGAACAACTGGTCACTCAAACATCCTTTTCCATACTGATATTTAGGATATTCTTTCTCGTCTACATCCTGAATAAAATAGTTTCCGTTCCATAATCTGTCCATTGTATTGTCACTACCCGCCGTGTAGATTTTCTTGTAATATTGGGCAGTAGCCGTGTCTTTCATGATATAAGCCATTTTTTCTCCGGCTCTCAGTGCTGCAAGATATAATCCTCCGACATAAGTATTTGCGCCATTAAAAGAAATATCATAAGTATTAGGTTGTGTCTTTACAATCAAACCGTCTTCATTACCATCCTCATTGATGATATATTTGATAGACCGCTTTATCTTATCCCAGTTTCTTGAGAGGAAGAAGTCGTTTTTAGACATCAGATGCTCACGATACATTCTCAAAATAGATCCGGCATGACCGTCTATCAATATTCCATGTTCGCCGTTTCTCGATAATATGCCACCGTCTTCTCTCAAAGAGACTCCATAATCGGTTTTCTCTCTTAAATTCCTTTCCAATTCGGGGAACAAAGCAGCCATAGCCTGTGCATAGCTCCACACATGGGTGCATGTACCTTCACACGAGCCAACACCTTCCCATGCCCAGAACTTATCCGTAGCCCACCATTGACAAGTTTCGGTAGCAAGAATGGATACGGGCATCATCACACGTTGAATCAACCAATAAGGAAGAGAACTTTCATTGTAGTAGGTATTGTGGAAGTTGAAGGTTTCTTTTTCCAGCTTGGCATACTTCTCATGCAGCCGTTCTGCTACGTCCATCGAACTGTCATACCAGTTAGAATACATGTTTCCAATAGCCGGGCTGTTTGGAGGCAGCGGTTTATTCCACTCCGAACCTTTATAGCTTAACGGCCTGTTTGGGAAATACCAAGACAAAACGAATACAATATCTTTCGACTCTCCCGGTGCAAGGGTAACTGCCGAAGTCAAAGCTCCATTCAGTTTGTTTCCAAGTTCGGTTTCCGCATAGTTCAATCCCTTCTGTGAACAATCTGCCGTACCTGTGGCATTCGAATCGAAAACGGATAAAGCCAGATTTCCAAAATAAGCATGCGTTTTATCTATCTTAACTCTCGGAGCATCCACCGGAGTATTTGAGAACTGGATATTGTCAACACTAATATGTCCCCAATCTCCCGTTACATCATCTACAATTTCCAAATAGGCTTTTTTGCCTTTCCATGCAGATACATCCCAATTACGGGGCAGGAAATCTTCATTACTATTGCCAGTAGCACTCATCACTACTTTTCCATCGACCACGAGATTCATGCATGTCTTTCCGGGGTGTGCTCCTCCTGCAATGTTAAATGAGATGTATTTATCAGATATAGTAAATGTCTTAGAAGTTAATTTACCAACAGGAGTGTCATAATCCGAATATGAATTTGCCAAAGCTGTTCCATAGTTGCCTCCAAAAGGAGTCTGGTTACATAATTCACCGGAAGCGGGCTTAGTGCCAAAAGCAGTTCCTTGTACTTTCCAGTTCCTATAAGATCCGGACTCAAAATCATCGAACACTTTGTATTTGCGGTTGCTCTGCTTATGTTCCACAGCGATGTTGTCCACGTTCATGTCCATGTAGACAGACTTCCAAGCTCCATTGTCTACCACTTTGTTTCTAAGGATGCCATCTGCCCTGTCTTTCAAATCAATACATACCAGATTCTGCATCCATCCTGTCAAATCTGCCTTTACTTGCTTATCGGACGTATTTTTAACAGTATATTTCAAGATTGTTGCAGGAGTTGCGGATTCTTTCGCATCCAAAGGAATGAAAGGAGAAAATACTTTAGAGCTAACCTTTACAGGAAACTTTCCATCCTTTGTACCATATTCGACAAAGGCAATGGGGTATTCTCCAATAAAAGAGATGTCATCAAAGCCTTCTTTACTCAATTCTTTTGTCTGCACTTTATTGCCATCATCTACTGTGATTTTAAATCCCTGATCGATGTAACTCATTGGCTCAAAAGTTTGATAACAAACTTTCCAAGGTCCCAAAGGAGTGTCAAAGTTCAACAAATAATCTATGCCATAGCCTGTATTATAGGCATTATTAGCTATCCACCAATTTGCAAGAGTTCCATCTCCCCTCACATATAATTGTCCGGCTGCAATACCGCCACATGGCATACCGATTGTTGTCAATTCGTCTCCTTTATAGACTTTCCTTTCACCTTTTGCATCTTTATTTCCAATGAAAGATTGTATATCTCCTTTATCAAGGGAGACTTTATGATCACCGGAAAACTGGGCAAAAGATAATGCAGGGAGTGAAACCAAAACAGTCAACGCTACGTTTTGAAGTAATTTCATAATAGTGTGTTTAAGAATAATTATTTATACAATGGGCCGTAAGCTGCACAAGCTCTATAATCAGAACCTTCGGGATCTGTCCCAAATGCGTTCCATGATGCCGGACGGAATATCTGCCCTTCCTCAACATTATGCATACAAACAGGAATAGAAAGCATGGAAGCCAAGGATAGTAAATCGGCACCAATATGCCCATAACTGATAGCACCATGATTTGCCCCCCAATAATTCATCACTGAATAAACATCTTTGAAATGTCCCGTACCCGTCAAGCGAGGAACAAAGAATGTGGTAGGCCATGTCTTATCTGTACGTTTATTGATAATGTCAAAAACATTGTCCGGGAAAGTGGCAGTCCAACCTTCTGCTATTTGAAGTACAGGACCAACACCTTTTACAAGATTCAAACGGCACATTGTTACAGGCATACCCGCCTTAGTTAAGAAATTAGAGGAATAGCCACCACCACGGAAATATTCTAATGAAGCAGGATACCAAGTGGTTACATCAAGCATCTTATCAACTTCTTCCTCGGTAATATTCCAGAATTCTTTCATCACCGGCTTACCATCAATCGTCTGCTGTCCCGTACCATCCAACGTACAAGAACCTGAATTAATTAAATGGATGGCGCCATTACTCAACAAACCTTCGGGCTTCCAACCGCTGACTCTTTCAATAGCTTCGGGGCTCCAATATGTTCTGACATCTGCAAATATCTGAGCTTTGTTAGTCAATAAATGGTTGAACAACATGCTGATACCATTCAAATGGTCATCTTCCGTGGCAAATGTATATGGTTTACGAATGCCGTTCCAATCAAATGAAGAATTCAGTATGGCCTCAGAGAAATCACCATTGGGCAAGAAGTCCGTCCACTGGCGTTGTCCTTGGAAACCTCCGGCAATTGCATTATGTCCCATTGCCTCTTCCTGATACCCCATATCGGCCAAAACAGGATTACCCACCAACAAATCACGCATAATAAGAGTCATCTTAACTATAAATTCCCATTCTTTATCTTTTTCCTCACGGGTATGTTTGATAGATTCCGGATTATAATCTTCTCCTTCGCGGGATTTACAATTCTTCTTTACCCACTCTAATGCTCTTTCATATTCATCTTTATCGTATATGCCCAACTGAATGCGACGCATTATTTCCGAACAGTCAACGTACTCGGCACGCATACCCAAGTATTCTTGTAAGAATTCCGGATTTACGATAGAACCAGCAATCCCCATTGATACCGAACCTATTGCCAGATAAGATTTCCCTCTCATAATGGCAACAGCCAAACCTGCTTTTGCAAAACGAAGCAATTTCTCTTTTACATCTTCCGGAATTTGAGGATCATTAATATCCTGAACATCTTTACCATAAATCCCAAATGCAGGCAAACCTTTCTGATTATGTGCAGCCAATGCAGCAGCCAAATAAACAGCTCCCGGGCGCTCTGTTCCGTTAAATCCCCAAATGGCTTTCGGAATAAGAGGATTCATATCTATTGTTTCGGAGCCATAGCACCAACATGGTGTTACAGACAAAGAAACACCAACTCCCTCTTTTTCAAATTTTTCGGCACAAAGAGCAGCTTCCTTAACTCCACCGATACAAGTATCTGCAATGACACACTCTACAGGGCTTCCATCAGGATAACGCAATGTTTCCGTATATAATTTAGCAACTCTTTTTGCCAACCCCATTGTCATATCTTCCAAAGATTCACGAATACCACGGCGGCGTCCGTCTATAATCGGACGAATACCAATTTTAGGAAATTCAGTTTTCATAATACTACTTATTAGATTATTAATATGTTTAGTTAAAAACGTTCTTGATTTCTGCTATCTTCACTCCAAACAGTTTTTCAGTTATTAAAGACAACTCATCATCGCTTCCTACAAAATGAAAAACATTGTGTTTATGACCGAGAGAAGCACCGGGTTTAAGGAAAGCAGCAGGCGATGCACTCTCCACTTCAAGGAATGGTCCCATAATACTGCCATCTTCCAACGGTCCATCGTTATAGGCATTCACAGCATCTCCTACTAAAGGATTTTTATTAGGATTCCACTCCTGATTCAGATAAGTGCCTTGAGGATCGACTTCGAAAGTAGTAATAGTCAATCTCCGGGAATCAGGATCATAATTACCGGCAACAGACTTTGCACGTAGGGAGTTCAGACCTAATTTATTACGGCATTTTCCATCGGTCTTCAAATAGAGCAAACCATTCTCTATTTTTAAACGATCTGCCGGAATCTCACCAAAATAATTTGTAGTAGCTATGGTTCCTAATTGATCTTCAGAACCTTCATTAAATGGTATGATAGTTAAAGAATTGGGAGCTGTATTAAACATATCCAGCATCCAAATACAAATAGTACCCGTTTCTTCTGTCCATTCGGTATTTCCATTGTTTATTAATACATTATCGGTCAAATAACCAACCGTTTTTATAGAAGGAGAAAGTTCGATGCCAAGCAGTGAAGCAATCTCCGACGGTTCAACAATAGAAATATTCCTGTCTATTCTTACTTGAAATAAATTACCTAAATAGTTAGCAACCTCCATATCCTTACTCATAGATACACTTTTATCTGATGCCGAAACAACGTTCCATGCTTCTATATCAAAAGGTTTTGGAGTATGCCAATTGTCATATACCTGTTCCGTACCTGGTTTAAAGTAGATTGAATATTTGCCTCCTTCCGGTCCTAACCAAAGTCGGTTTTCTCCACCATATCCATTCATATGTTCATCAAAGTTTTCAGCTTCGAGTGCCTTATAATTCAGATACCCCAAACTTTTACCCGTATTTCCATCGGTAGTGGAAGTGAACACTTTAGCTTGATATTTTGGAGATACCACCACTTGGGCTTTTCCATCATTTGCACGAAGTAATATCACACTGTCTTTCTTTGCTAAATAATTTAAATCATAACCGAATGTCCCTTTTTCAAATGTTTCCATATTATTTCCTTTTTTTCCTCCACATGAAATTACGCCCAAGCATAAGCACAGTAGAAGACACCTGTTAATCACTTTTATCGTTTTCATAAGATCTGTTTATATTGATTTAACCTCGAAATTGGTTTCTTTACCGGAAACTAAACATGAATCAATCTTTAAATCACCATAGTACATTGTAATAGTCGGTATACCTGCTTTCAATTCTACAGTTCCAAATCCTTTATCTGTTGACAAGAATGTTTTAAAATCATTTCCTACTTTCGAATCTATATAAAGAGTCTTATTAACTGCATCATAACGTACTCCGGTTAATGCCTGAAGCAGACTATAGCTTGCAAGAGCACGGGCATACCATCCGCCACATTCATATTCGTTATAAGGATTACGAACCGATCCGTCATAGCGTTCACGGCAAGTTCTGACAATATCCAAACCTTTTTCAATCTCTCCTTCGAAAATAAGATGAGCAGCTACCTGATATTCTATTCCTGTCCAAACTTCATCACTATATACAAACGGCAAACTAAGCTTACCACCTTTAGGCCAAGTACACAAGAGAAGACCGCCTTCTTCACCCAATGCATAAGTAGGACGTTGAGGATTAGCATGATTTCTTAAGTCCTTTTCTAAATTGTATTTATAAACAGACTCCAAATGGCTTTTTACTTTAGTCTTATCAATAGGTTCTTCCATACCCGCAACTAGAGCCATCCAACAACCAAGTATCCCATCTGATAAGCAGCCTTTTCCATATTGATATTTAGGACCTTCCTTTTCCAAAATAGCACGTGCTTCAGGCGAATAATCACTATTCCAATTACTTTCCGACATAGCAATCGGATCCGGAGATTTCAGATCTTTCCAACGTATGTCTTGAATGAAGTATTCACCATCATAAAGTTTGTTTTCCATGTATCCTTTGCTTTTTGCCAAGAGATTTTCGTATTCTGTGGCATCTATATTTAGTGCCTTACTTATCAGCACAAAGCTTTGCAAAGCGGATGTGTAAAAGCTTGTACACATACCATCAGGTCCCCAAAATTCTATATCATAAGTATTATGATGAGGCTCTTCTAATGCACCAACCTTATTGGGATCCCAAGTATTTATGCAATAATCCAAACTTTGCTTTACCTGTGGATACATCATTCTTAACCAATCTGTATCACCATAAATACGCCAATCTCTGTATATTTTTATAATACCTCCTAATTGCCCGTCGGAAGCAGAATGGAAATCATGTTTAACCGGTCTGATTGGGATATTCGTACGGAACATTTGATGTCCCAGTTTATTTTGGCTAACAAAAAACTCTGTTTCTCTCAAAGTACGTTCTAAAGCCGGGAAAAGATGAGGTATTGCTTGTGCATAATTCCAAACATGAGTACAAGAACCATGACAAGATCCCCATGTATCACCACATCCTTCATAATTCCATAATCTTCCATCATGCTGACGCATTACTGTCGGAGACTTCAAAATAGAAAGGTTTGCGCCAACCGCCTCAATAACTTCGGGAGGCAATGTACTGCTATAAAAAGCATTAGTAAACAATTCTGTTTGAGCTTTCAATATATCATATTTACTCAACCAATAATTTGCTACTTCATTTATATCCTTAAACTTTGAACTATACCATGGCTTATAATATACCGGAGTTTCCATATTTTTCACCAGTGGGCATTCTGCTACCTTATCAACATCACTTACAGCATCTTCTCCAATGCGAGAGTCCGATTGCGGAACATACCAAGCCATATACAAACGAATAGTTCTTGTTTGTCCGGCTTTAACATTAAAGGGAACATATAACGAAGCTCCGGGAGCATCTTTCTCTACCGGCTCATTAGCAGTTGTAGTGCCATCAGCTACTGCATTCCATGCCATAGTTAAAGAATCCCACCAACCACCACGGAACCAGCAATAATTTACTTTTGTATCTTTCTCATCCGTATAGATCGCAAAATCACCTTTTAAATGTTCTTTTCCGTTGAGAGCTGATTGAGATAGTATGAATCCATTTTGTAGATATTGAACAGAATTAGGAGCTTCATCAGTAACTTTCATAAAATTACGAGAATTATAAGAGAATATAGCTTCAACATCATCTGTACTCGTATTCGTAAAAGTGTATTCTATAGCTCCAACAGGCAAACTCGAATTATCATTATCTGTAGGGATAAAAGGACTCCATCCTTTTAATTCAACCTGTAAAGGAATATCTTGATCTGATAATTGAATTGTAGCAAACGGAAAACGAGAGGCAAACTTCACATTGTCAAAGCGTGGTAATCCCCAAGTTGTTAAGGGACCTCCCAATGCAGACTCCGGACCACCAAATTTCTTTCTATTAGGAACGGGTCCCTCCAACACTTTAGAACCATTTTTTATCCCTTTTACATGGATAGCTGCGAACATACAAGGTTCAAAAAACACATTCGGTTGATGTCTAATAGACATATTCGATATAGCTCCGACACCCTCAATACAGAACATTCCAGCTCCCATTCCACCTATAGGAAAGGCAATACGATTCAGATTCTCAGCTTCATAAGGAGCATTAAATTCTCTTTTGCTCCTATTTCTACAAGTATTTTCACTTGAACAAGATGCCAAGAAAATAACGACAACACATGCAGATAAAATTAATAAAGTTATTTTCTTCATATTTATAGTATTTATAGAATAAATGATATAATTTTATATATTACAATTTATACCCCTTTAAACCAAAAAAAGAAATATAAATAAAACAGAGTAAAGGAATTACAAAACCGATAGCCATTTTTTCTTCTCCAATAAATCCCATTAGCATTGGAGAAAAAGCGCCACCTGCCACTCCCATTACGATATATGATGAAGCCTTTTTAGTATATTGTCCCATATTAGATAAGCCCAATGCAAAAATGGTAGGAAACATTATTGACATAAAAAAGAAAGTTATATACAAAGCATAAAGAGAAATAGAACCTAGTTCTAAGATTACTAGTAACATCATTATGCAACAAGCTATTGAATAGAAAGCCAATAATCTATTAGGTGCAAACCGACTCATTATAAAACTACCAGATAAACGGCCTATCATAAATAATAGCATTCCACCAAATGCTAAAAATTGAGATGCTTTTAAAGGAGTTATAGTATGATCTAATTCTGTTACATAATTAATAAAGAAACTAAAAATACCTGTTTGCGCAGCACAATAAAGAAATTGTGCGATAACAGCATACAGAAAATGTTTATGACTCCACATAGAAACTAATGAAACATTTTTTCCTTCATCAGCATTATCATCAGCTTCTTTAATATCGGGTAGTTTAACCAAGAAAAATAAAAAAGCAATAACTAAAGTAGCTATTCCTAATATAATATAAGGATGAGTTAATGCCATGGTATCACCCGGAGCAGCACCTAAAATTAGTTGTCCGCCAATAAAAGGACCTAAAATCCATCCTAATCCATTAAATGACTGAGATAAATTAATACGTCTGGCAGCACTTTCCTGAGGACCCAAAACAGTTGAATAGGGATTTGCTGCTGTTTCTAATATGCATAAGCCACAAGCTACAACAAACAGAGAAATTAAGAAGGGCGCAAATGAATGAAGTAAAGCTGCAGGAATAAATCCAAACGCACCAGCAGAATATAAAAGCAAACCAAGTATAATACCTTTTTTGTATCCAAAACGCCTCATGAATAGCCCAGCAGGTATACTTATTAATCCATAAGCAATATAAGTTGAAAACTGTACTAAACCCGATTGCGCTTTAGACATAGTAAAAGCAACCTGAAAGTGTTTATTAAGCACATCTAATAATCCATGAGCCAAACCCCACATTAAGAATAGACTTGTAACTAAAATAAATGGTAATAAATAACTCTTTCCCGAAGGAGATTCAAAAATAGATTTCATAATAATAATTTAAAGTTAAACGATTAACTTATGAGATTAAAAAATATATTCTTACTAAAGAATATTATGTAGCTCTGCCGGTAATTTCAATTCTTCAATATCCTGACATTCTTCTTCTATCTGCTTTATTAATATCTTAACAGAATGTTTTCCCATTTCCTCGATCGGTTGCAATATATAAGGTATAGGAATAGACATTAAATCGAAAGCATCACTTTTATCAAAACATACTACTTTTACACTATTAGGAATATCAATGCCTTTACGCATTAAATTCTTAATACCCAACATAGAGATACTATTGGTAGTAAATAATATACCATCAACATCTGATCCTGCACAAAATAGTTCATCAATGGCATTCTTCACATCTTCTTTAATATTAGAATAACGAATTTCCTTTATACAAGTGTGCTCCTTTAGCCCTGCATAAGTAAGAGCATCTTGATACCCACTATTTCTTTCCAATATATGAGGAAGATTATTTTTATAAGTTAATAAAGCAATTTTAGTGCAGCCTTTTCCGATCATCAATTTAGTAGCTTCCAAAGAAGCTCTATAATTATCTGTAACTACATAATTCGTTCTAATGAAAGGGAAATAACGGTCAATCAAAACTAAAGGTACATGATTATTCACTAACTCCTGTATATGCCTCTCACTATTCTCTGTCGGAATAATAATAAACCCATCAACCTGTCTGTTTATCAATGTGTTAATCATATTTCCCATTTTATCGACATTCTCATTAGTATTGGCTATAATTACCGTATAGCCATGTTTTTCCAATTCTTCCTGAATACAAAATGCCAATGAACCGAAAAATAAGTTAGAGATGTCAGCAACAATTAATCCTATAGTTTGTGAACGTCCCATTCTTAAACTCCTAGCAATACCATTAGGCTGATAATTTAATTCTTTTGCAGTATGACGAATTTTTTCAGATAGTTCTTTACTTACTCTACCTTCTTTTTCTTTCCCACTAAGCACCAATGAAACTGTAGCATTAGAAATTCCTAATTTTTCTGCAATATTTTTAATAGAAGTTCTTTTCATATTATTCCTTACTCATTTCTACATACATAGAAATCATATTTCTTATTATTTTGTTGCAAATATAGTAGCTAAAACGTTTAAGCAAAAATTTTATTGTATGTTAGAAAACATAACGAATAAAATAAGACTTCTTTTACTCACAAAAATGACCTGAAACTAATAATAAAATATGGTCTTATATTGTGCAAAACACGATATAAGACCATATATAACCAATCAATAATGGAAAATCTATTTTATATTATTATCAATCAATGCCTTAACAAGCATTTGTCCTTGTTCACTTCCTGCAAAGTCAATTATAACAATGCCGCAATTCTTTTTACTCATTTCCTGAATATGTTTGGCAACCGGTTCATTTACTTTTTCGGCAAAATGAACAGGACCTGATACAGGAACAGCAGTTGCACTGACAAAAGTGAATGCCCACAAATAAGAATCCTTTGGTTCGGCAGCAATTTTATCTATGTTACGAATGCATGTTTCAACCTTATAATCAGCCTTTGCAGAAGAAGGATATTGATATTCGTCCTCTACGGTCACTTTGCCTTCGGCTCCATCCCTGCCACGTACAGTAAGCATACAAGTAGCATTATCTGCCCAATCAAAACATTCTGCACCATGATAGTTATCCATAGCATGGTCCCGGTGCATAAAAAGGATTTTTCCACGGCAATCGCCCAATGTCAAATCCTGCCGGAAATTATCAACAAAATAGGATTGATACTCAGGTTTACTTAACACAGATGAGACAAGTTTAGCATAATCGGTCAATTCTCCATTTTCCTTTTTCAAAGAAACAATCAATGTTTCGGAAGGATTTGCCTGAAGAAAAGATATAAAATCCGCCAATACATTTTCTTCCCAGTATATGTCTTGAAAGAAAGGTCCGTGATAAATTCCCAATTTACCATCAGGCATAGCTTGCAAACGTATATCGAAGAAACGTATGCCTTCCTTTAATTGAGTGGCAATATCAATATCCTGCGTTTTAATGAAGACACCTCCATTACGACAAGCACCACTGTCATGGGAACCCGGAATGGATATTTTGCATAGCGGAAGCGAATCATCAAGTTCTTTCATCCATGTGGAGGCATCTTCGACCGATATGTCTTTTTGCCCGCCCGAACAAGCTGCCAGCAATAAAAAAAAGAAAGGGAAAAGGGTTTTGCAGGTGAGTTTCATCTGTACTTAAGTTTAAGAGTTTTTATTAATTCATATTGTTTTGTATATAATCCAAAATAGTAAAGTCCTTGTTTACCGGTTTTTCGCCCGGAACTTTCTCGTCTGTTACTATTGTCAGCTTGCCTTTTTTCAATACTTGTCTGGTTAAGAAACTCAGCACATCATATTTATTATCAACAAGAGGAGTGTCGGCTATGGAATGGCCTGCGTTCTCCACTTTGTAAAAATAATAAGGAACGTTCATGCTTTCCAACTGCTGCACAATGCTTGCAGACCCCCACAATCCTCCTAATCCTTCAATTAATGCTTTCTCATAAGGCACTGTTCTATCGGCATCCCCATGAAACAGCATGATAGGGCATGGTTCTGTCTGCCATTGCAAGTTTCCCAAATTGCATATTGCTCCCGCAAAAGATACTACTCCGGCATAATTAAATGAATCCGGCAAATGTTTTGATAAAGCCGTTCTGTTACAAAGTTCGTATTCGGCCTGCAAAACAGTTATGGCTCCGGCACTGGAGCCGCATGCTATAATCATTTGAGCGTCAACATTCCAATTACTGCTGTTCTTCATCACATAGCTTGTTGCATCATAGAAATCTTCTACGGCTACAAATATAGCATTTTGCAATGCCGCAACAAAACCTTCCGTTGTGGAAAGTTGTTTGGAGTCCGGATTCTTCAACGCAGTACGATAATCCGTAGATACTACAACAAACCCATTCTCAGCCAAGAACTCAAAAAAAGAGACATACCGTTCCGCATCTCTTTCACCTCCTTTGAAACCACCACCGAATGCAAACAGCAGAACAGGTTTTGCAGGTGTGGCTTGTTCCGATAATACTTCATATTTATCAAGGGACAATGTATCTTGTCCCTTGATTGCAAATATGTATGTTTCTTTTTGTACTTTATCGTTTGCCGCAAGTTTTGTGTTGGCTGCAAGAGCCAACACAAAGATAAGCAGCAAAGTATAGAAACTACTTTTATTCATTCTGTCTTAATTGTTAATAATACTATTTAGCAAGCTCCAGCATAACTACCAAATCTGTTTTAGCCTGACTTAAATCCACTCCCAAATCAGGCAGCAAGAAATGAATATCCAAGCGTGCAGTCAATTTAGTATTATCATCAGTCATTTCTGTATTAAAATCCAAAGCTGCTAATGTATCCGGAATTCCAACAATGCCAAGACCTTTCAACTCCAAATCAAAGTGCAATTTACCAGATTCTTCATAAGTATATGTTCCGGCAGACACACTCATTCCAGCTACAACAAGTGAAACTTTTCCATCTTTATCAAACTTGAAAGCAGGACTGAACTCTTGAATTTTCTTCAAAAGTTCATTCTCCATAATTTGTTGTGCAATTACAGTATTAAGTTCCGGATTCTGAGTTTCAATATCAGCATTCATACTTTTTAAATCCCATGTATTCACTATCGGTGTCTGCTCTGCACCACCTCCTTCTTCTTCATCGGGAGCTTCGGTATTTCTCAATGCAATAACCAAATCGACTGTAACAGCCGACGGATCAATTCCCATTCCCTGCAATTGGTCAGCCACCAAAGGACGGGCATCAAAAGTTCCGGTAATGACATAACCATCTTCTGACACTGTTATAGGTAAGGAAACTTCCTGATCGATATCAGGCACTCCCATACCAACTCCAGTTACTACCATGTGATAATTCAAAACATTATTTTCATACTTATAAGTCCCGGCGGGAATATCATTGTTTATCGCCGTAATCACCACATCCTCTACTCCGAAAGTAAAAACAGGATCAAAGTTCTTAAACACTACCAAGATAGGATTACTCATAATTCCTTCTTTAATGGCTTCGTCAACTTGCGGTATGCCGGTTTCCACGTTCGCATCCAATGTCTTTATCTTCCATGAACCCATTACAGGAGTCACCTCGATTACTTCTCTTTCCGGTAGCTTGATTCCACTATCATCACTGTAGACATCATTGGTACATGAAGTCAAACTAAACTGTACAGAACTCCAAAGGAGTAATGCGAATAAATATATTATATATCGTTTCATAAAATACTTCATTGTTTATAGATTATTCAAAGGTAGAGTATCCCGGAGCCGGATTATTAATGAGTTTGTAATCCGTGTTTTCTATTTCTTTCTGCGGTATCGGGAAATGAGCATTCTTTGTCGGATCAAAAGTACGCGGTCCGTGTGTATCATCATCTTTTGCCGCAGCATATATATCTTTTGCCAAGCCCCAACGAACAAGGTCAAAATGTCTTTCGCCCTCATAAGCCAACTCACAACGGCGTTCTTTCACCAAATCATTAAATGTCGGAGCAGCTATTTTCTTAGTAACATCGCCTCCGAAAGCTCTCAGACGAACTTCATTAAAAGACTTTGCAGCAGCAGGAACTTCCAATGTAGGAGCATCGGGACCACCACCGGCAAGGAATATATCGGCTTCCGCATCAATCAGCAATACGTCCGAATAACGCAACAAAGGAATATCCGCACCACTCTCCCACTGCCATTCGGTTAAACCTTCATAGGCCTTTGCAAACTTGGCACACATATAACCATCTGACATGTCTATAATCATATTTTTGGTAAGAGTAACCTCTTTTCCCAAATATTTAACTTTATCGCCCTCGCCTACCAGCGTTACCCTGCGGCGCAAATCTCCCTTATCAAAAGCCTTATACAAGCTCTTTGTCGGAGCAAACTGCGACCATCCGGCACCATCGCTCAAAGCGAATGACAGCAAAATAATAGAAGACACGGTTCCTTGGTGACGCACCGGATTACAAACCAGATTGAAAAGAACTTCTTCATGGTCTTCACCATCCGGTGAGAACAGATGTTCGAAACCATTGTTATTGGTGGTATCCAAAGTATATTTGCCGATTACTTTCTGAGTAGCCTCTTTACACTTATCATATTTTCCCCAATGAGCATATACTTTAGCCAATAATCCATAAGCCGCACCTAAGTTTGGTCTTCCCAAATCTTTACCGGTACGATTCCACAGAGACTGTGCTTCAAAATGTTCAATAGCAGTATTTAAATAACCGACAATACGTGTATAAGTTTCCGTTTTCGTTTCACGTTTCTTATTCACATCCTCAGGAGTTTTATAATCATAAAAAGGAAGTCCGCCATATCTCTTTGCCAAGTAGAAATAACTGAACGCACAAAGGAAGTTTGCCTCTCCAAGAGCAATGTCCTTGTTTTCTTTGGTCATATCTACTAATTCGGCATACTTCATAACATCGTTGCAACGACGGATGATGCGGTACATGAATTGCCAATTATCATACAAGTTACCAGATGCATTGACAGCTCCATCGGCTGTGAAATTCGTCAAACTGGTTATTTCCGTAAAATTACGGTTCATTGTCATATCATCACTGGCAGTATCAAGCCACCACAATCCGCGCCCGAAACCATCTTCAAAATACAAAGGCTCATAGGCAGCATCGAGTCCCATCATTACGTCTGCCTCAGTATTCCAGTAATCAGAAATTCCATACGGTTCTCTGTCTAAATCGCAAGCAGATAACAATAAAGGCAGAATAAATAGTATATATAATTTTCTCATAATCAAATAAATTTAGAAATTAATATTAGCACCGACAATAAAAGTTCTCGCTTGAGGGAATTGACCGCGATCCACCCCCACTTCCGTTACACCGAAATGATCTGTTTCGCTGGCAGAAGTATCACCCAAGTCGGGATCATAACCTTTATATTTGGTTATAGTAAACAAATTCTGTCCTGTTACATAAATACGTAATTTCTCTAAACCTATTTTACGTGTTAGTTTCTTATCGAATGTGTATCCTAAAGTCAATGACTTCAAACGCAAATAGTCACCGCTACTGATATAATAATCAGATGGTTTGCTATTGTTATTCTTGTCACGGTCACTGATAATTACGCGTGGCAGATTTCCGTTAGGATTATTAACAGGATGATAACGATCCATGATATCGGCAAACTGATTATAGCGGATATCCACAAACATTCCTTCAAAAGTCATTGCATTAAGAATATCATATCCCGCCACTCCCTGGAAGAAGAAATTCAAATCAAAACCTTTATAACCGAGATCAGCTCCAAAACCATAAGTAAAGTCAGGGAATCCGTTACCAAGATTTGTTTTGTCTTTATCGTCAATCACTCCATCATCGTTTACATCCACAAATTTAAGATCTCCCAAATGAGCATCCGGTTGTATTTTTTCACCGTCTTTATTCAGATATTGGTCGATAGCATCTTGAGTGCGGAAGATTCCGTCTGTTTTATATCCGAAGAAATGAGCAATAGGCTCGCCAACAGTGGTACGTGTTATATTGGTTCCACGGTATGAGCTTGTAAAGATAGCACTGCTGCCATTACCTAAAGCCAATACCTCATTTTTCACAGTACTGATGTTACCATAAGCATTAATATCAAAACCTTTGACATTTGTATGATATGCTATATTTGCATCGAAACCACGGTTACGTACTTTTGCAGCATTCTGCCAAGGATCGCTTGTTACGCCAGCCAATGAAGGAGCCGGAACTTGAATCAATACATCTGTTGACTCCTTATTATAATAATCAAGTCCCAAATCCAATTTACCGAAGAAAGTAACATCCAATCCCAAGTCGGTTTGTGTAGTAACCTCCCATTTCAAATCCGGATTAGCCATAGTTGCTTCGTAACGTCCGGCAGTGACATAGCTTCCGCCTTTACCAAACACTACATTGTAACCATCATCGTCTGTCGTGTTGTTGATGATAGTCTTCGTCGGATAGTTACTATAAATATTCTGGTTACCCAGTTTACCCCAACTACCGCGAATCTTCAAATTGCTGACAACCTTTTTGGCAGGTTCGAAGAACGGCTCTTCCGAAATACGCCATCCGGCAGAAACTGACGGAAAATATCCCCAACGATTATCTTTTGAGAACTTGGAAGAACCGTCTGAGCGGAAGTTTACAGATAATAAGTAACGGTCTGCAAACGAATAGTCCAAACGCCCGAAGTAAGATAACAATGCCCATTCTTCACGTCCTCCCTGTGCCCACAATATATTGGTAGCAGCACTCATGTAACGCTGAGAAGTATCTTCGGATACGAAACCGGAACCACGAGTATTTGTAAACTCCATGTTATATGCTTCATAAGAATAACCGGCTAAAGCCATCACGTGATGTCTTTTAATCTTCTTATCAAACTTTAAAGTAGTAGTATTCATCCAACGGCTACCAATCCAATCCCTCTGTGTTAACTGGTTCGTGTCGCTCTTGCCTCCCGGCTCCAAAAACTTAGGATTGAACTCTTTATCACTCCACTTAGACCAATCATAACCGAAATCGGTTTTAATGGTAAAGTCTTTCAAGAAATTATATTGAGCATAAACATTTCCGAAGATGCGGTCACGTACTTTCTTATGATCGGCACGGTCAACAATTGCCACCGGGTTTCTCAAATCGGCAGCTAACTCACCCACTCCGCTATAGCCACCGCCTTCGGCATAAACGGGAACAGCAGGATCAAAAAGCAAAGCGGAGGTAATGGCTCCAGAGAAGTAACCCATATCCGGCACAATCTTCTGGTTGGAATGAGAGATCATTAAGTTCTCGGCAACTGTCAAGCCTTTAATAACTTCAATTTCTGTATTGATGCGGAAAGTAGTACGGTTGAAGCCGCTCTTCTTCACAATACCGTCTTGTGTCAAATGACCTCCCATGATATTATATTTAATGCGGTCGGTACCACCTGATATTGCCAAGTCATAGTTTCCCTGATAAGCATTCTGAAAAACTTCATCCTGCCAATTAGTACGTGTCTGCTGCGCATAATCACTGTAATAATAATCACGAGGATCATTGCTACCCGGATTGATACTCAAGCTCCCGTCATCTATTGCATTCTGATAAGCTTCCAAATGAATCATATTACGCTGTTTGGCTGTGAGGAGCTTTAGCATTTTCTGAGGAGTAGCTACTCCGTGATAAGTATTGAAAGCCACATTCACTTTACCGCTCTTACCCTTCTTTGTCTGGATGATTACCACACCGTTTGCAGCTCTCGATCCGTAAATGGCTGCCGATGCAGCATCTTTCAAAACATCAATACGCTCAATATCGGAAGGGTTGATGTCATTCATGTTTTCGGCAGGCATACCGTCGATAACATAAAGAGGTTCGTTGTTACCGAATGTTCCCATACCGCGAATACGCACGGAAGTGGTAGCACCCGGAGCACCGCTGCTCGGCATAACTGTCACACCTGACATACGGCCTTGCAGCGCATTATTGATACCTGTAACAGCCAAGTCATTCAACCCCGCCACTTTCACAGAAGAAACGGCACCGGTAAGGTCAGCTTTTTTCTGCGTAGTATATCCCACTACCACCACTGCTTCCAGAGCCTGAGCATCTTCGTCGAGCACCAGATTCAAACGTTTGGCACTATTTACCTTAACTTCTTTGGTTACATAACCCACATAACTTACTTCGACAATACTGCCAACAGGTATTTGAAGACTAAAATTACCGTCTATATCGGTAATGGTTCCGGTAGTAGTACCTTTCACCACTATGTTAGCTCCCGGAATGCTTAATCCCTGAGCATCTTTAACAACTCCCGTCACCGTCACTTTCTGCTGGCTTACAGCAGATGTATTCTCAACAGCTTCTATTTGCTTGGCCGTGGCATGGCGCAAAGAGATATAATTATTAGAGAATTTATAAACCAATTGATTATTCTTCAATACCTCGGTCAGAATTTGTTTTACCGAAGCATTCTTTGCATTGAGTTTCACCTTTTGAGCAAGGTCTATGTCATTGTCTGTATAGACAAACAAATATTCCGTTTGTTTCTCTATTTCAGAAATCAACTCACCTAAAGAAAGTGTGTTTTTCTGTATGTTTATCCGTGCTTCCTGTGAATTGGCATTTACAGCATGTAACTGAAACACCATCAGGAACATAAAAAAGACAGATAGCTTCATAATTAAAATAATATGGGCTAATTTAGATTGTTTAAGGACATAAAATGATTGCAACAAGTTTTTTTTCATAACTTTGTTGATGTTTTAGAAGTTAATATTATAATCTGTTTTCAAAGCGGTGATAGATTAACTCTTTACCATCGGGGTAAGTGGTACCAGCACTTACCCTTTTTATATTGAGCTCTATCATTAATAAATGACATTTATATTATCATAGGCACCAGGTTATTTAAAGGTTTTACATAATATTAAAAGATTTGAATTTTATCGTTATCGAGCCTTTTGAAGTTAAATGAATGAGCTCCCTGCAAAGCCCTCAAAATATTATCCACCTCATCGCTCTGACGGAACTTACCTGAAATCTTGCGATAAATGGCAACACTGCGTTCCACCTCGAATTGTACGCCATACCACAAAGACAGGTATTCCAATATTTCAATAAAAGGCTTGGATTGGAAAGAGAATACTCCGCTTTCCAAGTATTTTTCATTATTGAAATCGGAAACAGACTTTACCAACCGGTTGTTCTCCAAAGACACTTTCTCGTTGGGCTTCAAATAAAGCCCGTCCTTCTCATTATCCCGGTTATATACCAAGACAGAACCTTCGACCAAGCAAGTCTCGAAACGGGACTTCTCGGAATAGGCAAACACATTGAAGCGCGTGCCCAGTACCTTTACATTGTATTTTCCGGTTTTTACTATAAAAGGATGCTCCACATTCTTTGTCACTTCAAAGAAACCTTCTCCGTCCAGCTCCACAACCCGATTGGCTTGCTTAAACTCATTCGGAACTTTTATTTTAGAACGCGGGCTTAACCACACAGATGTTCCATCGGCAAGCACTATGTTCACCCGCTGTCCTTTAGGAACATTTATCTCGGTAAACAGTGTTTCACTATCATCGGAAACATATAAGTAAGTAATAAACCATGTGCCGACAACCAACAGACAGATAACTGCCGCATATTTCATTATATTCAACCGTAACCGACGATGTGAGCGTTGAACGATCCTTTCATTCAGTTCTTTCAAACCTTGGCGTGTACGTTCCTTATCTCCTTCTTGTGGAAGAAGACCGCTGAGCGCATAAGCATTCTTTAATCTCGCAAGCTCTCTTTTCGTCAATTCATCATCCGTCATCATAATCGGTGTATCATTAGCTTTTATATAGAAGACAACCCAATGTTCGTTTACCACCAAAACATTTTTCTACTTTTTTATAGCTTTTTATTTAGAGCTGCAAAATAAACGACAACAAACTGAAATCCTGTTTCAGAATCATTAAATCTCTGTTTGCACCTTAATATAATAATATGGCTTTTATCATTTCATCAAGTAAACCATCCCATTCGTCAGATTAATTTGAGTGCGGCTGAACACAGAAGTAGTTTTGGGCCGGAAATCAATTAAAATAATTAAATAATGAAAACTCTTAAAATAATCTTTTTCTTGATTGTACTGTTTACTCAGACAATCAGCATATCCGCACAATCGGTAATATCTGGTAAAATTACAGATAAAGATAACTCACCTTTGGCCGGCGTAACAATACTGTTATTAAAGCCTGCCGATTCTACTTATATAGCAGGTACCAGTTCTGATTTGGAGGGACAATTTGAAATTACAAATAGCAAACCAAGCAAGTATATTCTTTCCTTGTCAATGGTCGGGTATAAAAAAATAAATATGCCACTACAAACTGTGCAAAACACAAATATTAAGTTGGATGACATTATTTTAGAAGAAGATTCTTATATATTATCTACTGTTACCGTAACCGGCAAGCGCTCTCCGGCTAAGATTGAACATGGGAAAATGACAATCAACCTGTCATCTGCCTTATTGAGTACAGATGGTAATATACTAGACGCATTAAGAAAACTTCCGGGAGTTATCATTCAAAATGACGGGACAATTGTTCTAAATGGAAAATCAGGTGTAAATGTTTTGGTTAATGACAAGGTTACTTATCTGTCGGGAGAAAATCTGATCAATTATCTGCGTTCCATCCCCACAAGTTCAATAGAAAATATCGAACTAATATCCCAGCCGTCATCAAAATATGATGCTTCGGGCAGTTCGGGTATTATTAATATTCAAAAAAGGAAAATTAAGGAACAAGGCATAAATATTGCAGTATCCTCCGGTTTGGAAAGAGGAAAATATACCAAAGGAAATGAAAGTTTAACCCTGAGCTATCGCCATAACAAATTGAGTATCGGCGCCGACTACTCTTATTCCTTCGGAAAAGATTATATAGAGTTATCAGTCTCCGGACATTACATAGATCCTATAACCTCAAAACCGCTTGAACTGCGAAAAGACTTTGTAAGTGATATTCATAGGCAATATAAGGGACACTATGTAAAAATGGGAATAGATTATGACTTCTCGGATAAGCTAACTGCCGGAACCTACTTTTCATCCAACTGGCTGAACAGAAATAAAAAAGAACTTACCATATCAGATTTCTTTAATAATGACAAAGCTCAAAGTGACTCTACCTTAACAGCACTCAACACAATGGATTATAGTTACACCAATATCATAGGAGGAGCCAACATAGTTTATAAATTTGCCCAAACAGGCAAATGGGACACTGCTTTTGATTATCAACTTTTCGACCAGAATGATGACCAGTTGTTAAAGTCCTCTTTTTTGACTTATATCAGTCCATTAAAAGAAGATACATTGTCGGGCAAAGCAAAGAATGATATTAAAATGTACAGCGGACAAACTAATTTCAGTTATGATATATCTAAAAAGTTTAGAATAGCCGCCGGAATTAAATCTGTTTTTGTAAACATAGACAGCAAAGCATCATACAAGGATTTGATTGATGGAAACTGGAAAATGAACAGTAATCTTAGCAGTGACTTTGCGTACAAAGAAAATATTAACGCAGGATATATTCAATTAAACTCCAAATGGTCTTCCCGGTTTTCAACAGAAATGGGCTTGCGATTGGAAAATACATATACAAAGAACATTTATAGTTCAACCATTCAAGACACTAGTTTCCGTAAAAGATATATGTACCTTTTCCCTACTTTAATGGCGCAATATCAACTCTCTGAGAACCATAGCCTTTCTATGGCATATGGCCGTCGCATTGTTCGCCCCAATTACAGAAATATGAATCCTTTCGTTGAAGTCAGAGATCAGTTTTTATATGAACAAGGAAATACCGAACTGAAGCCAGAGTTAATAGACAATATAGAAATTTCATGGTTGCTCAGAAGACGATATTCATTCAATGTATTCTATACTCATAGGAAAAGCCCTATCTCGTTTAGTTTTTTCGTTGAAGACAATAATCGTGTATTGATTATGCCGCTAAACCTATCAAACAATGATTCATTCGGATTAAGAATAGGATTAAACAATCTGAAACCTTTTAACTGGTGGGCAGCTCACATAAATGGCTCTTTGACTTACAAACAGTTCAATTGGATGATGTCCGGAAATACTTTTAGAAACGAAGTTGTGACACCCGTGCTGCATGTCAGCAATCAATTTTCATTACCATACGGCTGGGGTGCGGAAGCCATCGGGTTCTACAGCGGTGAGATGATTGAAGGACAAACCAGAGTAAAACCTCTATGGAATGTATCTCTCGGAGTTCGCAAAAACCTTTTCAAAGATAAATTTAGTTTGTATATTTACGCACATGACATCTTTCATTCCAATCGTCCCCGCGTAATTATGGATACCAACTATCTGTATTACACGTCTAAAGAAAAGAATGACAGCAGAACGATAGGAATTTCGCTCAGCTATCGGTTCAATCGCGGCAAAGAGATTAAAAAGTCTCAAAGTGAGAACAGAATAGAAGAAAGTAAGCGAATAGGTTTATAGAATTAACAGAAAAGCAATAACAAATGAACTCAAAGCACGAATGGATCACCAACTTCTTGATAGCATTTGCATTTACGATATGCATGTTTATTGTTGTAGATATAGCTTATAATGAACGAATATGGGAGTTTAATTCATTTGCCTTAAAAGCACGTCTGCAAGCCATAGCTATAACCGTTGTCACTTTCTATCTCGGAAGCTATATTTTTCAACGAATAGCTCACTATTTTATTAATAAGAGCAAAGATAAAAAGAAAGCAAGTTGGAAAGAATATATATTGGTTTTTCTGATAAACTTCACACTCTTGAATATCCTACATACGTTTATTCAGTTTTATATTAATAAGAACGAGAGTTTCAAATGGGTAGAATCAGTATTGATTAATATAGTAGTGTCCCTTCTGTTGTTCCTATATTACATACTGGTACGTAATAGAATTTTATCTGAAAGCTTTATAGAACAAAGCCTTCAACTGGAAAAAATAAAAGTCAATCAACTGGAAACCGAACTGAAATTCCTGAAATCACAATACCATCCGCACTTTCTATTCAATGCTTTAAACACTATTTATTTTCAAGTAGATAAAGAAAACAAGGAAGCCAGACAGAGCATCGAACAGTTATCTCACCTGTTGCGGTATCAACTCTACAACATAGAGCAAGAAGTGACCATGGAACAGGAAATAAATTACCTGAAATCATATATTGCTTTTCAGCAGTTACGAGTGAGCGAAAGACTTATCCTCGACATGTACTTCGATCCGAAGTTGAAAGAACAGAAAATACACTCACTCCTATTTCAGCCCTTGATTGAGAATGCATTTAAATATGTGAGAGGCGAATACAGAATACAACTGGAGATGAAATTAAACGGGAGCCGGATTCAATTTGAGATAAAAAACTCAATATCCCAATCCTCAAATAGCAACAACAAGAAGGAAAAAGGAATAGGCATTGAGAATTTAAGGCGGAGACTTGACCTTTTGTATCCGGGTAAATATAACTTGGAAATCAAACAAGCAGAAAACATGTTTGTTACCAGATTAACCATAAGCACAGATTGATATGAAAATAAAATGTATTATTACAGATGATGAGCCGATGGCAAGAAAAGGCCTGCGTGAGTATATCGAAACTGTAGATTTCCTCACCTTGGTTGGAGAGTGCGAAGATGCTATCCAACTTAACACAATGCTGAAAACCGAAAAAGCCGATCTTCTGTTTCTTGATATTGAAATGCCTGAGATAACGGGATTGGAGTTGTTATCGAGCCTAAAGAATCCACCCAAAGTAATTATTGTATCAGCTTATGAGCAATACGCCCTTAAAGGTTATGAACTTGATGTAGTGGATTATCTTTTAAAGCCTGTATCTTTTGAGCGTTTTATAAAATCAGTCAATAAGGTTTATGATCTGCTACACACCAAGCCAAAGGAAGATAATAATTATATCTTTGTGAAAAGCGACAAGCTGTTAAAAAAGATTCTGCTCAAAGATATTCTCTTTATCGAAAGCATGGAAAACTATGTAGTTATTCAAACCGTTTCAGGCAAAGAAGTGGTGTACACCACTTTGAAACAACTCTATGAATCATTACCACAGGATATTTTTCGGCAGACTCACCGTTCATATATTGTAAACATTGAAAAGGTTACTGCCATTGACGGTAATCAGTTAGCTATACCTCCTTACAAGATACCCGTAGCCCGAAATTTCAGAGACAATATCTTCCGGTTGATACTAAACAACCGATTAATAACCAGAAATTAGCTTTATCTTGCTATTACACCAGCCACCTGTAATTTCTTTAAACAACTTGGCATTTACAACAAACGGCTTGGCAAATATTGAATAATTACCCTAGGGATCTTTCCCAACATCCCTAGGGTGGTTGGACAATATCCCTAGGGTAATTACCAAAAACTTCAAGGGTAATTTTAAATACGACTGCACGTTTTCACTCAAACGTCCATACGTTTTCCAAAAACGTCCCTTCGTTTTTATGAAAGCGATGAAAGCGGAAGCAAGTGGTTTCCGTTAAAGGTGAAAGCGATGAAGGCAGGTTTTCATTTATATTGAGAAAAGAGGTTTTTATGATTAATCGTCAGACAGCAAAAAGCAGCAGAGGAAGGTATTCTTTCAACTCTAACCGTATCTTTTTCAAGGCAATAGATATTTGGTTCTCTACCGTATTCACAGAAATCTCGAGCCGGGCTGCAATTTCCTTGTATCTCAGACCGTCCATGCGGCTCAACATGAATATCTGCCTGCAACGTTCAGGCAAAGCATCTATCACTTTCTGAAGTTGCCGTTCCATATCCTCCACCGAACAGAGGTTTTCATCAAACTGCTCCAACGCATACAGGTTCATTTGCATTTCTTCTTCCTCCACTTCTTGCAGGGATTGTTTGTGAGAATCCACATAAAGCCTGTGTTTTATGAAATTCAAGCAACGGTTTTTAATCAAAGTAAACAGGAATGCATCTGTGTTATTGACTGTATCAAGCACCTCGATATGTTCCCAAAGATAGAGAAAAACGTCCTGCACTATATTCTTTGCATCTTCCTCCGTCCCTACATAAGCCTGAGAGAAACGAAGCATTTTCATGAAATACATCGAATATAACTGAGAAAAACGTTCCTGATTATCCAGGTTATTTAAAACTTGAAACATGCATTGATTTTAGTTCTTGGTCAACAAAATTATGGATTTATGCCATCTTTATTGCTACAATAGTATGAATTTTATATGTTTTTCTACAGCAAACATACAATAAAAAAATGAAAATGGGAAATTAAAAGCATCAGGATAAAAAAATATCCCGGCCGACATTGATTGCCTGGCACCGGGATATTCTGCATTTTAAACCAACTCAATATCTTGCTTCGCTTAACGTGCTATGGTCGTGATCTCTTTTATTGTGGTATAGTTGTAACGGTTCACTCCACTAAACTGCTTGGTGGTACGGGCACCGACACGTAAGAAGAATTTACGTGAGTATTCCGGAAACTGTCCTTTAGTGCGGATGGTAATTTCCTTATCCAAAATATCGTTAACAGATGCTCCCGTTAACTGGGTGGAGAAACGGTTACTGAAACTGAAATCGCCTACATAACTAGTTTCACTCACAAACAACCATGCTTCGGCAACTGCTTGCTGATAGTCCGGATTGGTAGTGCCACGTGTTATCTTCACTTTAATATCGGCACTTCCGTCTGCATTCACTGTCGGTTCGCCAATCCATTCAAGACGCAACAAGGGTTCAACTTCAAAAGTCTTTTCCACTGTTCCTTTTATATCTATTATTTCTTCTTCGAGAGGCACAAATGCACCCTCGGGAATAATGCCATAATTACCTGCGAAAATCTTGGTATTATTGAATGTACCATCCATCATGCAATTGAAATCATAAGGTTGAGGCGTGTCACTCCAACTATATTCCATCATGCGGATGCGAATGCCTGTATTTCCAATGGCAGTTTGGAAAGGCTGCTTTGTGTCTTTATCTATAAAAGCTCCACGGAAAGTTTCTTCCGGGCCATCATAATTGTCTGCCTCACATGAAGTAAGCCCTGCGAGGGAAACCATTAATAACATCAGATATATAAAATTTCTTTTCATAACTGTACATTTAAAATTTGACTAATAACCCGGGTTCTGTTTGCAATTGGGATTCTTTGTAATTTCACTGTTAGGAATCTGCTGGTAGTAATTACGGGTATCGAATGTATAAACTTTGCCACCTTGTTCCTGATACTTGATGTCCATGAAGTATTTCATGGCATCGGCAGCAAAGAACGGTTGCAGAGTTCTGTAAGTTCTGGTAGACTGTTCTTTGTCGATAATGCGCCAGCGTTTCAAATCCCAATATGTTTTGTTCTCGAATGCCAATTCTTTGCGGCGTTCGGTACGTACCACGTCTATTGTAACATCTGCCGATGAAGATAATAGAGTAGCACCTGCACGGTCGCGGATAAGGTTGATGCATCTGTAAGCCTCATCTTGATAGTTATCTCCCGAAGTTTCATCGGTAGCTATCCCGGCAGCAGCCAATTCGGCAGCAGCTTCGGCACGGTTAAGCAACACTTCTGCATAGCGGATGTCAATCCAAGCCTGAGTCGATTGGTTCCAGTTAGTATTTTCTTGATTCGGATTCAAATATTTACGTAATAGGAAACCGGATACCGTACATCCAATTTCTTGATTCTTAACTGTTCCACTTTTACCTGCACGTTTCATTTTCGATCCATCTTTCAATGTAATAGCATTTGCATCTGTATTCTGAGATTCACGGCTTGCAAGTTTCAGTAAACTTGTTGCATCATTATTATAAAGAGGATAATCATCATAAAAGTTATATGTACCTACAGGTAATAAAGGAGAAATCTTATCACCTTCACCTACCCAGATACCACGGCGTATTTCAATAGATTGATTCTTAAACATATCACCCGGTAACAATACAGTAGCACGCAAACGAGGTTCGGCATTCACAAACGGTTCCATTGTTGTTGAATAGAGTTTATAATATCCGTCAGCATCCATATTTTCAAAATGTCCATCAGCATCCTTTTCAAATCCTTCAAACATTTCTACGAAATCAAGAGTCGGGCATATTTCGGTATTACTGCCTCCGGTAGAAGTCTGGGTAGGTTGTGCAAAGCAATCAAATGAATGTACACAATCAGGATATAAGAAATATTTCACAAAGATGTTTTCTTTTGTATCTTTCAAGAAGATATTCACAAAGTTATTATATTGAGCTTCCTTGTTATCAGGCTGCCATTCATCTTTATAAAGTACATATCCACCTTTATCTACTTCTTTAGAAGCCGCATAAGCCTGCTTGAAATAATCGTTTGCACGTTCGGCAGGAATGCCACAGATGCGCGCATTGTTATATACTTCATTTACTTCGTTGTATTTAGCAATAGTACCGGCATGCAGCATAGCACGTGACTTCAATGCTGCAGCAGCATATCTGTTGGCACGTCCTTTGGTGTTGCTCGCTGCCAAATGTTGCATTGCATAATCCAAATCACTGGAAATGAAATCCCAAGTAGCTTCTTCCGAATCCCTATATAACATGGTTTCGGGGATTGAAACACTAACAGGATAATCAATTACTGTTTTAACAATAGGCACACCACCAAAACGTTTAGCCAAAGCATAATATGTATATGCACGTAAGAAATAGGCCTCACCCAACATACTTTCCATATTGCCAGCACTGTGCACATTACTATATTGAGGAAGAGTTTCAATGAAATAATTTATCTCACGAATCAATGCATAAGCTGCATCCCAATAATTAGCTTTCTCAATTTCCGCTCCGTGAGTGTCACGACTTACAGCTTCACCTGTAAGGCAAGAAGGCTGAGCATAGTTAGCTCCTCCAGAGAAAAACATGTTTGCATGAGAGTAACGGAAATCTTCAACCGGTAGCGTACTGTATAAACGTGCCATGTAACTTCTTACGCCTTCCGTTGTACCAAAAACATCCTCATCATAAAGAAGATTCATTGGCGGAATATCCAAATCTGCGCAGGAAGTAAATACTCCTACACATAATGCTAATATATATTTTTTAAATTTCATGATAGTTTCAATTTACGATTAGAATTTAACGTTTGCGCCTATTGTGATAGTTTTGTTCAACGGATAGTTATACCCCTGACTTGTTGAAGGAAACTCAGGATCACAATATTTCAACTTTGTAAATGTAAGCAGGTTATAACCACTCAGATAAACACGAAGGTTATTGACTCCGATCTTCGACAACCATACTTTAGGAAGAGTATATCCCAATTCAATAGTTTTTAAACGCAAATAAGCTGCGTTTTGCATATTGAACGGAGAGTTTGAATTAGGAAGAGAACCTGTATATGCATAATTTCCACTTTCCCACTCTATAGATGGATTGTAAGGATCGGCATGGTTATCTACAGGATGCCAACGATCCATGAACTGCGACAGAGCATTGGTATTAGCCCACAGTGGATTATAAAGCAACTCTGCATAAGAGATATGACGCTTGGCTGCTCCTTGCAATAAAACATTAAGGTCAATACCTTTCCAACTTCCATTAAGAGTAAGACCGAAGTTTATTAATGGACGATCGCCGGAGTTGGTCAATGGATGAACATCCAAGTCATTGATCCAACCGTCACCATTCCAGTCCTCATAATTATAATCACCCGGTAATGAGCCACGGCCTATATAAACCGGATTGTAATAAATCTCATCCCAGCTTGTCATACGTCCGGCATCTCCATAACCCCACCAAATATCAGTATAACGGTCGTTAGAGTTTTCTTTCCAGTTCAAATAAGAGTTTCCTTTACGTGCACCTTCTACATACCTATTCATGGAACGTGCATAAGACATATTTCCCTTTACTTCATAATAGAAGTCATTGATATGATTGCGATGGCTTACTTCTATTTCAAAGCCACGAGTCAAGTCACCATTCAAGTTTTCTTGAGGCAAAGAAACTCCTACAATACCCGGTATGCTTGTACTACGTGTAGCCAATAAACCGTCACGATCACGACGGAAATAGTCAAAAGAAATACCCAATAAACCATTCCATGCTTCTAAATCTGCACCAATATCAAATGTCTTAGCTTCAATCCATGATATATCATAGTTGGGCAATCCTTTAGTTGCGGCAGCATTTATGAATTCACCATTAAAAACAGCACCACCCGGCATAGCATTTGCAGAACCACCGGCTGGATATTTATATCCAGTTAGAAACTGATAATCAAGAGCTCCGTCATCACCCATTTTACCATAAGATGCACGGATTTTGAAATTATTAATGAATTTCAAAGCAGAATTCTTCCAAAAAGCTTCTTCAGAAATACGCCAACCACCGGAAACAGAAGGGAACATTACCCAACGTGAATTTGCCGGAAACTTAGAAGATCCTTCATAACGGAATGAAAATTCAATTAAGTACTTGGACAGATAATCATAAGCCGCACGACCAACTAAAGCCTGATTAGCGCGATCATAAAATTTATCTGCATCTGTGCTCTGCCCAAATACTTGATTTAATGCATTTCCAGCAAAAACATGATCAATAGGAACAGACAACTCTTTATTTCCATTGAAATTATCTCCTTTATAAGTAGATTGTTCAAAAAGTAACATGGCATTTACATTATGTCCCTTAAAGTTGTGGGAATAATTCGCTTCTACCTGCCAAAGAGTATTATCCTTAGAATAATAAGTACGACCTACCTTTGATGGGTTATTACGAACATATTCCTGATTACCACGATAAGAACTCCACTTCTTTTTAAATTCTTTATTATCATTCATGATGAAGTCATAGCTATAAAGACCTTTAACCTTCAATCCATCCACTCCCGGAACATCATAAGTCAGCACCATACTTGATTGAAACCATTTACTCTTATATTTATTATATCCTACATCATCAACATTCATCATAGCCACAGGATTCATCAATGTAGAATTAGAAGGTTGTGTATAACGCCCTTCTCCTCCTTCTTGATAAACAGGGTCCATCGGTTGCATCAACCAAAGGCCGCGAATCATATCCCATGCGCCATATGCAGAAGTATTGCGTTCGTCCATTAATCCTGAAATATTCACATCTAACTTCAAACGATTAGTGATCTTCGCCGACAAATTACTACGCAATGTAAATTTGTCATAATTGAGAGCATTGGTTTGTAGGAAACTACCCTGATATTGATAACCAAAACTTGCATAATAGCTCACACGGTCAGTACCACCCGAAACACTAAGCGAATGTTGTGTTTGAGGAGCTGTATTACGCATTACAGCAGATTTCCAATCAGTAGTTTCCGCATTGGCAATTTGTTCGTCTGTCCAACTTGCACCGCCGCCATCTACATTATGACGACCAAGCTCATTAGAAAGTGTCATCCATTCCGGTGAAGTTACCAAGTCCGGGAAATTAGATGGTTTCTGCCAGCTATAACTGCCGGAATAGTTTATCTGTGCCTTACCCTGTGTTCCTTTTTTAGTAGTAATGAGGATTACACCATTGGCCGCACGTACACCATAGATAGCAGCCGAAGCATCTTTCAATACCGAAATACTTTCTACATCTTCGGGATCAATGCGTGCCATGTTATCACGAGGAATACCATCAATCACAACCAAAGGAGTTCCCAAACCACGAATATCCATTACCGAACCGAAAGCACCCGGTTCACTGGAGTTTTGAACAACACGCAAACCTGCTACTTTACCAGTCAGCATGTTCTGAAGGTTTTCATTTTTAGTAGAAACAATATCTTTATTAGTCACAGCGGATACTGCACCGGTTAATGTCTGTTTCTTTTGTACACCATAACCTACCACAACTAATTCATCAACCATGATATTATCGCTTTGCAGCACTACATCATAGCGTTTTTTATTTTTATTCACTATAATAGTTTGCGTCACATAACCGATATAGCTAATCTTTATCGATGAACCAGGAGTTACGGATAAAGAAAAATTCCCATCCATATCAGTTACACATCCATTCTGAGTCTTTGTATCGATAACAGTAGCACCGATAATCATCTCACCGGTACTGTCTTTTACCGTACCCGACACCGTCATGGAGCCATTTTGTGCATATAGTGATATAGTCATAAAAGACATCACTACACACATCCAAACCTTAAAAAGGTTTTGTACCGTAATCTTTTTCATACTTCTTTTAATTAAATTATTTTTGGGTTAATAAAAGTCGAGAATGCCCCGGAACTAGTTCATAGTTTCAATTTTTCTCATTAATAATAATTTGGATTTTGTTAATATTTTATTTTGTAGTCACTTTCAATAAGATATATTCATAAGGTTTCATCCAGAAATCTTTGTCGTTAAATGTCCCTATAATTCGTTGCCGATAATCACAGAGGCTTACTTCATGTGCTTTCATACTCCCCCAGTCAAATGCAGAATTTACACTCTTGTTACCCATATTATAAAGACAAACAATATATCCTTTTCCATCATCTGAAGGTTTAATATTTGAAACTGCAATCCTATTACGTCCTTTTAATCGGAATAGTTGCTCTACATTCTGAGGATTATTGCTGCACACAGCCACAAGTTCAGACTCTCTTTCCGCACCACGTTGTTTCAGTTTCAGATCTAAAGGATTACAAGGTTGCAATGAGTAACGGAATACTGTGATTCCATCTTGTGAAGCTTTATAATTAGTGCGCCATGTATTAGTCATTACCCATGAATAAACAACAGGAGAGATTTTTGCAGACTGTAACCAACCATAACCGTGATGAGTATTAAGGCGATAATCAAGTCCGGAAGGTGTTCCTAATTCAACAAAAGGAGCATCAACCGTAGTAAGGCAAATAGCATGTTCAAGGTCTCCTACTGCCAAACCATTTTGTAATGAGTAATAATTCTTATTAACCCCTTCTAACTGTTCTCTCTCCGGATGAATTTCACTTAAAGCAAGATCCATTGTGATTTCCGGTTGAGCAATATTGAATGGGAAGACAAACCGTACGTTTTCAAATTCTAAAACATCTTTCTTATCTACCGTATTGCAAATATCAACTCTGTCTATTCCTTTATAGACCGTCACATCTCTCCATAAAAGATTACAACCGGGAGCTTCCGATTCAATACGCAAAGTAGCTGCAACAGCACCATCATTCAGAACCGTAATCTTCTGAATACGTTCAATGCCACGTGGATCAGAAGCTATGCGTCCTGTATATAAATAGTCATTCAAACCTTTGCCACCTGCATACTCATAAGTATCACCAGAAATCTTCAAAGAGCGGATACTTCCTTTTATGGGATCTATTTCAACCTTAACAAGTCCGTTATCTAATAGATTTTCTCCCAATATCATAGAAGAAGGATTACTCTCTCTTATCTTTTTATTCTTCATCGGCACAATCTGATAGACAGCAGAGGAAAGTGCCGGTATATTTTCTGCAATAAAACTCCAGCAACCATTATGCATACGCTGTATTTCCACCTTCTTACCGGTATCATCAATCAAATCCTTTCCTGTCAAATTGATATTGGAATCTAAAGTAACAACATCAGTACGATTCCAAAGATTTGTATTTAAAACATGTATATAGTTTCCGTCAGGGGCATTTAAAGAACTCAATGCTTCATTATAAAGAGCACTGCTTTGCGTATTTGCATTGTCGGCATACATTTTTTTACCTGCCCACAAATCTTTAGTGAATTGTGAGTGAGGTTCCGGACCACTTGCCGATGCCCCCCAAGTATGCTCAGAAAAAAGTACTACATTTTTCCATGCTTCAGCAAACTTATCAGACGGAAAGGATTGTTCTTTATTAAGCATACTCCAAAGCACTTCCGTTTGAGCCAGACGTGCCGATGTTTCACGATTCATAGCTGTTTCACGAGCAGTAGAAGCTGCTCCATCCTCCCATGTAGGAGTCATATCACCACCATAAGTAGGTAAATGATCTCCATAACGAGCTTCAAAGTCAGTAAAGAATTCCTTTGTTGTTGAAATCCGGAACTGAGGTGATTCATAACGTTCATTCCACTCACGAATCACATCAGACATTGATTGATCGGGTGGCCCATTATCTCCATGAACTGTATATCGCAAATAACATGTATTATATGGAAACTCTTCTGTCTCAAGTTCTGTCAGATAACTCCAAATAGGCTCTAAACCACAAACACCGATACGATTAGCTAACCAACCATGAAACCAAGAGTATCCACGACCGGCTTGCCATACGAGTACTTTATCCGTGCCCGACTGAGATTGCCAATAGAAAGGTCTATCTCCCCATTTTACATGTAAAGCAGCAGCACGGTCATTTCCAATTCTTCCATAAAAAGGAACATAGTTAGGACCGGGCGAATAATATTTCACTCCATTCTTAGCCATAGCGGTAGTTAATCCCCAAACCTGTCCAGGAACATCACTCATCATTGCAGTATTTAGGTTAACTCCCAACATGTCACTAATCTGATGAGCATCATCAAACATATGCATCAACTCTTCCTGACGGCTAATTCCTGTCAATATACTACCTAAAGACATATCTATATTTATTATTCCGTCACGAACAGCTTTCTTCAGGCGTTCTGCTTTTTCTGTACCTGCATATTCTTTCAAATATCCGGCAATAGGCCACGTAACCTCAGTATTCCAACGATAACGTGCTCCATCGGGATAATTCTTTGTACGTTCTGCTAAATCCAGTGCACGTTCTATATTACGCCATTGGAGCTTCATCACATCATTTTGTCGATGCGTATAACCTATATCCAAATGAGAATGTGGGAAAAAACAAACAACCCATTTCCGGGCACCCGGTACTTGATATTCTTTCGATATAGATCCCTGACGACTATTTAATACCAATTTTACTGATGTAGTTTCTTCCATATAACCGGCGGGAAAACATCCTGTATAATCTTCTATTCCGATTGCAGAAGCAGGAATTTCCTCACTCCATTTCTTGTCACCTGACTCGAATTTTATTACCGCACCTGAATACAACGGGGTATTAAAATGTAGGTAGTATTCTCTTTTAGGTCCTTCTTTACTCTTTAAATATCCTTGTCCCGTAACAAATGACAAGTCTGTTAATTTATCCAATGCTCCAACTTGAAGGGATTCTTTTTGGAAAAAGCGTATCTCACTTATTCCGTAAAAATCTACATTTTGATGCATATCAGCAACCTCTTGCATGACAACAGGATTATTACGATCATAATAATTTCCTTCACCATCTGCAGCAGCAGTGATACAAATATAACGTGCCTGCAAACCAGAAACTTCCAAACTAAAATCAACAGCTTCAGGATTACGCCCTACTGATTCAGGAATAATATGATAATCCAGCTTATCATTTTGCAATAAATACCAACTTTTACCGTCTTTAGAATATTCGATATATACCTTCTTCAATCCACGGCGAGTAAGTTCACTCTGGTTATAATTCCATATCTGTATAAGGTCTATTTTAGGAGTATTTTTATCTCCTCCCAAATCACACAAAAGCCATACAACACCCTCATGAGTAAATTCATTATAACGAATACGATCTTTTGAAACTTTAGAAACCCACATACCTTTTCCCAGATTATGAGCATCATGATAACGTCCCTGCATACCTTCTCCATTAACTATGGATCGTAATGAGCCTTTATTAAATTCGCTGCTGGCAGAAACTCCTATCGCATCAGAGTCCAACTGTTTATAAACAGTAATCCGTTGGGCATTACCTACAGTGGCTATAAGTAAGAATAGGAATACAATAATGTGTTTTTTCATTCTATAAAATGTATTAGTAACTAAATTAAATTCTGAAAACACTTCTAATGGAGTATTTATATATTGGTTCATACTAATATATGTTCATACATAAATACGAGCGCAAATATAAAAAATAGTTTTATATTATTTGCAAACAAAACGAAGAAAATATATATTATAATAAAAAAATAATGTAATATAAGATGGATAAGTTTCTAGATAGACTTTTTATAAAAGCTATTAATGTGATTAGATAAGAGATTATATCAGCATAATCACCCTATTATCTTAATACAAAGAACTGCAAGCTCAATAACATATTTATATTATCCAACCTAAGCAAGCCTAAATTCAACGAGAGGATTATTTGTTCATACATTTATAATAATTTCTTATAGCTTTTATGGGATATTATTTGATTGGCGCCACAAATAATCGAATTCATTTAGTGTAACAAAAATATATCCTTCTTTCTCTAATCGTTGACGTAACATATTCAATCGTCGTGGACCGTAGTGCCAACTATAAAACATTGCCTGAATAAATTGGCCATCTTTTCCATAGGTTCGTATTTCATCTTCCAAAAAATCAACCGCTTTTTCATCCAAACTCACATCATTCCATTGGAAATTAGCTGACGACCAAAAAGTTACAGTATGATGTACAGTAACGCTATCTATCAATTCATGCGCATTTGCAGCTGTATATTGTGTTCGATGCATTCCAGAAATTACACTATTTAACCCCTGAATAGGAAAAATATATTTTTGGGCTATTTCATAATCATTAGAATTCCATCCATTTTCAGTGTGCGTATATAAACCAAGCATATCTAAATCTAGTCCATACATATTCTTTGCTGTAATATTACCAAAATATTCTTGTAAGCAAGCAGATGGAGAAACAGTCAATTTACCATATTCTTCAAAAGGGTAGCAATATCCAGCACCAGAAATAGAACAAAAAAAGAAATCATCTTTCGTTTGCATTTTATACATATCAGCAAGCACTCCCGGAGCTAAAAAACGCAATGATGGAGTAATGCCATAACTTATTGCAACTTTTCCACGGTCAGGATCAGACCATTGCCTATGATAAAATCCGGTATAAAGAAAGTAACAAGGAGCATCACCACTTTCATTCATTATTAACGCCACATATTTCTTATTAGAATCATACGAATGAAATTGTTTTTCACGGGGAGCTTTCTGATAGTAATTCTGCGACATAGAAGAAACACCCGAATGATAGCTATAATTTCCAATCCACGTATTTACCAAAGTAAATTTACCATATAATCCTACAAGTTTTACTCCATCAAATTCTGTGTACCCTATATCTTTACCATTCTCTACTCCTGCCCAAAAACCTAAAACAGGAATATTAACAGGAGTTTCTGCCAGCCAATCTTTTACTAATTGATCATATTCAGGATCATAATCGGAATCTTTCTTACCTGGTAACCAAAAAACAGGAATCTTAAATTCAATCAAATAATCACGAAATACATCATACATAAAAACTCCTCCTTTTGCAACAGATAACATTCTATGATTTTGTTTTGGAAAAATATACTTTTTATACCAAAGAAAAGCTTCCTTCTCATTAGTAATATCCAAATTTCTCATATCCATAATATCGGTTATTCCTGTGATCTTCTTCACACGCTCCAACATTGTGGGAGAAACAATTATTCGATCTTCCACTCCTGCCAAATTTGTAGCCAGATTAATTGTATAAGGCTGTTTAAAATCACAAATAAGAATTCTTTGTATCTTATTAGCAAATCGATTAAGTAACTGATATGCATCCGTATAAAGTGAATCATTTAAAATGGTTCCATGCTTCCGATAAAAATCTATTAACCACGCATCCTGATTAACAAAAGTATAAATCTCTGCTTGTTCTCTATTGACTATTCCTTGAAGGGATAATATTAATAAACGTTCCTCAGAAGATAACTTTTCCACATTTATACTACATATATTCTCCGAAACTGAAGGAGTTTGAAAAATATAATCTGCAGAAGCAGTATTCTCTTTACTAATACAATTTGTATATAGGAATAATACAAATAAGAAACAAAATATTCTCATATAGACCATCGGGCTTGAAATTATAAAATGTATTTATTTAGCAGCTACTTTTATTCCAAAAGCACAATAAGTCAGATATAATACACAAAACAATATTACAAAAACACCGCCTATAATACCAACAGTGCCTATTGCATAGCCAATGGCAGGAGTTACAACTCCTCCTCCTGCAACAGCAGTAATCATCAGACCAGATATCTGATTTGCTTTTTCGGGACGAGCCTGAAAAGCCATAGAGTAAATAATAGAGAAAACAGATGATGCAAAAAATCCAACCCCACCAATACAAATAAGATTCACTATATCATTCTCAACTAAAATAAGCACTAATAGAGAAATAATACATAGCAAAATATTCACACGGAAATATTTCATTTCTGCAATACGTGCCAACAAGAAAGCTCCAAGTAAAGCACCTATAGTACGGCTCAAGAAGTAAACCTGTGGTGCGAACTTCACTTGTTCCATAGTCCATCCAAAACGAACAGCCATCAACTTAGAACTGATAAAATTAGTAGCAACATCCACTCCAACAATAAAAAATATACCTAAAAACAGTAATAGAATAGTTCTGTCTTTTAATAAAGCAAATGTATCCCCCATTGAAAGGTTTTCAGATTGTGCAATCGTTTCTTCCCGTTTTATAGGAGTCATCATTAACCATATAGCTGACAATAAAGTAATAGCTCCCAAAATCGGAAAACAATAATACCATTTATCATCTCCAAAATGAGCAACTGCCAACAACACTATTTCAGGACCAACTAATGAAGAAACAGCCTTTATAACCTGCCCAGCAGTCAAACTACTCGTCAAAAAAGCTTTATTAGTAATCACATTATTTAGCAAAGGGTTTAGTGATACCTGAAGGATAGCATTTCCAATACCTAAAAGTGCATAAGCAACAATGCATGTAGCACTATTATAAACTAATAATGGAAGAATCATCCCTAACACAGTAATAGCCATACTTATAAGCACAGTATTTTTACGCCCCCATTTATTCATTTGATTTCCTACAGGAATACCTAAAAACAGAAACCAAATAAAAACCATGGAGGGCACAAAACCAGTCATCGTCGATGACCAATTAAAAGTACGTTGCACATAATCGGATGAAATACCAACAATGTCACAAAAGCCCATTACAAAGAAACCGAAAAGGACGGGTAGAACCGTCAAAATAGAACTATGTTTTTTCATTATTTAAGATTAAATTATTCAATACATTACCCTTCTTTCACTTTAGCATTTTTACGCATCTGTTCAAGTTTTAACATCAGTCCTACCTGTATCTTATTATAACGCATATCGTTATAAACATTGTGGACTTCATTTGGATCTTTTTTCAAATCGTACAACTCCCAGAAATCAATATTTTCATCACCTCCTTCTCCTTCACCATACCAATGAATTAATTTATATTGATCTGTCCGGATACCATAATGCTTGCGTACATTACCAACAGCAGGATAATCATAAAAATGATAATATAAAGCATCACGCCATTCTTTAGTTTTACCGTTTTTTAAAAGTGGTGTTAAAGAACGTCCCGGCAATTCTTTTGGAACTTCCACACCAGCGAGTGTCAAGAAAGTTGGCGCTAAATCTATGTTTTGCACTAATTCATTGCATTTAGAATGTTTCTTCACTAAAGAAGGACAAGAAATAATAAGAGGAGTACGAAAGGATTCTTCATACATGAAACGTTTATCATACAAACCATGCTCTCCTAATAAAAAGCCCTGATCAGAAGTATAAACAATAATGGTATTATCCAATATACCTTTCTTTTCCAAATAATCAAGCAAACGACCGACTTGTTCGTCTACCGAGCGAATAGTTCTGCAATAATCTTTCACATATCGCTGATACTTCCACTTTAGTAAATCTTTTCCAATAGGACGATCAGCTAAGAATTTTTCATTTTCCTCTTTATAAGCAGCCATCCAAATAGCCCGCTGTTCATCATTCATTTCACTTATTGCAAGTGGCCAACTGTCTTTAATATATTGCAAAGTTGGCTCATCTTTCAACTCAGGTATCTTAAAATCAAAAGCATATCCCATATGACGGTCAATAGTCAACTCTTGAGTCTGCATTTGTGGCCCTCTGCTTGTATAATCATCAAATAAAGTTTCCGGCTCCGGAAATTCCACATCATTGAATAATGTCAAATTAGGAAGATCAGCCATCCAATTTCGATGAGGAGCCTTGTGATTCACAAGAATACAAAACGGATTATCTTTCGAAATATGCTCATCCAACCATGCAATGGCATGGTCCGTAATCAAAGTCGTAGCATACCCTTTCTCTTTAATATATTGACCATTAGTATCAGGCCTACGAAATCGAGGATTATAATATTCTCCTTGATCAAAAAGAATATCATAATAATCGAAGCCTTTAGGTTCTGCATTCAAATGCCATTTACCAAATACCGATGTTGTGTAGCCTTGTTGCTGTAACAACTCAGTAAACCAAGTCTTTTCTGTATTCAGACAACAACCTAAACGAGTCTGTCCGTGTTCATGACTATATAAGCCTGTTAAAAGTGTTGCCCTACTTGGACCTGAGATAGAATTCTCAACAAAAGACTGAGTAAAAAGCATTCCACTCTCAGCCAATCGGTCTATATTAGGAGTAGGTGCAAGTTTAGAAATCGGATGTCCATAAGCACTTATTGTTTGAAAAGCATGATCATCTGTAAAAATACAAACTATATTAGGTTGTTTTGGCAATACATCTTGGGCTAAAGAAGACTGTGCTACCGATATTATCGGTAGCATAGCCATAGATTTATAAAACCAATCTCTTTTCATATTCTTATTAATGTGTCAAATTCAAATTAGGATTCTGATCCAATTGAAGAGTTAGTTTACCTCCTTTAACTACGTCTTTAAAAGGTATCTGAATGCTATCTTGAGATTTTCCATTTAAGGAAACAGACTTTAAATAACAATTCTCTGCAGAATTCTTCACTGTTTCAATCACAAACTTCTCTCCCGGATAATAATCCTTATTCAAGCGAATGGTTACCTTATCAAACAGAGGAGCACCTACTTGAAATTTAGGATTAATTTCTGTCAACCCTTTTACATCAAATAAACCCAATGATGACATTACATACCAGGCACCTAACTGACCTTGATCCTCATCCTGTCCGTAACCATAACCATGAATACCTTCCAATCCATAAAACTCATTTAAAATTGCATGTACCCATTTCTGCGACAAATAAGGTTTACCTGAAAAATTAAACAACCAAGAAATATGTAAATTAGGTTGATTACCATGATTATAAACAGCTGTTAATCCGGCAAAAGCATCAACTTCTGTTCCACCACCAAATATATTTTTCTGAGATAATAAGAAGATACTGTCTAAACGGTTATTAAAAGTTTCCTTACCTAATAATCCAACTAACTCATCAATATGATGTGGAACATAAAAAGTATACTGTACAGCATTTCCCTCTTGGAAACCTTTCCACGGAGCTAACGGTTCAAAGTCCTTCAAGAAATTTCCCTTTGTATCTTTTGGACGAATCAAGCGAGTATCTTCATCAAAAAGAAGTTTCCATCCCTCAGAAAGCTTAGAAAGTTGTTTATAATCTTCTTCTTTTCCTAATTGTTTTGCAAATTGAGATACGGCAAAACTACTAAAACTATATTCCATAGTATGTGAAGCTCCAAAGCCAGATCCTTCACCGGTAGTTATCATATTGAATCGTTCTTCGTAAGGAGAATAACCTCTTTCCACAAATTGACGTACATCCATTTTTCCTGCACCTTCAAGTCTGTTTCTCCATTCAACTTCATTCTTCAAAGCAGCTTCATATCCTTTTTCTATATCAAAATCACGGATTCCACAATTGTATGCAGCAGCAATTGCTAAGCTGGTAAAATTAGTTCCTACACCAGAAACATATTTACTACAAGCAATACCATCGCCCAACCATCCGGCATCCTGATAAACTAATAATTGACTTTTGATCCAATCAGAGAAGTATTCGGGATAAGCCAACGACCATAATTGTGTTAAGTTCCAAAAGCCACCCCAAATCGCATCCGTATTATAGTGATTATGAACGGGATTTCCTTTATCATCAAGAGCAATACGACCTACTGTTCCATCATTTTTAGGATAAAATCCATTAGCATCACTTGCAAGTCCGCGCCCTAAAAGAGCATGAAACAATCCTGTATAAAACTTCACTTTATCGGCTTCTTTTCCACCGTCCACAGTAATTCTTCCTAATGATTCATTCCATACATCAACAGCTTTTTCCTTTGCATCAGCAAAAGTCGCACCAGCAGCCTCATTTTCTCTGTTAAAACGAGCATTCTCTATAGAAGTATATGATAGACCTATTTTTACTTCAACAGCTTCTTGATCTTCTGTAGCAAAAGTAAGATACAATCCTGCGCCAACACCATTCTCTTTTTGCTTGCCGGGATTGACTTTATCTTTCACAAAAGTACCGACTTGAGTAGGCTTTTTATCAAGCACAGCAGAAAAATACATACGTACATCAGCACCCTTCTGATAAATATTCACATATACAGGAGAGGTTACAACATAACCTTCCACTCTTCCATCTTCAAAATACTGAACCTCGGCATCTTTTACTTCACCGCTCTCTCCTTGTTTATTGCCAATATCAAAAATAAGATTGGATTGATCTGATTTCGGATAAGTGTAACGATGAAAGCCCACTCGCTTCATAGCAGTTAATTCTGCTTTCACACCATAATCTTTCAGCAAAACAGAGTAATATCCCGGCTTTGCTATTTCATCCTTTTTATCAAAGCGTGAACGATAACCTCCATCAGGATTATCTAATTCACCGGGAACAGTTTGCAATGTACCGACAGTAGGGGCCAAAACAACCCCTCCAATCTGAAACTCATGAAAATTAGCAAAACCTTCAATAGAAGTATGACGAAAGTCATATCCAACTGCCTGCCAGCCACCCGGATTTCCTAAATGGGCATCGGTAGAAGGAGCCAATTTAGCCATTCCGAAAGGTACGGCAGCGGGAGTATAAAAGAACCAACGACAATGTGCAGTCCCGATATTCGGATCTACATAGTCTACCAAAGCTTTTTCATCCTTAGCAACCGTAGAACAGGACAAGAAAACACTCGCCAATATACTTAATAAACCAAGTCGTTTCATTTTATTTTATATTTATTCCATTAGTAATCAGAAGATACTCCCCATGACTTATTAGGTTTATCTCCCATCTCCAGAATCAATTCACCACCCTTTAAAAGATCAGCAGCAGGGAAGAAGAATTTATCTAATTTCTCACCATTCAAAATAGCACTTTGAACATATTTATTTTTTCTTGAAGCATTTTTGGCTTCAATAGTAAACGTTTTACCACGATTATAACGTTCTCCCAAATTTATAACAACCTTTTCATAAAGAGGACTGGCTATTTCATAAATCGGATCAATACGACATCCACCATCTGTCTGGAACAAACCTAAAGCAGCCATCACAAACCATGCACTCATTTGTCCCTGATCTTCGTCACCCAAGTAAGCATTAGCAATACCCGAACCATAATATTTGTCAATAATCGAACGAGACCATTTCTGAGTCAACCAAGGTTTCTTTGCCCAATTGAACAAGAAAGCAAAATGCATGGACTGTTGATTACCTTGCACTACAGGATAATCCCAATACTGGTCATTCGGTGCATTATATCTCCAAGGTTCACTTACTTCAAAACCCCAATTCAAACGATCTATAAAAGTCTTCTCACCAATCAAATCAATCAATGCAGGTACATCTTGAGGAACAAAGAAACTAAGTTGCCAAGAGTTACCTTCCACATAATGCTGATTACGTCCTGATTGGAACGGATCAAAGTCAGGAATAAATTGACCTAATGTATCACGCATGTGAGCAAATCCGTTTTTGGGATTGATTGCATTTTTCCACCAGTAACCACGATCATTAAATGTACCATATTCAGTGTATTTACCCAATGCTTTTGCCATCTGTCCCACTGTCCAGTCATCATATGAATATTCTAATGTATTAGAAAAACGTCCTTTCTCGATAGGCACATACTTATATTTAAGATAAGGCACCAAATCACGATTTCCTGCAAATCCACCGGCAACGTGAGTAGCAGGAGTCGTTTGCATCTTCTTCATAGCCTCAAAAGCCAGCTCAGAATCATAATCGCGGATCCCCATCTGATAAGCAGATACCATTAACGGTATTTCATGTTCAGCCACCATTACAGGAATATATTCCATACCGGCAGGACCTTTAGCAAGCCAACCATTTGATTCATATAAAGCCAACTGAGAATTTACCCATTTTGAACTCCATTCAGGAGTAACCAGATTCCAGAATTGATTTAGATTCCAGAATGTATTCCAGAATGCATCACATCCTAAAGCGACATGATTCGGATTAGTAAATTTACGGATTTTTTCATCAGGAGACATCCATTCTCCATTAATATCGCTCCACAAATTACGGCAAAGAGCACGATACATGTTTGTATAGAAACGAACTTTTTCTATGCGGTCATTCGTTGTAATTGTCAAACGATCCAGAATATCATCCCATACCTTTTTCTGATTTTCTACAACTGCATTGAAATCCCAACCAAAGCGATCTGAAATTTCTTTTTGCAAATTCTCTGAAGCATTGGCAATGCTAACCAAAGAAATACCGGTACGAGCTTGAACTACAGGATGTTTTTCTGTATCAAATTCTACATACATACCTGCATCTTTCAGGTTTTTTCCAGTAATTTGCTTAGCATCAATTACCTGATCATTTTTCCAACCACCGACTTTCTTAATCGGAGCATCAAATTCAATCACGAAATTAACAACATATTCTTGATCTGCATCATCACTCCAAACATGAGGGCGAGGTGAAATCTGATGGCTACGTCCTTCTATTCTATAATCATTAACCTGCTTAATTTCAATATCAAGTAAATTATAATCATATTCAGCTTGAATATGCAAATCAATCATTACCCGTCCATCCTTATCTTTCGGGAAAGTATATTTTTGGAAGCTGGCTCTTTCTGTAGCTGTTACTTCAGCCCATATTTTAGTATCGGTAAGGAACACTTTATAGAAACCTAATGGTGCTTCTTCTGTCTTTTTATCAATACGTGAGCGATAACCTTCATCCGGACAGAACTGATCTCCCACTTTCGTGAAAAGTTTGCCATTAGTAGGCATCATACCCAATCCGCCCATAGTCCATTCATGAATATGGCTAAAACAACCTAAAGTTTCAAAAGTTGGTTGATAACCTGCCTGCCAACCCATATTTTGGTTATCAGGGCTCAATTTAACCATACTGAAAGGCATCCAAGGTCCCGGAGCAATCATCCAACGAGAATGTGCTGTGCCTATTTTTGTATCAACATAATCTGCCAATGTCTGCAAAGGTTGTGGGGAGCGCAATACTTTTCCTTTCTCTAATAACTGATTATTTACAAATACCTGATATTCACTTTTCTTATTCTTCTTTACAGCAGGCATCGGTACTTCAAAAATATAACGCGATGTATCCAATGCAGCAGCAAACACTTCTGCACCATCCAACTTCACAGTTAACTGAGGTGCTCCATCCAAATGTTCTACATCTACTAAAAGAGGCTGCACTCTCTTGCCGTCTTTTTCTATTTCATAGGTAGCCGGCGATATATTACGTATAAAGGCATACTTGTCATTAGTTCCCAAAGTAATATTATCCGCTCCTTCAAGATATACTTGGTCGAATACAATCCAACCACCTTCAAGCACAGAAATTGTAACAATATTACCCCCTTCTTTCAAATCCGCTGTAGAAAATGGGAATTCCAGAATCTGTTCTTTAGCATTCTGAGTATTTCCTTCCAACGTTTCTTTCGAATGCCCCTTTATTTCAAATTTCTTTTCAATGGAATTAACAGTGACTTTAACTACCGAACGATTAGGATCTGAATCAACCAAATCAATCACCAATTTACATTTCCCATTCTTTGGCATTTTCTGGATGTTAAACAGGATATTGGCATCATGCGTTCTCCATCCTGAAGTTCCCCAAGTACCTCCCCATGTATCATCGGGACCGGGTAAAACATAAGAAAAGTCTGTTTTATCAACAGAAGTTCCTATCAAAAAATAACGATCTTCATATCCAAAATCATTAGCCAAGAACTTTTTATAATCAGATGGACCTAACGCCAGTTCAGAACCGGAATTATTCCCGTTACCAATTGTCCATACTACCTTGGCAGAAGCTACAAACGTAGTTAAGCAGACAAACACAAAAAAGGATAATAGCTTTTTACTCATAACTATGCTCTGTCTTAAAATTATTACTCTATATTACTCAAAATGATTGTTACCTGAAAATACAATCTTCTTTCCTTGAAAACTTTAAATACTCTATTAATCCAATCCTATTTGTTGCAGGGCAAATGTATATGCCCCTAATGCAATTGCTCTATTTGCGCCTAAAGAAGAGATAACTACTCCAATACGTTTTCCACAATCATATTGTACTTTCTTATCTGTAAAAGGAACTTCTACAACAGTAGTCTTATTTTCCATAAACTTCTTGCGATCCTTTTCATCCATCAAGTTACAAACCTCCATCTGCAAACAAGGAAAATCTCGCCCGGCAAAGGTTGAAATAGACCGCCTCATTTCCTTCATCATGCCGGGAAGAATATATTTAGCTGCTCCGGCTACTCCTCCACCTATCACAACCAATCCATCTACAATATGCAAAGCTTGAGCAATAGTAGCTCCCGCCATTTCTCCCAACTCATCAAAACTTTTCTTAGCAGCTTCACGATTTCCTGCACGAGTGCCTTCTGCAATATCATAAATGTCCTTTGGAGTTAATGCCGAAGCATCTTCACCGGTTAATTCCGAATATACGCGGCGCACTGCTCTGATGCTGACACTTTCTTCTGCTATCAAGTCCGGATACTTTTTATTTCGCATAATCCACACATCTCCCCCACATCCATTATCACCGGTCAATAAGCAATTATCAATAACTACCCCTGCACCAAACCCTGTACCTAAAGTAATTCCCAATAAATTCTTATATCTTTTAGGATTACCAGCAGTTGCAAGTTCTTCGTTAATAGCAGGTAATGCGCCTGCCAAAGCTTCGCCATATGCAAACAAGTTTCCGTCATTATTAATAAAAACAGGAATACCGAACTTTTCCTCCAAGAAAGGTCCTAACGCTACGCCCCCTTTAAAAGCCGTAAAGTTCGGCAAGTCTCCAATTACTCCATTTTTATAATCGGCAGGCCCCGGAAAAGCAAAACTAATAGCAACCGGTTCTTCTTGTAATCCTTCCTTAATCAAGCTGAAACCTTGTACCAACGTAGACAAACATTTACCTAAATCACCCGATGCGGCAGGAAGACAAACTGGGTTCACTATTTCTTTACATCCTTGGATGGCAGAAAATACAAAGTTTGTACCTCCGGCATCCAAAGTCATTACAATGCGTTGATCGTGTTTATACATAGTAAATAGATTTAGTTGACATCATATTCTTCATTTATTAAAATCTCACATAAGCTTTAATAGTGCCACATTCACATCCGGCAGACTTTCCATAAGGAGATATTGTATATTCACCTACACTTGCCGGAATAATGAATGTTTCAGCATAATGTACCACATACGGTTCAAATGCGCCACATGGGCTTTCAACAATAGCTTCCTCTCCTTCAATCAAATTTAAAACATTCACACTATTATTGGTTTTATGTGTTACAGGTTTTGTAAACCAATGACGACGGGTTTCGATAAATTCATTCGGATGTAAACCTGTCCTTTCTTCTCTCCAACCATCTCCCGCAGCAACATCAGTCACGTGGTTAGCTAAATTTTTCTTCACATATTCCGTATCACGTTTCCAGTCAATCACTTCTTTTCCTCTTTCCACATTAATAGGTCGTGGTTTGCCATCCAATCCCAAACGTTGCCAATCCCAAAGCTTGAAAGTAAACAAATTAGGTGTAGAACTTATTTCAAGTACCAATGCCTCCGATCCTGAGCAATGAATTGTTCCACCCGGAATCAAATAGTGATCGTGCTTTTTGGCAGGTAACTTATTTACATATTTCTCTGCATCGAAAACAATTTCTCCCTTTTGGGCCTTGCGCAAATCTTCAATCATGTCTGCTTTATTGATGCCTGTTTTCAAACCGAGATAAACAGTTGCTCCTTCTTTGGCATCCAATAGATAGTAACTTTCATCTTGTGTATAATACATTCCGAAGTTTTCGCGGATAAACTGTGTCGTCGGATGAACTTGTACACTCAAGTTTCCACCACCAACAGTATCAAGAAAATCGAAACGAATAGGAAAATCCTTACCAAAACGTGCTTCTACCGGTTCACCGAGCAAATCTCTTGTTTTCAAAAGTACTAAATCTACCGATGGCAATTCAAATCTTACCCCATTCACTTCAAAGAACAGACTATTCTCTTCGGGAACGCAATCAAAACACCAACCATAATTTTCTTTTTCAGGATCAAGGTCACAAACTTCCTTCATCCATTGACCACCCCAGGGAGCCGGATCAAAGAATGGAACCACGCGAAACGGAGTTTTAATTGTTTCCTCCATACCTTTAAAGAATGTGGCTTTATCAATCATCTTCGGCTCGCCTGAAATATGGGTGTCAATCCAGAAACAAACCCTATCAAACAATCCTTCCTTATATTTATCACAAATTCTCCAATCATTAAAATAGCCTCTTTTATATTGTAAAGATACTGCATCATTTCGATTATCGACTCCTAAAGCTTTTACTTCATGGCGACGAAAACGCTGTTGGATCTCCCAACGCGCCATATCGGCGTAAACAACAACACTTTCGGCAGGAGCAACCATAGCAGCTCCTGTACCTACAACAATGACTTTTCCCTTTGTTGTTGCAATCTCCTTACGTGCTTCCTCCAGTTTCTCCGGATCAAAATAATCACCTAATTCAAGATTAGTTATATAGCCAAACAAAACGTCATCGGTCATAAAACGCTCTGTCATGGCTTTAATCTCATTTTCGGATTTCATCAAATCACGTGTATTGATAAACAATGAAGCCGACAAACACCCCAGACTATTTATTACTTCTTCTTCATATACACCTGTATAGAAGTCAATCGCCAAAACAGGATTGACATTCAACTGTCCTTGCAATAAAGAACAAACAGCTTCCCATCCGCTCACAATAGTTCCCGATATTTTAGTAGATGGGAATCGATCATAATTTGCTTTTCTCATAATTCTATGTATGCTTTACTCTTTTTTATTATGTATGAACATATAATATTTTGTGCAAATATATATTCTTTCTCCATAAAATAAAAGAACCTTTAAAGTTTTTTTCAAAAAAAAGAGTATATTTGCGAGAGAAATTCAAAACAAGTGTAAATATGAAGCTAGATCCACACATAGGTAAACCTCTGCATGTGCAGGCAGAAGAAGTGCTTAGAAAGCTCATTGAGTCGGAAGAATATAAAAATGGGAAATTATTGCCAAACGAAATTCAATTGTCTGAACAATTAAGTATTTCGAGAAACACTCTGCGGCAAGCGATTAATAAACTTGTTTTTGAAGGCCTATTAATAAGAAAGAAAGGATTCGGAACAAAAGTAGTAAAGAAAGGAATTACCGGTGGAGTAAAAAACTGGCTGAGCTTTTCGCAAGAAATGAAGATGTTAGGTATCGAAATCCGGAATTTCGAACTTCACATCAGCATCAAAAAACCTAATGAGGAAATCTGTAATTTCTTCAATATATCTCCTGAAGATAATAAAAGATGCATTGTATTGGAAAGAGTAAGAGGAAACAAAGAATATCCTTTTGTTTCATTCATTTCTTATTTTAATCCCGCAATCCCCCTAACCGGAGATGAGGATTTCAGCCAACCACTTTATGGATTACTGGAAAACAAATTCAATATCATAGTAAAAACCAGTAAAGAAGAAATAACGGCACGCTTGGCAGGGGAAGCCCTTGCCGAGAAACTGGAAATGAAATCCAGCGATCCTATATTAATAAGGAAAAGATTTGTTTATGATATTAACAATGTACCTATTGAATATAATATAGGGTATTACCGGGCAGACAGCTTCACCTATACAATCGAAGCCGAAAGATAAAAGAAAGAAAAATGCAAGAATTTTAAAACTACCCTAGGGATATTACCTAACATCCCTAGGGTGGTTGGGCAATACCCCTAGGGTAATTACCGAAAACGTCAAGGGTAATTTTTATATTTAAAAGAGACTTAAGATATATACAACATATAGATTTAAAAGAAATCTATGCATTGTCTTAATATATCAAATCCACAAAAACAGAAAGAAAGGCAGATAATCTTTTAGTTCAGTACGAAAAAACTTAAGTGCCTGACCAATCCTGTAATTGACTGTTTGCGGTGAAACTTGTAATTTATCGGCAATTTCTTTATGAGTAAGCCCTTCTACACGGTTCATTAAAAAAGCCTCTTTTAAATCCTCAGGCAATTTCTTTAGCACTTCGGAATATAGCTGCATCAATTCATTTTCAATATAAAAATCAGGATTATTAAATTGATTTTCATATTTCTTCATTAACTCTTGATGTATCCTGTTTTTTACCTGTACATGGGAAATACGATTTAACGATTTGTTTTTCACAATCATGAATAGAAGGGACTTCAATGACATTTCAGGAATCAACTGTTCACGATTCTCCCACAACCACATCATAGTATCTTGCACAACCTCCTGAGATTCATCGAAAGAAATATATTGCGAAGCAAAAGCACATAATCCTTTATAATAAAACTTGTAAACAGAATCAAAGGCAGCCTCATCTCCAGAGCGAAGCATCCTAATAGTTTCATTATTATCTTTCAAAACATTATCTTCTGTCAACATAGTTGTTTAGTCATAACTTCATACAACTTTTTCTACTTATATATGCAAAGTAACATATTTTTTTAGAATGGACAACTATTAAATCCTTTTTTGTTTAGTATCTTTGTCGTCTCGATTGTATTATTTATAGTTTAGAGTATAATAGAATTAAAAAATCAAATGGATATTAACGAAGGCATATTAGTTGAATATTTAAAAGGAAATTTGGATGAGGAAGCCCGTAATTCCATAGAAAAATGGTATGATGAATCTCCTGATAACCGAAAACAGATGGAACAGGTCTATTATACCCTGTTTGTTGGCGACAGAGCTGCTGTGATGGAAAACATTGATGTAGATGAATCTTTGAACAATTTCAAAGCACGTTTGGCAGAGAAAAACAACAAGAATCAAACCAAAGAAAAAAAGATAAAGCAAATCAATTGGCGCAGAATCATTGCCATGGCTGCCATATTTGCAGGGATTCTTTTTGGAGCGACCTTTACAGGAATGAAGATTACCGGAAAACTATCTCAAAGTTTCATGGTGATGACTAAAAGCGGCGAACGCGCACAAGTAGCCCTTCCCGATGGAACAAATGTGTGGCTTAACACAAACAGTAAAGTAAATTATCACACATCTTTCTTTTCTTCCGAACGAAAAGTTGATTTAAGCGGAGAAGCTTATTTTGAAGTAACAAAAGATAAACACTCTCCGTTTATTGTAAACAGCAAAAATGTAAATACAAAAGTATTAGGAACAAAGTTCAACATCTGTGCAAATCCTGATGACGAATGGGTAACTACCACTTTACTGGAAGGTTCGATTCTTGTTATGGCTACAGGAATGGAAAATGTGAAGATGAAACCCGAACAGCAACTGAAAATAAATACTCGGACAATGAAAACTCAACTATCCGTTTGCTCTAATCCCGATGACTATATTGGATGGATACAAGGAAAATTGCATTTTAAAGAAGCAACTTTGAAAGAAATAGCCAATACTTTAGCTAAATATTATAAAGTAAATATTATATTTGCTGATAAGAAATTGCAGGAACAAAAGTTTACGGGTGATTTTGACTTATCCGATAGCATTCATCAGATATTCTCACTTTTAAGTTTAACAAACAAGTTTGATTATCAGATAACTAATGAAGGCATAATCATCTCAGAAAGATAATCTCTATATGCTTTACTATTTTTTCTTTTTTGTTAACCGGAAGACTAAATATTAGCATATATCAATACTTAAGAAACACTGATGGAAAAGAAACAAAATAAAATGGATTCTTTTCATTTGGCTTGGAGAGCAAACAGAACTGCGAAGTTGTTTATTCCGACTATTATATTTTGGTTGATAGTTTTATTCCCATATACAGCCAAATCTCAAAGTCTATATTTAAGCATCGCAGTAAAGGATGCTCCTTTAAGTGAAGTTTTCCGGCAGATAGAACAACAAGCACATTTATCTGTTGTCTATAACGTTAATGATATTAATCCATCCCGTAAAGTTTCTTTTTCGGTTAAGAACGAAAATATAATAAAAACACTCGACTTATTATTTAAGAATACAGGAATCACCTATACGATAATCAGTAAACACATTGTACTTTCCATTCTTCACAAAAACATCAAGAAAAGCAATCTTCCCCTAATCACCGTTCGAGGTAAAGTGACAGACGAGGAAGGAAAACCTCTTTTAGGAGTAAATGTATTGATAAAAGGCACTTACTCGGGAGTTATCACTGACGAATTCGGAGATTACACACTAAATGTTCCTGCAGACAGCAAAGAACTGGTATTTTCTTATATCGGATATAAATCATATACGGCATTTATAAATAATAATGCAAACATCAATGTTGTTTTGACGGAAGATACTCAAATGCTAAATGAAATTGTGGTTACAGCAATGGGAATTGAAAAGAAATCGAAAAGCTTGACATATACCGTTCAATCCCTGTTGGGCAGCGAGTTAACAAGAGCTAAAGATGTTAACTTCATAAATGCTTTACAAGGTAAATCCGCAAATTTAATCATTACACCAAACGCTTCGGGAGCAGGAGGTGCTTCAAAAATTCTTTTGCGGGGTAATAAGTCTATCAAGGGCAGTAACAACCCTTTAATTGTAATAGACGGCGTACCGGTAGCAAACAACAGTTATGGTTCTCAAGATAACGTAGTATATGGCGACGGCTACGATTTAGGCGATGCACTGTCTACCATCAACCCGGATGATATTGCCGGAATAACCATTCTGAAAGGTGCAGCCTCATCTTCGCTCTATGGTTCGGCAGCAGCAAACGGAGTTATCATGATTACTACCAAGCAAGGCAGTTCCGGCAGTATACATGTAAATGTATCCAGTAACATGACAATAGAATCTCCTTATAATTTACCAAAGCTACAAAACACATATGGTGCTAAATTACTGCCTACCGGCGAACCAATGAACCAAAGCTGGGGTAGCAAACTATTGACAAACTCGCAAAACAGACTTTCCGATTTCTACCAAACCGGTTATACATTAAACAATACACTTTCTCTCAGTGGAGGCTCGGATAATTCCCGGACGTATTTTTCATACGGAAACGTGAAAGCCAACGGTATTATGCCGACCAACTCTTTTTTAAGACATACTTTATCAGTGAGGCAGAACTTCCATTTACCCGACAAAAAGTTAGACCTCAGTCTGAACGGGAACTATGTCAATCAAAATGTGAAGAACAAGCACTTTGGCGGAATGAGGGGAAATCCGCTTACCGGTTTGTATCTTTTTCCCCGAAACGGAAGTTTCTCAAAGTATAAAGGCATGTATGAGAAATATAATACCGACAAAGACCTATACGAACAAAACTGGATATTAAAAGAAGAACACAACCAAAATCCTTACTGGTTATTGAATAAAAACAAAGCACTGGAAACGAGGAACCGTTTCTGCATTTCGGCTGTAGTTAAATACACCTTTCCGGGCTGGTTCAATATTCAAGGACGCTTAAGCTATGAAAATGACATTATCAATTATCGGAAAGAGCACTATGCCAGTAGCTGGAAAGAAGAAATGGGCAGCTACAAGGAAACAGACAACAAACATCAACAGTTGTTCGGAGACATCATGGTCGAATTGAAAAAGGATATTGGCAACTTCAATATTTTAGCTATTGCAGGAGGAAGTTTCAGTAACGTAAAGGAAAAAGAATTTGGGATCAATGCCGAAGGAGGAGATTTCCCATTTGAGTGGATTGACATTACGGATAAAGAAACCGGAAAAGTATATCAGGTTCCCAATGGAGGAAATGCCTATTTCGTGAATAACTTCAATAAGAATAACTATTATCGCCCCCAGATAATAGAAATACCTTCACAGATAAGGCTGAATTCGGTTTTTGGGATGTTGCAACTCGGCTACAAAGAAAAAATTTATTTAGATGTGACCGCCCGCAATGACTGGTCATCTACTTTAGCTTTTACAAACAATAAAAGCATGGCTTACTTTTATCCGTCGTTGGGAATAAATATTCTACTAAATGAAATCTTCAATTTGGACAAAGAAAAAGTAAACCTTTTCAAGTTGAGAGGATCTTATTCCATTGTTGGCAATGGTTTGTCTGCATATGTATCTTCCCAACGCCCTACGATAGACGGAACTTCCATTGTTTATCCGACAAGTGCTCCATTCGAAGACTTGAAACCGGAAAAGACCTATGCCATAGAGGGAGGTTTTGATTTATTGCTGTTTAATAACTCTCTTCATTTTGATTTTACATTCTATAAAACAAATACAAAAAATCAGTTTTTTACCGTAGAAGCCCCGTGGGGAAGCGGTTATAAATACCGGAATGTCAATGCCGGCAACGTACAAAACATGGGATGTGAAGTATATACCACCTATTATCAACCACTTGGCAGAAACGGCAATTGGAAAACAGAGTTAAACTTCTCTTATAACAAAAACCTTATAAAAGAACTTTATAAAGGTATCGACAAATTAACTTTGCAAGATGGAGGAGGTATTCTTGTAATGCTTAAAGAGGGAGGTTCCTATGGTGATATATATGCACGTACTATACTAAGGGACAAAGACGGGATTATTCTCCTGGATGAAAACGGAGCACCTATGAAAGATAACCTCCCAGCCCACCATCTCGGAAACCTGAATGCAAATATTCATTTGGGATGGGCAAATACATTCACTTACAAAGACTTTGTGCTCTATTTTCTGATTGATGGTAAAATAGGGGGCAAAGTAATGTCTGCCACCGAAGCTATGCTCGATGGTTACGGGGTTTCCAAACGTTCGGGTGATGCAAGACTTGCGGGAGGCGTACCTCGTGGAGACGGTACAATGATCAATGCAGAGAAATATTACCATGCTGTAGGAGCAACAGCTTATAACAGCGGTTATGCCGGTGGTGAATATGTTTACAGTTCTTCAAATTTGCGTTTGCGCGAATTCTCTTTAGGATATACATTCCGGAATGCTTTAGGAATTTCCCGACACATATCAACTTCCATTATAGCAAGGAACTTGTTCTTTCTTTTTAAAAAATCTCCCTGCGATCCGGACATCTCGGGTTCAATATCCAATGGTTGGCAAGGTATTGATGTATTCAGCCTGCCTTCAACAAGAAGTATAGGCTTGAATCTTAAGTTTACTTTTTAAATTATGAAAAGTATGGACTGGAATAAAAAACTATATTGGTTGCTTTCATTATCTTTATGCGGCTGGGCTTGCACACAGAGCTTTGAGGACATAAATACCGATCCGCAAGGAATTGACGAAGCTAAAGTTTCTATCGAGAGTAAATTACAGTTTCCACAAGAAAACCTTTTTCCTTCCGATCCCAACATGTATCAGTATTGGCGCAATCTGCATGTGGATATTTTTGCAGGATATTATGTAACTCCCCATAGTTTCGGCAATAATCACAATGGCAATTACAAACTGCGGGAAGACTTTAATCATGGACCTTTTGAAAACTTCTTTCTCCATATTTTGCCTTACACTACAAGATACATAGCCAACTGCAAACAAATAAAATACTATGATTATGCAGCAATAACACAAATAGTGCAGGTATTGGGTGCTTTGGAAGTGACAGATACCTACGGCCCTATGAATTATCAAAGTGCCAAAGAACACAATGAACATTTATACTATGATTCCACAAAGAGCATATATGACCAATTATTCAATGAACTGGAGGAAGCAATCAAATGGATGGATTCTTTTCTCAAAAGCAATCCTACTGCCGAACGAAGGAAAGGACTTGCCCGCTGCGACAAGCTATGCGGAGGGAGTCACGAGAAATGGATTCGTATGGCAAATACTCTCCGGCTAAGAATGGCAATGCGCATAGTAAAAGTCGATCCGATACGTGCCCGGGAAATAGCCGAAGAGGCTGTAAGCAATCCCTACGGAATATTAACCCGAAGTGATACCGATATTCAACTCTCCGGTCGCAATCCCATTTGGATAATGGATATTTCATACGGAGATTCCCGTATGAATGCTTCTATCGAATCTATTTTAAAAGGATATGCAGATCCAAGACTGAAAATATGGTTTAGAAACAGTGGATCCATTTTGGATAAAGACGGAATTGAATCGTTAAAAGCCGACTCTTTGATTGTAGGTATCCGTCAAGGCTTGTTAATCGACTCGAAATCACCTGCGCTTTATCTCAATTTTTCATCATCAACCTACACGAATACGGACACACGCCCGGTCATGAGGGTTTCAGAAGCCTATTTCCTTCGCGCGGAAGGGGCATTGCGGGGATGGAATATGGGTGGAACAGCCAAAGATTTATATGAGGAAGGCATTCGTATATCTTTATCGTCCTATGGAATCAGCGAAGCAGAAAGTACTGCTTATATAAATGGAGCTTTTGCCCCCGATGGTGGAAAAAGAGCAGCAGACTATACAGATTATCATGATTCCGACAATAACATCAAAGGTATGAATGACATATCCGTCAGTTGGAACGAATCAGACAATAAAGAAAAGAAACTTCAACGCATTATCACTCAAAAATGGATTGCCATTTATCCGGATTCCTTTGAAGCATGGGCAGAATACCGCCGCACGGGTTATCCGAAACTATTCCCTGTAAAATATAACCTGAGCGGAGGATTGATCGATACGAATATCCAAATCCGTCGGCTTCCTTTTACGGAAAAAGAATATAGCACCAATACGGAAGAAGTAACTAATGCCCTGAAATTATTGAACGGCCCTGACACCGGAGGAACCCGTTTATGGTGGGATGTAAACAAGAACAATTTTTAAATACATAAAAAAAAGCACCGGAGACTGTCAATGCTCCGATGCTTCTCTTCATTAGACCTTAAAACCACTCAATTAGAAATTTCCTTTATCGGCTCTGTCCCACCATAGACGGGTACCACCATGATCACCGCTAAACTTTGTACTTGAATTCTCCTGATTCAACAGTTCGATTCCTTTATTCAGTTCGGCTTCATTCGTATCATAAGGAGTAGCGCCATAAATGGAACGACGAATCTGTTCATTGGTATCAATGTTTCCATCGCTGTTATTTACCCTGACCGGGAATAACTTCGGATAGCCCGTACGACGGTATTCAGCCCATGCTTCATTGGATAACGGGAAGTTTGCAATCCACTTCTGAGTAATGATTAACTGAAGTTGTTTTTCCTTATCACCATTTGCATTGTCCCATTTCACACCTAATGTATTGAGCGCAGTAATACTGTTTTCATCATTTACAGGATCTACGAAATCTATTTGTCCTGTACTGCCATTGATATATGCATCTATTGCAGCATCGTCAATATCTTTCACTCCTGCATATGAACCTTTGTATTTCAGTTCATTTTTTATTGAAGTCCGGATGCCTTGTTCATACAGAGACTGGGGAGTTCCACCCATATCCCAACCTCTCAAGGCACCTTCGGCACGGAGGAAATAAGCCTCGGCTACTTTCATGATAGGTAATCCCATAGTATAATTTCCAACCCAACCGGAGAAATTTCCCCATGCATTAGGTTTTGCAGGCAAACCGCTACCGATACGCATTCCAAGATATTTCGCATCTTTTTCAACCAATACCGCTTCTGATTTAGCAACAGGAGTTTTGTCTTTATCGGCAGTTTTATAATAAAAGTCATTCTTATTATCATCTTTGGCTTTTGAATATCCATCTTTAAGAATATCTTCTGTATTCTTAGTCATGTAAAGAGGCTGACGAGGATCTTTGAAACCGTCCATTATAGTTACCAAACTGGCATTAAACCCACAATCTCCCCAGCTACTGATCATCAGCCACATTTCATTTTCCAAGCCCTGATCTATGATAATGTCTTTGTCCGCATCCGTCAACACACCTCCTCCATAAGCTTCTATGGCTTTTGTTTCTGCCAACTTCGGGTTCACTTTTACTATACGCATTGCCATACGCAGTTTCAAGGTGTTGGCAACTTTGGTCAATAAATCTATATTCCCGCCACACCAAAAGTCGGCTGCTTTCAAGATACCTTTTTCTTCATCGGTTGCAGTTTTCAGATCCGTTACGGCTTTTTCCAAATCGGCAAACATATAGTTATATATGTCTTCCTGCTTGTCATAGGCAAATGTAGCAGAAGTCGGAGTCTTATCCAACACAGACTTATAAGCAATAGGTCCGTAGGTATCCGTTGTCATCAAAGTTCCATAGGCCTGTACGATTCTCATAAGGGCGCCAACCGCATTCTGACCGTTTTCTTCACATGTTTTAATCAAACGGCTTGTATTGTTAATGATGTGCAGATAGTAGTTTTCATACATACCTCCGCAATGCCCGCGAACTTCACCGTAATTTCCATTACCAAAGTTTCCGTTGGGAGTCATGAAGTAACCTCCATAGAAGTCGATACTCAGGTTAGTCCAAAACTGGAACATGTTTTGTTGCGGAGGATAACAGTAAGTCATGGGTTCCTGAAACTGTGCCTTGAATGGCAGGTCGCCCGGATTAACTTCAATTTCACTGCTATTGATTGTCTCAAAATCGTCCGTACAACCGGTTACCATGTTGCCGCAGGCAATAGGAAATGCCAATAGAACGGCGTATTTAAATAATTTATTTCGTTTCATAATCTATCGTATTAGAAGTTAAGTTTTAAATTAAGACCAAAGCTGCGTGAAGTAGGAAGTGCAAACATGTCTACACCTTGCATTCCGTTACCTGTACCTGCCGAAATATCGGGATCCATCGGAGCATCTTTATAGAAGAAGAAGAGATTTCTTCCGATAATGGCAGCCGTGAGGTTCTTGCCCACTCCGAACAAATTACGGAAAGTGTATCCCAATGTCAATTCACGAAGACGTACGTTCGTTGCATCATATACATAATTTTCTACAGCATAAGGACTGTTAAAGTTATTATTCCCAACAGTTTCATAGTATTGCTGTGCATCGAACTTCATTCCGTTGATGGTTACCCCACCGTTATCGCGTGCTTCGCCCGAACGTTTTGAAACTCCCCAACCGTCTAATGTAGCTTCTGTCATAGACAATACTTTACCTCCGAACTTCGCATCTATAAGGAATGACAGCGTAAAGTCTTTATAACGGAACGTGTTGGTCCAGCCCATGTTTACTTTTGCATTCATATTTCCTACGTAATTCAAATCGGCGCTGCCGTCACCGCTAAGTTTCGGGTTACCTTTATCATCTACCTGAGGTTTGCCGTTTTCATCCATTACAATGTGGCGTACATATAAATCACCGTAATGACCACCCTTCTTCAAAATCATTTTTGCACCGCCAAAGTCTTTCAATGTCAAGCCATCGGGTAATTCATCCACCAATTCTTTGATTTTATTATCATTGTAAGAGAAGTTCAGGTTAGTGCTCCAACTGAATTTATCGTTAAATTGGGAGAACCATCCCACACTTGCTTCAAAACCTTTGTTTTCCACATTACCCGCATTTACATAACGTTTTCTTAAACCTGTTTCAAAAGGAGTATCAATAGAAAAGAACTGGTTCTTTGTATTGGTCTTATAATAAGTAAAGCTTACGTTTAAACGATTCTGCAGGAATGTGCCGTCAAAACCGAACTCAAGAGAATTAGTTTTTTCCGGTTTCAATGTTACAAACGGAGCTTCATCCGGAGCAGAAATTTCACCTGATGTTTTCAATCTGTATTTACGGTTGGTTACAAAAACAGGAACATCATTACCCACAACAGAATAAGTGGCACGTACTTTGAATAAATCTACATTCTTACCCATGTTTACAAACTTATCCAATAAGAAACTGACACCGACAGACGGATAGAAGAATGAACAACTGTTTGTGTAGGACAAAGCCGATGACCAGTCATTACGTGCAGACAAATCGAGGAACAATCCTTCATGGTATCCCAACTGTGCAGTGGCAAATACCGAATTCAAGCGTTTTTCTGTTATCCAGTCACCACTTTGCATGTATGCAAGGTTGTTATAATAATTATTAGGGGTAAAGATATTCGGATAATAAGTGCTTCCGTTCGTCTTTCCGTCTGTTACACTATACTGGTCGCCTTCTCCCCAAAGGTCAACATGGGAAGTCTTGGTTTTGGTGAAACTTGTACCTGCCGTTGCCGATACGGAGAATTCATCAAAGGTATGGTTATAGCTTGCCAACAAATCGCCATAAAGTTGTGAACTGAAATAACGGTTATCCCGCATACGTCCCATTTTATACTTATCTCCTACGCTGGATGCATACGCATTGTGAACAAAATGTTCCTCTCCTCTTTCATAACGCATACGTCCGCCGATATTCAAATCTTTTGTGATATCCCATTTCACACTGCCGCCAAATTCATAACGGTTACGGTCTGTAACAGGCACCTGACGGTTCAACATCCAGTAAGGATTACCGAATTGTTCTTGTTTGGTGTTTGTCCAGTTCTGAACATTTATACCACGGGCAGGATCATAAACTTCATATTCATTTTTATAACCGTCCCAGTCTTCACCTCTCGGGAAAAGATAAACACCCGTAAGCGGGTTCCACAAATAACCGGAAGCAGCTTGGTTCTCGATGTGCTGGTTAGAGAACTTCGCACTAAAGTCAATATGTACATTCTTCAATACATTGAAGCCTACCTTTGAGTTAAACAAATGACTTTTATAATCATTTTTCGGAGTAATGCCGTTAGAAATAACATTGGCATATGAGAAGAATGCCTGGATATTCTCAGTACCCCCACTCAATGAAATAGAATTATTTGTGGTGAAACCGGTACGATAGAATTCTTTTGCATAATTAGGAGCTTCGGATTCCAACTTGTTTCCCCAACTGTAAGTTCCGCTATTGCTTACCCCATAATTATTCTGGAATTCCGGCAACACCATCGGATTTTCAATCGTCGTGTTGCTGGACACGTTAACGGATACTTTGCCTGCGCGTGCAGATTTTGTGGTAATCATAATGGCACCATTGGCAGCCACCGCACCATAAAGCGCAGCTGCAGAAGCACCTTTCAATAAAGTAATAGATGCAATATCATCCGGATTGATGGTAGACATGGCATCACCGCCGTCTCGCTGACCGCCATAATTCGTGTCAACCTGATCTTTTGTAACATCCATCATCAACGGCACACCGTCCACTACCACCAACGGCTGGTTACTACCATTAATTGATTTATTACCGCGGAATAATATTTTAGACGAGCCACCTGCACCCGTAGAGTTCGGAGTAATCATCAAACCTGCACTCTTTCCTTGCAGTGAGTTTATCATGTTAACGCTCTTGATGTCATTAACATCTTTTCCTCCTACTGTTTGTGCCGAATAAGTCAATGTTTTGGATTGGCGTTCGATACCCATTGCCGTCACAACAACTTCACCCAATACTTCAGAATCTTCTGCCAACTTAATTTTATAAGAAGACTGGTTTGTCAATTGTATTTTCTGAGTCTTATATCCGATATAAGAAACAATCAAAGTACCCTTCGGGGGTACATTAGCCAAGGAAAAGTTTCCGTTGAAATCTGTAATTGTACCATTGGTAGTTCCTTCCACCAAAATATTGGCCCCGATAATAGGTTCCCCTTTTACGTCCGCCACAGTACCCTGTACGGTTCTGTCCTGTTGTACCGCATTTGCAATTTCCGATTCAACCACAGCATCGCCTGCATAAGTGCAAACGGGGAATGCCATCATTGAAAAGCAAAACAAGAACATACCGTTCTTAATCAGAGGCAGCCACTTGCATGAACCGCCCGCGTTTGAATTTAAATTTTGTTTTTTCATAAAATGTTTTTCTATTAGATTTTTAAATAAGGATAACTCCGGAGATTAATATGAAGCCTTACATACAGCTTCCTTTTTCTTGTTGATTTCTACATAGGCAATAAGTTTAATTAACGCTTTATGACTATAATACATTTCAACTTTAAAGCATACTAAACAGAAAAGAACTTTTTTTCGCTTTTCTTTTTCACAAAGAAGAGGACGTTTGTTTTAATCGACTTGATAAGTAACCGCATCATTCAGGTCATTTAATATTTTCGACAGGACAACTAAAGAAAAACGTCGGGACATGTTAGCTTGACAGTGTACACTGACCGGCGAGACAGTGTACACTAACCAGCAAGTCAGTGTACACTAACTCGGGAGAAGACGTAGTGTGTCTCCCTATAGATAATGCAAAAAGCGCGTCAAAAATGAGCAAAACAACCGTATGTTTCATGTCACAAGTTTTCGCGCCACCCCTCTTGTACGCCATACAAACGTGTTAAAGAAAAGGAAGTACCTGATAATGAGCTCTGCGTCAAAAATGAATTTAGGGGGTATAAAATAATATAATGTATTTAAAGCACAGAATCTATGACAAATTTGCGCAAAACAACCTTATGTTTCGTGTCACAAGTTTTCGCAGCACCCTTGTTATACGCTATATGAGCGTGTTAAGAAAATGGAAGTAACTGATTCTCATCCAAATGACAAATTTGTAATTTACCCCTTAAAAACTAAATTCATCAAATATCTTATTCTCAGTAATCCGTTATACTCTTTTCACTATTCCCCGCTCCATTTTCCCGAAATAATTTGGGTATCCCAAAGAATTTGACTTTATTTGCACACATAATTCAATAAAGTGCATTTTATTATGATAAACACAACTTCCGGTTCTGATAATATTTCAGGGCTAAAGAAAGAGAATTTCAAGAAATCCATCAACGGTAAAGAAACCGATCTATATATCCTTAACAACAAGAATGGCATGGAAATAGCTGTTACCAATTATGGTGCAACAGTTTTATCCGTTATGACTCCCGATAAAAACGGGAAGTTTGCCAGTGTAACGCTCGGACATGACAATCTTGATAGCGTCATCAACAGTCCTGAACCATTTCTTTGTACCACAATCGGGCGTTATGGAAATCGTATAGCTAACGGTAAATTCACATTGGACGGAGAAGAATATACCTTGACAATCAATAATGGACCGAATTCCCTGCATGGAGGACCTAAAGGATTTCATACAGCAGTTTGGGAAGCAGAACAAACCGCATCAAACACATTGGTATTGAAACATGTATCTCCCGATGGCGATGAAGGCTTTCCCGGCAATCTCAGCATTACCATGACTTACACTTTATCCGATGAAAATGAATTTATTATTGATTATAAAGCCACTACGGATAAAGCTACTGTCGTAAACCTTACCAATCACGCTTTCTTCAATCTCGCAGGTATTTCCAACCCCACTCCTACTATCCTGAATAATATTGTTACTATCAATGCCGACTTTTATACTCCAATGGATGAAGTATCCATCCCTACCGGCGAAATAGCAAAAGTAGAAGGTACTCCAATGGACTTCCGCACTCCACATGTAGTGGGAGAACGCATTGACGACAAATTCCAACAACTTGTATTTGGAGCAGGATATGACCATTGTTATGTTTTAAATAAGAAATATGCAGGCGAACTGACTTTTGCCGCAAAATGTGTTGAACCGGCAAGCGGACGTACCTTGGAAGTTTACACAACCGAACCGGGTGTACAACTTTATACAGGAAACTGGTTGGGCGGATTCACCGGAGCACATGGAGCTACTTTCCCTGCACGCAGCGCCATTTGTTTCGAGACACAACATTTCCCCGATACTCCAAACAAGTCGCAATTCCCATCGGCACGTCTGAATCCGGGAGAGGTTTATACACAGACCTGTATCTATAAATTCGGAGTAGAAAAATAAGAGATTAATAACCCTATATTTATAACACCTAATTAACAATACAAATTATGGAACAACAAAAAAAGAACTACACGTTGCCTATTATCATGATGATTCTACTTTTTGGTATGATCTCATTCGTTACGAATTTGGCAGCCCCGATGGGGATTGTAGTTAAAGGACAATTCGGAGCTTCTAACTTCATGGGAATGTTAGGTAACTTCGCCAATTTCATTGCATATGCTTTCATGGGAATCCCGGCAGGCCTTATGCTTAAAAAAATCGGTTACAAGAACACGGCTCTTATTGCTATTGCAGTAGGATTCATTGGTGTTTTCGTACAATTCTTATCCGGTACGGCAGGTAGTTTCGTTGTTTACCTTATCGGTGCATTTATTTCCGGTTTCTCTATGTGTATGTTGAATACAGTAGTAAACCCAATGTTGAACACCCTTGGTGGAGCAGGAAAGAAAGGTAACCAGTTAATCCAGATTGGCGGTACTTTCAACTCATTAATGGCAACATTAGTTCCGGTATTAGTAGGTATATTGGTTGGAGAAGTAACCAAAAACACTGCTATCACCGATGTAAACCCGGTTTTATACATTGCCATGGGTATCTTTGCAGTAGTGGGCATTGTGTTAGCTTTCGTTAGAATACCGGAACCTCATATTGAAAAAGCAAAAGCCATTAAATACGAACACAGTCCTTGGGCTTTCCGTCATTTTATTCTCGGTACAGTAGGAATCTTTGTATATGTAGGTGTTGAAGTTGGTATTCCCGGAACTATGAATCTCTTCCTTACAGATCCAAAAGGTTTTGCCGGAGCGGCAGCCGAAGCAGGACTTGTAACCGGAACTTATTGGTTCCTGATGCTTATCGGCCGTTTCTTAGGTGCATCAATAGGTGCTAAAGTTTCCAGCAAGGCTATGTTAACATTCGCATCCGGATTGGGTATATTACTTGTTTTAGGAGCAATCTTCCTCCCGACAAGTATCCTTGTTGAAATGCCGGTATTCAAAGCAGACCTTTCATTCGGTATGGCCGAAGTTCCTATCAACGCAATGCTTCTTGTATTAGTCGGCTTATGTACTTCAATCATGTGGGGTGGTATCTTCAACCTTGCAGTAGAAGGACTTGGAAAATATACCGAAGCTGCCACAGGTTTCTTCATGGTGATGGTATGTGGTGGAGGTATCCTTCCATTAATCCAAAACTACGTGGCTGACGTTGCAGGTTTCATGACCAGTTATTGGGTTATCATTGCTGCATTAGGATATTTATTCTATTATGCAGTTATCGGTAGCAAGAATGTGAACAAAGATATTCCTGTGGAATAACATACTTATTATTATATATAAAACTTAATTGCCATGGATATAGAACACGTAAGAAGCCGTTTCATCAAACATTTTGACGGAAATACAGGCTCAGTATATGCCTCTCCGGGACGGATCAATTTAATTGGAGAACACACCGATTACAATGGTGGATTCGTTTTTCCGGGAGCAGTTGATAAAGGTATGATTGCTGAAATCAAACCTAACGGAACAGACAAAGTACGTGCTTATTCCATCGATCTGAAAGACTATACGGAATTCGGATTAAAGGAAGAAGACGCTCCCAAAGCAAGCTGGGCGAGATACATTTTTGGTGTATGCCGCGAAATGATTAAGCGGGGAGTTAATGTACAAGGCTTTGATACCGCCTTTTCGGGTGATGTTCCTTTAGGCGCAGGCATGTCTTCTTCTGCTGCTTTAGAAAGCACTTATGCTTTCGCACTGAACGAACTGTTTGGCGAAAATAAAATAGACAAGTTCGAACTTGCCAAAATAGGTCAGGCAACGGAGCATAACTATTGTGGTGTAAACTGTGGCATCATGGATCAATTTGCTTCTGTATTCGGTAAAGAGGGTAGCTTAATCCGTTTAGATTGCCGTTCACTGGAATATCAATACTTCCCGTTTAAGCCGGAAGGTTATCGCTTGGTTCTGGTTGATTCGGTAGTTAAGCATGAATTAGCTTCATCGGCATATAACAAACGCCGCCAAAGCTGCGAAGCTGCAGTAGCCGCTATTCAGAAGAAGCATCCGCATGTAGAATTCTTACGTGACTGTACTATGGAAATGTTGGAAGAAGCTAAGGCCGATATCAGCGACGAAGATTATAAACGCGCAGAATATGTAATTGAAGAAATCCAACGTGTGCTCGATGTTTGCGATGCTTTGGAGAAAGGCGATTACGAAACTGTGGGACAAAAGATGTATGAAACTCATCGTGGAATGAGTGAATTATATGAAGTAAGTTGTGAAGAACTCGACTTCTTAAATGACATTGCTTTCGACTGCGGCGTAACAGGCTCACGTGTTATGGGCGGAGGATTTGGCGGTTGCACTATCAACCTCGTGAAGAATGAGTTATATGAAACTTTCATTACAACAGCCAAAGAACGCTTTAAAACAAAATACGGAAGAAGCCCAAAAGTCTATGACGTAGTTATAGGTAATGGCTCGCGAAAATTAGCTTAAAACTAATATTTAAATATAAAGAAAAGAGATGTAGACACAAGTTTGCATCTCTTTTTTTATGTTATGCAGCATAAATGAGTGTATAAAATACAATTAATTTAATATTCATGCTGCATAACATATTAATATACTATACATTGTATTATTTTGAGTGTTACTTTTACACCCAAAATAAAACATATCTTATCTTTAAATTATGAGAAACATGAAAAAGCTATTGTTACAGATGGGTATCGGGCTGGCAGTATTAACTTCCTGCACAAATACACAAGAGCCTCTTACTCTATCAGGATTAAATCCTAAAAAATTTCAAACGATGATTAACGGTGATTCCGTTCAGCTTTATACTCTGAAGAATGATAAAGGAATGGAAGTGTGTATCACTAACTTCGGAGGCCGTATCGTATCTGTTATGGTACCGGATAAAACCGGAGATATGAAAGATGTTGTTTTAGGATTTGATAGCATAGTAGATTATATCAATGTACCAAGTGATTTTGGAGCATCAATAGGACGATATGCAAACAGAATCAAACAAGGTCAGTTTATTTTAGACGGAGATACTATTCATTTGCCGCAAAACAACTTCGGGCATTGCTTACATGGTGGCCCTAAAGGTTGGCAATACCAAGTTTATAAAGCTAATCTTTTAAATGATTCCACTTTGGAATTGACACGTTTCTCCCCGGATGGAGATTCCAATTTCCCGGGAAATGTAACTGCAACGGTTACTTACCAACTTACTGACGATAATGCAATAGACATTAAATATGCTGCAACTACGGATAAAAAAACAATCATCAACATGACTAACCATTCGTATTTTAACCTGTCAGGCAATCCTGCCAATGCGGCAACAGATCATATACTATATGTGAATGCAAATAGTTATACTCCGGTAGACAGTACATTCATGACTACAGGCGAAATAGTTACCGTAAAAAATACCCCGATGGATTTCAATACTCCTAAAACCATCGGACAAGATATTGACAAGTTCGATTTCGTACAATTAAAGAACGGAAACGGATTTGATCATAATTGGGTGCTGAACACTGCAGGAGATATTTCAAAAGTTGCTGCACGATTGAATTCTCCTGTCAGTGGAATCACGCTCGAAGTATTTACAAGCGAACCGGGCATCCAAGTCTATACAGGTAATTTCCTTGACGGAACAGTTACAGGTAAAAAGGGAATTGTGTACAATCAGCGCGCTTCTGTTTGCTTGGAGACACAACATTACCCGGATAGTCCAAACAAAACAGAATGGCCTTCGGTGGTTCTCGAACCGGGACAGACTTATAACAGCGAATGTATTTATAAATTTTCAGTTGAAAAATAATAGTTAACTCTTAAAACTCTAAACATGGAATTCTTAGACTGGCTGGTAATCGGGATATTCTTTTTAGCCCTTATCGGAATTATTGTATGGGTAGTCAGACAAAAACAAAATGACTCGGCAGATTATTTTCTTGGCGGACGTGATGCAACATGGATTGCCATCGGCGCATCCATCTTTGCTTCAAATATTGGTTCGGAACACTTAATCGGACTTGCAGGCGCAGGTGCTTCCAGTGGTTTGGCAATGGCACACTGGGAAATTCAAGGATGGATGATTCTTATTTTAGGTTGGGTATTCGTACCATTCTATACAAGAAGTATGGTATATACAATGCCCGAATTCCTTGAACGACGTTATAACCCCCAATCACGCACTATCTTATCTGTGATTTCTTTGGTTAGTTATGTATTAACCAAGGTAGCGGTAACAGTTTATGCAGGCGGCCTTGTCTTCCAACAAGTATTCGGCATCAAAGAATTATGGGGAATTGACTTTTTCTGGATTGCTGCTATCGGCTTGGTATTGTTAACTGCTGTTTATACCATTTTCGGAGGTATGAAATCAGTTCTTTATACATCTGTGCTCCAAACACCGATTTTATTACTCGGTTCATTAATTATTCTCGTACTTGGATTTAAAGCATTGGGCGGATGGGATGAAATGATGAAAACTTGTAGTGCTGTCATTGTTAATGATTACGGAGATACTATGACAAACCTGATTCGTAACAACGGAGATCCCAACTTTCCTTGGCTTGGAGCATTAATAGGATCAGCAATTATCGGTTTCTGGTATTGGTGTACAGACCAGTTCATTGTACAGCGCGTCCTTTCAGGTAAGAATCAGAAAGAAGCCCGCCGCGGAACAATATTCGGAGCATATCTGAAATTACTTCCGGTATTCCTGTTCCTCATTCCGGGGATGATTGCATTTGCATTGCATCAACATAGTTTGGCAGCAGGTGGAGAAGGTTTCCTTCCTTTACTTGCCAATGGTCAGGCTAATGCCGATGCAGCATTTCCCACATTGGTAGCGAAACTTCTTCCTGCCGGTGTGAAAGGATTGGTTGTTTGCGGTATTCTCGCTGCATTGATGAGTTCATTGGCTTCACTGTTCAACTCATCAGCCATGCTCTTTACCATTGACTTTTATAAAAGATTCAAGCCACAAACTTCAGAAAAGAAGCTGGTAGTTATCGGACAGATAGCCACTGTTGTCATAGTAATCTTAGGTATCTTGTGGATTCCTATCATGCGCAGTGTCGGCGATGTTCTTTATACTTACTTGCAAGATGTTCAATCTGTACTTGCTCCGGGTATTGCCGCTGCATTTTTACTTGGTATTACTTGGAAACGTACTTCCGCACAAGGAGGTATGTGGGGACTTATCTCAGGTATGGTTATCGGGCTTACCCGCTTAGGAGCCAAAGTATATTACAGCAATGCAGGCGAAGTTTCCGATTCATTATTTAAATATTTATTCTATGACATGAACTGGTTATTCTTCTGTGGATGGATGTTCCTGTTCTGCATGATAGTAGTAGTTCTTGTCAGCTTGGCAACCAAAGCTCCTACACCCGAAAAGATACAAGGATTAGTCTTTGGTACCGCTACTGCACAGCAAAAAGCAGAAACACGTGCAAGCTGGGATAAATGGGATATTATCCATACTGTTATCATTTTAGGAATTACAGCAGTATTCTATTGGTACTTCTGGTAAAAAGACAAAAGTATGTTTTATAGTAATGAAGAACGATTTTTAGTAGGTCTTGATTGTGTCATCTTCGGTTTTCACGAAGGTGAACTCAGCCTGCTCTTACTAAAAAGAAATTTCGAACCTGCAAAGGGAGAATGGTCTCTCATGGGAGGTTTTCTCAGACACGATGAAAGCATAGATGAAGCTGCCAAGCGTGTTCTTAAGGAACTTACCGGATTGGAGAATGTGTATATGGAACAAATCGGGATATTCGGAGAGATAGACAGAGATCCGGGAGAAAGAGTCATTTCGGCCGTATATTATGCACTGATTAATATCAATGAATATGACCGTGAACTTGTTCAAAAGCACAATGCTCATTGGGTAAAGATCAATGAACTTCCTCCTTTGATATTCGACCACCCGCAAATGGTATCTAGAGCAAGGGAGCTAATGAAGCAAAAAGCTGAGATGGAACCTATCGGATTTAATCTTTTACCGAAACTTTTCACTCTTACCCAGCTCCAAAGTTTATATGAAGCTATCTTCGGAGAAGTAATCGACAAACGTAACTTCCGGAAAAAGATAGCGGAAATGGGATTCATTGAAAAAACTGATAAAATAGATAAATCGACTTCCAAACGAGGGGCAGCTTTGTATAAGTTCAATAGCAAAGCCTATCGTAAGGACCCGAAGTTTAAACTTTAATAAATATGTTAGAAGCATTAAAAGAAGAAGTATTCCGTGCCAACCTTGATCTGGTAAAACATGGTTTAGTCATTTTTACTTGGGGGAATGTATCGGCTATCGACCGTGAAACCGGTTTGGTAGTTATCAAACCTTCCGGAGTAAGTTATGATGATATGAAAGCAGAAGATATGGTAGTGGTAGATTTGGATGGCAATGTAGTGGAAGGGAAACTAAAGCCTTCTTCAGACACTCCTACCCATGTTGTACTTTATAAAGCATTCACCGAAATAGGAGGAGTGGTACATACCCATTCTACATACGCAACTGCTTGGGCACAAGCCGGATGTGATATTCCAAATATCGGAACTACTCATGCCGACTATTTCCACGATGCCATTCCCTGCACTGCGGATATGACGGAAGAAGAAGTAAAAGGAGCTTATGAACTTAAAACCGGTAATGTTATTGTAAAACGTTTCAAAGGTTTAAACCCGGTACACACTCCGGGAGTACTGGTAAAGAACCACGGTCCTTTCTCATGGGGAAAAGATGCACAGGATGCAGTGCACAACGCAGTGGTAATGGAACAAGTAGCAAAAATGGCAAGCATAGCCTACACGGTTAATCCTAACCTGACAATGAATCCATTGCTCGTTGAAAAGCATTTCAACCGAAAGCATGGCCCGAATGCTTACTACGGACAGAAATAATCAACAAATAATAATTTAAAAATTAAAGATATGAATAACGCATTTGATCAATATGAAGTATGGTTTGTAACAGGAGCACAGCTCCTTTACGGAGGTGATGCAGTAGTAGCAGTAGACGCTCACTCAAACGAAATGGTAAACGGACTGAATGAATCGGGAAAACTTCCGGTGAAAGTAGTATATAAAGGTACTGCCAATTCTTCCAGAGAAGTGGAAAGCATATTCAAAGCAGCCAACAATGATGAAAAGTGTATCGGTGTAATCACTTGGATGCATACATTCTCACCTGCAAAGATGTGGATTCACGGACTGCAACAGCTAAAGAAACCATTGCTGCACTTACATACTCAATTTAACAAAGAAATTCCTTGGGATACTATGGATATGGACTTCATGAACCTAAACCAATCAGCTCATGGTGACCGTGAATTCGGACATATCTGTACCCGCATGCGTATTCGCCGCAAAGTTGTGGTAGGTTATTGGAAGGACGAAGACACGTTACACAAAATCGCTGTTTGGATGCGTGTTTGTGCAGGTTGGGCAGATTCTCAGGATATGCTCATCATCCGTTTTGGCGATCAAATGAATAACGTAGCTGTAACCGATGGTGACAAAGTTGAAGCAGAACAACGCATGGGTTACCACGTGGACTACTGCCCGGTAAGCGAAATGATGGAATACTTCAAGGAAATCAAAGACAGTGAAGTAGATACATTGGTTGCTACTTATTTCCAGGAATACGACCACGATGCAGCTTTGGAAGATAAATCGACAGAAGCTTATCAAAAAGTTTGGAATGCGGCAAAAGCAGAACTTTCACTTCGTGCCGTGTTGAAGGCAAAAGGTGCAAAAGGTTTCACAACCAACTTCGATGATTTGGGTGAATTCGACCAGATTCCGGGTTTGGCTTCTCAGCGATTAATGGCAGAAGGCTATGGATTTGGTGCAGAAGGCGACTGGAAATCGGCAGCTCTTTACCGTACTGTATGGGTAATGAATCAGGGACTTTCCAAAGGTTGTTCATTCCTTGAGGACTATACACTGAACTTCAACGGTGCTCAAAGTTCTATCCTTCAATCACACATGTTGGAAGTTTGTCCGCTTATCGCAGCTTCCAAACCTCGTTTGGAGGTACACTTCCTCGGTATAGGTATCCGCAAGAGCCAAACTGCACGTCTTGTCTTCACCTCAAAGGTAGGCACAGGTTGTACTGCTACTGTGGTTGACTTGGGTAACCGCTTCCGTTTAATCGTAAATGATGTAGAATGCATCGAGCCGAAGCCATTACCTAAATTACCGGTTGCTTCTGCACTTTGGATTCCGATGCCTAATTTCGAAGTTGGTGCTGCCGCATGGATCTTGGCAGGTGGAACTCACCACTCTTGCTTCTCTTACGACCTGACAGCCGAATATTGGGAAGACTATGCCGAAATTGCAGGTATTGAAATGATACGTATCGACAAAGATACTACTATCAGCAACTTCAAGAAAGAACTCCGCATGAACGAAGTTTATTATATGTTGAATAAAGCACTTTGTTAACGATTAACGGAGCAGTGATTAGCGATGAATAGTATGTTCATCACTAATCACTAATCAATAAACACTATTATACATGAAATCAGATCCAAAATCAACCATCGAAACAGGAAACGCCATTCTTGGCATAGAATTCGGTTCTACACGAATAAAAGCAGTTTTAATTGACCAAGAAAACAAACCAATAGCCCAAGGAAGTCACAGTTGGGAAAATCAGTTAATCGACGGACTTTGGACATATAGCATCGAAGCCATTTGGCATGGTCTGCAAGATTGTTATGCAAATCTTCGTGCAAACGTCAAAGAATTATATGATACAGAAATAGAGACATTGGCTGCAATCGGTGTCAGCGCTATGATGCATGGTTACATGGTATTCAATAAAAAAGGAGAAATCCTCGTACCTTTCCGCACATGGAGAAACACCAACACCGGTCAAGCCGCAGCAGCCCTATCAGAACTGTTTGTATATAATATCCCTCTGAGATGGAGTATTTCTCATCTATATCAAGCCATTCTGAATAATGAAAAGCATGTTAACGAAATTGACTATTTAACCACCCTTGCAGGTTTCATTCATTGGCAAATAACAGGCCAAAAGGTACTGGGCATAGGAGATGCATCGGGTATGCTCCCCATAGACTCTGCCACCAAGAACTACTCAGCCGAGATGGTGACCAAATTCGATAAATTAATTGCTTCAAAAGAATATGGATGGAAACTGACAGATATTCTGCCTAAAGTATTACAGGCGGGTGAAAATGCCGGTTTACTTACACCCGAAGGAGCCAAAAGACTCGATGTATCAGGACATTTAAAAGCAGGAGTACAAGTCTGCCCTCCGGAAGGAGATGCCGGAACAGGCATGGTTGCAACTAACGCCGTGAAACAGCGCACGGGAAATGTATCGGCAGGAACTTCCTCATTTTCCATGATTGTATTAGAGAAAGAGTTGTCAAAGCCATACGAAATGATTGATATGGTTACTACTCCTGACGGAAGTCTCGTTGCTATGGTACATTGCAATAATTGCACTTCCGACCTCAACGCATGGATTAACTTGTTCAAAGAATATCAGGAACTTCTGGGCATACCTGTAGATATGAATGAAATATATGGAAAACTCTACAACCATGCACTCACAGGCGATACAGATTGCGGAGGCCTTATTTCATATAATTACATTTCGGGGGAACCCGTGACAGGACTTGCGGACGGACGACCGCTGTTCATACGTTCAGCCAACGACAAGTTCAACCTTGCAAATTTTATGCGTGCCCACTTATACGCTTCAGTCGGAGTTCTAAAGATTGGCAATGATATTCTTTTTAATGAAGAGAAAATCAAAGTCGATAGAATTACAGGACACGGAGGATTATTCAAGACAAAGGGGGTAGGTCAGAGAATACTTGCAGCAGCTATAAACTCACCTATTTCTGTCATGGAAACTGCCGGTGAAGGTGGTGCTTGGGGAATTGCCCTACTCAGTTCTTACCTTGTGAACAATAGAAAGAAACAATCTCTTCCCGATTTTCTGGACGAATATGTATTTGCCGGGGATGCCGGTATCGAAGTATCGCCGACAGCGGAAGATGTTGCAGGATTTAACACATATATCGAAAACTACAAGGCAGGATTACCTGTTGAAGAAGCAGCTACCCAATTTAAGAAGTAAGTGAAAAGGTCCCGAACTTTATACTCCTATAAGTGTTAAATATCATAGGAAAAATACTGATTTACCTTAGTGGTTATTTAAGGTAAACTATTATCTTTGCAAAAAACTAAAATGATGCTAACATGAACGATAGTAAGATTTTAAATCGTGCAGCTGATAATATAAGAATTCTGGCTGCATCCATGGTAGAAAAAGCAAAATCAGGTCACCCGGGTGGAGCCATGGGCGGAGCAGATTTCATCAATGTACTCTATTCCGAGTTCCTTGTGTATGATCCCGAAAACCCACGTTGGGAAGGACGCGACCGTTTCTTCCTTGATCCGGGACACATGTCACCGATGTTATATTCAACATTGGCACTTACCGGAAAATACACTTTGGATGAACTGAAACAATTCCGTCAATGGGAAAGCCCCACTCCCGGTCATCCGGAAGTAGATGTGATGAGAGGGGTTGAAAACACTTCAGGTCCGTTAGGACAAGGACATGCTTATGCTGCCGGTGCGGCTGTTGCAGCCAAATTCTTGAAAGCACGTTTCGGTGAAGTGATGAGCCAGACTATTTATGCTTTCATTTCAGACGGAGGTATTCAGGAAGAAATATCACAAGGTGTAGGGCGTATTGCAGGACACCTCGGACTGGATAACCTGATTATGTTCTATGACTCCAATGACATCCAGCTTTCAACAGATACCGAAGCTGTAACCAGCGAAGATGTTGCAAAGAAATATGAAGCATGGCATTGGAAAGTAATTACTATCAACGGTAACAACCCCGAAGAAATACGTGCAGCATTGGTTGAAGCAAAAGCAGAAAAAGAACGTCCTACGCTGATTATCGGCAAGACTATCATGGGTAAAGGCGCAGTTACTGCCGAACACACCAACTTTGAACGCAAATGCTCTACTCACGGACAGCCATTGAGTGCAAGCGGTGCTTCTTACGAAGAAACAATAAAAAACCTGGGAGGCGATCCAACCAATCCGTTCCAAATCTTCACTGAAGTTAAAGAACTCTACACCAAGCGTAAAGAAGAATTAAAGAAGATCGTAGCGGAAAGATATGCAGCCAAAGCAGAATGGGCTAAAGCTAACCCGGAACTTGCTGCCAAACTTGAAACTTACTTCTCAGGCAAAGCTCCAAAAGTAGATTGGAAAGCCATCGAACAGAAACCAAACTCTGCTACACGCGCAGCATCGGCTACTGTTCTAGGTGCATTGGCAACTCAGGTAGGAAACATGATTTGTGCTTCTGCCGATTTGTCTAACTCTGACAAAACAGACGGCTTCCTTAAAAAGACACACTCTTTCACAAGAGGCGACTTTAGCGGAGCATTCTTCCAGGCAGGAGTTTCCGAACTTACAATGGCATGTATGTGTATCGGTATGTCACTTCATGGAGGAGTTATCCCGGCATGCGCTACCTTCTTTGTATTCTCGGACTACATGAAACCTGCGGTACGTATGGCTTGCCTGATGGAACAACCTGTCAAGTTCATTTGGAGCCATGATGCATTCCGCGTTGGAGAGGACGGACCTACTCACGAACCAGTTGAGCAAGAAGCTCAGATTCGCCTGATGGAGAAATTAAAGAACCACAAGGGACACAATTCGATGCTTGTTCTCAGACCTGCCGATGCAGAAGAGACAACCGAAGCATGGAAGCTCGCCATGGAGAATGTATATACTCCTACCGCCCTGATTCTATCTCGTCAGAACATCAACAACCTGCCCGAAGGAAACAATTACGAAGATGCAGCCAAAGGCGCATACATCGTTGCAGGTTCCGATGAAAATCCCGATGTTGTAATGGTTGCTTCCGGTTCCGAAGTTGCTACTTTGATAGCAGGTGCGGAACAGTTACGCAAAGACGGCATTAAAGTACGCATTGTTTCAGTTCCTTCCGAGGGATTGTTCCGCAGCCAGAACAAAGAATACCAGGAATCTGTTATACCGACAGGAGCCAAAGTATTCGGACTTACTGCCGGATTACCTGTCAATCTGGAAGGTCTGGTAGGAGCAAACGGAAAAGTCTGGGGATTGGAATCATTCGGTTTCTCTGCTCCATACAAAGTGCTTGACGAAAAACTGGGCTTCACAGCCGACAATGTTTACAAACAAGTAAAAGAAATGTTATAATGAAAAAAATAGTAGGGTTGGCAGCCGACCATGCAGGCTACGAGATAAAAGAACATATAAAAAGATGGCTTGAAGCCAAAGGTATCGAATACAAGGATTTCGGGACTTGCTCCACCGAGAGCGTAGACTATCCCGATTATGGACATCCATTGGCACTTGCAGTCGAAGCAGGCGAATGCTATCCGGGAATAGCCGTTTGTGGCAGCGGACTTGGCATAGACATGGTATTGAACAAACATCAGGGAATCAGGGCTGCACTTTGCTGGATGCCGGAAATTGCACACCTTGCACGTCAGCACAATGACGCCAATGTTCTTGTTCTGCCGGGACGTTTCCTTTCCGATGAAGAAGCAGACCGCATACTGGAAGAGTTCTTCAATACCGAATTTGAAGGCGGACGCCATCAAAGAAGAGTTGAAAAGATTGCAATAAAATAAACCTCTTTCACATTATCATATTCCCGTTATTTCGCAAGAATAACGGGATTTTTTATACTTATCAGACAATCTTTCCATATACAAGGAGTTTATATTTTACGCATTCAACTCCTTCACCGCTCTTATTTCCCTTTATTCATCGGCATTAGAGGGTGAAGAGGGCGATCCCGGAAGATACTGGCGTGCAATCCTGCTTTCAGGATACAAATCAAAGCAGTAAATAACGATCAGGAAAAAGAATTCCAGAGGTTTCATCAAGATATATACAGCATCCGCACTATGTGGAGTAGTAATATGTTTGGCAATCGGATAACCATAACGGTCGTATAAATAACGAACCACCCGGTGAATGCGCGGAATACGTTCTTCTAATATCTGCTCGAAAGCATTAGCCACCAAAAGCTGCCTGTTTACCCAAATCCTGTTTCCACCACGAATACCCCAACGCAAAGGTTTCACCAGCTTCGGATGTCCTTGTACAGACACCGTACAAAGATAATGCCCAGTATGCGGCAATTTTGGTGGCGATACCTGCCGGGATAACAGCCAATCACTTGTTTCGGTAAAAGCTTTGACAAGGGAATCCGGTTGCTGGCCAAACAAGCAAAGCAAAAGCATGCAAATAGCCAACACAGGAAACATCAACAACAATGCCATCCAACTCCAGTTGCGGCTATTGTAAAGCAAGCGGTTGGGAAATGAGAAAGCAACATTCCGATACTTCTCTACCGGAAAAGCTTTTATCACCGAAATTATCACCCTGACTTCATAAATCAGAAGATTGGCAAAACCGAAATAAGCCAACTGTACAGACAATCTTCCTATATGCTCAAATAGCTGTATCATATAAATAACCCAACACGCTATTTGCAAAAACACAAAAGAGAAAAGAATAACGGTTGCCAACGGAGAAAGTCTCTTATAGCGAATCCGGATAACAAACAATGCCAGAAAACCCGATCCCGTGAGCAGCCAATACCAATAACCATATTCACTTGAGATGACTTCATGGAAATAAGGAGTGTCCATATCCACCAGAGGAACACTGTAATGCGGACCGCTGACAGCCATTACCAAAAGGACTGATAAACTAAGACCTATAAACAGCAAACAAATACGTAAATACATTTTAATATCATGACCCACTATTTTCCCACGGCATGTTTGTATCAAACGATAAACATTAAATAAAGTCCCCTCTATAAAGACACTTACAATAGCAAAAAATAATACAACAAAATAGAAAATATAGAAGATTGTAGAAGAAAATATATCTTCATAATTCAAACTCGGATCTGTTTCAATGATGAAAAAAACAATAAAGACTAAAACAACGATAAGTGTCAGCAATATAGAAGTCCATTTAATAATTTTGTCCGATTTCATTTTTTCGTTTTTTGGACTGCAAATATAAAAAACATACTGAACAATTTACCATTTTATCAAAGAGAATTTAGCGTCTCACAATTGTGGGACGGTCGTCTCATATATGTGGAACGATCGTCTCATGATTGTGGGACGATCGTACCACAGATGTGGGACGCTAAATATCGCTATATAAATCATAAAAGTATAATACATAAAAGTAAAAATCCCAAAGCTAAGAATAGAGTTATTTAAAAACTTTTCATATGTTTGCACTTATAAAAAGAATGAATTGATTTAAAATAACCCCAAAAAGATATGCTATATACCTGTTACTTATGATTGAGTTGTTTTTAGTAAGGTGTATCAGAACAAGTGAAAAACTGTGAACGCTTTAAACTATAACTTTTTCCTTTTTTCACGCCACATTATACTTAATTCACCAAATAAAAACTATCTTTGCGTGTGCAATTCAGAAATCTATAAACAGATGGAGCAACTTAAACTTATAAAAGAGCTTATCAACCAAGGGAATACAAAAGAAGCCATCAACATGCTGGATAAGCTGATTGAGGAAAATCCTTCTTGTGATGAGGCTTACTACCTACGAGGAAATGCCTACCGCAAACAAGGAAACTGGCAAGTAGCCCTTAATAACTATCTGTCTGCCATAGAAATCAATCCCGACAGTCCCGCCCTTCAGGCAAAAGATATGCTGATAGATATTCTGAATTTCTACAACAAGGATATGTACAATCAATAACGATAAAATTATGGCTAAAATTAAAGGAGCAACAGTCGTAGACACCGAACGATGCAAAGGATGTAATCTTTGTGTGGTTGCTTGTCCGCTTGATGTGCTGGCACTAACTAAGAAAGAAGTAAATATAAAAGGGTATAACTTTGCCCAAGAAGTATTGGAAGATACTTGTATCGGATGCGCAGCCTGTGCATCGGTATGTCCGGACGGATGTATCACTGTTTATAAAGTAAAAGGTGAATAATTAAATTATTGAAATATGGCAGAAGAAGTAGTATTAATGAAAGGAAACGAAGCCATTGCACATGCAGCCATCCGTTGCGGTGCCGATGGATATTTCGGTTATCCTATCACTCCCCAATCGGAAATATTGGAATCACTTGCCGAACTGAAGCCGTGGGAAACTACCGGAATGGTGGTTCTTCAGGCAGAAAGTGAAGTAGCAGCTATAAATATGGTTTATGGAGGAGCAGGAACCGGTAAAATGGTCATGACATCCTCATCAAGTCCCGGTGTAAGTTTGAAACAAGAAGGCATTTCTTACATAGCCGGAGCAGAACTTCCTTGTTTAATTGTAAATGTCATGCGCGGAGGTCCCGGACTGGGAACCATTCAACCGAGTCAGGCAGATTATTTCCAGACAGTAAAGGGTGGCGGACACGGTGACTACCGTTTAATTGCACTTGCTCCGAACTCTGTTCAGGAAATGGCAGACTTCGTAGGTCTTGGATTCGAACTGGCATTCAAATACAGAAACCCTGCTATCATTGTTGCCGACGGTGTTATCGGTCAAATGATGGAAAAGGTGGTTCTCCCTGCACAGAAACCTCGCAGAACCGACGAAGAAGTGATTGCGCAATGTCCTTGGGCTTCGACCGGAAAGACAAAAGACCGCAAACCGAACATCATTACTTCCTTGGAACTCGATCCTGCTGTAATGGAACAAAGAAATATCCACCTGCAGGCCAAATATAAAGAAATTGAAGAAAACGAAGTCCGCTTCGAAGAAATAAACTGTGAAGATGCCGAATATCTGATTGTGGCATTCGGCTCAATGGCACGTATCGGACAGAAAGCAATGGAACTTGCCCGTGCCGAAGGTTTGAAAGTCGGTATTTTACGCCCTATTACCATTTGGCCTTTCCCAACAAAGGCTATCGCAGCTTATGCCGATAAGGTGAAAGGCATGTTATCTCTGGAATTGAACGCCGGACAGATGGTTGAAGACATTCGTTTGGCTGTAAACGGTAAAGTGAAAGTAGAACACTTCGGACGTTTGGGCGGTATCGTTCCCGATCCCGACGAAGTAGTAAATGCAATCAAAGAAAAACTTATAAAGTAACACTACCATGGAAACCGATAAAATAAGAAACATCCTGAATATACTGTTTATGATAGGAGCACTTGCTTCCGTCATACTGTATTTCACTATGGACGATAAGCATCCCTTCTTTTATGTTTGCGGAGCATCTATCTTCCTGAAACTAATGGAGTTTTTTATACGATTCATGAGATAAAAAAGGATTAGAATTATGACAAAAGAAGAAATAATCAAGCCTGAGAATCTGGTTTACAAGAAACCGACTCTGATGAATAACAAACCCATGCACTATTGCCCGGGATGCAGCCACGGAGTGGTACACAAACTAATTGCAGAGGTAATTGAAGAAATGGGTATGGAAGATAAAACCGTAGGTATATCTCCGGTTGGCTGTGCCGTTTTCATCTACAATTATCTGGACATTGACTGGCAAGAAGCAGCTCACGGACGTGCCCCTGCATTGGCAACGGCTATCAAACGCTTGTGGCCGGACAGATTGGTATTCACTTATCAGGGAGACGGTGACTTGGCTTGTATCGGAACTGCCGAAACAATCCATGCGCTGAATCGTGGTGAAAATATAACAATTGTCTTTATAAACAATGCTATCTACGGAATGACCGGTGGACAGATGGCTCCTACTACACTGGTAGGAATGAAAACAGCTACCTGCCCTTACGGACGTGATGTGGAACTTCACGGATACCCATTGAAGATTACGGAAATCGCCGCTACGCTCGAAGGAACGGCCTATGTTACCCGCCAAGCAGTTCACACTCCGGCAGCTATCCGCAAAACCAAGAAAGCTATCCGCAAAGCATTCGAGAATTCAATGAACGGTAAAGGTTCTAACTTGGTAGAAGTTGTTTCCACATGTAATTCCGGTTGGAAAATGACTCCGGACGCTTCTAACAAATGGATGGAAGAACACATGTTCCCGTTCTATCCGCTTGGCGATTTGAAAGATAAAGAATAAATAGATTAAAATTCATTCTATGAAAAAAGAAGAAATAATTATAGCAGGCTTCGGCGGACAAGGAGTTTTGTCTATGGGAAAGATTCTTGCCTATTCCGGTTTGATGGAAGGTAAAGAAGTAACATGGATGCCTGCATACGGCCCCGAACAAAGAGGAGGAACAGCAAATGTTACGGTTATTGTAAGTGATGAAAAGATTTCTTCGCCTATTCTAAGTTCATACGATGCTGCAATCATATTGAATCAGCCCTCATTGGAGAAATTTGAGAACAAAGTAAAGCCCGGAGGTATTCTTATCTATGACGGATACGGAATCATCAACCCTCCCACCCGTACCGATATTCAGATTTACAGAATTGACGCTATGGATGCTGCCAATGAAATGAATAATTCAAAAGCATTCAACATGATTGTGTTAGGCGGATTACTGAAACTTCTTCCTATCGTAACCATTGAAAGTGTGCTGAAAGGATTAAAGAAAACCTTACCCGAACGCCATCATCACTTGATCCCGATGAATGAAACGGCAATCATGAAAGGTATGGAAATCATCCGTCCGCAGTAACATAAAGTAGGCACGAATTACACGAATTAACATAGCTTTTAATAAACAAAAAATAAATGTGTTACTCTGTGAAATCCGTGCCTAATTCACTATCTTTGCGGCTAATTATGAGAAAGATTCTATTTCTATATATACTTTTACTACTTATAGCGGGACAAACTCAATTGTACGCACAAGATCCCGCCTACATGGGAAGGGAAAATGAGTTATATGGCAATAACAGACTGGAAAATGCCAACCCCGGCACAGAAAGAGACACTGCACAGGTAGAGTATAAAGGCATCAAACCTGAACTATACATGTGGACCATTGATGAGAAACTGGGAAACATCAAGAAAATGCCGTTAGACACAGTACCTCATCTTTTTCAAAACAGTAACCTAACCGATGGTTTGGACGGGAGCTATAATATTTTGGGAAACCTTGGTTCTCCGCGTTATTCGAGAATCTTCTTCGAACGTCCCGACTATTCCCAATTCTTGTTTCTAGATCCCTATTCATTCTTCTATGTATTGCCGCAGGATTTCAAATTCACTAACACAAAATCTCCTTATACCAACCTGACTTATTATAAAGCCGGAGGTAAACAGGACGGAGAGGAACGCTTTAAAGCATACTTTTCTGTCAATGTTAACAAGAAACTGGCTTTCGGTTTTAATATAGACTATCTTTACGGACGCGGTTTCTATGCCAACCAATCAACTTCATTCTTTAATGGCGCATTCTTTGGAAGTTACATCAGCGACAAGTATGACGCACATCTGATATTCAGTACCAATAATTTAAAAATGGCAGAAAACGGTGGTATAGAGAATGATAACTATATACTTAACCCACTGGCTATGAGTGAAGGAAAAAAGAGTTATAGTTCAAAGGAAATTCCGACAATCCTTAGTGATACATGGAACCACAACAAAGACATGTACATATTCTTCACACACCGGTATAACTTAGGATTCTCACGAGACAGAGAGCCTGTCAATGCCAACGATACCCTGAACCTGAAAGAATTTATTCCGGTGACAAGCTTCATACATACCGTCAACATACAGAAAACCAGAAGAAACTTTATATCTTATAAAGAAGCCCCCAAAGGTTATTATCAAAATACTTATTTCAGCCCGGATTCTACCGACGATGCAACCAAGCGCCTATCTGTAAAAAACACAATCGGAATATCTTTAAGAGAAGGATTCAGCAAATGGGCTAAAGCCGGATTAACTGCTTTCATGACTTATGAACACCGTAACTACTCTATGGTTGATACCTTAACGGAAAGCGGAAAGAGATATGACCGCACTTACAAAGAAAACCTAATATCCGTGGGTGGTGAATTAGCTAAAAGAGAAGGCAAATTCTTACACTACAACGCCACCGGAGAAATATGGTTGATCGGTGAAGACGTAGGTCAGTTTGACGTACGCGGAAATATGGATTTGAACTTCCACTTGTGGAAAGACACTGTTCAACTTGCAGCACGTGCCTATGTAAAGAATACAAATCCGGCATTCTATTTCCGTCATTTCCATTCCAACCACTTTTGGTGGAATAACGACGATCTATCCAAAGAATTCAAAACCCGTATAGAAGGAGAGCTATCTGTAAAAAGATGGAAAACCAGACTGAGAGCCGGAGTTGAAAATATCAAGAACTACACATTCTTCAATAGCAGCGGACTGCCTCAACAGTTTAGCGAGAATATTCAAATATTCTCCGCAACTTTGAATCAGGACTTCAAATTGGGAGTATTCCATTTGGATAATGAAGTTACTTATCAGAAATCGAGCAACAATTCAGTAATACCTTTGCCGGAATTGTCTCTTTATCACAATTTCTATATACGAACTAAACTTGCCAAAAAAGTACTCACAGTGGAACTGGGTGCCGATATGCGTTACTTCACCAAGTATTATGCACAAAACTATTCTCCTGCGTTAGGGCAATTCTATTTGCAAAATGCCGAGAAAGCTGTGGAAATAGGTGGTTATCCTGTTATTAACGCTTATCTGAACCTACACTTGAAGCGTACCCGATTCTTTGTAATGATGTCTCACGTCAATCAAGGAATGGGTAATTCTAATTCTTTCCTCGCACCTCACTACCCCATCAATCCACGTATTCTTAAACTAGGATTGTCATGGAACTTCTATGATTAATGATTATGAAACGTAAGTATGTTAAATACCTTATTATGGGTATAATAGCAACATTAGTTGCTACTTATTTGGTACAAAAAGATCATGCACCTGTCAAAGGACATCCGCGTACTTACGAAGAAATAATCAAATCCGGAGTACTGAGAGCTGCAACAGAATATAACTCGCTGAGCTACTATGTAGATGGTGATACCATATCGGGGTTTCACTATGAATTGATACAGGCTTTTGCCAAATCTAAAGGCTTGAAAGTTAAAATCTATCCGGAAATGAGTTTTGAAAAGCGGTTGCATGGATTGGAAGAGGGAGAGTACGATGTTATAGCATATAGTATATTAGTAACAAGCGAACTTAAAGACTCCATACTCTTAACTGAACCAATCTTACTAAACAAACAAGTACTCGTACAACGAAAAATCACCGACAGAGATTCTTCATTTATACATACCCAATTAGAATTAGCTCACAAAACATTGAATGTAGTCAAAGGCTCGCCTGCAATCCTGCGGATTCATAATCTTGGGAATGAAATAGGCGACACAATATTTGTGAATGAGATAGATAAATATGGTCCCGAACAACTTCTTGCAATGGTTGCACATGGGGATATTGATTATGCAGTTTGTGACGAAAGCATAGCAGTTGCTTCTATCGATTCCTTACCTCAACTAGATATAAGCACTGACATTAGCTTCACTCAATTCTATTCATGGGGAGTAAGTAAGCAGTCTCCCGCCCTACTTGATAGTTTAAACAGTTGGCTGAAAACATTCAAGGAAGAAAAAGAATATGAAAAGTTATACCGCAAATATTATAAGGATTGATTCATTTCGGCTAGCTTTTCAGAACGTCTTGTCTTCTCGCTATAATATTGGAATGACATAGAAACAATAACGAGCATTTCCGCAAAAGCAGAAATAAAGATAGCTATCACTGCAAAAACAAACATCATTACATTGAAATAGCCCGGTAGAGAAGATGGTTCACCATTCATCACAGCCAACTGAACAAAAGAATCGGCAGCAATGCCTAAAATCCAAGGTGCAGAAGCTATCAACTGCATAAGTCCGGCTAATAATCCGGATATAAGTAATACTCCAAAGGTTGAACTCCAAGTAGGTACTCCAATCTTAAATGCATCTTTTACAGCTTCCGCAAAAGAAATATTCTCTAAAACGAAAAGATAGATAACATACACTAAAGGAACAAATAAGAATAATAGAACCGGAACCATCAATATCAGAGTATATACAGAGAGCGTAGCCAATACCACAGTTAAGATTATAAGTACAAACATGCACACGGTAACAATAACTAAAGCCCCAATTACCCTACGAAAATTATCAATAAGTGAAGATTTAATTTTAGATAAAGTAATATTTCCTATATACCCTTCCTGTTTATATTCCTTAATGCAAGAAAATAAGAATGCATAAAATATACTTCCACCTACAAAAGACAGAATAACAGCTACAACTGACGAAGCAATATATCCGGCAGATAAAGGATCACCGGAAAAGTGAGACCAAACAAGAAATAAGGCTGCCAAAACAATTGACACAGGAAGAAGAATATAACTTCCGAACTTAAACAATACTTTAAAATTCTCGTTTACAAATTTAAAAGAAGCAGAAAGCTTACCTGCAAAACTACGTGATTTCAAAAATACAATTGTAGAATTCTGATTATTCATCTTTATCTTATCTTTAAGTCACACATAAATAATACCTAAGTTTAGTGGCAAAAGTAACTAAAATTGATATATTTGCAATCCGTTCGATTAGTATTTTTGTTATAAGATTAATAAAGAGAATATAAGATATGATAAAATGGGGATTTATAGGTTGCGGCAGCGTAACAGAAAAGAAAAGCGGACCAGCTTTTGGCAAAGTGGAAGATTCCATGGTTGAGGCAGTTATGAGCCGGGATGCTGAAAAGGTAAAAAGTTATGCAGAACGTCATAATATACCAAAATGGTATACTGATGCCCAAGAATTAATTAATGATCCGGAAGTGAATGCTATCTATATTGCTACTCCCCCATCATCTCATGCTACATTCGCTATTATGGCAATGAAAGCAGGAAAACCTGTATACATTGAAAAACCGATGGCAAGCAGTTATGAGGACTGTACCCGCATTAACCGTATTTCAAAAGAAACGGGCATTCCTTGTTTCGTAGCTTATTACAGACGTTACCTTCCATATTTCATTAAAGTAAAAGAACTTATTGAAGAAGGAGCAATAGGCAACGTTATCAATGTACAAATTCGTTTCGCACAACCTCCTTATGAATTAGATTATAATAGAGAGAATTTACCTTGGCGCGTACAACCCGATATTGCCGGAGGGGGATATTTTTATGACCTTGCTTCTCACCAACTCGATATTCTACAAGATATGTTTGGTTGCATACTCGAAGCAGAAGGTTTTAAAAGTAACCGGGGAGGATTATATGAGGCGGAAGACACAGTAAGTGCTTGCTTCCAATTCGATTCCGGTTTACCGGGTTCGGGTTCATGGTGTTTTGTAGCACATGAATCTGCAAAAGAAGACCGTATTGAGGTGATTGGCGACAAAGGAATGATTTGTTTCTCTACTTTTACATTTGATCCTATTGCCTTACATACGGAGAAAGGACGTGAAGAGTTCTCAATAAAGAATCCTGAACACATACAATATCCGCTCATAGAATCAGTTATCAAGCATTTGCAAGGTAAATCAATATGTACCTGTGACGGAATTAGTGCAACACCTACAAACTGGGTAATGGACAAGATTTTAGGTAAGCTATGAAATTGAAGTTCTTTCTTCTGATATGCAGTACCATTTTTATCCTTCCCTTGCATGCACAAAACGAGGGCATGGATTCTTTATATCAGCAGAAAGAACCTATTAGAAAAAAGAAAAACTTTTTCCAGACAATAGGTCACCTTATCAGTGACATGGATACTACCTACATTTCTCCCAACAAGTATAATCTGGCATTTATGCTGGAAAATAGTGAATGGTATGAATACTATCGCTTTAAAAGTAGTGAAGGAGGAAAGCAATCTCTACGCATCTCACCGGATATGAGTTACAAATTGGGTGCATATTTTGGTTGGAGATGGATATTCCTAGGATGGTCTATTGATATGAAAGACCTATTTGGAAAAAATAAATCCTCGGGTAAAGAAACAGAATTCGCACTTAGTCTTTATAGTTCGGTGGCAGGTATTGATATTTATTCAAAGAAAAGTCATGGAGACTTTAAGATAAAAGATGCAACGGGATTCTTTAATGACGGAACAATACCGGATTATCCAAAAGATTTTGAAGGCTTTTCTGTAGATATAAAAGGTTTAAATGTTTATTGGATATTCAATCATAAACGTTTCTCTTATCCTGCTGCCTACAGCCAATCTACCAACCAACGAAGAAGTGCAGGCTCAATTATTACGGGATTTTCTGTATCGAAGCATAACTTGCATTTCGACTATGACAAGTTACCGAGTGTCATTTTAGAGAATCTGGACAATTCTTTGAAGTTCAGGGAAGTTAGTTACCTTGATATTAGTTTAAACGTGGGATATGCTTACAATTGGGTATTTGCCAAAAACTGTCTGGCAAACTTCTCTTTAAGTCCCGCCATTGCCTATAAAAAATCAAAGATAAACGGCGAAGAGGTATATTACGCACCTCTCAAAAATATTAATTTCGACCTAATAACAAGAGTTGGTGTAACTTATAATAATTCAAAATATTTTGTAGGTGCTTCACTTTTGATGCACACTTACGATTATCAATCCGATAAATTCAATCTGAATAATAGTTTCGGAACGTTGAGGGTTTATGTAGGATTCAACTTCTGGAAAAAGAAAAAACTATAAAACATATGATGATGAAAAAAGATGATTTTATGAGAAAAGCCATTGAGCTTTCATTGAAAAACATAGAAAATGGCGGAGGACCTTTCGGAGCAGTTATAGTAAAAGACGGAGAAATTATTGCTACCGGAGTTAATCGTGTAACAGCTTCTTGTGATCCTACTGCCCATGCAGAGGTCAGCGCCATCCGCGAAGCCGCCAGGAAACTCGGAACGTTTAATTTAAGCGGATGTGAAATATATACTTCATGTGAACCATGTCCGATGTGTTTAGGTGCTATCTATTGGGCACGATTAGATAAAATGTATTATGCCAATACCAAAACAGATGCCAAGAATATCGGTTTTGATGATTCTTTCATTTATGATGAACTTGAGCTTAAGCCGGCGGACCGTAAGTTGCCATCTGAAACATTGCTACACAATGAAGCTATTAAAGCCTTCGAAACATGGGCTTCAAAAGACGATAAAATAGAATATTAGCAGTAATTAATTATTTCATAGAATAGTTGAACTATACTTTTATAAATATTCAAAAGAGATGCATCTTCACAGATACATCTCTTTCTTTATCCCACTCACAAATTATAAATATACAAGTTATTTTATCATTGAATTATTATCTTTCATTCAGCACCATATCGGGATTCATCTCTGTAACCATTGGTGGAATTGGTAATACATATTTAGGGCTCTCAGGCTCTAAAACATAATCTACCCCTTTCACTGTGTGAACAATTGTTTTACGGAAACGAGGATCTTTATTCAAACGTTTCAAATCTATTAAACGATGCAAACCATTAAATGCAAGTTCGCGACGACGTTCATCCAATACTTTTCTTAATGCATCTTCTGCATCGGTTGCTGTTTCACGTGTATAGTTGTGTATACGTTTTTCACGTAAATCATTATAATACTTCATGGCTGCATCTTTATCTCCAGCACGAGCATCACATTCTGCGGCAACCAACATCATTTCTTGAACTGTGATACTAACATTAAGACCATAATAAGGTGCATAAATATAATTATCAACAACATTCGTTCCTACTTTCTTTGTAAACCATAATTGGAAACGTGCATCATCTTCCGTATAAAGACTTAACAACTCTGCAGAGGGATAGGTCTGACCTGCTAAACCATAAGCAGCAGGAGTAAAACGAATATTAATATTTTCGGGGTTATCATCTGCATCGTCCGGCATATCTGTTCTTCCTACTGTTTTATCTGGATCGACAACAGAATTTTTAGTCATGTCCAATAATGTATTATTCAGTTTTAAAGTTTCTTTAGCCCAATATCCAGCTTTCTCATAATTTCCCATGTACAAATACATTCTTGCCTGCAAACCACTTGCTAAACCTTTAGATCCACGATATGGAAATATATTTTTTTCCGGCAAATTCTTTACCGCTTCATCTAAGTCTTTTTGTATTTGATCATATACAGCTTGTACGCTTGCACGTACGGAAGGAGAATCATCAATAGCCTCACTTATTTGAAGAGGAACTCCCGGATCTGTAGCTGATGTATTTTTATCATATAACTTTCCATAAGCATTTACTAATCCCAGATAATCAAAAGCGCGAAGTACTAAAGCGTCAGCCCTTACTCGAAGCTTATAATCCTCGTCACCTTCCGAATCCATTATTTGATTGGCAACTGTATTACAATACAAAATCCTGCTATAACTTTGCAGCCAGATTAAATCGTATTCTCCCACATCATATATTTCTGACTGGAATGTATATATATTACGTTCTGCCTGATCTAAATCCTCAAAACCTTTATATCCTTTATCTGGCATCCATACATTATCTGTAAGATATTCAGGTGAACAATCAAGTGCTTTCGTCAACTGAGCATAGTTCAATAATTGCTCATATTCAGTAGCTTTTGTCGGTACAGCCTCTCCCTTGGGCTTAATATCTAAAAAGTCATTGCAAGACATTAGCATTACTGCTATGCTACAAACTAAAAATATATTCTTTTTCATATTTAATTACTGATTTATAAGATTTAGAAATTAAATGATAATCCTAACGTATAAGTAGGAGCATCTTGTAATGTTCGATGTCCCCTTCCACTGGAATATGAATAAGCCTCCGGATCAATGCCACTGTCATTAGCTGCCCACCACCAAAGATTCTGAACTTGTGCTTTTACTGTTACATTTTCCAATCTTACTTTATTAATCCATCTTTTAGGAAGGCTATAATATAAAGTAATGTCTCTCAATTTTATATAGTCTGCTTTCACAACATGAATATCAGAAGCATACCACAATAACCTCTTTGCTGCAGTAGCTAAACGATTAGCTCTTGGAGCTATACCGGGAATATTTTCATCTCCCGGTTCTTTCCAGTAGTTTAATGCACCTCTATAAATATTTGATCCAATTGATGCTCCCAAATATTCTGAGGCCTCATCCCGTAGTACATGTCCGCCATTATAAATAAACATAAATGATAAACCAATACCTTTATAGTTGAAAGTATTTGTCATGGATGCAGAATAAGGAGGACGAGTAGTTCCCGAAAATACAAGATTCTCGACATCATTTGATGCCCCCACAATATTCCCATCTTTATCAAATACTCTTGGATCACCATTTTCCGGATCCAATCCCGCCCAACGATAGCTAAATAAACTATACATTGGTCTATCTGCAACATTGATCAAAGAATTAACATAAGTTGAAGCAGCTGTCGTTCTGTTTGTAATATCTATGACTCTATTCTTATTGTATGAGAAATTAATACCTGTTCTCCATTGAAAATCTCTCAGATCAAGATTCAGGCTATTTAAAGAAACTTCTACTCCTCTATTCTTCATGCTTCCATAATTCAACCACAAGAGAGTAGTTCCCTTTGTTATATCAACTTTTACCTCTCCCAATAAATCAGTACTCTTTCTATTATAATAATCGAATGAACCGCTTAAACGACCTCTAAAGATGCTAAAATCAATACCAATATTAGTTACAGCTGTCTTCTCCCAACGCAAAGAAGGGTTTGGAGATGATTTTATAGAAGAAGAAAATCCTTCTTTCCAACTACTGTATCCCATATCCTGAATAATTAAATACGGGCTACTCTTTTTGGATACATTACCATTAATACCGTAAGTTACTCTAAGAGATAAACGGTCTAACCAACTTACATCTTTTAAAAAATCTTCCTGAGACATAAACCAGCTTCCACCTACAGACCACAACGGTTTCCATTGATATTTTGGATCTGTTCCAAACAAATTGGATTGGTCAATGCGGATACTTGCTGTCGCTGCATAACGCTCATTATATGTATAAGAAGCATTCCCATAGAAAGCAACATATCTATCTTCTGTTTCCGTAAACTTATTATAGTTCTTATCTTGCCAAGAGAATTTTCCTGATAAAGACTCAGTTCCCTTTACTCCTATTCCTAATTGCTTAATATCCGCCGGCTTATAACCAAGCGTATTCTCATCAAATCCCATGCGGAAAGCACTTGAAGATGTATTCTTAATTGCCCGTCGCTCAGCACCTAATAAAGCAACTATTGCATGTTTTTCCTTAAATGTACGATTAAAGTTCACCTGTGCTCTCATTGTATAAGCACTCATGTCACTACGACTCTCTGTTATTTGATTTCCCTCCGGTACGTTATAAGTAATTGCTCCTGTTTCTTTATCCACCTGAGCAGCATTCACAACCATGTCACGCACATAATAAGAATCCCCCTTTTTAAATGTATGACTTTTAGAATTTGAATTTTCTGTTTGATAAGTTAAATGTAAATTTAGCCCTTTCATAATATCAAACTTCAATCCAACATTGATTTTATAATACGCAGATTTCGTTTTATAATTCGATTTATCCAATTCATCCAAAGGCCGATATGTCATATCATATAACCCTATAGATTGTAAACGCTCCATTTCATAGTCAGAACGTCCGTTTCTCCATGTAGCCGGAGTTCCATCATCATTTCTCAACATTTGATAAGACGGACCGGAAGTTCGCAAAGAAGTGCCACTGATACCATTATCGCCATTAGTATTTGCAAAATTCCCCACAATACCTAAATCTGTAGTAAACCATTTAAAGAATTTGATACTATTCTTTAAATTAAAACCAAACTTTTCCGAATCCTGAGCTTTATTATAGGGTTTACGTCCCACATAATTGACAGAAGCCATATAAGTATATTTATCACTACCACCAGAGATAGCTAAATTGTGTTGATGAGTAAAAGAAGTTCTCAACAATTCATCTTCTACCTGTTTACGTCTATCACGATAACGATATACATCCAACCTGCTTTGAAGTTCACTTTCCGTTATGTCCCCTCTCTCCTGCATATAGAACAGTTCTGTAACTTCATCAATAGAAGCTCTTTTATCTAAAGCAGGGGTATGATAATCCTCAAATAAATCACGTTTCAAATTAACAAGTTCTTCACTATTCATCAACTTCAAATAATCCACATCGGCGAGAGGCTGAAAAGCAACCGAGCCATCATAACGTACTTTTGTCTTCCCTGCTTGCCCACTTTTAGTTGTTATTACTATTACACCATTTGCTGCACGAGCACCATAGATAGATGCCGCTGTGGCATCTTTCAATACAGTAACATTTTGAATATCATTAGGATTAATCGCTGTAAGATCACCTTCATAAGGTACACCATCTACAACATATATCGGATTTTTATTACCGTACACAGTGGAGATACCACGAATGTTCACATTTCCATTATATTGCACCAATCCGGCAACCTGTCCTTCCAAACGATCCATAATATTAGTCTGCAATTTATTTTCAATAGTTTTAGGACTTACTACTGAAAAAGAACCTGTTGCACGTTCCTTAGATATTGTCTGGTAACCGGTAATGATAACTTCACCTAAACTTTCTTCTGTCGGAGTTAACACCACTATCATTTCATTCTTACTTCCTAGTTTTCTTTCTTGCGTTCTCATTCCTACAAAAGAGAACTGCAATACTACATTAGGAGTGTTATCTACCTGCAATTCAAACCACCCATTCATATCTGTCGCAATTCCGGTATTAGTACCTTTTACCAAAACGGAAACTCCCGGTAGAGGTTCACCGTCCTGATCTTTAACAATTCCCTTCACAGTTCTTTTGGCAACTGGAGGAACAGCTTTTTCTATCATCTTTTTAAGACGAATAACCACCGTTTCATTCTTTATCTCATAAGTTAGATTTGTATTATTCAACAATTTATCAAGTATTTCAGATAAAGAAGCTTTCTTATACCTCAGATTCAATCCCTTTACACTCGATACGTCATCAACACTGTAGAAAAAAACAATATCTGTCTTTTTCTCCAATTCCCATAACACTTGTGTTAAAGAAGCATTGTTCATATCCAAATCTACCCGGACACTTTGCGCTTTCACTACTGCTGAAGCTTGCATTACATAGCCAAGCAGTAACATGACAAATAAGATGACTGTTTTTCTCATAAAATCTCAATTTAGTTAATAGTATATGCTTTATCGTATTTTATTTTATGCTATTTCACACCAAATGTGATAGTTCTATTTTTAATATCAACTTGAACTTTATCTGTAGATTCTATAATTTCAAGCATTGAATCTATATTCTCCAAACGATTCAACTTTCCTGCAAAAATTAAGTCACGCACTTTCTTATCCTGGTAAACTACTTCAAAATCATACCAACGTGACAGTGTTTTCATAATATCTTCCAACTTATTTCCTCTAAAAATAAATTGTCCACTTTTCCATGCAATTACACTATTTACATCTACTGTCCTCACGGATAGATTATTGTCTGTCGTATTAAATTCTGCTTGTTGTGACGGTAGCAATTCTCTGATTTCCTGCTTGTCTGTTCCTGTCGCAACAGTAACTTTACCCCGTACTAAAGTTGCTTGAACTAAATTATCTTCCTTATATGCCTTTACATTAAATTCCGTTCCGGTTACTCGAATATCCATGTTCTCTGTTTTCACAATAAAAGGATGCTCAATTGAAGAAGTTACTTGAAAATAAGCTTCTCCATATAAACGAACTTCACGTGTTTTTCCTATAAACTTTGTGGGAAACTCTAATCTACTATCCGAATTAACATACACTTTTGTCCCATCACTCAATACTATTAAGTGTTCTCCTCCCCGCGGAACTATTAATTTATCCCATTCCAATATTGCTGTTTGAGCCATTTTCTTCTCACCAACAATAACTTTATCACTCATTATTTTTACACCATTCACTTCCAATGAATCATGTTGTGTATTTCCTAAATTTACTTGTTCCCCATTCGCAAAAATTAGCGTAGCTTTAGTTGTACCCGGTATAATTGTTGAAGGTTGAATAACATCAGCAGACAAATCCACAATCTCTGGTTGTTGCAATGGCCAAAAGTAGATCAAGCCAAACAAGAGAGTGGCGGCAACTGCTACATATCCAATATATTTAAAAGGATTTATTCTATGAGGTTGGATTACCTTCTCAACTTTATTCCAATATATAGAAGTATCTATTTTATTTCGCTGATTTTGGTATAATAGCATGTTTTCCGTTGACAGCAAACGTTCATACAAATTGCGATTTCTCTCAGACTCAGCCAGCCAATCAACTAATTCTTGTTCTTCTGTTTCTGATAACTTACCTACAATCTCACGCGCAATCAACCTTGAAATTCGTCTATCCCTTTCTGATATATTCATAGTTTATCACATTTGTTTTTTCACACACCAAAGCTATTATTTACTCTTTTTATATATGTGACAACTCATCTGCCAGAAAGGATGAATAAGGCTCAAAAAAATTAATTCATCATCATTAAGAAAATAGAGAAGTGTTCTTTTAACAAGATACGAAGCTTCTTATAAGCATTCTGTTTAAGAGTGCGGACAGTATTTATAGATATATTCATTATATCGGCTATTTCCTGATTAGAATAACCACGTAAACTAAGAAGTATAATTCGTTTAGATTGTTTTGCTAATTGATTAATAGCCTCATAAACCAAATAATATGTTTCCTGCTCTATCAAATTATCACGGGTAAATAGAATATCTTCCACAGAATTCAGATTTTCCCAATCACTAACAATATTTTCATGTTTTATGTGGTTTAAAGATAAGTTCCTTGCTACAGTATAAATAAAAGCACGCATTCCTTCAATCGAAGAAAATTCACTATCCGAACACCATAATTTTATAAAGCATTCCTGAGCAATATCCGCTGCCACATCTTGATTATCCAGATATTTATTAGCAAATATTACAACGTTAGCAAAATTATCTTCAAAAAAATGCCTGAAAGCCTTTACATTTTTCTTATTAATTCCGGCTACTATATCCATTAATTTCCCCTGCTATAAGATAATCAACTTATCACAAATTCACACAATAGTATTACAATTCATTGTTATTTAATAAAATAATATTGCAATATTATTAAATCAAATTACAATTTGCAAGAAATATTAAAAATGAATTCATAAAAAATCCCTGTGAAGCATATTATCTTCACAGGGAAACACACATTGAGTTATATTGCAATTATAAAAGAGACAAACTTAAAATCTCACACCTAAAGTTAAAAGGACCTGACTACGATTGTTATTTACTTTAGTTGCAGCTAAATCTTCGCTAAAGAAAGGATAAAAATTTTCTTTATATGCACTATATTGATAAGCTATATCTGCATAAAACATACTACCTCTATATCCCATACCTACTGTGTAGTTATTTATTGCTTTAGTTGTAGAATATTCTGTATCAGTACGGATTGAATTAGGGCCACTTGATGGAATATATTTCATAGCACCTTGATCTATTGCAGCAGAAGAGTGGTTATATCCAAATCTTACGGCAAACTGAGGAATGGGTTTGATCTCTGCACCAATACGGAATGTATTGACACCTTTTAAAACCTCTTTAATACCATTATTTTCTTCCGTCATATCCTCTACATATCCGTCAATATCTTGTTTCAACTTAGCAGTAGAATAGTTTTGGTACTCATACTCAGCACCCAAAGCAAGATAACTGCCAAAAGTATATCCCAAACTGAAATTATACTTCCAAGGAGTAACAAGTCTGAAATCTGTTATGGCATCGCCTGCTGCTTTCTGAGTATCAACATCATATTGTTCTAGATTTCCATCTATAACTACATCAGACATCAATAACGCAGAGCTGACATTTCTCAAATTATAAAACGTAGGAGAATGTACAGCCACACCTATACGCAAAGGAGAAGTTTCGATAGGACGAACAATTAATCCTACTTTGAAATCAACACCTGCACCAGTGGTCTTAAACCAGTTATCCAATGTATAGAAAGAATGATCGCCATAACCCTCTTCGTAATCAAATCCTTCTCTATAATAAGTAGTGCGTGAATAATCGACGTTATATGCACCTATTGTAAATCCTAAATAAACTCTATCGCTAAAGTTAAAGGCCACATTAAAATCATATGCTTGAATGCTACCTTTTTCCTCTGAACTAAAATCGCCATAAGGATAGCTTGTTGCACTACCAAAACCATGATACTGCTTATCTGCTTCATTATAACTCATAACTCGCCCATTCCAACCCATTAAAGAAAGCCAGCCTATTCCATTAACATTCCATGGATTCGTATTGGCATATTTGTTTTTAGCATCCAATTCATCCGGATCAAGTCCTTGTGCCTGACCAGCCATTTGATCTGTCTGAGATAAACTATTCAAATCGCCTCCCATGGTCATTACTTTATTGAAGTTCTTCAACTTACGATAATTAAAACCAAAGTTAACATAGCGCAGAGGAGTTGAATTACCTATCTTGCTTGAATATACAAAGCCCGCATTATCAAAAGATGGTCTTACTTTACTTGAACTCATAGAGTTTCCGGCAAATTCACTATCGGCAGTGGTACTGTTCAGTCCAAATGAAAGCATCACATCGTTGCTTCTATAAATACCGATACCTGCCGGATTGGTTCCTATCGTAGAAATATCCCCTCCTAAGGCTCCCATTGCTCCACCCATACCAACAAACCGTGCAGTTCCGTTCAAATCACTTCCCATCAAACGGCTGGCATCAAATGCAGTTTGGGCATTGGCTCCGGCTGTTAAAGCCAAAGCTACTGCAGCAAACATTATTAATCTTATATTTTTCATATTCCAAATCTTTATAACGAATAATTATTTCTATGATTCATTAGCCACATCTTATCTTCTGCGTGAGCTACCGGTACTGCTGCTTCTACTTCCACCACCGCCACTTCCAACAGAGGAAGAACGGTAAGAGCTTCCGCTACTGCTTGAACGGTAAGAACTTCCACTACTGCTTGGACGGTAAGAATTTCCACTATTACTTGGTGAGTAACTTCTTGTGGAACTGCTACCCGATGATGAAGAACGACTTGTGGAACTTCCACGGTTATAGGTACTACGGGTAGATGACTCCGAAGGACTATAACGGCTGCTGCTCGATGAACGGTTATAGCTGCTGCCCGAACTTGGGCGAGTGTAAGCATTGGAAGAAGAACGACGAATTGTAGAACTTCCGGAAACGCTGCTACCACCTGAACTCGGTCTTGTTGTTCCTGACGGACGATCGTATGAACTCGATGGATTTCTTGTACCAACTACACGTCCTGTTGAAGAACCACGACGAATGGTTGAACTGTTATAATCCGAACGTGAACCGGTTGATGAACCGCGACGCACAACCGAACCTGTTCCTGTACGATTGTTATTATAAGATGAAGATCCACGACTTGCAGAATATGACCTGTCCGAAAGAGGTCTTCTATTATTATAATAAACATTATTATTAGCCCAATGACCACCACCATGCCAATGGCCACCGCCATACCAAGGATCATACCATCCGTGATGATGCCAACCGGAAGTCCAGCCCCAACCCCAGCCGGAGCCCCAGCCCCATCCGGGTCCCCAATAAGGACTGTTCCATCCATAATAACCGGGATATCCCCAGCCCCAACCCATACCGAAAGAGCCGAAACGCCAATCCCACCACAAACGGTTGGTAAATGTCGGGAAAGCATAAGCATAAAGACCGTCGGAGTAAACATTCCAATCCCAGGAATTAAGTCCGTAAACAACATCCCAATAGAGCGGACTGCTTACCGGTATGGCATAACGCGGGTTGCGAAAACGGATAATACGCTCTGCGTATTCATAATCATCCCGGCTTCCCTGAAAATCATTTGTCCATTCACCATCAAGATCCGGAACGGCTTTCTCGGTGATATACAAGGTATCGTTATCCATTTCAAAAGAGTTTTCCTTTGAACTGTAACGACGGTTATATTCATCCACATCGCGCACCTTTCCTTTACGGTCTTTTATAACTACCGTAGTTGCACCCGGAGAGACATAAGTCGTTGTTGTTCTCTGCTCGGTAACGCGCTTCACAGGCTGTTCTTCTTTTTTTTGAGAAGAATTATTTTTCTTAGGTGTGTAATAAAGATCGTCATCATAACTTTGCGCTGCCCCCACCAACGGGAAACACAATGCTACTATTGATAACCAAACAATCTTCTTCATAACTTTTCCTTTATATTTCATAACTATTCTTTTATTCACGTTACAAAGATAATAAGGCGAATAACTCTATCCGGGAGATTTTCCCCAAATAAAAGTAGGGGTTTCCCTATTTCATTAAACCAACATTTCCTATCTTTGTTCGCATAAACACTAATTGCACATGAAATACTTTGAAATAACTTTTGAAACACAGCCATGCACCGAAACAGTTAACGATGTACTTGCTGCCGCATTGGGAGAAGTAGGCTTTGAAAGCTTCGTTGATTGTGAGAATGGAATAAAGGGCTACATCCAACAAAACGCCTTTGATGAAAACGCACTGAAAGAAACGGTTGAGAACTTTCCTTTGCCCGACACGGCTATCCGCTACAAAGTGGAAGTAGCCGAAGACAAGAACTGGAATGAGGAATGGGAAAAGAACTATTTCCAACCTATCGTGATAGAAAATGAATGTGTAGTTCACAGCACATTCCATAAAGACATCCCGGCTGCCAAATATGATATTCTCATCAACCCGCAAATGGCATTCGGAACAGGGCATCACGAAACAACCAGCCTTATCATCGGAGAATTGCTTTGTGCCGACCTGAAAGGTAAATCCCTGCTAGACATGGGATGCGGTACTTCCATACTTGCCATTCTTGCCTCCATGCGTGGTGCCGATCCTGTCACAGCCATAGACATTGACGACTGGTGTGTGGAAAACTCGAAAGACAACATCAAGCTGAACAATATCGACAATATCACGGTGGAACTTGGTGACGCCAATTCACTGAAAGGCCGCAAGCCATTCGATGTGATTGTAGCCAACATCAACCGCAACATCCTGATTGCAGACATGAAACACTATGCAGCTTGCATGAAAAAAAGCTCGGTAATATATATGAGCGGATTTTACGTGCAAGACATCCCGTTCATTCAGGAAGAAGCGAACCGCTGCGGATTAAAATTCTGCTACCACAAGGAAAAGCATAACTGGGCAGCAGTGAAATTCATATTGGAGTAACCTGTCATTCTTCCCTATACAGGAGAATCAGAAAATAACATTCATCCCCTTCACCATAGCCGGAAAGCTTTTCTACAAGCTGTTCCGGGGTGAAAGGCCGTTATGTTTCGTTTTACTCACTTCTTTTACCGGATTTCCTTTCTCATCATATTCCGATGTAGTAACAATCTTCATCACATCCGTTGAGTCGACTCTAGTCGCCCTCAGTTTTTTGTCCTTCTTATAGTAAGTGCTGTCTGTTAAAAAACCTTTATTCAATATCGTACGGGAAACAACAACTTTCAGTCCATTGTGCCGGTATTCTTTGAGAACCTCGTTCAATAAACCATCGACAACGGTTTGGGTTATTGCAGTATCCCGAACGTTAGTCTTTACTTTACAAACTATTTTCGGCTTATATCTCGATTCGGGCATACTCCGCAAAGCTTCATCATAGGTAATCCCTTCAAAAAAATACTTTTCTGTTTTTACCCCGGTACACAAATCATGCTCCACACATTTTACAAGATTCCCGTTTCGATCGTAATCATAAAATGTTTCAGATCTCCATTCTTCCGGAGGTGTACCATTAAACTTGGACACATCTTTCCTATATTCCGGTTTATCCTTATCACGATACCTCTCAAAAGAATACGTGACGGTATCCTGATTGTTCTCCAGCCAAAGTTCTTCTTTTGCAGCGGGTGAGTATTTAATCGTTTTCACTTCACTGAGCATGTCTATAAACTCCATGACCAGATAATCCGTATCACTATTATACACATATTTCCGTGAACTCTTGGAAGTCATCACAAAAGCCGCACTGTTATCTTTACCGGGAAGCATGTCGGTTGTCTCCGTCATCCGCACTTCCGATAACCTACCCGCTTCGTCATAGGTGTTCACATACTCTCTGACCGAAATCACATCATACTTTTCCTGTGGCTTGTTGTCATGGCTGCATGCGGAGAATAATACAATCATACACCCAAAGAACCATTTTATGTTCAACTGTTTTCTTTGTTTCTGCATGCACAAATGTAATGAAAATGCAATAAATACCAAGAAAGAAGCGGTTACTTTTCTTTATTGTACAGGTCTTTTCCGTAAAAGGTACCGAAGAATTTAGCGTCCCACAATTGTGGGACGTTCGTCTCATATATGTGGGACGATCGTCTCATGATTGTGGGACGATCGTACCACAACTGTGGGACGCTAAATCAGTGCCGTCAAAACAAAGAATTATCGGTGTTACGGAACAAAACACAACGAAATAAAAATAAAAATCATGCACTTGCCACACAAAAATAAACTGAACGGAAAGAAAGTTGGAGCCTTCACCAAAGGGTTCACCCCGAAACAGCTTCCTATAAAAGCTTTCCGTACGGGTGAAGGGGGGTGAAAGTGATTTTACAAAACAAAAGAATGCAACAGAGAACATATCCATAATGCAATACGGAGTTTGCAATTATCCGCAAATACAGCCTTGCGATAAGAAAAAGTTAAGTTTTCAAGAATATTAGCTTTCATAATTCGGAAAAAAAAGCGAAATTTGCATCGCTTTAAAGATAGAATTACTAACACCTTTAATATAGAAATAGTAAAATGACTAAAAGTGCATTACAAATTGCAAGAGCTGCGTATCAGCCAAAACTTCCTAAAGCATTGAAAGGTGCTGTTAAGGTAAAAGAAGGAGAAGCAACCCAATCTGTAGCCGATCAGGAAGCTATCAAGAAATTGTTCCCTAACACTTACGGCATGCCGTTAATCCAATTCGTTGAATCAGATGAAGCTGCAAATGTTCCGGCTATGAACGTAGGAGTTATCCTTTCCGGTGGTCAGGCTCCGGGTGGACACAATGTTATTTCCGGTCTTTTCGACGGTATCAAGAAGTTAAACAAAGACAGCAAACTGTTTGGTTTCATCCTCGGTCCCGGCGGATTGGTAGACCATAACTATATCGAACTGACTTCTGATATTATCGACGAATACCGCAACACAGGTGGTTTCGACATCATCGGTTCGGGACGTACCAAACTGGAAAAAGAAGACCAATTCGAAAAAGGTTTGGAAATCATCAGACAACTCGACATCAAGGCTTTGGTTATCATTGGTGGTGACGACTCTAACACAAACGCTTGTGTATTGGCTGAATATTATGCTGCCAAGAAATACGGTGTGCAGGTGATCGGTTGCCCTAAAACTATCGACGGTGACTTGAAGAACGAAATGATTGAAACTTCTTTCGGTTTCGATACTGCTTGTAAAGTTTACTCGGAAGTTATCGGTAACATCCAGCGCGACTGTAACTCAGCACGTAAATACTGGCACTTCATCAAGTTGATGGGACGCTCTGCTTCTCACATCGCTTTGGAATGTGCTTTGCAGGTACAGCCTAACATCTGTATCATCTCAGAAGAAGTTGAAACTAAAAACATGTCTTTGGACGATGTAGTAACTTCTATCGCAAAAGTAGTTGCCGACCGTGCCGCTCAGGGAAACAACTTCGGTACTGTTCTTATCCCGGAAGGTTTGATTGAGTTCATCCCTGCCATGAAGAACCTTATTTCCGAGTTGAACGACTTCCTTGCAAACAATGCAGAAGAATTCTCTCACATCAAGAAGTCTCACCAACGCGACTATATCATCAGCAAGCTGTCTAAGCCAAACGCTGAAATCTATGCAAGCTTGCCCGAAGGCGTAGCACGTCAGTTGTCACTTGACCGCGATCCTCACGGAAACGTACAGGTTTCTTTGATTGAAACTGAAAAGTTACTTTCGGATATGGTTGCTACCAAGTTGGCTCAATGGAAAGCAGAAGGCAAGTTTGTAGGCAAGTTTGCTGCACAACACCACTTCTTCGGTTACGAAGGACGTTGCGCTGCTCCTTCCAACTATGATGCAGACTATTGCTACTCATTGGGTTACACAGCATCTATGTTGATTGCCAACGGTAAAACAGGTTACATGTCATCAGTGCGCAACACAACTGCTCCTGCCGAACAATGGATTGCAGGCGGTGTGCCTATCACAATGATGATGAACATGGAACGTCGTCACGGCGAAATGAAACCGGTTATCCAGAAAGCATTGGTTAAACTTGACGGAAAACCATTCAAGACATTCGCTGCCAAGCGTGATGCTTGGGCTATGACTACCGACTATGTTTATCCGGGTCCTATCCAGTACTTTGGTCCTACTGAAGTTTGCGACCAACCTACCAAGACTCTGCAACTTGAACAAGGAAAGTAGAATTTAATGATTAGTGGTTAGTGATTAATTTTTCCTAATCACTGACTGCTAATCACTAATCGCTATAACGCTAATCACTATAAAAGCTTGCCAAAAGAACCTCCCATATTAGTTGTTAATAAGCCAAGAAAGTCCCGCACTTCTCCTACCGGAAAGAAGAAAAGCACCCCTCGCAAGAAGAAGGGTAAGAAACAAACTTCCCATGAGTTGCCGCGCTGGATTTATTATCTATTGGGCATTATCATTGTAGCTATTTTTTCTTTTGGCTTTTATTATTTTTTTATCCGTCCTTATGCCTACCGTTGGAAACCTTGTAACGGATATAAGGAATATGGTGTGTGCATGCCCTACGGGTATGATATTCACGGCATAGATATTTCCCATTATCAAGGTAATATAAACTGGCAACAACTCAGCCAAAGCCAAGCCAACTTCCACCCCATTCAGTTCGTTTTCCTAAAAGCTACCGAAGGAGGCGACCTTGCCGATGATACTTTTACCCAAAACTTCGATTCAGCCCATGCACACGGCTTCATACGGGGAGCTTATCATTTCTTCAACCCCCACACCGATGCATTGAAGCAAGCGGACTTCTTTATTAAAACCGTAAAACTCGATTCCGGAGATTTGCCTCCCGTATTGGATATAGAGCGTATCGGACGTAAAAGCAAAACGGAACTTGTGCGTAGTTTAAAAGTTTGGCTCAACAGGATAGAATCACATTATGGAGTGAAGCCCATTCTCTATGCTTCACACAAATTCAAAACAAAGTATCTGGACGATTCATTGTTCAATGCTTATCCTTACTGGATTGCCCATTATTATGTAGATTCTGTGGAGTACAAAGGTAAATGGCATTTCTGGCAACACACAGATGTTGGGTTAGTGGAAGGTATTCCTGAAGAAGTGGATTTAAACGTGTTCAACGGAACTTTGGAAGAGCTGAAGAAGTTAACCATAAAAAAGTAGGAATAACCACAAGAGCTATCCCTACCCACTACATTAATCTATGAAATTATTTAAGCAGAGTTTCATCTATTAATTTTCTCAATTTATCTTTAGTCAACGTTCCCAATGTGAGTACAGGCTGTTCCCCAAGCGGGCAAAGCAACAGATATGGAATAGTTCGGATATTAAATGCTTTCTCCAATTCCTCCTCTTGGTCTACATTTACTTTATAAATATCAACTTTTCCTGCATATTCTTCAGCCAAGTCATCCAGTATGGGCGACAATGATTTGCAGTAGCCACACCAAGGAGCATGAAAATCAACCAAACAAGGCTTATCTCCTTTAAAATCCCATTCTTTGGGATATAACTCATAATCTGCAACTTTCTCTACAAAACTGTCCTTATTCAAATTAATAATTTCCATATCTTTTATTCTTTAAATTAATACTCTTGATTGATGTTGCAAAGTTATCCCATTTGCCTCATACCCGAAATGGCAATATTCCCCGCCGAGTTGGCTATTTTTCCTTATCTGTTTGCACGCCAGCCTCCACCCAGAGCTTTGTATAACTGCACGACTGCAAGCAATTCATCTCTAACAGCGTTGCTCAAACCTATCTGAGCATCAAAATAACCACGTTGCGCATCGAGCACATCAAGATAATTGATTACCCCGTTGATGTATTGCAATTGTGCCAAATCTACGTATTTCTTTGCAGATTGTTCCAGTTTTAAGCGCGAATCATATACTTCTTTCATCTTGTTGACATCCACAATGGCATTCTTCACTTCCTTGAACGCAGACAATACAGACTTCTCGTACTTATACTTGGTTTGCTCAAAAACAGCTTTCTGCGCTTTCAGTGCAGCCCTATTTTTTCCCGCAGCAAAGATAGGAGTTAACAAAGCACCGTTCAACAGACCATAAGGTGATTTCAAGAAGTTTGAAAGTTCCGTGCTTTCCAATCCATAACTACCGGTCAAAGTTATGCGGGGGAACATATTAGTCAGAGCCACTCCCACTTTCGCATTAGCCGCTACAAGTTCTTGCTCCGCCTGACGGATGTCGGGACGACGTTCGAGCAACTCGGAAGGCAGACCAACAGGCAAGGATTTTGGAAAGTCAAATTGCGACAAGCTTGAATTGCGGTGTATTTTGTTAGGATATTCACCTGCAAGAAATGCAATATCGTTCTCCTTTAAAGAAATCTTTCTTTCCAGATCGGGGACAAGAGTTGCGGTACGAGCTAACTCCACTTGTGCCTGCTGATAGGCAGTTTCGGAGGTCAGACCACCTTCAAACCTCAGTTTAGCCAGTTTCACTCCTTCTTCTCTCGCTTTCAATGTTTGCTTTACAATAGATAATTCGTTATCCAATGCAACCAACTCATAATATGCCTGAGCTACCTCCGCAATAATCGTCATTTGCAAAGCCCTCTGTGCTTCCACCGTTTGCAGATATTCGGCTACTCCTGCATCTTTTGCCCAGCGCAGGTTTCCCCATAAGTCAAGTTCCCACGAAAAAAGTAATTTGCCTTCAAATGTATCATCTTTATCAAAATTATTCCCTCCATCATTCGTAAGCTCGCGTTCTGCTTCGATACGTCCACCAATTTGAGGTAACAAATTGGCAACCTTAATGCGCTTCTGTGCCGCCATTTCCTTGATACGTGCCGCTGCAATCAACATATCTTTGTTATGCTCCAAAGACTTCTGTATCAGGTTTTGCAAAGTAGCATCCGTATAAATCTCCCACCAGTTCTTATCGGCAAGGGTTAACGAATCCTGGTTATCCACAATCTGTTCCGGCATATTCAATTCCGGACGCACATAGCTTTTTCCTATTTTACAGGAAGTAGCAGATAAAGCCAACAAACCACATACTGCCACCACCGAATATTTTCTTATATATCGTTTCATACTCTTGTCTTTTTTATTTTCGCCTTTGCCTTATAGATAAGTACAAAGAAGAAAGGAACCAACACAATACCGAAAATGATAGCGAATATCATTCCGAAGAATACTCCCGTACCGATTGCCTGACGGCTTGCCGAACCGGGACCGCTTGCAAGAACCATAGGCAACATACCTAAGACAAATGCTAAGGAAGTCATCAAGATAGGACGGAACCTCAACTGAGAAGCGTGGATAGCCGACTTTACCAAATCTTCCCCATTATCTACCTGTTCTTTTGCAAACTCTACAATCAAAATGGCATTCTTTGCCGCTAATCCCACAAGCATAACCAAACCAATCTGGAAATATATATCATTTTCCAATCCACATATCCACACTCCCAGATAAGCTCCTAAAGCAGCAACAGGCAATGAAAGAAGAACCGAAATCGGAACCATCCAGCTTTCATACTGGGCCGCGAGGAAAAGAAAAACGAACAAGAATACCAATGCCATTACAATACCCGTTTGTCCTCCGGCTTTCTTTTCCTGATAGGAAAGTCCGCTCCATTCCACTCCGATATTTTCCGGCAAATGTTCACGGGCAATCTGTTCCATAATCTCCATTGCTTGTCCGGAACTATATCCCTGAGCCGCCTCACCACGGATAACAGCAGAAGTAAACATATTGAAACGCTTGATACTTCCCGGTCCCGTAGTGTAAGAAGCATTACCCAATGAAGTCAAAGGTATCATCGAGCCATTTGCTCCCTTTACAAAGAACAGATTGATATTATCCTTGTGTTCACGATAAGGAGCCTCAGCTTGAATATACACCTTATATATACGGTTGAACATATTGAAGTCATTTACATAAACCGAACCGGTATATGCCTTCATGGTGGAAAATACATCTGCCAAAGGTACTCCCAACAGTTTGACCTTATCCCTGTCCACATCAAAATAAAGTTGGGGAATGTCTGCCTGCAAGGAAGAAGATAATCCCGTTATCTCTTTGTTTTGCGAAGCATAATACATCAATGTATCCACTGCACTCACCAAATTATCAAAAGTAGCTTCCCCACGTGCCTCGAGCTGCATTTCGAACCCGCCGGAAGTTCCCAATCCTGGAATAACCGGAGGAGTGGAAAGATAGACTTTAGATTCGGGATATTCTTTCAAATCTTCTTTTACCTTTGCCATTATCTCTTCCAAAGTAGTATTCTTTCTCTCTTCCCACGGTTTCAGGATAACCGTCAATTCACTGCGTGACTGATTACTGCCAATACGGGGGCTGGTTCCGGTTACACTTTGCACATATTCCACATAAGGATTCTTTTGCAAGTAGGCAACAGCCCTGTCGGTTACTATCCGTGTGCGTTCAAGAGTAGCACCTTCCGGCAATTCCAATTCTACTTTGAAATAACCTTGGTCTTCCACTGGTAAAAAGCTGGTTGGAACCAAACGATGGATAAGCAATATAAAGATAAGAACCATACCGAAAGCGCTTAATACACGGCGAGGATGCTTGATTATCTTCTTTATTACAGCAACGTATTTGTTATTGCCAAGATTCAACCATTCATTAATCTTACGGAAAATAATATTCTTTCTTTTCCCGCTGTCCGGTTTAAGAATTAACGAACACATAACCGGACTAAGAGTCAATGCAACTACTGTTGATATTAACACAGACACAACAATGGTAACAGTAAACTGACGATAGAGTTGTCCTGTAATTCCACTGAGAAAGCTCACAGGTACGAATACAGCAGCCAATACCAATGAAGTGGCAATCAAAGCTCCTGTCAACCCATTCATTGCTTTCTTCGTAGCTTCGTAAGGACTTATCTTTTCTTCCTCCATGATACGCTCCACATTCTCCACTACCACAATAGCATCATCCACCACTATACCAATAGCAAGAATCAAGCCCAATAAGGTAAGAATGTTAAGCGAGAAACCGAATATAAGCATGAAACCGAATGTACCGATTAAAGAAATAGGTACGGCAATAATCGGAATCAATGTTGCACGCCAGCTCTGTAAAGAAAGGAATACAACCAGAACAACCAATAGCAAGGCTTCAAACAGAGTTTTATATACTTCATGGATAGACTCTGATATATAAGTAGTCATATCAAAAGGAATTTCATAACTCATCCCTTCGGGAAAGTTCTTACTAATTTCTTTCATTTCCTTTTTCACAGACTCTGCCACTTCCATTGCATTGGCTCCGGGCAACATATAAATGCCCAGCACTGCAGCATTCTCTCCATTAATCCCACTCTCAGTACTATATGAAGATGCTTCCAAAGAAATTCTTGCTACATCCCGAAGACGGATAATCGAACCATCAGAGTTGGCACGAACCACAATATCTTCAAACTGCCCCACTGTGGAAAGCCTTCCCTGAGTAGTGATAGGAATAGTCACATCCAAACCTTCTACGGGTTGCTGCCCCAATACTCCGGCTGCCGATTCACGGTTCTGGTCTTTCAATGCATTTTGTAAATCCTGCACTGTCAAGCCAAAGTTTGCCAACTTATCAGGTTGTGCCCATATCTGCATGGCATAATAACGGCTACCGATATTAGAAACACGCCCCACACCGGGAATACGACGGATTACATCGAGCACATTGATAGTAGCAAAGTTACTCAGATAGATTTCATCGAATTTCGGATCTGTCGATGTTAAAACCAAAGTCATTAACTGGCTCGGTGCTTGCTTCTCCACTGAAATACCATTTTGGATAACTTCTGCCGGAAGACGTGACTCTGCCAGCTTCACACGGTTCTGTATTTCAACGGCTGCTAAATCTGCATCTGCAGAAACATCAAAAGTAACAGTTGCCGAGAAACCTCCCGAATTAGAACTATTCGATTCCATATAAAGCATACCCGGAGTACCGTTTAACTCCTGTTCTATGGGAGTAGCCACAGCCTGCGAGACAGTTAAAGCACTCGCTCCGGGATAAGATGCACTGATCTTTACCACAGGCGGAGTTATTTGCGGATACTGATCGACAGGAAGCATCATCAATCCGATAACTCCCACCAATACAATCAGTATGGATATTACAGCCGAGAATACCGGCCTGTCTATAAAAAAACTAACTTTCATTACTTAATCCTTTTTGTCGTTCTGGGCTACTTCCGCCTGTTCTTCTATCACTCTCACTTTCATTCCCGGAGTCAGTTTATGGAAACCTTCAACTATAATTGTTTCGTCAGGACCTAAACCTCTTTCCACAACCATCTTATTTCCAAATTCCGGACCTAATTCGATGAAACGTTTTTCCACGGTACTGTCTTTTCTCATCACATAAATATAAGCTCCGCCTTTCTCGATAGTAATTGCTTTGGTAGGTGCAACAATAGCGCCTTCTCTCACATCCAGCAATAGTTTCACTCTTGTAAACTGTCCTGGGAGCAATACTTGTTTCGGATTAGGCATTTCTGCACGAACAGAAAAAGTACCTGTTTGAGGATCAACCTGAGGTTCTGCAAAATCTACATATCCTTTATATGGATAAACTGTATTATCTGCCAATGTAATAGTAATGTTTGGCTGCCATGAACGGGTTGAATCACGTTGTCCTAAGTTAACATTACGTTCTTTGCTTTTCAGATAATCGAGTGCCGTCATACTGAAATCGACCAGCACTGTATCACTCTTAACAACAGTAGCCAGCAATGATTTTCCACCGGGACCGACTAGTGTTCCCAAGTCTACATTACGCTCACTGATGTGTCCCGATAAAGGGGAACGGACAATGGTATAGCCTAATTCAAGTTCTGCCTGTGCCAAGTCGGCTTCACTCATCGCAACAGAGGCAACTGCACTTTCATATGCAGCAATAGCATTATCCAAATCAAGTTGGCTGGCTGCATTTTGTTCATACAGCGGACGGATACGATCTAAATCCCTCTTAGCCTTTAATGCCTGAGCTTCATCTTTTTTAAGTTGTGCTCTTGCTTTATCTGCCTTTGCCCTATACACGTCCTGATTAATTACAAAAAGAACCTGATTCTTATTAATGTATGTACCTTCTGCAAAAAGCATACTTTCCAAATATCCTTCAACTCTGGCTCTCACTTCAACAAATTGCTGAGCACGGATACGCCCTACATATTCACCATAAATCTCGACATCATCCCGTTGTGTTTGTTCTGTAGAAACTGTCGGTAAGTCCGGTTCATGCTTACGAGGTCTTGTTACAATAAAATAAATCCCCAATAAAACTGCAATGGATATCATCCCTATCAACGACCTCTTTTTACTTAATTTTACGTTCCTCTTTAAAAAAGATGTTCTCATGTGTTATGCGAATTATATAATTTAACTTTCACTTTCATTATATAGAACAAAGCAAATACCAAAAAGTATCTCGAAAGTTCTATTTATTCAGAATCAACATTTTACATATATAGCAGGGAAATACACAAGTGTGGAATAAGCTCTACATGTGTAGAACAATTCCACACTCTTCCTGAATTAGACTACGCTCTGATTAACAATAGAACAAGTACAGTAGGGATGGAAGCAATTAGTATTTATTAGACTAAAACATAGCCGAAACTTAAATAAAATCTCTATCTTTACCGAGAATTAAGATAATTATTAACTTAAAACATTACTATTATGGCAAGTAGAAGAAAACTAAAGAAGAACGTAAATTATATTGCAGGTGAATTATTCTCAGAATGTTTGGTAAACAGTATGTTTGTTCCCGGAACCGACGCAGCAAAAGCTGATGCACTCATGGGAAAAATCCTACTGATGCAAAATGATTTTATCAGCCGCATCAGCCACACAGAACCGGGAAATGTAAAAGGATTCTACAAAAAATTCCGCGAAGATTTCAATGCACAGGTAAATGCTATTATCGATGAAATTGGCAAATTGAATTAAGACAAAGAATGAAGAAAGCAATTTGCAGTTTTATCTACCATAAGATATTAGGTTGGAAATCCATAGTAACGGTTCCGGACTTTGATAAATATATTATCTGTGCGGCGCCTCACACCAGTAATTGGGACTTTATTATCGGTAAATTATTCTACGGGGCAATCGGTCGGGAGACTGGTTTCATGATGAAGAAAGAATGGTTCTTTTTTCCATTAGGATGCCTATTGAGATACATGGGTGGCATACCTGTCTACAGAAGCAAAAAAACTTCTATGGTAGAACAAGTAGCCAAGCAGATTAAGGAAAGCAAAACATTCCATCTAGCCATTACTCCCGAGGGGACACGCTCTCCTAATCCCAACTGGAAAAAAGGTTTCTATTATATTGCTTTAAGAGCCGAAGTGCCTATCGTCCTTATCGGTATAGACTATAAAACCAAAACAATTACTGCCGAAAAGGTTATATATCCAAGTGGAGATATAGATAAAGATATGAAAGAGATAAAGCAGTATTTTACTAAGTTCACAGGGAAGCATCCTGAAAACTTTGTAACCGGAAATATCTGATAAAATATAAGGGTGGAGTAATACTCCGCCCTTTTTTAACTCATAAAACAGAAAGCTATGCCAAGCGAACTAAGAATTTCACTCATTCAAACCGATATTGTATGGGAGAATAAACAAGAAAACCTTTCCCGGCTTGAAAAAAAAATAGAGAAACTAACAGATGCAACAGACATTGCAGTTTTACCTGAAATGTTCTCTACCGGGTTTAGCATGAAAAGCGAAGAATTGGCAGAAACAATCGAAGGAGAAACAATTACAGTTCTCAAACAATGGAGCAAAAAATTCAACTTTGCCATAACAGGCAGCTTTATTGCTCTTGAAGGTGATACATGTTTTAATCGTGCTTTCTTCCTTACTCCCAAGGGGGAAGAATATTATTATGATAAACACCATCTATTCCGTATGGGAGATGAGCCAAACCACTTCCAAGCCGGAAACCGGAAACTTGTTTTCAACTATCTAGGTTGGAATATCTGCCTGATGGTATGTTATGACCTGCGTTTCCCTGCATGGTGCAGAAACATTCAGAACGAATATGATCTTTTCATTATTGTAGCAAGTTGGCCAGCTCCACGCAGACGGGCATGGGAAACACTACTTTGTGCACGTGCCATAGAAAACTTAAGTTATGTATGTGGAGTAAACCGGGTGGGGACCGACGGACATGGATTAAAATATTCCGGGCAATCTGCACTCTACAATGCCAAAGGAGAAATAATAACAGAGTTCACCGATGGAGAAGAAGGAATACACACAACTAAAATTGATTTGGCATCTCTCAGGTCATTACGCGAAAAATTTCCTACATGGAAGGATGCTGATAGATTCACCTTTATATAAAAATCTTATTTAATCCCCATATATAGGTAAAAACTTTAATAAAATGGATATTGTTTGTACATAATTGAAATAATAATAAACTATTTTGTACTTTTGTGTGTTCTATTTTAACTACCTTTGTGGTACGATAGAAAGAAAAACATGAAACCTATTAAACAAATCAAAAATATCTAATCTTTACAGAGACAAACTTATGAAAACTAACCTAAGTTCTCAGATTACTCTTAACAGAGTGTCACCTAAGTATTACAAACCGGAAAATGCTTTCGAGCGTTCCGTATTGACAAGACTTGAAAAGATACCTACAGATATCTATGAGTCAGTAGAAGAAGGCGCACGCCACATTGCTAACGAAATAGCACAAGCTATCCGTGAGAAACAAAGGGCAGGCAGATTCTGTGTAATAGCTCTGGCAGGCGGTAACTCACCTCAGCCGGTATTTGCAGAATTAATCCGCATGCACAAGGAAGAAGGCTTGAGCTTTCGTAATGTAGTAATATTCAATGTATATGAATATTACCCTTTATCGGCAGATGCAGCAAACAGCAACTTCAAAGCTTTACAGGAAATGTTCCTCGACCATGTTGACGTCGATAAACAGAACATATTTACACCGGACGGAACTGCACCGCAAGATACTATTCTTGAATATTGCCGTTTATACGAACAACGCATTGAAAGTTTCGGCGGTATAGATATTATCCTTTTAGGTATCGGCCGTGAAGGTAACATCGGTTTGAACGAGCCGGGTTCACAAATCAATTCAACAACTCGTCTTATCTTACTTGACAATACTTCACGCAATGAAGCTGCAAAGATGTTTGGTGGCACTGAAAATGTACCGGTAAGCTCTATCACAATGGGTATTTCTACCATCCTTTCCGCTAAAAAGATTTATCTGATGGCATGGGGTGAAGAAAAAGCCGATATGATTCGTGCAACTGTAGAAGGCAAGATAACCGATGTTATCCCTGCTTCTTATCTGCAAAATCACAACAATATTCATATTGCACTCGATTTGGCAGCAGCAGCTCACCTTACACGTATCCAAAGACCTTGGTTGGTTACTTCTTGCGAATGGAACGATAAGTTGGTTCGCAGTGCCATTGTTTGGTTATGCGGCATCACAAAGAAGCCTATCTTAAAGCTGACTAATAAAGATTATAACGAACATGGTTTAAGTGAACTTCTTGCATTATACGGTTCTGCTTACAATGCAAACATTAAAATCTTTAATGACTTGCAACATACTATCACCGGATGGCCGGGTGGTAAACCGAATGCAGACGATACTTATCGTCCCGAACGTGCCAAACCATATCCGAAACGTGTAATCATCTTCTCTCCTCACCCAGATGATGACGTAATCTCTATGGGAGGTACTCTCCGCCGTTTGGTAGAACAAAAGCACGAAGTACACGTAGCTTATGAAACTTCGGGTAATATTGCCGTTGGAGATGAAGAAATCGTTCGCTTTATGCACTTCATCAATGGCTTTAACCAAATCTTTATCAACAGTGAAGATAAAGTTATAACCGACAAATATGCCGAGATAAAGAACTTCTTGAAGAATAAGAAAGACGGTGATATGGACAGCCGTGACATCTTGACTATCAAAGGCTTGATTCGTCGTGGTGAAGCTCGTACCGCTTGTACTTATAATAACATTCCATTAAACCGTTGCCACTTCCTTGATCTTCCGTTCTATGAAACAGGAAAGATTCAGAAGAACCCGATCAGTGAAGCAGACGTAGAAATCGTCCGCAACCTGTTGAGAGAAGTAAAACCTCATCAGATATTTGTTGCAGGCGACCTTGCAGATCCACACGGAACTCACCGTGTATGTACGGATGCCGTGCTTGCCGCTATCGACCTTGAAAAGGAAGAAGGAGCAAAATGGTTAAAGGATTGCCGCATATGGATGTATCGTGGTGCGTGGGCAGAATGGGAAATTGAAAACATTGAAATGGCAGTTCCTATCAGCCCGGAAGAACTTCGTGCAAAACGTAACTCTATCCTGAAACACCAGTCTCAGATGGAAAGTGCTCCTTTCTTAGGAAATGACGAACGTTTATTCTGGCAACGTGCTGAAGACCGTAACCGTGCGACAGCCGATTTGTACGACAATTTAGGTTTGGCTTCTTACGAAGCAATGGAAGCATTCGTTGAATACATTCCATTATAACAAATAGTTAAAAAGCATAAAGAAGAGTGAGGAGTTTGATACTCTCCACTCTTTTTTTGTTTAAATATAAAATTACTATATGGAAAAAGAGACTTATACACGCCTGCTTCCTGTTACAGGTGCCTACAATATGCGCGATTTGGGAGGATACAAAGCAGCAAACGGTAAACATGTAAAGTGGAGAACATTGCTTCGTTCGGGAGATTTAAACAAACTAACCGAAGAAGACTTGGATTATCTGGCTTCACTTCCACTCCGAACAAACATAGACTTCAGGAGCAAAAACGAGAAGAATGCCGCTGCCGACAAGCTGCCTTCCACCATAACGAAATACATTCCTCTTTCTATCGAAGCGGGAGACATGACCGACATGCAGCACTTTGATGTCAACAAGATACCAACTATCCTCGAAGATGCCTATGCATACATTATCAGGAACGCTCAGAATATATACAGAGAGTTCTTTCGGATTGTGACAGATGAAAGCGATGCCCCGCTTTTGTTTCATTGCTCCGCAGGAAAAGACCGGACAGGAATTGCAGCAGCCCTGTTACTTGCCGCATTGGGAGTAGACAGGAAAACAATCATGGAAGATTATCTTTTATCGGCAAAGTATATAAAAGGTAAATATGATTTTATCACTGAACGCTTTCCACAATTCGCCCCACTTACCACAGTGAAGAAAGAGTATCTGGAAACAGCCCTGAATGTGATAGACAAGGAATTCGGAGGAATGGAAAACTATTTGGTAAACAACCTTGGAGCCGACTTGGAAAAGTTGTGCAAAAACTATACGGAATAAAAAGACATCACCCGTTCCAATATGAAAAAGATATATGCATTGATCCTGTTCCTCTGCTTGGGAGTAGGAAACCTCTTAGCCCAAGATGTTGAGAAAAACGTGGAAGAACGCCTGAAAGAGTTCTTTGATAACTACAAACCGTCTTCCGCCAACATAGGAAAAACCCGTTTAAAGAGTTTCAACATCGACTTTGAACGGAAAAAACTCGCCATTCATGCGTCGGAAAGTTTTGCCTATCAACCATTCTTGCCCGAAATAGTCGATGGCATTTACCGCCAGTTAGGAAAGACGTTGCCGGGACCGGTATGCTACTTTGACATGACGATGTATGTAAATGGCATGCCGATAGAGGAACTTATCCCCAACGCTTACCGGACAAAAAAGCAGGAAGACAAATCAAGACTCTCGCTGAATATCGACTATAAAGGTGAGCCTTGGGTAAAAAATGCCTCACGTCCCTACGAAATATCCAAAGGATTACAAAACCGCCACATTGCCCTTTGGCAAAGTCACGGAAAGTATTTCCAAAACGACAAAGGAGAATGGGGTTGGCAACGTCCGCGACTATTTTGCACATCCGAAGACCTTTACACTCAATCATATATCATTCCTTATATCATCCCGATGCTTGAAAATGCAGGAGCCGTGGTATTCACCCCACGCGAACGGGACACTCAACGGAACGAGATAATAGTGGACAATGACTCTCCCCGCTCCCTTCATTCCATTTATCTTGAAAGAAGCAGCAGAAAAGGCAAATGGATAAACTCAACCCTGCAAGGCTTCGCACAAACCAAACAGGTATATTTTGACAACGAAAACCCGTTTACAATGGGAACCGCCCGCTTTGCAAAGACGGAGAAAAAGAAAGATAAAGCATTTGCCGAATGGATTCCCACCATTCCCGAAACAGGAAAGTATGCAGTTTATGTATCTTACCAGACACTTCCCGAAAGTGTCAGTGATGCCAAATACCTTGTTTTCCACAAAGGTGGAGTAACCGAATTCAAAGTGAACCAACAAATAGGCGGCGGAACATGGGTATATCTCGGAACATTCGAATTCGATAAAGGAAACAACAACTATGGAATGGTGGTACTTAGCAATGAGAGCAAGCAAAAAGGAGTGGTGTCTGCCGATGCTATGCGCTTTGGTGGAGGAATGGGTAACATCGCCCGAGGCAGAAATGGCAGTGCGATAGCTTCAACAAGCGGTTTGCCCCGCTATCTGGAAGGTGCGCGTTATTCGGCACAATGGGCGGGAATGCCTTATTCCGTCTATGGCGGCAAGAATGGAACCGATGATTATATCGACGATATTAATGCCCGTTCCCGTACCATCAACTATCTATCCGGCAACTCTGTGTATAATCCTTCCGAAGCGGGATTGGGAGTTCCTTTCGAAATGGCTCTGGCACTTCACAGCGATGCAGGATATTCCAAAGAAGATGAAATTATCGGAACGCTTGGCATCTATACATCCGAATTCAATAACGGTAAGCTCAATTCCGGCATCTCCCGCTATGCTTCGCGTGACCTTGCCGACATGGTAATGACAGGCTTGCAACGCGATATTCGCTCACAGTTCGCCGTTGACTGGACTCGCCGCGGCATGTGGGACAAGAATTACAGTGAAACCCGCTTGCCCGCCGTTCCGTCCATGATACTTGAACTGCTTGCCCATCAAAACTTTGCAGACATGAAGCTGGGACATGATCCGAACTTCCAGTTTGCGGTGGGGCGATCCATTTACAAATCCGTTCTTCGTTTTATCAGCCTTCAGCATGGAACCGATTATGTGGTGCAACCGCTTCCAGTCACCCACTTCGCCGTTCAATTCGGAAAGAAGAAGAAAACACTGCAACTTACCTGGCAACCAGCGGAAGATCCTTTAGAACCAACAGCCAAACCTCGTGAATATGTGGTTTATACCCGTGTAGGGCACGGAGGCTTCGACAACGGAGTGGTAGTAAACACACCCACCTGTACCGTTCAGATAGAAGAAGGTTTGGTATATAGTTTCAAGGTAACAGCCGTAAATAAAGGAGGAGAAAGTTTTCCTTCCGAAGTGCTTTCCGCCTATCAATCCCCAAGAAACAGAGGAACTGTCCTTATAGTAAACGGATTCGACCGTATCAGTGCTCCGGCAGTGGTTAACACTCCCTATGCTGCCGGGTTCAGTCTGGAACAAGATCCGGGAGTGCATTACCTATATAATATAGGACTTTGCGGAGCACAAATGTCATTTGACCGCACACGTGCCGGAAAAGAGACCAAAGACGGATTGGGTTACAGCGGAAACGAACTGGAAGGCATGAAGATTGCCGGGAACACTTTCGACTATCCCTTCGTTCACGGAAAAGCAATACAGGCAGCAGGAAACCATTCTTTCGTATCATGCAGTGATGAAGCCGTGGAAAGAGGACAAATCCGCCTCAATGATTACCCGGTGGTAGACTATATTCTCGGATTAGAAAAGGAAGAATCCCTGACGGACAATGCCAACAATGAGAACTACAAGACCTTTACCCCCGAAATGCAATTACTTATAACCAATTATTGCAATGCCGGAGGAAACATCTTTGTGAGCGGTTCTTACGTGGGAAGCGACATGAATACCAATCCAAACGAACAGGCATTTACGGAAAATATATTGAAATACCGTTATGCCCAATCCTTACGGGATTCTTATTCCGGGCAGATATTCGGAATGGGGCACACAATGGAAATTTCACGTATGATGAATGAGAAAAGTTATGCAGTCCCGGCTCCCGAAAGTATTCTTCCCATTGTTCCCGCCTTTTCGGCTTTCGTTTACACAGATGGAAACCGGAGTGCCGGAACAGCTTATAAAGGGAATTACCGTACTTTCGTGTTGGGTTTCCCGTTTGAAAGCATCACTTCGGAACAAGAGCGGGCAAGAGTAATGACAGGCATTCTCGGATTTTTTAGCAAATAACTAAACTTTTCACCCCTCGTCTCTTGTTATTCCCATTTAAAGATTATATTTGTAGAAGTTAAACCTTTAAAAAGAAACGATCATGTATACAATACAAACAAACGCTTCCGGTACAAGAAGCATGGAAATCTCCGAAGCAAATCTTGAAACCATCCGCAAATATTCTCTTTTCCAACACTTGATAGACAGCACGGGGATTATAGATGAAGACGTGCTTGAAAAGTTAAAATTGAACATACGTTCGCTCATTGCAGCGCAAGAGAGCGACAGTAAAGACCTGCTCGACTTGTGTATCGACGTGATTTATCACAACAACATGAAGGCTTTGGGCTTACATCAATTGATTCTCCTTTATATCAAATGGATTAAAGAACAAGAGGAAAAAGAAGAAGGAGAAGAATAAACAAAGACTTATTACTCGAACATTAAGCCCGTTGCATAGGAAAGTTAAGCCTGCGCAACGGGTTTATTAGTGTCATTCGTCCCGTAAGTTTCTTAAAATAGTGTACGGCTTATTTATTTATAGTGTAGACCTTATATATATTAAGCGTACACTTAAATTTTATAAGGTCTACTGCTTTTTACGAAAACGACGGGTTAAATTAGCTTAGCATTCGGGACATATTCCATTAGTTTTCCTTATCTTTGAGAATAACATTCCCATTAATTTATCCAGAGAGATATGAAAACAATAGACACTTGCGGGAAAACATCGCCAACCCCGTTAATTATGATTCAGAAAACCATCAAATCTGCCTCTGCCGGAGAGAAGATTGAAGTGATTGCCGACAGCCTTGAGACTTTCGGAGAGTTGAAGGATTATCTTTCGAACAACGGCATGGGATTCCGTGAAATATATAACGGGGAGAAACTGCACCTGCAATTCACTGTGCCCGACAATGCACCGATTAACAATATTCATGCAGAGAGTGAATTTATTGTCGCCATAAAAAGTGACAAAATGGGAGAAGATAATGACAAACTCGGACTTATCTTGCAAAAAGAATTCCTGATAAGTCTGGCAAATTCCCAAGAATTACCGTCCACAGTAATACTGTATAACAGTGGAGTGAAAGCGGCTTTCCGTAACACAGATACCGCCAAGTCACTTCAAAAGTTGGAAAAGAAAGGAGTTTTAATCCTTGTTTGCGAAACAAGCCTTAACTTCTTCAGCATACAACCCGAAGAAGTTGTAGGCGATTCTGCCGATATGGATGAAATAGTGCGGCTTATGAGTGAAGCCAAACACGTGGTGTACCCATAAAATCAGCGGGCATACAGTGCAATATATTTCCAAAGCGGAGCTACATGAAGCGCTTGCTTTATCTCATCATGCATCAGCATTTCCTTTACTTCATCAAGAGTAAAGAGATGAACGGTAATATCTTCCGTTGATTCCAAATGCTGGGTTGAAACAAGTTCAACATCCGTTGCAAGATAACAGTACGTACAGTTGGTATGAGTTCCCGGATTGGCACTCGAAACCATGAACTGCTCCCATTGTCCGTTACCATAGCCTGTTTCTTCCCATAACTCGCGCTTTGCCGATTCCATTGGTGAAGTATCCTCCTTTTCGCACACTCCCGCACAAAGTTCGTAACCTGTATATTGAAGCCCATGCCTGTACTGACGGACAAAGACAAACTTTTTATCTTTGGTAACGGCAAGCGTGCACACCCAATCGGGATACTCCAACACATAGTATTCCGGTATGTGATTGCCATTGGGAAGCTCCACATTATCCCGGCGAACGGTGAGCCACGGTTCGCGGAAAAGGTATTCACTGCCCAATACCTTCCATCTCATATCTCGTTTTTCTTTCATATTTATTGCTAATAATCATTTCATCGTATAAAGTTAGAGAAACAAACTGTCCATACCAACTGTTTAGTTAAAAAAAATCCTGCTATCTTTGCAACATTAAAACAAGTGATATGAGCGAGGTACTGAAGAAACTCAAAGAATTGCCCGAAGCGGCACAAAGAAAAATCAAGTTAATCTACGAAAACCCGGACAAGTTGTATGCAACGGTTTATCTCATTGCCAAGAATGAACACGTGCTGCAAGAAGAGAAGCCCGAACAGTGGGAAGCAAAAATGAAAGTAGTCAATGCTTATCAGGCAATGATACGTTCCATGCTGGACGAATTCGGCTTGGATGGGAAAGAAGTGATTGCCGACATCACCAGTGACTATTTGGAAGATTATGTGAACTACCGCGAACAAGATTTCGGCATGACAAATGAGGAATTCATCTCCATCATCAAGCGCATAGGAGGGGAATGAGCATGAAAGAGTATAGACTGACAGACTGGTTGCCGACAACAAAAAAGGAAGTTGAACTGCGGGGCTGGGACGAATTGGATGTAATCCTGTTTTCGGGCGACGCTTATGTTGACCACCCTTCTTTCGGGGCTGCTGTCATCGGACGTATACTTGAAGCCGAAGGGCTGCGTGTAGCTATTGTGCCGCAACCTAACTGGCGGGATGATTTGCGGGACTTCAAAAAGCTTGGTAAACCGAGACTTTTCTTTGGAGTATCTGCCGGCTGCATGGATTCTATGGTGAACCACTACACAGCCAACAAGCGTTTACGCAGTGACGATGCCTACACCCCGGATGCACGCCACGGCATGCGTCCCGATTATCCTACCGTTGTCTATACTCAAATACTGAAAGAACTTTATCCCGACGTGCCTGTTGTGCTGGGAGGTATCGAGGCATCCATGCGCCGCCTCAGTCATTATGACTATTGGCAAGACAGTTTACGAAAAAGCATCCTGATAGATTCGGGAGCTGACATGCTGATGTATGGAATGGGTGAGAAACCTATTGTGGAATTGTGCCGGAGAATGCAGGAAGATAAGCAGGTTCCGCATGACATTCCGCAAACCGCTTATCTCACCGAGCAGGGAAAGTTAACAACTGCTGCCGATGATATTGTACTTTTCTCCCATGAAGAATGTTTGAAAGACAAGAAAAAGCAGGCAATGAACTTCCGCCATATAGAAGAAGAGAGCAACAAGTATGAAGCATCCCGCATCATGCAAGAGGTAGACGGCAAGACAGTTGTGGTCAATCCTCCCTACCCTCCCATGACACAAGGCGAACTGGATAACTCGTTCGACCTGCCATATACCCGTCTTCCGCACCCTAAATATAAAGGAAAGCGCATTCCGGCTTATGATATGATTAAGTTCTCCGTAAACATTCACCGCGGATGTTTCGGCGGTTGTGCCTTTTGTACTATCTCAGCTCATCAGGGAAAATTCATCGTCAGCCGCAGCAAGCAATCCATAATGAAAGAAGTGAAAGCCATCACGGAGCTACCCGATTTTAAAGGTTATCTGAGTGACTTGGGAGGTCCTTCCGCCAATATGTACATGATGCGGGGAAAAGATGAAAAAATCTGCCGGAAGTGCAAACGTCCCTCCTGCATCCACCCGAAGGTTTGCCCTAATCTAAACAGCGACCACCGACCACTTTTAGATATTTACCACTCGGTAGATGCCATGAAAGGCATTAAGAAATCATTTATCGGAAGCGGTGTCCGCTATGACTTGTTGCTGCATGAAAGCAAAGATGCGGCTATCAACCGTGCCAACGCCGATTATACCCGTGAACTGATAGCCAAGCATGTGAGTGGAAGACTCAAGGTAGCCCCCGAACACACCTCAGACCGTGTGCTCGAAGTAATGCGTAAACCGTCGTTTTCCCAGTTCTATACTTTCAAACGCATATTCGATAAATTGAATAAGGAACTAAATCTGAATCAGCAACTCATCCCGTATTTTATCTCTTCGCATCCGGGATGCAACGAAGAAGATATGGCGGAATTGGCAGTAATAACCAAAAAGCTGAACTTCCACTTGGAGCAAGTTCAAGACTTTACTCCTACTCCGATGACCGTAGCTACTGAGGCTTATTACACGGGCTATCATCCTTATACACTGGAACCGATATTCTCCGCACATAATCCTAAAGAGAAATTGGCACAACGGCAGTTCTTTTTTTGGTATCAAAAGGAATATAAGAACCAAATCATCGCGGAACTCAGAAAGATAGGACGAAAGGATTTGATTGACAAACTGTATGGGAGATAACTTCTCCCTTACATATTACTCATTTCTTCCAAGATATTAACAGCTGTTTCCACTCTGTCAACATTGGCAATGACCATACTTCGTTTGGTATCTTGCTCCCGTAATTTGCAGCCACGTGGATATTTCTGCATATAACGGATTACTTTATCGAATGCAGCCGACTGGTAATAAGGAGATTCCGGATTGCTGACAAAGTATAAACTCATACGTCCTGCTTTTAAAAAGACTTTTTCTGTACCGAGTTTCTTTGCCAACCTGCGCAAACGAACGATACGCATGAGTTCCAAACCTTCGTCGGGCACTTTGCCAAAACGGTCTTCCAAACGTTCATGGAATGCTTGTACTTCGCGCTCTTCATTTATACTATCCAACTCACGATAAAGCAGCATTCTTTCACTACTGCTAGGGATGTATTCATTGGGAAACAGAAGTTCCAAGTCACTTTCTATCATACACTCCTCTACAAAGTTCTGTCCGCTGATCTTTTCTTCTCCGGCTTTCAGTTCTTCCGCATAAAGGTCTGCAAACTCTTCCGTCTTTAATTCCTGAACAGCCTCACCCAGAATCTTCTGGTATGTTTCATAACCTAAATCGGCAATAAAGCCACTCTGTTCCGCACCAAGCATGTTACCTGCTCCACGAATATCGAGGTCTTGCATGGCAATATGTATGCCGCTTCCCAAATCCGAGAAGTTCTCGATAGCTTGCAAACGGCGTTTTGCTTCAGGAGTCATGCTACTCAATGGAGGTGCCAACAAGTAACAGAATGCTTTCTTATTTCCTCGTCCCACACGTCCGCGTAACTGGTGCAAGTCACTCAAACCAAAATTCTGTGCCTGATTAATGATAATAGTATTTACATTGGGTATGTCGATGCCACTTTCAATGATAGAAGTGGCAAGCAGCACATCATAATCGTAGTTCACGAAGTCAAGAATAATCTTCTCTAACTTCTCAGGTTCCATTTGTCCATGCCCGATACAAACACGGGCGTCGGGAACAAGACGACGCACCATCGCTTCCAACTCGGCAAGATTCTGTATACGGTTATTCACAAAAAATATTTGTCCGTTACGGCTCATCTCAAAGTTTATCGCCTCCCGGATAATATCTTCATTGAAAGTATGAACTTCTGTTTGGATAGGATAACGGTTAGGTGGCGGGGTGCTGATAACAGACAAGTCCCTCGCTCCCATCAAAGAAAATTGAAGTGTACGAGGAATCGGCGTAGCCGTCATGGTCAGCGTATCTACATTTACTTTTATCTGGCGCAATTTCTCTTTCACGGATACACCAAACTTCTGCTCCTCATCTACAATCAGCAGTCCCAGATCCTTGAACTTCACATCTTTTCCAATAATCTTATGCGTACCGACAAGTATATTGACTTCTCCCTCTTTCAAGTCTTTCAATATATTCTTCACATCCCCCGACTTGCGTGCACGACTCAGATAATCTACCCGGCAGGGAAGCCCCTCAAGTCGTTCGCTAAAGGTTTTGAAATGTTGATAAGCCAATACAGTGGTAGGTACAAGTACTGCTACCTGTTTATTGTCCGCAACTGCTTTAAAAGCTGCACGGATAGCCACCTCTGTTTTACCAAAGCCTACATCACCACACACCAGACGATCCATCGGACGATCTTTCTCCATGTCGAGCTTTACTTCCTGAGTAGCTTTTAACTGATCCGGAGTATCTTCATAAATAAAAGATGCTTCTAATTCATGTTGAAGAAAAGAATCGGGAGAAAAGGAAAATCCTTTTTCATCTTTACGTTGGGAATATAATTTAATCAAATCGCGGGCTATATCTTTAATCTTGGTCTTGGTGCGCTCTTTCATCTTTTCCCAAGCACCCGTACCAAGTTTATTCAAGCGCGGCGGTTCTCCCTCTTTACCTTTATACTTCGATACTTTATGCAAAGAGTGAATGCTGACGAAAACCACATCTTCATTCTGATATATCAGCTTAATCACCTCCTGCGTACTATCTCCGTTGGGTATCCGCACCAATCCGGCAAAACGTCCTACTCCATGATCCGTATGAACAACATAATCACCCGGTTCAAACTGGTTCAATTCCTTTAAAGTAAGAGCTACCTTACCACTACGTGCCTTATCACTTTTCAGGTTATATTTATGGAAACGATCGAAGATCTGATGATCCGTAAAGAAACATACCCGTAGGTTATGGTCGGCAAAGCCTTCATGCAACGTTTTATTAACCGCTGTAAAAGGAATGTTATCTTTACGCTCTTCAAAGATAGCTTTAATACGGTCTGCCTGTTTCGCACTATCCGACAATATATATAAGGTATACCCCCTTTCAAGATAGTCTTTCAAAGAACTGCTTACCAAATCGAAATTCTTATGGAAGATAGGCTGGGGCGAACAATCGAATGTAAGTTTGGCATCCGGTGTTCCGGTAGGCTTATTGCCGAACTCTATACGGCGAAACTCCAATGCACGTACTGTAAACTCGGAACCATCAATCAACTTCTCCGCTAAATTTACACCTCCCATTTCTTCTTTTTCCTGAGCAATCAAAGCTTGTGGAGATAATGCTTCATCATGAACTTCCTGAATCCTTTCACGTGTCCAGAGCAAATCTTTCATTGCTATTATGGTATCGACAGGAATAAAATCCAGAAATGACACTTCATTAGAAGTATTCTTTGTTAATTCGGGCACTATGGAAATATTATCTCTCCTATCTTTGGATAACTGGCTTTCTACTTCAAATGTACGGATGCTTTCCACTTCATCGCCAAAGAAGTCAACACGATAAGGAAATTCGGAAGAGAAAGAAAAGACATCAATGATACTACCGCGAACTGCATATTGTCCCGGTTCATAAACATAATCCACACGTTCGAAACCATATGAATGGAGAACATCTGTAATGAAACCGGTATCGACTTGCTCACCTACATGTAATTTCAACGTTTTTTCCGACAATTCCTGCTGCGAAACAACCTTCTCCGCCAATGCATCCGGATAAGTAATAATGCACACCGGTTCGTTAGTTTTCTGCAAGCGGCTCAAAACTTCTGTACGAAGTATTTCATTAGCTGCATCTTTCTGCCCGTATTTTATAGCCCTACGATAAGAAGATGGAAAAAATAATATATTATTTTCACCATTGACCTGAGTTAGATCATGATAAAAATATCCGGCTTCCTCTAAATCGTTCAATATAAAAACAAAAGAATGTTTGCTGTCTTTCACAAAAGAAGAGTAAAAAAGAGCAGGAGAAGACGCACAAAGTCCCTCCAAAAAAATAGTTTTTGCAGAAGCATCTTCCAGTAATTTTCCCAATGCACCCACGTTAGGATGCTTGGAATATAAATCTTGCAGTTCTATTATATCCATACGATGATAAATGTGGAATGCAAAATTAATAAAATAATATATAGAATTGCTTATTCTCTTTTTGTAACTATAATAAATTAGTTACTTTTGCATAGTTTAATACACTCTTTAAATATGCGTGAGGCCGATAGCATTGTAATTATTCCTACTTACAATGAAAAAGAAAATATAGAAAATATCATCCGGGCTGTGTTCGGATTAGATAAAGTTTTCCATATTCTGATAATAGATGACGGTTCACCAGACGGAACTGCATCCATCGTAAAAGAATTGCAAAAAGAATTTCCCGAAAGACTGCACCTTATCGAACGTAAAGGTAAGTTAGGTTTAGGCACAGCTTATATTGCCGGATTCAAATGGGCAATCGAGCATAAATACGATTTCATTTTCGAAATGGATGCCGACTTCTCACATAATCCGAATGATTTACCAAGACTCTATAATGCTTGTGCAAAAGAAGGAGGAGACGTATCAATAGGTTCACGCTATGTAAGCGGAGTTAATGTTGTAAACTGGCCAATGGGACGAGTGCTCATGTCTTACTTTGCTTCAAAATACGTTCGCTTCATTACCGGAATACCGGTTGCCGATACCACTGCCGGTTTCAAATGCTATCGCAGAGAGGTTCTTGAAACCATAGACTTGGATAAGATTCGTTTTAAAGGATATGCATTCCAGATAGAAATGAAGTTCACCGCTTATAAATGCGGATTCAAGATAATAGAAGTACCTGTTATCTTTATAAACCGTGAACTGGGAACTTCCAAAATGAATACAAGCATCTTTGGCGAAGCAGTTTTCGGAGTGATTAAATTGAAAATAAATAGTTGGTTCCGCAAATATCCCCAAAAGAAATGAAACGTACACTGATTAAAAACGCAAGAATAGTAAATGAAGGAAAGGTCTTTAGAGGCTCAGTTGTAATTGAAGGTGAGAAGATTGCTGAAGTTTTGCAAAAAGATGAGAAACCCTCAAAGCCTTGCGATGAACAAATCAATGCCAATCTTAAATACCTTATGCCGGGTATCATCGATGCACATGTACATTTTCGTGAACCCGGACTAACACATAAGGCTGATATATATACAGAATCCAGAGCTGCCGCTGCCGGTGGAGTTACTTCTTTTATGGAAATGCCCAATACCATCCCTAATACTGTAACGCTTGAAAATCTGGAAAAGAAATTTGAACTCGGAGCCGAAAAGAGTTTGATTAACTATTCTTTTTACTTCGGAGCAACCAATGACAATGCATATCTGTTACCTAAACTAGACAGTAAACGTGTATGCGGAGTAAAACTGTTTATGGGTTCAAGTACAGGCAACATGCTTGTAAACAAGATGAACAGTTTGCTGCAAATCTTCAACAGTACCGATTTATTAATCGCCGCCCATTGCGAAGATGCAGGTATCATCGCTGAGAACACAAAGATATACCGCGAAAAGTATGGAGATGATCCCGATATTATATATCACTCAGACATACGAAACGCACAAGCATGTTATGCCTCGTCTGCCCTTGCCGTGCAACTTGCCCGGAGCACCGGCAGTCGCTTACATATACTTCATGTAAGTACCAGACGGGAATTATCTTTATTTGACGATGCCCCTATTGCGGAAAAAAGAATTACTGCCGAAGCATGTACGGCCCACCTATATTTCGATCAATCCGATGTACGCACTTACGGAAGTAAAATCAAATGTAACCCTTCCATAAAAAGTACTATCAACCAAAAGCTTTTGAGAGCCGCAGTACGTTCAAATCTGATTGATACCATCGGAACCGACCATGCACCTCACCTACTTAGTGAAAAGCAAGGCGGTTGTTTCAAAGCTGCTTCCGGTATTCCTATCATACAGTTCTCCCTATTGGCATTAATGGAACTTGTTAAAAAGGGAGTATTTACCATTGAACAGTTAGTGCAGAAAATGTGCCACGCACCCGCCGAACTCTATGAAATAAGCAACAGAGGATATATAAGAAAAGGATACCAGGCAGACCTTGTACTGTTAGATCCCAACTATTATATCACATGGGGAGGAATACAGCAATCGGATATACTCAGCAAGTGCGGTTGGAGTCCTTTTGAAGGTCACCGCTTTGATGCAAGGGTAGAAAGAACTTTCGTTAATGGACACCAAGTTTATGACCGTGGAGAGTTCGACGACTCCTATCGAGGACAGGAGCTAAGATTCAGAGATAGCAAAAGAAGTCGTAAATTATGATTATCACCTACAAGGTACACGAACTGGCAGAATATATCAACTGGATATATTTCTTTCATGCATGGGGATTAGGAGGCCGTTACCATGAAATATCTGAGATTCATGGCTGTGATGCCTGCCGTGCCGGTTGGTTGGCTGCCTTTCCAAGAGAAGACCGGGAAAAAGCATCGGAAGCCATGCAGCTTTTTAAAGAAGCCAACCGGGTTCTCAACGAACTGGACGGGGATTTCGAGGTCAAAACCGTTCATCGTTTGCTACCGGCTAACTCCGACGGTGATAATCTGATTATAGATGGAAAAGAATTTCCGTTACTACGCCAGCAAACTGCAAGAAAAGAAGATTCTCCTTTCCTATGTTTAAGTGATTTTATCCGTCCGCTTTCATCGGGTATAACAGACACGATAGGAGTATTTGCCACAAGTATCAATGCAGAAATAGACGACTACTATAAGGAAGATGCTTACAAACACTTGCTGGTTCAAACCCTCTCGGACAGACTTGCTGAGGCTGCCGCCGAAAAGATGCACGAACATGTACGCAAAGTAACCTGGGGATATGCCAAAGATGAAAACTTATCCATGAAAGACCTGCTTATAGAAAAGTATCAGGGTATCCGTCCTGCTGTGGGTTACCCTTCCTTACCCGATCAATCTGTCAACTTTTTATTGGATGATTTATTGGATATGGGACAAATCGGCATCCGTCTGACAGAGAACGGAGCCATGTATCCCCACGCATCTGTATGCGGACTTATGTTCTCACACCCTGCTTCCCGTTATTTCGCCGTAGGTAAAATCGGGAATGACCAACTGATTGATTATGCAGCACGCAGGAATATGCCGGTAGAAGAAATACGCAAATTCCTTGCCGCCAACCTATAAAATAATTAGTATCTTCTGTGATTTATTCTTAGCCGACAACGACAAATAGAATACGAATGCAATGACAGAACGAACGATGGAGCAAGCAATAGAACAGGAATTCATGACAGTCATAAAAGAATATGAACGTGTCATCTATAAAGTCTGTTATTTGTACACCACAAAATCGGCATCTCTCAATGACCTTTATCAAGAAGCTGTGCTCAACATTTGGAGAGCTTTTCCCAAATTCAGATACGAATGTAAAATCTCTACGTGGATTTACCGCATCACTTTGAATACCTGCATTAGCTTTATCCGAAAAGAGAAAAACGTTCCCGAAATTGTAACTTTAACTCAGGAAGCCGATTGGCTGACAGATGAAGAAGACGACTTCAAAGAAATGTTGAAGGAACTCTATCGTTTGATAAACAAGCTCGGTCAGCTCGACAAATCAATCATTCTGCTTTACCTCGAAGAGAAAAGCTATGAAGAGATTGCCGAAATTACAGGGCTTACCATAACCAATGTGGCAACCAAACTGAGCCGTATTAAGGATAAACTAAAAAAGATGTCTCATAACTAATTATATATTATGGAACTGGATGAACTGAAGAAATCATGGAATGTACTCAATAAGCACCTCGAAGAAAAGAAGATTATTGATGAAGAAGCGCTGAACAAGCTCGTTGCGCAGCGAACTCACCAAACCAAAGGCGGTATAAGCCGCATCACGAGTCTGGAGAAACTTTCTATTCTTTGTGGAATCGTACTTACCTTATTAGGCATTATTTCCTGTTTTATTCTTCCTAAATATATCACCACTGCCGAGGGATGGACCAAAGCCATTTATGCAGGCACGTTCACGGTCATTACCCTTATCTTCGGCATGTGGTGGGACGTAAGAACCTATCTTTGGTTAAAGAACACAAACATTGAAGACATGCCGACGGTTACAGTAATCAAACGAATAAACAAATTCCGTTCATGGATTAAATACGAAATTACCGCTTTCGTTATCTGGCTCATCCTTTTTCTCGGACTATTCTATTGGATAGAAAAGTTATACTTGTTACCAAACATTGTTCAGATTCTCTTGTTTGTCTTTTGGATAGCAGTTATTGTAGGTAGTGCTTATTTCATTTACAAAAAACTCATTTACGACAGAATCAAAGACATTAAAAAGAATCTGGATGAACTGGACGAATTAAAAAAGAACCTATAACTTAACTCATACATCACAACTCACTCTAACAAGAAAGTCTTCTCCATTAAAAGGAGAAGACTTTTACAATCTCAAAAGACATGATGCAGAAAATTTTTCTATTTTTATTGCTGATACTTATCATCCCGGACATTTACATTTATAAAATGTTCATAACCCGGTTAACACTAAGCCCTCTCTGGCGTTGCCTTTATTTTGTGCCTTCGTTGCTTCTATTCATAGGTCTTATATACATCGCTTTCTTTGCCGGTAACCATCTGGCAGATGAAAAAAGCAGATGGATAGGCTGGTTTACCGTAACTTATATGCTGTTTGCTTTTCCGAAGCTTCTTTTCTTTGCCTGTTCTTTGCTGGATCTTCCTCTGAAATTCCTGCTCAAATGGAACGGCATGCCATTCAGTTATCTGGGAATAGCTTTGGGAATTGCATGTGCCGGGATTGTACTCTTCGGAGCTATCTGGGGCAAAACCAAATTTGACGTAAAAGAAGTAGTATTCCGTTCCCCTGAGATTCCCAAATCTTTCAATGGATACAAAATCATACAACTATCGGACATACACATAGGGAGTTGGGTAGGAAACGAGAAAGCAATGGAAAAAGCGATAGACATAATTAATAAACAAGATGCCGATCTCGTAGTATTTACTGGAGACTTAATAAACCACCGTGCCGTGGAACTGAATGGATTTGAAAACACACTGAGCCGCATTAAAGCAAAAGACGGAATATATTCCATACTGGGCAACCATGATTACGGGCCTTACTACCAATGGAACAGCAAACAAGATCAAGCCAATAACCTGATTGAACTAAAAGAAAGGGAAGCACGAATGGGATGGAAACTTCTGAACAATGAGCATGTCTTCATCCGTCATGGTAATGACAGCATTGCACTTATCGGAGTGGAAAATGAGGGAGAGCCTCCTTTCTCCCAACATGGCGATCTTAAAGGAGCCATGAAAGGAACAGAAAACACTGCATTCAAACTGCTGTTGAGTCACAACCCTACTCACTGGAAACGGGAAGTGCTCTCAACCGATATTCAGTTAATGCTGGCAGGACACACACATGCCATGCAGCTTGCTTTCGGTCAGCACTCTCCTTCTTCGTGGGTTTATCCACAATGGAAAGGGATGTATGAGCAAGACGGGAAATATCTGTATGTAAACGTAGGACTCGGTTTCGTGGGGATGCCTTTCCGTTTCGGAGCATGGCCCGAAATAACCGTCATTACCCTTCAAAGCGAATAATTAATGGTAAACTTGGCAAGCATATAGAATGATAATCTAAAAATTAACCTTATTTTTGCAAAACATTAAACCAATTATCATGAAAATTCTATATCGCATTTACCAAGTATGCGTCGCTCTTCCCATTCTGTTAGTACTCACTTTGCTAACAGCCATCACTACCATTGCCGGTTCTTTTATCGGCAGTGCCCATTTCTGGGGCTATTATCCGGGAAAGATATGGTCGCAATTGTTCTGTTATGTTTTGCTTATCCCTGTCAAAGTAAGGGGAAGGGAAAACCTTGACAAGAAAACATCCTATGTTTTCGTGGCTAACCACCAAGGCTCATTCGATATTTTCCTGATTTACGGCTTTCTCGGCCGAAACTTCAAATGGATGATGAAGAAAAGCCTGCGGAAGATGCCTTTCGTGGGTAAAGCTTGCGAGGCGGCAGGACATATATTTGTAGACCGCTCGGGGCCCAGAAAAGTATTGGAAACCATTCAGCAAGCACGTGACACGCTTACTCACGGAACATCATTAGTCGTATTTCCCGAAGGAGCACGCACGTTCACCGGACACATGGGATATTTCAAGAAAGGAGCGTTTCAGTTGGCAGATGATTTGCAGTTGGCTGTGGTTCCGCTCACTATCGACGGTTCTTTTGATATTCTTCCCCGCACAGGCGGTTGGGTGAAACACCACCGCATGGTACTTACCATTCACAAACCAATTCAGCCCAAAGGAAAAGGCATAGAGAACATTAAGGGAACAATGGAAGAAGCCTATGAAGCCGTGCAAAGTTCCTTACCCGAACATTATAAAGGAATGGTTAAAAACGAAGACCAGGATAGATAAAAACAGTAAATCCAACAAATAAAACGATTTCCGCTTTCATCGCTTCCAGCCGATACTGAAACTACTTACTACAAGGCAAACCAGATGAAAGCAGAAGTCGTTTTCCGGCTTTCATCCGCTTTCAGTGCTTTCAGTTACTTGCCGCGTTGGCATTCATTCTCTGATGCTCTTTGATAAGTTCCAGATTTTCCTTGGCCTTATTGAGAAAATCTTTCACCGACGGATCATTCTTAAAAGAATAGGGAGCATCTTTCATTATATCTTCTATCTGAGGAGTCATTATAGGATAAGGCATACTGCTGCAAAGCATCATGAAAACACCCGGTCCCAATACATTTTCATAGTTCTCGGCAAAGAACTCTTTCACTTGCTTGTTCATCACATCGGCAAGGCTGTCGCTTGCTTTCTGTATCTTGCTATGGGCAACCAACGGATCTTCTCCATTGAGAATCATGCTGGCTTCCTTGCTGCCAAGGTCATTCACATCCGCTTCGAGTATATTTCTGTTTTCAATGAATGAATATAACCTGTCATTGAGCGGAGTTCCTTTTGCTTCGAGAGCCGTGTTTGTTATGGATATTTTTATGTTACCGCCTTCAAGCACCAAAGGCATGATGCTCACATCATCTATAAAGAGCGTTACCATTTGCGTGGAATCCACTTTTCCTTTCATCTTGAAAAGCCCGTGTATGACTTCCGCCGAATCAATATTTACGAAAGCACCGTCTTTCACAACCTTAAGGAAAAGCATTCTTCCGTCAAGCCTCGATACGGATGCCTCTCCTGTTATTTTGTATTTCTTCGAACAGGAAGACAACACGCTTATTAACAATATAGAAATGAAAATGAGTTTATTCATATTTTATCTTATACCATGTCATTTTGTTGTGACGTTACGGGGGCAAAGGTACAACAGTATTGCATGTATGCAAAAACATTTTATCAATATTTAAAACTTGACGGAGGAAAATGTGAAACATTAAGGATTCTATTTCCATATGACAGGTTACATATTAATTTTTCACCAATCATATTTTCTGTTTTGAGCCGGAGAATTTAGCGTCCCACAATTGTGAGACGGTCGTACCACAATTATGAGACGATCATCCCACATATATGAGACGATCGTCCCACAATTGTGGGACGCTAAATTTGTCCTTATAAAACAGAAAAACATTCCCGTTAAAACCAATAACATATCAGAGAAAAAAGGGAAAAGAAGCCTTGTTCCAAAGTATTTTTGTATGTTTGCCGGGAATAAACTCATCTGTTTTAATTATGAATAACACGTTTGCCCCGTTTGCCAAGCCTTTATACGTGATGTTGAAACCCGTAGGTGCTGTGTGCAACCTTGCTTGCGAATATTGCTATTACTTAGAGAAAGCAAAGCTATACGAGAACAATCCCCGCCATGTGATGAGTGAGGAATTGCTCGAAAAGTTCATTCAGGAGTACATTAACTCGCAAACAATGCCGCAAGTGCTCTTCACGTGGCACGGAGGAGAAACGTTGATGCGCCCGTTAGGTTTCTACAAAAAGGCTATCGAGCTGCAAAAGAAATATGCAAACGGCAGAAGTATTGCCAATTGCATCCAGACAAACGGCACGTTGCTTACCGATGAATGGTGCAAGTTCTTTCGCGAAAACAATTTCCTTGTAGGCATTTCCATTGACGGACCGCAGGAGTTTCACGATGAATACCGCCGCAACCGTCAGGGTTTGCCCTCTTTCCAAAAGGTAATGAAGGGTATCAACCTATTGAAAAAGCACGGCGTGGAGTGGAATGCAATGGCGGTGGTGAATGACTTTAATGCGGACTATCCGCTTGATTTCTACCACTTCTTTAAAGAGATAGATTGCCGGTATATACAGTTCGCTCCCATCGTTGAGCGTATTTATGAACACACGGACGGCAGAACGCTGAGTTCGCTTGCCGACAGAGAACGCGGAACACTCGCCGACTTCTCCGTCACTCCCGAGCAATGGGGTAACTTCCTGTGCACCATCTTTGATAAATGGGTGAAAAACGACGTGGGCAATTACTACATCCAACTGTTCGACAGTACACTTGCCAACTGGGTGGGCGAACAACCCGGTGTATGTTCCATGGCAAAGAATTGTGGGCATGCCGGTGTAATGGAGTTCAACGGTGACGTGTATTCCTGTGACCATTTTGTTTTTCCCGAATACAAGCTTGGGAACATCCATAATCAAACTCTTGTAGAAATGATGTATGGTGAGCGTCAGCAACAATTCGGTGCAATGAAGCAGAAGTCGCTTCCCCGCCAATGCTGCGAATGCGAATACTTGTTTGCCTGTAACGGTGAATGTCCCAAAAACCGTTTTGCCGTAACAGCCGACGGCGAGCCCGGACTGAACTATCTTTGTAAAGGATATTACCGGTTCTTCAACCACGTTGCACCTTACATGGACTTCATGAAGAAAGAGCTTCTTGCACAGCGCCCGCCTGCCAATGTAATGGAATGGGCAAAAAAGCGAGGTTAGAAAAGCTTATCATTCAGAGAAATATTTTATCTTTGCCTATCAAAATGAAACATTAATCCATTAATAATAGACAAAGACGAATGAAAAAACTGACACTTTACCTATTGGCAGCGTTTGTGCTGACAATATTCTCTGCAAAAGCAGATGAAGGGATGTGGTTGCTTCAGTTAATGAAGGAACAGAACCTTGCCGACAAAATGAAAAAACAGGGACTTCAACTGGATGTTGATGATATATACAATCCCAATAAAGTATCGCTTAAAGATGCAGTCGGTATCTTCGGCGGCGGTTGCACCGGAGAGATTATCTCACCCGAAGGCTTGATACTTACCAACCATCACTGCGGATATGCTTCTATCCAACAACACAGTTCTACGGAACACGACTACTTAACAGACGGATTCTGGGCTGCATCGAAAGACAAGGAACTGGCTACTCCGGGATTGAAGTTCACTTTCATTGAACGCATAGAGGACATCACAGGCCTTGTAAACGCAAAGATTGCCGCCAATGAAATAACAGAAGCAGAATCATTTACCAGCAGTTTCCTCGGCAAGCTCGCCAATGAACTTTATGAAAAGAGCGACCTGAAAGACAAAAAAGGCATCGTTCCGCAAGCATTGCCTTTCTATGCAGGAAACAAATTCTATATGTTCTACAAGAAAGTATATCCCGATGTACGCATGGTTGCCGCTCCTCCTTCATCGGTAGGTAAGTTTGGCGGCGAAACAGATAACTGGATGTGGCCCCGCCACACGGGAGACTTCTCCATGTTCCGCATTTATGCCGATGCAAATGGCGAGCCGGCAGAATACAGTGAATCAAACGTTCCTTTGAAAACAAAGAAGCATTTCGCTATCTCACTAAAGGGTGTGGAAGAAGGAGATTATGCCATGATTATGGGTTTCCCCGGCAGCACAAGCCGTTACCTTACCCGTTCAGAAGTGGAATATAGAATGAAAACCATTAACGAACCGCGTATCAAAGTACGTGGAGTGCGTTTGGATGTGTTGAAGAAAGAGATGAACAAGAGCGACAAAACCCGTATTCAATATGCTAACAAATATGCAGGTTCGGCAAACTACTGGAAGAATTCTATCGGCATGAACAAAGCTATCGTTGACAACGGTGTGTTGGATGCCAAAAGCGAACAGGAAAAGAAGTTTGCAGACTTTGCCCGTCAGCAGAACAATGACGCTTATGCCAATGTAGTGAAACAGATTGATGATGTGATAGCACAAGGTTCTTCACTTAACTATCAGTTGACAACTCTGGGTGAAGCACTTATATCCGCCATCGAATTTAACTCGGATAACCGTGTACGCGAAGATATAATCAAAGCTATCGACAGTAAAGATAAGGACGGTTCATTGGGAAAAGCACTCAACTCACTCGAAGCCGCTTATAAAAGAATACATAACAAAGACTACGACCATGAAGTAGACCGCAAGGTGGCTAAAGCCATTCTTCCTTTATATGCCGAAATGATTCCGGCAGAAGACCGCCCGGACATTTACAAGGTGATTGAAAAGAAATACAAAGGTGACTACGACCGTTTTGTAGATGATATGTACAACAATTCCATCCTTGCCAATGAAACTAACTTAAACAAGTTCTTAGCCAAACCGAACAAAAAGGCTCTTGAGAAAGATCTCTCTTTCGATTTCTTTGCATCCAAAGTTAATAAGTACAAGGATTTGCAAAGCAAGGCCATTGAAATAAACAAACCGCTTAATGCGCTCCACAAGACTTATGTGCGCGGACTTACTGAAATGAAGTTGCCGGAACCATCGGCTCCCGATGCTAACTTCACTATCCGCCTGACTTATGGCAACGTGAAATCATACAGTCCGAAAGACGGCATCCATTACGATTACTTCACTACTACCGACGGCATTCTGCAAAAAGAAGATCCGGAAAACCGTGAGTTCAACGTACCTGCCAAGTTGAAAGAACTGATTCTGAACAAAGACTTCGGACGTTATGCCATGAAAGACGGTACAATGCCTGTATGTTTCACTTCAAACAATGACATTACCGGCGGTAACTCCGGCAGCCCCGTTATCAACTCACGCGGTGAATTGATTGGTGCAGCCTTTGACGGCAACTGGGAATCATTGAGCGGTGACATCAACTTCGACAAAGATTTGCAACGTTGCATCAACGTAGATATTCGCTATGTTTTATTCATCATCGACAAACTGGGTGGAGCAAAACACCTGATTGACGAAATGACCATTCTAGAGTAACAGCTTATGAAGAAATTATCACTTATATTGGCGGCATCGCTTTTCACTGCCCTTTCGGTACAAGCCGATGAGGGTATGTGGATGCTTACCGATCTGAAAGCACAAAATGAAGCGGTAATGAAAGAGTTGGGCTTAGACCTGACTGCCGAACAGATTTACTCCCCGGACGGAATCAGCCTGAAAGATGCGGTGGTTCACTTCGGCGGAGGATGTACAGGAGAAGTCATTTCTTCGGAAGGACTGGTACTAACCAATCATCATTGCGGATACAGCTACATCCAGCAGCACAGTTCCGTGGAGCATGATTACCTGACAGACGGATTCTGGGCTATGAACCGCAGCGAGGAACTTCCCTGCGAAGGTCTATCGGTTACTTTTATTGATAAGATTCTCGACGTAACACCTTACGTAGAAGAACAACTGAAGAAAGACAAAGATCCGGAAGGAACAAACTACCTTTCTCCGAAGTATCTGAAGAAAGTAGCAGACCGTTTCGCCAAAGAAAACAATATTGAAGTGACTCCTGCAACGGCTTTGGAATTAAAGCCTTTCTATGGAGCCAACAAATATTACCTCTTTGTAAAGACTGTGTATAAAGACATCCGTATGGTAGGTGCACCTCCTTCATCAATCGGTAAATTTGGTGCAGATACAGATAACTGGATGTGGCCCCGCCATTGCGGTGACTTTTCTCTGTTCCGCATCTATGCCGACAAAGACGGTAAGTCTGCTTCATACAGTCCTACTAACGTTCCTTTGAAAGTGAAACGCAGCCTTGTTATCAACATCGGCGGAATAAAAGAAGGAGACTTTACCCTTGTTATGGGATTCCCCGGACGCAACTGGCGTTACATGATCTCGGACGAAGTAAAAGAACGTATGGAAACCACCAACTTCATGCGTGACACCGTTCGCGGTGTGCGTCAGGAAGCCATGATGAAACTTATGCAAGCCGATCCTGCCGTGCGCATTCAGTATGCAAGCAAGTATGCATCTTCTGCCAACTATTGGAAGAACGCTATCGGAATGAACAAAGGTTTGATTCGTTTGAATGTACTCGACACCAAAAAAGCGCAGCAAGAAGAACTGTTAGCCAAAGGCAAAAAGGAAGGAAACAGTGCTTATCAGAAAGCATTTGATGAAATCCGTTCTATCGTAGCCAAGCGCAGACCGTACATTTATCACGAACAAGCTATCACAGAAGCCCTGAGAAACGGAACGGAATTCTCAAAGATTCCTTCAACAGATGCACTTCTTAAAGCTCTTGAAAGTAAAGACAAGGCAAAAATAGATTCGGCAAAAGCTAATTTACAGCAAGCTGCCGACAAGTATTTCAATAAGAGCTACAACCCGGAAGTAGACCGTATTGTATCTAAAGAAATGCTGAAACTCTATGCACAACTTATACCTGCCGACCAAAGAGTCAGCATCTTCCAAGTGATAGACAGCCGTTTCAAAGGCAACACAGATGCATTTGTCGATGCTTGTTTCAAGAACTCCATATTTGGAAGCAGGGAAAACTTCGATAAGTTCATCCGTAAACCGAGTATCTATAAAATAGAACATGACTGGATGGTGCTATACGCTTACTCCATTCGCCGAGGACTTACCGAAATGGCTCTTGCCATGCAAAAGGAGAATAAAGCATATGCTGCTGCTCACAAGGTATGGGTAAAAGGGATGACGGACTTGAAACAAAGTCAGGGCAAATCCATTTATCCCGATGCAAACTCTACTCTCCGACTGACTTACGGGCGCATTTTCCCATACAAACCTGCCGACGGAATGGAATACTCCTACTACACAACTCTGAAAGGAGTGATGCAGAAAGAAGATCCGAATAACTATGAATTCGTTGTTCCGGCTAAACTAAAGGAATTGTACAAGAACAAAGATTTCGGACGTTATGCCATGAAGAACGGAGAAATGCCGGTTTGTTTCATTACCAACACAGATAACACCGGTGGTAATTCGGGCAGCCCGGTATTCAATGGAAAAGGAGAGTTGATCGGAACAGGCTTTGACCGCAACTGGGAAGGGCTGACCGGTGACATTGCTTTCCAACCGGTACTTCAACGTGCCGCCTGTGTGGACATCCGCTACACCTTATTTATTATAGATAAGTTTGCAGGAGCTTCCCACATTATCAATGAACTGAACATCGTTGAATAAACCATAAAGTAAATGAGGCGCGGAGCATTCCACGCCTCATTTACTTTATCCTTTTCAGCAACTACCCGGCAAGAGTAGCTACGTTTATCATAGACCGTTCGTTGGCTACCTCTTCCAATTCCGATATTATCAACCTGCCGCTGCTTCTTGCCCAATATGCAAACTCTTTGTTCGGTTGATAAGAATCTGCAAACTCCAATAACCTATCAAGTTCAAAGGATTCGGCTACTATCCCTGCTCCTGCCCTTGCTGCATCATAAGCATTGCAATCTTGCTCGATATGTGCCGGGACCATCATCACGGGCTTGCCTAAATACATGGCTTCACATATGGATTCAAATCCGGCAGTACTGGCATAGGCACGGCAAGACACCATATATTTCAAGAACAACAAATCATCTATCTGATGAAAACTCAGATTTTCTGTAATCTTTGATTCTTCGGGTGCATCGGTTTTATCCCAGAAGAAATGCATCTTCACTTCGGGATGTTGGAAATGATAATCGAGCACACTATCGGCAAAACCGGAGTTTACCATATAACCATGTACATAATCTCCCTTCTCTCCTTCCATGGAGATCACTTCACTACGCAGTAAAGGTGGAACAACGATAATTCTTTTTTCCCTATCCTGCAACATATTCCGGAATGATAATGCCAAACGTTTGGAAGCCCTGAGGCTTGTCATTCTCGTAAAGAGCCGGAGCATAGTGATGCCTGCCTTTTTATTTCCGGGAAACTCAAAGTCCGGATGAAGGAACAGATATTGATGACCGATACAAACATAAGGCACCTCAGGACGCAAAAAAGTATAGGTAAGCCCTGTCAAGAGTTCGTAGAAGTTCACAACCACATCCGTCCGAGTTGCCTTTATACGTTCTTTTATATAAAGCATACTCCTGAGATACACAGGCAGTTTAAGGAGATTATATGCAACGCTCCTACCTACTTTCGCTCTTTTATTCTGAGCCGTAGGAAGAAAATTAGGACTTATGAACCGCTTGACGGGAGCATGGATACTCCTGTTAAAGAAACCCGGAAGAGTACGGTTGGAGCTTTTGCCTACCAAGACCTCAACTACTTCGTGTCCCTCTTTCATCAACATCTCTTCTAACGTAATGGCCTGAGTAAAATGCCCTCTGCCTTCACCTTGGACTATAAACAGAAATTTCATGAGGCGATATTTATTTCTTCGGGATTATAAACTACATCTTTCTCAGAAAGAACATCATTATAATATAAAATGTTCCAATTTCCATTCACATCTTCTGTTAAAGTTGGTAGGATACGTATGGGATAATAAGTGCGTAGTTGCATGTCTTTTGTTTTTAAACGATACACAAAAGTCATGCAACTACGTTACAATGTAATGAAAACGGGATTACTATTCCATGAATTCCAAAGGCTTATATCCAATGTTTCTTTCTGAACATCCACACCATTGCGGCAGAAACAATGAGGGATAAAAAGAAAAGGAACGGAAAGCCCCAAGTTGTATTCTCCAATCCGTTAATCGTGTTCATGCCATACAGGCTCGCTATGAGTGTGGGAAACATTAAAACGATGGAGAAAGACGTGAGAACTTTCATGATACTGCTCACATTATTATTAATGATAGAAGCATATGTGTCCATCATCCGACTGAGAATGTTACTGTAAATGGAAGAAGTTTCATGTGCCTGCCGAAGTTCAATCTCAACATCCTCAATCAAATCGGCATCCAGTTCATCAATCGGCAGCTTGAATTTAAGCTTAGAAAGCAATATTTCATTACCTTTGAGTGAAGTGAGGAAATAAGTCAGGCAGTTTTGTAAGTGAAACAAACCCATCAAGTCTTTGTTCTCCACGCTACGATCAAGCTCACGCTTTGCATTCTCTATCTGCAAGTTTATCTGTTTCAACAGCTTCAAGTACCAAACGGATGAAGAAAGGAAGAGCTTAAACACCAAATCCACCGAATCGGTGAAGCCCGCATTCTTTCGTTGATAATGGCTCACAAAGTCATTCATCATGTTAGTTTCATAAAAACAAACGGTGATGCAAATGTCTTTCTTCAGGATAACACCCAAAGGGATGGTTATGTAGGGCGACTTGGCTTTGTCTTCCCTCATGTAAGGAATACGCAGGATGATAAGCGTCCACCCGTCTTCCGTATCAATACGGGGGCGTTCGTCTGTATCTTCAATATCGGAAATAAAATAATCGGGAACTTGCAGTTCTTTCAATAAGTAATTTATATCATTAGTATCCGGACATGTGATGTTCACCCAGCAATTAGGTTCCCACACATCAATACGCTTCAGTCCGGAATTACTTCTCCAAAAAGTTCGCATAATTCGACTCTCCATTCATTATGAACAAAGGAATACGTGCTGCGAAACCTTTGTTCTGATTAATAATTCTTACTATGATAATCGTCCATTTTCTGTGATGAAATGATTTACGGCTGCAAAAGTATAAAATAATATTCAGCGGGCTTACTAAAAAAGCTAAAAAGTAAAAGAGGCTTGCAGATACTTTGAACAAATAAGTGTAAGATTGCGTTCGTATTACAATTAGAACCAAAAACAAGCGAAATTATGGAAAAGTTTGATGACCTGATACAATCAAAGAGTCCCGTTTTAGTGGATTTCTTTGCAGAATGGTGTGGCCCATGCAAAATGATGAAGCCCATTCTTGAGGAACTGAAAAGCATGGTCGGGGAAAAAGCCCGTATTGTAAAAATAGATGTAGACAAGCATCAGGAAATAGCCCAAGTATATAACATTCAATCCGTTCCCACATTGGTGATTTTCAAAGAAGGGCTTGTGGTGTGGAGACAGTCGGGAGTGATGCAGGCAAAAGACTTGAAAGCAATCATAGAACAGCACCAATAACCCCGGACAATGAAAAAGATTATATTAATGACCGCATTGCTCATGGCAGGATGCATGGGCATTACTTTTGCCGGTAACCATCAAAACGCGCAAGATGAACCGCAAGACGGAAAAGTTATCCAGATGACCGATTCCATGTTCCTTACCAACATATTCGATTACCTGAACCAAAAACAATGGAAGTATGCAGGAAAGAAACCTGCCGTTGTGGACTTCTATGCAACCTGGTGCGGACCTTGCCGCATGGTAGCCCCTATCATGAAAAAATTTGCCAAAGAATATGAAGGACAAATCACTGTTTACAAAGTAAATGTAGATAAAGAAAAGGCTCTTGCCGGAGCAATGGGAATCACTTCCCTCCCCACTGTCGTATTCTTCCCAATGGAAGGAACTCCGCAGATTATACAGGGAGCTGCCGATAAAAAGTCCTTTCAAAGAGCAGTGGAGCAGGTACTTCTTGGCAAACCGGCCGAATAGATTTGGAAAAACAAATAAAATGTTGTATCTTTACACAATAACAAAAGGAGCAGGTACTAAGTACCGCTCCTTTTATTGCTCTACACCTTTTCTCCAATAGCTCTACTCCATTAACAAATAACCCCTACACTTTATTCTTAAAAGGTCTACACCTTCCTATAAATATGTCCTTATCTTTGGGCTTAGATGTCCGTACGTTTTAGCTTAAATATATGGTTGTTTCAGCTTAATAGTGGGGATGCCCTCACACAAGTTTCCTCAACAAGTAACGGCACAGTTCGATGGGATGGTAAAGAATCATGCGGGGACCGGAGAAACGCATCACTTGCCTGACACGCTCTTTCATATCGGAACGATAACAATGAGTAGGGCATTTGGCACAAACGGTTTTATTTTCTCCGTATCTGCACTTGTCAAGTCGGAAAGCGGCATAAGTGAGGAGTTCCCGGCAATCGGGACATAGCGAGGAAGTATGATGATTCAGCCGGCAATATAACCGTATCATCTTGCTTACTGTTCTCTTCTCCGACTCGATTCTGTTCATACTGCAAAGTAAAGGAAAGCCGGAGAAGAAAACAAAGATATAAGCTACTTTTTAGGAATCAATAAGAATACCGCCTCTTCCTTGGAGCCGATCAGTCCGCCCTTTAAAGATATTCCCCTGCCGGAACTCTGCACGGACGAGCAATCTTCATACTTCAAAGTAGTTGGAGTGAAACGTTGGGCTTTATATTCATTACCGTTTCCACCTTTAATAAAAATATCGGTTTGAACGGGTGAAACCGTATCATTGTAAAGGTATACATAGATTTGCTCACCGCATTGCACACAGAAAGCATCCAGATTACTCGCCTCAACAGGCAAAGTCACAAAAGAACCGTTCCCGGCGGCAAGCATCTTATCATTAATATCGCGCACTCCCCTGTAATAAGCGGTCATGCCTCTGTTGTCGAAAAACTCCCACCACCAACTCATCGGCAGTATCGGAGTGGGTGAAAACATGCCGTACCACAATCCGCGTTTGAAGTCAATGTCCATTTCCTGTGCAAAGTCATTGAAATTCTTACTCCAGTCCCACTCATAACCGAACTCTCCTATCACATAAGGTTTGCCGAAATTCTTTTCATACTTGAAGATTTCCGACGGTATGGATGAAGTGTGTTTATAAATATGCTTTTGGTTGACATCAATATTCGGCAGTGAGTTTAATCCTTCTATATCACGATGTGAAATGCTCGTAGTAACCACATGACCGTAAGGATCAATCTGTTTCAGATAAGTGCTCATTTCATCGTGCCAATCCACAATGTCTTTCCCGTTAATGGGATTGGGCTTGTTATTATATTGCACATTATCAACTTCATTGAAAAACTCCCAAGCACCGATAGCGGGACTATATCCCCAACGGGCAACGATATATCTCAGTCTGTTTTTATACCTTTCCTTTGCTTTGGGATTCACAAAGAAATCGGCCGAAGAAGTAGCAAACCCTCCTTCCCGCACACCGGAAGCTCCCTGACCAAGAGTGAGCATGGTGTGTAAGCCTAATGAGTCGCAAAGGTTAATCATGTAATCCATGCGTGCCACTGCACTGGGGTTATAATACTTATCAGACGGAGTGTAGCGGTGGTTATTGAAACCGTTTTTCTTATCTATCGGCAAGTTCCATGAACACATCCATGTGCGGAAGAAATTTCCCCCGTTTTTGGCAAAGTCGGTCAGCATATAATCATAGCTATATTTCGACTGCTGATGTAATTCTTTAAAAAACTTTGAATCGTCACTGGCACGTGATTCCCAACAAATATTCTCCGCCACTCCCCTGAAAGGCTTACCGTTATCATATTGGAATGTCCAGAAATCTTTCGGATGAAGAATACCGTTCTTATCGGAAGATGCTACCTTAAAAGTATAAGGCTTGGAAGTGGAAAGCACATTATCCCCTTTCCTTATTTTAAGGTTATAGCTGTATTTTCCCGTTTCCTGTGGGGTAAACCGTGCTTTCCATAAGGATTTGGCACCGCTTTTACCCGACTCATAATAACAAGGAAGAAGAAGTTCTTTCCCGGAAGGAGCGGTTATATACATATCCAATGCCACATCTTCCTGCAAATACGGGTTTTCCCAGTTGGCAATCAAGTTAATGTCTATATCAATCCTCTCATACAATGCAGGACTCTTTGTAAGTACCGTTGCCTTTTTCACCTGAGCCGATAAAGTTAATGCAACAGCGAATAATGCAATAAAAGTTGATAGTTGTTTTTTCATGTTTATAATTAATTTTGCAATAAAAACTCTACGCTATCTATAAGAGCATCGCCATTTGAATTTCCACTCCATACGGCAAATTCAATACCGATATACACTGTTCCTGTCTTTGTCGCAGTATAAACTCCTTGGCTGTCACAACCTAAGCCGTAAAGACAGCCCACTCTTTGCATTTCATCAAACAGGTTACCATCCACGGCCTTGGAATCTGTGTCGGTTCCCCAGCCATGCCACACATTAAGAGCTAAGAACAGATTGGAACCATTCGCAGCATTTCCATCATTCTCCTTAAAATCAGTCGACTCTGCAATATAGAACTGCAAGTTAGTTTTACTTGCACCACCCGGAGCTTTAATCTGGGCTTTGAACAAATATTTCTTGCCTTGCTCCACATCTACCGCCTGATAAATAACATTTTGTCCGGAAGTCATCTCTCCAAAGCGCAGACAACCACCTTCACCATTCATCGGCTTGTCTGCTGTATAGCCAAAGTTTATATCAGATCCTTTAGTCTTTACAGTCCAGAAATCGGCAGAAGATGCTTCCATATTGCCACCTTTTATTAAATCATTGGTGTTATATACCGTAATTGTCTTTGTCAGTTCTGCTTCATCATCCAACAATCCTGTAATAATCAGCTTGACTTCATAATCACCTTCGCCGGCATATTGGTGTTTAACCATAAGTCCCTCTCCCGTAGCTCCGTCACCAAAATCCCATTTGGCTGATTTTATATTGGCGGAAGCACTTGCGTCAAACGAAACATTCATTTGAATTCCCACAGAAGCATCAAAAGCCGGTGAAGCCTGCCCTGCCACATATATGGGCTCTCCTTCATACACATCGGAATAACCGGCTGCACTATTCACTTTCAATGTCACAGTATAATTGCCCGCAATGGCATATTCATGCTCCGGAGCTTCTTCCGTAGAGGTAGTTCCGTCGCCGAACTCCCAATAATAAGATTCACCATTGGTTGATTTATTCTCAAAAGAAACTTTCATAAAATCGGTATCGGCAACAAATGCAGCTTTGGGCTTTTCCCCGTTAACAATACTGGAATCGAACTTTTCATCATCTCTGCATGAGCTCAATAACAAGATGAAAACAGGAAAGAAATACAATAACTTATATAATATTCGTTTCATATCATTTTGTTTTATAGATTATTTTAAATGCTCACGGACAGCATCCACATCAATGATAACCAATGTTTCCGTATTAGTCTCACTTAATTGGAACTTCGTCGGCTTATCAATCCCTACGGTTAAAAGTAGCTTTTTACCTGTATAGACATCAGATTTCAACGAATTTATGTCCACAGACAAATAAAAACTATTATTACTCTTCCCTTCAGGTACGGTTACATTTGAAGGAAGTGTGTACATACTTTCGGGCAAGAGTACCTCATTCATTGAAGCATCGGCCTGAGTGCTTCCCGGCAATGCCAAAACATCCACAGAAAAACCATCGCTCGATACTTTCCCGGAACGAATAACTCCCAAGATAACATTCAACTTATTATTTTCTTTATCTATGCGGAAATTATACGTATAGTCTCCTCCACCGGAAGGTACATTATAATGATTGCTTAATCCTCCCGAAGCTGTTGCTTGCGGCATATATACATATGCGAAACCATAATCGGCATCTCCGTCTCCATCTTTGCATCCGGTAAAAACCGCCATAGCAAAGAAGATAATCACAAATAATATTTTATTTTTTAATAAAGCTTTCATAAGATATTAGTATTATTGATTAATAACCTTCATTTTGAACCAAAGCTCCGTTTGAGTTTTGAATCTCGGAACGGGTGAACGGGAAATAAAAATTTCTCGACAAGAATGTTCTTTGCATTACTGTCACTTCCTGATAACCGTAAACCCCGTTCACATCTTTCGTAACAGTTACTCCTTTCAGAGGTAAATTCAAAACTTTCTCGGCATCTTTCCAACGTAACAAGTCCCAATAACGATGATCCTCAAACGCAAGTTCGATGCGGCGTTCATGTTTCACTGCTTTCTCAAATTCAGTAACATCGGCAGTTGTCACTGCTGGCAAAGAAGTACTTGCACTCTTTCTTACTTGTGTCAGTGCCTCACGTGCAGTCATTGTATATCCTGAAGGAAGTGCATCGGGGCCATAAGCCTGATTCATAGCTTCAGCATAATTCAATAATACTTCGGCGTAACGGTAAGCAATCCAATGATGATATGCTTTTCCATCTTGCACAAGGTTTAATTTATCGGTAAGGAACTTCTTCAAATAATAGCCTGTCCTGCTCGTGTTGGCTATGCTCATGTCATCAGAGCCTCCTGCCGACTGGTCAATAACCCTGTCATTCCATTGGCTACCGTTGACAACTATACTTGCTTCCAAACGGGGATCCCTATTCTTATAAGGATTCATCGGATCTTTTTCACCGATATACTCGTAAGCCGATACTAAATTTTGTGTAGGAGTAATGCCACTGTTACCACCTGCTGTCGATATAGGATAGTTTTTCTTTTCAACTGTATTATCTGTCGGTCTGCGAATAATGAAAATATTTTCTTTATCTGTCAAAGGAGCTTCACCGATAAAGCTATTGCGATAATTTCTATTTTCGGGCATTCTGTAATTAAGCAATGCTATTACATCATGGGCAGCTCTTGCTGCATTTTCCCATTTTGACTTATCATTATTGGGGTTATGCAAAGGACTTGCCGCATACAAAAGTGCTCTTGCCTTGATTGCCAAAGCTGCTGCCAAAGTGAAACGTCCTGCTTCCTCCGATACATTATCGGGGTGAGTTTGCCAATCTACCTGCAAACCGTCTTTATGATCATCTATTTCCTTTACAATATAATCTACAACAGCATCATAGGAAGTGCGGACCAAACTTCCACGATCCGCATCTTCCGACATTGTTTTCTCTACAATCGGCACACCTCCATACATTTTAAGCAGTTCTGTATAATAGAATGCTTTAGCGATGTGTGCTTCTGCCCGATACCAATTGAGACTTCTAATATCTTTCTCATAATTATCTTTCTCGTTTACAAGATTACGGTTCATTGCCAATAATTCTTCACCATTCTTTGCATACTCCAAGAAGAAATTAGCAGCACGAATACCTTCATAGTAATTCTTATAAAGATTAGAAAGAGGATTTGCATTTGCATTAATTGTTCCTCTATAGAAATAATATACATCTCCCGTAGCCGATGTTTGTACAGCCTCATCAGAAGCAGCAGCAAACAAATTGCCATCCAATACAGAGAAACCATAAGTCATCGGTGAATAGAAAGCAGCAGCAAACTGCCATAAGGTATTTCTATTTGTAGCAGCCGCGTCCGGAGTAGTATTGGTATCAATCTTTGTATCCAAAAAGCCATTACATCCGGCGAATGTCATAACAACAAACGCTGCAAATATCGTTTTATATACTTTTCTTAAATCCATAATTATCTATTTTTAAGGTTAAAAAGTAGCGGTAATACCAACATTAAAAGATTTCAACGCAGGATAACCATACATCGACTCCGGATCCATATCATAATTTTTAAGCAGATTGCTCCATGTTACAGGATTCACAGCATTTACATAAAGTCTTAATTTTGAGAACCCACTGTGACGAAGTACTTTTTTAGAAAAGTCATATCCCAGTTCTATATTCTGTATACGAAGAAAATCATTACTCTTCATCCAGAACGAACTGTTTTGATAGTTATTCTTATTATTCTGAGTTGTTAAGCGTGGATAAGTAGCCGTAGCACGAGTATCAATATTCTGTTCCGGATAATATGCCCACGCACCTTTGGCAATATCATAAGCATTTCCGTTATTGACAAAAGCTACTACATGATCTTCATAATCCAACATATTTATATCTGCTCCATAAGAACCTTTAAAGAATATGCTAAAATCAAATCCTTTGTAGTCCACACTTCCACCAAAACTATAAGTCAACTCTGCATATGGAGATTTACCAATCGCAGTAACATCTGTCTGGTCAACAAAGCCATCACCATCCAAATCTTTATAGCGAATATCTCCCGGCTGAACATTGCCAAAAGCAGGAACAGGAATATCTTTCTTTAAAGAACCATCGGCATTAAAATCACTTAACTGATAAAAACCAACAGCTTCCAAACCGATAGGTGTTCCATAGGCTCTCCCTGTTTGTCCGTTATAAGCAAATGCGGGAGCAACTTCGGCCATATAATCAATCTTGTTTTTCGCATAAGTTGCCATACCTTGTAATGAGTAGCCAACTTCTCCGACCTTATCTACATATGATGCACTGACTTCTAAACCCTTATTAGTCATCTTTCCTACATTACTAATAAAGTTATTCACTCCATAATAGCTCATCAAAGAGTTGTCAATAGTGAGAATATCACTGCGTTTATCCAAGAATAAGTCAACTGTTACATTCAATTTATTCAATAATGTAACATCTGCGCCGATATTATATTTCAAACTCTTTTCTGCAAAAGCATTCTGATTAGCCAAAAACAGAGGAGCGAGCGTTCCTTTCTGATTAACTCCATTTGTCCCCGTATAAAATGCTCCGACCGAACTACCTGCATAATATTGCTGATAAAGATAACGTCCGTTCGAAGCAAAATTATCGAATGCTATGCTTGTATCAGCACTTCCCGTTTTTCCAAATGATGCTCTTAACTTAAAAAAATTAACAACAGGATTATCCTTCAAAAATGATTCATTTGATATTACCCATGCAGCAGAAACTGTCGGATAAAATCCCCATTTATTGCCGGGAGCATAAGCATCATTTCCGAAATAAGAAAAACCGAATTCACCGACATAACGATTATCATATGCATAGTTAACACGACCATTGAAGTTCAAATAATGATATTTGTAACCAAACAGCCCATCCCCTTTAAAATCTGATAAATGATAATTGAAAGCCGAATTAATATCATGTTTACCAAACTGACGTCCATATCCTAATGTAAGAATAGCCTGTTTCCAGTCATTCATACTTACCGGATCATATTTATTGGCAACAATACTTGTTGTTTGATCCGTTGTCGTAGTTTCTCCATTGTAATATCTGGCATAATTCTTCGTTTTACTGTATTTGCTCGTTGACCTCGAATAGAAAGAAAATGCTTCTTGGAGATAAAGACCTTTTGTAATAAAGTCCAGTCTTTCTTTCAAACTGAAATTACCTTGTAATATACGTAAACGTTCAGAGTACCAACCTAATCCTTTAATAGAACCTACCGGGTTATTAGGATATAAAGTCGTACCGGAATAATGCTCTTCCTCTTCATTATCAAATACCGGATAAATATTAGACGGATAGCGAGCCAAATCCGACATAAGATTCCAATAGTTAGGTCGCTTACGTTGTTCCAAACGTCCACCTATATCAACTCTTGCTTCAATGAAGTCAAATAAATCAAAATCAAGATTAGCCCTGACATTATAACGATTCATCTGAATATTGGAAGTTTCCGATTTATTTGAAACATTATATAATCCTTGCTGATTAGCATAACCAAATATAACGTTATATCTGGCACTTGCACTTCCACCATTGAAAGTTATATCTCCATCTATATAAGGTGCCCTGTCTCTTAATGCCTGATCATACCAATCAACATTTGTTCCTGTACCATTTTGATAAGCTGAAAGATCATTAGCACTGTATTTGGGCGACCATACCATACCATTATCATTGCTAACAGCCTGATTATATAATGAAGCAAAATTATAAGAGTCCAGAGGTTTATGAATATTGATAGGAGATTGTAAGCCACCTCTAAATTGAACTGTGATAGTCGGTTTTCCTATTTTGCCTCTTTTGGTTTCAATCCATATCACTCCATTAGCTCCTCTCATACCGAAACTAGCTAAAGACGCGGCATCTTTCAAGACGGATACACTTTCTATTTCCGACGGCATCAAATAAGTAAGGTATTCTAAATTAACTTCGAAACCATCAACATAAAATTTACACTCATTATATCTGCCATATCCATAACTACCAATACCACGAATAAGGATATTAGCATTATCGCTTCCCGGCTCCCCGTTTCCCGTATTTACAAATAAGCCGGGTAAACGACCGGATAAAGTATTTGTAAAATTAGAAGTTGTTGTCTTATATAACGATTCGCTTGATGCTGTTGATACAGCTCCGGTATTATTATATTTTGTCGTATTAAACAACCTTCCCGGTATTATACTTTCTATTGCAACCGTATCATTTTGAACCGACATACCCTGTGCATAGGCATTAACTGTAGCAATAGAAAATATACTACTTAAAAGCATGCCCCGAATAATATATAGTTTATTCATACTCTTTTATATTTTAAATAAAACACTGAGGATATTAATATCCCGGATTTTGAACAATAGTACCCTTATTTACTTCCTCTTGGGGGAATGGTTCCAAATACATACTTGGGCTCCAAAAACAGATATAAGCATTCGAATCCCAGTAAGATATAAGAGCTTCAGGTTTATTCTTATTTGAAACTTTAGTATCAACGAAGAATTGCATTTCTCTCATCTGCCCACCAATAATACCATTATCAATATCAGGATGTTTCCAATGTTTCACATCAAAATACCGTTGATTCTCTCCTGCAAATTCAATTGCTTTTTCACGCCAAATAATTTCACGTAACTTTTCTTTGTTCCTTTCTGTAATAGAAGGCAGACCTGCCCTATTATGTACCATATTCAAGTTATCCAAAGCTTTATCAGGATTATTATCTTCATTATAAGCTTCGGCTAAATTCAAATATATCTCAGCCATTCTGAACAAAGGTGGTTCAAACCATGATCTTGAACCTGCATGATAATAAAATTTAGTAGTGAAACCACAGCCTTTTCCAAAGCCATTGCCATCAGGAAATAAAGATTTATCCTGTACATAGTTACCTATGCTTCTCCCCCAACCATCGACAGACCAATTGTTATCACCGGCATTATTAGCAGCACTAACTCCCGGTACAATATAATCAGCTCTAAAACGAGGTTCAATTTTAGCCATATTAGCAAGCCAATGACTTGCCGGCAATGGAGAAGCATCTCCCACTTTAGGCCATGTTAATTCGTTTCCGTTCTTATCATAATAATTAGCTAAAAAATTACTTAGCAAACCAATATTGTCTGTATCCCATCTATCTTTCCACCAATATGCAGAAGTATTATAATAATATGCCAAATAATTATTATTTTGATCCGCTTGATCAAATTTATAAGCCAAAATAACTTCTTTATTTCCCGGAGTTGAAGTAGCAGTACCATAATCATCAAATGCATTCAAATTTGGTTCATTCTTACTACCACCTGTATTTAATAAACTATATCCATGAGAAGATGCCCAAGTTAGAACAGCTTCATTTGCAGTAATAGCTGTTTTCCATCGGTTAGGGTCCTCATTTCCAAAACAAATCAATTTATTATTCTCGCCAAAGTCCAGATAAGGTTTACTGGAATTAAACAGAGGACGAGCGGCAAACATTAAAATTCTGGCTTTCATTGCTAAAGCAGCTCCTTTTGTTAAACGTCCGTAGTAAGTATCAGACCATTCATCCGGTAAACCATTATAAGCTTCATCAATTAGCTCCAGTGTATATTCCAATGTTTCTTCCAAAGTAGATCTTGCAATAAATAAATCATCTTCCGGAACAAAAGACTTTGTAACTTTAGGAACACCACCATAACGATAAAACATTCCCATATAACGGTATGCAATTAAACCTGCACATTCAGCCTTAATGTATCCCTTTATCTCATCTGTCATATCGGGAACTTTATCTATATTCTCTTTTACAAGAAAGCATTCTCGTATATACATCCAATTTTGTGCAAAACTATCAGCTCCTCCGTCTGAACCATCAGTACCCGTTACACTTAAACCCGCATCACAAATCTTCCATGTTCCATGCCAATTATAACCCTTCGAACGTTCACCAGAAATAGAACCAAGATTTCCGTGACCAACTCCCCAACCTGTAGGCCACCCATGCTTAAGAACATTACGATAACAATTAAATAAAGCAGCTTCAGCATTCTTTGCCGAGGAATATACTTTGTCCAAATCCACCGTACCAGAGGTATCAGGCTTTTCTAAAAAAGAATCTACACAAGATGTAGCTCCTATTAATAAACCAATCATTAATATTGAAATATATATTTTCTTCATAATAATATGATATTACCTTTTTATTATTAAAACTGCATACTCAATCCAAAGCTTATAACTCGAGTCAATGGATAAACATATGTGTTTCCATCTGTCGTTTCAGGATCAATACCTATATCAGATAACTTGTTTTTGAATGTATATAAGTTATTAGCATTAGCATATACTCGTAAAGAAGAAATACCTGTAGCCTTCAAAAAACGGCTGGTGGACGGCACTGTATAACCCAACTCAATGTTCTTCAACTTAAAGAAGTTACTGGAAACCATCCAATAATCACTTTGCAGAAAGTTATTATCACTTGATGTAGCATCATATGTTGCACGCGGATAGGTAATCTTATCACCAGAAGCTGCTTTTTCGGGTGTCCAGCGACCATCATACATCCATTGCCATGCATTCCCGGCACTCTTATAAAATGGAATAGACATTCCACTGCCAACATAATATGAACCGTTTGCTGTTCCGATAAACAATACTCTCAAATCAAAACCTTTATAGTTCAAACCTAATTTTAAGTTATAATGATATTGAGGATAATTAGGAAAACCTATCGGAGCTATATCTTTATTATTAATAATACCGTCACCATTTAAATCGACATAACGAATATCTCCTAAAGTCGCTTTATTACTTGTATATGTATTATATGGTCGAGCTGCCAACTCTTCATTTGTATTATAAAGCCCATCACTAATTAACCCAAACCTTTGCCCAATACTAAATCCTGTCTCATTCATCCAATAATACGGATTAGGGGCTTCTGCACGATATATTATTTTATTTTTAGAATAACTTATACTTCCTTCAACTGAATATCCAAGTTTATGAGATTGATCACTCCATCCTAATACAATTTCATAACCTTTATTTAAGGTCTGTCCCACATTTGCAGGAGGAACATCTCCTTTTTGAACACCATAAATACCAGGAATAGTTCCTAATGTTGTCAGGATATTCGTTCTATCTTCTCTAAACCAATCAAACAAGAACGAAAGTCTATCATTTAAAAATCTAGCTTCGAAACCTATATCATATTTCTTTGCCTTTTCCCAAGTTATATTAGGATTTCCAATAGTGCCCTCCGTTACTCCTGAATAATAAGGATTAGTAGTAGAACCATTAGAAGTTCCTAACCAATATCCATCTTTATTTAGATTATATGTATTAGGAAAAAACAAATAACGACGAGTATTTGTCAACTGATCATTACCAACCACACCGTATGAACCACGAAATTTCAAGAAAGTAATCCAATCATTTTGTGGAAAAAAAGGCTCACTAGAAGGAACCCAACCTATTGAATATGCTGGAAAGAAACCAAACCTTTTACCTTCTGCAAATTGTTCGGTACCATTATAACCCATATTGAACTCTGCCATATAGCGTTCATTATAGTTATATGTTACACGCCCTACCAATCCCATAATACCAGATGGGGTATTATTTACATCATTAGGCATTGTATATTTAGAAGCTTTACCTAGAAAAAGTGCAGTAACATTATGGTTGCCAAAGCTTCCTGTATAATCAATACCTGCATCAATATAAAGTTTATTCCAATTACTATATCCTTTTGACTCAAATGATGTATTACTTATACCACCTCCAAAAAAATCAAATTTATTAGGATCATCTGCATTTCTTTGAAAAGAATAAACTGGAAGAGACGGTTTTACTGTTACATATCTATTATAATTATCCTGATAACTTAAAGTTCCATGAACTTTCAATCCTTTAAGAAGCCAGCCCATATCATGCTCAACTTTCATTGTATTATCAAGAAGAGTATTATAAATATAACCTGTACCACTATTTAATAAATTATATACTGCATTTTGATTCCCTATTTGACTGTTAGTTTTTACAGCTAAAGGATTCTGAGCACTACCAGCTACTCCTGCATAACCATTTATCAAATATCCATCAACAATACCCGGACACATGAATGGGTTACCGTCATAAATATATTGCATGATAATTTTATATCTTCCAGAAAGATCATAGGGATCAGAGCCAATACCGGGTCCTCTTGTTTCACCAAACTGACCTGCTAAATTCAAAGAAACCTTAAGATTCTTTACCACCTCAATATCAAAGTTAGAACGGAAATTATATCTTTCAAATTTAGATCCTGTATTCGCACCATGATATTCTGTTGCATTCGTAATACTTTTCTGGCTAAAATAACCTAATGATGCAAAATACTTAACTCTTTCTGTTCCACCAGATACATTCAAGTTTAATTGCCATTGGGGACCGTTTGCATCAAACTGTTCTGAATATAAATCTCTATTTCCATAATATACAGCAGGACTTGCATTAAGCTGAGTTTTTTGGGCATCCGTTAAATTCATTGCAGCCACTTCTTCCGGAGTAAAATCTCTATTATTCTGAAATTTCCATAAATCTTGTTCATCATACAAATAAGCCGCTAATCCTCCCATACTAGCAAAACTATTCATTTCATTTTGAATGCCTTCATTACGCATCATAGCCCAATCATAAGATGAAAGTCCTTTCTGCAAAGAAGAAGCCGTAGTCACACCAAAATTTGAAGATAAATTAATTACAGGTTTACCAACTCTTCCCCTTTTAGTAGTAACTATAATAACACCATTTGCACCACGAATCCCATATACAGCCGTTGAAGATGCATCTTTTAAAATACTAATTCCTAATATCTCATTCGGATCAATAGCATTCAATTCCGCAAAAGCCTGTTCTGAAGCTTGCTCAACTCCATCAATAACTACTAATGGAGAGGCATTACCATAAGTAGAAATACCACGAATTCTAATATCGGTAGCATTACGTCCAGGTTCGCCACTTGTCTGTAAACCACTTACCCCTGGACTATTACCTATCAAAGCGTTAGATATGTTAGCAACAGGAGATGCCATCAAATCTTTACCAGAAACTGCGGAAATAGCTCCCGTTACATTAACTTTCTTCTGAGTTGCAAAAGCTGTAACAACAACTTGCTCCAATGTTAGAGTTGATTCCTGTAGCACTACATTAATCACATTTCTTCCTGCAACTTTAATTTCTTGAGTAACCATACCCACATATGAAAACTCTAACACAGCATCCTTCGGAACATTAGTCAGATTATAATTCCCTTCAAAATCAGTAATTGTACCGTTAATAGTACTCTTTACTTTGACATTAACTCCAATCAAAGGATCACCAGTTCCATCTTTTACAATTCCACTCACTGCTATTACATCTGTTGATTGATTAACAGAAGCATGCATATAAGAAGGAATACAACACACAAACATACAAACTATCAAAAACTGATAGAGTGGTGCAGAGTGTAACAAATTTCTAATTTTTCTTTTCATAATAATATATTATCGATTAACGTTTTTCAATAAATAATTAAGAAATAGAAAGTAAATATTTTATATCATATAATATCGCATTGTATTGACTATATTTATATATGAAATAGAATAAGCTAAAACTATTTTCTTAATATACTGTCTTTTGATACGATCAATTTATTATATTGCAGAGGGCTTATAAAGAATTTATTTTATGCTATACCAATTATTAGTTTACCACAATATTATTAGGCATTACATACATATTAGGAAGATCTTTCTCAAATAATGTATGTTCATCTCTATAAAAAACTTTAAAATCGTTAGCAGAAGTATCCCCAATATATGGTCCGAAAGCATGTTTGGGATTATCATTCCTCCAAGCAACCACCATGCAAGAAATGTTATCTTTTAAAGGAGCTAAAACAGCTTCTGTCCAATAAGTTGAAGTATGATTATTCTCTAATCCTGTTTCCGTTACTCCCACTGGCTTTTTTAGGATACTGGACAATTCTGACAAGCTTTTTAAATTAGAAATAAAAGCTTCTGTTTTTCTTCCGTGATAACAGTCCATTCCTAATAAATCTACATAATCATCGCCAGGCCACCGGAACATCAAACGTGATTTTGCATTATTATAGACGTCATCCATTTGAGGAGAAATTGCATAAATCACATTGTGCACTCCTTTTATATCCCTCAAATAATGAATAATAAATTTCCAAAAGCTAATGAATTCATCTTCTGTTGTTGCACTACTACCCCACCAGTTCCATGATTGAGTATGTTCATGCAATGGACGAAATATAACCGGAATTAAGCGCCCGTTATCATCTTTCATAGACAATAAAGCCTCTGCCACATCATCCAATCTCTTTTTATACTTAATATTCATAACACTGCCTTCCTGTAGAATCTGATCAACAACTTTAGTATTATCCCATGCAGTTCCAACCGGATATTTAGTATCAGGACCTTCCGTTAAAGGGTTTCCCTGATGCCATACCAGCATACTGACTCCGCCTCTCTTATAAGCTGCTTTTATAAAATCTATTTTCTTTTGATTAATACCATTCATGTCCAAACTATATACTGCCGGATGATCACCAACCAAATCTTTTACATCACTTCTGTCATTATCTCCTCTCCAACCGATTCCATAAGAAGGATAATCATGATGCCCAAACATTACTCCCTTCTGTTGAATTAACCATAAATTTGCATATAGAGCTTTAGTTTCCGGAGTTGCTAATTTGTCTACCATTGATAATTCTGTCACTTGATTCTTGAATAACCTCTGTGCAAAATCATTTAACTGCGCGCGCCAAAACGGCCATTCATGCCCGGCAACCATATCATGAAACTCATGATTTACTCCACGCTTTGAAAGATCGGATATTAGTTCTTTGTGTCCGTTATAGCGGGGATCTTTTGTTCCGCAACTGATCCATAAAAGTTGAAGTTCTTTATTTATAGTCTCAGGATGGTCGATTATTCCGGGAATGTATTTCTCATAATCGAAAGTTCCATCGCTTAGAATCCCTGCACTAAATTGACCTATGTATGAAAACTTATCCAAATTGCGCAAACCTATTACATAGGCTTGTCCACCTCCCATAGAAAGACCGGCTATTGCTCTGTTAACTTTGTCTGTTTTCACCCGATAGCGAGATTCAATCATAGGGATTATGTCCGTAAATAGCTCCTCTTCCAAGGTATTCATGCCCTCAACAGTGCTACCTCCTGCCCATGAACCATCTGTCAATCCATTCGACATGACAATCAACATGGGAACTGCCTTACCGGAAGCTACCAGGTTATCCAGAATAACCGCTGCTTTACCATCGTTTATCCAACTGCCTTCATAATCACCTCCTCCATGTCGCAAATATAAAACAGGATAACTCTTTTGAGGACTACTCTCATATCCGGCTGGAAGATAAACATACATAGTACGTAACTTCTCTAATGGAGTTGATACATATTTAAGTATATGAATCGCTCCATGATTAACGTTCTGTTCTTCATCAAAGCGAACTTTTCCACTATGTACTTCCACAATACTGCCATAAACAGAAGTTCCCGCTTTAACTTTAGGATTGCACATGTCCAGCATTTGAATACCATCCACGGTAAAGGTATATTGATAAATTCCCGATTGAATTGGTTTTGTTGTTACGCTCCACACTCCTTCCTTATCTTTGGACATGGCTTGAGACACAACATCCCACTCACCTAAATTCAAAGACACCTGTTTTGCCTTAGGAGCTTTCAAACGGAAAGTGATGCTGCCATCTTTGTGTACATCTGGAGAAAAGACTGGCCCCGCAGGTTTCCACCAACCTTCCGTACTAAACTTCTGCGTTTGTTTTTGCGCATTTAAAGGGCTTAGCGACATGTTAACCAATGCCGCTAAAGCTAATAAATATAAGAATTTCATCGTCTGATTTATTTTTCCGTGCTTACCAGATATAAGTACCTACCGCACCGGGAGCCAATTTCAAATTAGCAAATTTACCATTATATTGTATTCTGACAGAAGAAGTGTTTCTCGAATCGTTTGCAACGATCAAAACAATCTTTCCATCAGGAGTTTTAAAAGCAACATTAGGCAATACATTACTGTGTTCTATGATTGTCGCTCTTTTAATCAAAGCATTTTCCTCGTCTTCCGTCAGTTCCACAGTTCTGTCAAATGTATTGGTCGATGCAATGCGAACCGATCCCGGACGGGCAAATTTAGATGCATGCGCCACCACATAATAGGCAACATTACGTGAAACATTATCGCCATCTATCGTAATTGCCCCCTGACACATAGAGCAACCGCCATTATCGGTATGAGGATCATTATTTTTATCGGCAGCAAGATTCCAAAGAATAACGTTCTTACTCCAATTTCTCGGAACACCGATAATCAGTCTTTTTACAGGATCGGCAATATTGATAGTTTCACTTCCGGGACGTTCGGTAACCATTTGTTCCGTGAAATATATATTCTTATCAGGACGTGCCATGTGAACTGCCGACATTGTATTTATATCACCACGATAATGATGAAAAGCAGAACCATCCACATACTGTGCAACTTCCGGATCATTGAATATAGCAAGAGGATAATCAGGGCGGTCACAATTATGGTCGAATGCAACAATCTTGGTCTTTATTCCTTCTGCTTTAAAAATCTGACCTAAATTCTTTAACACAATAGCTTGCTCATTCCACAGAGTTGGCATACTTGGAGTATTACGTGAGTTAAGAGGCTCATTCTGAGTTGTTAATGCATCAATATGAATACCCTCTTTCTCCATGGCTTTCACATACTTTGCCAAGTAACGAGCATATACTTCATAACATTCCGGTTTCAAAGCACCACCTCTTACATTATTGCTAACTTTCATCCATTTAGGAGCAGACCAAGGTGAAGCTAAAATTTTAATGTCCGGATTGATAGCCAAGATTTCTTTCATTACAGGAATGACAGCAAATTTATCTTCGCCTAAATCAAACTTCTTTAAGTCAAAGTCTGTTTTTCCATCGGGCAGGTCATCATAAGAATAAACAAAACTGTTCAAATCGGAAGCTCCGATAGTCAGGCGAATGTAACTGATACCTACATTATTACCATCGGTGGCGAAAAGTTCACGCAATATTTTAGCACGCGCATCATCACTCATATTCTTTAAATGGAACGAGCTACCTCCGGTCAATGCATACCCAAAACCATCCATAGATTGAAATGACTGACGGTCATCTATTATAATAGGTAATCCGCGCCCCTCTTCTTTGTCGCTGAAAGAATAAGTTTCGGGTTGTTTCATAAATAAGGAAGAACGATCGGGATTAGTCACCCATGCTTCAATCTTCCGGGAGTTTGTTTCTTGTGAAAAAGCTCCTAAAGAACAAGACAGCAGCATCAGGCTTATCACCCCTCTAAAACAGTTTTTTCCGGTTAGTCTCATAGTATTTCATTTTATTGAGTTATGTATATATTCTGAACATGACAAAAGTAAGAACAATAAATGCTACACACTACAAACATTTCATCATTTAATGATACTATTTTATCAATAAAATAAAAGGCAGCTAACCAAAATAGGTTAGCTGCCCCGGAATTGAGTATTATTTATCTAAATATAATCCCTGATTACTTATTGAAGTATCTGTTATACAAACCTTCAAAACCTTTGCCGTGACGAGCTTCGTCCTTGCACATTTCATGAACTGTGTCATGGATAGCGTCAAGATTCAATTGCTTAGCGCGGGTTGCAATACGCTTTTTGTCTTCGCAAGCACCTTGTTCGGCATCTTTACGTTTCTGCAAGTTAGTTTTAGTATCCCATACTACGTCACCAAGAAGTTCGGCAAACTTAGCTGCGTGTTCTGCTTCTTCCCAAGCATATCTCTTGAATGCTTCGGCAACTTCCGGATAACCTTCACGGTCTGCCTGACGGCTCATTGCCAAATACATACCAACTTCTGTACATTCGCCCATGAAGTGATTATTCAAATCCTTAATCATTTCTTCGTCACAACCTTTGGCAACGCCAATTACATGTTCGTCAGCAAAAGCCATCGGGCCACCGGCTGTTTCTTCCACTTCAACAAACTTGCTTGCAGGAGCTTTACAAAGAGGGCATTTCTCAGGTGCAGCATCACCTTCATGTATGTAACCACATACTGTACATCTAAACTTTTTCATAATCTTTTTCTTGAATTAATTAGTTAGTCAATATTTTATTTTTCCAAGCAATTCTTGCAAATACCTCTATAATAAGAATGGACTTCGTTGATGATATGTCCGCCAACTTCCATATCAATCAATTCTTTATCCGCTTGCGGCAGAGGCAAATCATAAATCTTGTTACAACATTTACATAGAAAATGCGCATGCGGAGCAGTATCTCCGTCAAAACAAACATTTTTCTCGTCAATAGTAAGCAACAAAGCTGCATTCTGTGCAGTAAAGAGCTTCAACGTATTATATACGGTAGTCTTTGACAAAGTGGGAATGGCCGGACTCAATGCAGTATAAATCTCTTCCACATTAGGGTGTGTCTTATGAGTCAAAAGATAATCCATAATAGCAATTCTCTGCACCGATGGCTTAATGTTGTACGTTTGTAAATGTTTGTAAGCGTCCATGTTTATCCTATATTTCAGAATTGTAATTATTACAATTATTTTATGAATGCAAAGATAAATATGTTTTTCAATTATGCAAAGCTTATAATAAATTATTTTATCTTTTTTCTTTAATTCATCGTCCTCTCCATTCATCTCCCGAAAAAGAATGGAAATATTACTTATATTGCTTATTTTTGCACTCTCTACTAAAGACCAAGAACAATATGAACTACGGATTTATCAAAGTAGCAGCAGCAATCCCACAAGTAAAGGTGGCAGACTGTACATTCAATGCCAATCAAATAATTGACATGGTTAAAGATGCGGCATCAAAGCAAGTGCAACTCATCGCCTTTCCCGAACTTTGCATCACAGGATATACTTGCGGAGATCTGTTCCAGCAACAGCTGTTAATAGAAGAAGCCGAGAAAGCTTTGCAACATATTATAAATGAAACATCGGAATTAAACATCACTTCCATTGTCGGCATACCTGTTGCTGTCGGAGCAACTTTGATTAATGCAGCCGTTGTTATCCGTGGTAAAGTCATTATGGGTATTGTGCCTAAAACATATATACCTAATTATAAAGAGTTCTATGAGAAACGATGGTTTACTTCCGCTACGGAAATTACGGAAGAAGGAACTATACTCTGCTCTCAATGGGTGGACATTAACCCGAAACTTTTATTCAACCTGAACGGGAGCAAATTCGGTATAGAAATATGTGAAGACCTCTGGGCACCCGTTCCGCCAAGTTCCATACTCGCCACGCAAGGCGCGGATATTATCGTTAACCTATCGGCAAGCAACGAACTGATCGGTAAACATAAATACCTGCAATCACTCATTGCACAACAATCGGCACGTTGTATTTCGGGCTATATTTATTCTTCTGCCGGATTCGGCGAATCTACCACAGACGTAGTTTTTGCAGGTAATGCCATGATTTATGAAAACGGAAGCCTTCTTGCCGAAGCCAAACGTTTCTGCATGCAGCAGCAACTCGTTATCAGCGAAATAGATATTGAACGCCTGCGCACCGAAAGAAAGATAAATACCAGCTTTGCTGCGTGTGCTTCTATTTTCAGAGAGGAAAAAGGGGATGAAATAGATACGGAACAAGAGTTACCGAAAGAATTCACACTTACTCGCACAGTAGAACCGCTTCCCTTTGTACCTTCCGGCAATGCCTTGAATGAAAGATGCGAAGAAATATTCGAAATACAAGTATCAGGACTTGCCAAACGCTTGGTTCACACTCATGCACAAACAGCAGTAGTGGGTATATCGGGAGGACTTGACTCTACCCTCGCCCTGCTTGTCTGTGTAAAGACCTTCGACAAACTGGGGTTTGACCGCAAAGGCATTTTGGGAATCACCATGCCGGGTTTCGGAACGACCGACCGCACCTACCACAATGCCATCGACCTGATGAAATCTCTCGGCGTAAGCATTCGTGAAATCAGCATAAAGGATGCTTGCATACAGCACTTTAAAAATATAGGGCATGACGTGAATGTGCACGATGTCACTTATGAGAACTCACAGGCAAGAGAACGCACACAAATATTAATGGATGTGGCAAACCAAACAAACGGAATGGTTATCGGCACGGGAGACTTGTCGGAACTTGCGTTAGGTTGGGCTACGTATAACGGCGATCACATGTCCATGTATGGTGTAAACGGAAGCATACCCAAAACATTAGTGAAATATCTCGTGGAATGGGTTGCCCGCAACGGAGTGGATGAACAATCGCGCAACACCCTGCTCGACATTGTAGATACTCCGATCAGCCCGGAACTTATTCCTGCCGATGCCAATGGAAACATCAAACAAAAGACGGAAGACCTTGTAGGACCTTACGAACTCCACGACTTCTTCCTATATTATTTCCTGCGTTTCGGTTTCCGTCCGGCAAAGATCTACTTCCTTGCACAACATGCTTTTGGGGGGAAATATGATAACGAAACGATTAAGAAATGGCTATCCACTTTCTTCCGCCGTTTCTTTAACCAGCAGTTCAAACGTTCTTGCTTGCCCGACGGTCCGAAAGTAGGTTCGGTTTCATTAAGTCCGCGCGGAGATTGGCGGATGCCGAGCGATGCATGCTCCACTCTTTGGTTGAAAGAGATTGAGGAGTTATAAGTCATAATCTCCTATACATACATTTTATATTTTTACTATTCACCGCCTTCACCCCTACCGGATCTGCTTACAGCAAACCGTTTCAGGGTGAAGGCGGTGAAAATAACCTCTTTTCCCGGTGAATCAGAGTTTCCTCTTTAAGAAACGTTTTGCCAAATACTTCCTTACCGGCTCATCATACAGCTTCAAGCAAAGATAAGCTATCAATATGCTCAATGCATAAACACACAAGGCAACCTGCCACGTTTCAGCGAAAGTGAAAAGCTGTTTTTTTATCAACCACGCATAGAACAAATACATGATCGGATAGTGTACCACATAAACCGGATAAGATATATCTCCCAAGAATTTACATATATTTGTTGAACTCTTGTCCGTAGTAGTACCCGACGCTCCTATCCAAAGAAGAACAGGGAAAGCCACAATGATGCAAAATGCCTCATAAACTCCATTCGCACAAATGGGTTCGGTTCCTTCAATAAAAGGCACCGAAAGCAAAGCCACCATTATCACAGTACATATCCAGAATGCACCTCTGATTTTTATCGGCTTGAAAACACGTAACAAAAGCATACCCATTGAGAAAGGGAAAAGCATTCTTAATAACCCACCTACAAAGTTTACACCGTCCAATGTCCAACCCACTCCCAAGTTGCCATAGCCGGAAACATCAAAAATAGCGAATGATGCCAAAGCTATTCCCAGCAAGATTACAAGTACAGTCAATACCTTTGTTGACAAACGGCGAATAAATATGGCATAAAGAATATTACCTATATACTCAAAAAACAATGACCAGCAAGGTCCGTTCAACGGGAACATTTCACCATTTCCACGCACTTCATACCCCAAACCCGGCATTGCAGGAATGAAAAGTATCGTGCAAAGCAAAGATAACATCACCATTGATATGGCAACATGCGTTCCATCCCATTGCACACAACCTTGAAGATAGAACGAGATAACCCCCAGAACGGCACCCATTACTACCATAGGATGAAGACGTATCAAACGACGTTTAAAGAAATTCGTCATTGTAAAACCCTTGCTCCAACGGTCGTCATAAGCATAAGCGATAACGAAACCCGAAAGAATAAAGAAGAAATCCACGGCCAAATACCCGTGATTGAAGGTGTCAATCGTGCCACCACCGGCAAAGGCATAGCCTTCGAATACATGATACCATATAACTATAAGGGCTGCCACACCACGAAGTCCATCCAAAAGATAATAATGCGGCTTGCTGTCTGCAAAAGCTGCTGAAGAAGTTTTCGACATCTGATTTTGTGTTATTTAGTTTAAAGATTCAGGCGACAAAGATACGGTTTGCCAAACAAACTTCTTTTGCCCTAAAGCAAAAAAGTACGGTAATCATCTATTTTTTAGCACGCACCCGGCTGAGTGTATAAATCGAAATACCCAGAAAAGCAGCTATATATTTCAACTTCACCCGGTTTACCAATCCGGGATGACATTGGTTGAACCGTTCATACCGCTCTTTAGGCGAAAGTTGCAGCCTTTCCACAAAGATATGGCTGAGTTCCTTGTTTACATTCTGATGCAGGATTCTCCCCCAGTTGGCTATATCAATGTACTTTTCATAAAGAGCATTCAACTTGTCTATCTCTATGACATAGATTTTGCAATCCGAAAGAGTTTCAATACTCTCTACCGACGGTTGTTTGTAATACAATGAATCCATACCGAAAGTAATGTCACCCTCTTGACTGAACCAAGTAGTGGTATCCTCCCCGTTGTGATGGAATACGGAGCGGGTAACTCCTTCTTCGATAAAATAAACCAGATGGTCTGTCACTCCCGATTGCACAATATAAGTACCTTTGGGATAATACCTTAACCGCATATTATCCTGCAATGCCTGAAGTGCTTCGTCAGAAACGGGATAGATTTGCCTGATCTTGTCAATGATGTTTTTCATTTAAAGGGAATTCATTCTTCTGCTTACAAACTTACATAATTTTATCAACTCTTTAAAATATATGCCTTAATTCCTCCGTTTTATTAGGAGAATTAAGGCATTAACCGGTATCTTTTTTAGTTGTTCTCAGGAATATTTTTCCAATTTGACGGCACATATTTAGCGTCCCACATATATGGGACGGTCGTACCACAACTGTGAGACGATCATCCCACATATATGAGACGATCGTCCCACAATTGTGGGACGACAAATATTGCCTTATAAATCATAAAATAATAAGGAACTAAACAATAAAATAATAGGGAGAAGAAGAAAAATTACCTAGTTGATTCAACATTAAATGATACTAATCATGGGGGGCACTGCAGAAAGTCCGATATGAGCCTTTTGTATGTAAAGGGGTTTATAGTACTGAACCTCCTCCAATAAGGCCAATCATGAAGAAAGAAGTTTCAAGATTAAAAACGGAATTACCCCACAGGGAAAACACAGAAGCATATATTCGTAAGCTTGAACAGGAACTTTTATATGCCAAAGCCGAGTGTGCCTTCTTAAAAAAATATCAGGCCTTAATTCGCAAGCAGAAAAAAGACAAACGTTGATTGCTGCTAAAGTGTCAGCCATCCATGAATTAAGGCCTCAATATCCCTTGGGGGTATTATTAAAGGTGGCAGGTGTTGCCCGCAGTACGTATTTTTATCAGCGGGCGAAATCCGGGAGGGCGGATAAGTATACTACCCTCAAATGTGATATTGTATCCGTCTTCAGAAAACATCAGGGCAGGTATGGCTACCGCCGTATTACTGCCGTATTGCGCAAGAATGGATTGAGTGTTAATCATAAAACAGTACGTAAGCTTATGGGAATTCTCGGGTTGGCCTGTAAAGTCAGACATAAGAAATATAACTCTTATACGGGAGAGGTGGGCAAAACCGCCCCTAACCTGTTGCAACGTCATTTTACAGCCCAAAGACCATTGGAGAAACTGGTTACCGACGTTACCGAATTTCATTTGTTCGGTCAGAAAATCTATTTATCGCCCATTCTGGATTTGTATAACCGTGAAATAGTCAGTTATAACATAAGTATGCACCCCAATCTGGGAATGGTACTGAAAATGTTGCGTGAACTTATGCCAAAGTTAAAAACAGACCGGAAGGTATTGATTCATTCGGATCAGGGAAGTATATATCAATCCAAGGAATACCAAAACATGCTCAGGAAAAACGGAATAATACAAAGTATGTCACGCAAAGCAAATTGCTGGGATAATGCAGTGATCGAAAACTTCTTTGGAACGATTAAATCCGAGTTGCTGTATTTGAAAGATTTTGTATCGGTAAAGCAATGTGTAAAGGAAATTAAAAGATATATCAGATATTACAATGAAGAAAGAATTAAACTAAATTTGGGAGCAGTAAGCCCGGTAGAGTATAAAAATATGTATTACGAAAATAAGTATTAAAATGTCCAACTTTTGGGGTGCACTTCAAGCATAACAACCCTTCACCCCGAAACTCCTTACAGCAAGTAGTTTCAGAAGGGTGAAGGTGGTGAAGGTTTTAACTATGGTTTCGTGTATAGGGAATATTTTATCAGAGGCAACCTTTTGTGGAAGGCAATTCATAATGATAGATGTCTCTCTTGACAGCCATTTTCAACGCCCGTGCCAGTGCTTTGAAGATTCCCTCAATTTTATGGTGTTCGTTTTGCCCTTCTGCTTTGATGTTCAGATTCATCTTTGCCGAATCGCTCAGGGATTTGAAGAAATGCAGGAACATCTCGGTAGGCATCTCACCTATTTTCTCACGTTTGAACTCTGCATCCCATACCAACCACGGACGACCACCGAAATCAAGACAAACGGAACAAAGACAATCATCCATCGGCAGGGAGTAACCATAACGCTCAATTCCCCGCTTGCTCCCCAAAGCTTGATAAATGCAGTCGCCCAAAGCTATTGCCGTATCTTCAATGGTATGATGCTCGTCCACTTCCAAATCTCCTTTTACCCGGATAGTCAAGTCCATGCCCGAATGCTTTCCTATCTGCTCCAGCATGTGATCGAAGAAGCCCAGCCCGGTAGTAATGTCACATTTACCTGTTCCGTCGAGATTGAGACTGACGTAAATATCCGTCTCTTTTGTGGTGCGACGCACTTCACCCCGACGTTCCCCGGCAAAGAGAAACTCGGTTATCTTGTCCCAATTGGTCGTAGCAAGCACACAAACATCTTCCAATCCCTTTTCTTTGAGTGATTCTTTTGAATCTTGCAGCAAGATAGCTTTGCAACCAAGATTCTTTGCCAGTTCCACATCCGTGGGGCGGTCGCCAATCACAAAAGAACCCGCAAGGTCATAAGCACCTGTTTCCATATATTTGGTTAACATGCCCGTTCGTGGTTTGCGTGTAGGCGCATTGTCTTCGGGAAAGCTGCGGTCTATCAATATATTGTCAAACGTAATACCCTCTCCTTCCAATGTTTTCAGCATCAGGTTATGAGCAGGCCAAAAGGTTTCTTCCGGGAAAGACTCCGTACCCAGCCCGTCTTGGTTGGTTACCATTACAAACTCGAAGTCGAGCTTGCTGCGGATAAACCCTAAGTTGCGAAACACTTTCGGATAGAACTCCAACTTTTCAAGACTGTCCAACTGGTAATCTACGGGCGGTTCTATGACCAATGTCCCGTCACGGTCTATGAATAATGCTTTTTTCATCTTTCCACAATTAATATTCATACATCTTCAAGGCTTCAATCAGAGTGGTGTTCTCGTGACGTGTACCTACCGTTACCCGCAAACAGTCTTTGCATAAAGAAACCGAGTTTCTGTTTCTTACAATAATACCTCTGCTTACCAAGTAATCATACACTTTCTTCGCATTCGTCACCTTGGCAAGAAAGAAATTGGCATCAGACGGATAGATACAAACACAACAAGACAACTTTCCAAACTCTTCTTCAAGCCACTCACGCTCTTCAATCAATGTGTTTACCCATCTGTCCACCTCATAATATTTATGGAGTATTTCCAAAGCCTGTCTCTGGGTGAGCAGATTTACATTGTACGGATACTTAATTTTACTGAATATGCCGATAACATCCGGCGAAGCAAATGCCATTCCCAAGCGAATAGCTGCCGATGCCCATGCCTTGGAGAATGTTTGCAACACAATCAGATTGGGATACTTATCTAATTCTTGCAAGAAAGAAGGGGCATTGGAGAAGTCGATATATGCTTCATCGACAATAACCAAACCTTCGAAATTATTCAAAGTCTTTTCTATTTCTTCCCGGCTGAGGTTATTGCCACTCGGATTATTAGGCGAACAAAGGAATATCAGTTTGGTGTGTTCATCAGCGGCTGCAAGCAAATCATCCGCTTTAAACCCGTAGTTTTCATCCAACAATACTTTACGGTATTCCACATCATTCACCTCCGCACATACCTGATACATGCCATAAGTGGGATCTATTGCCACCACATTGTCAATGCCCGGTTTGCAGAAAGCACGATAAACAAGGTCGATTGCTTCATCACTGCCATTTCCCAGAAATATATTCTCGGGACGCACTTTCTTAATGGGTGCAATAGCAGACTTCAAATCACGTTGCATCGGATCGGGATAACGGTTGTGAGGACCGTTATACGGACTTTCGTTTGCATCCAGAAACACGGATGCTTCCACTCCTTTATATTCATCGCGTGCCGAAGAATATGGTTTTAAGTTCCATATATTCGGGCGGGTTAAGTCTTTTAGGTCTTTCATTTTAATCTAAGTGTTACTGCGTTTTTATGTGCATCGAGCTGTTCGTTGGCTGCCATTATTTCAATAGCAGGACCTATTGCCCGAATGCCTTCTTTGGTAATCTCCTGAAAAGTAATCTTGCGGATAAAACTATCCAGACTCACACCGCTGTATGCTTTGGCATATCCGTTGGTTGGGAGCGTGTGGTTTGTTCCCGAAGCATAATCTCCCGCACTTTCGGGAGAAAGGGAACCTAAGAACACAGAACCGGCATTAACAATGCGTTCGGCTATATCCATATAGTTTTCAGTTTCAATAATCAAATGTTCCGGAGCATAGTCGTTTGTCATGGCTATTGCTTCTTCCATGTCATTTACCAAAATCAGTTTGCTGTTCTCCAAAGACTTTGCAGCAATCTCTTTTCTCGGTAATTGCGCCAACTGCTTCTCCACTTCTTCTTTTACCTTCTCAATCAATGTGGCAGATGTAGTTATCAGCATAGCCTGACTATCCACTCCGTGCTCTGCCTGTGACAATAAATCGGCAGCAACAAAGGCAGGATTGGCAGAAGCATCGGCAAGCACTTCTACTTCCGATGGTCCGGCAGGCATATCTATTGCCACATCATGCAAGGAAACTAATTGTTTGGCTGCCGTTACATACTGGTTGCCCGGACCAAATATCTTATATACTTTAGGCACGCTTTCCGTTCCGTAAGCCATTGCAGCAATAGCCTGCACGCCACCTGCTTTGAATATTTTATTTACTCCGGCAAGCTTGGCAGCATAAAGGATGGCAGGATTAATTTTACCTTCTTTATCGGGCGGGGTGCATAGCACAATTTCCTTACACCCGGCAATGCGGGCAGGAGTGGCAAGCATCAACACAGTAGAAAACAGAGGTGCTGTTCCTCCCGGAATATATAAACCGACTTTTTCAATAGCCACCGCTTTTTGCCAGCAAGTCACCCCCGGCATAGTTTCAACCTTCTTACCAGTGAAACGCTGGGCTGCATGAAACGTTTCAATATTCTTCATCGCCAAACGGATAGCTGCTTTGAGTTCCCCACCTACCAAAGTGCCGGCTTCGTCTGCTTCCTCTTGCGTAACAGCCAAATTCTTTAACTGTACTTTGTCAAAAGCAGCTTCACACTCCAACACAGCTTTATCCCCTTCCGCTTTTACGCGATCCAGTATCTTTTGTACCGTATCATTCAAGTTGGCAGCATTCAGTGCCGGACGTTTCAGCAGTTCCGTCCAGTCTTCTTTCCGTGGATAATTGATTTCTTTCATAGCCTTAATATTAAAGAATCATTTTCTCGATAGGCAACACCAAAATACCTTCCGCACCAAGTGCTTTCAGTTTACCGATAATTTCCCAAAAACACTTTTCATCAAGAACAGTATGCACAGAGCACCAGCCTTCTTGTGCAAGAGGCATTACAGTGGGGCTTTTCATACCCGGAAGTACTTCAATAATCTCACTCAGTTTCTCTTTAGGTGCATTCATCAACACATACTTTTTATCTTCGGCAGTTTTAACAGCATCCATACGGAACAGAAGTTCGTTAAGTACTTCTTTCTTTTCATCGCTCATATTTTTATTACCAATGAGCAGTGCTTCCGACTTCATCACGACTTCCACTTCTTTCAAACGATTGCTTACAAGCGTAGAACCGGAGCTTACTATATCAAAAATCGCATCGGCAAGTCCGATACCCGGAGCTACCTCCACCGAGCCTGTGATTACATGTATCTCAGTATTCACTCCATTTTGTTTCATAAAGTTCTCCAAAATTACCGGATAAGAGGTTGCAATCTTCTTACCTTCAAACCATGACAGTCCGGGATATTCAATATCTTTGGGCATAGCCAGTGCAAGACGGCATTTGCTAAATCCAAGACGTTTAATGATTTCCGCGTCTTCCTGTCTCTCCACGAATTCATTCTCGCCCACAATGCCCAAGTCTGCCACTCCCGTAGCTACGGATTGAGGAATATCATCGTCACGAAGAAACAAAACTTCGATAGGGAAATTAGACGACTGCACCAAAAGACTTCTTTTCATGGTACTTAACTTAATGTCTGATTCTTCGAGAAGTGCCATTGTTTCTTCAAACAATCTTCCCTTTGCCTGCACTGCAATTCTAAGCATATCTTTTATTTTATTTGGTTATTAACAACAAAAAAGGCTTACCTTTCCGGCAAGCCTTACTATATCATTCTATACAAAATCATACACGCCCACCGAGTTATTCGTCAGGAGAATGATGATGATGTGTAGTTGTTCTAATCATAATTTTCTTTGTTTAATGCGACAAAAGTAAAGTAATCAAATTACAATTCCAAATATTTATCACAAAAAGATTGCAGATAATTTAAAATTGATAGTTACTCTTCCAAATTGCAACCCTTAAAGAACATTTCCTTTTCAACTTTCTCACGTGGAAAAGTGAAGTATGTACAAACAGCTTTAGTACAAAGTTCGTCAGCCGAATTATACAAACGGGCTTCCACTATCACAATGTTTCTCTTTACTTCCTGCACGGTGGCACGCAAAGTTATATGAGAATCTTCCGTACTGACCGACTTCATATAGCGGGTTTCCATTTTGGAAGTCACCCCCGATGTCTGCATCTTACGAGCAATAACCCAAGCACATATTTCATCCAGAAGAACAGCCTGTATTCCACCATGCAGTGTATTTAACCAGCCTTGAAAACGAGATTCCGGTTTCCAGATGCTTACTATCTCGTTTCCATCTTCATAAAATTCCATTTTTACTCCCGATTCATTGCTTGGTGCACAGCCGAAACAGTTATATCCCTCAAGACCTACCCACGGGTTAATAATCTTCTTCATATACTTCATCTTTAGGTTTGATTCTCAAAAATACGGATTATTTCCGAAAAATAAAACGCCGGAGAAAGTATTTACTACTTCTCCGGCGTTCTCTTATTTAAAAGTTCTTTCTATTAATCTGCCATTTCATTAATGCCTAAAGCCAACATATCCGCCAACTCGTCATACGAACGGTAGAGCCTTTCATAACAAGAAATATCCACAGCTACAAGCTTATTAAACATTTCAAGACAATACATGGCTTTACAAACATCGTCGAGTGCAGCATTCAACTTGTTTTTCACTTCAGTTTTATCAATATTGCATCCAGCAGCCTTAATTCTTCCGCCAGCAGTATTCACAGCAGACAAGAAATCTTTCACAAAAAAGGATTCTGTCTTATCGGGCGTCATTGTTTCGAGCAAGGCGATTACTTGATCAGCAATCTCCACCGATTTATTTTCCAACTGAGTGTAATCCATAATGAAACGGTATTAATATTATTTTTTCTCTTTCTTATAATTATCCAAACCTGTCTGCAAGAACTTGATGTACTTGTCAACATTCTCATCGTATGCATAAGAATGATTCAACGGCATACCATTGTTATCAATCAATACATAGAAAGGTTGAGCATTAGCTCCGAACTTAACCCGTTGCAAATAGCTCCATCTGTCACCCAAAGTTCTCAAAGTACGTTCAGTTCCGTTCTCCATTACTTTAATCGGTTCCGGAAGTTTTGTTTTGTTATCTACGTAAAGAGTAATCAAAACATAATCGTTCTTCATGATGTCAGCAACTTTCTGGTCTGTCCAAACAGCCAACTCCATTTTACGACAGTTTACACAGCCGTAACCGGTAAAGTCGAGCATTACAGGTTTACCTACTCTCTTGGCATATTCCATACCGGCATCATAATCATCAAACTGAGCATGTACTTCATTGTTATACAAGTTGAAATCCTGAGTCTGCATAGGAGGAGCAAATGCACTTACAGCCTTCAAAGGTGCACCCCACAAGCCCGGAATCATATAGATAGCAAATGCCAAAGAGATTAATGCCATAAAGAAACGTGTCACAGAAACTTTATTGTCATCATCATCGTGAGCAAATTTAATCTTACCTAATAAATAGAAACCTAACAAACCGAAGATTACAATCCACAAAGCGAGGAATGTTTCTCTATCAAGAATTCCCCAACCGTAAGCAAGGTCGGCAACTGACAAGAACTTCAAAGCAAAAGCCAATTCAAGGAAACCAAGAGTCACTTTAATAACGTTCATCCAGCCACCTGATTTAGGCATTGATTTCAACCAAGACGGGAACATAGCAAACAGTGTAAATGGTAATGCCAATGCAATAGCAAAACCAAACATACCGATAGCCGGAGCAATAATACTGCCCGAAGTAGATACTTCTACCAAAAGGAATCCGATAATAGGACCTGTACATGAGAAAGAAACCAAAGCCAAAGTAAATGCCATCAGGAAGATTGCAATTAAACCTCCGGTTTTCTCTGCCTTACTATCTACAGCCGTACTCCAAGAAGAAGGTAATGTGATTTCGAAAGCTCCGAAGAAAGAAGCGGCAAACACAACCAACATCAAGAAGAACAAAATATTAAATACCGCATTGGTTGAAAGCGAGTTTAACGCACTTGCACCAAATACTGAAGTAATAATCAATCCTAAACCTACATAGATAACAATAATAGAAAGTCCATACATCCAAGCATCACGGATACCTTTCTTTTTGTCTTGCGAACGTTTCAGGAAGAAACTTACAGTCATTGGAATAATAGGCCACACGCATGGAGTAAACAATGCAAGCAAACCACCCACAAATCCTGCAAAGAAAATATATAACCAAGACATATCTTTCTGGGCTACAGTATTACCAAAAGCATTCAATTGCTCGATAACCGGAGTCCACAAGTCTTTCAATTCATTGTTATCAGTAGATGCAACTTCTGAAACGGGAGCAGCCACAGTATCAGCTACAGCAACCTCTTCTGTTGCAGCAGGTGCTTCTTCCTTTTTAGCTTCAGGGGCCGGTGTTGCAGCAGCAGTTGCTTTTCCTTTACCTTGGAAACTAAAGTCTACCGGAGTAGGAGGCAAACAGCTTTCATCATCACAAGCACCATATTCCAGATAACCGGAAATATCATAGGTTGCACCAGTTATCTTGATTTTCTGGAAGAAAGTGACAGAACCCTCAAAATAGCTCAACTTCATATCGAACAACTTATCAAAGTTCTCGATTTGCTTTCCTCTAAATCCTAATTTCCCTACTAATTCGGCACCTTGAATCTTGTCTACATTAAAAGTAGTTTTAACAGGTCCCCCATCAGGAATGTTGATAGAATAAACATGCCAGCCACCATCAATTTTTCCGTTAAACACGATTTCAGCTTCGTTGTCCGACAGCATTTTCAAATCTGTTGTCCATCTTACAGGTTCCATCATTTGTGCTTTCGCACCAATAACCATGACAAACAGAGACAGTAATAGTAAATTTAATCTTTTCATTTTATAACGTTATGTATGTGTTTTCAAAATTCATAATCTACACAAGCACGACCTTCTTTCACTTCGGCAAGAATCTTTGCAGCAGCAACATGGTCCGGATGAGTGGCATAGAAGTTAACATCTTCCAAGGTATCAAATTCGCTGTTTAGAGCGATATCATAGGCTTCGGCAGGATTCACATTCAATCCCACTTTTATTTTACGAATCACGGAAATCTTTGCAGGTAAAGCTTCGATCGCTTCTTTGAAGCGTTTCATTATGTCAAGCTTTTCCTCGTGAGACTCCATGTTTTTTAACTTAAATAGTACAATGTGTCTGACCATACGTTGTTTTATTAATAATTTGTTCTATTTTTGTATTACAATTAAAATGCAAAAATAATTCATTTGTTTCAATTATACACTATAAATTCATGTTAATAATCGGTATAGCTGGCGGAACTGGCTCAGGAAAGACCACCGTCGTAAGAAAAATCATCGAAAGTCTTCCTCCGGGAGAAGTAGTTCTGTTGCCGCAAGACTCTTATTATAAAGACAGCAGTCATATTCCGGTGGAAGAAAGACAAAATATCAACTTTGACCATCCGGATGCATTTGAGTGGAGCCTGCTTTCCAAACACCTCAGTATGTTAAGGGAAGGAAAAAGTATTGAGCAACCCACTTATTCTTATTTAACATGTACACGTCAGCCCGAAACTATTCATATTGAACCCCGTGACGTAGTTATAGTTGAAGGTATTCTTGCCTTATGCGATAAAAAGCTACGCAGCCAAATGGATTTAAAAGTTTTTGTAGATGCCGATCCTGACGAACGTCTTATTCGCGTTATCCAAAGAGACATTGTTGAGCGCGGACGTACAGCAGAAGCGGTTATGGAACGCTACACCAGAGTGCTCAAACCCATGCACTTACAATTTATTGAGCCAAGCAAAAGATATGCCGACTTAATCGTTCCACAAGGAGGTAACAACCAAGTGGCAATTGATATTCTGACAATGTATATTGAGAAGAACCTGGGAATAAAAAAATAATAAAAATGATACTATATGCGTAAACTATTACCGATATTTCTCCTTCTTTTATTACTCATCGCTTGTCGTAATACCCCACACAAGCCCGGAGAGGAATCTTCGTATGATCTTCCTCAAATGAAAGACAGCGGAGAATTGGTAGTACTTACCATGTATAGTTCCACATCTTATTTTATTTATCGCGGGCAACCTATGGGTTTCCAATATGAACTTAGCGAACAGTTTGCAAAAGCATTAGGTCTGAAACTCCGTGTGGAAGTTGCTAACAGTACCAAAGAACTGGTTAACAAGTTACTTGCCGGTGAAGGAGACATGATTGCTTACAACTTACCCATTACTAAAGAACTAAAAGACAGTCTTACCTATTGCGGAGAAGAAGTTATCACTCATCAGGTAATCGTTCAAAAGACAAACAGAGGTAGCAAACCATTAACAGATGTCACTCAGCTTATCGGAAAAGATATTTATGTAAGACCGGGCAAATATTACGATCGACTCGTCAATCTGGACAAAGAACTGGGAGGTGGCATTCATATACATAAAGTTACAGGAGATAGTATTACGGTAGAAGATCTCATTACGCAAGTTGCTAAAGGACAAATACCTTATACTGTTGCCGACAATGATCTTGCCCAACTCAACAAAACGTATTATCCTAATCTCAATATTAATCTTTCTATTAGTTTCGACCAAAGAGCTTCATGGGCGGTACGAAAAGACGAACCACTCCTTGCTGCTGCAGCCGACAAATGGCATCAGGAAAACATGACATCGCCTGCCTATCAAGCAAGTAGTAAAAGATACTTTGAAATCAGTAAAGCTGTTCCACACTCTCCCATCCTATCAATTAAAGACGGTAAAATATCACATTTCGACAACTTATTTAAGAAGTATTCGAAAGACATTGATTGGGACTGGAGATTACTGGCTTCTTTAGCTTACACAGAATCTAACTTTGACACAACAGCCGTTTCATGGGCAGGAGCCAAAGGACTAATGCAATTAATGCCTGCTACCGCAAGAGCTATGGGAGTTCCACCCGGTAAAGAACAGAATCCGGAAGAAAGCGTAAAAGCAGCTATCAAATATATTGCTTCCACTAATAAGAGTCTAAGTATGATTCCGGATAAAGAAGAACGGATAAACTTCATCCTTGCCTCTTATAATGCAGGATTAGGACATATTTATGATGCAATGGCTCTTGCAGAAAAATATGGTAAGAACAAATTCATCTGGAAAGATAATGTGGAAAACTTCATTTTATTAAAAAGCAACGAAGAATACTTCACTGATCCTGTCTGTAAAAACGGTTATTTCCGCGGAATCGAAACTTATAATTTCGTGAGAGATATTCAATCCCGCTTCAACAACTATAAAAAGAAAATTCGAAGCTGATTAGTACTTTTCGTAATGAATCTTAGTTTCATCAAATTTATCTTTAGGTGATTGTACACCTTCGGGATAGCCCACCGGAATAACACACAAAGGAAGTATATTTTCTGGCAGGTTAGTATATTTACGAACCACATTCATACGATCTTCATACGGATATGCAGCCGTCCATACAGCTCCAAGTCCAAGAGCTTCCGCAGCCAAAAGAATGTTTTCGGTGGCTGCCGAACAATCCAGATACCAATATGACGAACGAATCGAATCTCCACACACAATGATGGCAACACGGGCATCAGCCAACATTTTAGCATAAGGCAAAGCAGCAGCCATTGAATCTAAAGTAGCACGTTCTTTCACTACAATAAATTCCCAAGGGCGGACATCTTTACCGGAAGGAGCTGCCATTCCTGCTTTCAGCAAAGTAGTAATCTTTTCGTCTTCCACCCCCTTATTCAAATATTTACGAACACTTTTACGGGCAAATATGTTTGCCAATGCAGGATTCTCATTTGCAGAATCACTTACTTTATCAGTTGAATTACACGCCATAAAAGAAAAGCTTATTATTATAACCAATAATAAAGAAACAGATTTCAATGTTTTCATATAATCTATTTTTTAAATATGTTTCACGTCATCCAAACTTTCCGGATTGGAAGCATAACGTTCAAAGCCATTGATAAAAAGCCCCATATGATAACCATCCATCAATGAATGATGTACCTCCACACAGACCGGAAGCAATTTTCTACCATCAACTGTCTTTATTTTCCCAAACGCCACTTTCGGATTAGAGGCTTTTGAAGGATCAAAAGGTTGCAGAAAAGAGGTAAAAGATACCCAAGGGATAGTAGTCATAAAGATCAAATCTCCCTCTTCTGTCCCCGATTCATACTCATGGACTTTTTTATGCTCGATAATATGCTGTTGTTCGCATTCATCAAACTCTCGCAAAGTATCTTTCATATTCAAGTTGATATTGGTAAATGTTCCGTCCTCATAGCCAATAGTTTGTCCCACATTTACCTTATCATATATATACACCTCATTGTTTTCAATGCGTAAACGGAAATTCTCTATTTCATTACACATACGCCCCGCAATGTAGCTGACCGCCAAATTTATGGAATAACCATGTTCCTTTACGTATTGATATAATTCCGTAATATCGACATCTGCACCCAGATGAGCGAACGGATTCATAAAATCTTTAAAATAATAATACGTGGTCTTACGGTTCCAACCCTCTACATCAAAACGCTTTTTCATTATTTTACCATTCTAATTTTAATCTGTTCTTCCGTGATTCCTCCAAAGAAACTGTATTTGCTTTCTTATTTGCATTCTTTTCGCGAAGATCTTCATATTCCTTTCCAACTTCATCAACCAAGGCCTGTTTTGTTTGAGGATTCAGCAAACGGGCAGCAATACCGGCATTCTGGGAAGCATCTTTCACATGAACCACCGGAGCATGGTAAACAGGAGCAATCTTCAACGCAGTATGTAATTTGGAAGTAGTGGCTCCTCCTATGAGCAAAGGAATATCCAAACCAATCTTTTCCATTTCGGCGGCAATGTGTGCCATTTCTTCAAGAGAAGGAGTGATCAATCCGCTTAAACCGATAATATCCACTTTCTCTTCAATTGCCCGCTTTATTATTGTTTCGGCAGGAACCATCACACCCAAGTCTATGATTTCATAGTTATTGCATGCCATTACCACGGAAACAATATTTTTACCTATGTCATGCACATCTCCTTTAACAGTAGCTACCAATACTTTACCGGCAGTAGATGCCCCTTCCTGTTTCTCCGCTTCAATCAACGGGCGAAGAATGGCAACAGCCTTTTTCATTGTTCTGGCAGTCTTCACCACTTGCGGCAAAAACATCTTCCCTGCTCCAAACAGTTCTCCCACATAATTCATTCCATTCATTAACGGACCTTCAATTATATCGACAGCTTTACCATAAATCGGCACAGCTTCCGCAAGGTCTTCCTCAAGGAAATCACCGATACCTTTAACCAGTGCATGTTTCAAGCGTTCTTCCACTGTTCCGTCTCTCCATGCATCATGCCTTACAGTTTGAGTATCATTGGTAGATTGTGTTTTCAGGCTTTCCGCCAATTCTATTAAGCGTTCGGCAGCATCGGGATGGCGGTTCAAAACCACGTCCTCAATCTTTTCCAGCACATCGGCAGGTATGTCGCTGTAAATAACCGAAGTTGCCGGATTCACAATTCCCATATCCATGCCTTGCTGAATGGCATGATAAAGAAAAACAGCATGTATCGCCTCACGGATATAGTTATTTCCACGGAAAGAGAAAGACAAGTTACTCACACCACCACTCACATGTGCCCCCGGAAGATTCTTGCGAATCCAACCCGTAGCATTAATAAAATCCACGGCATAGTTATTATGTTCTTCCATTCCCGTAGCAACAGCAAGAACATTCGGATCGAAAATTATATCGTTCGGATTAAAATCTGCTTTATCTACCAGTAAACGGTAAGCCCGTTCGCATACTTCGATTTTGCGTGCAAACGTATCTGCTTGCCCTTTTTCATCGAAAGCCATCACTACAACGGCAGCACCGTATCTTTTTACTTCTCTCGCATGCTTCAGAAACTTTTCCTCTCCTTCTTTCAGAGAGATAGAATTCACTACGGACTTTCCCTGCAAACATTTAAGCCCGGCGATGATAACTTCCCACTTAGAGGAATCTATCATAATAGGAATTCGGGCAATTTCCGGCTCCGACGCCACCAAATTAAGGAAAGTAGTCATTTCCTCCCGGGCATCAAGCAAACCGTCGTCCATATTTATATCAAGAACCAATGCGCCGTCTTCTACCTGTGCACGGGCAATGGCGAGAGCTTCTTCGTATTTCTTCTCCTGAATCAATCGAAGGAACTTGCGCGAACCGGCTACATTACATCTTTCGCCCACATTCACAAAATTGATTTCCGGCTTCACTTCAAACAACTCCAATCCCGAAAGCCAAAGATATTTAGGCTTGGCAACAGGGACATGAGGTTTTACACTTTCAATCAAAGCATTATACTTAGCTATATATTCATCGGTAGTACCGCAGCATCCACCTATAATATTAACCAATCCCTCGTCAATGAATTCCTTCACCTCATGCGCCATTTCTTCAGGACTTTGATCATACTTGCCAAGGCTGTTAGGTAATCCGGCATTAGGATAAACACTGATATAATAAGGTGCGTGTGCAGCCAGATCTTCAAGAAAAGGTTTCAACTGCCTAGCTCCGAAAGAACAATTCAATCCGATTGAGAATATAGGAGCATGACCGACAGATGCAAGAAAAGCATCCAAAGTCTGACCGGACAAGGTACGTCCGCCAATATCCGATACCGTAACAGATAACATCAAAGGAACTTCCCGCCCCTGAACCTTCATTGCATTTTCGGCAGCATAAACAGCCGCTTTAGCATTCAATGTATCAAATATGGTTTCTATCAGGATAGCGTCTACTCCTCCCTCAATCAAGGCTTCCATCTGTTCTTGGTAAGCAGCAGCCAATTCATCGAAAGTCAATGCACGGAAAGCGGGATTATTCACATCCGGCGACATGGAGCAAGTCTTGTTTGTAGGACCAACCGCACCGGCAACAAAACGTGGTTTGGCAGGATTCTTACGGGTATATTCGTCTGCCAACTCACGGGCAACCTTTGCAGCAGCAAGGTTTATTTCACGCACATAATCCTGTACATGATAATCTGCCATTGAAACCGTTGTGGAACTAAACGTATTTGTTTCAATAATATCGGCTCCTGCTTCCAGATATTTCCGGTGAATATCCTGTATCACATCGGGGCGGGTGAGACAAAGCAAATCATTGTTTCCTTTCATCTGACCGGACACCTGTGCAAAACGTTCACCACGGAAATCTTCCTCACGAAGATTATATTGTTGAATCATCGTACCCATTGCTCCATCCAGAATCAGGATACGTTCGGATATTAATTGTTGAATTGTAGATTTCATTTTGCAAAGATACAAAATGATACGCCAAAAGTATAAAGAGAAGAAATATTTAAGAGCTAATTATTATTTATAACAGGTTCGTATATGTCAAAGAGAATATTATTTTCCGATGTAGAAGCATCTAAATAATAGTTGTTTGCAAAAATTAAAAAGCCGTTATTCAATGGACACCAAGCTGTCAAATAGCTATATCTTTTTGAAGGCAATTTGATTTCGTTTACTACTTCAAACTTAGAATTAAACACCGTCAAGAAAATATCTTTACTATTATATAATTCCTCCCTGTTTTTGTTTACATCAAACTCAACGCCGTTCAAATGTAATCTGCAATAGAGATCATATTTAGGTATATACATCACTTCATAAAAATGCAGATTTTCAATATCATATCTTAGAAATCCAACGGATGAAGAGTTCTTACGTGCTATATTTTCAGTATATTTGGTTCTTCCTCCATAAATAGAGTTTTTACTTGTTTCCAAATCCAACACATAAATATTTGATTCTATAGGATAATTATATATAATCTTATTATCATTAAAAGTAACATTCGGACTTTGCATATATCCATAATTTCCGCCAAAATCCGGTTCTACCGCAGACATAGAAAGTTCATATTTATTTATTTTATCTGAGCCATCTAAAAATAATTCATTAACGATATATTTACGAACATCATTAGAAAAACTTGCCGTAGTATAAAATAGAGATCTTCTTTTTTTATTATAAAATAACTTAACAGTAGCAATGACGTAATTAGTTTGTATTGCAACAGTTTCATTCTGTATAGTCGTTAAAGATATTTTGCTTTTCAAATCACCTGCTTTATTTATTAAAAAGATATTTTGTATCCCACAAATCCAAATAGAATCCATATTATGAACAAAAATATCACAGATACGCTCTATTCCTTTCGGTCCTTCCCCATCCAACTTTGTTTGAGAAATTTCACCGGTTTTCAAATTAATAAAATCCAAAGCATGTCTCTTATAGTTATAAGAAACAAACACATCTGCCGAATCTTGATGAAAGCACGATGAAAGATAATACTCTTTTAAAAAGAGTATATCTGTTTGAGGAGAAAACAAGACTTCTTTTTGATTAAAGTCTATTTTATCCGAGTAAACGTTTTCTTTTAGTTTGCCATCTTTACTTATCTGACAAGAAGATATACATAAAAGAAAAATGCACCAATATGGAAATAATTTATTTTTCATTCGAAATAAGGTGGATAACATTTAGTAGGCGATGGACATCCATATGAAGGATCATAAGACTCTCCCGGAGTTGGAAGTCTACATTCATTACCGGTATAACCCGGAGGACAAGGAAATACATAATATATCGGCTTATCAAATTTAAAAGTTAAAGCCTCAATATTCTCTAACATAATATTAGAATTATGTTCCTCTTGATAACTAAAAGCATCACTTGTTGCAAATAGGATAAAAATAGCAACAAGAATAAATTGGCAAATTGTCTTTTTCATAGATTTAAAATATTGGTTTACAAACTAAACTAATATTTTAACAACAAACAAGTAAAACGCCATATTTATTTTTTACATACCCTATTCACAATTTTTATTTAGCCTTTATCAATAATCAACTAGATTTATCACCGTTTAAACATCCGGTCCATCTCCCGTTTATCATCTTTTTCTTTCAAAGATTCACGTTTATCATATTGTTTCTTACCTTTTGCTAAAGCTATAACCAACTTAGCCAAACCTTTTTCATTGATAAACAAACGAGTAGGAACAATAGTCAAACCAGTTTCTTTAATGGCACGTTCCAACTTAGCCAATTCCTTTTTACTTAACAGCAGTTTACGGTCACGGCGAGCAGTGTGGTTATTATAGGAACCATAAAAATATTCGGCAATATGCATGTTCTTCACCCATAGTTCACCACGGGTAAAGAAACAGAATGTATCTACCAAACCTGCCTTGCCCAAACGGATAGACTTAATCTCCGTCCCCGTAAGCACAATACCGGCAGTATAGGTATCTATAAACTCATAATCGAACGATGCACGTTTATTTTTTATATTTACGGGAGCAAGTTTCATATTAATTCAAAATAACAGTCAGTTTATTAAATATAAATCCCAATACCGCGGGGCAAACAATAATGAGCAAAGATGCCATCACAGTGTAACTCATGCGCATCTTTTCTTCCACCTGTATCAATTTGCCAACTCCTTCCCAGACTACAAATACAACATAGAACTGGAATATCCATCGCAAAATGAAGAAACTCGGAAGCACTCCCACGATAATGTCCAATACAAAGGTAACTACCATTGCATACCCCACAAACTGTTGAATCAGTTGCAGGTTATCCTCTTGTTGAAACATGGTTACAGCCAATTTGTTCACAGCATAGGATGCAAGAAAATAGCCACCAAACAGACCGACAAAGATAGCACAACATGAAGTCATTGCTCTTTGAAAGCCCACAGCGGTCAATCCCGTATCAAAGATTGTACCGAGAAAGAAAGACAGGCCGCATAAACCTATCATAGGATAGACGAAAGTAGTAAATACTTTACGTCTATCCTCTAAACTAATTTCCTCCCATGCCTTGGCAGGAGAGGAAATCAGTAACATAGCTCTTCTAAAAAGTTCTTTATAATTCAATGATTATTATTTAGTTACATAATCTATTGTGTAAGTACCCAATTCTTCGTTAGCATCTTCCAACTTATCGGAACCGGAAACTTTTGTTTCATTGGTCAAAATGGTAATCTTCTTAGGATTTTCACCGGTTTTAGCAGCAAAATCGTTGACTGCATCTCTTATATCAAATGCTTTCAATAATGCGGGAACAAGCAAAGTCGGGTCTTTTTCTTCCGATTTATGACGAAGATACAACTTCATTTCCGTATCAGAATCTTTCACTGTGCTTTCATCATAATAAAGAGCAAATGAATGCAAACTTAAATCAGCTTTTGCCAAAAAGTAAATAGGCAAAACCAAGGTGTTTTTGCCATATTGTCCAAAGGCTGTCGAATAATAACCATTTCTCTCTGTCATATTAACGATTGTTGCATTTTCGAATGTACTGCCGTTTTCCTTGCTGCCATCCCCCATGCCGGTCATTGTTCTTTCATTACCGCAATTCACCACCCCTGTTACCTCTACAGTAAGCGATTTGGTTTCGCTGGTTAAAGGTTGTTCATCAGAATTATATGAATAGGAAAAAAGAACAATATCGCCCGAAGTCACTTTTTCCGCAGTAAAAAGTGCTTGGGAAGTAGGTATTACTTTTAAACCATTGACATCAAACTGAAGCCCAAGTCCGGTGCCATACTCAGCTCTACCGAGAAATACACCACTTTGAGTAGGATCATTACTCATACAAGAAGTAAAAGTTAAAGCCAAAGCAAAAACTACAATCGACAGTAAAGATTTGAAATGTTTCATTTTTTAATAAACCGTTTTATTGTTTTAGGAAATGCAAAATTACAAAAAAGATTCATACCATCACATACTACGATTTCCTTTTTTAGTATGTTTTATAGCTTAAATGATAAAACGGCTTAAATACTGCATGGAGAATTGTAATTTAACACTTAAGAAATGAACAGATACTCAAAACACAAGTATACTTAACCGACCTTCACCGCTTTCACCTCCCCAATCCCTTTCCACCAAATCCTTTAAGGGTGAAGGTTCAGTTTCACCACCTGATACACATTACCCCATTTGGTATGTTTACGCTTCATGCCGAGTGCAGTCAATACTTGGGGAAAGGTGGCGGGATTAACGCCACACATGGCAGCAGGATTATATTTGCGCAACACTTTAAATATCTCGGCAGCAGAAAGATAACTCACCGCATCATCATCGCTTTGCGGAACACGGAAACATGAGTTAAAGACATCTTCTTCGGGAGACTGACAATAAAATGCTGAATTATGCTGCCGGATTGCCTTTTCTTCTTCACCTGTGAACCAATAGCGTGCGCCTTCCAAAAGCTCTTGTTTCAACTGCGCATAAATTTATGCATGGTCTATATCGGCACAATTGATTTTATGATTAACCAAAACACAGATGAAACGGCGACTGCCTGTGGGATCGGTCAACAAATCGGTGCGGTTGGATGTGCCGATGAAAGAGGCAACGCGGGGCAACTCACGATAACTTTTCTGGTATGCCTTGCGCATATTCAATGCGGGCATCTGCATGAGATTTTTCAAAAGAGACATTTTCTTTGGGGATATTTTATCGAACTCGTCCAGATTCAGCAAACCCATTTCCGACATTTTACGTTCCACTTGCCCCGGCAATGCAAGGTCGATACTATCCGTATAATAGCGTTGCAACGCATCGGGCATCAGCGACTTGCAGAAAGTGGATTTCAACATTCCCTGCTCGCTGCTTATTAATATAGGTGCAACGGCGTTGGCATGCTTACCCGTAATGCCCATCCATTGTGCCACCAATCCACGCATCCACACGTGAAAAGCCGTCAACCACAATTCTTCATCACTTACCCTGCCGGCCAAATCACCCAATCTGTCCGTGCCGTCCCACACCGGGAGTTCGTCCAAATAAAGTTTGAAAGGATGATATTCCTCTATTTTATCGGAATTTACGTAACGGTTCAAATCTCTGTCCCAACAATAGATACCTTTGGCATGGGCATCGATGCAGAGAGAATTCTGTTCGCGGGAGCGCAGCGGCACAAACTTCTCTCCCAGCCTTCCCGCTGGACGATATTCGGTTTCTTCCGTCAACACATTGAAACGAAACTCATAACAGGTGGTGAGAAACGCTTGCAGGCGTTCGGACAAAGAACGGTTTCCCATATTCCCTTTTCCCGCCGTTTTTTTCTTTTTACTCATTACTAACAAGACACAGACAGCTTTCCATAATTTTTTAATCATTTTCATTGTTCTTTTTTTTAAGTTGTCCGCAAATATATAGTCATAAAAAGGGGATTTCCAAATATCCGGAGCATTGCGCGGAAGAAAAGTGAAGTTATAAAAATAACCCGGATAATTTATGGTTTTAACGGTATAAAGTCTTATATTTGTACTGAAGAATTTAGCGTCCCACAATTGTGAGACGATCGTCTCATATATGTGGGACGATCGTCTCATGGTTGTGGTACGGTCGTCCCACAATTGTGGGACACTAAATTCTTCGGCAGTAACACAAAAATTCATCCCATTAAAACAAAAAATTATGGCTGTTAAATTTGATTTCTATAAAACGCCGATACCGGCAGACAGGTTACAAAAGAAACGTTACCATGCCAGAGTGGCATCTTATAAGACGGTTGACACCGAATATATCGTTAAGGACATCCAAAGCCGGTGCTCGCTCACAGAAGGTGATGTGCTTGCCGCACTCAGTGCACTGGGTGACTCGCTTGCCTACCATTTGGGGAACGGACAACGTGTGCACCTGGACAACATCGGATATTTTCAAGTGACACTGCAATGTGCAGAGACTCGCGATCCGAAAGAAACACATGCGCAAAACGTGAAGTTCAAATCCGTGAAATACTTGGCAGACCAAGCATTGAAAGATAAGTTGAAAGCCTTAAAGACCGAACGCACACGGAAATGCAAACACTCCACAGACCAATCGGAAGTGAGGATAGACATGAAGCTGAAAGAATATTTCAGCGAGCATTCGGTAATGACAAGAAAAGATTTTGAAAGCATTTGCCACCTGACAAGAACCACAGCCATACGCCAACTGAACCGCCTGAAAGAAGAAGGGAAGCTGAAAAACATCAACATAAGAACTCAGCCGATATATGTTCCGTGTCCGGGATATTACGGGACGTCCGTCACCGGTGAAGAGTAAAAGGGTTCACCCGCAAATACTGATATAGAAAGGGGAATAGAGAAAGTGAAGGTGGTGAATATTATATTCAGATAATAAAGATATGAAAGGAAGTATAGGCAATGGAATGTCTCTACTTCCTTATTTTCCATCAAATAATCAATATTGAGACAGAACGAAACTATTCTATCCCTGCAAACTGATCCAGATGCTCGTCTACATATCCGGCAATCAACGCAGTGACTTGTTCTTCCATTTCCATGAACTCCTCTTCCAGTTCATCAAACGCTTCATATTGCTCATACATTGCCATGAACTCATCTTCGGTACGCTCTTTTTCCAAATCCGCTTTATGCTCATCGTATATCTTCTTGGCTTTATAGATAAGCTTCGAGAATTCGTCCGCGCCAAAAATACGCATGGCTTTGGCAAAAGGATTATCGAAGATGTAAGGACCGTAACCATTTTGTATCAGTTGCACAAAACCGCCTTCGAGCACTTCTTCGCGGAAGAAATGATAACCCAACAACGAATGTTGGTGCCCGTTGAGCAAAGGCATCGTTTCGACATTGAGACTGCCACCCGTCACTTCCAGGTATTTATCGGTAAAGACTTTAATAAATTCATCCATCCCCTGTGCTGCCGCCTCTTTCAAAGCTGCGTCGGAAACTATGATTTGTTTGGGTTGTTCCATAACTATGTGCTTCTTATATTATAGGACAAAGATAAGTGTTTCCAAATTAAAAATGCTACCTCGACCTTACAAAAGGAATAATAATCAAATTTATTTTAATTTTTTAGTGAAAAAGTGAGCGGAGGCTGATTGGTAAAACCAATAAAACGACTAACTTTGTGGTCGAATTTAAGAAAGGCCTTTTCTCTTAACTGCTTTCTTAAACGACAGACTACGTAATTATTTAGTGGTTACATAATTTTTTAATTCTATTACTTAAAAGAGCTAATTATGACTTACTCACAAGAAGTAGAACACATGTGTGTTGTGAAAAAAGGTCCTAATCACGGACCAGCTCCAATTCCCGAAGAAGGAAAATGGGTAAAATCAAAAGAAATCGTTGACATTTCCGGTTTAACACACGGTATCGGTTGGTGTGCTCCTCAACAAGGTGCTTGTAAACTGACTCTTAACGTTAAAAACGGTATCATCCAGGAAGCATTGGTTGAAACAATCGGTTGCTCAGGTATGACTCACTCTGCAGCCATGGCAGCAGAAATCCTTCCGGGAAAAACAGTTCTCGAAGCATTGAACACCGACCTTGTTTGCGATGCAATCAACACTGCAATGCGCGAATTATTCCTTCAGATAGTTTACGGACGTACTCAATCTGCTTTCTCGGAAGGCGGTTTGATTATCGGAGCCGGATTGGAAGACTTGGGTAAAGGTCTTCGCAGCCAAGTTGGTACACTTTACGGAACTTTGGCTAAAGGTCCCCGTTACCTCGAAATGGCTGAAGGTTACATCAAAAACATCTTCTTGGACAAGAATGATGAAATCTGCGGATACGAATTCGTTCACATGGGTAAATTCATGGACGAAATCAAAAAAGGTACCGATGCCAACGAAGCATTGAAGAAAGTTACCGGAACTTACGGACGCGTAACAGCAGAACAGGGTGCAGTTAAACACATTGATCCACGTCACGAATAATATAAGGAGGAAAGAATATGGCAATTAGAGAAGTAAAATTTGAAAGTCAGGACCGTCGTATCAAAGGCATCATTGCTGCTTTGAACGCTAACGGTATCAAAGACATTGAAGAAGCTAACGCTATCTGCGAAGCTGCTGGACTTGATCCTTATAAAACTTGTGAAGAAACTCAGCCAATCTGTTTCGAAAATGCAAAGTGGGCTTACGTGGTAGGTTCTGCCATCGCATTGAAGAAAGGATGCAAAAATGCTGCTGATGCTGCCGAAGCTATCGGTATCGGTCTTCAGGCATTCTGTATCCCGGGTTCTGTAGCCGACGACCGTAAAGTAGGTATCGGACATGGTAACCTTGCTGCAATGTTGCTCCGCGAAGAAACCAAATGTTTCGCATTCCTGGCAGGTCACGAATCATTCGCTGCTGCCGAAGGTGCAATCAAAATCGCTGCAAAAGCAGACAAAGTACGTAAAGAACCTCTTCGTTGCATCTTGAACGGTCTTGGAAAAGACGCTGCTCAGATCATTTCACGTATCAACGGCTTTACTTACGTTCAGACTCAGTTCGATTACTATACGGGAGAATTGAAAGTAGTTCGCGAAATCGCTTACTCTGACGGTGCTCGTGCAAAAGTAAAATGCTATGGTGCAGACGACGTTCGTGAAGGTGTGGCAATCATGTGGAAAGAAGGCGTAGACGTATCTATCACTGGTAACTCTACCAACCCTACCCGTTTCCAACACCCGGTTGCAGGTACATACAAGAAAGAACGTGTTCTTGCCGGTAAACCCTATTTCTCAGTAGCTTCCGGTGGTGGTACAGGTCGTACACTTCACCCGGACAACATGGCTGCCGGTCCTGCTTCTTATGGTATGACAGATACTATGGGACGTATGCACTCAGATGCTCAGTTCGCCGGTTCTTCATCAGTTCCTGCTCACGTAGAAATGATGGGATTCCTGGGTATCGGTAACAACCCGATGGTAGGATGTACAGTGGCTTGTGCGGTAGACGTTG
>CABUKU010000002.1 GCA_902492205.1 uncultured Bacteroides sp. | reverse complement strand
CTTGAAAAAAGAGCATGAATCTTTGGAATTTGTTTCTTCCATGTTAAATAATTTAATTAATACTTGCCTTTTGTTGGCGAGCACAAAAGTAGATAAACAAAAAACACAAAAGTTACAGGAAACTGTGACGAAATAATAAAAAAAATGTTATTACGTGATACCATTAGTGTGGAAAAAACCACAACAATTATAGAAAGTGCAATGAAAACGCTTGCCGAACTCGAGGATTCGCCTGTTAAGTTATTAAGTTTTACGTTGAGCAGTTCAAATACCACTATTCAACGGTTGATACATGGCGATAGCCGAAACATGGAACACTATATTATTCTATTTACCTATTATAGCCGTAATCTGGGTTGGGAGCAAGATTTCTCCCGTGTGCCGGAGTTATTGGAAAAGGCTTTAAAAGAAGGAAATACTTTGGTAATGGGGGTGAAAGATAAGAAGACCGGGAAAATGGTGGTGAGTGCGGATTTGTTTTGGAAGGAGTGAATGTTGCTAAATTTAAGATGCTAAAGTTGAATATTAAAATTAGAAAAACAATTTTATTACAAATTATTGTGATTCTATTATTTCTGATAGAGTTACTTTTATTTAGTATTAATGGCTATAATATCAATCAAATAACTGTATTGCAATATGAATTAATTATAGTTTATTTCTCAATTTACATTTGTGCTTATATAAAATTAGGACCTTTCAATTTATATTCCATATTTTTATTTACAATGCTTGTATTTATTTATGCAAGAATTTTCTTAGACGCTTTAGGATTATGTGAATGGGAGTGGGCTAATAAATGGAATGATTTTTATTTTCCGGTAGAAACACAATTTCAAATATTGTCATTATTAATATTATCTTTATTGTGTGTTAATTTAGGGCATTCTATGACATCAGTTAATACACATAAATTAAATTTTTCTTTTCCTTCTTCATCCAAAATAGAACAATGGGCTATATTCTTTTTTATATTAGCGATTCCCGGTATAACTGTAAAATATTTGTTAGAATTGAAAGTTATTTTATCCAATGGATATTTAGCAATATTTGACGGAACACTTGCAAATTTATCATATCCTCTTTGGACAATGGGAGCTGGTACAATATTTATTTCTTCCTATGCTATATTTTTAGCTTCACGCCCAGCAAAGAAGAAATTTATAATTATTTCGAGCATATTTTTTATATTGAATATTCTTAATATGCTTAAAGGATCGCGTAATAAAATGATGGTTCCCTTTTTATTTCTCTTGTGGTATTATTATAACTTTTATAAAAGCAAGCCTACAGTTCCGTTCTATAAGATAGCATTTATGGCTTTAATCTGTATTGCTTTTTCACAATGGATGGTTGTGAGTAGGATAGATAGTAATGAAATAGATTATTCAACTATTGTAAGTTTGTTTTTTGTAGAACAAGGAGTTTCTATATTGATTTTAGGATATATGGTATATTATAAAAATTTGTTTATAAATAATAGTATTCCATATATTTTAGGTCCATTGTTTTTGACGGGTACCACTGCAGGACAAACTTTTGAATCACTGCAGCAGACTTATATGTTATCTTATAAACTAACCTATTTTTTATCACCTTCAGCTTATTATGCAGGCGAGGGTATAGGCTCCTCTTATTTGGGTGAATTTTATGATTTGGGTATTATTGGTTTTATTGTGATGTCTTTTATTTTAGGTTATTTTATTAAAAGCATGGATATATATGTAAAACGTAGCCGGATAATGTTGGTCTTGGCATATTTTATTGTGCAAGAAGTAATATATATGCCAAGGAATACCTTTTTCCCGTTATTGATAGAAATTTTACCATGTATATTTATATATTTCGTTATTAAAACTTTATCACACAGAACTAATTTTCGTGTAGCCTTTTTTAAATGAGAACTTTGCAAGAACAAGCATTTTCAAGTGTATTTTGGAGTGCTATCGAACGTTTTTCTGTACAGGGAGGACAAATTATAATAGAAATTATTATTGCCCGTATTTTATTACCTTCCGATTATGGATTGGTTGCTATGTTAAGTGTCTTTTTGGCAATAGCTCAAACATTTATCGATAGTGGCTTTTCTAATGCATTGATTCAAAAGGAAAATAAGACTGATATAGATTATTCTACAATATTATATTTTAATGTTTTTATAGCCGTATTGGCTTATTTGTTATTATTCTTTTTATCTCCGATGATAGCTTCATTTTATGATGAGTCTCGTTTGGAGATTATTGCAAAAGTTATAGGTTTAGGATTGATAATAAATTCTTTTGCTATTGTACAAAGAACTAAATTAATTGTAGCACTAAACTTTAAAAGGCAAGCATTGATTTCTTTTCTTTCCATACTGGGGAGTGGTACTTGTAGTATTTATTTGGCTTTTTCAGGCTTTGGAGTATGGACGTTGGTGTTTCAGACTTTGATGAATAATTTCTTTAATACTTTGTTGCTTTGGATTACATCAAAATGGAAACCTTTACTCGTTTTTTCTAAGAAATCTTTTTTGTCTATGTTTTCTTATGGAAGCCGTCTTTTGTTTGCAAGTCTTTTGCAAACAATATACTTGAATCTCTATACCTTGGTAATCGGTAAGAAATTTGCATCTCAAGATTTGGGATATTATAATAGAGCTTATACTCTTGCACAAGTTCCTTCTTATAAACTCACGGAAATAATGACGAATGCCATGTTTCCGATTCAGTGTCAAATACAGAATGAAGATGATAAATTACGTTCAAGTTTTATACAATACTTGCGTATGGCATGTTTTATTATTTTCCCTTTGACATTACTCTTGTGTGCATTGGCCGAACCGACAATAAAACTTGTGTTGACAGATAAATGGTTACCTATGGTTCCTTTGTTACAGATATTGTGTATTGCTTATATGTGGACACCTGTAATGACTATAAATCACAATATTTTGAAAGTAAAAGGAAGAATGGATTATTTTCTAAAAGCCGAAATATTGAAGAAAGTTACAGCAGTATGTATTTTATATCTGACACTTTCGTATGGGCTTACAATTTTATGTGTCGGACTAATTTTATACTCTTTTGCGGATATTTTTATAATAAGTCGATATTCGTGCAAGCTTATCCATATTACATTATGGATACAATTTAAAGAAATAGCTCCTATCCTTATACTTAGTACCATTATAGGAATGGTAGCATTTATGCTGCAAAGCGTCATTGTGTCTGATATTCTAAAAGTATTAGTCGGTGGCATCTCGGGAGTTGTGCTTTATGTTGTACTGTCTCGTATGTTTAAAATTAACGAAATAAATATCTTATTATTAAAAGTGAAAGAAATTTTAAAATGACAGAGACAAATATTGATTTTGTCATGATTTGGGTCGATGGGAATGACCCTGCATGGAGAAAAGAATTTGACAAATACAGTTTTTCGGAAAAGGGAGATAAACGGGAGATTCGTTTTCGTGATTGGAACAATTTACGTTATTGGTTTAGGGGAATTGAAAAATTTGCACCTTGGGTGAATAAAGTGCATTTTGCAACTTGCGGTCATTACCCGGAATGGTTGAATTTGGATGCTCCAAAACTAAATTTTGTGAGACATGATGAATTTATTCCATCTAAATACCTTCCAACATTTAATGCCAATACAATAGAGTTGAATATACATAGAATTGAAGGTCTATCTGAAAATTTCGTGTTCTTTAATGACGATATTTTTTTAATTAATAAAATAAATTCGACACGCTTCTTCCAGAAAGGGATACCATGTGACATAGCTGTGAATAATGCTATTGCAGGAGGAGGGATAGGTCATCTGATATTAAATGATATAGAAACAATTAATAGGAATTTTAACAAGTATGCAGTAATAAGAAGTAATTTTTCTAAGTGGTTTAATTTAAAATATCAGATATATCTTTTAAGAACGATGTTGCTATTGCCTTGGCCAAGATTTACAGGTTTTATAGATCCACATTTAACTAATTCATATTGTAAATCGACATTTAAAAAAGTTTGGGAAAAGGAATTTGATTTGTTGGATAAAACTTGTATGTCTCGTTTTAGAGAATCTGATAATCTGAATCAATATCTAATGAGGTATTGGCAGCTAATGGAAGGAAACTTTTATCCATATAATGTAATGAAAAAATCTGAATATATCGGGATAACAGATGAGACCATTGATCATATAAAATATACTATAGAGAAGCAAGAAAATAATATCATTGATTTAAATGACGATGGTGTTAGTGACTTTGAGTATGCACAACGGACTATCAATGAAAGTTTCCAAAAAATACTTCCGGATAAATCTCAATTTGAAATATAAAACATGGAACAAATATCTAAAGTAATACATTATGTTTGGATGGGACGTGCTCCTAAATCCGAATTATTTAACAAGTGTTATGAAAGTTGGAAGAAGTTTCTTCCGGAATATACTATCATAGAGTGGAATGAAGATAATTTCGATATAAACTCTAATTTATATGTTAAGCAGGCATATGAAAATAAAAAATGGGCATTTGTTTCCGATTATGTGAGACTTTATGTGATATATAACTATGGTGGAATATACATGGACACAGATGTGGAGGTTTTGAAACCTTTAGATCGTTTTCTAATACACTCTGCATTTAGTGGCTTTGAAAGTGAAACGGATATTCCTACAGGGATTATGGCAGGTGTAAAAGGTAATAAATGGTATAAAGAACTTTTGTCATATTATGATGATAAAACTTTCATTAACGATAAAGGGGAAATGGATTTGACAACAAATGTGGTTGTTATTACAAACATAACGGTAAAAAGTTATGGTTTAATTAGAAATGGCAAATTTCAAGAGTTGAAAGACGGTTTGGTTATATATCCTAAAGAATATTTTTGCCCGCTTGATTATATTAAGTTTAAAAATAATTCAAGTAAAATCACTAAGAATACTTATACTATCCATCACTTTGCTGGTTCTTGGCATGAAAATTCAATGAATTTTAGAGCTAAAATATTGAGTCTCTTAGGAGAAAATATAGTTTTAAAACTTCGCAAAATAAGATCCTTTCTTTCTGCAAAATAATTAATCATAATAATTTATGAAAAAAATAATGTTAGTCTTCGGGACTCGTCCCGAAGCTATCAAGATGGCTCCGCTCGTAAAAGAGTTCGAGAAGCATCCCGATATGTTTAAAACAATTGTTTGTGTAACAGGACAGCACCGGGAAATGTTAGACCAAGTATTACAAATTTTTGAAATCAAACCCGATTATGATTTGAACATCATGAAACAGGGACAGGACTTGTATGATGTTACCGCCCGTGTATTAACCGGAATGCGTGATGTACTGAAAGAAACACAGCCGGATATTGTTTTGGTACATGGAGATACCACTACTTCAACAGCATCCGCATTGGCTGCATTTTATCAACAAATACCCGTCGGACACGTTGAAGCGGGACTGCGTACACATAATATATACAGCCCGTGGCCGGAAGAAATGAACAGACAGATTACAGGACGTATTGCAGCTTATAATTTTGCTCCTACTCCATTAAGCAAACAAAATCTGTTGGCAGAGGGTATAAAAAAGGAATCTATTACCGTAACAGGAAATACGGTTATTGATGCACTTTACATGGTTGTAGACAAAATAAAAAACGATAAAGCACTGGATAACAATCTGGAATGTATTCTTAAGAATGCAGGATATGATGTGAACAGGTTATCCGATGGAAAGAAATTAGTTTTGATTACCGGACACAGAAGAGAAAACTTCGGAGAAGGCTTCATTCACATGTGTAAAGCCATCAAAATATTGACAGAAAAATATCCGGATGTGGATTTCGTTTATCCCATGCACTTGAACCCGAATGTAAGAAAACCGATTCATGAGGTATTCGGTAATGAACCATCCTCCAATATGTTCTTCATCGAGCCATTGGAATATCTTTCTTTCGTGTATCTCATGGAGAAAAGTACAATCGTTCTTACCGACAGCGGTGGTATTCAGGAAGAAGCTCCGGGATTAGGTAAACCTGTATTGGTGATGCGTGACACAACAGAACGCCCGGAAGCATTGGAAGCAGGTACGGTGAAACTTGTAGGAACTGATTATGATAAGATTGTTTCTGAAGTTTCCATGTTGCTGGATGATCAAGAGTACTATGAGAGAATGAGTAAAGCTGTAAATCCTTATGGGGATGGGATGGCTTGTGGAAGAATTTTAGATTTCTTAAATATTTTATGAAGCAGATATTTACATATTGTGAAAGTAATGCTTTAAAATGTATACGCAGTCTTGCAGTTTTATTAATTGTCGCATGCCATATTTTACAGGGATTAAATAATAAATGGGCATTTATATTAAATGTGGGAGTACAGATATTCTTTTTTATTTCAGCCTTTATCTTCTCCCAATATGAAATAACGAATATTTTTAAATGGTTTAAAAAAAGAATATCAAGAATATTTGTTCCATATTATATTTATCTGATAATAGTTATTCCTATCTTTTATTTGTATGTTCCCCAATATATATCAGTAAAAAAAGTTTTAGCCTATATTTTTGATTTGCAAGGATTCATTAATCCTGCAATTAAGGGGTTAGGACATCTGTGGTTTCTATCTGTTATTGTTTTTTGTTATTTAATAACTCCGATTTTATGTAGATTATTCCCAAGTAATAAGGATGAAAAAGGCTTATTTTGTATATTAGAAATAATAGCATTAGTACTATTTTTATGGACATCTACTTCATATGTTGTATGGGTAATGGTTTATTTGTTGGGATATTATATAGGTCGATACTATAAAAAAATTCCCATAAAAGTAATAGCTGTTATATTTATTGGAGGCTTGTTATGTATTCCATTCATACTTAATAATAGCTTTAATGAAAAATATGATTATATTTTACATGGAATAGGAGGTAGTCTTATATTTCTAATCTTGTATAGAATGTATATTTATTATGATATAAGTAGAGATTTCTTTTTAATTAAGTACATAAATAAATATTCATATGAGATATATTTAACACATCACTTATTTATTTTGGGTCCCTTTTCTATTTTATTTTATTCTATGAATGTATATATAAATATATTAATAATTATATTGATGACTTTAATCTCGGCATTTTTATTAAAGTATATTAGTGATATTTGTTTTAGACAACTTGGATTTAACAATGAATAAATTAGCAGTAATTATTTCCGTATACAAAAACGATCAACTATCAGCTTTTCAATCTTGTATATATAGTCTGTTGAAGCAGACTTATAAAGATATTGATATATGGATTCAATTTGATGGAGTTGTAAGTCCTCTGATTGAATCATTTTTAGAAAATCTTAATGATAATCGCATTTACATTAGAAAAAGAACACAAAATAAGGGATTAGCCTATTCTCTTAATGAATTGTTACAAGAAATTCTTCAGATAGACTATCAATATATAGCTCGTATGGATGCTGACGATATATGTTTTCCTGATAGATTTGAACAGCAAATTACTTATATGGATAAACATCTGGATATTGATATTTCAGGAGGATATATTGAGGAAATGGATGAAAAAGAAAATTCAATAGGAATTGTAAAATATCCTTTGATACATTCTGAAATGAAAGATTTCTTTGGTAAAAGAAATCCTTTGGCACATGTTTCTACTATTTTTAGGAAATCCTTTTTTAATAAAGCCGGATTATATCCTACAAATACCAATAAAGATGAAGACACAATGTTTTGGTTGAAAGGCTTTACCACCGGTTGTGTCTTTGGTAATGTTGATAGACCTTTGGTAAGGGTACGAGTTAACGATGATTTTTATAAAAGGAGGAATGGCTTTAAAAAAAGTTTATCTGATTTTAAGAATAGGTGTCTTATTATTAGATCATTAAAATTGTCGTATAGTAATTATTTCTTTGCATTTGCTCGTTTCGTTATTTTCATTATTCCAATACCTAAATTGACTCAGCTTGCTTATAAGCTTTTAAGATAATCAAACTATTTTATGTTCTTAAAATTTATCTTCGACCGAATAACCTCTTTCTTCGGTCTACTCTTTCTATTCCCTTTCCTAATCATCATCGCTATCTTAATCAAAGTAAAAATGCCTAATGGGCCTGTTATCTTCACTCAAAAGAGAGTAGGGAAGAATGGGCGACTATTTACTATGTATAAGTTTCGTTCAATGGAGGTAGCTCATTCAGGAAGTTCTATCTCTGTGAAAGGAGAAAGCAGGATCACTCCGTTGGGGGCTGTGTTGCGTAAATATAAATTGGATGAACTTCCCGAACTTTGGAATGTCCTTTTAGGAGATATGAGTTTTGTCGGTCCAAGACCGGATGTACCCGGATATGCAGATAAGTTGATAGGGAAAGACAGGGAGGTACTACGACTGAGGCCGGGAATAACAGGACCTGCAAGTTTGAAATATAGAAATGAAGAAGAACTTTTGGCAGAACAAGATGATCCGCTAAAGTATAATAATGAAGTGATTTTTCCTGATAAGGTAAGAATCAATCTTAATTATATGAAGCATTGGTCTTTCCGGCTGGATATTAAGATTATTATCTATACCGTATTGGGAAAGGATTTGGAATAAATAATAAATTCTGCATCTTTCTTAAGCATCCTGAAATAATATTCGTACCTTTGTTGGCATAAATAGATTTTCCATGAAAAAGCAAAAAAAATATTCATCACAGGAAGAACAGGAATCCTATTCTGTAAATGAACTTGATGCGATTTATATTTCTCAAAAAAATAATGGAATAACAGATGTGAGAATGAAACCGGATTGGTCTACTTTTCCGGGGCAATTTACGGAAGAAGAGAAACAGGAGAGATTACAAAAGGCCATGGAGGATACCTGTGGATATTCACAGGATGAAATGCGAGAAATGGTTGCTTCATGGGGAAGATGAATCTAATTTGGAAAGCACAGGCTGCTTTAGCTTTTAAACAATATTATAATTGGTATCAAATTAATTTAGGTTATAAGGCTGCAGATAAGTTTGCTGACAGTATCTTAAACTGTACAGAATTGCTTCGAAGCAATCCATTTATGGGGAAAATTATTTATGATACAATCGAAGGCTATGAAGGCATAGCAGTACGTGCATTTGTAGAACATAAGAATCACGAAATTCTTTATTATATTAAAGACAATACGATTTATATTGCAGACATTTGGGCTTGCAAGATGAATCATTAATTATCCCATTTTATATATTAATTGTCATAGTGCCGACCTTTTGATAGGCTGACTCTGAGTTTGCATTGCTTTTTTAAGTAATGCTCAATATTTATATGCATTTACAATTAACATTCATTTTATATTCATCATGAATAAAAGAATCTACCTTTCGCTTGCTCACATGGGTGGTCGTGAGCAAGACTTTATAAAAGAGGCTTTCGATACAAACTGGGTGGTTCCACTCGGGCCTAACGTGGATGCTTTTGAGAAAGCATTGGCAGAATATTTGCAAGCCGACTGTCAAGTAGTGGCACTTAGTGCAGGAACGGCAGCTCTTCACTTGGGACTTATCCTTCTGGGAGTGAAACCGGGGGATGAAGTGATTTGTCAGTCATTTACTTTCGCTGCTTCTGCCAATCCGATTTCTTACCTCGAAGCAAAGCCTGTGTTTGTGGATAGTGAAGCAGATACTTGGAATATGGATCCTGTTTTACTTGAGGAAGCCATCAAAGACCGTATGCGCAAGACGGGAAAACTGCCGAAAGCCATTATTCCGGTTCATCTTTATGGCATGCCTGCCAAGATGGACAGGATTTGTGAGATTGCCCGACGTTATGATATTCCTGTATTGGAGGATGCGGCGGAAGCATTAGGCTCGGAGTTGAACGGAGAAAGATGTGGCACATTCGGTGAACTGGCTGCTTTGTCTTTCAACGGCAACAAGATGATTACCACTTCGGGTGGCGGTGCTTTGGTTTGTCGCACGGAAGAGGAAGCCAAGATGACTAAGTTCTACGCTACCCAAGCCCGTGACAATGCTCCGCATTACCAGCATACGCATATCGGTTACAACTACCGCATGAGTAATATTTGTGCAGGTATCGGCCGCGGACAAATGTTTGTTTTGGATGAACATATTGCCCGTCGTCGTGCCATTCACAAGCTGTATACAGAATTGCTTGCCGATGTGGAAGGAGTAACGGTTATGCAGAATCCTTCGGAAGAATATAACTCGAACTTCTGGTTGACTTGTATTCTGGTTGATCCGAAGAAAGCGGGAATGACACGTGAAGACATCCGTTTGAAACTGGATGCGGAAAACATCGAGAGCCGTCCTTTATGGAAGCCGATGCATTTGCAGCCCATCTTCGTGGATGCTCCTTTCTATGGAAACGGAACATCGGAACAATTATTTGATATAGGTTTATGTTTGCCTTCGGGACCGACTTTGACAGATGAAGATATTCGCACGGTTGTGGAATGTATTAAATCATACAGAAAATAGCAACTTAACGGTTAGGGAAAAACGTCCCTACGTTTTGATGAAAACGTCTTTACGTTCCAAGTGAAACGTAGGGACGTTTTTTTTATTGAAGCGGATGAGTTGATATGGCGGCAACAATGATAGCATCTGCTTCCATGAAATAGGGTAATCCGTCTTTATTATCGGTATAGGTTAAGGTTACTCCGGCGGTAGTATCATAAACGGAAGCATGGCTGATCCCACTTTGATGGTTTAGCAGAGTAACTGTCGTACCGAAATCCCGGTATGCATCGGCAAACTTCCCGGCTTCTTCTCCGTTGCCAATAACGATAAGTTTCTTGGGAAGTTCCTTGATGGCAACAAATGTATCGGGATAATAAATATTTTGACTGTCTTTAAGTCCGCGAATATCAATGGAAGGATTCACCCGGCTTGAATCTGCTTCTGCAAGTATTCTTCTGCATTGACCTATTGCGTTTCTATATTCTTCCGCTTTCTCCATTGGTGTACTTAACTCTTTGGATTTAGCTTTCTTTCCTTGTTGCAGAAGGAAATCTATGACGGCGGTATTGTTCTGTTTCATATCTTCTTTTTGGATATAGAACGTTTACCGCCTGATTCTGTTCACGGTTTCCGCTATCCCATGTCTTTTTTACTGAATGAAAGCGGTAACAAATCTTCTATTCCTTCAATGAGATAGATATTCTCCTTTCCATAAAGCAGAATGCGTATCGGTTGGTTATAACGCTTTTCTGTTTCGAGTATAACTTGACGGCAAGCTCCACAGGGAGGAATGGGAGAGTCCAGAAAGTCATTTTCCGTACGTGCTGCTATGGCAAGTGTTTTCACGGCTTGGTCGGGATATTGTGAATTGGCATAAAACAGTGTGGTACGCTCGGCGCACAGTCCCGAAGGATAGGCGGCATTTTCCTGATTCGTGCCTGTAACTATTTCTCCGTTGGCAAGCAGAGCGGCTGCACCTACCGAGAACTTGGAGTAAGGAGCATAGCTTCGCTTGGTTGCCTCTTTAGCCATGTCTATAAGTTTACGGTCTTCTTCGCTGAGTTCGTTATATTGATATACTTTGATTACAGCTTGAATGGTCAGGTCTTTCATACATAATTTTGTTTATGGGTTGAGTAGACAAATATAATAAAGAGATTGGTAATTTCGATTATTTTTATGATTTTTGTGGGCTGAATTACTTAAAAAACAAACCATGAAGATTTTTCGTCTATCATTTGTCTTGTTTCTTCTCATGGGTAGTACGTTATTGGCGTTTGCCATGACGAATGCTCAGAGGAACAGGCTTTATATGGAATATATCAGACAGTATAATGCAATGGCAGTAGACCAGATGCTGAGGTATAAAATCCCTGCCAGTATCACGTTGGCACAAGGGCTATTGGAATCGGGAGCCGGGCAGAGCCAGCTTGCAAAACGCTCAAATAACCATTTCGGGATAAAGTGCGGAGGGGATTGGAGAGGACGTACTGTGCGCCATACGGATGATGCTCCGAATGAATGTTTCCGGGCATATAAGAATCCTAAGGATTCTTATGAGGATCACTCCAAATTTCTGTCGGGAAGGGCAAGGTATGCTTCTTTATTCAAACTCGACATTACCGATTACAGAGGATGGGCGAGAGGATTGAAACAAGCTGGATATGCAACAGACCGTTCGTATGCCAACCGCTTGATACAGATTATTGAAGATTACGAACTTTATAAATATGACAAGTTCAGCAAGAAAGATTTGAAATATGAGAAGCGCGAAGAAAAGAGGGCTGCTTCGCCTTTATCTCATCAGGTTTATTTGGCTAATGACTTGCTTTATGTGGTTGCACGGCGGGGAGATACGTTTAAAGGCATAGCCAAAGAATTTGATACGAGTTACCGCAAACTTATCAAATACAATGATTTACATAAGGATTATACTTTGATGCCGGGAGATATTATTTACCTGAAACAGAAGAAGAAAAAAGCGGATAAGAAATATACTGTCCACATCGTAGGCGATGGAGATTCGATGCATGGCATTTCACAAAAGTATGGCATTCGTTTGAAGAATCTGTATAAGATGAATAAAAAAGATCCGGATGAATATATCCCGGAAGTGGGTGACAGATTGAGATTAAGATAGGAGAGATATTATTTAAAAACGTACAAGGTGTTCGGAAACGGACACCTTGTTTTGTTTATGCATGCTGTATTTCAGTATTTTATGATTTTGGCATGGACTTTGACTTTATATGTTCGCAATGAAGCATAATTGAAAAATATAATAAATTAAAGATATGGATAGAGCTATTCCAAAAGAAGAATTACTAAAAGCACGCAGAAAGAAAATCATTAAGTTTTCTATTGTCGGGGTGGTAACTATTGTTGCTATCGCCGTACTTATTTCATTTATGAGAAGCAGTGTCAGCAAGAAGGATCTGACTTTCTCCACAGTAGATAAAGGTATAATTGAAGTTTCGGTCAGTGCATCGGGCAAAGTTGTTCCGGCATTTGAAGAGATAATCAATTCTCCGATTGATTCCCGTATCATTGAAGTCTATAAAAAAGGAGGGGACTCGGTGAATGTGGGAACTCCTATCCTTAAACTGGATTTACAGAGTACTGAAACGGATTACAAGAAATTACTCGACGAAGAACAAATGAAAAGTTATCAGTTGGAGCAGCTTAGAGTAAATAACAAAACCAAGCTGAATGATCTTGCCATGCAAATAAAGGTTTCTGCCATGAAACTGAATCGCATGGCTGTGGAACTCCGTAATGAACATTATCTGGACAGTCTCGGAGCAGGAACTACAGATAAAGTGCGCGAGGTAGAATTAAATTATAATGTATCTCAGTTGGAATTGGAACAATTGAAGCAAAAATACCAAAATGAATGTCAGGTGTTGGCTGCCGATTTGAAAGTGAAAGAACTTGAGTTTAATATCTTCCGCAAGTCTTTGGCAGAAATGAAACGCACACTTGATGACGCACAAATTCGTTCTCCGCGTAAAGCCATTCTTACTTATGTAAACAATCAGATGGGGGCGCAGATTTCAAAGGGCAGTCAGGTTGCTATAATTTCTGATTTATCTCATTTCAAAGTAGAAGGTGAGATTGCCGATACTTATGGTGACAGAGTAGCAGCCGGAGGCAGGTCTATTGTGAAAGTGGGAAGTGAAAAACTGGAAGGAGTGGTCAGCAGTGTAACTCCCCTGTCAAAGAATGGTGTGATTTCGTTCACCGTACAGTTAAATGAGGACAATAACAAACGTTTACGTTCGGGATTGAAAACCGATGTATATGTAATGAATGCAGTGAAAGAAGATGTAATGAGGATAGCCAATGCTTCTTACTATGTAGGTAAAGGGGAATATCAGCTGTTCGTATTGCATGGAGGGGAAATAGTAAAACGCAAGGTACAATTGGGTGATAGCAATTTTGAATTTGTGGAAGTGCTTTCAGGACTCGAACCGGGCGATCAGGTGGTAGTTAGTGACATGACGGCTTATAAAAACAAGAATAAATTAAAGATAAATTAGTAGTTTTTCTTCTAAAAATAAAACTTATTATTATGATTAAACTGACTTCTCTCAACAAAATCTATCGTACAAACGAGATTGAGACATTGGCATTGGAAAACGTGAATCTGGAAGTGGATAAAGGTGAATTCCTGAGTATTATGGGACCTTCCGGTTGTGGCAAATCTACGTTGTTGAACATTATGGGTTTGCTTGATTCTCCTACATCGGGAACAATAGAAATAAACGGAGTACAGACTGCCAACATGAAAGATAAAGAATTGGCCGCATTTCGTAACCGGCAGTTAGGCTTTGTGTTCCAGAGTTTTCATTTGATTAACTCTTTGAATGTAATGGATAATGTGGAGTTACCGTTGCTTTATCGCAAAGTATCAGCTTCCGAACGTAAAAAAATGGCAGAGGAAGTGCTTCAAAAAGTAGGCTTGACACACCGTATGAAGCATTTCCCTACTCAGTTGTCGGGAGGTCAATGTCAACGTGTTGCCATTGCTCGTGCCATTATCGGCAATCCTCAGATAATCCTTGCCGATGAACCTACCGGTAATTTGGATTCAAAGATGGGTGCCGAAGTCATGGAAATACTCCATCGTTTAAATAAGGAAGACGGACGTACTATCATTATGGTTACCCACAATGAAGAACAAGCCAAACAAACATCGAGAACGGTTCGCTTCTTTGACGGAAGACAAGTAGGTTAACTTTGTATTCGAAGCACGGCAGCTTTAACATCAAAGTACAGCAGCTTTGAATGCAAAGTACCCTTACTTTATAATTTATAAATTATGAATAAAGCATGATTAAACAATACTTTAAACAAGCCATTTACCAACTAAAGGAGAACAAACTTATAAGTGGAATCTCAATTGTAGGTACGGCACTTGCCATCTGCATGATAATGGTGATTGTGTTGGTATTCGAAGTTCGGACTGCGGATTGTGTGCCCGAGGTCAACCGTTCCCGTTCGCTTTATGTGAAGTGGATGTCCATGCGGCAAAAAGGTGGCAATAGCGATGATTCGAGTAATGGTTCCATGTCATACCGCACTGCCAAAGAGTGTTTCAAGAAATTGACCACGGCTGAAGCTGTCGGCATAACTGCCATGAATGAAGTGGTGCGTGCCTCTGTTCCGGCAGGCGAAAAGATAAGTGCCGATATGCTCGAAACAGATGATACTTTCTGGAAAGTATTTTCTTTTGAATTTATACATGGAAAGCCTTATACACGAGCCGATTTCGAGGCGGGATTGCCAAAGACGGTGATTACGGAAAGCGTGGCGCGTAAGTTGTATGGCACAACAGACGTGGTGGGAAAGACTGTTATGTTGAATTTCGTGGAATATACAGTTACGGGAGTAGTAAAGAATATTTCTAAATTGGCCGTTTCGTCTTATGCGCAGATTTGGATTCCTTTTACTTCGACTAATTTTGCCGAAATGGCGTGGGGAGATGGTTTGGGAGGAGCTCTTCGTGTTATTATTCTTGCTAAATCGAAAGATGATTTCCCTGCTATCCGTGCAGAAGCCGAAAAGTTGCGTTTACAGTATAATGATGCTCAGCAGAACTTGGAAGTGTTTTATCGCGGACAACCCGATGAGCATTTTACTTTCATCAACCATAAAGTGGCTAACGAGGAACCGGATATGAAAAATGTCATTATGAGATATGTTTCGATTATTATTATCTTGTTGTTGGTTCCTGCCATTAATCTTAGTTCGATGACTCTTTCGAGAATGCGTAAACGTATGTCGGAAATAGGAGTGCGGAAAGCTTTCGGCGCAACTTCCAATGAATTGTTGCATCAGGTTTTCATGGAGAATCTGATACTTACGCTTATGGCAGGTGTGCTTGGCTTGGTTCTCAGTTATGCTTGTACTTTTTTGTTGGACGATTTCTTATTCTCCAACACAGAGAACATGATATTAAAGAGTTATGGGCAAACTGCTTTATCGGCAGACATGTTGCTGAACCCTTCTATATTTATTGCCGCCTTTGCTTTTTGCCTTGTGTTGAATGTACTTTCGGCAGGTATTCCGGCATGGAGAGCATCGAGGATGAACATTACTGACGCATTAAATCAAAAATAAACTATGGATAAAATACTGCTGAAACAGATATGGAACGAACGTAAAAGTAATGTATTCTTGTGGTGCGAGTTACTATTGGTATTTGTGGTGTTGTGGTTTATCGTGGATATTATTTATGTTACTTCCGTGACCTACTTTTCACCGTTGGGCTTCAACATAGAAAACACTTACCTTTTGCAAACCAATCTCCTGACGGAAAAAAGCGCAATCTACAAACAGGGGCAGACAATAGACGATGACATTGCTTCACTGCATGAGTTGATTGACCGTATCAAACACCGCCCCGATGTGGAATCGGTAGCGTTATCAAGTAACAGTATGCCTTATAATATGGGTAATAACGGCTTTGCATTTTGGTCGGATTCCGTGAATATCAATTGTCTGAGGCGTTGGATTACTCCCGATTACTTTAAAGTTTTCCAATATCGGAACATTGATGGCTCGGGAAGTGAAAGTCTGGCAGAAGCACTCACGCCGCAAACACTTGTCATGTCGGTAGATGTTGCCGATTCTTATGAGACTGCACCTATACGCAGAGAGGCTTTGCGCGGGCAAACAGTGAAAGTATATACAGGCGATGAAAGTGACACGCAGATGCGTATAGCGGCTCTTTCCGAACCTGTGAGATATAATGACTTTTCACCGGCGGGAACATGGAAAGGAACTTATGTAGGATATTATTTGAAAGATGAAGCGTTAAAGAGAATGGGTTCTGTCGCTTATCTTGAGATTTCCATCCGCGTAAAAGAAGGGCAGGATGATGGTTTCATAGACCGCTTTATGGCTGATGCCGATCATCTTTATCAGGTAGGAAATATGTATGTGGTGTCTTTACAACCGTTTAGCGGCATTCGCAAAGCACATCTTATGGATGATGTGAATGAAATTCGTAGTCTGTTTTGCGTATTGTTCTTCTTGCTGATAAATATCTTTTTGGGTATTATCGGAACATTCTGGTTCCGTACCTTGCACCGTCGTCCCGAAATAGCATTGCGTATGGCATTGGGTTCTTCAAAATCTGCTATCCGCGGAAGGTTGATTTCGGAAGGAATATTGCTTTTGTCACTCGCTGCAATTCCCTCTATGGTCATTACTTTCAATTTGGGAATCTATGAAATAGTGGAAGTGGCACGCATGCCTTTCGGATTCGTGAGATTTACCGTGACAACAGCAATCACATTTATATTAATGGTAATAATGATCATGTTAGGCATTTGGTATCCCGCACGTCAGGCAATGAAAGTGCAACCTGCCGAAGCACTGCATGAAGAATAAATAACAACTAACTGAATTATGATAAAACAATATTTACAACAAGCCTTCTACCAACTGAAGGAGAACAAACTGATCAGTGGCATTTCCATTGTTGGTACTGCGTTGGCTATTTGCATGATTATGGTAATAACCATTATCTTCCAGATAAAGAATGCAGATTACAAACCGGAAGTAAACCGGAGCCGGACACTTTATGTGCAGTTTGGCGAAAGTTACACGAAAGATAAACATGAAAATGTCAGTATGAATAACATGTTGTCTTTGCCTTATTATAAAGATGCAATTGCTACGTTGACCGGAGTGGAAGCGGTAACAGCCATGACAACCTCCTATAATCCTTTGTCTATCATTGGCAGTGCGGACAGGGTGGCAGGAAGCATTAAACATGTTGACATGGGTTTTTGGAAGATTTTCGATTTCGATTTCCTGTCGGGACATCCTTTTACCGAATCGGATTTTCAGTCGGGAATGAAACAAGCTGTTTTGCGTGAAGAGGCAGCACGTAAGTTGTTCCATACAACAGATGTTGTTGGGAAAGAATTTCAGATAAGGGGAGTGACTTACACTGTTTGCGGAGTTATTCGCGACTTTTCCAAATGGGCAAACAAAGCTTATGCCGATGCATATGTTCCTTATACTTCCAAAGCAGGAGAATGGTGGGCAGGCAATGGACAGACCTCGGGACCTTTCTCAGCTTTGATATTGACAAAGGGTGCGGATTCATTCGATGAAGTCAGCAGACAAATCAATGTAAACACCGAACGCTTCAATCAGAATCAAAGTGAATATGTAGTTGGTATAAGGGAGCAACCTTATACTCATTTCCAACAACTGTTCTTTACTTGGGATTTAGAGAAACCTCACGTTGCCGAGAATGTGTTGCGTTACACTGTAATCTTACTTTTGCTGCTGCTTGTTCCTGCAATCAATCTGAGTGGGATTATGCTTTCAAGAATGCAAAAGAGAATGGAAGAAATAGGTGTTCGCCGGGCATTTGGTGCAACCCGTTGGCAGATAGTGGGGCAGATATTGAACGAAAACCTTGTAATGACCTTATTGGGAGGTATCTTAGGTATGGTTTTCTCTTATATTGCTATTTTCGTAATGGGAGACTGGTTGCTCAATGGAGATAAATCCATATCCTTGCAAATGGTTGCTTCGCCGATTGTTTTTGTTCTGGCATTCCTGTTCTGTCTGGCGTTGAACCTTCTTTCAGCCGGAATCCCTGCTTGGAGGGTGGCAAGCAAGAATATAACGGATGCAATTAAATAACTCTAAAACTCGATAATGATATGATGAAAAATATACTTAAACAATTGTGGAACCAACGGAAAGTAAACGGCTGGATTGCCACGGAGTTATTGCTTGTATCCATCTTCTTATGGGTTATAACGGACAGGATGGTTTTTACGTATGATAGCTTTACCCGCCCTATGGGTTTTGAAATAGAAGATACTTACCGGATGTATCTGGATGAATTGTCATCTACTGCACCGGGATTTGTGGAGCAGACAGATGAAAAGAATAAAGAGGATTTACAAACAATCCTGTCGCGCATCAGGCAGATAGACGGAGTGGAAGCACTATCAGCTTCATCATGTGCGATGCCTTACAGCCCGTGCAATAGCAGTCACATGTTCTTGGCTGTTCATGGCAACGACTCGATTGTGAAAAGCGGAATGACTCGCTTTGTAACTCCCGAATACTTTAAAGTGTTCCGCATCCTCACTCCCGAGGGAAAGTTTACCGGAGAGGCAAACAGGTATGAATTGGTTGTTTCCAAGGACTTGGCAGATTCTTTGAAAGTGAACAGGGGTGATTCAATCGTTTCTCTCGGTAGGGATGAACATAGGGCATTTGTAATAGAACTTTGTACGGAGGTGCGTTATGCCGAAGCATGGGAGGATGTGAAAAACGCATACACGGTTGTCCCGGAAAATGATTTAATTACCGAACGCTGGCCCGATGAACTATGCATCCGCTTCCGTTCCGGAATGACTGACGAACAGCGTACTGCCGTTTGGGATCAGATTAAGAGTGCTTCTTTGCTGAACAATTATTCTTTCTTCTATTATAAATCGTTCAAAGACATACGCAAAGATTATCTTTCATCCATGACCGACCAGATTAAGACAGAGTGTTGGTATGCATTCTTCCTGTTGGCAAATATATTCCTCGGTGTGATAGGCACTTTCTGGTTCCGCACTCAGCACCGCCGTTCCGAAATTGCTTTGCGGTTGGCTGTCGGGGCTTCCCGCCGTTCGGTCTTTACGCAGTTGATTGTGGAGGGAGTGGTATTACTTTCCGTAATTATGCCGGTAGTAATTATTGCATTGGTAAATATTGCTTATTTTGATCTGTTATATCCCGATGTCACTATTGGCCGTTTCCTTGCAGGTATGCTTATCACATGGGGATTGATGGCTTTGATGATTGTTGCGGGAATCTGGTATCCGGCTCGTCAGGCAATGAAGGTACATCCTGCCGAAGCTCTGCGTGAGGAGTAAAAAAAAGACTTAAACATATGCATGCCGTGTGGGATTTCGTTACCCTGCACGGCATTTCTTTTTCATTTTATTTTATTCAGAATTTGGATATATTCTCTATATTTAGTAATTATGCACTCAACACAAAGCAAAAAATAGAGCTTAATACTAATTTAAACCTTATAAATGCGATGATTAGAAAATTTAGTTTCTTTACTCTTGCGGCATCGGTCATGATGCTTGCTTCTTGTTCGGGTTCCGGAAGTTCCGGTGAAATATCCATTGTTCCGCGTCCTGTGGAAATAACCAAACAATGCGGAGATTTTCAACTGATGCACGAACTCTCTATCGGAGTTTCCGATAGCAGTTTGCTTCCGGCAGGCAATTATCTTAAATCGATATTGGAATACGGCACGCCTTCCAAAGTAAATGTTGTTGAAGGAAAAGGAGACATTATCCTTGAACTGGGGCAGGTAACAGGCAGCAAGAGTGCTTATGAACTGAATATAGACAATCGTCATGTGATGGTAAAGGCAAATTCATATCCCGGTGTGATTGCCGCCATTTCAACCATTCGCCAACTGTTGCCGGTGGAAGTGGAAACATCCGATAAGTTAAATGAACCCGTAAGCTGGGTAATCCCTGCCGTGAATATTAAAGATGCCCCCCGTTTTGAATGGCGTGGTTTCATGCTCGATGCCTCCCGTCATTTCTGGAACAAGGAAGAAGTGAAGCACTTCCTCGATATAATGGCACTCTATAAACTGAACAAATTCCATTGGCACTTGACCGATGACCAAGGTTGGCGCATCGAAATAAAGAAATATCCTTTGCTCACGGAAAAGGGGGCTTGGCGCAAGTTCGACAAGAATGACCGCGAGTGCATGCGTCTTGCTGCCGAAGAAGACAATACGGATTACCTGATACCCGAAAACAAAATAAAAGTCGTTGAAGGCGATACACTCTACGGAGGGTATTATACTCAGGAAGATATTAAGGAAGTGGTAGCCTATGCCGCACAGCGCGGGATAGATGTGATCCCCGAAATTGACATGCCCGGACATATGCTGGCTGCTATCGGCAATTATCCTTATCTTGCATGTAATGAAAAGATTGGTTGGGGAGAAGTCTTTTCTTCACCGCTTTGTCCCGGAAAAGACTCTACATTGGAGTTTTGTAAGGACGTTTATACCGAAGTGTTCCAACTCTTTCCCTATGAATATGTGAATCTGGGAGCTGATGAAGTGGAAAAGATAAACTGGAAAAAATGTCCCGATTGCAACCGCCGGATGAAGCAATTAAACCTGAAAACGTATGAAGAGCTCCAATCATGGTTTGTTCACGACATGGAACATTTCTTCAACGACCACGGCAAACGTCTTATCGGCTGGGATGAAATTATTGAAGGCGGACTTTCACCTACGGCAACCGTTGCTTTCTGGCGCAACTGGGTTCCCGATGCTCCTGCAAAAGCAACCGAACATGGCAATCAGGTAATTGTATGCCCTAACGAATACCTGTATCTGAGTGTGGAACAAAACAAAAACAGCTTGCTCAAAACCTATAATTATGAACCTGTAAATCCGTCGCTCACTTCTGCACAGCAAGAGTTGATTATAGGCGTGCAAGGTAACATTTGGGCGGAGACCATTCCGAGCGTGCAGCGTGTTGAGTATATGATGATGCCGCGTTTCCTTGCGTTGAGCGAAATGGCTTGGGTACAGCCGGCAAAGAAAGATGCGGATGATTTTATGAAACGCATCGTTCCCCAGTTCAAACGCATGGATAAGATGAACATCAATTACCGCATTCCCGATTTGCAGGGCGTGCTCGATACGAATGCATTTATCGGTGAAGGGACTTATAACATTACTTGTATGCTCCCGGATGTGGATATTCGTTACACCACAGACGGCACTGTTCCTACCAAGAAATCCCCGAAAGTCCCTGTTCCTCTGAAGATAACCGAAACAAGCGAACTGACTTTCCGCACATTCCGACCTAACGGCACGGCAGGGGATATAAGCAAGGCCTGCTTTGTGAAAACGGATTACATGGAAGCAGACAAGACAGCCAAAGTGAAAGGTGAGGGCTTGAAAGCGAAATGGTATGATGCCCGTGTGATGCAGTGTGCCGATATAACAAAAGCTCCGCTCAATGGCGAATACACAGTAAAGACTGTTTCTATTCCCGAAGAAGCAAAAGGCAACATTGGTTTGGTAATGAATGGTTATCTGGACGTACCGGAAGATGGAATTTATACTTTCCTCCTCACATCGGACGACGGCAGTGTGCTCACAATAGACGGGCAGTTGGCAATTGATAATGACGGACCTCACTCATCACAGGAAAAGAGTATGCAGCTCGCCTTGCGTAAAGGTCTGCACCCGGTGGAAATAAAATACTTCGATTCAAACGGTGGAATGCTCGACTTGTCTACCTTGAATGAGAAAGGCGAAAAGGTGCAATGGCCTGCCGAATGGTTGAAACATTAAGATAACTGTCGGGGATTAAGTTTATCCATATGGAAACTTAGTTCCATTTATCCATAAGGTTAAGCTGAAACGACCTGACATTCTGATAATAAGCAGTACACTTAAGCATGATAAGGTCTACACTATATATGAAAATAGTGTAGACTTTGTTTTATATAGGTGTAGGTGTTTTTATGAAGATGTGCGGTCGTTTCACCTTAACATACGGCACGTTTTGCCTAAACTTACTGTATAATCGTCCGTAGCCGAACATAAAGTGTCCGATTTCGGACACCTGCTGTTTTTGTATTTATCACGTAATCAGCAAAATAAGCTTTTGGCACAACACTTGAACTAGGTAAGGAAAATAATTGTGATATGATGAGATCTATTTTCCTTTCGCTTGTTTTGACCGTGATGGTTTTTGCACCTGTATCGGCACAAAGACAATTAACGCTGGCAGAGGCTATTAATATTGCACGTGTGCAGAGCGTGGATGCCGCCGTGGCGCTCAATGAGTTGAAAACGGCTTATTGGGAATACCGCACTTACAAAGCCGACCTTTTGCCCGAAGTGAATTTTACGGGTACGATACCCAGTTACAATAAAAAGTATAATGCCTACCAGCAGGATGACGGTTCTTATTCTTTTGTCCGTAACAACAGTCTGGATATGAACGGACAACTTTCCATTGACCAGAACATTTGGTTGACGGGAGGTAAGTTGTCACTCAATTCATCTTTGGATTTCATCAAGCAGTTGGATGGCGAAAAAGAGCATAGTTACATGAGTGTCCCTGTGGCTCTCACTTTGACTCAACCTATCTTCGGGGTAAACGATATTAAGTGGAAACGCCGCATCGAACCGGTGCGTTACAAAGAAGCAAAAGCAGCTTTCATATCTGCAACGGAAGAGGTGACGATGACTACCATTACCTACTTCTTCAACCTTATTCAAGCGAAGGCAAATGTGGCTATCTCTCATCAGAATCAAGAGAATGCCGAGCGACTCTATGAAGTGGCGAAGGCTAAAAGGAAAATGGGGCAAATCTCGGAGAATGAATTGCTTCAACTGAAACTCAAAGCGCTTCAGGCAAAGGCATCGGTTACGGAAAGTGAGAGTGATTTGAATGCCAAAATGTTTCAGTTGCGCGCTTTCCTTGGATTGGATGAAAACGAAATGATAGAACCCGTTATTCCCGAATCTGCTCCCGAAACGAAGTTGGATTATCATATTGTGCTCAACAAAGCATTGGAAAACAACTCCTTTGCATCGAATATACGCCGTCGCCAACTGGAAGCCGACTATGAGGTGGCAACTGCCAAAGGAAACTTGCGGAACATCAACCTGTTTGCTTCCGTTGGTCTTACGGGAAAGGACAAAGACTTTTCGGCAACCTATGATGCTCATCGGTTAAAGACTAACCAGATTGTGGAAGTTGGCTTTAGCATTCCTATTCTCGATTGGGGAAAGAGACGCGGAAAGGTGAAAGTGGCACAGAGCAACCGTGAGGTGATTGCTTCCCGTATCCGGCAGGAACAGATGAACTTTAACCAGAATATTTTCTTGTTGGTGGAGCAGTTCAACAATCAGGCGGCACAGCTTACCATTGCCGATGAAGCGGATATTATAGCCCAACAGCGCTACAAAACCAGTATCGAGACTTTCCTTATCGGCAAGATTAACACGTTGGACTTGAACGATGCACAGACAAGCAAAGACGAAGCCCGCCAGAAACACATAACTGAACTTTATTTATATTGGTATTATTATTATCAGGTTCGCAGCCTGACACTCTATGATTTCAATACCGGCACAACACTCGACGCAGAATTTGAACAGATAATCAGGAAGTGATTTTAATTAAAACCACTATATTTGTAATCAAATACAATAAAGATGATATTAGTAATAGACGATGATAGTGCAATACGTTCCTCCCTTTCTTTCCTGCTGAAACGAGTAGGGCACGAGGTGGAAGTGGTTGCATCCCCCAAAGAAGCTATTGAAATGGTGCGATCTGTGGCTCCCGAGCTTATCTTGATGGATATGAATTTTTCATTGAGTACATCGGGAGAAGAAGGATTGGTGCTGCTGAAACAAGTAAAGATATTCCGTCCCGAAGTTCCTGTCATATTAATGACCGCATGGGGAAGTATCTCGCTTGCCGTTCAAGGTATGCAGACGGGGGCGTTCGATTTTGTAACCAAGCCGTGGAACAATGCCGCATTGCTGAACTCCATCAATACGGCTTTGGAACTGAACAGGAAAGAAGAAACCTCCCCCGCAAAAGACCGCACGGAGATAGACGGTAAGTTCCGTTTCGATAAGATAATAGGGAAATCCCCTGCATTGATGGAAGTATTGAACACCGTGGCGCGTATTGCCCGGACTAACGCTTCGGTACTCATCACGGGAGAGAGCGGAACGGGTAAGGAACTGATAGCCGAAGCCGTGCACATGAATAGTACCCGTGCAAAAGAAGCTTTTGTGAAAGTGAATCTTGGCGGCATATCGCAAAGCCTTTTCGAGAGTGAAATGTTCGGTCACAAGAAAGGAGCATTTACAGATGCCTCGACCGACAGGACGGGACGTTTCGAACTTGCCCACAAAGGAACTATCTTTCTTGATGAAATAGGCGATCTCGATTTAAGTTGCCAAGTGAAGTTATTGCGGGTGTTGCAAGACCAAACGTTCGAAGTGCTTGGCGACAGCCGTCCGCGGAAGGTGGATGTGCGCGTGGTAAGTGCTACGAATTGTGATTTGCCCGGCATGGTGCGGGAGCACACGTTCCGTGAAGATTTGTTTTATCGCATCAACCTGATAACCGTTCATCTGCCGTCGTTGCGCGAACGTAAAGAGGATATTCCTTTGCTTGCCCGTCACTTTGCCGACATACAGACACGTACAAACGGATTGCCGCATGTGCAGTTTTCTTCGGATGCGGTCGAGTTTCTGCAACGTCTGCCTTATCCCGGCAATATCCGTGAGTTGAAAAACTTGGTGGAGCGCACGATGCTTGTCAGTGGAAAAGAGACTCTCGAGGCACGGGATTTCGAGAATCAGTATCAGGCCCGTGAGGATGTGCGCGATGCTGCCATTCGTCCCGGAATGACACTGGAGGAAATAGAGAAACAAACCATTCTGCATACTTTGGAAAGATATAACAATAATCTGTCTCAGGTGGCAATGGCATTGGGAATCAGCCGTGCGGCACTTTACAGGAGATTGGAGAAATATAACATAACCGTTTGATGCGACTGAAAGGAATATACTGGATATTATGTATCTTGCTGCTGGCTGTATTGTCCATTCTGGCATACGTGTCCATTCAAAGCAGTCCGCAACTGTTCTATATAGTGGAAGGGCTTATATTCTTTTCGTTTATCCTTTTGCTGTTTTTTTATCGCAAAGTAGTGAAACCGCTCCGCACCATCGGCAATGGTATGAACTTGTTGCAAGAGCAGGATTTCAGTTCCCGCCTGAGTCCTGTCGGTGAGTTTGAGGCAGATCGTGTGGTGGAAGTTTTCAATCGCATGATGGAACAACTCAAAAATGAGCGTTTGCTGTTAAGGGAACAAAACCAGTTGCTCGACCTTTTGATTAATGCCACTCCTATGGGGGTAATTATCTTGGCACACGATGAAAAGATTGCTTCGCTTAATCCGGCTGCGGTTAAGATATTGGAAACGGATGTTGTAGGTTCGGTGGTTGGGAAAAGCTTGGCTGAGTTGGATTCTTTGCTTGCCCGCGAGCTTATTGCCATTCCTTTGAATGAAGTGCAAACTGTGCGGTTGAATGACTCGAATATCTATCGTTGCTCTCATCTTTCTTTCGTGGATAAAGGTTTCCCGCATCCTTTCTTCCTGATAGAAAGTCTGACGGATGAAGTGATGAAAGCGGAGAAAAAGGCTTATGAGAAAGTAATCCGCATGATTGCCCATGAGGTAAACAACACAACGGCGGGTATTACTTCCACTCTCGACACGGCAGAGCAGGCGTTGACCGATGTGGAGCAAACGGAAGACATCCGTGAAGTGATGCGTGTGTGTATAGACCGTTGTTTCAGCATGAGCCGCTTCATTACCAACTTTGCCAATGTGGTGAAGATACCCGAACCCCAACTCAGTCCTGTTAATCTGAATGAAATGATATTTTCCTGCAAACGTTTCATGGAAACCCCTTGCAGAGACAGGAATGTGACTATTCATCTCGATTTATGTGACAACACGGCAGAGATGAGAATAGATCCGGCTCTTTTCGAACAGGTTTTGGTAAACATCATAAAGAATGCTGCCGAAAGTATAGAACAGGACGGTGACATCTACATTGCCACCACACAGCATCCTGTTTGCATTGAAATAGCAGATACGGGAAAAGGCATCAGTAAGGAGGTGGAAACGAAACTGTTCAGCCCGTTCTTCTCCACAAAGCCCAATGGTCAGGGCATTGGTTTGATATTTATCCGTGAAGTGCTTGTCAAGCATGGCTGTACATTCTCGTTGAGAACATATAGTGATGGGCTGACAAGATTTAGAATTGTATTTAAACAATAATCCATCGGGCAATGAATTATTTTTATTGCCCAATGAATAAAAATCATTGGGCAATGGATTAAATTTATATTCGTTTGCTTTGCCAGTTTCCTTTCTTGATGTAGAGGTAACAGAACAACAGGATGAAGGTACCATAAACAGACTCGGAAGTCCAGCACAAAGCCACGTTTGCTTTCAGATAAAGGATAATGTAACTGATGTAGGCTACATAGATAGTCAGCACACACAATTCCATTGCCAATGCAGTGCGTGTATTTCCTGTTCCCGATACCGATTGGAAATAAACATTGGCGGGAACCAATATCAGGTAAGCCGAGCATAATACCCATAAGGAAGGTATGGAGGCTTCCCGCAGTTCCGGAATATCAGTATAAATACTCAGTATGACGTTCGGGAATAAGCAGAATATTATCAATATAGGGATAACGAAAGCATAGCCTATGCGGATATGCTGCCGAATGGTAGCCCTTACATATTTGGTTTCTCCCGCACCGATCAGGTTACTGACCAACGAACCGCAGGTGGCGGCAAAGGCCATGGATACCATGAAAGGAATACCCGAAACATTGCGGATAATGTTGGTAATGGCAAGTGCCCGTTCTCCCAGATGCTCCACAAACAGGAAGAATGTGAACCAAGTGGATAGGGAGAAGAAGTTTTGTATCATAGTCCAGAAAGAAACGTTCAGTATTCGTTTAAGAGTGTCCCAACGGAATTTGGGCAGTACATTCAAGCCATACTTTTTGCAGTCGATCCGTTTCCATGTATAAATGATGAAGAAGATGACCGAAACCAACTCGGCAAGCGACGAACCGATAGCCGCGCCTGCAATTCCGAGTGCCGGAAATCCGAACTTTCCGAATATCAGGATATAGTTGAACACTACGTTCGACAATACCATTACTACGGAGTTCAGAGTCAGTGTCTTGGTCTGTGTCGTTCCCACAAAGAATGCCCGGAACATTACTCCTACGAAAGAGAAGAAGAACCCGTATACTCTCCAGTTGATGTAACTGATAGAGGCATCATAGATATGGGGAGAACTGATTATGCTGCTCAGAATATGTGGAGAATAGATTTGTGACAGGGTGAACATTACCGCTGCCATAGCCAAAAGGAAGTAAACTCCCTGATAAAAGGTGCTTCCGATGGTTTGGTAGTTCTGCTCCCCGTTGCGCCGGGCAATAAGTATTTGTGCTCCGATACTGAAACCGAAAGCTATCATAAAGATAACAAGATAGAATACACCTGCAATGGCAGATGCACCGAGTTCCACTTCGCCCACACGTCCGAGGAAGGCGGTATCTGTCATCCCGATCAACTGTTCCATGATGAGGCTGACAAGGATAGGATAAGTGATGATCCAGATTTGTTTGTATGAGTATTTAGTCGTATCCATATAGTTTTTGTGTAAGATTTGTTTAGGTTTTATGTAATGAAAGAAAAGGCTGTTCATCCTTAATTGAAAAACAGCCTTTTACTTTTATTTGATTTCGATTTCCTCTTTCATATCTATTTCCTCGCCTTGCGAGTCATAGAATATATATTCCAGAAAGGCTAACTTCTGGTTTGGGATAATCTTGATTCCAAATCCATATTTCATCTGCCATTTACGTTTGAGGGAAACAAGTCCCTGGTTTACGTATGCAGCTACGTATGGGTGGATGTGTAGAGTAAATTTCTTTACCTTCAGTTTGTTTACTAAGTAATCAATCTTATTCTCTAAAGTATCTGTAAACAGGATAGATGGGCGGATAGTCCCTTTGCCGAAACAAGTAGGGCAGGTTTCACTGGTGTTTACATCCATTGCCGGACGTACTCGCTGGCGGGTTATCTGCATCAATCCGAATTTGCTGAGAGGAAGAATGTTGTGCTTTGCTCTGTCCAGCTGCATATTGGCACACATACGTTCGTAGAGCTTTTGTCTGTTCTCAGCTTCATTCATATCAATAAAATCGACAACGATGATACCTCCCATATCCCTTAATCGCAGTTGGCGTGCCAGTTCATCGGCTGCTCCGAGGTTCACATCAAGTGCGTTTGCCTCTTGTCCGTTGGCTGCTTTCGAACGGTTACCGCTGTTCACGTCTACTACGTGGAGTGCTTCGGTATGTTCAATAATCAGATAAGCGCCACTTTTGTAAGATACGGTTTTACCAAACGAAGATTTGACTTGTTTGGTGATGCCAAAGTTATCAAAAATAGGAAGTTGACCTTTATACAACTTTACGATTCCTGCCCGTTCAGGGGCAATGAGAGTTACGTAGTCTTTTACTTCCTCGAATACGGTTTCATTATTGATGAAGATGTTTTCGAATGAAGGGTTGAAAAGGTCACGCAGTAAAGCAACAGTACGGCTGGTTTCTTCATAAACCATCGTTGGGAACTTGGTGGTTTTTTGCACCTTTGTTATTGTCTCATCCCAATGTTTAAGCAGGACTTTAAGTTCTGCATCGAGTTCGGCTACGCGTTTGCCTTCGGCAACGGTGCGCACAATTACCCCGAAGTTCTTCGGTTTGATACTTTGAAGCAATTGTTTTAACCGGGCACGCTCTTCGCTCGATTTAATTTTTTGAGAAACGGAAACCTTATCATTAAAAGGGATCAGCACCAGATATCTTCCTGCGAAAGATATTTCCGATGTCAGTCTGGGACCTTTGGTTGAGATGGGTTCCTTAACGATCTGTACAACTACTTCCTGACCGACTTTCAATGTGTCGGATACTGTTCCGTCTTTTTCAATATCGGGAAGAATAGTTGCTTTTGAAATGGGATTGAGTTTTTTCCTGTCGCTTAAGGTCTGCTTTACATACTTTTGTAGAGAATTGAATTGAGGACCTAAATCCAAATAATGAAGGAAAGCATCTTTTTCATACCCAACATCCACGAAGCAGGCATTCAAGCCGGGCATTAACTTCTTAACGCGGCCTAAATACATATTGCCCACCGAGAAGGAAGCATTTCGTCCTTCGCTTTGAAGTTCCACCAGGTTCTTGTCCTCAAGGAGCGCGATGGAAATTTCTTTGGGCTGTACATCAACTACGAGTTCGCTTGTCACGGTATATTTCCTTTTTTATTTGTTTAGATGAACATCCGAATTAACATATTGTTCATCTTTCGTACTTAAACAAAGAACAAACCCGAAAGACAATAGCTTTACAAGTTTGTTCTTTATTTCTGTCATTCAGACTAAAAATTATTTTTTGCTTTTATGTCTGTTCTTTCTTAGTCTTTTTTTACGCTTGTGAGTAGACATTTTATGTCTTTTTTTCTTCTTTCCGCTTGGCATAGCTTCAAAATTTTATGGTTAATACTCTTGTTTAATTTATTTCTTTACTGAAATTGTGAACGTTTTTGCAGGCTTGAATGCTGGAATGTTGTGCTCGGGGATGATGATCGTAGTATTTTTTGATATATTACGAGCGGTTTTCTGAGCTCTTTTCTTCACTACAAAGCTACCAAATCCACGAAGATATACATTCTCTTCTTTAGAAAGAGATTCTTTCACTGCATCCATGAACGCTTCAATGGTAGTAAGCACTGTCACCTTATCAACACCGGTGTTTTTTGTAATCTCGTTTACAATATCTGCTTTTGTCATTTTCGCTAAAAATAATTTATTATATACTTCTAATTTTTTGGAATGCAAATATATAGCTTTTTAGCTTCTCAAAAAAATATATTCTGAACATTTTTGAAAAAAAGTATTTTCATACTCCTGTTATACACGTACATTCGTTCAAATGATGTATTTTTGAAACTGAATATAAATGAGATACACATTGAATAAATTTAGCGATATATTAGTAGACTGGTACGAAATCAACAAGCGTGATTTGCCTTGGAGGGAGACGAGTGATCCTTATATGATATGGATTTCCGAAGTGATATTGCAACAAACGCGGGTGGCGCAAGGATATGATTACTTTCTTCGCTTCGTTCGCCGTTTCCCGGATGTGGAAACTTTGGCAAATGCCGATGAAGATGAAGTAATGAAATTTTGGCAAGGACTAGGTTATTATTCACGTGCACGCAACTTGCATATGGCTGCCAAAAGTATTACAGGAAAATTTCCGGATACGTATGAAGGAGTAAGGGCTTTAAAAGGGGTAGGAGACTACACGGCAGCGGCTATTTGTTCTTGTGCCTATAATCTTCCATATGCGGTGGTCGACGGAAATGTTTATCGGGTGCTTTCCCGCTATTTAGGTATAGACACCCCGATTGACAGTACGGAAGGCAAAAAGCTTTTTGCTTCATTGGCGGATGAAATGATGGATAAGAAGCAACCGGGACTATATAATCAGGCTATTATGGATTTTGGAGCGATACAATGCACTCCTGTATCTCCTAATTGTTTGTTTTGCCCTTTAGCAGACAGTTGTGTGGCTTTGGCAAAAGGCTTGGTTAGCAAATTACCCGTAAAACAGCATAAAACAAAAACAATAAACCGTTATTTCAATTATATATATGTACGCATGGGCGCGCATACATTTTTAAATAAACGGAGCGGCAAGGATATTTGGAAGAATCTGTTTGAATTTCCATTGATTGAAACTGATGTGGAAGTTACGGAAGAAGAGTTGTTTGCACTTCCGGATTTTCGTAGCTTATTTGCCGATGGGGAAGTCCCATCCGTTCGTTGCGTATTGAAGAATGTGAAACATGTGTTGTCTCACCGGGTTATTTATGCGAACTTTTATGAGGTGGAGTTACCGGAAGATTCAAAGTCTTTTTCTGCCTATCAGAAAGTGGAAGTAGATGAATTAGAGAGGTATGCAGTTCCCCGCTTGATTCACTCTTTCATGGAAAAGTATTTGGTGTAGTCTGAATATTTTTATCTGTAATACTTGTTTGCTAAGTGATTTCTACTTAATTTTGAAGCCAATAAATATAAAATGAATAGAAGAATATGTCAGTAAATAAAGTTATATTAATAGGAAATGTAGGCAGAGATCCTGCCGTTAGATACTTTGATAGCGGTAATGGCGTGGCTAATTTTACTTTGGCTACCACAGAAAGAGGCTATACTTTATCTAATGGTACACAAGTACCCGACCGTACCGAATGGCACAACATTGTGGTTTCGGGAAGAATGGCCGAAGTGGTAGATAAGTATGTTCATAAAGGCGATAAACTCTACCTTGAAGGTAAAATACGTACCCGTTCTTATGATGATAAAAACGGTATCCAACGCTATGTTACCGAGATCTTTGTAGATAATATGGAAATGCTGACTCCTAAGGGAACTTCCCAACAAGGAAGTTATGCCCCGGCTCCTTCGGCAGCTCCGGCACAGCCTCAGCAGCAGATGCCGCAAGATAATCCGGCAGACGATTTGCCGTTTTGAGTTGAGAATGGAGAATTGAGTATGGAGAGTTAATATTCTTCCACTCTCAACTCTCCATTTTTAACTCTCAACTAAATAAATGTTTAACTAAAACCCAGATCCTTGGACCCAGACTCGTATTTATGCCAATTTGAAGACTTTTTGGCGAATCTTTTCAACGGTGTTACCGTTACTTCTCCTTCCGTGGGAGCAATAATAGCATTGATTCTTGCTGTTTTGCTATTATATGCTTCAGGTTTTGTTTCTGCTTCAGAAATTGCTTTTTTCTCTCTTTCTCCATCTGATTTAAACGATATTGAGCAGGAAAAGCATCCTGCCGATGCGAAGATTACGGCTTTGCTCGAAGATTCCGAGCGTTTATTGGCTACTATATTAATATCCAATAATTTCGTAAATGTAACTATCATTATGCTCTGTAACTATTTCTTTGCAAGCATAATTAATTTCGGGACTTCCATTTGGCTGGAGTTTTTGGTAATAACCGTTGTCCTGACCTTTTTGCTGTTATTGTTTGGCGAGATAATGCCGAAAATATATTCGGCCCAATATACATTGAAATTCTGCCGGAAGGCAGTTCCTGTAATTTCATTTTTAGTGTCGTTCTTCCGTCCGTTGTCTTCTTTATTGGTGCATTCCACTACTTTGGTGAATAAATGCATTGCCAAAAAGAACTACAATCTTTCGGTCAATGAACTGTCACAGGCTTTGGAGCTTACGGATAAGAATGAGATTTCAGAGGAAAACAATATCCTTGAAGGTATCATACGTTTTGGGGGTGAGACGGCAAAAGAAGTAATGACCTCCCGTCTCGATGTGGTTGATTTGGATATTAAAACTCCGTATAAGGACGTGCTGAAGTGCATTATAGACAATGCTTATTCACGTATCCCTATCTATGCAGGTTCTAAAGACAATATAAAAGGCATTCTCTATATTAAAGACTTGTTGCCCCACTTGAATAAAGGAGATAATTTTCGTTGGCAATCATTGATTCGTCCGGCTTATTTTGTGCCCGAAACAAAAATGATTGACGATTTGCTACGCGATTTTCAATCCAATAAGATCCATATTGCTATTGTGGTTGATGAATTTGGAGGAACATCAGGTATTGTGACAATGGAAGATATTATTGAGGAGATTGTGGGCGAAATACATGATGAGTATGATGATGAAGAGCGTACATTCGCTAAATTGAAAGATAATGTTTATGTATTCGAAGCTAAAACATTACTTTCCGATTTCTATAAAATAACTAAAGCAAATCCTGCAGAATTTGAAGCAGTGGCAGGAGATGCCGATACGCTTGCCGGGCTTCTGTTGGAGATAAAAGGAGAGTTTCCTGTGCTTCATGAGAAACTGGACTACAATAACTATGTCTTTGAAGTGTTGGCAATGGATAACCGGCGTATATTGAAAGTAAAAGTTACGATCAATCCCGAAGAAGCGGGACAAGATTGATATGGCATTATATCTTGTGGCAAAAATTGGCGATTTTAGACAGGGAGTCTGGAAGATGGAGGAAAGCATGGATGAATTGCTTTCCTCACTTCCAGATAAATCTTTCTATGAGAACCAGCTTCAACGTTTCTCTGCTGATACCCGTAAAAAAGAATGGCTTGCGGTCAGAGTGCTTTTATCCGTTCTTTGCGAAGAGGAAAAGAAGATTGCATATACTCCCATAGGCAAGCCATATTTGGAAGACGGTTCATTCCGTATCAGCATATCACATACCCGTGGATATGTAGCTGTTGCTTTGCATCCCACAAAAGAGGTGGGAATAGACATTGAGCAACATGGAGAGAAAGTTTTTAAAGTGCGTCATAAGTTTTTAGTTCCCGAAGAAGATGCTATTATATGTAAGGAAGATGAAGTGAATCATCTGCTTCTACATTGGTCTGCGAAAGAAACCGTCTATAAGATGGTAGGAATGGAAGATACCGAACTGAAAGAGCATATTCGTATTTCTCCTTTTCTGCCACAGTCACAAGGTACATTCACTGCGCAGGAATATAGAACGGAACTGCAACGTGTTTATACCATTCATTATCTGGTTCAGCCTGATTTTGTACTGACTTATTCAGTGGAGGATTATTTTCCGGATAACCAAGAAAACAGGCTCTTTTTTTGAGGTGTAGCCTCTTTGGATAAAATAGCATCTTTATAAGATATTCTCTCATTCACCATTCTGTAAATGATTCCCCAGTCGGGTAGTCCTCCTACGTTTCTGTCATCTATGAATAAATCCGCTTTTATTTTGCGTGAGTAGTTCGTATGTTTGCTTTGTTCTTCAGGATAATCTTTGTTGACAGCATAAAACTCTATTCCTCTTTTTTTGCACCATTCCACTGCTTCATCCAGCAAATCACCTTCTCGCACAGTCCATAAGATAAGCTTATGCTTGTCACGTTGCAGCATTTTCAGTGTATCCGTTGCAAAAGGCATTTCTATTCCTATTTTAGGATAGCGGTTTTCCACTATTGTTCCGTCAAAGTCTATGGCGATAGTCATAATTAATCTAGGTTTAAAACGTCATGTGTAAATTTATTAAAAGAAGAACAATTGGGAGAGTCTAACAATTCTTTATAGTTTTGTCTAGTCAGTTGTGCTGTAATGCGGGCAATATCTCCTTCATGTTTGCCATATTTTTCTCCGACCAGTCCATATATGTTGTCTAAACATTGTGCCGGATGGTAAATGTGGTTTTCCGGATCATTTGTAGTTAAATCGACTTTTAACTGTTTTTTTATAAATGCCGGAGTTAATTTATTGTTTATTTTTTCTAATACTTGATACATTCCTAAAATCCATGTTTCCACTTCCATTATGGCATAATGGAAATGAAGCAGTTCCTTGTTTTCGCAATGATTTATAGTTTCTTGAGTACCTGCAATGAACTTTTCATTTATTTCTGAATGAATAGTCCGATTCATAACCTTTTTATGATAATCATCGCAAAACATATCCCTAAGTCCGATAATAGTCTGATATCCGGTATTTTTTAGTCGTGGAGCCTCACTAATCATCTTGGATAATACACTTCTATCATTTCCCACATTTACTATCATGTAATAATTTTCACTTTCCATCGAACCCATCTTGTAAGGAGAGTAGTTGAAATTATTGGAACGGAGATTATAACAGTCAAAACCGATCACATTACTATCATGCTGAAACCATTTTGAGAGGAGATCACGTGTAAATATCAGTTCTGCCTGTCCTTCAACGAAAATTGCTATTTTTCTTTTATTCATTCTTCTGCTTTCCGTTGTGTCGTGCTATATAGTCTGAAGAAAAGAAATCAAAATTACTAAGACCTGTATAGCTGAAATTCTCAAATAATTGCGGATTATTATGTTTATTGATAGCCGTCACTACTTCTCCGTTTCTTTGTAATACATTCCAATACTGAATATCTACAACATCCATTAAAAAATTGTCGTTTGAGCTTGCTATCAGTTGAATATCATTTTCAAGACAGAAATCGAATAAAAACTTACCTAACTTTGTAGCTCTGTCATAGTCCAATCCCTCGCATAAATCATCTATAACCAACATTTTGGGTGTTTTTAGAGTGGCTAAATATTCAACAAATATCAAAAGATAAATTGTTCTGTACATACCTTTGGATAAGTCGAAATACCATAGATAATGATCCACTCCTTCTTCCAAGAACTCTACGGCTTTAAGTTTAGCTGGATCTTGTATTCTGATATTTTTAATGGGATAGCCCATTCCCTTGACGGTTTTTATTACTTTTTTTACGGAAGAAGTTGTTAGTGCGCTTGTCATGTTATAGAGTGATTCCGCTTGTACCATTAAATAAGAATATACGCTTGAATCTCCACTATAATCCAACTCATTAAACAATACTCCATGTGAATTTTCCGCCCATTGCATTATTTTTTCAATATATGGGTATTGTTTGATATCTCTTCTCACATGTAATACGAGTTTATTTTCCGGAGGATTGATATCTTCGTTATGCAAGTTTGCTTGAGTCTCTTGTCTGTTAAGTAACTCTTTTCCATCGACAGTTAAGTATTCCTCTTTAATTATTTTATCGGAAATATTGAATTCATATTCTATTTTTTCTTCTTTTTCTGTGAATGTCAATTTGCAATTTACATTAAATGGATTATTGGCTAACTTTTGCAGTAAGAGTAAGATTACTTCATTCAGAGCGGCAATAGTCTTGGATTTTCCTACAGCATTTTTCCCGACGATTAGATTAACAGTATCCAATTCTAAATTTTCTAAATGCCAATCCCATGAGTTATATGTAAAGTTGGTTAGTTTCACACTTTATAATTTTTGATTGTATATGATACAAAGTAATGAATTTAATTGCATTTTAACAAGTGATATTCTCTTTTTGTTTATTGATCGATTATGCAGGTAAGTATTCCCACAAATCTCTTCTCAAATTGCTCAATGGTAAATTCTTTTTCGAACTTCTTTTTGCCTGCTTCTCCCATTTGCTTGCATAGTTCCGGATTCTTGATTAGCAAAGTTATCTTTTCTGCTAACTCTTGCGGATTATGTTTACTGACAATATATCCTGTTTCTTCATTTTCAATAATGTCAGGGATTCCTCCTTCATTGGTACTTATACACGGAATGCCTTGTTGCATAGCCTCAAGCAACACTAAAGGGAAACACTCGTTAAAATAAAAAGTAGGAAACACAAAAATATCACAGTTTTCAAAAAATATATTTTTATCGTTTCCGTATTTAGCTCCATGCGCTGTGATATTACTTGATAAATTATCTTCTTTTATTTTCTCGTTGAAAGAAGTTTCATCAATATCACTCCATTTCCCCACAAAATCACAATGGAAAGAAACTCCATTTTCTTTTATTATTTTACAGGCATTCACTAAATCCCATACTCCTTTGTCTTTCATCATATTGCTCAAAAATAATATGTGTGGGAGCGTCTTTTCTTTTTTACCTTTTACGTCCTGTATTTTAGAAATACCATTGGGGCAAATAAATACATCTTTCCGTTCTACATATTTTTGTATATCCGGATAAAGGGTATCTGCCAATAAAATAACTTTTAGCTTCTTGAAAAATAACCTGCAAAAGAGATTGTCCATAGGATTATCTGCCCATTTGGATAGTCCTTTGTTATGATAATGTGCCACAATCTTTACATTCATCATTTTAAGCATAATGATAATAAGGGAATCTTTGTAAAATCCCAGTTTACGCATGCTTGGAGTAACATAACATAAGTCCGGCTTCTCTTTTTTCACTGTCCGATAAATATGAACCAACAGCTTAAAATAATCCGTTAATTTACTTATTCTTACTTTCCCTATCTCTTGTAGATTCTTGGATGTAGATAAATTAATATACCGACAGTCAAACTTTTTGTTAATAAGTTTGCTGTCTTGTATATATTTTCCCACCATTGCTGCTCCATGAATAGGAGGGGGGAGGTGAAGAATAAAAAGAATTTTAGGTTGCATACTTCTATCCTTCCATTTCCGCCAAATCCCTATCCCTTCTTTCCTTCCCTTTCGGTGAAATGTCTTTATTGAAAGTTGGAATGTCGTAACCTATTTCGTCCAGCATTTTGGTGTGTCTTTTTAATTGGGATACCTGTTCTTTGATGTCAGGATAATACGTCTGTTTCCTGAAAGTATAGCAAAGAGTTTTCAGTGTCTTTAGCATCAACGCATAATTATCTTTGAAGCTGTTATAGTCTTCAAGAGTAATATAGGCATATCCGCTTTCAAGTTGTTTGTATAATTCTCCTGTCTGTTCTATTAACGTGTTTAATAGATATATATCCCTATTGCCGGGAATGTTTATGTTTATTAACTGGATGTATGCTGCTTTGCTTATGTTCATTGTTATGTTTTGAATGTCTGCTCTGTTTAGTTTCATTTTTGTTTGTTGTTATGGATGTTAAATTTCTTTTTTGCAAGTTCTAAATCTTCAATATTATCTATTTCACACCATTTGGATTCATTAATACAGATTGCAGATATATCAGAATTCCCGTAATATATTAGTGAACCTAATATTAATTCATAATAGCTATTGACACCTTGTGTTTTTATAAATAAATCTATAGCAGGGAAAAATTTGTTAAGAATGAATTCTCGTTTGTAAAAATAGATGTTTACTGTTTTCATTAAGTTGGTATGATCGAAAACATTCTTTTGTTTTTGCTTTGTAATCAATGAGGTAACTTGATTGTTTTCTGTAATATTCACTACAGTTCCATTCATAGTCAATTTATTAAAAGGGGATACTAATATGTTACAAGAAGCCTTTCCGGAGAGTATAATATCTATTAGTTCACGATGATAAAATAGATCACATTCTAACATTATTAAATCATCGTGCACATAATTTTGAGCTAACCATAATGAATACACATTATTTGTTTTGCTATAAATGGGGTTTTCTATATAGATGATTTTCATTTCATTATAGGAATGACCTATTCTGTTAATTATAATATCTTTCTTATCTCCGACAACAATTAGGACTTCGGTAATATTTCTTCCTGATAAACATTCCAATGCATTTACTAATAAAGGCGTACCATTTATTTCGACTAATGATTTAGGAATATTATTTGTTATTGGCTGTAAACGCTTTCCGAATCCTGCTGCTAAAATTAATGCTTGCATATATTCTATTATTTTATAGTTTATTTCCACCAAGCTTTGAAAGAATGGGTTGATACTCTTTTACTTTCAGGAGGTAATTGCATATAATCTCCATAAATATTGGTTAAAATCTTATCATATTCTTTGGGAACATTGAATAAAGCACCTTCAAAGGCCATTAATGTATAATCTTCACAATCTCTTTTTAGATGAACTGTTGGATAACCACCTTCTGTTAATACGCTAACATAATTATTGGCGAAGTTGTAAGGTATGCGTTGAGCTAAATTGTTTATTTTATTCACAATCCATTTATAGGAAATAAAAAAAACAAAACTTTGTAATATAATAAATACTACTTGTTTGCTTAATCCTCGTCTACCTCCGTTTATCTTATTCTTTTTGAGATTCATGACTTTTTTTAGTCGATGTATCTTTCTAAATAGTTTTTGTGCTTCTTGTTGATTTGCAGGAATTCCATCTAAAGGGAATATATCAATATAAACGCCATTTTCTAAGTCAAAGGTGATATTTTCTTTTAAAATAGTTCTTTTGTCATAAACTTTGCCATATAAATACGGGTGGATTTTATTACTTTTGAAACAGGATGCTTCGTAAGTTTTATTGCCATATAACTTAAAAAATTGTTCATAGTCAGGACGAGGCATTATAATATCAATATCATCGTCCCATGGAATATACCCTTTGTGGCGAACTGCGCCTAATAATGTGCCGTATGCAAGAAAATATCTTAGATTGTTTTCTTTGCAAAATTTATGCACGTCTTTTAGTGCCTCTAATTGGATAGAACGAAGTTCGTTTATATCTTTAATTTCTTTCATCTTTTAGTGTATTTATATTTATTTCATTACAAGCATTATATATATTTATAGCTATGGTATCCGGATTATAGTGAGATTCTATTTTTATCGAATTTTTTCCCATTTCTTCTAAGTTGACTGTATGAAAATAAGATAAAGTCTCAATAATCGTTTTTTCTTTGAGTGGATCGAATAATTTCCCGTTTCTCCCTTCTATTACCAATTCAGGATAACATCCGTTATAAATAGAACAAGCGACGGGAAGACCGCAAGCCATTGCTTCGGCCACAACTAAGCTCCAGTTATCCTCTAAAGTAGGGATGATGAATACATTAGCGATTGCATAATATTTATATATTTCATCATAGTTGATGTTCCCTAAGAACTTAATAGAATTAATATGAGAATATTCTTTTTTGAAATTATTCAAAAGATTGCCGTCTCCTATTAAAAGAAGATTATCCAATGGGAAGTTATGAGTATGATTCTTCCATGCCGCCAAAAGATATTGTATTCCTTTCCTTGGCACCATTTGCCCCACAAAAAGATAAGTTATTCCTTTATTAACTTTTATTTGTTCTTTCAGTATCAATCTTTCCTCGTTAGTGAATAAATCCTTTTTTTCTTTGAGTATGTAGCTATCTGCTGCCATACCTGTCTTATAAATCATTTTTTTACCATATCCTATTTGCTTTAAATATTCGTGTGTAAGTTTTCCATTTATGAAAAATCCTTTGATGAACGGCGACCAAAGCTTTCTTCCACATTCCCGCCATTTAGGGCAGTTCCTTTCCGTGTGTTCAGTCCTTTCATACACTACAAAGAGAGGTATTCTCATACACTTTGCCTGAAGCATAGCATAGGGTGACCATTTAAAGAATCCCTCACAAATGATAATGTCCGGTTTTATCCGTTTGATCGTTTTCATTAATTTTTTTGGGTAACGGAAACTCACATAAGAATTAGCCAAGTTACTTTTTGTGCTGCCGATGATTAGTTGAAAATCATTATAGAGTGGAATGGAGTTCTCTTTTAACGCAGCGTTCATCTTTTCGATCACCCTTTGCGGAGTAGCTAAGCCTGAATAAACAACATACAGTTCGTTGTTGCATAATTTATTTAATGCATCATATACAGGTACTCTGTAATCAAGGAATTCCGGGTTTACCCAAAGTATTTTCATAATTTAGATATGATTAAATAAGAATTAATTATTAAAATATCCATAACTGCCATTTTGGGATATTATTTTAGCAGGAATACCGCCAACAACACTTTCTGACGGCACATCATTTATTACAACTGCATTAGGAGCAATAATACTGTAATTTCCGACTGTAATAGGACCAATGATTCTTGCTCCGGGAAATATGACTACTCCGTTGCCAATGATTGGAGCACCTTCCTTTCCTGTTTTATGACTTCGGGCATATCCAATGGTAACTTCGTTATAAATAGTTACATTATCACCAATTATGGCATTCTCATTAATAACAATACCATAATAATGTGCGAAATAAAAACCTTTTCCTATCTTAGTTCTTGCTGGTATTTGCATTCCTATCAATAAACTATAATGTTTATATATAATTTTAGTAATGAAAAGATATAAAATATGGGGGTAATGTGTATTATTTTTATTTATTAATACTTGGTATGCGCGTAGCCAGAATATATATTTTCCGCGAGGGTTTAAAAAATATATTTTTATGTATTTATACCAATTAAGGTTATTGCTTATTCGTAAATAATCACTTTTAATCAATTCTTTTAGGCTATGTTTTTTCATTATTAACTTTGTTTATAATGTTTTGATAATATTCCAACATCTGTTTTACAATTACATCCGTGCTGAATTTATTCATAATTTTCTCTTTAGCTAATGCAGACATAGCTTCCTTTTCCCGTTCACTCATCTTGATAGCTTTTTCAATGGTTCGGGCAAGCAGTTGACTGTTTTTAGGTTTAACAAGAAAACCATCTTTTCCATCTTCGATAATTTCACTCATGCCTCCTGAGGTACTGCCTATTGTTATAGTTCCTGTCAACATAGCTTCGGCACATGTTAAGCCGAATGTATCTTCCCAAGAGGGAAAACAGGCTATATACGATTCCATATATAATCGGAATACCTCTTTATGAAGGAGATTACCCATGAATTCACACCATGTTTTTTGCGAAGCAAGCTGTTTTTGCTGTAATCCCCATGTTCCCATTTTTCCCGCTAAAGTTAAATGTATATTTAATCCATTTGCCCTTAATAATTCACATGCTTCAATCAATTCTTTTACCCCTTTAGCCTCGCATATAGTACCTGCATAACAAATGTTTATATTATCTTTTTCTATTGATTGAACCGGAAAGGATAAAGTAAGTAGAATATCTGTATTAATGGGATTGTAGATTGTCTTTATCTTATCAGGATTAAGTTTATAGTAACTTATAGCTTGTTTTTTTATATATTCGGAACAAGCACTTATGTACTTTGTATTTTCCAATCTCTCACACAACAATTTCTTTGGTTGTAAAAAAGATAATATTTTATTCTTGAGTGTAGTTGGAACCGACGAACCGATGGGAGTGTGCAGCCTGATTACAAGCGGAATGTTTAACTTCCGATCAATAAAAATATCTTCATCCCCGAAATCGGCAGATTCTATAATATCTATTTTACTTTCTTTGTGTATTTGTGTTATTGCTTCTGCTACCCGGTGCCTGTATGAATGATAGCGATATGCAAAACGTAATTTTTTAAGTGAAATGCCTTTTTCCGCTTGTGGCAAGAAGAAATCTCCTCCTTGCAATCTGACGATTTTTACGTTCTTATCCATACTGTCCGAACATGTTCGGGTATTGTCGGAAGCACAGATAACGGTAACATTATGCCCCTTTGAAGCTATTGCATGAGCAACAGTATAAAGGTAACTTGCAATTCCTCCACCTCTTAGAGTAGGGACATATTCACGACTGATATAAACGATGTGCATAATTATTTTATATTTTAAATGTGTCTTAGCTCATTTTATCTTAAATATTTCTTTCCATATATATTGGTTTTCGCTAAAGGTTTGGGTGAACAGTCGGGATAATATTTTAATAAAGTATGCTACTATGATGATAGCAACAAACATTAGTGGAATGTTGAATGGGAATATATTATTCATTTTATCTGTAAACATTGTTGCTTGAACTAAATAAATTTCTAATGTTAAAGTGGCTATTAAAGTAATGAGCCAATCGATTATTTTTGTTTTAGCAAGCTTCAATATAAATTGTGAATTGCATATTTTAAAGAAATAAATAGTTATGGATAATAAGGGAATTAAAGATAAAATTTGAAATTGAGATATTATTTCATTTTTTTCGCCTGCAAAAAGAATTATATAATACAATATTATGCTAATAATCAATGATATAGAGTCTTGTTTTAAAGAAAAATTCCATTCTTTTTTTGATTTACCTATTATTGCTCCCAGTAACATAAATAGAAAATAATGACACCATTTAAAAAATGTGTTTCCATACATGAAAATGGTAGAGCGATTTTCAAATAAATACCAAATAATAGTTATGATAGCTGCTATTATAAAAGCAACATTAACTTGTTTTATCCAATATCTTTTTATAAAATAAAGAGGTATATAATAAATCATTATACATGCAACAAACCATCCTCCTCCATTTATTAAAAGATCTGTTATATTATAGTTTTTATTGAATATAATTGAAGAATAGAGAGCCACCGCAAAAATTGTAGGATATATTCTGTAAATTCTTTTTTTATACCAATTATCAAATCTGATAGTTTTTCCTAAAAATAGAGTAAAACCTGAGCAAAAGAAAAATAAAACATCTCCTATCGCCCCTCCAGTGGCTAAAAAATCATAAGGATGGTATAATATATCCATGTGGGAATTTGTAATTAAAACTGCTGCAAAGCATTTTAAAATATCAATACTTGGATTTCTTGGCATAATATTCATTTTAGAATGAAAAATTAATAAAATACTGGAAGAGGGGACATTTATAAAATGTGGTGGGTAACTTATAAGTATAAGGTGTCATATATTCCATATAATAAATAAAAAATGATATAATTAATCCACTTGCCATCAGGTAAACCTTCTTATTGAATTTAAAGTTTGATAGTATATATGTGATAATAAATGGCATTAAATACCAAATGTAGAAGTTGATTCTGACTACAAATTCTCCTTTTCCTGATATGATATTAAAAAATAAGAGAATTAAAAGAAAATTTGTAAAATAAATAATGCCTGTTGAATGTGTTTTTATTCGTTTTATGTAAGTACAAAAAAACAATGATATAAAGAGAATGATATTTTGTATATATACTAAGTATTCTCCAAAGCCACGACTATTTGTAGCTTGGCTAATATATCCTTGTGCTAATTCTATCCTGTTTGTTGAAGGAAGTATGTTTGATAAAATGTATTTGAAAAAGATTAAGCAAATAATGACTCCTAAGTAGAGGATGAAATTCTTTTTAGAAATTCTCTCTTTTAAAAATGGTAAAAAGAAAAGAGGAATAAAAATGATACTCGACCAATGGATACTTACCATTAAAATCATTGACCACCATTTTTTCTTTTTATAGAATGCATATTCTATTAGAATATAGCATAAAAGGCAGGCTGCAATATTTTGGCGGAGAGTATGTGAGGTTTGTGCAAAAATATAAGGAATAAAAGCAATTAATATCAATGTGAATAATAATGTTGTTGATGAGTGTTTGTTAGCCTTTGCAAAAAGATAGGCTGTGTACATTAGTAAACTATATTGTATAAATGTAATTGATATGCCATATAAATGTGTATTTCCCCTAAAGAAAAAATAAAGAATGTAATTGATGATAACAAATCCATAATCTTTAAACTCTGTGAAATTATATGTTACAGAATGTTTACTTAAATGTTTAAAATAATCATAATACCGTACTTGATCGCTAAACGGTACTTTGGTATTGTTCAAAGCACAGAGAAATAATATTGTTAGTAAACAAAATGGTAATAGTTGGATATTGATATTATCTTCTATTATAATATAGATAATATACAAACTTATACCCGCAATAGGATTTATTAGTATGATTAGTAAAAATAATAATCCGGTTTTCCATTCTGTTACATTTGTCATATCATTTCTTAATAGATTATAATTCTGGTACTTTGTTTGCATAAATTCTTTCTTTAGAAACTATGGATTTAAATTAATTATTGCGTAATATCTGATTTTGTAATCTCTTTAAATAACGTAACAGGTTGAATATCCAAAGCATATTGCATGAAGCAAAAGCTAAAGCTGTTTTTTGCCAACTATTCAGACCATTGTGCTTTAATATGTAACGTATAGCTATTTTATAATCTTTGTTCCATTTTCTTTGCAAGTTCCCATGGCTATTCTTTAATAGGTTGAATTGTAATCCTGCAAGGTAAATTTGAAAACATTGTTCAAATTGTTTATATTTTCCATTCCTTTTTAATACATGTTCAATTTCGTTGCATATACCTATCTGATCTTTTAACGATTTGAAGTTTTTACAATTCGTATAAGAATTAACGTTGAATACTATGTGATGTACAAAAGCAAATGGACAGTATGACACCTTCTGAGCAAATAGAAACCAGCATATACACATATATGCATCTTCAAAATTATTTAATCCTTCAGGATTTTTTAAGTGATGGGTGGTGTATAAACTACGTTTTACAAGTTTGTTCCAGACATAAGTCGCAGCATATCCCCTAAAATATAATTTAATATTTATATCAGGATCTGCAGAAACGATAGCATGTTGATATATTTCTTTTTTATATTCAGTCTTATAATAATCAGCTACTACAATATCAGCATCTTTTTCTATAGCTTTTTGATACATTTTTTCTATCATATCTGGTTCACAGTAATCATCGCTATCAATATGGATGATATAATCTCCTGTAGCTGCTGTTATTAATGAGTTTCTTGCTACTGCAAGTCCTTTGTTTTGTTCATGATTGATGATCCGAAAACTGATATTTCCATTGTAAGAAGATAGTATATCGTTAACAATTTCTATACTTTTATCAGGTGTATAATCGTTTAGAATAATACATTCAACATCATTAGTCATTGTTTGATTAATAATGGATATTATACACTTTTCAATATATTTCTCTACATTATAAACGGGAATAAGTACCGACACTTTCATAACTTTATAATTTTAGTTTTCTAGAGTTCATAAGATAATAAATGCGATTGCATAATTTTTTTGTTTCGTTGGTGAAGAGATAAAGAATACTTCCCCAAATAATACTTATAGTTAATAAAGTAGCGATAGCTGATAATATCCAATTATAGAAAATATTATTATTTGCTATGACGATAAACGATAATAGGTGATGTGAAATGATCCAGGCAATAATCAAAAGAATCATATATTTTATAGTTGTTTTATAATAATGCTTTGATGATTGTTTAAATCCATTATGGAATAAATAATAAGGCTTCCAGATAAAAGTATTCAATGCGGTTCCTGTGACGCCGCCTATCAATACTCCATTTATTCCATAAAAATATCCGAATGTTATTGCTAAAACAATATTAATTCCGGCTTCGGTATATGATGCCCATACATCATCAAATAATCCGTATCCTCTAAGAAAATTATAATTTGTTTCTAAATAATTTCTGATAAAAAGATTAGAAAGGATAAGGATTAAAGTTGTGTTATTCAAAATATATTTTTCCCCTAACCAGAGTATTATAAAAGGATTTATCAGGTGATAGACGGCAAAAATACATACTCCGATTATAAGTAAATGGAGGGAATATATTTCCCAAAATATATTTATTATCTTTTCTCTATTGCCTTCTGCAATTAAATTTCCTACACTTGTTCCGACGCTTCCGAGTACGTTGAATATAAGTATTGTAAGAGATGTAGTAATTAAAGTGTAGTTATTGTAATAAGCTACAATTTGTAAAGATGTAAATGCAAATATAATAAGGGGCAACGCTTGTTCGTAAGCAAAGAAGCTGAGACGTTGCACTGCTATTTGTTTTATTTTGGTTTTTGTCTCTTTATAGTGAGGCAGCAATTCCTTTCCTCTATGTATATTCGTTTTTAGCCATGGGTATGTTTGCTTTATTTTCCAATTCAAGACGAAGCAATAGCAAATTCCGAAAAGTAATTCCATCGCTATCCAATAATAGTAATTATGGGTGTAATATGTAATTGCTATTTGGATAATTACTTTTAATACTCTGGCTGTATTTAAATAAGCAATGACAATATAATTCCTCTGATCAGCAGATAATAAAGTTTGTTTGTAGTTTATGAAATAAGTGAGTAATGAGGAAGATAAATAAGATACGTAGGTAAAGTAAATAATCCCTAACGAAAGAGTGGTATCTTTAAATATCAGAGGGAAGAAACATCCTAATATAATCCCGGCGTTTAATATTAGCAATCCTAATTTTTGGTACAAATATCCCAGTACGGAAATAATCTCATTAATCTTTTTCTTATCCTGATCGAATAGAGGCTTATAGAGTGAAACGTAAAAGGCTGTCCCGATTCCTAATTCCGCTAAATTCAGGAAAGAGAGCATATTGCCGATGGTTCCCGTTAACCCAATAAAGTCTGCCCCCAAACAATCCAAGAAAATTTTTCGGGAAAAGAAAGCAAGGGCTAAACTGATAAAATAGAATATCAGGTTGACTTTTGCATTCAGCAAACTTTTATGAGTTCGTGATTCCGGCATGTTTATTTAAGCGGTATTATTATTTGACTACAGTTGCTATTAACTTATGTTTTAGTTGTATTACTGTGTAATTAGGATTGGCTTCTTTTATTATCTTTTCTAATGTCTCAGGATCATCAGGTAAGTGATAAGTGCAGATTGCCAATTTAGGAGCAAATCTTTTTAATGTTTCCTTTGCGCCTGTAAGTAAGTTTCTTTCAAAACCTTCAATATCCGATTTGATAAAATCAACGCGTTCTAACTTATGTTGATTGACGAATGAATCAACTGTTGTGATATGTGCAGTTTCGTAAGAGCTCATGGATAAATCGTCAATAAAACTATTGCTGCCACTAATTGAAGATCTCTTAATGCCTATTTTAAGTTCTTCCTCAGTATCTCCTAATCCTAATTTGACCGGTATGATTTTTCCACTCACTTCTTTATTTAAATCAATTGTTTTCAGTAACATATTATAAACATCATCGGTAGGCTCGAAAGCGTAAACGGTAGCTCCTTTAAAAGCAGCATAGGCTGCAAAATCTCCTAACCATGCACCTGCATCGATAACAATATCTTTGGACTTTACGGTCACATCTATTCCTTTTTCTTTATCAGTATATCCAAAGGGGCCCTCATTCATTAGCAGGTCAAGTTTTTTCACGAGCCGGCTGTTATAGTCGTCATTGTAAAGAGTGTGAAATGCGAGTGTGTCTTGAAAGACAAAATGCAGAGTACGTGTTTCATCATATCTCTCTACGTATGCTAACTTTATCCCTTTAAAATTGAAATATTTGTTCCCGTTTTTGTCTTGTCTCAAATATTTTTTTCTAAAATATTTGTGACGTAAATTGTGAAAATAATCAGGAGCGATTCTTATAAGCCCACTTTTTTCTACGATGATATAGAAAATTTCGGTTATAAATTCAGCGATACTCCACTTCTCAATTTTTCTAGTTTTAATGGTTCCGTCAAATGGATAATTCATAGTCATGTATATTTAAATTACTAATAGCTTTTTATAAAGAAACGTCGGATATTACGGCATAACCAATACCAACTCCCTTTGAAATAATTCACTTCGTGTGTATATCCGTCTGCCACACACAATTCATTATAAAAATTAAGTGTGTGTGTCCCTTTATTGTAATAGGATTGAGGAAAGGGATATATGTGTTCAACTTCGTTTTCCCGGTACTCGGAAAGTGATAACTTATCTACACGCTGGATAATGGTTCCTGCACCATATCCCGTGTTGCAATCTTGTGAAGGACGGTATAGCTTCCCGGCAATCTCAAAGAAAGCCCCTGCCATACGGCTTCCTTTGAAGTTACTTTTTATTAAAACTCCTTCTTGCGGTTCATAGTTTCCGAATATTTCTGCCGATTTCCACAAGTATAGGTTCTTGTTATCTTTTTTATTTCCGAATAGCCAATATTCATTATTGTGGAAAACAATTGTCGCATCGGCAACCGGAGTGTTTATCAACGTTTTCACGAAACAGCACTGCTCCGCTTCTTCATCATATCGGTAGAGATCAAGTTTTCCCGAAACTGTATTTTCTGGAACTATATAGATATTCCCATTATAGCGGATGATTTGAGGATATGAAAAATGAGTTTTATTTTTTAGAATTGTTTTTTTCTCTAAAAGTCTGAAGCTATTGGCATCTATCTTTAATTTAGATAAATACGCATCTGCACGCATAAAAGGAAGTTCTTCTACAAGAACTTCTATGAAATCGGAATCTGCTTTTAGAATAAAAGGATCGGCAAAGGCTCTATCTTTGTAATCATGCTTCATCCATGAAAAACAAGATATATCGATGGCACCGCTGATAATGTCCGGTGGTTCTGCTTTACTAAAGCAAATATTCCATCGTTCTATTGTCACTCTTTTACGGATATTCATCTTAATTTGTTACTGATAAGTTTACGTACTCTGTTTAAGTCTTTTTCCGTATCAACGGCAACTGTCTCCGATTCTACTTCCTTGATTCTGATTTTAATACCGTTTTCCAGTAACCTAAGTAATTCTATATCTTCTATTTTTTCAATATTACCTCGTTCTAAACTGACATACAGTTTTAAAATTTCCGGTTTGAAAGCATAAACTCCCATTGGTTTGTAATATTTATACTCCAATGAAGCTTTAGGGTAAGGAATAGGTGCACGGGAAAAAAGCATAATGTCATTATTTGAGTCGCATACTACTTTTGGGGTAGTTCCGTTAACAACATCGACAGGATTTTTGAATGTTGTTTTTAAAGTAGCGCAACAAACAGATGAATCACTTGTCATAATGTTGATGACTTCCTGCACAACTAATGGTTCCAATAAAGGTTCGTCACCTTGAATTGTTACATAAATATCGGCTGATATTTTACTCGCTACTTCTGCAACTCTGTCGGTACCTGTAGGGCATTGGCAAGAGGTCATAATAGTGGGTATTCCATATTCGGAACAAGCGTTGATAATTCTTTCGTCATCGGTTGCCACAATGACATCAGTCAGTCCCGGTACTTTTTTTGCCAATTGGTAAACCCACCAAACCATAGGTTTGCCGCAAATGTCTTTTAAAGGTTTTCCCGGAAGGCGGGAAGATTCATACCGGGAAGGAATAACTCCAAGAATTTTCATATTGAATTAATTATTAATGCATTTATATGATTCTAAAACGCCTACAACTTCTTGTGCTTCATTAATCACAATCAAAGTGTGTATATTGTGTGTTTTTAAGATGTTTTCTGCAACAATCAGTTTTTCAGACTCTTTGATAATTAAGGGGTTGGTATTCATTATTTTTTTTACAGGAATGTCGAGTGATGATTTTTTGTATTGCTCGATTGTTCTTCTGATATCTCCATCGGAAATGATTCCTACCAATCGTCCTTCATTAATAATAATGGCAATACATAAACGTCCCTCGCTGATAATAAATAAAGCATCGTTTACAGAAGTATCGGGAGATATAAAAGGTAGATTGTCTGTGCGCATTATGTCCTTGACACTTGTAAGCAAACGTTTTCCCAATGTGCCGCCGGGGTGGAAGCAAGCAAAATCTTTGGCGGAAAAATGACGGACTTCAATCAAGGCACAAGCCAATGCATCTCCCATAGCCAAGGTTGCGGTGGTAGATGAGGTAGGGGCAAGATTCAGCGGACAAGCTTCTCGGTTTACTCCGATGTTTAAATGGTAAATAGAGTGTCGGGCTAATAAAGAATTGGGATTTCCGGTCATGCTGATCAGAGGTATATTATGTTCTGTCAGGTATGGAATGCAGCGAAGCAATTCATCCGTTTGTCCCGAATAAGAAATAGCTAAGATGATATCTTCTTTGGTAATCATTCCTAAGTCGCCATGAAAAGCATCGAGAGTATTCATGAAAAACGAGGGCGTGCCGGTACTGGCAAGTGTTGCAGCTATTTTGGCTCCGCAGTGTCCCGATTTTCCTACTCCCGTCACTATTAATTTGCCTTTGCATTGATGAATCAATTTCACGGCATTATCGAAATCCTCCGTCAACAAGGGGATTAAATTCAATACTGCTTCAGATTCATCCTGAAAGCATTTTATTGCATATTCTTTAGCACTTTTCATAATAGTATTTTTTCTAATTCCATTCTAGGAAAGACTTCGAGCTTCCCGCCACGGGTAGCATTGTATATTTTTATATTATTTTGACTTGTGTATGTCTTTAATGCTTCATAGGCATAAAGCTGTTCGTTAGGGTTCGTTTTATAGGTTGTGTCATCCTTATCTTTTACATAAAAGTGGGCTTGGCTGTTTGTATAATTAAAATCCACTCCAATTAAATATATTTCTTTGAATCCCATATATAAGGCAAATTCACAAATTGGGAACAAAACGGTATGTCCGGAATTAACATAGTCATCGACCCTCACCTTAACAGTAGGGTGTAATGTCTTCTTTTCTACTGAATCTTTTACTCTGAAAAGAATAACATGTGAGTTTCTGTATAATTTTTTGTAAGACAGAAAATGCTGAAGTCCTACTAACGTGTTTCGGGCTGGTATTTTCTTTATTTCTTCCGAATTTCTTGAAATAGTTCTTGCATCGTCCGTGATATAATAAGTTGGTCTGAATTCCGTTTTATCAAAAACATGATAAATCTTATTGGATGCAAAAGTGATTTCATTTTTCAGCATATTGAGGTCTTTCGCAGTGAGGCTCGGGCCATTTCCTACAAGAAAGCATCGTTTGTCTTTAGCATGTATTCCTTTCAATGCTCTGATTCTTTCAGGATTGGAAGAACGGTCATACCATATCTTTATCAATATATGATTGATGGCATGATGAATAGGGGCAATAATCTTAATTAAGAACTTATTCATAAACTTTATTTTTAATCATTTTATGTGCAATATCCACTTTTCCATTCACCCACTCCTTCACACTTTTAGTATGTTTTTCCGAACACAAATAAATTAAATAAGCCGGGAAACAAACTAATACGGAAATACCCAAATACATAAAAATGGATTCCGGATTTTGCTTGTTGCTTACAGGCACACCCCATTCTCTTAACAGAAGCAAAATGGGATAGTGTACCAGATAGAGCGTATATGAGAATTTGGATAACGATGTTCCTATTTTATCTAATTTGATGCTCCACTTCCTTTTAGGAATGCAAGTGGAAAAATGAGCAACCAGCAGCGAAGCGGAGAGGGCGAAGAATAAATTAATGACACTCCTGCTCGGTGTGGGCAGCCAAGGCAATAACTCATCACGAAAGGTTTGCTTGATGTAGAACCAACTGACGAGCAAAAGAATCGTGGTAAGAACCAAACCTTTGGCTTTCATTTTAAACGGAACGAAAAGAAACACAAGTGCTCCGGTGAACCAGACGAACATGGACGTTATATTAAGCTTCGTAAAAATCATAAATCCAATAAATAAAATAATTAGCCCAATTTGTTTATTATAATTACCATGCGGGGGGGGGTAAAATACAATCCTATACCACCCATTATAATGTAAAACCACACCTCATAAGATAAACTCCATAGTACTCCATTAACAGGAGGAACGAAAATGTTTTGTAATGAAAGAAGATTTCCTGTGTAATCCCATATGGAATAATTATCTCCGATAATGCTGTTCACTATGTAGGTAATGATTAATGCCGGTATCAGCGGCAATAATATACGCACACTTCTGTCAATAGTATAAGACCGGATATTGAAGGTTTTATTTTGAATTCTTTCAATTGCTTTTCCTCCCACCAAGAATCCGCTTAATATAAAGAAGATATAAACTGCTTCCGCTCCGCTTCTGAGCATTAAATACAGCATGGCGTTTCCCGTAGTATGATATTCGGGAGCCAGTCCTTCATAGTTTGTGTAAAAGACCATGCTTGTGTGGCTCACGACTACCGCGAATGCAGAGATAAAACGGATTAAGTCCAACCAATAGTAATGTGTATAGTTTCTCATATATAATACTTTCTTTCTATTCCTGCGAAAATCAAGGAATACATATTGTTCTCCCTTCCAAGGTCTTCAAAACCTCTTCAAAGCTCCTTTTAAATTCTCTGCAAATATACACTATATTTTACGAAAACAAATTATTTATATAATATTTTTATTTTTATGTGGATAACAGATAAGAAAAACTAATTTTGCCGACTTTTTAAATGATAAAATTATGAATAGTAAAAAAACACAACTAAAAGAGTTCGGGTGGAAGAAAAGAGAGTTTGTTTGATGAGAGAACTTGCCGCAAGGCTCGGCGAAGAAAAAGAGGAAGACGAGCGATTGTCCGTGCGCGAGGTGAGGTATGCTAAGGTGATTCTGAAATGCTTGGGTAAAAGGGTGGAAGGAGTGAGTGTGCTTATGGAAAAAGACAAGCTGCATATTCTGGCCGGAAAGGAGAAGGAAATGCTGAGGGAGGTCTTGCGGTTTTTTAAGACGAGTGACAATCTGGAGCATGATGAAGCGGGAAGGGTGCTGAGAGACAACCAGTTGGTGGATTTGCTGATAGCTTTGTTCCACATCCGTGACGGAGAGGGGGAAAGGGAAAGGAAAAACAGGTGCGAGGAAATAGTTGATTTCCCCGTTGTACACAAGTTCGGGAAGTAACTTGTTGTAAATCAAAATGGTTACTATGCGTTTGCTGTCACTCCTTTGTTTTAAGGTTAGTGTGCGGACACATACTTTTGCAATCGTATTAATTTTAAACTAAAAAGATTGAAATGAATTTAGAAGTCTCTTATTATGAAAGTAAACGCTCGAAAGCGCAGGTTGTCATTACTCTCGAACAATTTATTGCACAGGTGCGGAGTGCGCGCTGGCAAACTTCGGTGGAGAACTACCGGAAACTGAAAGAAGCCGGCAAGGAGGAGGAAGCTGCCGCCATCAAGGACGGTATGCCCGGAATCGCTTATGCCGGAGTGTTCGAGAACGGGCGTAAGGCGAAGCTGGTCACGAGGCTCAGCTCGGTGGCTTGCGTGGATGTGGATAAGTATCCCGGCGACATCTGCGAGCTGAGTGCCCGGTTGCGCCGGCTGCCTTGTGTGCTTGCCTTGTTTGTCAGCATCTCGGGGCATGGTGTCAAGGTGTTTTTCCGGGTAGACGGACTGGAGGAAGCGGGCTATGCAGACACCTACAAGGCGGTGATGTTTTACGTTGCCTCGCAAATAAAGTTCCCCGCCGATGCGCAGTGCTCCGACATTTCCCGCCTGTGCTTCGCCTCCCATGATCCCGAGGCTTATTACAATCCCCGTGCCGAGCCTTTCCGTGTGCCCGCCCGCGACACGGTTCTCGGCTGGTTTCTTGATGTGTTCGAGGCGGAGAATCCCTTCGTTTCGGGTTCGCGCCATGAAAATGCGTTGAAGTTGGGCAGAGAGGCGAAAAAACGTGGATTTGCATTCGACGAGCTGACGACGGCGGCGGAAAAGAGGTTCACCTCTCCGGGGTTCGGAACGGGGGAGCTGAACGCTTGCTTACGCGATGGTTATCAGTATGTTAACACCTCCGGGAAGGGGGTAGGGTTCACCACCACACCCCCGAACCCATTTTCTACCGAAGAAGAGAAATTCGAGGCGGGGGAAGCCTTGCGCGACGATACCGCTACTTTCCCCGATGGCATCTTTTCCCGCCTGCCCCTTTTGCTTACCCGCGGACTCACTGCCGCACGCGGAGTGCGCGAACGCGACATGTTGCTGGCGGGCATGCTTGCCGTCCTTAGCGGATGCCTTCCCGAATGCCGCGCACGCTATGACCGCCGCACCTATTCCGCCCATTTCTACTTCTTCGGAGTGGCGAATGCCGGTGCCGGAAAGGGGGTGGTGGACTTTGCACACCTGCTTGCGCTGCCTTTGCATAATTATTATTGGGATCGCGGGAAAGAGGCGATGGAACAATACGAGAGGCTGAAGGAAGCATGGGATGAGGAGAAGAAAAATGCGGCGAAGAAGAAGCGCAAGGCGGATATTGCGCTGAAGCCCACCGAGCCGCGCGTGCCCTATCTGCTCATTCCGCCCAACGCATCGAAAATAAGGTTGTTGATGCACTTGCGTGACAACCGAGACATGGGCGGCATTATCAATTCCAGCGAGACGGATACCCTGACGTATTCCTTGAGGCAGGATTGCGGCGGGCAGGATGATTTGCTCCGCAATGCCACCCATCACGAGGCAACGGGGGCATCGCACAAGGTAAACGGAGATCCGATCATCATTCCCTCGCCCCGTCTTGCCATGTGCCTCACGGGTACTCCCGGTCAGTTTGTGAACCTGCTGCAAAGCTCCGAGAACGGACTTCTCAGCCGTTTCTTCACGCTTACTCACGGCGGTGTGTGCGGTTGGCGTTCGGCAGCTCCCGACACCGGTGGCGAGGACTATACCGAGTTGTTTCACACGCTGGGAGCCGAGGTGCTCGAGATGAGTCTGTTCCTGCAATCCTCCCGCACCTTTGTGTGCTTCACCGCCGACCAGTGGAGGAGGCACACGGAGCAATTCTCCCGTCGTCTGGCGGAAGTGTCGTTGGAACGCCGCGGTGCCGTGGATGCGGTGGTCTTCCGTCACGGACTGTTGGTGATGCGTGTGGCAATGGTGCTCACCGCCCTTCGCAAGTGGGAAAATCGTTGGCATACCATAGACATGGTTTGTTCCGATGATGATTTTGATGCCGCCCTGCGCATCGTGCTCGTGTCGTTGGAGCATTCCATCCTCCTGAGTACTTCGTTGGATACGAACGTGGGAAAGTCACGTCCACTGACACCTTTTTTTCGCATTCGCGCCATTTTCGAGCTTCTTCCCAAAAACTTCAAGTATTCCGATTTTGAGACAATAGGTAAAAGCTTCGGGTATTCCGAATCATCGGTAAAACGATATGTTTCGCGTGCGGTGAAGATGCAGGTAATTAAGAAAAAACAGGATGGGATGTATGTGAAATTGGTCAGTTCTATGATAGAAGAGAAGAAATAAGGGTGCAGGGGTGTGGTGGTGAACCCTGATGCCGGGGAGTCCATACGCCAATAAATAAAATCCATTCGCCGATAAAAGAAATCCATTGGCGAATGGATTTTTTTTATCGGGCAATGGATTTTTCTATTTCAAATTTCATAGTCCGTGGGAAACCAGCTCCAGAAATTGGTTCTTCCGCTTGATGATTACTCTCTGTATTTGGGCCAGATCAAAATACTTTTTTTGATTTTCCCTGAATTCTCTGCTGCTGATGACTATCATAATAATGTATATTTAGATTGTTTTGTACCTTATTGTGTACACAAATGCAGCTCTTTTGTTTGAAATCATCAAGCGGAAATTTGTTTTTAACGTTCGTTCAAGGTTCTCCCAGATATTTCGTAATGATTCTCACTTGGTGGCGGGTATATCCCCTGTCTCTTGTTTTTGCTCCGCAGGCACGCAGTTCTTCGGTGAGCATATTGTTTCCTTTCACCCACTCCCGCAGCTTTCTGAGGGCGGAAACAAGCGGCATGCCGGGGTTGTAAAGGTGTGCCAGCTCTGCTTTGGTATAGGGGCGGAGGATAAATGGATCTTCTTCGTTCATTTGATTTGTTCTTTTATGTTGTTTATCCTGTAAAGATAATGAAAATCAGCGTGGTATGCAAGTTTTGCCATGTTTTTAAGTGGGTGTAAATTCCATTTTCCCCTCCTTAATAAGCTGCTCTTTCTACACATCTTTTTAACATAAGGTTTTATCTCTTATCTCCCCTCCTTATTGAGGAGGGGCAGGGGGTGGTGGTAGGAAAGGATACCTTTAAAACACCCTCAAATAGGTATTTATTATCTACCACCACCCCTAACCCCTCCTCAATAAGGAGGGGAAAAGGAAAAGAAACGATGTGTAGAAAGAGTAGCTCAATAAGGAGGGGAGGCGTTAAGTTAACGCTTATGGTGTAAATACATGTAAATACATCTAAAAACATGCAGCATCCGCAAGGGTGGAAGCGGGTGTGGCGGGGTGTTATCTTCGCAGTGTCAATAGTGACAAACAGTACTTATTTAAAAAGAAAGGAAAAGATTATGGCAGTACCAATTTCGGCAGTAAAGAGAAAGAATCCCACTAATCCGGAAGCACCCGCCAAGTGGTATGCACATGCGCAGGCAGACGGTGAGGCAAATTTCGATACTTTGTGCAGAATTGCGGCAAAAGGCCGTACGGTGACACAGGCGGATATTTCGGCATCGCTCTATGCGGTGGTGGATGTGATGGAAGATCTGCTTGCGGAGGGAAAAATCGTGCGCCTTGGCAATTTCGGCAGTTTTCAGGTAATGGTATCAAGTCATCCGGCGGTTTCGGAGGAGGCATTTAATGTGTCGCTGGTGAAAGGGACGAAGCTGGCATTCCGTCCCGGAGCGGCTTTGGTGGAACTGATGGGCAGGCTGAGTTATACGCATGTGCCGCAGTTGCCGGTGAAGAAGAAAAAGGAGGAGGAATAGTCTCTTTTTCCCCTCCATAAGGAGGGGAGTTATAAATACTAAAAATAAAAAGAATCGTATGAAAGTAATTAAGAAAATCATTTTTGTTTTGAAGATTATTATCCGGGTATTCGATTGCAGTGGCAGCAGGGAAGGAGGAAAGAAGTGAGAAAGGTGAATTTGATTGTGATTCACTGCTCCGCCACACGGGAAGACCGTTGCTTCACGGAGCATGATCTTGAAACGGCTCACCGTAACAGAGGATTTGACGGAGCAGGCTACCATTTCTACATCCGTAAGAACGGGTACATCAAAGGCACACGGCCGATAGAGAAAATCGGAGCGCATGCGAAGGGGTATAATGCTCACAGCATAGGTATTTGTTATGAAGGTGGGTTGGATGTAAACGGAGCGCCTAAGGATACGCGGACGGAATGGCAGAAACATTCCCTCAGGGTGCTGGTGCTTGCGTTGCTGAAAGATTTTCCCGGCGCGCGGGTGTGCGGGCATCGTGACCTCAGCCCCGACCTGAACGGGAACGGGGAGATTGAGCCGGAAGAGTGGATTAAGCAATGTCCTTGCTTTGATGTGGTGGGGGCGGGTTTGGAATCTGTCCCTACGGTAATATGATAATAATTTACAATAATATTTGAGTCAAAACATCTTCAGCCCGTAAATTTTTCATTTTTGAGAAAATTACGGGCTTTTTATAGGTGTTTATATGTAATAAAATATTATTTTATAAATATTTATATTATTTCTTTGTCTGTTTTACTTTTTATTCCTGTTTTCATTTCCATATCCGTAGCCATAACCATAGCCATACTTGTGGCCGTATCCGTATTTTCCGTATCCATATCTGCCGACTTTCATTTTTACGGCATTGATGACGAGTGACAGATGCGGCAATTTTCCTTTCTTCTCCAATTCGTTGACTAACCCGAAAGCAGATTTGAATGTGTATCCGGCACGGCACACGTAAAGGGTGACATCGGCATGATGTGCAATAATGAGCGTGTCGGTAACAGAACCTACCGGGGCGGAGTCTATCAGGATATAATCGTAGCGTGAACGGAGCTTGCCGATTATTTTGCCGAGACTTTCGCGCGAAAGCAGTTCGGCAGGGTTGGGGGGAATGGCTCCTGCCGGGAGCAGGGAAAGAAGCCCGGATTTGCCGGAAGGGAGTATCAGTTCATCCGGTTCGATGTCTTCCGGGTTGGAGAGGTAGGCTGTTATTCCTTTTCTGTTTTCCGCTTCGTGAATGCCGAATGCTTCGGCAAGTCGTGGCTTGCGTATATCCAAGCCGATGATGAGCACTTTCTTGCCCAGCAAGGCAAGGCTCATGCCCAAATTGGCTGCAATGGTGGTTTTGCCTTCACCGGGTGAGGTGGAGGTGACAAGTATCACTTTCTTTCCTTCGTTTCCGAGTATGAATTGAAGATTGGTGCGCAAGCTGCGGAATACTTCCGACATCAGGTTGTTGTCGTTCTCTTTCACGGCAATGTCGTTTTCTTCTTTATCCTTATTTTCACGGAAAGGTATTTCTCCCGTTATGGGAGCCGGGGTGAGCTTCTCCACATCTTCCCTGCCGGATATTTTGAAACGGAGCAATTCGGCAATGTAGATATACACCACAGGAATAACGAATCCGAGTATAAGGGCTATCAACCAGCAAATAATTGATTGGGGCGACACAGGACGGTCACCTGCTATCGGAGCATCCACTATCCTTGCATTGTCTACCGTTGTGGCGAGGGTGATGGCGTTTTCTTCACGTTTTTGCAGCAGCATCAGGAACAGCCCCGACTTTATGCTTTGTTGCCGTGCGATGCCTGCAAGCTCCCTTTCCTGTTCGGGGGCTTTGCGGATGCGTCCGGAGTATTTCCCGGTTTGGCGGGCAAGGTCTGCACGGGTGATAAGTAATCCTTTGTGCAGGCTGTTTATGGAGGTGCCGAGTGTGGCGTGCATGGCATCGAGGCTGTTTTCGGCTTGCTTCAATGCGGGGTTTCCGGCATATGTGCCGCGTTTCAGCCGTTCGTATTCCAATACCTGTTCGTTATATTGTTTTATCAGTCCGCTCAGGGGAATGTCCGTCAGTCCCACGTTGGCAGGAATGACATTGTATTTGTTTTCGTTTTTTTCGATGTATTCTTTCAGGTACTCCACCAGATTTATCTGCATGTTGTTTTCCGCGCTTTTCTTTTCGTATTCGGAGTTCTCTTGCAAAAAGAGTTGGGCATCTGTACTTATATCGGTCAGCCCGGCATCCCTTTTGAAGTTTTCAAGTTTTTTTTCCGTACTGTCCAACTCCCGGTTGATGATGTCGATGCGTTCGTCAATGAATCCGGCTGTTTTCTGTGCCACGAGGTTCTTGTCGTTGTTGGCATCGCGGTTGTAGAGTTCCACAAGTTTGTTTATGAAATCCTCCCCCCTTTTCGGGTTACTGTTTTTCAGTGTAATCAGTGCGATGGAAGTTGTTTTGGAGGTAGCTTCCACAGTGAGTGCGCCGAGGTATCCTTTTGCCGTATTGATAGGGCGCGAGAGGGTGATATAGATGATCTGTCCCGGCAATGGTTGCACTTCGGGGCGTGCGGAGATTTGAACATCTCCCTGTGGGGTGTGCAGGGTGGCGGGGAGTGTCATTTCTTCTCCGTTGATGCGGTACTTGCCTTGTCCCAAATCTTCCGCTTCCAACTCTATGGGTTCACGAAGCCGATGCAGATCTTCGGGATTCATTTCCGCAATGACCGGGCTGTCTGTGTAGAGATCTCTTTCACCTATTCTGCCTTTGGTGAGATAAGCGGCATAGAGGTTGAGCTCCGATACGACATTCTGTATCAGTGATTTCGATTTCAGGATTTCTATTTCATTGTCGATGTTTCCTCCGCTGCTCATGAATCCCAATTCTTCGAGTGCGGGCGATGCCGTGTTTCTTCCTCCCTTTTTTTCATCGTTTATCATCACGGTGGCGGTGATTTCATATACCCGGGTGGCATAGCGCAGGTAAAACCATGTGCAGGTGAGGCAGAGGATTACCGACAAGGCAAACCACTGCCAGTGCGCAAGGTATTTCAGCAGTGTTTCCTGCAGGTTTTCTTTATTGTTTTCTTTGTTTTCTTCGAACAGTTCGTCGTATAAATTTTCTTTCATGGGTTGCTTTGATTTCTTGTTTTTCTTCTTTTTCCCTTCCTTGTTGAGGAGGGGTTAGGGGTGGTGGTAGGAACTAAATACTTATTTAGATACATACACTACCAGGGTTAATAATTATTGGTATTTGTTGTCTACCACCACCCCCAGCCCCTCCTCGATAAGGAGGGGAGTTTTGTTTTTTTACCTTAGTACATTCACTAACAGACTGGCAACGGATACAATGATGGATATGGAAGAAATCCAGATGGATGTGCTGCTTCCTATATCGGAGTTCTTCGCTTTTGCCTTGTTCGGTTCCACATAGAGAATGTCGTTTTGTTGCAGGTAATAGTATGGTGAATGGATGATGCCCGTGTCGGTAAGGTCGATGGGAACAATGTCTTTCTCGCCGTTGCTTTTTTCCCGCAGCAGTTTCACGTTGTCTCTTTTGCCATAGATGGTGAGGTCTCCTGCCATGGCAAGGGCTTCGAAAATATTCACTTTCTCATTGCTCACGGTGAAACTTCCGGGACGTGCCACTTCGCCGATAACGGCTATTTTGTAGTTCGTCATGCGCACCGTCACTATCGGTTCTTCTTTGATGTAAGTTTTCAGTTTGTCTTTGATGAAGCTTTCGGCTTCTCCCTTCGTCATTCCTCCCAAATGCAGTTTGCCTAGAACGGGGAACTCAACGCAACCTGCATTGTCTACCAGATAATCTTGCAAAACCGCTTGTGTGGTGAGGTTTTTTGTGAAGTCTTGTTTGTTCGGCACGGTGAGATTGAAAGGGGCAGCCACTTCGGGATCCTGAGTGCTGACAATGATAGATAACAGGTCTTTCGGCTGTATGCGTGCGTCATACAAGCTCGGCGCCGGTGCGTTTGCCGTTTCCGATGTGTGTTGCAGATAGGGTATTTTCTTATAAGAGGTGCATGAGGTTGCCAATAGGGCGATGATTGCCCATATCAGTACTTTTCCGGGTATTTTCATAAATGCATTTTTTATTTTTAGTTTAATTATGTCTTTCAGAAATAAGGGAGTAGAAACAAAATTCCTTTTCCACATTCTTTTCGGTTCTTTCAGCAGTCTGCCCAGCCATTCCATTCCGCAATTTATCATCCAGCGCGGAGGACGGGGAGTGGTTTCGGCATAGAAATCGAACACGGCTCCTATGCCCGAAATCAGATTTGCATTGAGTCGTGTCTTACAACACTCTATCCATTTTTCCTGTTTTGGGGCAGTCAGTCCCACAAACAGCACATCGGGGTGAAAATCATTGATGATTTTTTCCATCCGGGTATTGTCTTCTTTGCTGAATGAGGTCTTGTAGGGCGGGCTGTATGTTCCTATCCGGCGGATACCGGGATATTCTTTGTGTATGCGTTGCTTGATTTTGTAGAGCGTATCAATGGTGGAACCCAGATAAAAGACACTTCCTCCCGTGTTGTTCAATGTTTCGAGCACCATGCGGTGGAAGTCGAACCCTGCGATTTTGGGAATGCTGCACTTGCTCAACAGGCGTGCCGCCCACACAATGCCTACGCCATCGGGCAGGAGTATGTCGCTATGGAGAAGGGCTTCTTTGAACAGGCTGTCTTTCTCGGCACATACCCACGAATGGGGATTTATTGTATTGATAACGGTTTGCTGTACCGGTAATTGTTGCAATTCGTAGTTTGCCGTTATGTGGTAGTCTTTCAATGTAATGGTATTTGTCATGGCGTTTTGACCGGTTTATTTGTTTTTGCTTTGTCTTAACTTATTCAATGTGTGATTCAGCAGTGTGGCGGCAATGAGGTCGGCACAGAGAATCAGGCTGATATTTGCGAAACAGGATAAAATGGCATTCCCTGCAATGAAAGTAAGGGTGGCTGTGAGTAGGATAAAAGTGGTTTTGCGATGTGAATATCCGCAATCCAGCAATTTATGATGTATGTGTTTCCTGTCGGGGGCAAAAGGAGATTTCTTTTCTGTCAGGCGCATGAGTATCACCCGTGTTGCGTCAAACATGGGTAGGAACAACGGAGCCCATGCCACTGCAAACGGATAGGGAAGAATGCCGGTTCTACAATCAGTGTGCATGGCGTAGCGCAATGCGAGGAAAGAAAGCAGTAATCCCAAAGTGAGCGAACCGGTGTCTCCCATGAAGATTTTACGCAGGGAGGGCGACATGTTGTAACGCATGAACGGTAAGAGGGTTCCTGCTCCCGCAAAGGCGAGGCTGCTATAGGCATATTCATGTTCGAAAGTGAAACAGAATCCGAACGTCAGGAATGAAAGAAAAGCGATGCCTGAGGCAAGTCCGTCTACTCCGTCAATGAAATTGAATGCATTGATAAAGAAGGTTACTATAAATATGGTGAAGGGGATTCCAACCGGTGCGGGAATTGCATCTATGCCCAGCAAACCGTAGAAATTGTTGAGGTAGGTTCCTCCAAGCACAAGGCAGATTGCCGCTAATAGCTGTATTCTGAGTTTATGGGAGTATTTGACTCCTATTAAATCATCTTTTATGCCGAGCAGAAATAAAAGGGTGGAACCGCATATCATGGTGACAATGGGAATAAAGAAATCGGATGTTATTTCATTTATCTCCGAAGTAACAAGCCACAGGGTGAAAGTAAAGAAGAATGTGAAAGAAATAACAGGTAGAAAGCTGCTGCCACCTAATCGCGAAATGCTGTCTATGTGTGACTTACGTTTGTTTGGTATATCAAACAAATGTTTTTTCATAGATATTAGTATGATGCGTGGAATCACAAAACTTTCAATGTAAAAGGCTATGATAAAACTGGAAATCAACCAAATTATGTCAATATTTATATCTGTAATTTGCATAGGCATTATACCGCTTTTTTGAACGGTTTTTTAAATGAACGTTTAAATACCCGTTCATGCCTATGTTTCAATGATCTGCGAAAAATATTAATAGATGCATTGATGTAGATTTCGTATGTACTACAATTTTCTTGATTTTTTGTTTTGAAAAAAATTATAAATAAACTTTTTCCTTTAATGAGATAATTGGTATCTTTGCAGGGTATTTAAACGTTCGTTTAAACGTTCGTTTAAATGTCTGTCTGTTCAAAATATTAATTTAAATTCGATGCTTGATGAGTTATAAATTAATATTTGAGAATTATGGTTATAGGTTATTTGAGAATAAGTACGGATAAACAGTTTTTGGAAAATCAGCGGAGTGAAATACTCCGATTTGCAGAACAAAAGAATCTGTCGGTAGATAAATGGTGCACGGAAGTGGTGAGCGGGAGTGTACATGTTAAAGAAAGAAAGCTTGCCGGTCTGTTAAAAAGTTTGAAACGTCAGGATGTGCTGATTGTTACGGAACTTTCCCGCTTGAGCAGGACTTTGCTCGAAATGATGAATATCCTTAATATATGTATTGACAAAGAAGTGGTGCTGTATGCCACGAAAGAAGGATATTTGTTCCGGAATGATATAAACAGCAAAGTGCTTGGTTTTGCATTTGGTTTGGTGGCGGAGATAGAAAGAAACTTGATTTCCATGCGCACCAAAGAGGCTTTGCATCGACGAAAGAGGGAGGGAAAGCACTTGGGACGGAAACATGGCTCTGCTCCTGTAATGAAGTATTTGGGAGAACGGAGGGAGGAAATTTTCAGTTTACTTGCCTCCGGGATGCCCAAAGTGGAAACAGCACGGAAAATAGGGGTGTCTCTCAGTTCTTTGAAGAAGTTTTTGAAGGGGTGAGTGTTTTTTATTCCATATTAAATTATTGGGTGTGTCCAAAAAGGTATCAAAATTTCCCCTCCTTATTGAGGAGGGGCAGGGGTGGTGGTAGATAATAACTTCCTATTTGCTTATATTCTTCTAAGGTATTCTTTCCTACCACCACCCCTAACCCCTCCTCAATAAGGAGGGGAAATGGAATATTAAGTTAATGTCTATTGTATAGTCGGCAATGATAAAAATACCCGGGTGAATCACTTCAGCCGGGTATCGTTCAATAAACTTGGCAGAGTTTATTTTATAAAACCTTTTGAAAATAACTGGAACTTTTCCGGGAAAGTGAAACATAAGAAAACTTTGTATTACAAAGAATCATTCAGTGTTCACAGCTTTTTCCTCGAAAGCTCGACAATAGTTATGTACCGGCAGGTCTTCTGACTTGTTTCCGTTGGCAAGCGCCTTCCCGAACTTCTTCAGTGGCTATTGGTTATTTGCTTACCACGTTTTTAACGAAACTTACAGCAGCGGGACTGTTCAGGATTTACACCTGATTCCCTTTTAATTGTTACCCCCGAAAAGGAGTAGCAAACCAATACGGTAGCAAATATAGAAAGTTTTTATGAATAACAACTATATTAATGTGTTAATCTTTGGCAAGGGTGAAAATAAATTCCAATCCTCCGCCACGGTTATTCTTTGCCGAAATGTTTCCACCGTGGATAATTACGGCATTTTTCACGATAGCCAACCCTAGGCCTGTTCCGCCGATTTTGCGTGAACGTCCTTTGTCTACACGGTAAAAGCGTTCGAATAATCGGGCAAGATGTTCGGAAGGAACGCCTGCACCGGTATCGGAAAAGCTGAAATAATAGAATCTTTCATCTTCGCGGAAACACTTGATTTTGATAGTGGCGCCTGTTCCTGCATAGGCTATAGAGTTGTCCATCAGGTTGCGGAAAATGGAATATAGTAAGGAAGCGTTGCCCCGTAACTGGATTTCCTTGTTTAATTCGTTGGTTACCGTCATTTCCTTCTCTTCCAGTTCCAGTGCCACTTCATTGACGATGTTCTTCACCATGGCGGTGATGTCTACTTTTTCCATATCAATCATGCTGGCAGCTTCATCCATGCGGGTGAGGACGGAAATATCTCTAAGCAAGCGTGTCAGGCGGTTGCTTTGGGCATAACAGCGTTCAAGGAAAATATCCATCTTTTCTTTAGGGAGGTTTGCATTGCTTACAATTGTTTCAAGATACCCCTGAATACTGCTTACCGGGGTTTTGAGCTCGTGGGCAATGTTTTGTGTCAACTGGCGCTTCAGTCTCACTTGTTCTTCTTCCTGAGTTACGTCATTGATGGAAATCTCAAAACTCAGGTCTTGAAAGATAATGCATTCTATGGTAAAGGTGCGTCCGTCTTTATCAAGATTGATAGACATCCTCTTTTCTTCTTTTCCGGCAGGACGTTGCTGGCTCTTATTAATGAAATCCGTAATGCTTTGGAATTCCGAAACGGAAAAAATTTCTTCCGAACTTTCCAGATTATGGTCGGATATGATATTGGTATATTGAGTAAAGAGGTTGTTAACGAGAATCTCTTTCTTGTCATGCGTGAATATTCCCAATCCCTCATGGGAGATCTGAAGGTGGGTGATAAGTTTTTCACGTTCGATGTAGAGTGCTTCTTTCGTTTCGTGCAGACGTTTGTATATCTTGATGATATGCTGTGAGATTTCTCCGAGTTCATTATGTGGAAAGGCGCTGTGCATTCCTATTTCTATCGGTTCGTTGCGGTCGGCTTTCATGGCGAATTCCCGTAATTGCGTTATGGAAGTGCCGAGCTTTTGAGTGAATTTATAGAAAATAACAATAAGCAGCAGCGTGATGATGATTGTAAACCAAATGAAATGCGAGTCGGCTTTCAGGCTGTTTATAAGAGTCACATTATAGGGGAGCGCACTGCGAATGATGACCTCATTATCATAAGTCTTGGCAGAATAGAAATAGGACAGCCCTGTGGTTTCCGAGGTTCTTCTCACATCATATCCTGTGCCTTCGTTAATGGCTTTCTGAATTTCATCCCGTTGGATATGGTTTTCCAGCTTGTCATAACTGTCTTCTTTCCGTGTACTTTCGTAGATCACTTTTCCCTGTAAGTCGATAACGGTTACGCGCAGGTTTTTGATGGGATGGCGCTCTATGTATTTATCTAAAATGTTTTCGATGCTGTCTTTTCCCCATATTATTTCAAACAAACGATCGTTGTAATCCTGTAACCTTGAGTTCAGCAGTTCCACTTTATATTCTTTTTCCCTCTGATACTGGTAAGCAATGAAGCAGACAGAGAACACGATAAACAGCGACATGATGGAAATGAAGAGTTTCCAACTGAAAGGAAGAAAAGGTTTGTTTACAGCAGTATTGTTCATTTTAAAATCATTCCGGTTCTTTACTCGCATTCAAAACAGTATCCGTATCCCAAACGGGTGACGATGCATTTGCCATAGTTGCCGATTTTCTTTCTCAGGCGCGTAATGTTGACATCAATGGTGCGGTCGAGCACATATACTTCATCGCTCCATATCTTGGATAATATGTCTTCACGTGAAAAGACTCTTCCTCTGTTTTGCAACAACAACACGAGAATTTCGAATTCTTTTTTGGTGAGCGAAACTTCTTGTCCGTCAATACTGACCTTCTTTTTTGTAATGTCGATAACCAGCGTGTTATAGCTGATCTGTTCCGGTTTTTCGGTGCCGGCAACTGTTGACGTGCGGCGCATTACGGCTTTGACTCGTGCAATGACTTCCCTTAGCGAGAAAGGTTTTGATATGTAGTCGTCGGCCCCGAGGTTGAACCCGGTTACCGTGTCGTTTTCCGTATCTTTGGCAGTGATGAAGATGATAGGAATGTTTGCCGTGTCTTTGTTCTTTTTCAGCATGTTTGCCATTTTGAATCCAGAGATTTCTCCCATCATCACATCGAGCAGGAGAAGATTGTATTTGCCGAGATCCATTCTTAAGGCTTCTTCTGCCGAATTGGCGGTGTCTACAAAATAGCCTTCGTTTTCGAGGTTGAATTTCAGGATTTCGCAAAGATCTTCTTCGTCGTCTACAACTAAAATACGCTGGTCGCTCATGATTGTTTCTTTTTACTTAATATACAAAAATACTATCTTTTTTATTTTGACAACAAAGATGAGGCAATTTTGTTACGGAGAGATGAAATAAGTGTTACGAAAATATTACATTAAAAAGCTATACCTATAATATATAAATAAAGAAACTATTTTATACTTTTACCGTTCATATATGGATAAGTAAAAAGTGAAACATAAATATGAAAATTAGATATAACCGGTGGAAGATGGCGGTGATAGTGCTGTGCGCTTTGTTTTTAATAACAGGCGGGGTGTATGTGTATCGCTACGAACCTTTTAGCGAAAGCTTTGAAATAGTTGATGAACTCGGCGGTAATATTTTTCCATCTGCCATCCTGTCTGTTGCAACTACCGATGCACAGATAATAGTTCCACCCGATTCCACTTATCTGGGTAATCCGAAGTCATGCATCTCTGTGAAAGTAAAATCCTACCATGCCAATAGCAAAGTGCGCATCAATGTAGCCGAGACTCCTTTCTTTTCGGAATCCGTTTCCGAATTTATATTGGAAAAGCCGTGGACGGAATATCTGATTTATCCGGATATTATCTGGAATTATGAGGCTTTGAAGGATAATAATCAGGCTGCGCCGATCAGTGTGGCTGTTACCGTGGAACTGAATAAGGAAAATCTGGGGCAGCGGGTACGCACTTTTTCCGTGAGAAGCATCAATGAATGTCCGTTGGGTTATGTGGATAGCAAAATGAAATTCCATGATACGGGAATATTCTTTGCGGCTTATGTAAATGAGGAACATCCCATGATAGACCGGTTGTTGCGGGAAGCGCTGAATACCCGCATAGTGAACCGCTTCCTTGGTTATCAAAGTCCCAAGGCGGGTGATGTGGACAAGCAGGTATATGCTCTGTGGAACATACTTCAAAAACGTAATTTTAAATATAGTTCCATAAGTAACACCAGCCTGTCTTCCAATATTGTTTATGCGCAAAGGGTGCGCACGTTGGATGATGCTTTGGCATCCGCACAGATAAATTGCGTGGATGGCAGCGTTTTGTTTGCTTCTTTGCTTCGTGCCATTAACATAGATCCGATACTTGTGCGTACGCCGGGACACATGTTTGTAGGTTATTATACGGACAGCAGTCACAAGGATAAGAAATTTCTGGAAACAACGATGATAGGAGATGTGAATCTGGATGATTTCTTTCCCGATGAACAGCTTGATTCCACAATGGTAGGAAAATCCCAGAATCAGATGTCACTCATTACTTTTGACAAGTCAAAAGAATATGCAAGCAAGAAATACCGGGCAAATGAGGCAGGTATTCATTCCGGAAAACTGAATTATATGTTTCTTGAAATATCGAGGGATATTCGCAGTAAGATACAGCCGATAGGAAAATAAATAAAAAAGGAATCGCAGTTTGCTAATAATACCTTATATTTGTCCTGCAAATCCCTAATGATTTTATTTATGGCAACAATGCAAGGCAAGAAATTCATATCTCCCGGCGCATGGTTTTCGCTGGTTTATCCGGCAAGCTGGAATGAATTTGAAGATACAGAAGATACTTTTCTTTTTTATAACCCAGATAAATGGACGGGGAATTTCCGAATTTCCGCATATAAAGCGGAAGCGAAAGCTCCTGATGCCCGGAACTATGGCAAGAATGCCGCTCGTGATGAACTGAAACAAAACTCACAAGCCGAACTTGTTAAGGTAGGTGTTTTGGAATGTGCTTACAGCAAGGAAACTTTTCAGGAAGAAGGGGAATATTATGTGTCTCATTTATGGGTAACGGGCATTGACAATATTGCTTTTGAATGTTCGTTTACTGTTCCCCGTGGGGAAACAGATGTGAAGCAGGCCGAAGAGATTATTGCTTCTTTACAGGTCCGTAAAGAGAATGCGCATTATCTGCAAGAGATTATTCCCATCCGTGTACTTGAGATTAATGAAGTGAACGAGGCTTATGAATGGGCTTCATCGAATATAAAGAAAGTACTGAAAAAAGACTTCACCGCTTCTGCCGAAGACATTGCAAAGATTCATCAAGTAATGGAAACCGGAAATTTTAAACTGCAACAACGGGCTCCCTGGGAAGCTTTCGGTATTGCTTTCGGAGCTATTTTGGTGAATGAGATAGACGGCATGGAATGGGTAACGGTTATTGACGGCAACCGTGAATTTGCTGCACTGCGTTTCAGGGATACCGATGTGGTGGTTTATCCTGCCGGATTGGTTTGGAATAAAGTGAGGAACGGAGAAAAATGTGATTTGCAGAAAGAATTTGAAAAGATTAAGGAAGAAGTAGAAAAAGTATGGTAAGTTATATGCAGGTGGACGGGTTAACCAAGTCGTTTGGCGATCTTGTCCTCTTTGAAAATATATCGTTTGGAATAGCCGAAGGGCAACGTATGGGGTTGATTGCGAAAAACGGAAGCGGTAAAACCACCTTGTTGAACATTATTGCGGGAAAGGAAGGATATGATGCCGGGAATGTAGTATTCCGTAGAGATCTGCGTGTAGGGTATCTGGAACAAGATCCGAAATATCCCGAAGAGTTGTCGGTGCTCGAGGCATGTTTCCATTCAGATAACAGTACGGTGCAACTCATCAAGGAGTATGAACGTTGCATGGAAACCGAAGGACATCCCGGTTTGGAAGAGTTACTTTCCAAAATGGAACATGAGAAAGCGTGGGATTACGAACGGAAAGCAAAGCAGATTCTCTCACAACTGAAAATAAAGAATTTCGACCAGAAAATCAAACATTTGTCCGGAGGGCAGTTAAAGCGTGTGGCACTTGCCAATGTATTGATTACCGAACCCGATCTGTTGATATTGGACGAACCTACCAACCACCTCGACCTCGACATGACGGAATGGCTCGAAGGCTATCTCAACCGTAATAATATGAGTCTTCTCATGGTGACACACGACCGTTATTTTCTGGACCGTGTGTGCTCCGAAATCATAGAAATAGATAATTGCCGGCTATACCAATATAAAGGCAATTACAGCTATTATCTGGATAAGCGTCAGGAACGTGTCGATACCATGAATACAGAGGTGGAACGCGCCAATAACCTTTATCGCACAGAGTTGGAATGGATGCGCCGGATGCCTCAGGCACGCGGACACAAAGCCCGTTACCGTGAAGATGCTTTTTATGAATTGGAGAAAGTTGCCAAGCAACGTTTCCGTGACGATAATGTGAAACTGGAAGTAAAATCTTCCTATATCGGTTCGAAGATATTTGAAGCAGACCATTTATATAAGAGTTTCGGGGATTTAAAAATTCTGGATGATTTCTCTTATATCTTTGCCCGTTATGAGAAAATGGGTATTGTGGGAAATAACGGTACGGGTAAGTCTACTTTCATTAAACTGCTTATGGGACTGGAACAGCCTGATAGGGGAACGATAGATATAGGGGAAACCGTTCGTTTCGGTTATTATTCCCAAGACGGCTTGCAGTTTGACGAGCAAATGAAAGTCATAGATGTGGTGCAGGACATTGCAGAGGTGATAGAACTGGGTAACGGAAAGAAACTCACTGCATCGCAGTTTTTGCAACATTTCCTTTTTACTCCCGAAACGCAGCACAGTTATGTGTATAAGTTGAGTGGGGGAGAGCGACGCCGTCTTTATTTGTGTACGGTATTGATGCGCAGTCCTAATTTCCTTGTACTCGACGAACCTACCAATGACTTGGATATTGTCACTTTGAATGTACTGGAAGAATATTTGCAAAGCTTCAAAGGCTGTGTAATTGTGGTTTCGCACGACCGTTATTTCATGGATAAGGTGGTAGATCATTTACTGGTCTTTAACGGACAAGGCGATATTCGTGACTTTCCGGGAAATTATTCTGATTATCGGGATTGGAAAGAAGCGAAAGCACAACACGAAAAAGAAGCCGACAAACCCAAAGAAGAAAAAACGGCTCGCGTGCGCCTGAATGATAAGCGGAAAATGACATTCAAAGAAAAACGGGAGTTTGAACAGATAGAAAAAGAACTTGCCGGGCTGGAACAAGAAAAAGCAGATATAGAAGAAGCCCTTTGTTCCGGTGCGCTCAGTGCCGATGAATTGACAGACAAATCGAAACGTATTGCTGTTGTTAATGACCTGATAGATGAGAAAACGATGCGTTGGCTCGAACTCAGCGAAATAGAAGGGTAAACATAATTAACTACTATTTGTATGCATAACCTGACAAACTACCATAGCCATTGTAATTATTGTGACGGAAAAGCACCTTTGGAGGATTTTATCAAGTCTGCCATAGAAAAAGGATTTACCTCTTATGGCATTTCTTCTCATGCTCCACTTCCTTTTCCTACAAAGTGGACCATGAATAAAGAGGATGTTTCTGCCTATCTCGCCGAAGCTGATATGCTGAAAGAAAAATATGCTTCACAAATAGAATTGTATATAGGTATGGAAATTGATTATCTGAATGAAGAAAGTAATCCTTCCATTCCTTTTTTTCGTGAGCTTCCGTTAGATTACAGAATAGGCTCCGTGCATCTGCTCGAAGATGCCAATGGCACGGTTGTGGATACCGATACTACCAAGGAAAAGTTTAAGGAACGGTTGGATAAGCATTTCAATGGAGATTTGAAGTCCACCGTCTTGTGCTATTTCCGGAATTTGATGCATATGATAGAATTGGGAGGCTTCGATATCGTGGGGCATGCCGATAAAATATCCTATAATGCCGATTATTGCGAACCGGGGGTATTAGAGCAGATGTGGTATAAAGATATTATCAGGGAATACTTTTCACTGATTGCCAAACGTGGTTTAATGGTGGAAATAAATACAAAAGCTTACAAAAAACTAGGTGTCTTTTATCCTAATCGTGCGTTGTTCCCTTTATTAAAAGAGTTGCATATACCTGTAATGGTAAACTCCGATGCCCATTTCCCCGAATTAATTAATGATGCCCGTCCCGAAGCTTTGGCTGCATTACAGGAAGCAGGCATACATACGGTTATGGAATTGCACCACGGACAGTGGAAGGAAGTACCTATTGCTTAGACAAATCAAATCCCAATCTGGCTCCGTCATATTGATCGGCGAGGTTGGATAGTGTTTGCATGGCTGTGCTTTTGCTCATATTACCTAATGTGCTCATTAGCTTCAGCAGTTTGTCGGCATCGAATAAAAGTACGAGGTTATCGTTTGAACTGTTGGCTTTTGCATGAAATGCTACCAGACCGAAGTATTTCAGGGTAACGGTGTCATTGTTGATGCTGTATTTGCCACGAAAAGTCTTTTTGCCGTATGTATTGGTAAATGTACTGTCGGCATTGAATGTGTAATTGAAGCTTCCCGGTTTGATTCCGGCTTTGCTGCAATATTCGTCCAACTTGTTTTCGAGTGCCGAGGAAGCTACCGCGCCACCTGCTTTTTTCAGTAAATTATCCGATTCGAATTCGCATGCTGTTCCTTTATAGTTCCATGTGCCTTCGATATTAAAAGTTTTGTGTCCGGCTACTTCCTTAATAATATTGGTAACGTTTTCCTTACTGAATAAATCTTTTAAAGACTGTGCACTGATGTTTGCTGTGCTTAGGAAAAAGCATGAAAATAATGCTATTCCTACCCTATAAATGTGCTTCATTTTCTTATCGTTTTAATTCTATGCACTACAAAAATACGAATTTTGCACAAAAATAAATATGAAAAGAAGTTATTTTATGGGGAGGGTATAGAATTATAGAGAATAATTTGTTTAAAATTCAATATTTAATTGCATAACATAAGTTCTTGGAGCCGAAACATCCATCGGCCGCACACAATATTCCTTATTAAACAGGTTGTTGACTATAAATTGGAACTGTACTTCCTTTGTGACTTTTACACCGGCGCGTAGATCCATAAGGAAATAGTTCTTGTTGACATCTTTCCAATAGGTAGCTAATGTCTGTCCTTCTATGTTGCCGAAAAGAATATCACGTAAATAGTCCATTACTACTTTTTCACCGTTTACTCTGGGACGTTCGTCTACCATAATGTAATCTACTGCAAGGGTTTTGCTTTTCCATTGAAGGTTTGTGCCGATATTAATGCGCTTCCATTGGAAATCGAGTGTACCTTTTACTGTATGTTTCTGCCGATACTTCAGATATTTGGAAGTGTTGGATTTCTCTTTCATCTGTAAGGGATCGGTGTAAGCGGCTTCTTTTTCATTTTTCGCTTTATAGTCTGCATCTTCCGGTTCTATGAAGATATATCCCAGATTATAAAGCAACTGAGTATTTTTGTTGAAGTTATAGACACCGTTAGTGGATATTTCCATACCGTAGATGCGGGCTTTCGATACATTATAGAACTGGGCTCCTATGCCCGGAGTTGACTTGTTGGTGAGAACCATGTCAAACACATCGGGAATACTGTTTATCATCTTGTAGCTGTTATTGTCGAAGATGCCGAAACGAAATTCTATCATATTCTTATACTGTGTATAGAATCCTGCCACATCTACAAATCCCATTAAATTACCGAATTTATATCCTTGTTTAAATCCGATTTCTGCATTGAAACCTTTCTCCGGCAGCAATTCGTTGTTGGGATAGACTCCTACACCGCCGATGTCTTTGCGAGCATACTTTTCAGTTAATGAAGGATAACGGTAGCCTTGTCCGAAAGATGCACGGATGTAGCTGTATTCTGCCAATTTATAATTTAATCCGGCACGGAATACCGGTTGGAAAGGAATAGTTACATCAAACATTTTCGTGTCTGCCTCACGATAATGTTTATCTACACGATAGTATTCGGCACGCATACCTAAGGAGAGGTTTAAACGGTCCCAAAAGCGTTGGTCGTATTGGAAAAAGAAAGCAGCATTGTCACTGTCATGCGTTCCGGTTGTTTTTGATACGCTGCGCATATGTTCGTAAGTGGCTCCGGCTGTAATTTGTGCTGTTTCCCATGCTTTGTGGAATTGATAATCTATGTAATAGTCATAGTTCTTGTCAATTCCTGTATCGGGCTTTTCGGGGTTAATGGCATTGGATAGCCAAGGGATAATATCGGAAGTGTTCGTAGGTATTCCTCTTTTCATTACCCATGATATAAGGTCGCAATAATCGGCTGTTGTTGCAGTGGGGAATATATCTTTTAATATTCCTGTTGCACCATTTACCATGCCTGTAAGGTCACCTTGCAATATCGGTTGTATAAGTGGATAGAAGCGACTATAATCTTTATTCTGTATTTCGCCGACAATACTTCCGACAGAGTTGATGTCGGTCCCCATGTTGCCGAGGATGTCTGTAATAGAAGCTCCTTCACTGGGCTCGGTTACATTGTCTGCCCGATAATAAAAACGTCCTTTCAATCTATGTGACGTATTGTTTGACGGATTGGTATAGTTGAAGAAAGGATCTACATGAAAGCTGTTTTCTTCGCGTCCCATGTTGCTGAATGGAGACGGACGGTAGGCTTCCTGTGGTGAACGCCAAATGAAGAAATCACCATATTTGTTAGATAAGAAATTTATATTTGCACCATAGTTTACTACTTTTTCTCCCATATCCGGTTGGTGATAAGTCAAATTACCTCCGATACGGAAACGTTTGTTGAAGTTCTGTTCACGATACCCTTCATCGGTAAAAAGATTCAATCCTCCGGATACATCAAAATTCCCGATGCGGCGCGAATGTGAAAAATCGACTCCTTCATAGATAGGGTTACGCACTCCGGTGAGGATGCTCCGGCGAAGGAATGGTTCTACTTCATATTTACCTTCTTTCCAGAAGCTTTTGTCACTCCACTGGTAACTGTCATTGGCAGGATTGCCATAAATACCTACATAGGCGTTCAGACGGGTTTTAGGAGTAAGACCGGGGCGTTTGGTACGGATATTGATAACCCCATTTAAAGCAGACGAACCATAGAGAACGGATGATGCACCTTTCATTACTTCTACTTGTTCCACGTTTTCCATTGGTATGGTATTCCAGTTAATGACTCCTGCTCCGGGAGAAAGGGCAGACATGCCATCGACAAGGATAAGGCTTCGGGCACCTACACCATAAGTCCAACCGCTACCGCCACGTATGGAAGGTTGTTTATCTGTTATATCTACTCCCGGAAGTGTCTTTAATGTGGAAGTCAGATCGGTAGGAGATTGTTTGGCTATGTCGGTTGCTTTGAGTAAGTCCATGGAAACGGTAATGTCGCTTAACTTTTGCTCAAAACGCCCGGCACTGACTACAACATCTTCCAATAAATTGGTTCCGGGTTTCATGTAGATATCTTTTCTCATTACATCATTTCTGCCGATAACCAATGGAACGAGAACATTCTCATAGCCTACATAACTGAATACAAGATCAACTCCTCCCTCGGGAAGATTGATTTCGTAGGCACCTTCGCTATCGGAAATAACTCCTTGTGTATTACTTTTCATTTTATAGGAGATATTTACACCCACCAAAGATTCATTGGTTTGTGCATCATAAATATGCCCTTTCAATACCTGTCCGGTTACACTTCCCGTAAAAATAATAAGCAGGGTTATGATTGTATATATCTTTTTCATGTTACAAGAGGATTTGGTGGTTTGTTACTTTTTAAAGGTAATGCCTATATCAACTTTTTTGGCTTTGCCGAGTGTTTCTGCCAAAGTGGGGAGAAGTGCACTTATAATGCTGCCCAATCCTCCTCCCACATCATCGGGAATTAAGTTCTTTAAATAAGGGATGACCGGAAACAGTGCTTCAATTTCTGTTTTATCCAAATACAGGGAAAGGGTGTTTGAAGAAGTTTGTATGTTCATGTGTATGCCGATAGTGGTCCATTTATTTATTAAGGCATAAACAGCTTCAATCTGTTCCATGGTGATTTGGTTACTTTCTTCAGCACGGGTTTTATTTTGATTATCCCGAATCTGTTTGATAATCATATCTACATTAGGGAGTATGTACGCCGAATTATCTGTTGTTGCAAAGAATACAAGATTAGTAGGCGATTCTATCCATGTGTCCGGTTGCAGGGCATAGTTGGCTGTGACATTTCCATCCGTATGGAAAGTGACATCATGTAATACGGAGCATAAAGCTTCGTTTATCTTTTTTCCGGCTAATGGGATAATAGTGTTAAGGGTAGGATCGTCACTTTGGAAATATAAGCTTTCTACATTCCATTTGGAAGTTGCAGTTAATGCATTGTCCGGTAGTTTAATATTACTAAGATTCAGTGTCATGCTTTCTTTTGAAACAGTTCCTTCATAATTGAAGGTCATATTATTGGCACCGGTTGCACTCCCCGAAAATGAATACTCGTCTTTTTTCCCTGCAGTTAATTTGATATTGACAGGTAATGCTTTTTCGGCGGGGAATATACCGGATAAAATAATGCTTGCACTATTGGCATCTTGCTGCTCAAAATAAATATCTTTGCCAATCAATACTTTTCCGTCATAATAAAGGTTCAGGTTACCATTATCAAGAGCACTTAGTTTGTTGGAATAGGTTGTTTTCCAAGACACTCCTTTATCATCGTTGTCATTGCAGGCTGTTGCCAGACTGATGAGGCAGATAACACAAAGCAATTTTAATAATAGATTTTTCTTCATTTTGCTTTTTATTTCAATGATTGTTAATCTTTTGCAAAGTTCGGAGATTCTATGATAGAAAACAATGTTCATTCTTCGTATTCTATGTTCTGTTTTTACGATTATTGTATAATATGCCTAAAAAATACCTATATTTGAATGCTTAATATTACATTCTTATATGATAGAACAGGATATACCCAAATTTGATCTTCCGATAGATTTCATAGTAGATGATAGTATTACCGGTGATATTTTGAACAGCTATGGACGTTTTCCTTGTAAAATCAAGGCGGGACTTTTTGTTTTATGTATGCAGGGAACGGTGCATGCTACCATAAATTTGTCTAAATACACTATCAGACAATTCGATTTCATTACGCTTGTACCTAATAGCTTCATTCAGATACATGAAGTATCTGCCGATGCACGTCTTTATTTTGCGGGTTTCTCATCTTCATTTATGGGTAGTGTGAACTTTATTAAATCCACAATGAATTTTCTTCCGGTTATTATAGAAAATCCGATAGTGTCACTGCCTGAAAAGGCCGCCAGGCTCTATCAGGATGCATACTCTGTATTTATACGGGCTTATTCATTTCCTAATACACTTGCCAATAAAGAGATTCTGAAATCTATCCTGACAATATTCATTCAGAGTGCAGCAGAATTGTATAAGAATCATGCTGCATGGAAAGACCTTTCACGAACTCGTGATAATGAGATTTACAGGGAATTTATCCAACTGGTAATGGAGCATTATACAAAAGAACGCAGAGTTTCGTTTTATGCGGAACGCATGGGAGTTTCATTACCTCATTTTTGCACGTCTATTAAAAAAGCAACCGGGCGCACTCCTTTGGAAATTATTACTTCCATTGTGATTATGGATGCAAAAGCACAACTAAAATCAACAGATCTTTCTGTTAAGATGATAGCTTTTGCTTTGGGATTTAATAACCTTTCCTTTTTTAATAAATATTTCCGGCAAAATGTAGGTATAACTCCGCAAGAGTATAGAGAAAACTAATTATAAGCTTTTATTGATTGACTCGATGTAATCAAGAATCTCATTGCGTCCTGTTTTCTTTTCGGCAGACGAAACAAAATATGGAGGAAGTTCTTCCCATTGTTCGTTTAGTTGGCGGAGATATTTATTCACATTGTCTTTCAGCTTGCCGGAAGTCAGTTTGTCTGCTTTGGTGAAGATGATAGAAAAAGGGATACCGTTTTCACCTAACCATTCCATAAATTCAAGGTCGATCTTTTGAGGTTCAAGACGACAATCTATCAGGACGAATAAGTTGGTCATTTCTTCCCGTTCCAATATATAGTTTTCTATAATATTCTTTATGCCCTCTCTTCCTTTCTTGTTGCGTTGTGCAAAACCATATCCGGGCAAGTCCACCAGATACCATTCATTATTGACAATGAAATGGTTAATCAGCATTGTTTTTCCCGGCGTGGAGGAAGTCATTGCTAATTTGGGATTCTTGGTCAGCATATTGATAAGGCTGGATTTTCCAACATTAGAGCGCCCGATAAATGCATATTCAGGCAGATTGTTTTTCGGACATTTTCTTATGTCCGTGTTACTCATGACAAATTCAGCACTTTTAATTTCCATAAATTCAACTTCTTATTTCATCTGCAAAGATAAACAAAAAACGTTATCTTTGCATGGCTAAAAGAAAAGGAGAATATGATAAATCAACAATATCCGTCTGTATTACTTGAAAAAGCGGTTGAAGAGTTCGCCAAATTGCCGGGTATAGGGCGTAAGACAGCGATGAGGCTAGTGCTTCATTTGTTGCGTCAGGAGAATTCCGCCGTAGAAGCTTTCGGTAATGCGGTGATTACTTTAAAACATGAAGTGAAATACTGTAATGTTTGCCATAATATCTCCGATACAGACAGATGCCAGATATGTTCCAATCCGGCACGTGATGCATCAACCATTTGCGTTGTTGAAAATATCCGTGATGTGATGGCAGTCGAAGCCACCCAACAATTCAAGGGATTGTATCATGTGCTTGGCGGGGTAATTTCTCCGATGGATGGAATAGGACCAGGGGATTTGCAGATAGACAGTCTTGTACATAGAGTGGAAGAAGGAGGGGTGCGAGAAGTTATTCTTGCTCTCAGTTCGACAATGGAAGGAGATACTACAAATTTTTATATATTCCGCAAATTGGCAAAGGCGGATATAAAGCTATCCGTCATAGCGCGTGGAATATCTATTGGTGATGAATTGGAATACACGGACGAGGTAACTTTGGGACGTTCTATTGCAAATAGAACATTATTCACGGGGACAGTATAATTCAGAAATAAAACATGGACAAGCGAATAAATAGAATAGTTGGGAGATTGAAGTTGCAGTACGGACTGTTTTTGGGAATAGGGATATTATTATCTCTGGTCTATGAAACAGGTCTGTTGCCGGAAGGCACTTATGCGGATGATGTACGCCTGGAGTATATAATGGAAACAGTAGGCATCTTACTTGCTGTTATTGCCATTCCCTTATCACTGAAACTTTTCAGTTTTGTGCTAAAGAAACGGATTGCAGATGCAAGTGTGCTCGGAGCTTTCAGTAAATACTGTTTTTGGAGTGGCATTCGTTTGTTTATTCTGCTTATTGCCGTATTGTTTAATGTAGTGGTGTATTATACCACTTTGAGCAATGTAGGAATATTATGTGCTCTGATGACGGTTGTAGCTTCTTTTTTCTGTATTCCGAGTGAGAAGAGATTGCGGGAAGAACTTTTTTTGAATAAACAAGATAATGAACCGGTTGACGGAATGAAATGAGAAGAAGCTATTTGAAAAATGAAGAAATATGTTTGCGTGCTCCCGAGCCTACGGATCTGAAAGTAATGCTTTCCATTGAGAACGATTCGAATTATTGGGATGTGAGTTGCACGTTGGCACCGTGGTCGCGTTATGATTTGCATCAATATATCAAATGCAACCGGAATGACATATTTAAAGACGAGCAACTTCGTTTGATGATTGTTCGTGTTTCGGACAATGAAGTAATAGGAGCGGTGGACTTAACTGACTTTAATCCTCATCATAACAGGGCGGCGGTAGGTATTATTGTTATTTCGGAATATCAGCAAAACGGATATGCTCGTCAGGCTTTGGAACTGCTGTGTGATTATAGTTTTAATTTCCTTCATATAAATCAGTTATATGCTCATATTCCCGTGAATAATGAGGCAAGCCTGCAACTGTTTGCAACAGTTGGTTTTACTCGTAGCGGACTGCTAAGAGAATGGCTGCACGGTGAAAACGGGTATGAAGATGTAGTTTTAGTTCAGAGAGGGAATCAACGGGAAGCGTGACCAGGTTTCATACTTTCCGCCAAGACTTCCTAAAGCATTGCGCCACATGAATTTAATAGGATCATTTAATAAAGTATCCGGTTCACCTTTTCCAATCATCCATGTGTTTTCTTCAATTTCGTGTTTAAGCTGTTCGTTTTCCCATCCGGAATATCCAAGGAAGAAACGGATATTTCCTTTTATCGGATTGCCTTGCAGAATGTATTTTTTGATTTCTGTGAAGTCTCCATTGAGGTATAGACCGTTTCCCACGGCTATGGCTCCTTCTACATTTGGCAATGTATGCAGATAAAATAAGGTGTCGGTCCCTACGGGACCACCCATATATAACGGTATATCATCAATATACTTGAACTCTTTTACAACATCGTTTACCAATAACGGCAGGGATTTATTCATTATAATTCCTATGGAACCCTCTTGTGTATGATCTATGAGCAGAACAACGGAACGTGTAAAGTTTTCATCCCTCAAAAAAGGTTCGGATATGAGAATCTTCCCCCTTGATGGCAGAGCATTATTAGTGCGAATTTTATATATGTCAATTCTCTTATCCATTAAATAACTGTTATAAAAAAGTCCATTACTGGGCTCTAATATAACAATTATTTTGGACTAAAGAAATAATTTCTATAATTTTTATCGCTTGTTTAGCTATTTATGCTAAAGGGTGATTCTCGGCGAATAACTTCATCCGTTCTTCCAATTGAGCATATTGATGATCTTTAATGAATGAGGTACAGGCTCTTAGTCCTTCCTGATGACTGCCTGTAGTAGTCAGAGATATGGCACTTACTCCATAATACATCAGTTCTTTCATCAATTCACCACTTGTCATTCCCGGGTACCCAATGGTGAAATAAAATCCGTCGGCAACCGGCTCGCCTAGGTCATTGTCATATACCAGGTAGAATCCGTTTTTAAGGAAAATGTCTTTTAACTTCTTGGCACGTTCACCATATACGCTAACTTCTTGCAAGAAATTATACTTTCCTTCTGCGGCTGCTTTGAGCATTGCTGCAAGTGCAAATTGTGCGGAATGACTTGTACCTGAAGATAGAGCATAAAGTACCCGATGGATAAATACAGTTCCGAATGTGCCCCCTCCATATCGCTTTGTCAATCCGGAATAGGCTTTGTGATACAGGGAATTGGAAATGCAACTTACACCGATTCTTTGTCCTGCGTAGCTGAATGCTTTCGATCCTGATATGAGCAATACATAATTATCGGTATATTTGGCAACGGACGGTTGGAACGGAGCTTGATAAGGAATGCTCAAATCTTTGCGGAAATCCATTGCGAAGTAGGCCAAATCTTCCAAGACAATGACGTCGTATTTGGTTGCCAGTTCGCCGATTACCCGTAATTCTTCATTTTTCAGACATACCCAACTCGGGTTATTGGGATTTGAATATATAATGGCGGAAATATTTCCTTTACTGAGATAACTTTCCAGTTTATCTTTAAGTTTGCTGCCGCGATAATCATACACATCGAATGTTTCATATTTTTGTCCCATTACCACCAGTTGTTGTTTCTGTACCGGAAAGCCCGGATCAATGAACAAGATGGTATCTTTTTTTTCATCACACTGGCTGCATACCATGAAAGAAGCATAAGTTCCTTGCATGGAACCGGTTACGGGAACACATCCTTCGGGATTAATATCCGCATCAATAAATGCTTTTACGAAGTTCGATGCGGCTTGTTTTAATTCCGGTAGGCCATTGATGTCGGGGTACAGACTTGCTATGCCATTTTGCAAAGCTTTTATTTCCGCTTCCACTCCGATGTGTGCAGGAGGCAGACCGGGAACTCCCATTTCCATTTTGATAAATTCTATACCCGATGCCCTTTCGGCATTGGCAGCTATTGCTTTTACCTCGCGAATAGTAGCTTGTGCAAAGTCTTTCAAATGGAATTCGTTAATGGATTTATCTACAATATTGCGGTCGATGGGTGTATTTTTCATGTTCTTTTTTGATTAACTGATTGTTTTATTTATTATCTGCAAAGATATATTTTTTATTGGTAAAACACTTCATTGGTTATGAAAAGTGATATTCACCGGGGCTTGAAGCAGAATAGATGTTAACGAATAATGTTAATTTCTTAATTCGTGTTATAAAACATCCTTTTTAATTTGGATAATTTGGAGATGACCGGAAAGTCCGTATCTTTGCAATGTGTTTTTCATAGTATTAGATTTAAGGTTAACAAAGGTTGGAGTCAGGCGTGACTCCTTTTTTTTGCTTATACGCCAAATTCCTTTTCCGCAGCTCTTTCCATAGCCAAGAAATGAATAATAGTACGATTTATAATCATCACGTTGCAAATATACTGCTTGCATAGAGGCGGCTGAATAGCAGTGAACAACTATGAACACATCGCAATAAATTTTCACTTTCTATTTGTTTATTCTGTGATTATGTATTATCCGGGAGTGTCATTTGAATTATTTCAATCGCCGCGGTGATTATTTCATTCGCCGCCTTGATTGAAACAATCGCCGCGGCGATTGAAATAACGTCCGCGGCAATTGAAAACATCCCTTGATTTTTTGTATTATTGTACAGAAAAATCATTTTAAAAACCGGACAGGCAAGCGGCGAGGCAATTTTTTTTATATTTTGTTGTATGATAACTTGTTATATGAAAACTTAAATAGCTGTCGGCAAGGCATTCGGCAACTAAGAATAAATAGATAAAAATATATAGATATTAAAAATATCTATTCTCTCATTTCTCATTTTTTCTTCGTATTTTTGCATGGTAAATGTATTAAAACGGAAAGAATTATGTTCTCAGGAATTGTAGAAGAATATGCAGAAGTGGTTTCTGTGGTGAAAGACCAGGAAAACTTACATCTTACGATGAGATGTTCATTTGTCAATGAATTGAAGATAGATCAGAGTGTTTCACACAATGGAGTGTGCCTCACGGTAGTGAGCATGACAGAGGATACTTATACTGTCACTGCCATGAAAGAAACCATAGAACGTTCTAATATCGGTTTGTTGAAAGTAGGAGATAAGGTAAATGTGGAACGGAGCATGATGATGAACGGACGTCTTGACGGACATATCGTACAAGGACACGTAGACCAAACAGCTATCTGTGCAGACATTAAGGATGCAGAAGGAAGTTGGTATTTTACTTTTAAATATGCATTTGATAAGGAAATGGCAAAGCGTGGATATATAACCGTGGATAAAGGTTCGGTAACGGTAAACGGTGTAAGTCTTACGGTTTGTAACCCTACCGATGATTCTTTCCAAGTTGCAATCATACCTTATACTTATGAACATACCAATTTCCATACGATAAAAATAGGCAGTGTGGTAAATCTTGAATTTGATATTATCGGTAAGTACATTAGCCGTATGATTCAGTATAAGTAAGAAAACCTCATATGGAAACTGATTTTCTTTCTCTAGTCAATTCCCGTCAGAGTGACCGGGCTTATGATGCCGATCGTTCTGTGGAACCCGATAAACTGGAACGAATTCTCGAAGCCGGTCGTTTGGCTCCTTCGGCTTGCAATGCCCAACCTTGGAAGTTTGTGGTAATTACGGATAAAGAACTTGCTATGAGAGTGGGGAAAGCTGCTGCCGGATTGGGGATGAATAAGTTTGCCCGTCAGGCTCCTGTACATATTTTGATAGTGGAGGAGTCGGCCAATATTACCTCATTACTTGGGGGGAAGGTGAAAAACAAGCACTTTCCATTGATAGATATTGGGATCGTAGCTGCCCATTTGACACTTGCTGCCGAAAGCGAAGGATTGGGTTCGTGTATCATCGGTTGGTTTGACGAAAAGGAAATAAAGAGACTGACCGGTATTCCTGATTCCAAACGTTTGTTGCTCGATATTGTGATAGGTTATCCTGTGAAAGAAAAACGTAAAAAGATAAGGAAAGATAAAGATAAAGTCATTTCCTATAATAAATACTGAAATTCGGTGTTATTTTGCTAATTAGGCAGTATAAGGTATGCTGACGGTAAAGGTACTGCCTTTTTCCGGTTCTGATTCTACATGGATGTTTCCATTATATTTATTAGCTATTACCTTACAAATGGAAAGTCCTAAACCGGCTCCCTGTATGAAGTTGTCTACTTTATAGAATCTTTCGAATATCTTGTTCAGATTGTAAGCATCGATACCTTTACCGGTATCCTTAACAAAAAGATTAACTTGTCTTCTTTCTTTGTCGATATTATAGCCGATGGTGATATGTCCTTCCGTTGTAAATTTGAACGCATTGCTGAGTAAATTATTTATTAACTGGGTGATGCGGTCGGGATCTATGTTTATGACAGCCGGTTCTTCAGGAATGTCGGTTATTAGCTTTAACTTATCGGTGCTGTTTGATTGGTGAGCTGCATAAACATCACTGAAAAGAAGATTCAAATCATAAGGAACATTGTTGAACGGTTCTTCTCCCGATTCTATCCGTGATATATCAATAACGTCATTTACCAATTTCAGTAATAGCTGGCAATTGGTATTTATCGTATCGAGGAATATTTTCTTTTCTTCTTCTTCTACTTCAATATCACTGGTAAGCAGTGTGGAGAAACCAATAATAGCATTTAGCGGAGTGCGGATTTCATGACTGATGTTGGCAAGGAAGGAGCTTTTTAAGCGGTCGGCTTCTTGTGCTTTTATTATTGATTTACGCAAATCTTCTTCAATTTGTTTGAAAGATTGGATATTGATGCAGGTTCCCAATATCTTGTAGGCTTTCTTATTGTCTAATCCGGAGAGGGATGAACTTCTGAATTCCCACCATTCATACACTCCCTTGGAGTTTCTGATACGTAACTGACTGTAGAATCGCTTCTTATTATCTTTAATAATGTTTTCCAACTCATTTCTTGCTTTTTCGCGATCTTCGGGATGAAGCATATTCAAAAATTCTTCTCTACTTAACGGACGTTCTTCTGAGTCTTGCCAGCCAAGATGATGGAAGAAGTCGAGTTTGTATACAAATTGGTGTTTATTGGCATTATACTCCCACGGGAAAATATTACCACTTTCAAGAGCGAGTGTATAGTATTTCCTCAAGCTCTGTTCGTCTGTAATGTTCTTGAAGGCAACAACTGTTCCGACACATTTCCCGTTTTCCTGAATCAAGGATATTGTACCGGATATAGGGAAGTATTCACCGCCTCCGGCTTTTTTGTCTTCCAAAAACATCCCGTTGAGACTGATGCTTTGTTTGCGTGAAGCAGCTTCACTGATTAATTCTTCCAAACGGTTTCCGGCATCTAACGAAACAATAGTAAAATATTTATTGATGTTCTCCCCGATATATTGGGCTTTATTTTTTGTATCTAATTTAAGATAATTGATTGCGGCCGAATTAATGGCGACAATATGCATGGAATAATCCAAAGAAATCATACCTTTTTCTATGGATTCAAAAATTCTGTTATATTCATGTCTTTGCTTAACAAGGTCTTCCTGAATTAAAAGTTTGGCTTGGGCATGTACTCTTCCTTTCATTTCTTTCCTATAGAGCCGGGATAAATGGAAAATAAGATATATGATGCATATAACCAGACAAATTGTTATTATTATGATTAATAATTCATATTTGTCATAGAAAGGTTGGTTCAATAAAACACTGTTTGCCGGAAACTTGTTTGTAGTTATTTCCCATCTTTGTAATTGGTTCCAGTCAAATGTTGGTTGTTGGGTACTGTTTGTAATTGGTATTTCGCTTATGGATTTTCCTTTTAGAACATCACTGCCTATTTGGGTGGCGTTGCATGCTTGGTTATAAGCGCCTTGAACGAAAGCACAAGTGAGTCCGTTGTTCAGTCCTTCATCGTTCATTCCGAAAAACGGAATAGTGGCAAGTCGGGAATAGCCGGGAAAGAACTGACTCCATTTAGCTGTGATTGCGACTGAGCTGTCAGCCCTTGTCGGAAGCGATAAACGCCAAAGGAATGCTTTTGATGATAGTTTGTTTTCGTCTACTTCGAGATACTTGTAGCCCGGGTGATTCTTTCCCCATTCATTCCATTCTTTTTTGAATTGTTCATAAGACAATCTTCCCAAAATGGTTTGATCTGTCAAGTAATAGATAGTCTGTTTATTTGGATATATCCGGGTAATTAAATTAAGTAACTGGGTGAAATTTTGTTTGTCTACAATGCCGGTTACATTCTTATGTGCGTTAAGTAACTCATAATTCGGGTAATCTACTCCGCTAAAAACGATAGGAACAGAATAGGTAAGGGGATGGTCGGTCTTTAGCAGGGAATAAGTTGCCTCGTCATCAAATACAATGATTAAGTCTAAAGGACGAGTGGCATACTTTTCACACAAAGCATTTAATGCATTCAACTCTTTCGGAGCATCTAATAAACGGGCATCCAGGTAGTATGTGTCAATGTTTGCTTTTATATTATTCTTTTTCAAACATTGCTCTACGCCTTTGTTCAGTTTTTCTGCCCATGTGTCATCACTTCTATAAGATTGTATTACAAGAACCTGCTTTATGTTTTTATCGTCATTATCGGCAAATATGTCTGTTGCATATGCAAAAAGGAACTCCAATAAGATGAAGCATCTGATGAAGAATTCTTTTCCGGATCGATTGGCATTATATAGTCGCATATGCTATAGGTCTTTTAGTAGTATTTCACTGTTATTCTTATAGTATTCTTCCCGGGATTCAATTAAAGTTCGCCATTGTTTGTTGAACTCTTTGTCTTTGTCAACTTTGAATGCTTCCGAACCGTAAGTATCCAGCCTGTCGAGCAAGAGTGCCACGTTCAATTGATTTATATCCATTGAAGGCATGAAACCTATTGTCTCATCTTTGGGATTGATTTCCACTTCGTGGATGAGTTGAATATCCTGTAACTCATTCAGCACCTTGGTGGTTAATCTTATCGGTACTTTCGAAGCAAGTGACAGTTCCTGTGCCGTGTAAGGAGGATCATCGTACTCAAAGCGTTTGCATATGAGTGACATTATCAGTATGCAAACGAAATCATGGTATCGCCTGCTTATGTTCTTGGTGTCTTTCTCAAAACTGAAATTACGGATGTTTTGTCCGGCATATGTCAGTTCTACACCAAACAAACAGACTGTCCATGATATTTGCAACCACAAAAGAAACAAGGGAATAGCAGCAAAGCTACCATAAATAGCGTTGTACTTGGATACCCATATCTGCCCGTTGATGTACCAATACTGAAAGAATTGATAGGCGGTTCCGGCTATAATACCTGAAATGAGTGCATGTTTGAATTTTACTTTCGTGTTGGGCATGAAAATATAAAGCCCTGTAAACATAGACCATGTGAGCACAAAAGGAATCAATCTTACAAGAAACTTGAAAATAGGAGCGAGTATCACAAAGTCTGCCATTCCTTTTACAACAGTAGTCATGAATATAGATATACCACTTGAAGCTATGATAAGAATGGGCAAAAGCAAGAACATGGAGAAATAATCTGTTATTTTCCTGTAAATGGAACGCGGCTTCTTTATTTGCCAGATACGGTTAAAGGTCAGTTCTATGTTACTGATCAGGTTTAATACAGTCCAAAGCAACAGGACTAAACCGACTCCGATGAAAACTCCGCTTTTAGTCTGCGCAATGTATGAATCGACGAATTGCAACAGGGTTTCGATTGCAGCCTGGTTCTGACCGAATCCGTTTCGGAATTCATTTTCCATAATGTTGGAAAAACCGAATCCGCGTGCTATGGCAAATAGAATAGCTAGTAAAGGAACAATTGATAACAAGGTACTGTAGGTTAGTGCAGATGCCTTGTTCATTATCCTGTCTTCAGTAAATCGTCTGACTGATAGGATAATAGTTTTTATGATAAAATAGATTGATGAACGTGTCCTGCTTACTTCATTTTCGGTCACTCTCCAAATATCGTAAGTCACGAATGTCCATAACCTTTTTATTCGCTCATTCATGGTACTCATACTTCAAAATAAAAAAAAGCAGTCGGTCTGTAAGCCGAGTTCTGTTCCCTCAATAAAGGTGTCTGTCATTTATCTGAGTCTAATGTCACCATTAAACTTTAGCGGTCTACCCTCCAACATGGGGCGAGCAACCCTCATACGTCGGTTTACATGACCTTACAACTCCTAAGACGCACGGCTCTCAGTGTTGCCACGAGACCGGTGGGCTCTTACCCCGCCTTCTCACCCTTACCTTTCCGAAGAAAGGCGGTTGTTTTCTTCTGCGTTACTCTACTCTCGCGAATAGCTTCCCGTTAGGAAGTAGGACGCTCTGTGTTGCCCGGACTTTCCTCCCGCATAAAACGCGCGACAGACCGACCAACTGCTTTTATTGTTGCAAAAATAGGGAAAATAATTATATATTGTATGATTCAATAGATAAATTCATATCTTTGCTAACATAGATTTAGCTTAATATACTTCGGGAAAAAATGAAAATGACTTTTAAACCGTATGACTTAGCATTAAAACATGTTTTTACGGTAGCAACATACTCACGAACTACAACTCCGGATGTTCAGGTAGAAATAGAATACGACGGTATAACAGGATATGGAGAAGCATCTATGCCTCCTTATTTGGGGGAAAGTGTAGAATCGGTGATGAACTTTTTGCAGAAAGTAAACTTGGAACAATTCAATGATCCGTTTCAGTTGGACGATATTCTGACCTATGTAGATGATATTATGCCCGGTAATTGTGCTGCAAAAGCATCTGTGGATATTGCTTTGCATGATCTTGTTGGTAAATTGCTGGATGCTCCCTGGTATAAGATATGGGGATTGGATAAAGATAAGGCTCCTTCCACAACCTATACTATTGGTATAGATACACCGGAAGTTGTGAAGGAAAAGACAGAGGAAGTAGCGGGACAATTTAATATATTAAAGGTAAAGCTTGGGCGGGACAATGATAAAGAGATAATAAATGCAATCCGTTCTGTCAGTAACTTACCTATTGCTGTAGATGCCAATCAAGGATGGGCGGACAAGTATTATGCCATTGACATGATTCATTGGTTAAAGGAACAGGGAATTGTAATGATTGAGCAGCCCATGCCTAAAACTCGGTTGGACGATATTGCATGGGTAACCGGTCAGAGTCCGCTTCCTATATTTGCAGATGAATCTTTGCAACGTTTAAGTGATGTGGCAAAGCTGAAAGGTGCTTTTACCGGTATAAATATTAAATTAATGAAGTGCACGGGTATGAGGGAAGCCTGGAAAATGGTTACTTTGGCACGTGCGCTGGATATGAAAGTTATGATAGGGTGCATGACTGAGACATCATGTGCGGTGTCTGCTGCTGCACAGCTTTCTCCGGGTGTGGACTTTGCAGATTTGGATGGTAATCTGCTGATTGCAAATGATTGTTTCAAAGGAATGGAAGTAGTAAAAGGCAAAATCACCTTGAACGATTTACCTGGCATCGGGGTGGTGAAATTAAATAATAACTAATATATTAAATAGCTTCAGAAAACCTGACCTGACATTTTATATAAGATGTAAGGTCGTTTTCTCTTGAACGTCCCTACGTTTTGTCTGAAACGTAAGGACGTTTTTTCATACCTTAACATGACGTATCGTCTAACGAATGTAAATTTGTCAGTGTCAGCCGTTAAGCGCTGTTAAGCCCCGGATATTCTCTGTTAAAAGATAGCAAAAAAGACTGACAAGCGGAATAACCGAATGATTTTTGTTATTATTTTAACGTCATAAAGTTAAAGAAAAGACGAAATTTAACAATTTAAAAACTGTAATATGAAACAGACAACAAAGAACATTTTAGGCTTGAGCCTTGTAATTGTGCTCAGTGCGGGTGTTGCGGGGATTACTACCTATTCTTTGAGCAATTCCAAGAAAGCCGATGCAAGCTACGGTGAATTGTTCGAGCAGAATCCCAATGTCAAATTAGCTTCTTTCACCGGTGTAAATACTCAACCGGTAGATTTGACACAGGCAGCAGAGAATTCTCTTCATGCTGTGGTGCATATAAAATCGACTCAACGTTCAAAGACTGAAACTGTGCAACAAATGCCTGATATATTTGATTTCTTCTTTGGTGATGGAAGAAGAGGCGGAGGTCAGCGACAGATGCAGACTCCTGAAAGAGTTGGTTTCGGTTCCGGAGTTATCATTTCCAAAGATGGTTATATCGTAACTAACAACCATGTGATAGACGGTGCTGATGAGATTTCGGTAACATTAAATGATAAGCGTGAATTTAAAGGACGTGTTATTGGTGCAGATCCAAATACCGATCTTGCTTTGGTAAAGATTGAAGGAGATGATTTCCCGACTCTTCCGGTTGGTGATTCCGAAGCTTTGAAAGTTGGTGAATGGGTAATTGCCGTAGGTAATCCTTTCAATTTAACTTCTACCGTTACTGCCGGTATTGTAAGTGCCAAGGCACGCAGCTTAGGTGTTTATGGAAGAAACGGAGGCATTGAATCATTTATTCAAACTGATGCTGCCATAAACCAAGGTAATAGCGGTGGTGCATTGGTAAATACAAAAGGCGAATTGATAGGTATTAATGCTGTATTGTCATCTCCGACAGGAGCTTATGCCGGATATGGTTTTGCAATTCCTTCGAGTATTATGACTAAGGTAGTTGCGGATTTAAAACAGTTTGGAACTGTTCAACGTGCCATGTTAGGCATTATGGGAGGCGATAACAACGCAGAAGTTTCCAAAGAAAAAGGTTTGGGTACTATTGACGGCGTATTTGTAAGTGAAGTAACAGACGGTGGTTCTGCTGCCGATGCAGGAATCAAAGCCAATGACGTAATTGTGGCTATGGATGGTAAGGCCATAAAGACAATGGCTGAATTGCAGGAAACATTGGCAAAACATCGTCCGGGTGACCAGATTAAGGTAAAAGTGATCCGTGATAAGAAAGAAAAGGAAATCACTATGACATTGAAGAATGCTCAGGGTAACACAAAAGTTGTGAAGAATGCAGGTATGGATATTCTTGGTGCTGCATTTAAAGAATTGTCATCCGACATGAAACAGCAACTCAAGTTAAGTTACGGATTGGAGGTGACAGGTGTTACCGGCGGTAAGATGAAAGATGCCGGTATAGTTAAAGGCTTCATCATCCTGAAAGTTAACGGACAGCCGATGAAATCCGTCAGCGATCTTGAAAATGCTTTGAAAGCAGCAAGCCAGTCTCCCGAACAAGTATTGTTCATGACAGGTATATTCCCGTCAGGCAAACGCGCTAATTATGCGGTAGATTTGTCACAGGAATAACAAAACTAGTTTAAAATAGGTAATTAAGAATGAAAAGGGGTGTCGGCGCATGATAGTCGGCATCCTTTTTGTTCTATTATTGTTAGGTATTAATAAATATAAAAAGATAAAGTTTCGCTCAAGATTATGATATAATATAAATAATTTGTCGTAACTTTGCACTTCAAATTGGTTTTATAGGAATGAGACAATTAAAGATTACCAAAAGTATCACTAACAGGGAGAGCGCTTCCCTCGATAAGTATTTACAAGAAATCGGCCGTGAGGACTTGATTACTGTTGAGGAAGAAGTGGAACTTGCCCAACGCATTCGAAAAGGTGACCGTGTGGCGCTTGAGAAACTTACACGTGCAAATCTTCGTTTCGTTGTATCTGTGGCTAAACAGTACCAGAACCAGGGTTTGAGTTTGCCCGACTTAATTAATGAAGGCAATTTAGGACTGATTAAAGCCGCCGAAAAGTTCGATGAAACACGTGGATTTAAGTTTATCAGTTACGCAGTGTGGTGGATCCGTCAGTCTATTCTACAGGCTTTGGCAGAACAATCACGTATAGTTCGCCTTCCGCTTAACCAGGTAGGTTCGCTGAATAAAATCAGTAAAGCCTTCTCTAAGTTCGAGCAGGAAAATGAACGCAGACCTTCGCCTGAAGAATTGGCAGATGAGTTAGAAATTCCCGTAGACAAAATATCGGATACACTGAAAGTCTCCGGCAGACATATCTCGGTGGATGCGCCTTTTGTTGAAGGAGAAGATAACAGCCTATTGGATGTATTGGTCAACGATGATTCTCCTATGGCTGACCGCTCCTTGGTGAATGAATCTCTTTCAAGAGAAATCGATAGAGCTCTTTCTACGTTAACCGAAAGGGAAAAGGATATAATCCAAATGTTTTTCGGTATTGGAACTCAGGAAATGACGTTAGAAGAAATCGGCGATAAGTTTGGACTCACACGTGAGCGCGTTCGCCAGATTAAAGAAAAAGCGATAAGAAGATTAAGACAAAATTCGCGTAGCAAATTGCTCAAATCTTATTTGGGATAAGTAAGAATATTGGTTTCTTGTTCAAGAAAAGTACATAGCCATCCAACCATTACGGTTGGATGGCTTTTTCGTTTTAAGGAGAATCCATTGCCCAATGGATTTATTTTATAGGACAATGATTCTTTTTTATAAATTAATGGATTTTTTTTATTGGGCAATGGATTGTGGGCTATGCATTTTTTAGTATGTTTGCAATCGAAAACATATAAATAAACAATCTTGTTATGAAATACTTTAAAATAGTTTTATTGGCAGTATGCGTTCTCACATCTTTATCCGTTTTTAGTAGAGGTAATAAACCCGTATATGCTTTTGGTGTTTCTGCCTCATTCACAGATACAATTGTATTTTATACGGAAGTGCAGGTGCTGGATAGTGTTGCATTGGATAAGACAGGTTTCTTGCCACAGAGAGAATCTTACAGTTATCAGTTGAAGAACTATTTGGAAGCAAATAAGAATTTGGTGAACCGCACCTGTATGATCTATTTTTCTGATAATCAGAGAAAGCTAGAAAAGGAGTATAATAAACTTCTGGCTAAATATAAGAAGCAGAAAAATATGAGTGTTACTTTGGTTTCAAAGGATGAATTCCTTTTCACCAAGCCGGAATATTAATATTTATCTGATATATTGAACAGGAAGTCTCTGCAATGTGTTTCATGGTAGAGACTTTTTTATTATGTTTGTGTATTGTTTACGTTGAAGTATCGTTTATGAAAAAAATATTTATCCTCTTTATTTCTTTGTTCACCTTATTTGCTTGTAATAACGATGAACCGGATGGTCCTGTCATTCATGAAAAAGTGGATAGGACGGTTCTTGTGTATATGGTGGCGAATAACAGTTTGGGAGGCTGGGGCGAAAGTAATTATGATGAAAAAGACATTGCTGAAATGCTGGAGGGGATGAAGAATACAGATAAGGTAGGCAATTTGATTCTCTACACAGTAAATCAAAGAGAAAGGAAACCATATTTAATTGATATAAAGAAGACTGATAAAGGAGCTGTGCTCGATACTATTGTTAGGTATGAGAGTAGAAACTCTTTATCGGTGGATAATATGAAGGAGGTTTTTGATTATGTCTTTAAAATATATCCTGCTGATAGTTACGGACTATGCTTATGGTCGCATGCCGATGGCTGGTTTGAAGACTATGATATGGCAAGTACAAGATACATAGGGCAGGATGGAAATAATTATTTAAGTATTCCCGATTTGGTTTCCGTATTAAAAGAAGCACCTCATTTTGATTTTATATTCTTTGATGCTTGTTTCATGCAGGCTGCTACAGTTGCTTATGAACTCAGGAGCTATACTGATTATATCATTGGTTCAACAACTGAGATTCCGGGAACGGGAGCACCCTATCAATTAGTTATTGAACCGATGTTCAAAACTCCCTGTGATGTTTACGGCATAGCTGCTAATTATTACAATCATTATGCAAGTAACTATGATCCCAATTATAGCCTGTCATCTTATGTGGGGGAATGGCCTTATGGTGCATGTATTTCTGCTATAAAATGCAGTGAATTGGAAAGTTTAGCTGTTGAAACAAAAAAAATATTTCAGAATCATATTGATGATATAATAAGTCTGCCATTAAATTCTATTCAGAGTTATGATTGCCGGTCACGTAAAGCATATTATGATATGAAAGATTTGATAGATCATATCGCATCGGATAGTGAAAAGACTTCTTGGATGTCGCAACTCGGTAAAGCTGTAATTTTCGATGATTCTACTCCTACCTGTCTTTCTGCGATCTATGGTGTGAAGCGTTTTCAGGTCAATGTACATAGTGGTATAGCTACTTATATCCCCGTATTCCATAATTCTTCATATACTAAATGGAATACTTATTATAAAACCTTCCAATGGTACACTGCTGCCGGCTGGGACAAAGTATTTGAAGTGGGAGAGGAATAGAGCTTTATTCCATTCCCACGAACTTTAAACAGACAGGCATACTGAGTTTTATTTCTTTTCCTGTGTTGGTTAATAGTCCGCTTTCCATGTTCCGCTCGAATATCTGAATATTATTGCTGTCCCTGTTGGCAACAAGTAAATACTTCCCATTCGGAGTGATGATGAAATTGCGTGGATGAATACCTGTCAACTGATAACCTATTTTCATTAATTTGCCATCTTTTTCATTTATACTGAATATGGCTATTCCATCGGCTTGCAGACGATTGGATGCATAAAGGTATTTTCCGTCGGGAGAGATATGTATATCACCGCTTCCCGCTGCATGTACTGAATCAGCTTCAATATATTGAATGTTTTCAAGGTTGCCGTCATGGTAGTTGAAAGCAAGAACTTCTCCCGATAATTCCGTTATCAGATAAGCGTATTTTCCGTTAGGGTGGAAAACGAGATGCCGGGGACCACAACCGTCTTTTACTTTAAAGGAAAAAGGAGCCTCCGGGGTAAGAAAAGCAGACGAGTCTTTTTCATTTACTGCGAATTTGTATATCCGGTCTGTTCCCAAATCATCGGCAAATAAATATTTACCATCAGGAGAGAATTGAACACAATGAAGGTGGGCAGTGGTTTGTCTGATTTTGTCAATACCCGAACCTGCAAACTGAATCAATTGTGAGGAAGATTGTAGGGAACCATCTTTTGCAAGCGGGAAAACCGTTATACTTCCACCGTTGTAATTGGCTGTAACGACGAAATTCTTGTTTTTGTCCATATTAATGTAACAAGGTGCTTTGCCGTTAGTCTCTTGGCTATTGATTAAAGTCAGCTCTCCATTCTCTTTATTAAAGGAAAAAGCGTAGACACCATCTTCTTCGGAATCACTCTCTTTTACGGCATATATGTGTTTCTCGTCGGGTGAAACAACCAAATAAGACGGATCTTCGATATTTTTTATCTCGTTGATGTAACCGGCTTCTCCTGTCGTGGTATTGAAGCCATATACATAAATACCTGTGTTTAAGCCTTTGGTGTAAGTTCCTACAAGCAAATATAGGCTGTCTTTACTTATTGTATCTGTCATATTTTGCTCTTGTTTTTTAGTATTGCATGAAGCAAGAATAATGATTAGTGATAGATAAAATCCAATTTTAGTTAACATAAGTTTTTGGTTTTATTATTATATCATTGCAAAAGTAACAAATAAAACTCTCTAATTTTGTTCTTTGGCTAAATATCAGTTTATTTAGTGCATTAAATAGATTTGGAATATATATTTTAGATATGAACGGTTTATGGTAGTAGCCTATTTAAGAGTGAGCACTGAAAAACAATTTGTTGCGAATCAGAAAAATGAGATTCAGCGCTTTGCTCACGAGCGGGGACTCAGAATTGATAAATGGTACACTGAAACGGTAAGCGGGTGCATCAGTTCAAAAGACAGGAAGCTTGCCAGACTTCTGAACAGTCTGAGAAGGGGAGATGTATTAATTGTTACTGAGATTTCGCGCTTGAGCAGAACCATGCTTGAGATTATGAATATTCTTAATTCTTGTATTAAGAAAGAGGTAGTTTTGTATAGTACAAAAGAAGGATATACGTTTCAGAATGATATAAACAGCAAGGTGATAGGCTTTGCGTTCGGGTTGATGGCGGAGATTGAAAGAAACCTGATTTCGCTACGCACTAAAGAAGCGTTGGCAAGAAGGAAGCTGGAAGGTAAGAAACTGGGACGTCCGCCCGGCATTGCTCCGAAGCAGGAGGAACTGAAGCAACATAAAGACCTTGTGATGACATTGCTCGAAACCGGAATAGGAAAGAACGAAATTGCCATGCAGTTAGGGGTGGGGAGGAGCACTCTCTATCGCTTCCTGAAAATATAAATTTCCTGCTATTGTGCTGAACTTATCAGGCTTTAAATTTGTTATTAGTATAATACTAATTAAAATCAAGATTATTATGTCAAAGGTTACATTTAAAGATCAGCCGGTTCAGTTGGCAGGCGAATTTATACAGGTAGGGGATTTGGCTCCCGATTTTCATTTAACCAAAAGCGATATGGGTGGCTTCCATTTGAGTGATGTCAAAGGTAAGAATGTTGTTTTAAACATATTCCCCAGCTTGGATACTACCGTATGTGCCAAATCTGTCAGGAAGTTCAATGAAATAGCAGGTGATATGCCTAACACTATTGTTTTGGGAATATCAAAGGATCTCCCTTTTGCCCACAACCGTTTCTGCTCAACGGAAGGAATCAATAATGTAGTTACTTTATCAGATTTCAGATATTCCGATTTTGGAGAAAACTATGGTGTTTTGATGGAAGAAGGACCTCTTTACGGATTGCTTGCACGTGCTGTTGTTGTTATCAATCCCGAAGGAAAGGTTATTTATTCCGAATTGGTTCCTGAAGTAACTATGGAACCTAACTATCAAGCTGTACTTGACGTTTTGAAGAAACAAAAATAAAATGGTTGCCCGGAGATTTTAAATCGTTGGGCAAAGAATAAAAAACGTTGGTAACGATTTAAAATCCTTGCCAACGTTTTTTTATTTACATAATCGGTTTATTTTTTCATTCCTTTATAAATCAGATAACCTACTACGAAGATACCTATACCGATAAAGGCATAACCAATTTCATGGCTGTATTTTGTTACTGTGCTCAGTAATTGGTCTTCCGGCACAACGGAAGCCAGATACCAACCCAAAGCTGCAAGTATGGCATTCCACAATCCGGCTCCTAATGTGGTAAACAGAAGGAAAGTGGAAAGTTTCATTTTTGCAAGGCCTGCCGGTATTGAGATTAGTTGGCGAACGGCAGGGATGAGCCTTCCGATGAAAGTAGAGATTGCTCCGTGCTTATCGAAATACTGCTCGGCATGTTCTACCTTTGCCTGATCAATCAGGCACATGTGACCGAAACGGCTGTTAGCGAATTTATAAACGATGGGACGTCCTACCCATTTTGCCAAATAATAGTTGATAACAGCCCCGATATTGGCTCCGAGGGTTGCGAATATCACAACAAGAAAAACATTCAGTTCGGCTCCCGATGCTGCCTTGTAAGCTGCCGGAGGTACTACGACTTCTGACGGAAAAGGGATAAAGGAACTCTCAATTGCCATTAACAAAGTGATTGTCCAGTAATTGAGGTGTTCGAGACACCATTGAATAAATGCGACTGATTCCATTTGTGAATTATTTAATTATTAATTTAATCGATCTGCCCATCTTTTAAATCTTGTTCGATGGCAGCTTTCAGATTTATAATAAGTTGTTTTACTCCGGTTTCTTCATCAGGCAAATAACCAAGGAAGTCCAGAATCTTTTCGGGAGCTTCTTTTACTGCTTCTATGAAGAACTTCTGGAAGTTTCTTCTGTCTCCCACCTGCAGGTATAAGTAAGCAAGATAGATATTGGATAGACCGTAGCCGGGATCTGTTTCGGCTATTTTGCGAAATGCTTCAATTGCCATTGGGTAATCCTTGCATTCGAAGTAAGTAATGCCTAAGTCATTATATACTTTCATGTCATTCGGATCTATTGCTATGGCTTTATCAAAACATTCGATAGCTTTTTCCGCATTCTCGGCATAGAGATAGAAACGTCCTTTGTATATATAGGAATCGGCACAACTTTCGTCTTGCCGGATAGCCAAATCAATGTAATTCAAAGCTTCATCTATATTATTCATTTTACTATACGTAAGGGCAATGTAGGAATAGATGTCTATCAGCTGCGGAGAACCTTCTTGCACTTTTTGGAGTGCTTCTTTGAAATACAATAAAGCCTGGTCGAACTTTTCACTGGTAAAGTGGCACAAAGCACAGAAAAACAGCGGCATTTCCGATTCCGGTTCAAATGTGGAATACTTCAGATAGAATTGTGCCGATTCTTCATAGTTCTCCAATTTGAAGTAACAATGTGCCATCATCAGGATTGCTTTTGAATGTTCCGGTTCAATAGTCAGAACAAATTCATAAGCTTCGATAGCTTTATTGTAGTTATCGGTCATGTAATATATCTTTCCCAATCCATACCAATACTCAGATTCGTAAGGATTGGCATCAATCAGGTCGTTGAGCATCTTAATGGCTTTTTCCGTATTGCCGGTTTCTACATAGCAAAGTGCCATATCCATTAACATATAATCTTCCTGAGGGAATAGCAGAATTGCTTTTTCAAACCATTCTATTGCTTTCTCGGGCATATCGAAGTCTTCGTAGAGATAGACAATACTTTTGTAATCTTCTCTATCCATGTCATCCCTTGTTTCTATCATGTCGATAAAAATCCGTTCGGCTTCTTCCGGTTTTTTCTCTACAAGAAACAATTCTGCTTCCAATAACTGCACTTCAATGGAATCTTCGCCGATACATCTCACAATAGCCTTAGCTTCATTGATTTTATTTTGATCTATCAGGATATGGGCTTGAATGACAAGTATTTCAGAACTGTCGGGGTGTATTTTTAAAGCGTTATCGATGACTTGCATGGCATCTTTGTATCTTCCTTTCGAAAGATAATATTCGGCAAAGTCGGCAAACTGGTCAGCATCAAAATAGGAAGTTGCATTACCCTTAATCATTTCCTCATATTGGGCAAGTGCGTCTTTGAACTCTTGTTGCTCAAATTCGGAAGAAGAGTATTCACTCATTTTATTTAGTTTATATAAATGCATCGCAAGAAAGGGAAAACAATTATCTCTTTCTTGCGATGTCATTTTGTTGTATTATTATTTGTTTATCTTGCTCCAAGTATCTTTTAAGGATACTGTACGATTGAATATCAACTTGTCGGGAGTTGATTCCTTATCCATTGTGAAATAGCCGATGCGTTGGAACTGCAAGTAATCGAGAGGTTTCATGGTTGAAACATATTTCTCTACATAACAGTTCTTTAGTATCTGCAAAGAATCCGGATTGATAATGTCTTTCATTGCTTCCAATGCATCACAGTTCTTAGCTTCACGAATAGCTGCCAGTTCGTCACGTGGGTTTTCTACTTTCCACAAACGGTCATATAAACGTACTTCGGCAGGGATGCTGTGTGCGCAGCTTACCCAATGGAGGGTACCTTTCACTTTACGGTTGCTGCCCGGCATTCCGGTTTTAGTATCGGGATCATATTCGCAATATACTTCTTCTATTTCCCCGGCTTCGTTCTTTTTGCATCCTGTACATTTCACGATATAGGCATTCTTTAAACGAACTTCCTGTCCCGGTGTCATACGGAAATATTTCTTCGGGGCATCTTCCATGAAATCTTCGCGTTCCATCCATAGTTCGCGGCTGAATTCAATAATGTGTGTACCCGAGTTCGGATCTTCCGGATTGTTCCCGGCTTCCATTTCCTCTACTGCTCCTTCCGGATAGTTGGTAATAATCAGTTTCACCGGATTAACCACTGCCGATACTCGCGTTGCACGGGTATTCAAATCTTCGCGGACTGCACTTTCGAGCAGTGCAAATTCATTGAGTGCATCATAAGTGGTGTAGCCTATCTTATCTACGAAGCTGCGGATGGATTCCGGAGAATAACCACGACGACGGAAACCGCAAATGGTTGGCATACGCGGATCATCCCAGCCGTTAACCAGTCCTTCTTTTACAAGTACAAGGAGATTACGCTTGCTCATCAATGTGTAATTCAGGTTCAGCTTGTTGAATTCATACTGATGAGGGCGGTTATCGTTGAGGTCTTTGCCGTCTTTCAACCAATCTATGAATAAATCATAAAGCGGACGGTGAGGAACAAACTCCAACGTGCAGAGCGAATGGGTAACACCTTCGAAGTAATCACTTTGCCCGTGGGCGAAGTCATACATCGGGTATGCTTTCCAAGTTTCACCTGTACGGTGGTGTGCACACTTGATGACACGATAGATGATTGGATCACGGAAGTGCATGTTCGGGTTAGCCATATCAATCTTTGCACGAAGCACCATTGCACCTTCTTCGATTTCGCCTGTGTTCATCTTTTGGAACAGTTCAAGGCTTTCTTCTATCGGACGGTTGCGGTAGGGACTTTCAACACCCGGTTGGGTAGGAGTGCCCTTTTGTTTTGCGATTTCTTCCGAACTTTGTTCGTCTATATATGCTTTGCCCTCCTTAATCAAGTGAATGGCAAAGTCCCATAATTGCTGGAAATAGTCAGAAGCATAGTATTCGTTTTCCCATTGGAAGCCCAGCCATTGGATGTCTTCCTTAATGGCATCAATGTATTCAACTTCCTCTTTAGTAGGATTTGTATCATCAAAACGGAGGTTACATACACCGCCGTAACGTGCGGCAGCACCAAAGTCAAGGCAAATAGCCTTAGCATGTCCGATGTGTAAATATCCGTTTGGTTCGGGTGGGAAGCGGGTTTGCACTTTTCCTCCGTTCTTACCCTCTTTTAAATCCTTCTCAATAGCAGCCTCAATAAAATTGAGACTTCTTTTTTCAGTAGCTTCTGTAGCAATATTCTCTGTCATAGTGGTATGAATTTCACTTTATGGCTGCAAAAATAGGAATTCTTTTTCTTATACGCCCTATCTCGCGGGAATATATCCACCGTTTTTTATAATATTTTGCCCTTCCGGTGATAACACATAGTCGATGAACGGAGCTACATTCTGTTTATTTTTATTGTTGTAGTAATAATATAATGGTCTTACAATGGGATATATTTTCTTAATTCCGTTCTCCATTGTTGGTTCGGCATACACTATCCCGTCGTAAGAGACAGCAATCGGTTTTACTTTTTTGTTAAGGTATGCAAGTCCTACATAACCGATAGCTCCTTTTGTCTGGCTGACCGACTGGATAATAGCTCCCGTGGCAGGCATGGAGAGGATATGGCTCATATAGTTCTTATCTTTCAATACGCTTTCTTTGAAGAATTCGTAAGTACCGGAGGACGTTTCACGCGAATAGGCTACGATCTTCATGTCCGGTCCACCCACCTGTTTCCAGTTGGTAATTTTTCCGCGGAATATATCTTCAAGCTGTTTACGGGTAAGCTTGTTTACGGGATTAGCAGGGTTAACAATCACTGCCAAAGCATCGTAAGCGATAATCACTTCCGTAACGTCCTGTTTGGCTTCCTTTAGTTTCATCTTCTCGCTGAATTTTATCTGACGGGAAGCCATGGCAATGTCACAGGTGTTGTCCATTAATGAAGAAATCCCCACACCGGTTCCTCCACCGGTTACCGTGACTCGTGCCGAAGGGTTTTCATTCATAAATTTCTCTGCGGTTTCCTGAGATACCGGTAACACGGTATCACTTCCTTTGATCCGTTGAGCGTGGACGCTTAAGATACCGATAAATAAGCCAATAAGTAGTATTACGCCTTTTTTGTTCATATAGTCTGATTATTTACATGCAAAATAACGTATTACTTATAACAAAACAGTTACGCGAATGTTACAAATATATGACTATAAAAAAACGTCCCTACGTTTCACTTGGAACGTAAAGACGTTTTCATCAAAACGTAGGGACGTTTTTCCCTAACCGTTAAGTTGCTATTTTCTGTATGATTTAATACATTCCACAACCGTGCGAATATCTTCATCTGTCAAAGTCGGTCCCGAAGGCAAACATAAACCTATATCAAATAATTGTTCCGATGTTCCGTTTCCATAGAAAGGAGCATCCACGAAGATGGGCTGCAAATGCATCGGCTTCCATAAAGGACGGCTCTCGATGTTTTCCGCATCCAGTTTCAAACGGATGTCTTCACGTGTCATTCCCGCTTTCTTCGGATCAACCAGAATACAAGTCAACCAGAAGTTCGAGTTATATTCTTCCGAAGGATTCTGCATAACCGTTACTCCTTCCACATCGGCAAGCAATTCTGTATACAGCTTGTGAATGGCACGACGACGGGCAATATGTTCATCCAAAACAAACATTTGTCCGCGGCCGATACCTGCACAAATATTACTCATGCGGTAGTTGTAACCGATATGCGTATGCTGGTAATGCGGAGCATTGTCACGGGCTTGGGTAGCGTAGAACTTAGTCATCTTGGCTTCCTCTTCCGTGCGACAAACCAAAGCACCGCCACCCGAAGTGGTAATCATCTTGTTGCCGTTGAAAGACAAAGCAGCCAGTTCACCGAATGTGCCACATCTTTCTCCGTTCAACTCCGAGCCTAATGCTTCCGCCGCATCCTCCAATACAGGAATATCATAACGTCGGGCAATCTCACAAATCCTGTCCATCTTGGCAGGCATGCCATAAAGATGAACCGGAATAATGGCTTTCGGCAGTTTTCCCGTCTTGCGCATACGGTCTTTGATGGCTTCCTCAAGTAAAACAGGATCCATATTCCAAGTATCTGCTTCACTATCCACAAACACAGGCTTTGCTTCGAGGTAAGAAATCGGATTGGCAGAAGCAGCGAAAGTAAATGACTGACAAATCACTTCATCCCCCGGTTTCACTCCCAGAAGGATAAGTCCCAAGTGAAGAGCTGCCGTTCCTGCACTAAGTGCCACTACTTGACAGTCGGCTTGCAAATATTCTGCCAATGCTTTCTCAAAAGCATCCACGTTAGGCCCGAGTGGAACCACCCAGTTTGTATCGAAAGCCTCTTTTATAAAGTCTTGCTCACGGCCACCCATGTGAGCAAGCGAAAGGTAGATTCTTTTATTCATAAGATTAAGTTATGTCAAACATTAGAGTATTTTCTTTATAATTTTACATCTGTTGCCTACGGCTAATACTCCGTCCGGTATATCTTTCGTAACAACGGAACCGGCTCCGATAACAGACCACTTTCCTATTTTTACTCCCGGAATAATTGTTGTTCCTGCTCCGATCCAAGTGCCTTCACCTACCATTACGTTACCACAAAGAGTACAATGAGGAGAAATATGTGCATAATCTGCAATTATACATTCGTGATCGACAGAAGCTCCTGTATTTATGATACAATGTTTTCCAATTTGACAATCCGATTGTATAATTACTCCTTGCATTATAGCACTACCTTTGTCTATTGTAGCTTTCTCGGATATAATAGCAGAAGGATGTATTGCTAAAGCGAAGGATATATTTAATGATTCTGCAATTCTTTTGCGTATTTGATTGTTCCCGATACTAATAATTAATGGTCCATTAATATTTTTAGTATGAAATACAGGATAACCTAATAGCTCATTAATTGTAACGTTGTCATCATAGAGTCCTTCTATATTTACACCATTAGCTTTTAAAATATCAATAATGACCTTGGCATGCCCACTGGCACCATATAAATACATAGTTCTTTAATTATTTCCTGTGAAAGGTTCCATTGTAGCACTTGTCCTGGAGTTGATTCCTTCCCGGACAAATACTTTTTTAATTGTTAAGAATATAATTTTTAAATCCAACAAAAAAGATAGATGATCCACATACCATATATCCAATTCAAATTTCTTTGTCCATGAAATAGCGTTACGTCCATTTACTTGTGCCCAGCCTGTGATGCCCGGTCTTACTTCGTGACGACGGATTTGTTTTTGATTATATAAAGGTAAATATTGAGGCAATAAAGGTCTTGGACCGATTAAGGCCATATCTCCTTTTAATACATTAATCAATTGAGGCAGTTCGTCAATGGAAGTAGAACGGACAAATTTTCCAACTTTAGTCAATCTCTTTTCGTCGGGTAGGAGGTTTCCACTTTCATCTCGTTCGTCAGTCATGGTTTTAAATTTAATGACTTTGAATATTTTGTTGTTTTTACCGGGACGTTTTTGGGTGAAGAAAGCTCCTGCACCTTTATTGGCGAAATACAACCAAAGAGTTACAAAGCATAGAATAGGCCAGATGACTAATAGAACTACAAATACTATTATGAAATCTATTAATCGCTTTAAATAATTACGATACATAAATTAATTGTTTCGTAGACTATATAGTATAAGTTTTTTCAAGAAATGAAACAAATTCATTTGCTAAATCTGTTCTGGAAAAGTTGTTTTCTGCAAACTTGCGAGCATTTATTCCGGCTTTTACTCTATAATTATCATTATCAATTAATTTTATAAGTCCATTAGCAAAAGCTTGTGCATCATCTGGTGGTACTACTATTCCTAAATCGTTTTTTTGAATCATATCAGCTAACCATCCCGGGTAATTATTCAATACCGGCAGTCCTGATGAAATATAATCAAAGAATTTGTTTGGGGAAGTACCGTAATAGAATGCTGGAATGTTTGCTAGTACCATTAGTCCTACATCTGCAGAAGCAATTATTTTGTTTAATTCTTTTTTAGGTATAGGAGCGTAGAAACGGCAATTGTCTATATTTTCATTCTCGACTCTTTCCATTAAATGAGTTTTCATTTTACCATCTCCTATAAAGGCCAGTATAATGTCCTCTCTTTTCATTTGCTTCAATACTTTTGCTGCATTCAGTATACTGTCCAAACCATTTGCTATGCCATGTGCTCCTGTGAATATTGCAACTTTGTTTGTTGGCAATATTCCTTCTAGTGAAATATTCTTTTCTGATGTTGGTTTAAATATATCTAAATCACAGCCGTTAGGTATCATTGCTATACGTTTATTCTTTTGACTTCTCTTTTTGATACCTTCACATATTCCGGGAGAAAGTCCTATACAAGCATCTGCAGAGTGGTAACTTAACCATTCTAAGATACTCATCCCCCATAAAAGAAATGGATTTTTCATTCCTAAAGCTTTAGGAAGCTCCGGCCAGAGATCACGAACTTCGAATATAAATTTCTTTTTTCGGAATAACTTCATTACAATTCCGGGAATACCGGCTGTAAGAGGGGTAGAGGTAGCAAATAACAAATCATATTCTTCTCGCAATGCAATTTGTATTCCTTTCCAACCGAACTTAATGAATGTAAATGCCCTTTTGGCTATGCTGTCTTTGTTAGAGTAAGGTAATGCTATTTGAATTACATCGATACCGTCTATCATTCCACGGTATACATCTTTCGTCTTAGTTTCAAATAAATTAAATTTAGCAGTTTCTCCACATACCATGCAAACAGAATGACCACGTTCAATAAGTCGTTTTGCCAACTCATAAGATCGTGTACCACCTGCCTGGGTAGGAATAGTAAAATGTTGGTGAAAATAAAGGATTTTCATTTTATACTATTTGAATAGTTGTTTTTATTGATTCAGAATTACTGATAAATTCAATCTCTTTGTTTTGTTCTTTTTGACCATAGTATTCAGAATAATAACCTTGGGATATGAGATAATTTAAATCTTTAGATTTGAAATCAATGTTATTGGAGTTGGTATGCCATAACTGATGTATTCTCATGTCTTTAGATTTATTGAGAATTGTGTCCTCTATTTCCCATTCTGGTTTATCTTTCTTTTTAATTATTTTTCTTATATGTATGATATTGGAAGATAAATGCTTAAAACAATGTACTTTACCAATAAAATAATAAGATTTATCATTTTCCTGCACAGTGGCTTCTAAAGCCTGAGACCAGTGGAACCAAATGAAACGTGCTCCTTTTAGCATTTGGTCATTATCATCTATCATAACAGTATTATGCGATCTTGTTCCTGTAAAATATCTAATATTAATGGTATTGGTATTATATTTATAACTTCCTCCATCCATCAATACGTTCTCTCCCTTATACCAAACATCTATATGTAGATTGTCGGCATGTGCCGGTCTGTTTCTATATTTTCCACATCGTATAAAAGTTAGTGTGTCCTGTTCCCGAAAAAGATAATATCCACCTTGGTTAAATTCAATGCTACCTCTTTGTTGTTTAATTGGAGGAAACATTTTGCGTTTGGTATTCCGATTGGATGTATACCATTTCCTGTCTTCATATTCTTTATCATATAAATCTTTATTTGTTAACAGGAAATGTAGCGCATCTAATTGCGGACGGTAATCTCTATAGTTATTATCATTTAAATTAAAAAATAAAGCTCCATCATTAGAACCATAATTAGGTAAATAACCGTTTGATGGTTCTTGGCATTGATACAAGAAGTTTATGGAATGATATGCTCTTTGATATACAATATCAGTGAAATGTTCTCCGTTATTATCAGCAATGGCAATAGCCCATGTTAATAATTGGATTACCACTCTGTGATAATTCATGCTGAATTGGAGGTAGGTCCCATCTTCTGCTATCTGATATTTTATTTCTTTTTCAAACCAGTTCTTACCGTTTTTCTTCCATTTCTTAGCCTCCGGAAACCATGGAAATAACATCCCTATAAGATACAAGGCCAAAGTTTCCGTAATGGCATGATTGTTTCTGACTGCAATTCTGGAAAAATTAATATTACTGTAAACGTGTTTTATTTGCCAATATATTGAATTAGTAATTTCTTGAAAAATTTCTTCTGTGAGATTATCAGATGATCTATAATAGTAAAGAGCAAAAATCCAATTTAATACTCTAAGAGAAATCTCTTGACTACATTTATAATTTGGACCGCAATTTACGGGGTTTTTGTTTATCCAATCTAATATTTGATTAAATACGAGTGAACTATGATCTGTACTAGTGTGATAGTCATTTCGTATAATTACATATAAAAATGAAAATCTTGACTTTTCCCAAACATACTTTATGTCGCCAGCTTTTTCGACGATATCTTCTATTTGTGTCCAATGTTTTGAATTATCATATTTATATTTTGTGTCTGGATTTGTAATCCAGTCATAATCATCTCCTAAATTGAACCATATAGAGGAGAAATAACAATACTCCCCGTTTAGAATACCTTTAAAATTATTTGTTAATTGATTGTTGATATTCTTTTCAAGAAAAACATCTTTACAAGAATTGAAGAAAAAAGGTTTTGCTTTTTGTCTCCATTCTTTCAAGGAAATAAATTTTTGTTTTGTATATTGAGTAGGATATTTTAATTGCAGTCTTCCTGATTTGCGTTGTATTTCATAAGATGCACGAAATAGAAAATATTTCCATCCCATGTTATGTAATATTTGGGAGTATGTATTTAATCGATTTTTCATTCTATTTCTATCCATCTATTTTGCTTTAAACTTTCGATGCAAGCAAATGAGGCTTTTGTTGTATTTACGATTGAGTTAAAACTTATTAGTTCATTTCCTCCTTTAGTAATTCTTTCATTTAGTAAAGTAAATTGGTTATTATGGCCTTTATCCATGTTACCTTTCATTTTACTGAATCCTTTGAAACCGTACCCTCTTAATTCTCTCCAATTATCCAAGATTAATGTTTTTTCTTGTGAGTAGACTTCGATGCGTTCTTTAGAATAAGCTTTACTACCATTCGCAAAATAATTTATCACGGCATTGGAACCATTTTCATATTTTAGTAATATACTGACATTATCTGTGTTTTCGGTTGGAGATATTCCCATTGAATTCATGCATACGGCTATTACTTTACTATTTGCAAGGTATGAACACAAGTCGATAAAATGACAAGCTTCACCTATAATACGTCCACCTCCGATTTCAAGATCGTGAACCCATACTTCTGGTGGAATGAAACCTGCATTCATTGTTGCTATAATATTTTTACTTCCTTCTCCCGAAAGTGCTTTCATTTTTTGAGCAAAAGGAGAAAAACGGCGGTTGAAGCCAACAGTTAGAGAAATGTTATTCTCATGTACTTGATTGTAAACACTGATAATTTCTTGTAATTCTTGCTTATTTAAGCATAAAGGTTTTTCAACAAACGCATTTTTGCCGGCTTGGAGAGTTTCTATAACCATAGAAGCATGTAAATTGTGCCGTGTAGTGATCATAACTAAATCCACCTCTCCGTCATTTAATATTTCTTTATAGTTAGAAGTTGCTTTTTGTGCTCCAACCTTTTTAGCTAGTATTTTTGCTGATAATCCTTGAGCACTGGCTATATATCTGATATTTGCTTTTGCTTTCTTTAATGCGGGTAGCATTGTTGCAGATGTGAAATTACCGGCGCCGATAATTCCAATTTGTCCTTTGCTTGCAGAAAAAGTGGTAGGAGTCACTTCGATTACTGTATCTATTGTTGCATCGTCAGGGTATTTAATAATGGAAGCTATTGAACCATGTTTGCGCATGTCTCCATAGATCTGATTATAGTCTTTTAATTCAATTTCTTCAGTAATAAGAGATTTTACATCTAAATTACCCATGGAAATGGATTGTAGAATAGTTTCAAAATTTCTTTTCTCGGTCCATCTAACGAAAGGTAATGGATAATCAATACCTTTATTCTCGTAATTATCATCATAACGACCAGGACCATAAGAACATGAAACCTGAAAAGAGAGTTCTTTCTTGTAAAAATCATCTCTACGTATATCCAGACCAATTACTCCGACCAAAACAATACGTCCTCTTTTGCGGGACATTTCTGCTGCTTGATGAATTACTTCGTTTGTTTTAGTAGATGCTGTAATGAGTATGGCATCTGCACCTATTTGTTCTGTTTCTTCTATTACGAATTTTATGGGATCTGTTCCCTTTCCCGGATTTATTCCGATTATTCCTTTTGTACGGGCAATTTGTACTTTATCTTCATCGAAATCGATTCCGATAACTTTGCATCCATTGGCTTTTAATAATTGTGCAGTTATTAATCCGATTAGTCCAAGTCCTATAACAACTACAGTTTCTCCTAATTGTGAATTTAACAAACGGATACCTTGTAGCCCAATAGAACCAATAACTGTAAAAGCAGCCTCTTCATCTAAAATATTATCCGGGACTTTTGCTACTAAATTTTTAGGTACACAAACGAATTCAGCATGTTGCCCATTAGAGGCAACCCTATCGCCTACTTTAAATTCTGTAACTCCTTTTCCTATTGCAACTATTTTACCAACGTTGCAATATCCCAAAGGTAGAGGTTGTCCAAGTTTATTAAAAACAGCTTCTAAAGTTGGTTGAAGTCCGTCTGTTTTTATTTTGTCAAGTACTTGCTTTACTTTATCAGGTTGTTGTCGGGCTTTGTCTATTAAATTTGCTTTTCCGAATTCAACTAACATTCGTTCTGTACCTAATGATACTAAAGTTCTTGAAGTTTTTATTAAAACGTATCCGGATTTAACTTGTGGTACTGGTACTTCTTCAAGCATCGTTTGCCCGGATTTCATATCTTGAATAATTTGTTTCATTATATTATAGATCTATAAATATCTAATATTTGATTGACTGAATTTTCTTTAAATATAATAGGATCTTGTTTTAAAATATTACGTTTTTCATAATATCCTAATACTTTATTACTTAAGTCTTTGAAATCTCTATTTCTAAATAAAATAGCTTCTTTAGGCCTTACGCAAACATCACTTGCTATAGCAGGTGTGCCGCAAAAGAGAGCTTCTTTTACTGATATACCTTCAATGTCAGTTGAAGTTGGACGGATGAACAAATCTGAATTTTGCCATATTTCAAATCCATTAGTGATTTGTTTTTGATAAATCAGAATATGTTGTGCTATTTTTAATTTATCAATAAGTAGGAGACATTTGTTATAGTAATCTTGATCACCTATTAAAGGTAAACAGAATATTAGCCCAGCATTTATATCTTTATCAATTAAGAATTTTATTAAATGAATTAGTAAATCAAATCCATAAATATCAATGTTATTTTCTATACGTAATTTATAAGCATTTGCCGAAATTACAAATGAAAACTTTTGTTTAAAATCTAATATATTCTGATCCAATCCTTTATATTCACAAGGTAGAGGAGGTATGAAAGCTGGTAAAATATGAATTTTATTTTCTTTTAAATGGAAAGTATTTATCAACTGTTGTTTGTAATTTGGATCATTTAATAAAATAAATCGTGCTTCTTGTAAGAAAGATTTAATAATTCTATATTTGAACCTTGATTGTTCTTTTATTAGATTTTTATTATGTAGTGTTATACCTAATCTATGCTTCCTTCCAAAGAGAAGTAAAAGTAAAAAAGATAAGAAGTTATTTGAGTGTAAATGGATTAGTTTCTTTTTTACAAATAATAATTTTATAAATTCAGCACCTTTGTTTGTTACTTTTCTTATGTAAGGTATTTCAGAGTTAGCGTTACCAAAGTTTTTTAATATAATAAACTGGTTATGTTTATGTAGGCTGTGGATTAGTCTAAAAATATGAATTGTAACACCTCCAATTGGCGGAGGATATGTTCCCCATAGTTCAATTTGCATAATAGTTTATTTTTTCATTATGAAATTATTGTTTTTTCCAAAAATAGAACCGTGTTTAAAATATTGTAACCACATAGATAACCCGGATAATTGAAACTTAAATTTTGTCATATTGGCGTCATCACTAATTCCAATTACTTTCAATTTATATGGGTTCGTATATTTATCATTCCATCCTACATCTGTACTTCTTGCAGTTTTAAAACCTGCTTGTTTTAATACATTGATAGTTTCTTCATCATAGCAACCACTTGGATATGCAAAATGTGATATAGTATGTTGTGGAAGAAGTTTTTCCATTTGCTTTTTTGCTTCTATTATTTCATCTTGTTTCTCGAAGTAAGAACATTGTGGTAAAATAACATGCGTTTTAGTGTGATTTCCCCATATAACATGTTTATCCATTATATTTATATCTTCTTTAGAGAGTCCTTGATTCGGAAGTTTTTCCATATCTTTTGTATATACTCCTTTTTCTTTTAGGAGTTTTAATCTCTCATGATTTGATATCTTTTTGTATTTATCTGGAGACTCTTTTAATGCTTTATCCCAGTAAATGTGGTTAGATGCAATGATATCAGAGCAGCAATAAATAACTGGTTTAACTTTATAATGAATGAATAAAGGTAAAAGCTCTGCGTTTTGTTGATAACCATCATCGAAAGTTATAATGAGAGAATTATTAGGTAATGATTTTATTTTTTTGCTATAAAAATATTCATATAGGTCATCCATTGAAATGAAACTATATTTAGAATTTAAATATTCTAAATGTTTTTCTAATATTGAGTATGAAGGATTGTGATAAGAGATTATTGTGATGTGATATTTGTTTAGCCAGCGAGATATACTGTCTATTGGTAAAAATAGGATGCAATTATAAAACCATTTTTTATTCATAATTGTGATTTCCTTTTTTTTAAATAGTAAAGAAATAATTTACTAACAATTTTTCCTTTAAAAAAATTTGAACTACATACTAAAAAGCCTAAGTAATTGATCGACGATGTAAATTTGAGTTTATAATCATAGCAACCCGGTCCCATACTATGTAATAAAACATTATTGTTATATGAATCTTCTATATTTTTGCATACAGTTAGTGTACCTAGGTTATACTGTGGAAAAGCTCTATCATAAGAGGCATCAATACAAAATTTTATTCCATTATATAGTACATTATATCTATATGATACTAACTCTTTGTCAATTTTGGCTAAAATGAAATTAGCATTCATTTTTGATGATATTTGAATGAAAAATTTTTTTTTATCACTATCTTCATATAGTGAATACTTCCCATCGTTAATTTTTGATTTTGAAATTTTTATAATATCATTCCAATCAATAGTGGATACATTTGATGTATATAGGAATAGCTCTTTACCATTCTTGTTAGCTCTGTTATAAGCAGTTCTTATATTTTGACGGAGGTTCTTAGGATAAGATGTGTATAATTCTTGATAAGTAGAATATCTGGTTAAATCTAATTGTGGACATCCTGCATTAATATTTAATAGCTTGTTATATAAGTTCATATCAGAAATAGGAATATTTCTCAGATATAAAATATCGAAAGATATATGTTGTTGACAATATCTTTTAAAATAATTAAAATTAAATGGATAATTTGGTGATTTTAAAAGTGAATATGTTGTTGCTCCCCATTGCTGACCAAGAAATTCTAAAAAAGATATATTAATATTGAATACTTTTCTTTTTAATAATATCAAAGGGGCGATGAAGCCGATATCACCAGATTGAGAATACCCAACAATGATGTTTAATTGTTTGTCATAGCCAAAGGTATTATCTTCTTTATGTTTAAAAATTGTCCACCATAAATAGCACCAATCATAATTGAGAGAAATATTTTTATTGTTTGATGTTGCCTCTAGATTTTTCCATTGTTCTTTTAAATTGATAAAATCCTCAATAGATTTTATTATTTTATATGAATAATTCATCGGATAATTTCTTTTACAATATTGAGCATGTTAACGTTGTTGTACAAATCATAAGATGCTTGTGAATAGATGTTATAATTTTTATTTAGCTCATTAATAGCTGTTGCTATTTGTTTCGCTTCCATTTCTTTAACACAAATACCTCCTTTGTTTTGTGAAAATGCAAATCTTAATGCAGGTAAATCATTTGCTATCATAGGTATTCCAAACATAGAGTATTCATACAGTTTGTTTGGGGCACAGTATAATACATTAATGGCTTGATCTATTGTGTGTTCGTCGGGAATATAGGTTAATATACCAATATAAGCACGTCTAGTAATCTCTAAATGAGTCGGAGGTGATAAAAAGGGTAAAAAAATGATTCTATCACTTTCATATTTCTTCTTTAGTTCATAATATAAATTATTTTGATTTCCCATAAGGAACATTACATAATCATCTGATAAATAATTCATTGCATTTATGTAATCATCCAGTTTTCTTTCTGGAATGAAAATTCCTTGGTAAAGTATAATTCTTTTATTTACATACTTTTCTATTTTATTCTTTATTTCAATTGGCAGATAATAATCGTTGTTTATTTCTTTTATATATGGTTTGTTGGGCAAGATATAAGGTAAACTATTTAGATTGTATATAGCTTTTGCTATATGTGCTCTATTATATTCACAACAAACTATTTTTGTTGCTAAATTGATTCTTTTATTTATATTAGAAAAAGGATTTAATATTTTGTAAGCTATTTTTTCTCTTGGGTTTTTGAATTCTAATAAATGAACTATGATATTAAATTGACCTAGTAAATTTGTAAATAGACTAGCTGTTTCAGTATGTAATAACCAAATATATGTATTGTTTTTATTGTATTCTTTTTTAATTATATTTTTTACATGTTTCCGATATTTAAGTTGTTGAAAAAATCGTTTGATTCCATTTCCACCATAAGTGTTTGTTTTATATATTTTTACTCCAAACGAGGATAATTCTTTCAATATTTTATCATCAGAGCATGAGCCTATATATATAACTTCATAATTAAGATCTGATAGGATACTGCATAATGAAAGAACAGGTGGAAACAATTTGATATCATATATCATTGTTAGAATAATCTTTTTTTTCGTCTTCATAAAAATAGTTTATATGTTTGGTTATTGATAATTTATAATTGAAAATAATACTGTTTTATTCCATTTGTAAATAGATAGTATATGTTTGTATGAAATTCTTTTAATACATGGTATGGCCATATCCAGTTATTATAGATTAATTGTGTAAGAAAATGAGCTAATATAATGCCAAATATTCCCAGATTTGTATTTTCTAATAATAATATAGATAACATGACTCCTAAGCAAGCTGACAATAGATAAGGATATACATAAGGGAGTTTATTTGAAGTCGAAATATATGATGTAAAAAAAGATTGATTGGTTTCTAGGAATATGTATATTGAAATAAATGTTAAAAGTGGTTTGGTGAGCATTATTCCTGGTTTTAAATATTCTATAATAGGTAACCCTATTGAATATAACATTAATAGTAAGAAAAAGAAACTAATAACAAATGATACCCATAATTTAGAAAGTAATTTATACTTATTATTTGTGTTATTTGTGACTTGGTTTGTGTTCAATAAAGGTAAATTAGTAGTGAAATGTATTAATGAAATAGAAGATATTATTGTTAATATTTGAATAGCTAAAGCATATGCTGCAGTATCAGATAACCCTATATATAAGGAACATAGTATAGTATTTGATTGAATTATTAAATATCGAGATAACATAACAATCCCTTCTCGCCATGAGTTATGCCAAATAGTGCTCAATGTATTAGAACCTTGTACTATGCTATTTTTAAAAAGAAAATATTTTCTTTTAAATGAATTTAGTTTTAATGCTAAGTAAAAACGAAAAATAATTCCAGATAATAAGAATGCAAATGCTACAGCAACGATACCAAAGCCATAATACAACCCTATTAGAGTGCATATTATTTGTATACCCTTTGAAATTAACAATGCTTTATTAATGTCGATGAAATTTCCTATGCCTCTATAAAAAGCACCATAATAGCAATATAATATATTTATGAAAGTGGCTATGCAAAATAAAAACCAAGCAGTGAATACATTGATAATGGGAAGTGTTTTAGATATTGAATATATGTAATAAGTACCTATAGTCATTAGTAATATTAGAACTAAAAATGATAAATATAAATATAGTTTATGAGAAGCGGATAACAATTTATGCAATAAAATAAAATTAGGTTCTCGTTTTGAGGAAATTATTACTCCTTCTTTTTGCAAATTATCAGTTCCAGCATATGCATATGTGATGAAACGGGCGATTTGAGGCGAAAAACCAAAATCAACCATAGTTACAAAACTGCCTATACTTAAAAAGACATACCATAATCCTAGTTCATCTTTATTAAGATATTTAATAACTAATGGAAGCAAAATTACATTCACTCCTAAGGATATGCCAAAACCTATATAATTCCATAATAAATTTTTGTCTAATTTCATTTGTGAGTAGATTGAGAGTGGTTGTATTTTCCCATTAATATGGGAAAATATTTAAGAATTATTATAATTAATTAATGGGTACATAGAGCAAAGAGCGATTCCCCCTATAAATAAGTATTTATAGTTATTGAAGAATGTAGTATCAGGTAACAATTTATCATAAAAAGCAACAAATACTGAGCCATAGGCTAATATTAAAATAGTACCTTTTGATATTATTTCTACAAAACGAAGTTTTTTTCCTAAACTCGATAAGATAATAACCATAAAACTGCCACAAATACCAGCTAGATAAAAAATGAAAATATTATTTCCATATATGCAATGATTTATATCTGTACGTCCATTTTCTTTACAAGCTATAAGTGTAGTGCATAAGCATGCAAAAAATAGAAATATTTTTTTTCTCTTATTTAGTTCGCTTATACTTATTTGTTTTAGTTTTAAATATCCTCCTAATGCATAAAATGGAAATGCCATTATTGCACAATCAATAGAAAAATAAAAATCCCAGTGGAACAATTGTCTGACATATATAAATAAGAAACAAGAAAAGATTATTAATATCTTTAAAGTAGCTGATAAGTAAGAAAAGTAATGATACATAATTCTCATCCAGAATAATGCTATTAGAAAATACAAGGAAACTATGAATATTGTATAGAAGCTTCCACTATACCCATTGCCAATACACATTCCCCAAAATGGCTTTAATATAATATCCTGAATACTAAACGTATAAGTAAATATCGATTTAAGAATAGGATATATCCAGTATATTATATATAATAAAATGTAGGGAATTAATAAACTTTTAATATTATGTTTTATTACTCCAATAGAAAATTGTTTGTGCAAATAGCCAGATATGAGAAAGAATAGTGGCATGTGAAAGGTATATATAAAATTTATTATTGATGAATTTAATGGAGTATGTCCAATTATAACCAAATAGATACCTATGAATTTAGCATAATCAATCCAGATTAATCGATTTTGAACCGAAAATTTGGTCATTTCATTATTTATTTGATGTTTTATATAGTCCTAAAATTAAGGAAGGTAATCCAATAGCCATTAATGAAAATGAATATCCCCAAAAAAATAATAACCAAATTGAACCTATTCCTAACCATGGTGTTATGTTGATATTTTTATAGGAGTAAAATAATAATACTATAAATAATAATATCCCCAATAATCCAAACTTTAAAAATATTGTATTGATAGTTTCATGCATAGAAATAAAGTAATTATTATTATATTCTTCTATTGAAAAGGCTGATGAATTAAATGTTCCGTAGGAATATCTATGGTCTTTATGTCCACTTCCAAATCCTTTTCCCGTTATTGTATAATAAGGATTATTTATATATTCTGTACTTGTATTTAAAAATTCTTCTATTCTTATTTTGGGAGATAATGGTAGCTTCTCGTACCAATCGATATTTGCTATTGAAATTAAGAATAATGCTTGTGATAATTTAGAAGAGGATAGGGAATCACTTTCGTATTTATGTTTATCCATTGCATTATATATAAATGAAGATGCGAACAATAATAAAATCATTCCTATATAGAAAAAGATTTTTATTTTTTTGTAGCTAATGTAAAATAATGTAATGCATAGATATAAGACAGCCAGCCATGATTTTCCACTCAATGCATTAGAATAATGAAATTGTAAAATAATTACTATACCTGAGAGTAATAATAATATGATTATGTGTTTTTTATAGTATTCTTTAAAACATAGGAAATATATAATAGAGATTGAAAAGAAAAAAGATAATGGCATTAATATTATTTCTTGTAATTCATAATCACCTCTAAATCCTAAATATGTAAATACAAATGCTGTAAAAATTAAGCCTATTAAAGTTGAAAATAGTATGATCTCTAATTGCTTTGCAAAGTGTTTGTAATAAAGTATTGAAAATATAAAGTATAAAGTATATAAACTGAACATACCGATATTAATTATATCTCTAAAAAAGAATGTAATGCGGAAAGGTATAGGCAAGTTTTCAATTAATATGGATATTACTCCAATTATGACACCAATAATGAAGGTGATAAATGCAAAATATGTAAATTGATATAATCCACTTCCTTTTTTAAGTTTTTTCCAAACATGGTAATTTTTTAAAATGGAATAAATAGGGCATAATGATATTAATAAGAAAAAATATCCTTTAAGAGAAGGAAGCATCACAATTGAAGGTACAGATTTCAAACTACTATCAACGAACATAGCAAACTCAAATGTGGTTGACAGAATAATTAGGAAACTAAAAAGGAAAAGGTCAGTTCGTTGTTTGCAGATAGATAACAATAGTACTATGGCTTCAATGAAGGCTATAAAAGATGCTATATAAATAGTTTTTATAGTGAGAATATTTACACTACATAAAAAAAGGACTAAAGTCACAATTCTCCAATCTATTTTCCCTCTTTTATAATAGAATTTCATTTAATTGTGATTTTATTGTTTCATCAGAATGAGATAGTAAAAAAGAGTCATAAGAGTTTTCATCGAATTTGTTGTCTAAATGTGATAGCTTATATATTAAGTCTGATATTTCATGAAAGACAGTAAAATTATTGGGATATTTTTCTTTGAAGTAGTTGACAATAGGTATATTTCTACCTATTACTTTTTTTCTGTGTGCAAAGGCGTCTAATAAAGCTCCAGAGAATCTATATTGAAAGGATTCTGAATAAAGAATTAGCACACCATCCGCTATCTGATTATAATATTCATACTCCGTTTGAGATAAATAATAATTTATTATTTGTAAAGAATGAGGTAAGTTTTTGTATTCAAATATTGATCTGATAATAATTTTTATTTTATGGTTTTCTAATTCGTGAGTGTTTATTTCATAATTTATTATTTTTTGTACTAATTCTTCATCGTTTGCATGCCCTAATGCTATGTATATGTGTTCTTTATTGTTTTTTATTTTATAATTTGTTATTACTGACTTTTCATTTATAGATAAAGGGTGTGATAACACATGTATTTTGTCACTGTTTACACCTATATTTACTAAGAAATTTTTAATAAAATCTGTGAAAACAATGTGATTGACATGATTCATGTAAGTTTTGAAAAATAATAGCTTATATTTGTTTTGTAAGTGATCAGTATTATTGTGATGAAATAGATATATAGGTTTCTTAAAAGTAAAATGTAAAAATGAAAATGCAATTGTATCAAATGTAAAAAAAATGATAGAATCATAACGTATAGTTAAAAGTCTGAACATCAGCATGGCCGTATTAAATATTTGACATAAGTAGTCCAAATACGTATTTTGACATTTGAATAGATAATGTAAATTATAGTTTCTAATATTGTTTTCTGACCAATCTTTGTAATATTTTTTATAATTTATGACTTTTATATTGTCTTTTCTTTGAGAAAGTAACTGAATTATATGTTCATTTAAAATTTTGTGCCCTTTTGGGAAGATTGTATCTGCAATTAATAAATTCATACATACGATGTTTAATTAATAATGATTGGATTATTAATGAATGATATAACCCTTCCACAAGCCATTCCATCCCCATAAGGATTCACAGCTTTACTCATTCTCTCATAGTATTCTTGATCATCCAGCAACATGGAAACTTCAGAAACAATCTTATCATAGTCTGTTCCTACAAGCTTTACTGTTCCTGCTTCCAATGCTTCCGGACGTTCTGTTGTATCACGCATCACCAGTACTGGTTTGCCTAATCCTGGAGCTTCTTCCTGAATGCCACCGCTATCGGTAAGAACGATTGTACTTTTTTCCATTAGATATACGAAAGAAAGATATTCCAATGGCTCGATGAAGAACATATTTGATGATTGTTTATCACCGAATACCTCATGGATTGGTTTTCTTACATTCGGATTCAAGTGCATGGGATAAACGAAATCCACATCCGGATATTTTTCTGTCAGTGTTTTGATGGCTTTACACATATGAATGAAGCCTTCTCCGAAGTTTTCTCTTCTGTGTCCGGTAATCAAAACCAATTTCTTATCACCGGATAACCTGTTTACATCGTATCCTGCATTTTTTAGAATATTCTCCAAATTGTTATCCAACGCTTTATCGTTCTTTATTTTGTCTACAACCATATAAAGTGCATCAATAACCGTATTTCCTGTTACAGTGATGGATTCCTCTTTTATGCCTTCAGCTAACAGATTCTGTTTGCTCAACGGAGTAGGAGCAAAATTATAAGCTGCAATACGTCCTGTAATCTGTCTGTTCATTTCTTCGGGCCACGGACTATATATATTATGGGTACGAAGCCCTGCCTCGACATGTCCCACAGGTATTTGCTGATAAAATGCAGCTAATGCGGATGCTGTTGAAGTAGTGGTGTCTCCGTGTACCAAAACAATATCGGGTTGTGCTTCTTTTAATACATCACGCATTCCGGTTAATACACGGGCAGTAATATCATACAAATCCTGTCCCTGTTTCATTATATTCAAATCATAATCGGGGTTGATTTCAAAGATTTGCAATACTTGGTCAAGCATTTCCCGGTGCTGTCCTGTTACACAAACGATTGTTTTAAATACATCAGGATGTTTCTCGAACTCTTTTACGAGCGGAGCCATCTTGATAGCTTCGGGACGAGTCCCGAAGACTAACATTATTTTTTTCATAAGTTATAAGGAGATTACTTTTTATAAATACCGCAGAAGTCAAGGATAATTTTATCCTCTTTATAAGGAAGTGTTTTGAATACGCTATGTGCTACGAGGAAGACAACAATATCAGCTTTTTCGTATGCTTCCCGATAGTCGGTTAGTTTAAATACTTTATGTTCTTCCACATTGGGTTCCACAACCAAAATATTAGCATTGTTACAACTCTGCATGACCTTCGTTGTAATATATTTAGCCGGTGATTCACGTAAATCATCAATATCCGGCTTGAATGCTAATCCCATCATGGCAATGGTTGGTTTATGATGATGTTCCAATTCAAACTTAAGCATTGCATTCTGCACTTTCTCGGCACACCAAAAAGCTTTGTAGTTATTAATTTCACGGGCTTTTGCAATGATTTGAGATTCGATAGGAAAGTCCGCTGTAATGAAATAAGGATCGACAGCGATACAATGTCCTCCCACACCACATCCCGGTTGCAGAATATTGACTCTCGGATGTTTATTGGCTAAGTTAATCAATTCCCAGACATTGATTCCTGCTTTGTCGCATATGACAGAAAGTTCATTAGCAAAAGCTATTTGTACATCCCGTGAAGAGTTCTCCGTTAATTTACACATTTCTGCAGTTTTACAATTGGTGCGGTGTAGTGTTCCCTGCACAAACTGGCTGTAGAATTCGATAGCCTTATCGGTGGATACTTCATTCATTCCCCCGATAACACGGTCATTGTGAACCAATTCATAAATAACGTTTCCGGGAAGGACACGTTCGGGGCAATATGCTATATGAATTTTTCCTTTTAATTCGGGACGAATGTCAAAAATCAAATCGGCCATTTTGTCTGTTGTTCCTACCGGTGAGGTAGATTCTATCACATATAGATCTCCTTCTTTTAACAAAGGAATAACAGCTCGTGTTGCTGCTTCTACATAAGAAATGTCCGGTTCGTGATTCCCTTGAAATGGAGTAGGAACTACCATGAAATACGCATCACTTTCTACCGGAGTTGTGGAAGCCGTGAGCATTCCGTTATTAATGACCTCTTGAAGTAATTCTTCCATACCGGGTTCGATGATATGGAGTTTTCCTTGGTTAGTCATCTCCACTACATGTGGATTAATGTCTACTCCTGTGATTTTCACTCCGTGTTTGGCAGCAATAATAGCCGTGGGCAGGCCAATATAGCCCAACCCCATAAAACATGCTTTCATAAATGTATAATGTTGTATTAGCACCCAATTTTGACATATGATATAGGGAGAAATACCACTTTTAGGCGTTTCCTTTTTGAAAATATCAAGAATGGGTTTGCTTCTTAGATTTTATTATTACTGTTTCCTATTATGCCATATTGAACGCTAACTTGACAATCAGTAATTTATGTTTTACTTTATGACACTTATGACACTACTTCTGTGAGATATATATACAATATTAATTATATATATCATACTAATAAGATAATTAATTATTTATTGCTATATAGGTTTTAAAACAGGGTGTCATGGGTGTCATAGTGTCTTTCCTTTCAGGAATTCAAAGCATTGACTTTCATCAGAAAGATTGGTTGGCATCTAATTTTGACGTATGGTATATGTTTAATTCACCTTTGTAGAATAAAGTGATATTTATATAAACCCTTGGTTCCCTCAGTCACAAACTGAAGTTTTAATAATAGTCGATTTTTGGAAGATTAGCCCGATTTTATTGGGAAATAGTTCCTTTGAAAAGTCCGGTGCAAATCTGTTTTACGCGACAAAATTAGTTCCTTTATTTGTTCCGAGCAAATAAAAAAGCACATTTTAATTCTTAAAAGTCGATGCGTGTTGTTTATATAATTGATTATCAAACTTTTAGTTGCTTGTTTGCCATTCTATAATTCTTATTTATGGCTAATGCGCTTTTTACAAATGGATGAATTTTAGTCTTGAGGAAATTTTAGTCTGTTTTTATGTTGTTTTGGTAAATAATAGATATGATTATATTTCTACATATTTTATTGTATAACTCTAAAAATGCTTCTTGTTAAAAAGGATGTTTACAGTGGGAATAAGTTGATTCCGTAGTTATTTTCTTTCTGTAATAGAAAAAATAATATGATTATATGATTGATTATTAGTATATTATTATATAAATGTACACTGTATTCTCCTCATTTCATTAATGATAGGAAAAAGACAAAAGGACAAAATCCCTATATATGCCCTTTAGTTTGGATAACTTAATTATTAACTGTAAATCTAATAAAATGATTGGTAAAATATGATTTCATATTTTAATTTATTTTGTGAGAGATTCATGTATGTGATGTTGAATAGGAATATACATGCATTCTCGCTGTTGATATTATTTTTTCTTTAAGAAAGATTGTGCTCTATATTGTGATTGTAATTATCTAATTATCAATGTGCTATGTGGTTTTATATGTTGATAGTCATAAATGAAGTCATATATAGGAATTTTGTCCTTTTGTCCTTTTCAATCGACTTGATGTTTGCCACAAGCATCAAGTCGATTGAAATAAACAACAAGTCGTTTACGGCAAACATCAAGTCGTTTGAAAAAGAGGCGATAGTTTTCCTCCTTGGTGGCAAGAAGAGCATGTAACAGAATTGTAACACCTTTGAAATATTTCCTTCAAAGCTTTTTCAAACTATCTTAATATTGAATTGTTTTCTTTTCATGCCAAATGGGCGAACTGAGCCTTGAGTAAATAAAAAATGTGTTTGACGAGGGAATAATGAACTGGCATGAATTGGGCGGTGAGAATGTCTCGTTTATGCCTTTTCGTTTGAATGCCCTTGCCAAATATTGATGCTAAGGTGTTGAAACATAGTAGTAAGTTGGACAAAAAAGATTCACATTAAAATAGTAGATTATTTATAGCATTTGTTAAATATATTTTTTATCTTTGTTTGATTCTTAAAACAAAAGATAATGAAAAACAAACGCAAGATTTTATTAACTTTTCTGATTGCATACTTTTTAGGTGGTTGTTCATCGGGAGCGAGTGAAGACGAACCAACTCCCGAACCACCAATTGTCCCTAAAATTCCGATATCACTGAACTGTACTGTGTCTGCCAACACCCGTGTCAGTGATACGGGATTTGATAAGGATGACCAAATAGGCCTCTATGTCGTAAATTATAACGGAAGTACTCCCGAAGCATTGCTCCCAAGCGGTAATGTTGTGGACAATATGCGATTCACCTATAACGAAAAATGGACTCCTGCATCTGCCATTTATTGGAAAGATGATGTAACACCAGCTGATTTCTATTGCTATTATCCCTATGCTATACCTACTGACATCACGGCTCATGCCTTCAGCTTGAAAACAGACCAAAGCACATTGACCGACTATAAAGCAAGCGAGTTTCTCTATGGGAAAACAACCAATGTATCTCCTACTGAGAATGCGGTTAACATCACAATCATACACTTGTTCAGTTGTGCCATCGTCAAAGTGGTGCCGGGCAATGGTTTTACAGAAGAGAGCCTCGCAGCTTCCAATATCAGCGTAATGCTCAACGGATGCAAGACGCATGCCTCAATCAACCTGAAAGATGGCTCTGTAACCGCAACCGGCGAAACAGGCAGTATTTCCCCTCTCAAAGAAGAAAAGCACTACAAGGCATTGGTAGTACCTCAAACGGTACAAGCCGACAATTTTATCACTGTCACCGTGGACGGACGTGAATTCAATCTGAAAAAGGAATTCACCTTTGTGGGCGGAAAGCGACATCCGTTTACTGTCACGGTCAGCAAAACCAGTAACGGTATCAACGTGGGTATCGGTGCTTGGGAAGACGACAACGTTGACAATGGTGGAACTGCCGAATGAATATACAGTAAAATAGTAAATAATAAAATCATTATAGCATGAAAATATCTATCTACCAAAGGCTGGTGTTAATGGCATTTTCTTTACTTGCCTTAACTGCCTGTAATGACGATTTAACACAGAGCAGTAGTACAGCTAACAGCACGAACTGTATCCATTTATCCGGTGAAATAGACCAAGTGGCAGTTACTCGGGTTAACGACAACGGTTTTTGCAATAATGACGTAATAGGGGTTTACATTGTGGACTATGAAGGAGGCAATCCCGGTATCCTGAAGAATAATGGCAACCGAGGTGACAATGTACGTCATACTTTTGACGAAGCAGGCTACAAATGGACCTCTGCCTACGACATCTACTGGAAAGACAAACACACTTCTATTGATGTCTATGGTTATTATCCTTTCGGTTCGCCGAAAGATGTAACGGCTTATGAATATGAAATTTTGAAAGACCAGAACAAAGTCGCAGAAGGTGGTAATTTGGGAGGGTATGAAGCCAGCGATTTCCTGTGGGGTAAGACAGAAAACGTAACACCTACAGAAAAGATAATCCGGCTTCCCCTGCGCCACCGCATGGGAAGTGCTAAAGTGACATTGATAGAAGGTGCAGGCTTCAAGGAAGGTGAATGGGCAATATTGGAGAAAAGCGTATTGGTGAAAAATGTGAAGTGGCATTCATTTATCAACCTACAAAACGGAGAAGTGACTGCTACGGGCGAAGTGGCACCAACAGGCATTCTTCCTTATAAGAAAGATGATACTTTCCGTGCCATCGTTGTGCCACAAAGTATTTCTTCGGGCACTGTATTGTTCAGCATCACGGTAGACGGCACGCCATATACATTCAAAAAAGAGGAAGCATTTACCTATATTTCCGGTAAAATGCATAATTTTAGCATTAAGGTAGATAAAAAAGAAGTTGCAGGGCAATATACCTTTACTTTGGTAGGCGAAAGCATCACAGCATGGGAAAATGATGACGTGAGTCATGACGCGACAATGAAGGAATATATTGTGATAAAGTCGGAAGCTGGAAAACTGAAAGAAGCAATAAAGACAGCAAACAAGGATTACAAGAAATTGCAGAATATGAAGGTCACGGGTGAGATAAATGGAGTGGATTTCTACTTCATGAGAGACTCGATGGATTTGCTTCAATCGCTAAATTTGAAAGAGGTAAAAATTGCCAAAACGGATACAATGCTACACTATAAAAACGGTACATGTTTTCCACGAACCTATGACGAAGATGAGATCCCGGAAGGAGCTATGGTTGCAAAAGAATCTTTGATGCGTCTGGTTCTTCCCGATCAACTGAAAATTATAAATGTAGCTGCATTTGCGGCATGCAAGAATTTAAGTGGTTCGCTGATTATTCCTGAAGGAGTGACCAAAGTTAGGGCTGGTGCATTTTACAATTGCAAATCATTCACAGGAACGTTGTCGTTACCTACTACACTCAAATCCATAGGTGATGGATGGGATATATATTGGTATGGAGGCGCATTCGGTGGATGTGGATTCACATGTGAATTACTACTTCCCACATCGGTAGAATACATAGGATTCCATGCCTTTGAAGAATGCTACAATTTATATGGAGAATTAAGATTACCGGATAAATTAAAGAAGATAGAAGAATATTCATTTAAATACTGCTCTAACCTGACGGGAAGTCTCACCATTCCACAAGGAGTAACTACCATTCCTGACAAATGCTTTAACTTTTGCGGTTTCGATGGAATGCTAACTTTGCATGACGGCATTACAAGTATTGGAGAATATGCTTTTTCCTCCACTCACTTTAAAGGCGAATTAAATCTTCCCAAAGACCTTGTTATACTAAACGATCATGTATTTGACGGTTGTGACTTCTCCGGCGAGTTGAAACTTCCGAAATCATTGAGAGTAATCGGTTCTTATGTGTTCGGTAGTCCTAATAATGGTGGAAACTGGCGTCTTATGGGAGTTCTTGAAATCCCGGAAGAAGTGCAAAGTATCGGGCAATACGCTTTCTATGGCTGCCGTAGCTTGGAAGGTCTCATCTTTCCCGAAGGTTTAGAAAGTATACAGAATGGAGCTTTCTTTCAATGTTATGGTATTGGAAGCGTTGTCTGCAAAGGGGGGATTCCGGCACATGTTCAACCGGGTGCCTTCGATGGTGTGTCTAAGGACAACTTCACCCTCGAAGTTCCGGAATCTGCTATCCAGCAATATCAGACTGTCGTAGGTTGGAGCGACTTTAAGCGCATTGCCGCCCACCGCGAACTGGTATGTCGCCCCGGCATTGCCAACGCCATAAATACGAAATGCACGCGCAAACTGGTATTGAATGCCGAAGGCGATTGGGAAGTAAAAAGCATGCCCGATTGGTGTAGCCTCTCGCAGGAAAGTGGAAACAAGAAAACCGAATTGACATTGACCATCCAAGAAATGAGCAAAGGAGTTGCCATGCGCACAGGAGAGATTGTGTTTAAACTGAAAGATCAGGATTACACACATAAATGTGTAGTTTCTCAGTACGACTATCAGTATGCCGAAGATGAAATCATCACTTTGCAGAAAGCAACGAAAGGAAATCGGGGTGGCATCAATCTGGTATTTCTGGGTGACGGATTCGATGGTAAAGACATTTCAGAAGGCAAATATATGACTGCCATGCAGGAACAAGTGGAGAATTTTTTCGGCATTGAGCCTTTCAAGACCTACCGTGACTATTTCAACGTTTATAGCGCCATTGCCGTATCACCTGAAACTGGTATAGGAACTATCAACACCATTCGTTATGCCAAGTTCGAAACTACCTTTACTGGCGGTGTAGGATTAAAGTGTGACTACAAAGCTGTTTTTAACTATGCTTTAAAGATGCCTACAGTCACCAAGGACAACTTGAAAGAATCGCTTGTCATTATGGTGCCCAACAGTACTGATTACGGTGGTATCTGCCAGATGTGGGACGATGGTTCTGCCATTGCTTTCTGTCCGATGAGTACATACGGTTATCCACTTGATACACGTGGCGTTATTCAGCATGAAGCAGGCGGTCACGGATTCGGAAAACTGGGTGACGAGTATATCTATCACAACGAATTCATAGATTTCTGTACCTGTACGTGCTGTGGGCATGTATTTGAATTCAACTATGCAAAATCCCTCGGCTGGTATGACAACCTTTCATTAACCGGCAAGATGCACGAAGTGCCTTGGAGCCATCTCATTTTTGATGACCGTTACAGCGACATCGTGGATATCTATGAAGGAGGATATATGCACAACCGCGGAGTATTTCGTCCCGAACATAATAGTTGCATGAATAATGATATTCCCTATTATAATACTATTAGCCGCGAAAGTATTGTGAAGCGCATCAAGCTATATGCTGGCGAAGCATATTCCTTTGAGGATTTTGTGAAAAACGACAAACGTGATGCAGGAGCTATCACACGCTTCAGTAACACACCTTACACGGGAACTAGTATACATGGATTCCAAATGCCACCTCGGATTCGGAAAGGAAGTCCGTTAAGCAATTAACGATCAAGAGATAGAAATTCATAATTTATCATTTATAATTATTAAAAACATGGTAAGAAATAAACTATATATTATTCCGGCAGGATTGCTGGTAATCCTACTGACACTAGCAGGTTGCAGTGAATATACGGAAAATGCCCTCGATGATAAGGGCATGATGACTTTCAATATCTTGCACCCCAAGCAGCAAATTGCTACCCGTGCCACAGAAAACGCCTTTGAGAATGGTGATCGTATCGGACTCTTCATCGTTGATAATAACAACCCACTGGAACAATCGGGTAACTATGCGAATAATGCTGCATTGAGTTTCGACGGTAGTCAATGGAGTACTGATAAACCTATCTATTGGGACGACGGCACATACAACGTCTATGCTTACTATCCATATGTTGCGTCAGTTTCCTCAGTAGACGACTATCCTTTCATTGTTGCAACCAACCAGAATGGAACTGGTTACACGACCAGCGACTTCCTTTGGGCAAATAAAACAGGAATAACGGCAAGCGGCAACCCGATATCCTTGCAGTTTCGTCATTGCATGAGCCGTATTCTGATTAAGTTGGTAAAGGGGGAGGACTATGAGGGTGATTTGCCCGAAAGTGCCGAAGTGTACATACACAACACTGTACCAAGTGCTACTATCGATCTCAGCGTGGGGATAGTTACCCGTAACCAGTATAGTACCAAACAGAGTATACGTGCAAAGAGCTTAGGCAATTATAAGTATACTGCTATTCTGGTGCCACAGCGTCTGGACAACCGACAACCGTTAATAGAAGTTGTAATGAAAGGAGTATCCTATCTCTACGAAAGTAAATTCCTCTTCAAGTCTGGTATTCAGCATTCCATGCAATTGGTCATTTCGAAGAATCCGGAACAAATAAAGATTGAGATAGGCGGAGAAGTAGAAAATTGGGAATAACGAGTTCCAGGGTAAATGAGAACAAACTTTTGCTGATTCAGAAAATGCCTTTCAATGCTCTATATAAGAGAGTATGAAAGGCATTTTAAATAAATATTTATTGAAGATAAAGGAGCTTCAGTGTGATACGATGAATAATAAGTGGTTATCCTGTCAACTGAAAGATGAAACTTATAGTTGTAAAAGTCGATGGTAACAGGATTGTAACACTTTTGAAACATTTCCTTCAAAGCTTTTTCAAACTATCTTAATATTGAATTGTTTTCTTTGCATACACTTTATTAAATAGGCATGAAGAGATTTTTTGAGAAAGTTATTGAAGGAATATTGACCTGTAGCGGATTTGTAACGAGCATTACAATCCTGCTGATTGTGGTTTTCCTTTTCACGGAGGGATTCGGATTGTTTGGCAGCAAGGTAATCGAAGAAGGTTATGTGCTGGCTGTGAACAAAACCAACAGGGTTGACGAGCTGACTCCCGAACAAATAAAAAATGTATTTGACGAGGAAATAACGAACTGGCATGAATTGGGTGGCGAAAACGTCCCGATCATGCCTTTTCGTTTAAATGACCTTACCAAATATTATACGGAAGAGGAATTGGGAGCGGAATATGAACATGTGTCCACCCGCATATCGGAACTGGTGGAGAGTAATCCCGGTATTGTGGCTTTTCTTCCGGCTAAGTTTATTCCCAAGGATTTTTCGGGCAAACTGCTGAAAGATGAAAATATTTCTTTCAAGGATGTGTTTGCGGGGAAAGAGTGGTTTCCTACTGCAACTCCCGCACCGCTTTTCGGCGTGTTACCTTTGATTACGGGAACTCTCTGGGTAAGCCTTTTTGCAATTCTCATAGCATTGCCTTTCGGATTGGCTGTTTCCATTTATATGTCCGAAGTGTCGGGCGGCCGCATGCGGGGAATTCTGAAACCTGTAATTGAGCTTCTGAGTGGCATTCCTTCCGTGGTCTACGGTTTTTTTGGATTGATCGTGATTGTTCCTCTGATTCAGAAAGTATTTAATCTTCCTGTGGGAGAAACGGGGCTTGCCGGAAGCATAGTGCTTGCTATCATGGCGCTTCCCACGATTATTACCGTGAGTGAGGATGCTATGCGTAACTGTCCGCGTGCCATGCGCGAAGCGAGTCTGGCTCTAGGGGCAACCAAATGGCAGACTATATATAAGGTAGTGATTCCTTATTCTATATCGGGTATCACTTCGGGGGTGGTACTGGGCATCGGGCGTGCCATTGGTGAAACAATGGCTGTGTTGATGGTAACAGGTAATGCTGCGGTTATCCCGACAACCATTCTTGAACCGTTGAGAACCATTCCTGCCACTATCGCAGCCGAGTTGGGTGAAGCTCCTTCGGGTGGTCCTCATTATCAGGCTTTGTTCCTGTTGGGTGTAGTGTTGTTCTTCATTACCTTGATAATCAACTTCAGTGTGGAATATGTGGCAAATAAGAATAAGAAATAATAAGGGATTATGGAACAGATAACAAATATGAATAAAGAGAACCGGGCAAAGCGCCGCTCGCAACGAATTGCTTTCGCTATTTTTGCCATACTTAGTTACACGGTGGTAGCTATTCTTTTTGCCATTCTCGGATTCATTATATATAAAGGTATAGGAGTGATAAGCTGGGATTTCATTTTCAGTGCTCCAACCGATGGAATGACGTCGGGCGGAATATGGCCTGCCATTGTCGGAACTTTCTATTTAATGGTGGGCAGTGCGGTGATTGCTTTTCCCGTGGGAGTGATGAGCGGTATTTATATGAATGAATATGCTCCGAAAGGAAAGCTCGTTCGTTTTATCCGTGTGATGACAAATAACCTCAGTGGCATACCCTCTATTGTATTCGGTCTGTTTGGTATGGCATTGTTTGTGAAATACCTTGGTTTCGGCGACAGTATCCTCGCCGGTTCGCTGACATTGGGGCTGCTTTGCGTACCTTTGGTTATCCGCACTACCGAGGAAGCTCTGAAAGCCATTCCCGACAGTTATCGTGAAGGCAGCCGTGCGCTTGGGGCTTCCAAACTTCAAACTATTTGGCATGTGGTTCTTCCGATGGGGATGCCCAATATTATTACGGGATTGATTCTGGCACTCGGACGTGTGTCGGGAGAAACGGCTCCGATTCTTTTCACCTGTGCCGCTTATTTCCTTCCGCATCTTCCGCACAGCATTCTCGACCAGTGTATGGCGCTTCCATATCATCTTTATGTTCTTGCCACGAGCGGAACGGATATGGAGAAACAACTTCCTTTGGCATACGGTACTGCGTTTGTGTTGATTATTATTATATTAGCAGTCAATTTGATAGCCAATGCACTCAGGAAGTATTTTGCCAATAAGGTGAAAGGTAATTGATAATAGAAAAATAATACATATATATATGAATAAGATTGAAGCTAAAGACGTTAATTTCTACTACGGTGACTTCCATGCATTGAAAGGTATCAGTATGGGGATAGAGGAAAAGTCGGTGGTGGCTTTCATCGGTCCGTCGGGATGTGGCAAATCAACCTTTCTCCGGCTGATGAACCGCATGAATGATTTGATACCCGATACACACCTCACGGGTGAGATACTGGTAGATGGTCAGAACATATATGCCAAGGGAGTGTTGGTTGACGAACTTCGAAAGAATGTGGGTATGGTATTTCAACGTCCCAATCCTTTCCCGAAAAGTATTTTTGAGAATGTGGCTTATGGGTTGCGGGTGAATGGCGTGAAGGATAATGATTTCATCCGTCAGCGCGTGGAGGAAACATTGAAAGGGGCTGCTCTTTGGGATGAAGTGAAAAACAAATTGAAAGAATCGGCTTTTGCTTTATCCGGTGGACAACAACAGCGGCTTTGTATTGCACGTGCAATGGCTGTTTCTCCTTCTGTCTTGTTAATGGATGAGCCGGCTTCGGCGCTCGATCCGATTTCAACGGCTAAGGTGGAGGAGTTGATCCATGAGTTGAAGAAGGATTATACAATCGTTATCGTAACCCATAACATGCAACAGGCTGCACGTGTGAGTGATAAGACCGCTTTCTTTTATTTGGGTGAGATGGTGGAATATGATGATACGAAAAAGATATTCACGAATCCGAGTAAAGAGGCTACACAGAATTATATTACAGGAAGATTTGGTTAAATCAATGGAGAGTTGAAAGTTGAGAGTTGAGAGTTACGATGCCGCATGGTAACTCTCCATTCTCAACTCTCTACTAAATAATTATTAGTATGGTAAAGTTTATAGAATCAGAATTAGAGTTGCTCAAGAAAGAGATTAATGAAATGTGGACGCTTGTCTATAACCAGATTGACAGGGCCGGAGAGGCTGTGCTGACTATGGATAAAGAATTGGCACAACAAGTTATTGTACGCGAACGCAGGGTGAATGCTTTCGAGTTGAAAATAGACAGTGATGTGGAAGATGTTATTGCCCTTTATAATCCGGTGGCAGTTGACCTTCGCTTTGTGTTGGCAATGTTGAAGATAAATACAAACCTTGAACGTTTGGGAGACTTTGCAGAAGGAATCGCCCGTTTTGTGGAGAAATGTGCAGAGCCGGCTTTAGACTCTGAATTATTGCAGGCACTTCGTATGGAAGAGATGTACAAACAAGTACTTTCCATGCTCGAAACAGCTAAAAAGGCACTGAATGAAGAAAGTATCGAATTGGCAACATCTGTTTTCGCAAAAGATAATGTATTGGATGAAATCAATGCGAATGTAACTCCGGTGCTCAGTGAATATTTGCAGAAACATCCCGAAGCAATGCTTTCTTGTTTGAATTTGGTGGGAGTGTTCCGCAAATTAGAACGTGCCGGGGATCATATTACCAATATAGCAGAAGAAGTTGTTTTCTTTATTGATGCTAAGGTGCTGAAACACAGCGGTAAAGTGGACGAAAAATATCCATCTGCAAAATAATTACCCTATTTATAGCGTTTATTAAATATATTTTTTTAAATTTGTTGTGGATAAGCTAAAAAGAGCGGTCTTTTACCAAATGATTAAGAGTGAAAAAGTAAATAAAACACAAAAATATGTTTTATGACATACTTTATTATTTGGAGTGTATTGATAAAAGCCTCATCTTTGCAGACGTTATCCTGAAAACAATCTTTTTACCTTAAAAAAAACTAATACCTATTGAAAACTGAAAAACGGGGCTTTGTGAAAAGCCCCGTTTTTTGTTTAATATAGGTCTTTGTAATGGTATTGTAATACATTTGCAATATGCCTGAAACTCTTCTGTGCTACGTTTGTCTCCATAATTTTAAATAATATGGTTAAATTTATAGAAGCCGAATTGACTACGCTAAAGCGTGAGGTAGATGAGATGTGGATGCTTGTTTATAATCAATTGGACAGGGCAGGGGAAGCTATACTGACTCTCGACCGTGAGTTGGCAAGTCAGGTAATGGTATGTGAGCGCCGTGTAAATGCCTCCGAGTTGAAAATAGATAGCAATGTGGAAGATATTATCGCATTGTATAATCCGATAGGAGTAGATCTGCGTTTTGTGCTTGCTGTGTTGAAAATAAACAGCAATTTGGAACGTTTGGGTGATTTTGCCGAGGGTATATCACGCTTTGTGGAGCATTTTCCCGATCCTGCACTGGATCCTGACTTGGTGGAACAATTACGCCTTGACAAAATGATAACGGAAGTGCTAGAGATGCTTCGGTTGGCGAAAGAAGCATTTGATAAGGAGAGTCTCGATCTTGCTACCCAAGTATTTGCAAAAGATGACATTCTGGATAAGATAAATGCCGAAGCTCCCAACATATTGCGGGATTACATTGAAGCCAATCCTGAAAATACTCTGACGTGCCTGCATCTGATAAGTATCATTCGCAAACTGGAACGTGCCGGCGATCATATAACCAATATGGCCGAGGAAATTGTTTTCTTTATTGATGCAAAAGTGCTAAAACATCAGAAAACACAAAACGAAAATTAAAAAAATAGTTTTGTATTATTCTTTTTCTTTATCTTTGCGCCATGGAATACACAACAACGCATATTGTTTATTTTTCCCCGACGCATACTTCACAGAAAGTAGCTCGCGCCATTGGTGATGGCATAGGGATGGGAAGGAGAATTGAGACTGACTTGACGTGTAACACGGCTGCAAGTGAAGTTTTAATCAAGGATTCTTTAGTTATTATTGCCACTCCTGTATATGCAGGACGTGTGGCGCCTTTGGCTGTGGAACGTTTGAAGCGGCTGAAAGGTGATAATTCCGTAGCCATACTTGTAGCGGTTTATGGAAATCGTGATTATGAGGATGCTTTGGTGGAACTTCGTGATTTAGCAATTAATCAGGGATTTACTCCTTTTGCTGCATGTGCTTTTATTGGTGAGCATAGTTACAGCAGAAAAGGAATGCCAATTGCAGAAGGTCGGCCGGATGATGCGGATATTTGTACTGCGATGGCTTTCGGGAAGGAAGCTTTGGAAAAACTGGTTAAAGCCCGTACACTGAAAGATGTTTATCCTTTTTATGTAAAAGGTAATGTGCCTTATAAGGAAGTAGGCAAACCGACTCCTGCTGCTCCGATTACTTTAGATCATTGTGCAATTTGTGGCGAGTGCATGGCGCTTTGTCCTACAAAAGCTATATTCGTTAATGATGAAGGGAAGATAGATACAGATAAGATGAAATGTATAAAATGTTGTGCCTGTGTGAAAGAATGCCCTGCTGAAGCGCGTGAATTTAATACTCCTTACACGGAGATGTTATATAAGAACTTTTCTGCCCGTAGAGATCCGGAAACGTTTCTTTAATGAAGGATTAACCAAAATTGACAGAAAAGCTTAAACAAAGCATGTATTTCTTAGGTTATATTAGCAACTATTGTTGAACTAATTTTTTAAATTTGCAGCCTGAATTCGCAGACTCTGAAATGAAACATTTATATATAAAGATATTCGTTTTTTTTGTACTGGTTCTATCGTCTATATCAGTTTCCGCACAAGGACAGATACATGGAGTTGTAACTGATTCTCTGACCAATGAGCCATTACCTTTTATTTCCGTCTATTATGACGGCAAAGGGGTGGGGAGCATCACGGATAACGATGGGAAATATACGGTAGAAGCACGTAAAGGTTGGAATAAACTGACATTTTCTTCTGTTGGTTTTAATACGAAAGTTGTTCCTGTAATCCCGGGAGTCACCAAGCAACTCAATGTGAAATTATCTTCTTCCGACATTCAATTGGAGGAAGTCGTGGTTAAACCGGGCAAGGAGAAATATTCCCGTAAGAATAACCCTGCCGTGGAGTTGATGAAGAAAGTCATTGCCAACAAGAAGCAACAGGATTTGGAAAAGAATGAATTCTATCAGTATGACAAGTATCAGAAGATAACCATGTCCCTGAATGACGTCACTCCCGAAATGCTGACGAAAGGGGTGTATAAGAAATTGCCTTTTCTGAAAGACCAGATAGAGTTCTGTGAGGAAACCAATAAAATGATTCTTCCGATTTCTGTTCAGGAAACGGCGGCCCAGAAAGTATATCGCAAGGATCCCAAAAGTGAAAAGACCATTATTAAAGGTATCAATACAGGAGGTATCAATGAGCTGTTCTCTACGGGAGATATGCTGAATACGGTTCTCAAAGATGTATTTTCGGACATTAATATCTATGATAACGATATTCGTTTGCTTCAAAGCCGTTTTGTGAGTCCTATATCTTCATCAAACGCTATTTCGTTCTACAAATATTATATCATGGATACCGTCTATGTGGAGAAATATAAGTGTATCCATTTGACATTTGTTCCGCAAAACTCCCAGGATTTTGGATTCACCGGACATTTGTATGTGCTCAATGATTCTACATATGCCGTAAAGAAATGTACGATGAATTTGCCAAAAAAGACCGGTGTGAACTTTGTGGACAATCTGGACATTATACAGGAATTTACCCAGCTTCCTTCGGGTGAGTGGGTGCTGACTACCGATGATATGATAGCGGAAATGTATTTGGTGAAAGCCTTGCAAGGTATGCAGGTGCGGCGAACAACCAAATATACCAACTTTGCATTTGATCCTTTGCCGCAGCAACTATTCCGTATTAAGGGAAGCGAGGTGAAAGACAATAACGCCATGATGCGCAGTGACGAGTTCTGGGCGGAAGCGCGGCAAATACCTCTATCCAAGACGGAAAGCACAATGGATGTGTTCATGAAGAAATTGGAGGAAGTGCCCGGATTCAAGTATGTAATATTCGTGGCAAGGGCATTCATTGAGAACTTTGTGGAAACCGGAACAAAAGCACATCCGAGTAAAGTGGATATAGGTCCTATTAATACCATGATTTCAAGTAACCACATTGACGGGCTACGTTTACGTGCGAGTGCGCAGACCACTGCAAACCTCAATCCGCATTGGTTCTTGAAAGGTTATTATGCTTATGGATTTAAAGACCATCGTTCCAAGTATGAAGGAACGGTAGAATATTCATTTAACAAGAAAGAATACCTGCCGAGAGAGTTCCCTAAAAACTCGCTTGCTTTTACATATGGTTATGATGTGATGTCGCCTGTCGATAAATTCCTCAAGACAGACAAGGATAATGTGTTCCTGGCTTGGAAAACTACCACGGTTGACCAGATGATGTATGTCCGCAAAATGGCTTTGAAGTATGAATATGAATCACAGTTCGGTCTTTCTACCAAGATAGAAGTGAAGAACAGTAAAGATGAACCAACGGGACAGTTGCACTATATCCGTAATGATGAAGCTCATACCGAATTACCATATATCAGGACCAACGAGGCATCGTTCCTGTTGAGATATGCTCCGGGTGAAACTTTTGTCAATACGAAACAACGTCGTATTCCGGTTTCTCTTGATGCGCCTATTTATACCCTTTCTCATACTTTTGGAGCAAAAGTGTTGGGAGGGCAGTATAACTATAACTTCACAGAGGTAGGACTTTGGAAGCGTGTTTGGCTTTCATCATGGGGTAAAGTGGATATTGATTTGAAAGGTGGTATCCAATGGAATAAAGTTCCGTTCCCGTTATTGATTATGCCGGCTGCCAACTTATCTTATATAACTCAGATTGGTACCTTCAATTTGATTAATAACATGGAATTCCTCAACGACCGTTATGCTTCTGCAATGATTAGCTATGATATGAACGGTAAACTGTTCAATCGTATTCCGTTACTTAAAAAGTTGAAGTGGAGAGAGTATTTCGGCGTAAAGGCGTTGTGGGGGACATTGACTGATAAAAATAATCCATATAAGAATCCGGGTGACGGAGAACTGTTTGAGTTCCCTAAGCGAAACGGAGAATACAGTAGTTTTATCATGGATAAGAAGGTACCGTATGTGGAAGTCAGTGTGGGAATCCACAATATATTTAAGATTCTTCATGTGGAATACACGCGCAGGCTTAATTACCTGGATAATCCCGGAATTAACAAATGGGGTATCCGTTTTATGGTAATGATGCAATTCTAAACAAAATCTTTTCGGAGAGCGTTATATTTTAGTCGGGAATAAATTGTAAATTTGTTCCCGACTAAACGTATAGATATGGCACAACCTTTAGCAGAAAGATTACGTCCGAAGACATTGGACGACTACATAGGTCAGAAACATTTGGTGGGACAGGGTGCGGTACTCCGCAAAATGATTGAAGCAGGCCGCATTTCGTCTTTTATCCTTTGGGGGCCTCCCGGAGTTGGAAAAACCACGCTTGCACAGATAATTGCCAATAAACTTGAAACTCCTTTTTATACCCTCAGCGCAGTAACGTCCGGGGTGAAGGATGTACGCGAAGTCATAGAGAAGGCCCGGAACAACCGCTTTTTTTCTCAGGCAAGTCCGATATTGTTCATTGATGAAATTCACCGTTTCAGTAAGTCGCAACAGGATTCTCTGTTGGGGGCTGTGGAAACGGGTACGGTCACTTTGATAGGTGCAACTACCGAAAATCCTTCTTTTGAGGTAATCCGCCCATTACTTTCCCGCTGCCAGCTGTATGTTCTGAAATCATTGGAAAAAGATGATTTATTGGAACTGCTGCAACGGGCAGTCACTGAAGATGCTGTTTTGAAAGAACGGAATATAGAACTCAAAGAAACAGATGCCATGCTTCGCTTTTCGGGAGGCGATGCCCGGAAACTGCTCAATATATTGGAACTGGTAGTGGAAGCCGATACGGACGATCCGGTAGTGATTACAGATGAAAAGGTAACGGAACGTCTGCAACAGAATCCTTTGGCATATGATAAAGACGGGGAGATGCACTATGATATTATATCAGCTTTTATTAAATCCATTCGTGGAAGTGATCCCGACGGTGCTATTTATTGGCTTGCACGTATGGTTGAGGGTGGGGAAGATCCTGCTTTCATAGCCCGCCGTTTGGTTATCTCGGCAGCCGAGGATATAGGTTTGGCTAATCCGAATGCACTTTTGTTGGCAAATGCATGTTTTGAGGCGTTGATGAAACTTGGTTGGCCGGAGGGAAGAATACCTTTGGCGGAGACAACCATTTATTTGGCTACAAGTCCTAAAAGTAATTCTGCCTACGAAGCGATTAATTCCGCTATGGAGCTGGTGCGCGAAACAGGTAATCAACCCGTTCCCTTGCACCTTCGCAACGCTCCTACTAAACTGATGAAACAGCTTGGTTACGGTCAGGACTACAAGTATGCACATGCTTATAAAGGGAACTTTGTGAAACAACAATTCCTTCCCGATGAAATAAAAGATAAACGGCTGTGGCAACCACAGGATAATCCTGCCGAAGCACGTTTGAAAGAGCACATGAAGAATCTTTGGGGCGAACGTTTCAAAGACTGAACTTATTAATATAAAAGGTATGAAAATAGTAGTATTAGACGGTTATGCTGCCAATCCCGGCGATTTGTCATGGGATGCTTTGAAAGATTTGGGTGAGTGTGTAATCTATGACCGCACTGCATCGGCGGAATTATTGGAACGTGCAAAGGATGCTGATGTACTTCTGACGAATAAAGTGGTAATCAGTGCCGAAACAATGGCACAGTTGCCAAACCTGAAGTACATCGGTGTGCTGGCTACCGGTTATAATATTGTGGATATAGAAGCAGCCCGTAAACATGGCATCGTTGTAACCAATATCCCGGCTTACAGCACAAATTCCGTTGCACAAATGGTATTTGCACATCTTCTGAATATCACTCAGAGGGTAGGGCATTACAGCCACCACATCAAGAAGGATGCAGCATGGACAAATAGCAAGGATTTCTGTTATTGGGACACTCCGCTTATGGAACTCGATGGTTTGAAAATGGGTATTATCGGGTTGGGAAATACAGGAATGGCTACTGCAAAGATAGCTTTGAGCTTCGGATTGGAAGTATATGCTTTCACTTCTAAAACACAGGCTCAGTTACCCGAAGGAATAAAGTCGGCTTCAATGGATGAGATATTCAGTAAGTGTGATATAGTCAGTCTCCATTGCCCGTTGACAGAAAAGACAAAGTACCTGATTAATGCAGAACGCTTGAAAACAATGAAGCCCACGGCTATTGTGATAAATACGGGACGTGGTCCGTTGGTGAATGAGAAAGACCTTGCCGATGCTCTGAACAACGGAATAATCTATGCAGCCGGAGTCGATGTGCTGTCCACCGAACCACCAAAGGCAGATAATCCTTTATTGTCGGCAAAAAACTGTTTCATTACTCCGCATGTGGCATGGGCTACCAAAGCTGCACGCGTAAGATTGATGGATATTGCCGTTAACAATCTGAAAGGGTTTATCAGAGGTGAGGTGCAGAACGTTGTTAAATGAATAGTTAATAATTAAAAGTGAAAAACGAAGAATTCCAATCAGATTCTTCGTTTTTCATTTTTAATTATTCATTCACTAAGATTTGAACGATACGTTCGGCGGTTCTTCCGTCCCACCTTTCAGGTAGGCTGCCTTCTTTCCATTCGTTTTTTGTCATTCTGCCTATCGCACCTGCAATGGCAGTAAGATCACTTCCTACCAATTCATTCGTTCCTATGTTGCAAGTTTCGGGATGCTCTGCATAGCTGTTCAAAGTGATGCAGGGGATGCCGAGGAAAGTAGCTTCCTCTGCTATATTGCCGGAGTCGGTAATAATACCTTTCGCCTTATTCATCAGATAGCCGAAAGACAAATAACTTTGTGGCAGTATCACGTGGAAAGAAGGAGATTCTATGCCGGTTTCCAATACTGCATCACGCACATAAGTGTGCAGGGGAGCGATGATTGGTGTTCCGTTTGCTTTCTCCACGATAGTTTTCAGTATTTGTTTAAAATGGGCTTTGTCTTCCAATAAAACGTGGCGGTTGATAGTCAGCAATATATATTTCTTTTCTTCCAGTCCGAGGATGTTGAAAGTAACCGGTTTTATGAAACGGTTACGATTGTAGCGTAAAGTATCTATCAGGATGTTACCTACTAAATAGACATGCTCTGTTTCGGCTCCCGTTTGGTTCAGGTTACGGTTGGCAACCATTCCGGCGGTAAACAGGTAATCGGATAATCCGTCTATAATCATGCGGTTCACTTCTTTAGGCATATTCATGTCGAAAGAACGCGTTCCGGCAACGATATGGGCAACTTTTACCCCTTGCTTTTTGGCAACAATGGTACATGCCATTGTGGAAGTGAGGTCATCGACAACTAAAACTACATCGGCAGGATGAGCTTTCAGTTCTTTTTCAAAAGCGAACATGATACCGCCTGCACACTCGGCAAGATTTTCCGAATGAACTCCTAGATAAGTATCGGGCTTTTTCATGTCGAGGTCTGAGAAAAGAGACGCATCAATACTTTCGTCGCCGGGAATGCCTGTATAGATAACCCGGTAAGAAATTCTTTTTCCTTGTTCTTTGGCTTTATCAATAGCTCTTACAATCGGAGCAATCTTCATAAAGTTAGGGCGTGCGCCTGCGATGATACTTATTTTCATTTCTTCGTTTAATATAGGTAGATAATTTATAGAACAAAAATACATTTTCTTTCATTATTTTGTTCATAAATACGGTTACTTTTTTGTAGTGAATGGTAGTTTATTTGTTACTTTGCATTTAAAATAAAGATTATGCCTACATTTGTTCAAATTATAGAGTTTATAGGAACCTTTGCATTTGCAATTAGTGGTATCCGCCTGGCTTCTGCCAAACAGTTTGATTGGTTTGGAGCTTATATTGTCGGACTGGCTACTGCCGTGGGTGGTGGAACAATTCGTGACGTGTTGCTCGATGTTACTCCTTTCTGGATGACTAATCCGATTTATCTTATTTGTTCGGCACTGGCCTTGGGGTATGTCATCATATTCGGAAAACACTTGATACATCAGCATAACACTTTCTTTGTGTTCGACTCTATTGGCCTTGCATTGTTTACCGTAGTGGGTGTTGAAAAGACTTTGGCTTTAGACTATCCTCTGTGGCTGGCAATAGTTATGGGTAGCATAACAGGTGCAGCCGGAGGTGTGATTCGTGATGTGTTCATTAATGAAATTCCGCTTATTTTCCGTAAAGAGATATATGCAATGGCATGTGTGGTAGGTGGAATAATCTACGGTTTCTGCCAGTTTGTAGGTATGGATATGATGTTAGTGCAGATAGTTAGCGGATGTAGTGTATTCATTACCCGTATATTAGCTGTGAAGTATAAGATATGTTTGCCTATACTGAAAGGGGAATAAAAAAGATGTATATACGTCTTAAAGAAAACGTCCATACGTTTCAAGCAAAACGTATGGACGTTTTGGTCAAAATGTATGGACGTTTATTTTGAGTGGTTAGAATTGTTCCAGAACTTCGATTCTTTTTTCGATGGGCGGATGAGTGGCAAACAGCCCGCTTAGTCCACTAAGAGCACTTTTTGCTTGTTTTCCGGGATGCTGGATAAATAACTGGGCTACGTCTTCGCGCTTCACGGCTTCAATATCGGGATCGGCGGAAATCTTTCTCAATGCGCTTGCCAGTGCCAAAGGGTTCTTTGTCATTTCGGCAGAACCTGCATCGGCAAGATATTCGCGCTTGCGTGAAATAGCAAATCGCATCAAAGTAGCAAAGAAATAACCAATAGCAGCTACCAATACTGCTAATAGGATAATGAGCACAGCTCCTCCTTTGTCATCTTTTCGTCTGCTGAGGGAAGAATAATAAACAGAGCGGAGAGCTATCTGGGCTATCATTGAAAATATTCCCACAAATACAATGGAAACAATCAGCAAACGGACATCATGATTACGTATGTGTGACAACTCATGGGCGATTACGGCTTCCAGTTCGGCATCATCGAGTTTGTCTATGATTCCTTTTGAAAGAGTAACCGTATAGGTGCGTTCATTGATACCGCTTGCATAGGCATTAAGAGAATCATCATAGATAATATTAATCTTCGGCATCTTCATGCCGTTTGCCATGCAGAGGTTTTCCACTAAATTATATACCCGCTTGTTGTCTTTGCGTTCCAATGGTTGTGCTCCGGTAGCTGAGTTGATAATGCTTGTATTGGCGAAGTAGGCAATCAGGAACCAAATGAGTACTCCTCCGATTACATAAGGTAAGATTTGAACGAACATGGATGTGGTGTACCTGAATAATAAGGTAGTATCCATGGCATCGTCTGCGTATGCCAACCAATGCAACAGGAAACAGAACAAATAAGTCAGTCCTACTACAAGGGCAGGGAAAAGAATAAGCAAGAGCAGGGAACGGAAATTATTCCTGCTCTGCTGAGTTTGTATACCAACGTATTGCATCGTTTATAAAATCAGATTTAGAATTTGAATTTAGGAGCTTCTTCCAGATTAGCTCTTTGTTCTCCTAGGTCGAACATTACTTCTTTATGGAAACCGAACATTCCTGCAATCAGATTGGAAGGGAAAGTTTGCACTGCATTGTTCAACTCTTTTGTAGCAGAATTGAAATAACGTCTCACGGATGATAATTTGTTTTCAATATCTGCAATCTCTTCTTGTAACTGAAGGAAGTTTTGATTGGCTTTTAAGTCGGGATATGCTTCCAGAGTAACTTTCAATCCTGCAAGAGCTGATGAAAGAAGGTTTTCGGCAGCAATCTTGTCGTCGATGCTTTTTGCATTGACAGCTCCGTTACGGGCACTGACTACACGATTCAATGTTTCTTTTTCATGTGAAGCATAGCCTTTTACGCTTTCTACCAATTGAGGAATCAGGTCATGTCTTTGTTTTAGTTGAACATCTATGTCGGCAAAAGCGTTCTCTCTATTATTCCTTAGTTTCACCAAGTTATTATACATAGAAACTAAAATGAGAACAAGGACGATAATTACGCCCAAAACAATAAGTAAAGTTGTATTCATATTCATCTATTATTGTTAAACAATAGCCCAAAGATAGCGGAATAATATAGAATTTAACAAGTAATTGCCTGTAAAAATCATTAAACCTCCTTTCGCATTACCTAAAAACTATCCTTGCAGGGGGTAAAAACTGTTTTTGTTTGTTTTCACCCTATTATGTATCAGTATTTAGGCGCTCTGTTTAGTAAACAATGACTAAAATTGCAACACCGAAATCAAAATGATTATTAATTTTAAAAAGAGAAGCAAGTATGAAAAATTTAAGTTTCAAAAAAGACCTCTTAGGAATTCAAGATGAGTTGCTTCGTTTTGCATATAAGTTGACTGCCGACCGTGAGGAAGCAAATGACTTGTTACAGGAAACTTCGCTTAAAGCATTAGATAATGAAGAGAAGTATATGCCCGATACTAATTTTAAAGGTTGGATGTATACGATTATGCGTAATATCTTTATTAATAACTATAGAAAAGTGGTTCGCGATCAAACTTTTGTAGACCAAACCGATAACCTTTTCCATTTAAGTCTTCCGCAGGATTCGGGTTTCGATTCCACAGAAGGAGCTTATGATATTAAGGAAATACACCGCATCATGAATGCTCTTCCTAAAGAATATAAGATTCCGTTTGCTATGCATGTATCCGGATTCAAGTATCGTGAAATTGCCGATAAGTTACATTTACCGCTTGGTACGGTAAAAAGCCGTATCTTCTTTACTCGTCAAAGATTGCAGGATGAGCTTAAAGACTTCGTTTAACACTATTCTCTCACCGACATATAAATCAATTTGAATTGCATTAAAAAAGCCAATTGAACTTTTTCAATTGGCTTTTTACCTTTTGTCAGTAAAACTATCCTTTCTCAAGATACAAAGGTAATGTAAATATTCTAATTTTAATGAATGAAACCGATTAATTTGACAATATGATATAAAACATGCTTGGTTTTAACAAAATATTGTTGCTTTTCTAAACACTTTAATAGGCGAACCGTTATATTTGTACAATAAGTTATCACAATTACCAAAGACCTTTCTAACAAATTACTTCTATGAAAAAGGAAATCAAATTTAGCCTTGTTTATCGTGACATGTGGCAGTCATCAGGAAAGTACCAACCACGTGCTGACCAATTAGAGAGAATCGCTCCACTAATTATCGAAATGGGTTGTTTTGCCCGTGTCGAAACAAATGGGGGAGCCTTTGAGCAAGTAAATCTTCTATATGGTGAGAATCCTAACAAAGCAGTGAGGACATTTACCAAACCTTTCAACGAAGCGGGAATACAGACACATATGCTCGACCGTGGATTGAACGGACTCAGAATGTATCCTGTTCCTGCTGATGTGCGTCGCCTTATGTATAAAGTAAAAAAGGCGCAAGGAGTAGATATTCCTCGTATATTTTGCGGTTTAAATGAGGTGAGGAACATAATTCCTTCCATTCACTATGCGTTGGAGGCCGGAATGATTCCGCAAGCCACACTTTGTATCACTTTCTCTCCTGTACATACAGTGGAATATTATGCTAATATTGCCGATCAGTTGATAGAAGCAGGCGCACCGGAAATCTGTTTGAAGGATATGGCGGGAGTGGGACGTCCTGTTATGTTGGGTAAACTGACAAAAGCCATAAAAGATAAGCATCCCGAAGTCATTATTCAGTATCACGGTCATTCCGGTCCCGGGTTGTCTATGGCTTCTATTCTGGAAGTCTGCGAAAATGGTGCGGATATTATTGATGTGGCAATGGAACCTATGTCATGGGGCAAAGTACACCCGGATGTAATCTCGGTGCAGGCTATGTTGAAAGATGCCGGTTTCCAAGTTCCCGAAATCAATATGAAAGCATATATGAAGGCGCGTAGTATGACGCAGGAATTCATAGATGATTTTCTTGGCTATTTTATGGATCCTACCAACAAACATACTTCATCTTTACTTCTAGGTTGCGGACTACCGGGAGGAATGATGGGTTCCATGATGGCAGACCTGAAAGGAGTACATGCCGGTATCAACCTTATTCTTAGAGGAAGAAATGAGCCCGAATTAAGTATAGATGATCTTCTTGTGATGTTATTTGATGAAGTGGCATACGTGTGGCCGAAATTGGGCTATCCTCCATTGGTAACGCCATTCAGCCAATATGTTAAGAATGTAGCATTGATGAATGTCATGCAACAAATCAAAGGTGAAGAACGCTGGACAATGATTGATAGCCACACATGGGATATGATTCTAGGTAAGAGTGGAAAGCTTCCCGGTGAACTGGCTCCGGAAATTATAGCATTGGCAAAGGAAAAAGGCTATGAATTCACAGATCAGAATCCGCAAGATAATTATCCAGACCAACTTGATGAATATCGTAAAGAGATGGATGAAAACGGATGGGATTATGGGCAAGATGATGAAGAGCTCTTTGAACTAGCCATGCACGACCGTCAATATCGTGATTACAAATCCGGCATAGCTAAAAAACGTTTCAATGATGATTTGCAACGTGCTAAAGATGCTGCTATGGCTAAAAGTGGTTATTCTGAGGAAGAAATAAAGAAGCTGAAACGTGCAAAAGCCGAACCTATTACAGCGGAAGCAACCGGAAAGATATTGTGGGAGTATGATGTGAAAACAACATCGACAGCACCGGCAGTAGGGCACAGATACTTACCTGACGATACATTCTGCTATATAGAAACCCCATGGGAAACTTATGAAAAGGTTCCTGCAAACTTTAGCGGACGTATCATTGAAATTTGCAAAGAACAGGGCGAAACTGTACATAAAGGCGATGTGGTAGCTTATATAGAGAGGTGTGAAGTTTCTGCTTGATGTATGCAGAATCCGGATTCACAGAATTAAAATCTGTGGGCAATAATTAAAAAACGCGGATAAAGATTTGAAATCTTTGCCCGCGTTTTTCGTTTACAAGAGATTCAATTACTTTATAAATAATAATCACTTAAATCCTTCTTGATATAATAATTTGATAGAATTTTTCTATTTTTGTCCGCAAACTGATAAAATAATGCTTGATTTTACAGAACATAAATTATTAGTCCAACTCAAGAAAGGAAATCAAAGTGCTTTTCGGAAAATATTCGATGAGCATTATTCTCTTCTTTGTGCCATTGCATATCATTATGTAAGAGATACTTCTGTTAGCCAGATATTGGCAGAAGATGCTTTGCTTTCTGTTTGGGATAAGCATGAAGATATAACTTTTACTACTTCCTTGAAAGCTTATTTGATGCGAACAGTCAGAAATAAAAGTATTGACTATTTGCGTTCTTCGAAAATAGAGGAATCATTTATAAATATTGATGAAGCCGGAAATCATTGTTTTATACCCGATGATGAACTTTTTGAAAAATATGTACTTGCCGAATTAGAACAGAAAATAGAAGAAGCAATCAATACACTTCCTGATGAATGCCGTAATGTGTTTATTATGAGTCGTTATGATGATAAGAGCTATCAGGAAATTGCGGATTATCTTAATATATCTATTAATACTGTTAAATATCATATGAAGCATGCCCTTAGTTTGCTTCGTGAAGAACTGAAAGACTATCTTGTCCTTATTATTGTCTTTTATAATCTTTGGTTTTAATAATAAATATGCAGTAAATATTTGAATGAATTGAAGAATTGAAACAAAATTGCTTCTATTACTAAAAAAGTATATTTTTTCACTACCCTTAACCAACGTTGTTTTCGTCTTAACTATAAAAGCATACCAATTATGTCTGATTTAAACATTGAAGAACTCATATTTCGTCAATTAAAGAATGATCTTTCTTCTGAAGAAGAAAAGGACCTACTCGAATGGTACCGTACTTCTGAGGCCAATCAAAAACTTTATGCAGATTATTGTCTGCTGTTTAAATCACGTGAGATAGAAGCTGTGAAACCTTATTTTGAAAGAAGTAAAGAATATGTTTGGATACGTTTTGTTGGGCATTTGAAAAATAAGCGGCAAGCAGATAGAAAAATAATTGTGAATATACTACGATATGCTGCTATTATTCTTATCGCTTTCTCAATGGGAGTTACTACTTTGTGGCTATTGCAACCCGAATCGGGAGAGTTGGCTCAACGTATAGAAATTCCGTTAGGATCAAAATCAAGAATAACTTTACCAGACGGTTCTACCGTTTGGCTAAATTCGGGAAGTACTCTTTCTTATCAAAATGGTTTTGGAAAGAAAAACCGTATTTTAACATTGGATGGCGAGGGATGTTTTGATGTAACTAAAAACAGAGAACTTCCTTTCGAGGTATATTCGGGTGATGTCAAGATAAAAGTGTTGGGTACAAAGTTCAATATGAAGTCTTATTCGGAAGATGAAAGTACAAGGGTGACATTAATCGAAGGTAGTTTAAATGTGTCAACTCGTACGGGAGTACAAGGAGGAAGAACTATTATACCTAATCAACAAGCAGTAATAGATAAACATTCCCAACGATTGGTTGTAAAAGATGTGGATGCATTTAATTATGCAATGTGGACTGAAGCAAAAAAAGAAGAAGTTGCGACAAAGAGTATAGTCCCTGATGAAAAGCTTCCGGATATGGTAGTTCCAACTACGACATTACGTAATATTTTATTTTTTGATGAAGAACCTCTAAATCAAATTATACGTGATTTGGAACGGGCTTTTAATGTTTCGATCGAATTAAAAGAAAAGAATATCGGTAAGGAGAAGTTCTATGGTGATTTCCGTAATGAAGAAAATATCTATGATATTTTGAAGATTATTACTATGAATAGTGATTTGAATTATGAAATAGAGAACAATAAAATTATTATAAGTAAATAAAGTATTCACTAAAATTAAAAAGATATTTATGTAGAAAAGCAGAGAAAAGAAATTAAAAGAAAGAACCGATCAACGTCCCCACATCAATCGGTTCTAGGTTCAAAATGTAATATTAGTCGTTTAATACATTAAGACATTACAAATGTATGGAATATTCATGTAATTACAAATTAAAAAGTTCCCATATTTTGGGAAATAGTATTAAATCCGTTACGGGTTGGTTACGTATATTTTGGTTAGCGGTAGTCTTGGCTGGTTCTGTGTGTATAGCGGTTGCACAAACAAATAGCGTTTCCTTGAAACTTAAGAATGTAACTGTTAAGGAAGCATTGGAAAAGCTGAAAAATCAGACAGGTTATTCTTTGTGGTTTAATGCTCAGGAAGTGGCATTAAATAAAAAGGTAACAGTTAATGTCCAAAAACAAAGTATACAAAATGCTTTGAATGAAATTTTAAAAGGGCAGGATTTAAGTTATGAAGTAAGAGGTAAGTCTATTCAGATTCGTAAGAATCCTATTCAAAACAAAAAAAATAGTGCTCATCAAATAGTTGGTCAGGTTTTGGATCAGAACGATAAGTCTCCATTAATTGGCTGTAGTGTTCGCGTTAAAGGCAAAAACGTAGGAACGATTACAGACCTGAATGGTCGTTATGTTCTGGATGTTAATCCAACAGATGTCTTGGTCTTTTCTTTCATTGGTTATGAACCACGTGAAGAAGTAGTTGGCAATAAAACCGTTTACAATCTCTATCTCGAAGATCAAAGTATTGCGTTACAAGATGTAGTGGTTACCGGTTATCAGACATTGAAGAAATTCAATACAACCGGTGCTGTAAGTACATTGAATGAGAAGGCTATTGAGTTGAGAAGCAGTGTCGGTTTAAATGGTTTGTTGGAAGGTACTGTTCCGGGCTTGACTGTTTATAATGGTGATTATCGTATTCGTGGAGGTGCTTCATTAAATTCGGGAGTTGAACCTCTATTTATTGTTGATGATTTCGAAGTGGATGAAAATAATTTACCTAAAAATATGGATGTAGTAGAGAATATTACAGTATTGAAGGATGCTGCGGCTACTGCAATTTGGGGATCACGTGCTGCAAATGGTGTTGTTGTTATTACTACAAAGCAAGGAAAAGATAAAGATTTTAGAGTATCCTATTCAAATAATTTTAAAATATCTGCAAAACCCGATTATTCAGATCTAAATAGAGTAAATTCTTCGGAATTGATTAGCTATCAAACAGAAGCCTATGATAAAGGGTGGATTTTTTCAGATATGTATGAAGGTACTTCTGGTGGTTACTCTCAGTCATATGATGCTATTTTAGAATTTGATCGTGGAAATATTACTCATGAAGAAATGAATTCTCGCTTAGCTATTTTAGCACAGCAATCAAATGCAAAGCAAATAAAAGATAAATTATTACGAAAAGCGTTTACTCAACAACATTTTTTATCAATTTCTGGAGGATCTGAAAAAGTAAATTATTTTCTTTCAGGTGCTTTTAATGGTGGAAATTCTGCTTATATCGGTGATAAAGATCAATTGGCTAATATAAACTCTCGCACTTCATATAAATTGTTGCCGTATATAACTTTACGTGCTGACATTACTGCTACATTCACTCATAATAATAATGGATATGGCAACATTTCGAGTGATATATATAATCTTGATCCTTTTCAGATGTTAGAAGATGAAAATGGATATGTTTATGATTATTCTTCTTTTAATAAAGCGAAAGGAGCAGAACTGGAAAAACAAGGCTTTTATTCATATCGAAAGAATATTTTAGAAGAAGTGGATTTAGCAGATAGTGAGACTAATAAAACTGCATATAAGGTAAGGTTTGGTGGTGATTTTGATATTATAAAAGGATTAGCAGTTTCTGTTGATTATCAATATGATAAAATTAATTCAAATACACGAACTATTTATTCTAAAGATGGGTATTATACCAGAGAACAATTGAATTATATGACTACAATTAATTTGAATGATAATAGTATAACTCGTCATCTTCCGGAAGGTAATATATTGAATAATAGCCAATCTAATACGGATTCATGGGTGTTTAGAGCAGTAGCTCGTTTAAATAAAACTTTTGGAAGTGAAGATAAACATTATGTAAATGCTGTTGTAGGATTTGAAGGACGCAAACGTGTTGTTTCAAGTGAGAGTTATCGTCGTTTTGGATATGATGATGATTTATTAATATGGAAGCCGATTGATCAAGAGTCTTTATCAACTACTGGTATTCGTTGGTGGGATAATGTAATCCATTCGTATAATGCTACTACTTATGATCGCTATGGGGAAACTGATATTCGCGAACGTTCTTATTTCGGTTCTGCAGTTTATACATATGACAACCGTTATACATTGAGTAGCAGTGTTCGTATCGATGAATCTAATTTGTTTGGAGTAAGCAAGAAGTACCGTCGTAACCCTATTTGGTCTGTTGGAGCAAATTGGAATGTATCTAATGAAGAATTTTTTTCTTCTAGTCTTATTACAAATTTGATTTTACGTGCTTCTGTTGGTTTAACAGGAAACTTTGATCGTACAGGATCTACGACTCCTGTAATGGTTGGAAAACGTACTTATATTCCTGCTGTTGGCGGGTATGTTACACGAATTTCAACTCCTCCTAATCCATATTTACGTTGGGAACGTAACCGTTCTGTTAATGTCTCTGCTGATATTAGTTTATGGAACAGGTTAAATGCGTCGCTGACCTATTACAATAATTATTGTTACGATTTGCTAGGACAAACAAATTTGGATCCAACAACTGGGTATAGTAAGGCAAATATCAATGCTGCGGATATGAGAAATTATGGTTTTGAATTAACTGTTAATGGTGATATTATTCGAACTCGTGATTTTACATGGAATGCTGGATTTGTTTTATCATATAATAAAAATAAGATTTTAAATAATAAAATAGCAGAAGGAGCTGCATATTATGATAGGGTAAGTGGTACGACTAAGTTTGTTGAAAATTATCCTCGTGAAGCACTTTGGGCCTATAATTGGGGAGGTCTGGATTCTAAAGGAAATCCTTTGGCTTTAACAGCTAATGGTGACAAAACAAGGATTGTCAGAGATTTGACGGCTGATGATCTGTTATGTGTAGGTACAACACAACCAAAATATAATGGAAGTATAAGAACTGGTTTCCGTTATAAATCTTTGCAATTGGATTTTTTGTTTACATATAATTATGGGCATGTGTTTCGCACAGAATATCCTACGATGAATCCATGGGATGATAAAACAATGAATAAGTTGGTTGCAAATCGTTGGATGAAAAAAGGTGATGAGTTATTTACCGATATTCCTTCTTTACCTGATCAACCAACTATGGATGAGGATGACTGGGCTGCTTATGAATATCGTGCATATTTGGCAAGATATTCTTCAAATAGTATACGCAAAGCAGGTATGTTCCGTTTTCGTGAGATTTTATTAAATTACGATTTACCAAAATCTCTTTTAAAGAAAACACCATTGAAACGTTTATCAATCACTGCGCAATTAAATAATATTGCGTTATGGACACAAAATAAAGAAGGATATGATCCTGAATCGATAGATCCGATTAATGGAACCTTTAGTCTGACTTCTCCATTGTCATTTACAGCAGGTATTAAAGTAGATTTCTAATAGATAAATATATTTAGATATGAATAAAATAAAATATATAGTACTAGCATTGAGCATTGTTGGTTTGTCTTCATGTGGAGATTTTATGGATACTACGCCCAAAGGAATGGTCATTCCTAAAACTGTAGAAGATTTTGCTGGATTAACAAGAGATATTCTTGCTACTTATTCAGCAGATCCGTTAACAGAGTATTCTTGTGATAATTTTATGATGCCGGAAGAATATATAAGCAGTTATATAAGTAACTCAAATGGTAAAGCATATTTTTGGCAAAAAGACTTTTTTCGTGAAGATGAAGACGATAAGTCGTGGAATACATTATATAATAATATCTATCGTATGAACGTAGTTATAGATAATATAATGGAGGCCACTGATGGAACACAAGATGATAAAAATCGTATTATAACTGAAGCAAAAGTTAATCGGGCTTATAATCATTGGATGCTGGTAAATATGTATGCAAAAGCTTATGATGCCAATACTGCATCTTCAGATTTGGGAATTCCTTTGGCTGTGGAAGCTAATTTGGAAGCTAAATATAGTCGTGCCACTATTCAGGAGGTCATGAATCAAATTCTTTTGGATTTAGAAGGAGCTGAGAATTATCTACCAGAAAAAGGTGTAAATAACTTCGTTCCTACTAAAGCTTCTGCTTATGCAATGAGAGCACGTGTCTATTTTTATATGTGTGAATATGATAAAGCTGCAGCTGAAGCAGAAAAAGCATTATCTTTCAATAGTAAAATGCAAGATATGCGTGAATGGTCATTCATGTTTGAACCGATTCCATGGGTAGGGGTAAATGGAATGCCACAACGTGGCTATGAGGCACCTGACGTTTTATTTTATCGTGAATGTAATTTTGCAGGCGCTATGCAACGAGTAATGGCAGTGAATCCTTATTTTAGTGCTACTTTTGATTTAAATGATTTACGCTATAAATTCTATTATACTACAGTGCAATCATCAGGTAGTGGTAATTATGAAGATGGTACGGCTCGTTGCATGCAAGAACTTACTTACTCTATTAGAGTACCTGAGATGATGCTGATTAAGGCTGAAGCGTTGGCTCGTAAAGGAGAGATGGAAGCTTTAGATATAGTAAATGATCTTAGGAAATATAGATTTCTTAATGAAAGTAAACTTACAGCTTCAAAAGATGATTTATTAAAAGTGGTATTAGAAGAAAGACGTCGCGAATTACATATGTCTGGACTTCGTTGGTTTGACATGAAGCGATTGGCAAAAGAAGGTTTGTATACTAAAACGTTGAAACGTTCAACTTCAACTACGGAATATACATTAGAGCCTAATTCTAATTTATATGTATTTCCAATACCGGGTAAAGTAATGGTTTACAACTCAAACATCGTTCCGAATCCAAGATAATGTATTTGCTTATGAAAAAGAACATAATAATTCTATTCCTGTTCTTATTGGTGATAAGTCCTACGTTTGCAGGGCTTATACCTGTTAAGTTGAAAGGTGAGATAAAAGGACTGGCCGGGAGAGAAGTAGTATTGCTGGATGGCGATAGACGAACGGAACTGGCTCGTGTTAAAGGTAATAAGGACTCGTTTAGCTTGGAAGCTAAAGCAGAGGTGGGTGACGGACGTTTTTATAATCTCTATGTGCCCGCCTTGGGAGATTTGGGACCTTCAATGAAGATCCCTACTGTGTATTTTTTTATGGATAAACCGACATTGGAGGTGAATGCCGAGATTATAGATGGAAATTTAAAACTTCTTGGAGTGAAAACTTCTCCGGATTGGAATGAGTATAATGCTCTGAATGCGGAGAATCTTTATAGTAAAGATGTAGAAGCTGCGGGAAAGAAATATAATGAGGCATTTGAATTGTACAATATGAAAGCCCAGACAGACGAGAATATGAAGATTCTGAAGAAGGCTTCCGAGAACTTGGATAAGGCTTATGCATCGCAAACTCAGGAATTTGTTTCTATGATATCAAAGTATCCTAAGAGTAATGCTCTCATGGCTATCATTTATAGTTCTTTCTTTTCAAGTCCGGTTGATAAATTGCAGGAATTATTGAATGCTTTCGATAAAAGTATGATGAATAATTATTATGCGAGAGCTATGCTCGACCAAATTAATCGTACGAAAGCGTGTGAAATAGGTCAACTTGCACCCGATTTTGAAGTGAAAGACCAGAATGGAAATTTATTGAAGCTTTCCTCATTGAGAGGGCAATACGTATTGATTGATTTTTGGGCATCTTGGTGCGGACCATGTAGAAAGGAGATTCCTAATTTGAAAAAAGTATATGCTGAATTTAAGGATAAAGGCCTTAAGTTGGTTGGTCTTTCCATAGATGACCGTGAGGCGAATTGGCGTAAAGCTATAGAAGAAGAGAAACTGGATTACCTTCAGTTATGGGATCCTCAAAAGACCACAATGAAATTATATAATTATAATGGTATACCTTTTATAGTGCTGATTTCACCAGACGGGATAATTCTTGAAAAGAACCTCCGTGGAGTTGAAGTGCGTGAAAAGGTAATGAAGCATATAAGCGCTGGTACTTTTAAGATCAATGCAACCTTAAATGAGCCTTTTACCGGGAAAGTTTATTTGGCTTGTATCAAAGATAGATTTACCAAAATAGATTCTGTTGCGGTAAATGGCAAGGAGTTTTCTTTTATGGGTGATATTAGTAAGCCCGATGTTTATCGTGTAATGTCAAGGCCGTTTGGATTTGATATTTCTGTTTGTGTGGAACCGGGAGGGGAGTATAACCTTTCCATTCAGGGAAAACGCAGAGCTGATATTGCTGTTGTGAATGGTAAACAACAGCAGATAATGAATGAATACCTGGCTCTTATAAAACCTTTGGAAGATAAGTATGAAGCATTAAGCCTTCAATATATGGAAGCGGAAAAGAAGAACGATGCAAAGGTCAAAGAAGCTTTAATGCAAGAGATGAGCAAAGTATTTCAGGAGAAAGAGAATGCTTCCGTCGGTTTCTTGAAAAACACTCCTAAGAGCTTTGCTTCAATAGTGATTGCAAGCGGGCTTCTAGTTTATCAGTATGAAGATTTAAAAGATTTGTATGACAGGCTGGATACGATCAATTATGCCGACTCTTATTGTTTTCGTGAATTTAAGAAGAAATATCAGGAAGCTGCTGATAAGTGGATACAGGGGAAAGCAGCTATTGATTTCACTACCACCGATATAAACGGGAAGCAAGTGAAACTTTCCGATTTCAGAGGAAAATATGTTTTACTTGATTTCTGGGCATCATGGTGTGCACCGTGTCGCAAGAAAGCCAAAGAACTTCGTGCTATTGCCGATAGGCTTGCACGCAAGAACATAACCATGTTTTCCGTAAGCATGGACGATAAACGCGAACAATGGGAGAAAGCTACCAAAGAAGACAATATAGATTGGACAAATACAAGCGAATTGAAAAAGTTCAAGGATAATAAGATTGCGGCTGATTATAAAGTAACCCAATTACCTACGTTATTCCTACTGAATCCGGATGGTGTTATTATCAAGCAAAGTCCTACAATTGAAGAATTACTGAGCATGCCTGATGTGAAATGATTATCAATAATTTTTAATGGGCAGGCGAAGATAAAAAACGCGGGCAATGATATTAAATTTTTGCCCGCGTTTTTTATCTTTGTATGGTAATTCATAATATCAACCGGAAATGATACAAAAAAAAAGATATTTACTATTTATACTTGTTCTTTTTGCGTGTAGTGTGAACGCTCGCCAAGTTGTTTATACTTCGGGCGATAGTGTAAAAATTGTTAAGCTTTTAAGCAAAGTAAAGGAATTACCAGCCGATAAAAGCAGAATGGTATTTTTAGGAAAATTGTTTTTGGGTGTTCCTTATGTGGCAAATACTTTGGAGAATGGCAAAAAGGAACAGTTGGTAGTGAATCTGCATGAATTGGATTGTACCACTTTCGTGGAAACTATAACGGCGCTTACTCTTGCATCGGAAAAAGAAAATCCGTGCTTTGATGACTTCACAAAAGTTCTACTATCGATTCGTTACCGGAATGGAGAATTGAATGGATATGTTTCACGTTTACATTACTTCAGTGATTGGATTCAGAGTAATGTAAGTAAAGGACTCATGGAAGATGTTACAAAGGAAAGAGGTACTTCTTCCGTTGTCCTGAATCCTTTTTTCATGTCAACCCATGCCGATAAATATCCCCGTTTGAAAAATAATATATCGGAGGTAGAAAAGATAAAAGAAGCAGAAAGGAGTTTGCAGGGAAAGAACATACGTTATTTTGCAAAAGCTGACCTGAATAACCCGGAAATTGTGCACCACATCAAGGATGGGGATATAATTGCCATAGTAACCAATATAAAAGGACTTGATATAGCTCATGTGGGTATTGCAACCTATGAGAATGGAGAACTACATTTGTTACATGCTTCATCCAAACATATGAAAGTGGTAGTGGAAGGAGTGAATTTATACACTCAACTGCTAAATAATAAAACGCAGACAGGTATCCGGGTTATACGGATAAAATAGGTCCATACATTTCACTCAAAACGTAAGGACGTTTTCTCTGAAACGTGCAGACGTTTTAAAAAAACGTCGTTACTTCTTTTTATAATCAGGAAGTGGAAAAGGAGGAACGAGTTTCATCAACCTGAGTATTTGTTGTTGTCTTTTCAATATGTAGGGTGACGGTTTTGCGGAATTAAACCGGATAGGGTTAGGCAGGGTAGCAGCAATCAGGGCACATTGTCCCGCACTTAGTTTTTTGGCTGTGGTCTTGAACTTATATTTAGCTGCTGCTTGTACACCATAGATTCCTTTACCCATTTCTATGGAGTTGAGATAAACTTCCATGATTCGTTCTTTTGACCAGAAAAGTTCAATAAGAACGGTGAAATAAACTTCGAGTCCTTTCCTTATCCATGAAGATTGGGACCACAGAAATACATTCTTTGCCGTTTGTTGGCTAATGGTGCTGGCACCACGTTTTCTTTTCCTTTTTTCATTTTCTTTCATGGCTTTCTGAATCTCTTCAAAGTCGAATCCGTTGTGTGAGGCAAAGCGGTTGTCTTCAGAAGCTATGACGGCTAAAGGCATATTCTTGGAAATTTCATCCAATGGAATCCATGTATGTTTGAGAACGGGCTTTTCTCCATCGAATATTTGTTGTGTACATCGAATAACCATTAAAGGGGTGATGTAAACGGGTATAAAACGGTAAGTGATTACTGCAAGCAAAGTGGAAATAAAGAAAAAGAGCAGTAAGTTTCTTACGATCCGAAGAATTCGTTTCAGCATAGAAAAATAGGAATAAGATTATTAAGAGGGCACGGATGAGGCTGTTCTTTAATGCCGTTATCCGTGCCCGAGTGTTATTTAAGAATTGGCTTGCGCTTCTGCGTCCTTAATCATTTGCTCGCTGGCATACATGTAGATTTCTACACGACGGTTTTGTGCCCGTCCCGCTTCTGTGTCATTGCTTGCAACGGGATCACTCCAGCCTTTTCCCAGTACGTATTTAAACTGAGTGGCAGAGACTCCTTGGTTCATTAAAAAGTCGGCAACAGCATCGGCACGGTTAGTTGATACTTTTTGGTTGGCTGCTTCTGTTCCTATGTTGTCTGTATATCCGTATATGGCAATATCCATGGTAGGATTTTGTTTTAAAATCTGAGCAAATCTGCTAAGTGCCATCTTTGCATTAGTACTCAATGTACTTGAATTGAAAGCAAACAGAATTCCAGAATCAAAAGTAACTTTTACAGCTTGTAATCCGTTGTTATCAGTTACTTGTTCCACTTGTGCGCCTTCTATTTGTTTGGCTTCGGCAGCAGCTTTATCCATTTTTCTACCAATGATGACACCGGTTCCGGCACCTACTGCCGCACCTACTGCCGCACCGATTGCAGCTCCTTTGCCATGTCCTGCAAGACCACCGATCAGTGCACCCAAAGCAGCACCTCCGCCTCCTCCGATTACACCGCCTTTAGCTGTATTATTCATATTGCACCCACTGAATACCAATGTGGCGCTCAAAATGATTGATAGTAACTTAATCTTTTTCATAAAACCTATTTTTATAGTTAATATTGTATTCCTGAAAATACCTTGCAAATATAGATATAATTCAGTAATCTTATTCCTTACTTATAAGGAAATAAAGGGCAAATTGTTTTGGTTTTCTTCGTTTTTTATTATATTTGCACTACATGTTTTTCTGTCGTCTTTATTACTGCACGGCATTCTGTATGGTTCTTTGTCGAAAGAACCCCCTGATGTGAAGGCTGCTCATATCTTCAGCCTTGATGATAACATATTAGTATTTAACTATTTAAAATAGAAAGGAACTTTATGAAGAAAGGAAATCTGTTTGCATTTACCATTTCTCAATTGAAACAGTTGTATGATTGCAATTTGCCCTATTTGGTGCAAATAGCCTCTGTTAGTGATGACTTTCAGTCATTTCTGGCAAGATTGCGCGAATATGTAGCTAATTATCCGGATGAGGAGAAAAGGGAAAAGGTTGCAAAGAGAATTCTTTTGTTACTTGAAAATGAAGGAAAAGAGATTCATGAATTATCTATGGGAGAGATGATGCATATTCATTCTTTGAAGTATCTATGGACATTTTTGAAAGAACCACTTCCTGAAAGCACATGTACCGACCTTTATCTTGATTTTTATTTTCTGTTTATACGGTTCGAGAATCCGTTTGATGTTAAACCGGATAAGAATGTGTTGAAACGTCAGATGAGAAGATGGGAAACCGGATTGGATGAAGAGGTAATTGCAAGACGAGCGGAAAATATTGAGAGAATTATTCATTTATTGGTGCGTAAGATTGAAGGAAGGCACAGTAAATCTTCCAAGTACGTTTATCCCGAAGGTACAACAGATAAAGAGAAGTATAATCTGGTGAGAGGGTGGTGGAGTGAAAGCCGTTTTCATCTGGCTATGGCTCTCAAGACTCCTCTTGAGCTGAATAGTTTTTTGGGAAATTCTCTTTCTGCGAAAACAATGGAATTGCTCATGCAGGCAAAAAAGAAGGGAATGCCATTTTTCGTGACTCCTTATTATCTGTCTTTATTGAACACAGGTACAGATGGTTTTGATGATGCAACTGTTCGTTCATATATCTTATATTCGAAAAACTTAGTAGACACTTATGGCAGTATCCGTGCATGGGAGAAAGAAGATATTGTTGTATCGGGCGAACCTAATGCAGCAGGTTGGCTTTTACCGGACGGCCATAACATTCACAGGCGTTATCCCGAAGTTGCTATTTTGATTCCGGATTCTATGGGACGTGCTTGTGGGGGACTGTGTGCTTCCTGTCAACGTATGTATGATTTTCAAAGTGAACGCCTGAATTTTGATTTTGAGTCTTTACGACCGAAAGAAACTTGGGATACAAAACTTCGCAGATTGATGCTTTATTTTGAGGAGGATTCCCAGTTAAGGGATATATTAATAACAGGAGGTGATGCTCTGATGAGCCAAAATAAAACGTTGCGTCATATTTTGAAGGCTGTTTATGCAATGGCTGTCCGCAAACGAAATGCAAATCTTGAACGGAAGGAAGGAGAGAAGTATGCCGAACTGCAAAGAGTACGTTTAGGTTCCCGTCTTTTGGCTTATCTTCCACTTCGTATTAACGATGAACTCGTTGAAATATTGAAAGAGTTCAAAGAAAAGGCATCGCTGGTAGGAGTGAAGCAATTTATTATCCAAACCCATTTCCAATCTCCGCTTGAAGTTACTCCCGAAGCAAAACGTGCTATTTTAAAAATTCTTTCTGCAGGGTGGACAATTACCAATCAGCTAGTTTATACGGTGGCTGCTTCCCGTCGCGGACATACGGCGAAGTTGCGCCATGTGCTTAATTCATTGGGAGTGATTTGTTATTACACTTTCTCTGTGAAAGGTTTTAATGAAAATTATGCTGTGTTTACTCCTAACAGTCGTTCGCTGCAAGAAGCAAATGAAGAAAAGATTTTCGGACATGTTCCTGCCGATAAAGAACAAGAACTGGTTCAGGTTATTAGAAACAAGAAAGAACTTCCCAAGAGTTTACAACGTTTTATGAGAAGTAATGAACTTCCTTTTGTGGCAACAGATCGCAGTGTGTTGAATCTTCCTGCCATTGGTAAAAGCATGACTTTCACAACAGTTGGTCTGACAGAGGACGGCAAACGTATTTTGAAGTTCGACCATGATGCAACCCGTCGTCATAGCCCTATCATTGATAAAATGGGCGAAGTGTATATCGTAGAGAATAAATCCATTGCTGCCTATTTACGGGAGTTAGATGAAATGGGAGAAAATATAGATGAATATGCTTCTATTTGGGATTATTCTGACGGGGAAACGGAACCTCGTTTCAGTGTTTATGAATATCCTCCTTATGATTTTGAATTAACAGAAGAAATGACTAATCTGCAAATAATTTGATAATGACAGCATAACGAGTAATGTATAAATCTGTAATATTGGTAATTATTTCAGTAATTTATCTATTGAAAGCTTGTTTATTTCTTTGTAGCTTTGCAATGTGATATTAAATGTAGTTACAATCATAATAAAACAAGACGTAATGTTGCGTAAAATCAGACTGACGTTTGCCATTATTTGCTTTACTCTTATTACCTTGTTGTTCCTTGATTTTACAGGAACATTGCATGGATGGTTCGGTTGGCTGGCAAAGACTCAATTCCTTCCGGCTGTATTGGCACTGAATGTTGGAGTTGTATTATTTCTTATTGTCCTGACTTTGTTGTTCGGACGCATATATTGTTCGGTAATATGTCCTTTAGGAGTATTCCAAGACATAATAGCCTGGATTGGTAAGAAAAGAAAGAAACTTCCTTATTCCTATTCTCCGGCTGTTTCATGGTTACGTTACGGTGTGTTGGTTATATTTCTTTTTGCATTGGTTGCAGGGGTTGGTCCACTTGCAGCTTTACTTGCTCCATATAGTTCATATGGACGTATCGCCGGCAATTTGTTTCAGCCTCTTTGGCAATGGGGGAATAATCTGCTTGCTTATTTTGCCGAAAGAGCAGATAGTTATGCTTTCTATCAAGTAGATGTTTGGATAAAGAGTTTATCGACATTTATTGTTGCAGTAATTACTTTTGTAATACTGATTGTGCTGGCTTGGAGACATGGACGTACCTATTGTAATACAATTTGTCCGATAGGTACGGTTCTAGGATTCCTTTCCCGTTATTCTTTGTTTCGTGTAGCCATAGATGTGGATAAATGTAATAGTTGCACGCTTTGTTCGCGCCATTGTAAAGCTGCTTGCATTAATTCTAAAGAACATAAAATTGATTATAGTCGATGTGTTGCATGTATGGATTGCATTGAAAAATGTAAGCATGGCGCTATTGGTTATAAATTACGCTATGCGAAACCAATAATATCCGATACAAAAAGCAAGCAAGTACAGTCGGAACAAATAAATGAAGCGCGTCGGGGATTTCTATCTGTTGCTGCATTAATGGCTACTTCATCTTTATTGAAAGCTCAGGAAAAAAAAGTAGATGGAGGACTTGCAACGATAGAGGATAAGAAGATTCCGAGCCGCAATACCCCTCTTACTCCTCCGGGTTCTTTAAGTGCGCGTAATATGGCTCAGCATTGTACTGCTTGTCAGTTATGCGTATCAGTTTGTCCCAATGGTGTTTTGCGCCCTTCAACAGATTTGATGAAACTAATGCAACCCGAGATGTCCTATGAACGAGGTTATTGCCGCCCGGAATGTACCAAATGTTCTGATGTATGTCCTGCCGGTGCTATTCATCCAATTACGGTTGCCGATAAATCTGCTATTCAGATAGGGCATGCAGTGTGGGTAAAGAAAAATTGTATTCCATTGACCGATGGGGTTGAATGTGGAAACTGTGCCCGTCATTGTCCGACGGGAGCTATTTTAATGGTTTCGTCTGATTCTGATAAAACAGATTTTCCTAAAATACCTGTGGTTAATACGGAACGATGTATCGGGTGCGGAGCTTGTGAGAATTTATGTCCGGCTCGTCCATTCAGTGCTATTTATGTGGAGGGACACGAAAGACATAGGATTGTATAATGCATCTAAGCGAATAAAGATAATATGAAAGAACATAATAAACAGATCAATCGAAGAGATTTTTTGAAGATCGTAGGTATTGCTACTGCTACAACAACAGCTTCAACTTTTTATGGTTGTGGATCGAAAGGTGGAGTAACTTCAGATAAAAAATCTTCTACTCCTGTTCCTACCGATAAAATGACTTATCGCATTCTCCCCGGCAATGAAGATAAAGTTTCTATATTGGGATATGGATGTATGCGTTGGCCGACTATTCCCTCATCCGATGGGAAAGGGGATTTGATAGACCAGGATGCTGTAAATGAATTGGTGGACTATGCCATAGCTCATGGGGTGAATTATTTCGATACCTCTCCTGTATATGTACAAGGATGGTCGGAGAAGGCGACAGGGATTGCTCTTAAACGTCATCCTCGTGAGACATTATTTATAGCAACAAAGCTATCTAATTTCTCCAATTATTCACGGGATAACTCTTTGGCGATGTATTATCAGTCGTTTAAAGATTTGCAAACAGATTACTTTGATTATTATTTGCTTCATGCTATCGGTGGGGGAGGCATGGAAGTATTTAACCAGCGTTATGTAGATAATGGGTTACTTGATTTCTTAATTAAAGAACGTGAAGCCGGACGCATTCGCCGTCTTGGATGGTCTTTTCATGGAGATGTTGAAGTATTCGACCAAGTATTGGCTATGCATGACCGGGTGCATTGGGACTTTGTGCAGATACAACTCAATTATGTAGATTGGCGACATGCTACGGGTAGTAATGTAAATGCTGAATATTTATATGGAGAGTTGGCAAAACGTAGTATTCCTGCTGTTATAATGGAACCTTTATTGGGCGGTCGTTTATCGAATGTACCCGATCATATTGTAGCACGTCTCAAACAACGACGTCCGGAGGATAGTGTTGCAGCATGGGCATTTCGCTTCGCCGGTTCGCCGGAAAATGTGCTTACGGTGTTGAGTGGCATGACGTATATGGAACATTTGCAAGACAATATACGCACTTATTCCCCTTTGATCCCGTTGACGGATGATGATAAGGACTTTCTAGAGGAAACTGCGCAACTAATGATGCAATATCCTACCATTCCTTGTAATGATTGTAAGTATTGCATGCCTTGTCCTTATGGAATTGACATACCGGCTATATTGATACATTATAATAAATGTGTGAATGAAGGTAATGTTCCTCAAAGTCAAATAGATGAGAATTACAGAGAAGCACGCCGTGCATTCTTGGTAGGGTATGATCGTAGTGTACCGAAACTACGTCAGGCAAGTCATTGTATCGGATGTAATCAATGTGTGCCTCATTGCCCACAAAGTATCAAAATCCCTGATGAATTGCATCGTATAGATAATTTTGTAGAACAACTAAAACAAGAAACTTTATAATGGAAGATATAATTAATCTGCTACACTCCGGTGGCTACTCATGTGTGGTTCAGAATGGAACAGAGGTCAGACCTTTCACCCGGCGTGGAGTAACCGATTTATATGATTTGCTCCAACATGATTCTGTTTTTATGAATGGAGCATGTGTCGCTGATAAAGTAATTGGAAAAGCGGCTGCGGCTTTGATGATACTTGGTGGTGTAAAACACGTCTATACAGATATTATTAGTCAGTCTGCATTTGATCTGTTTCAACGTACAAAAGTAGAAGTAGATTTTGTGCGAATAGTGCCTTATATTGAGAATCGGGATAAATCAGGTTGGTGTCCGTTAGAAAAGCTTACTTTTTCGGCAGAGACTCCTGAAGAAATCTTTCCTTTGATAAGAGAATTTATTACTTCTCTTAAACTTAAAGATAATTTGAGTTGATTAAATTTTTTAATTAGTCTTTTATTAGTTTGCTTTTGTAGATGAATTAATGTTGGTTTCCTTGTAAAAACATTCCAACCGTGCTGAAGAAATTTAGAATCGACAGCTGTCGTTTCATAAATTGACAGTTGTCAATCTATGAAACGACAATAGTCAATCTTTGAGTTGACAACTGTCAATTCAAAATTCTCATGGCACGACTAGGAGTGTTTTTCCTTTAAGAAAAGTCTTTTCATCCATAGTTTCCTTATTTACAATAGCATGAATGAGAGTAAATGAGAGCAGAATGAGAGCACACAAAAGGTTGCTCTCATATCTGAAACTGACTGCCATAGGTGGATGCAGCGAACTTATGAGAGCATGAGAGCAACTTTGGAAAAATAATGTGTATCTGGGGTTAAGCATATTGCAAATGTACTATTCTGCACGGAAAGAGTCAAAATGAAAACATAGCTTTACGGATGAGGCTGGATTAACCTAAAGTAGACAAAAAAAGAGAGTTACTTTTTTGTAACTCTCTTATTCCTAGTGAACCGCTTGGGGCTCGAACCCAAGACCCCAACATTAAAAGTGTTGTGCTCTACCTGCTGAGCTAGCGATTCAGTCCTTATACATTTCTTTCGAATTGCGGGTGCAAAGGTATAACTATTTATTAAAAATCCAAAGGATTTCGGTATTTTTCTTATCTTTGCCTCAAATTAATTATATACATCAATTATATGGCTACTACTGACGACAAAAAAATCATTTTTTCAATGGTGGGTGTGAGCAAAGCCTTTCAGCCCAACAAACAGGTTCTAAAAGATATTTATCTTTCATTCTTTTATGGAGCAAAGATTGGTATTATCGGTTTGAATGGTTCTGGTAAATCTACCTTATTAAAAATTATTGCTGGATTAGAAAAATCTTATCAGGGAGAAGTTGTCTTTTCGCCTGGATATTCTGTGGGTTATCTAGCTCAGGAACCTCATTTGGATGATACAAAAACAGTGAAAGAGATTGTGATGGAAGGTGTTCAGCCTATTGTCGATGCTCTGGCTGAGTATGAAGCCATTAATTTGAAATTTGGAGAACCAGAGTATTATGAGGATCAGGATAAGATGGAGGCGTTGTTTGCTCGTCAGGCAGAACTACAAGATATTATAGATACTACAGATGCATGGAATTTAGATAGTAAGTTAGAACGCGCCATGGATGCTTTACGCTGCCCGCCTGAAGATCAGCTAGTGAAACATTTATCAGGTGGAGAACGTCGTCGAGTAGCTTTATGTCGCTTATTACTTCAAAAACCGGATATTTTATTGCTTGATGAACCTACTAACCATTTGGATGCAGAGTCAATAGATTGGTTGGAACAACATTTGCAGCAATATGAAGGTACAGTAATTTGTATCACTCATGACCGTTATTTCCTTGATCATGTGGCTGGCTGGATACTTGAATTAGATCGTGGTGAGGGAATTCCTTGGAAGGGTAACTATTCTTCTTGGTTGGACCAAAAGACTAAACGTATGGAAATGGAAGAAAAAACAGCTAGCAAACGCCGTAAAACTTTGGAACGTGAATTGGAATGGGTACGTATGGCTCCAAAAGCTCGTCAGGCTAAAGGAAAAGCTCGTTTGAACTCTTATGATAAGTTATTGAATGAAGACCAAAAAGAAAAAGAAGATAAATTGGAAATCTTTATTCCTAATGGACCTCGACTGGGTAATAAAGTAATTGAAGCAATTGGGGTTGCAAAAGCTTATGGAGATAAGTTGTTATTTGATAATCTGAATTTTATGCTTCCGCCAAACGGTATTGTTGGAGTTATTGGTCCTAATGGTGCAGGTAAAACCACTCTTTTTCGTTTAATTATGGGTTTAGAGAAGGTTGATAAAGGAATGTTTGAGGTAGGAGAAACGGTGAAAGTCTCTTATGTTGATCAACAACATAGAGATATTGAAGCTGATAAAAGTGTTTATCAAGTTATTTCCGGAGGAAATGAATTGATTCGTATGGGAGGACGGGATATCAATGCTCGTGCATATCTTTCAAGATTTAATTTTTCGGGAGCGGATCAAGAAAAGCTTTGTGGAGTTCTTTCCGGTGGAGAGAGAAACAGATTACATTTGGCAATGGCTTTAAAGCAAGAAGGGAATGTCCTCTTGCTTGACGAACCTACCAATGACATTGATGTTAATACGTTGCGTGCTTTAGAGGAAGGTTTGGAAGAGTTTGCAGGATGTGCTGTTGTCATTTCTCATGACCGTTGGTTTTTAGATAGAATCTGTACTCATATACTTGCTTTTGAGGGTAATTCAGAAGTCTTTTTCTTTGAAGGTTCTTATTCAGAGTATGAAGAAAATAAAATGAAGCGTTTAGGTTATGAGGAGCCGAAACGTGTCAGATATAGAAAATTAATGGAAAATTGAGAAAAGCTATTGATTTAAATTAAATTTTAAATAGAGGGATGTGAAAATATATTCCTTTATTTTTATGATTTGTTTAGAAAAAATCGTTATTTGTTAAATGATGAATGCATTTTGTAATACATATGCAATACATATCTAAAAAATATTAATTATCTTTGCTGCCGTTATTCTAGATTTATTAATCTATAGTATTAATCTAACTATTACGGTATGTTAAAAAAAATGCGTTCTTTTTATCTTGTGGCGATTATGTTATTGATTGCTACAACAGTAAATGCACAGGTTACTACTGCTAGTATTAGCGGTAAGGTCACAGATGCAGCGGGTGAACCTCTGATTGGGGCTACTATTAAAGCTGTGCATACTCCTACAGGTACTGTCTACAACACAATTACCCAACCTAGTGGACAGTATGTTTTCCAAAACTTACGTATTGGAGGACCTTATACCCTGGATTATTCTTATATAGGGTTTAATAATGAATCTCGTACTGGGATTAATTTAACTCTAGGTGAGGAACTGAAATTGAATATTGTAATGCGGGAAGATAACCAACTTCTTGATGAAGTAGTGGTAGTAGGAGATAAGAATTCTCTTATTTCCGGCAACCGTACAGGAGCACAGGAAATTATTACTCGTGAGAAAATGGATAAATTACCAACGTTAAACCGTTCATTAACAGACTTTACAAAATTATCTCCAATGAGTAATGGAAGTAATTTTGGTGGAGTATCTTATCGTTTTAATAATATAACAGTGGATGGTGCTTCTTTCAATAACTCTTTTGGTTTAGCTTCATCACTCGGAGCTTCAGGGGTTGAACCTATATCTTTAGAAGCATTGGAGCAAGTTCAGGTTATGATTGCTCCTTATGATGTTCGTAATGGTGGTTTTACAGGTGCAGGTATTAATTCTGTAACAAAATCGGGAGATAATGAGTTTCATGCTTCTGCATATATGTATACCAAAAGTCCTTCTATGTTAGGCTATAGAGTAAAAGACGAAGTTATTCCGGTTTCAGAATTTTCAAATCACCAATTTGGTATTAGTTTATCAGGTCCATTAATCAAAAACAAGTTATTCTTTTATTTGAATGGTGAAATGGATCGTATTGAAGAACCGGTTTCTTATACAACTGCTAACTCTGCTCCTACACCGGAGGCATTGAGTGACTTATCTCAATTCTTGAATACAGAACTTGGATATGATCCCGGAAAGTTCGATGTATCAAAAACTCAAACACGTGCCGATCGTATTACTGCTCGCGTGGACTGGAATATCAATCCGAAGAATGTATTAAGTGTGAAGTATTATTATTTGAAATCATATAATGATAACTATCCTTCAAGTTCTGGTGCTCCCAATGGAAAACGTGGTCCTAATGAGTACTCTATACCTTATTCTTCTTGTTTCTATCGTACAAATAATAATTTTAATATTTGGATGGCAGATCTTAATACTACCATTAATGATAAAATGAGTAATTATTTCAAAGTCGGATATTCAAGACTTCGTGATTTCCGCGATATGGATGGTGGCTATTTTCCACAAGTTGATATTTTGAATGGTAGTAATATGGCTTATACTACATTTGGAACAGAAGCTAATTCATACAATAACCAGTTGGATAGTGATATTTGGCAGATTCAAGATAACTTTATCATGAATTTAGGGAAGCATCAGATAACTATAGGTACTCAGAGCGACTATCGCCATTTTAAGAATGGATTTGCTCAAAACTACCCGGGTGCATGGGTATTTAGCTCTATTGATGATTTTAAATTCAATGTACTTGCTACAAAGAAATATTTAGCTGCTAATAATGGTAGTATTGCGGGATTCAATATTCATAATTATAATCCGGCAGATTTTGGTTTTGGTACTAATGTAACAGGGGTTGCCAATTCTGCATCAACTGGATATAGCTATTATTCACAAAAGTATTCATTGACAGACGATTTCCCTTATGCAGAAGTAGATGTATTCCAACTTGGTTTATATGCCCAAGATAGATGGAATGTAAATGATAAATTGAACTTAACTTTAGGTTTGCGTGTCGATATGCCAATCTTTTTAACAGATCTTCAAAAAAATGATCGTGTTGCATCCGAAACTTATCGTGATGGTATCAAAGTTGATGTTTCTAAATATCCTAATGCAAAACCATTATTTTCTCCTCGATTTGGTTTTAATTATAAACCGTTGGAAGATGGAGAACAGTCTTTGCAAATCCGTGGTGGTACCGGATTATTTACAGGAACTCCTCCTTATGTATGGTTGAGTAATCAGGCTGGTAATAATGGAGTTTTATTCGGTGATATTAATGTGGGAACAACTAAGAAAGATGGTGTTATAATTAAAGATGATAGACCAACTCTTGGATTTACTGGTGATTTTAATACTTATAAACCAGCGAAAGGTGAACCTACTCGTGCGGATATAGCTGTAACTGATCCTGATTTTAAATATCCAAATTTATGGAAAAGTAATATTGCCGTTGATTATAAATTCGGTAATGGTTGGGTAGCAACAGTAGAAGTCCTTTATTCTAAAGATTTGAATGCTATTTATCACGATAATATAGGTTTGTATAAAACTGAATATTTTGTAAATGATGGTGGGACTGGACAGGCTCGTCCTTTCTATAGTGGATATTATAGCGATCAGCCGGGAAATGATAAAGCTGCAAATAATGTGGTTATGCTCCGTAATACAAGTAAAGGACATTCTCTCTTTACAACATTCCAGTTGCAAAAAAACTTTATTGATGGTATTTTTAAAGGATTATATTTAAATGGTTCTTACACTTTTGGTTCTGCTAAGGGAGTAACAGATGGTACCTCTTCTGTTGCTACTTCTGCTTGGAAATATCGTGCATCTTTAGACTCAAATGCAGAAGAAGTGGGATATAGCGCGGGTTCTGTAGATGGTCGTTTATTAATATCTGCATCTTACACTGCAAATTGGAGTAAATATGCAGCAACTAACTTTGGTTTAATTTATCAGCGTTATCGTCCATTCCGTTATTCATATTGTTACAGTGGTGATGCTAATGGTGATACTCAGACTGCTAATGACTTGATGTATATTCCAAGAAATTTCGATGAAGTAAAAGATCATTTATTGCCGGGAGCATTTGACTCTCAAGAGAAGGCATGGGAAGCAATGAATGCATTTATTGAACAGGATTCTTATTTGAGTAAACACAGAGGTGAATATGCAGAACGTAATGGTGCTACTGCTCCTTATGCAAATCAGTTAGATTTGAATGTCTCTCATGACTTTAAAGTCTTCCAGAAAAATGGACGTACTCACACTTTACGTTTGAGTTTTGCTATTGCTAATTTCTTGAATTTATTAAATAAAGATTGGGGCGTACAACAAACTACTGTATTGGGAAATCAGCAATATCAGTTCTTAACTGTTAAAGAGGGACCAAAAGCCTCAAATAATTATTCATTGAAGTATGAAATGGCTAAGTATATTAATGCTAAAGATCCAGATCAAGGAGAGTTAAAAGAAACTTTCCAAGATAATATTGGAACTACTTCTCGTTGGCAGATGCAATTCGGTATAAAATATATATTTTAATAAATAATATATTCTTAGTTTTTAGAAGGTCATTCCAATATTTAGGAATGACCTTTTTGGTTACCTTTGTTCTAACTAATAACAAAGCATTATGAAAACACTTTTATTTATCCTATCCCTATTCATTTCAATACCATCTTTTGCCCAGAACGAATCCATTCGTATGATGACTTACAATATCCGTAATGGGAGGGGAGTGGATGAAGTAACAGACTTTAAGCGTACAGCTTCCGTTATCAATAAAATAAATCCCGATATTGTTGCTGTTCAGGAAGTCGATAGTGTGACAGAAAGAAGCAAGGGGAAATATACATTGGGTGAAATAGCCCAATATACGAATATGAAAGCCTGTTATGCAGCTGCTATCCCTTTTCAAGGTGGCAAATATGGTATTGGTATTCTTGCCAAAGAAACTCCGATTGAATACCATTATGTAGCTCTTCCGGGACGAGAGGAGAGAAGAGCGTTTTTAGTTGTGGAGATGAAAGATTATGTTTTCTGTTGTGTTCATTTGTCGCTCACTCCAAAGGATCAATTACTTTCATTACCGATTATTCGCGGGGAGTTGGCTAAATATTCAAAACCGGTATTTTTTGCGGGTGACTTAAATGCTTCCCCTAAAGAAAAGACAATAAAAGATATTGAAAAGGATTTTACTATTCTTAATGATAAAACGATGCCGACATGGCCATCGGATAAACCCGTTAAGTGTTTGGATTATATCATTACAACAAAAAGCAATGCCGCAAAATTGCAAGTTACGCATTGTGAAGTAATAAATGACGGAGTGACTTCTGATCATAGAGGAGTATTTATAGATATAAAGGGCAAATAAGAAATAATATAAGATTCTGCTTTCATTGCTTTCATAAATCTCTCTTTCAAGTATATTAAAAAGTGCTGCGGCTTTGCTTTCAAACGACAGGTTGTTTGTAAAAAACGACTTGAGCTTTGTAGCAGAACAACAAGTCGTTTTAAAAAAACAACTTGATATTTATAAAATCTCCTATGGGATCTTTACCAATGTCTCGTGGGAGGAAAGCAGAAATTCTACTTATATTTTAAACGGAGTGAATAAGAATATAATTGCTTAATTCTATTTCGGCTTGTTGTACAATTAAACTTACTTGTTGCAGAATTTGGTATTTTTTATGCAATAGGTCTGTTGCACAATTTTTTTTATTTATTTTCCAATAAATGTTCACTATATATCCATTCCAGTAAAATTGGTATTCTTCATCGTTTTGATAAAGATATTCATTGATGCGGGTTTCATATTTACCGATAATTGATGTCAGGTCAGAATAGGAGAGAACTTTCCTTGCTTCGTACATCTGCTGTCTGATTTTGCTTAAGTCGAAGGAAATAGAGGATTGTCCGATGTAGAATACTATGTCCTTTTTGGGAAAATCGTGTATGTGGACTGCTTCACGTGTCCCGTTCCAAAAACGATATGCTTTGATGTCGCCACATAAATAATCGGATTGTAAAACTTTAAGGAAATAGATAAGATTTTCGTGAATAAGAGAGGCTACCTCTACTTCATCTTCGTTTTCTTTTTCCGTTGGCTCGTTATTATATTCTTTCAGTGTAATATCGGTGGATTTTATAATGTTATGTAGAGTTGACGTGCATTGTAGATATGCTTCTTCGTCCTCCTCTTTCACAAGATACATTCCCATTTCTTCATTATTGATCTGGGAGTAGGCATATAGGTTCATGGAAGTGATGATTGCTGATTTCTCATTTAAGTAACACTTGGCATGAAGATTCTTTTTATATAAGATGGTGCAATTTATATGATTGATTTTAGATAGTTCGTTTTTTGCGGAGATTTCATCTTTTCCGAATATTAAAGTTAGATGTGTCTGCTTGGATGCAGTTTCCAGATCGCTTATGATGCGGTCAGAAAATTGTATGTAAGGAGATACGATAAAGATATATTCTCTACTCTCATTGATAATCCTGTCTATCTTGTCTGTTATTTCTGCATTCTTAATAAAAGTAGCCATATTATGGATGTATTTGTGTATAAACTAAAACAGAGGCATTTCCTAAGAAATACCTCTGCCTGATAAATGCTTTTTATTTAACTAAAGAGTTCGGCTAACCGATTATGCTTCAGCAGGAGCTTCTGTTGCTTCCTCTGCAGGAGCAGCGGCTACTTCTTCAGCAGGCGCTTCGGCTTCTGCTTGTGCAGCAACTTCGGCAGCTTTCTTTTCTGCTACTTTCTTAGCGATTTCTTCGTTAACTTTCTTTTCAGCATCTAAGCGAGCTTTTGCTTCTGCTTTTGCAGCAGCGTCATTCTTAGCTTTCAAAGCAGCAAGACCTGACTGCTTGTTGTTTTTCCATGCTTCGAATTTAGCTTCAGCTTCTGCTTCACCAAATGCACCTTTAGTTACACCGCCAAGTAAGTGTTTTTTCATGTAAACACCTTCACGAGAAAGGATGTTACGTACTGTATCAGTAGGCTGTGCTCCGGTCATTACCCAATGTAATGCGCGTTCGAAATCCAAAACTACTGTTGCAGGATCGGTGTTAGGGTTGTAAGAACCGATCTTTTCAATAAACTTACCATCACGTGGTGCTCTGCTGTCCGCAATTACAATCTGATAGAACGCATAACTTTTACGTCCGTGTCTTTGTAATCTGATTTTTGTTGCCATTCTTTTTGAATCTTTTAATTAATAATTGAATGATTACTGATAACTCGTATCAGCGGGTGCAAAGGTAGGGCTTTTTATTTGATTGACAAAACATTCCTTTGATTATTTCTTTAACCAAATTTGTGTAAAAAGGCTCTTTAATACGAACAATCTATTCAATTTTATTGTTATTTTTGTATCGATTACAAAAACAAAATATTTAAAACTATGATTTCAGAAAAATTACAGAATGCAATTAATGAACAAGTTGTTGCCGAAATGTGGTCTTCAAACTTGTATTTGTCTATGTCTTTTTATTTTGCACGAGAAGGATATGAAGGATTTGCTTCATGGATGAGAGCTCAGTCTAAAGAAGAAATGGATCATGCTTTGATGTTGGCAGATTATGTAATCAAACGTGGTGGTACGGCTAAAGTGGATAAGATTGACGTTGTTCCTACAGGATGGGGTTCACCATTGGAGGTTTTTGAAGCTGTTTACAAACATGAATGCCATGTTTCTGCTTTGATTGATAAATTGGTAGATGTTGCTTCTGCCGAACGTGACAAGGCTTCTCAGGATTTTCTTTGGGGATTCGTTCGTGAACAGGTGGAGGAAGAAGCTACTGTCCAAACCATTGTAGACAAAATTAAATTGGCAGGTGAAACTGGTTTGTTCTACATTGATGCCCAATTAGGACAGCGTAAATAATAAGAATTTAGTCATATATAAAAAAGGCGGAGTATCTGTTTTACTCCGCCTTTTATTATTTAGTATTGTTTTATCAACTTTTTGAATGATGTTTTTGGTCCGAAAGGTACAATGCTGAAATTGTATTTGATAGGTTCTTGTCCTGCTTTTATGAGATATTGTTCATGTGGCAATGCTCCCCAGCTGTCATCACCTCCAAGTCCCATCATGCGGTAATCAATGAATATATCTACTAATTTGCTTGGTTTGGCATTGATAATGTGGCGATGGTCGGTTTTATCACTGACAGGTTGGTCGTTATAGATGCTTTCTCCACTGTCAAGTGTTTCCATTGTATATGGAGAAGCATTCAATTCGAATGTTCTGTCGGCTATGAAAAGTAAACCGGCACCGGCTTTGTTGGTAAGTGCGCACCAACGAACATCTGTGCGATGATTGTTTTCCTGCGGACGAATATATGGCTCAAACATGTCATGAACCGAATTTGTATATTCACCGTTGAACGAACTGACACGGCGGTCACGATAGTTTTCCCACGGACCACGTCCGAAGTAGGTAAGCTGGTCGAAAGCAATAGGCATTTGCATGCGTAGACCAACTCTCGGAATCATTGGTACGGTAGTATCGGTGGTAGTAAACGTGTTGTTTACACGGATAACTCCATTGGAATATATCGTATATACTACGTCCCATGTTCCCTTTACTTCCGGATAGTCATACTTACAAGTCAGGGTAGATCCATTGAGAGTGACTGTACCTTGAGGTTCCTTATAGCTGGCTTCTTTCCATACTTTCAACTTGGTAGGAAGTCCTGCACCGTAATCATTATCAATAGGTGCACGCCAGAAATTAGGATGCAGACCGTGTCCGTCATTGATATATTCCATACCTTTGAATTTATACGAAGTGAGTATACCGCAAGACTTGTCGAATGTTGCTTTGAAGTTCTTACCGGTGAAAACATATTCGGTTTCGGTTTCCTTGCATTGTGCCGGCGCTACTGTGTCTGCTTTATTGTTCTTCCTTTCGTTAATATGGTTTTGATAACGTGCTATTACGTATCCTGCAGGTAAGAATGGCTCGGCAACACGTGTCTTTACTTCAAATTGCAAATGGTATTCGATAGGACCACTTTCAAGAGAAGGAAGATTTTCTAGTTTGTAAGTCTTGCTTTCTTGTGGTGCAAGGTCTACTGCAAGTTTATTTGTAGATATGATTTTACCATTCGCTGTGATGGAATAAGTGAAATCATACTTGTTCAGATTAGTGAAGAAGAAATCATTGTGAATGTCAACGGTTCCATCTTTACGATTATACTTAAATAAAACATTCTGATAGATAATACGCATTTCTTCTGTTTGCGGTTTTACGGTTCTATCAGGATAAACTAAACCATTGATACAGAAATTACCGTCAGACGGTGTTCCGTTCTTTCCATAATCACCTCCATAAGTCCAATACTTCTTGCCGTTTTTATCTTTTTCCAAGAATCCTTGGTCTACCCAGTCCCAAATGCATCCGCCTTGGAGCAGGGGATATTTATGAATAATTTCCCAATATTCTTTGAAGTTTCCCAAACTGTTACCCATAGCGTGGGCATATTCGCAAAGAATAAGTGGACGATCGGATTCCGGGTTTTGAGCGTACTTCTCCATGTCCCATGGATGAGTATACATCGGACAAACAATATCGGTATTCCATTCCCGACCGGCTCTTTCATATTGAACAGGACGAGTATCATCATTTTCTTTCAGCCATTTATAGGTGTTATAGAAATTATAACCGTTTCCGGACTCGTTTCCTAATGACCATACAATGACGCAGGGATGATTCTTATCTCTTTCAAACATGTTTTCTGTGCGATATAAGTGTGCTTTGAGGAAAGAAGGTTCATTTCCTAAAGTACCACCTTTTTCCAAATCATAGCCCATGCCATGACTCTCAATGTTTGCTTCGTCTATTACATATATTCCATATTCGTCGCAAAGCTCATAAAAACGTTCTTGTTGCGGATAATGGCAGGTACGCACTGTGTTCACATTGTATTTCTTGAATAATTCGAAATCTTTTTTCATTAACTCTTCCGAAACATAGTGTCCTGTCACTTCGTTGTGTTCATGGATATTTACGCCTTTCACAAGAATCGGTTGTCCGTTTACTTTTAATTGTTTGTCTTTAACTTCCACAGTACGGAAACCTATTTTGGTACTGGTAGATTCCAGTACTTTTCCATCTTTATTTTTTAGAGATATAAGCAATGTGTACAGATTCGGAGTCTCGGAAGTCCAGTGTTTTATACCCTTTAATCTGTTTGTATCAAAGGTTCCTTCAAAACAATCGTTAAACTTACAAACTAAATCACCGGAAGCAATGCTTTGTTTATCGTTATCAAGAATATTATAGCTTATTACATAATCACCTTCGTTCTGCTTGTCTGCATTCTTAATTTTGACTCGCAGATTAAAGATTCCATCCTGATAGTTTTCATCTAAAGTAGCTTTAGCATGAAAATCGGCAATTCTGACTTTGGGTTGTGCGTAGAGGTAAATTTCCCGTTCAAAGCCGCTAAGTCTCCAAAAGTCTTGGCATTCAAGATAGTTGGCATCTGACAAGCGATGTATCTGTACTGCAATAACATTGTTTCCTGTTTTAATTTTATCGGTAACATTGAAACGTGCAGGAGTTTTAGCATCTTTGTTCATCCCTATAAATTCACCGTTCAGGTAGTAATAAGCAGCTCCTTTAGTTCCGTCTGCACTCAGGAAAATTTCTTTTCCTTCCCAGTTGGCAGGTAGCGTAAAGTTACGGCGATATGTTCCTGTCGGATTCCAATCTTTGGGAACATAAGGAGGATTGGGTTTGTCCCAGAATGGAGCGACGTGTGCCGGAGAAGTAAACTCATAAGTAGTATTTACATAAATAGGTACTCCGAATCCTTGTCTTTCCCAATTTCCGGGAACTTGTATGTTACTCCAGGTATTTACATCAAAAGACGGTTTCATAAATTCTCTTGGACGGTCGTTAAAGTTATCTACATAATAGAATTTCCATGTTCCGTTTAGAGACAAACGATATGTACCGTTTTTACGATCGTTGTTTATCGCATCCTGTTCATTGGTATACGATGTAAATGTACTTCGGGGTTCTTCCCTGTTTATACAAGTAAGGTCCGGGTTGGTGATCTCTGCATATCTGTCAGTCTGTTGCGCCTGGGTGGCAGCAGATATTAAGAGTAGCAGGGAGAGGGTTAGCTGTTTTCTCATTAATATAGGTGTTTTAAATGATTATTGTATGGATCTGAGCCACTTTTCCAATTCTTCCGTCCATTGTCTTTTATACGGAAAACTATCTTTGAATCCCCAACCATGTCCACCGATAGGATAGATGTGCATGGTAGCGGAAACATTATTTTTCAGTAAAGCAAGATAGTAATTCACACTATTCTCTGCCGGAACGGTTCTGTCATCGCTTGATAAGACTATAAATGCCGGAGGAGTTTGTTTGGTAACCTGTAGTTCATTGGAATACAGCCGGGCTGTTGCTTCATCCGGATTCGTTCCGATTAATCTCTCCTGTGAACCTGTATGGCAATATTCAGGGCTCATAGTGATGACGGGGTAAAGTAAAATTTGAAAATCGGGTCGTGTATCTTTGCTGAAATGTGTCGCAAGAGTGGAAGCAAGGTGTCCGCCTGCCGAAGCTCCCATGATACCCACTTTCCCGGGATTAATATTCCACTCTTTGGCATGTTTGCGGACAATATGCATTGCTTGTTCCGCATCCGAAAGTGGAACTTCTTTGTGTCCGTTGGGCATACGGTATTTTAATACGGCATAGGCTATACCCTGGCTGTTGAACCAGGGTGCCATGTCATGTCCTTCATGATCCATTGCAAGACGGATATATCCACCTCCCGGACACATAATAATTGCCATTCCGTTACTTTTTTCCGGAAGGTAAATAGTTAGGGTAGGAGAGGTCACATTACTAATGCGGTTTTTTTCCAATTCTTGTTCTTCGCCTTTCAGTTCATTGCTGTTAGGTGCTCCGCTTGGCCATAGAGGAATTTCTATAGGCTTTTGTGCTAACAGGTTAGTTGTGATGAACATTATGGATATGAATAACAGTTTTTTCATAATTTATTTTTTAAGTTTGGTATTCATACTTGCTTTTGCCAGATAAAAAATCAAACCCATATAAGCGATTAATGAAATTACTTGTGACCATGTGTTAGCCAGCCATTCTTCATGTACCAGATTAACTCCGGCAAAACGCATTGCTGCACTGACAACTCCCATTAATGCACCACCGGCAATAAAACCGGATGCGAGAAGGGTTCCTTTTTCACCACGTTCATTATTTAATGCGGCATCTTTAGTGCGGGTAGTCACATACCAGTTAACGGCTCCACCTACAACCAACGGAATATTCAGTTCCAATGGAATGAACATACCCAAAGCAAAAGCAAGTGCCGGTATTTTGAAGAATGTAAGGACTACTGCAAGTATGGCACCAATACCATAAAGCAACCAAGGGGCACCTACACCACTCATCAACGGTTCGATAACGGCAGCCATTGCATTAGCTTGCGGGGCGGCAAGTTGTCCGCTTGTAAAGCCGTATGTCTTGTTTAATATCATAATTACTCCTCCTACCGTTGCAGCCGAAACAATCGTTCCAAGGAATTTCCATGTTTCCTGTTTAGCCGGAGTACTTCCCAGCCAGTAACCGATTTTTAAGTCGGTAATGAAACCACCTGCCATAGAGAGGGCTGTACAAACTACACCGCCCATAACCAATGCGGCTACCATGCCTTCGGGACCTTTCAAACCGACAGCTACCATCACAACCGAAGCAAGGATAAGTGTCATTAAAGTCATGCCCGAAACCGGGTTCGTTCCAACAATAGCAATGGCATTCGCAGCTACGGTTGTAAATAAGAATGCAATGCCGGCTACTAATATAATGGCAACAATGCTATGAAGTAAATTGCCTTGCATTACATCAAAGTAGAAGAACAGGAATATAAGTATAATAGTAATGATAGAACCGATAGCGATAACTTTCATCGGTATGTCACGTTGGGTACGTTTTACGTTTGCTTCTGCATTACTTTTTCCTCCCATTTCTTTGGCAGCCAGCCCAACAGCACTTTTGATAATGCTCCATGATTTAATGATGCCGATAACACCCGCCATGGCAATACCACCGATGCCGATGCTTTTTGCATATTCTTTAAAAATCATTTCGGGACTCATTTGGCTGACGGTCATGTTAATATCCGGATTCCACATATTCAAGACAGAATCACCCCATATCATTGACATTCCCGGAATGATAACCCACCAAACGGCAAGAGAACCGAAACAAATGATAGATGCATATTTTAATCCCACGATATAACCCAAACCGAGAACGGCAGCTCCTGTATTTACTTTGAAAACCAGTTTTGCTTTTTCGGCAACCATTTCACCGAAGCCGCATACACGGGTAGTAAAGGTTTCGTTCCACCAGCCGAAAGTAGCAACGATAAAGTCATAAAGTCCGCCGATCAATCCGGCGATTAGTAATGGTTTTGCCTGACTTCCGCTTTTTTCTCCCGAGACAAGTACCTGCGTTGTTGCTGTTGCTTCAGGGAAAGGAAACATGCCGTGCATATCGCTTACGAAATATTTGCGGAAAGGGATGAGGAAAAGGATTCCTAATACACCTCCTAATAAAGAACTGATGAAGACTTGCATGAAAGAGACAGTCATTTCGGGATATTTGGCTTGTAGAATGTACAAAGCCGGGAGGGTAAAGATTGCACCAGCTACGATAACTCCCGAACAAGCACCAATGGATTGAATAATCACATTTTCGCCCAAAGCATTTTTCCTTTTGGCAGCTCCCGATACACCTACGGCTATAATTGCGATAGGAATAGCAGCTTCGAATACTTGTCCTACTTTCAATCCTAAATAGGCTGCCGCTGCCGAGAACAGGATAGCCATGCTTATTCCCCATAATACGGACCAAAGAGTTACTTCCGGATACTGCTTGTCGGGAGACATCAGCGGATTATAGACTTCTCCCGGTTTTAATTCCCTGAATGCATTTTCCGGTAGTCCCGTAAATTTGTCTTCTTCTTGTTTCATAATTCTTATTTAGTGTTTTGTTTCTATAATTAAGCTTCAAAGAAACTAAAAAAAAATGTGTTAGACAACCCGAAAAGTAGATAAATGATATTGAATTATCAAATAAGGAGGGGAAAATGAGAAAGAGCACTAAAAAAACAAACATCAAGTCATTTGAAAAAAACGACTTGATGTTTGTGAACAATCGACCTGTTGTTTTTTACAAACATCAAGTCGATTGAAAAAGTAAATATGACAGTATGACCGGAATACTTATTTCTTGCCGGTCATTTCACCCTCTACATAAAGTCTTACGATTTCTGTCTTTGCATTGGTGCGCAGTGTTACGGATTTCTTGAAATGTCCCGGATACTTTCCGGCGCCATTATAGGTTATTTTCAATTCACCGCTTTCTCCCGGTTTGATAGGTTCTTTTGTATATTCCGGAATAGTGCAACCGCAAGAAGCCACTGCCTGATGAATAATTAGCGGACCGTCACCAGTGTTCGTAAATTTGAATACTCCGGTTACTTTGGGGCTGCTTTCCGGGAAAGTTCCAAAATCAAGAGTAGTTTTATCAAATTTGATTTCTGCCTGTTTCTGTGCAGATGCATAGGTTAAACCTATGGTGAGCATCATAACTAAAAATAATATTTTTTTCATCTTGCTGTTAATTGAATATCGAATGCAAAGTTAGTGCTTTTTATGTTACGGAGTTATAATTTAGGTATAAAAATTAATAAACCGGCGGCAGCGGCGGCAATAGCACAGATAAGTACGGCTCCTGCTGCAATGTCTTTTACATCTCCTGCCATCTCATTTCGTCCCGGTGAAACAAGGTTTACCAGTCTTTCGATTGCGGTATTAAAAGCTTCGGCGGCAAACACCATACCTATGCAAATGCAGAGTACAGCCCATTCACTTGTTGAAATATGAAAATAAAATCCTAAAAAGATTACAATAACCGTGGCTACGGAATGAATCCATGCATTATGTTCGCGGGTAATAAAGCTTTTAATTCCTTTACCTGCATAGGTGAAACTTTTCAGGCGTTTCCTGATACTGAATTTTTCCATCTCTGTCCTTAATTTCTGCTGACTTGTTTTACCCCTTTCACCGCTTTCAGCTTCTTTATCAATGCTTCCAGTTTGGATGTATCGCTAATCATAACGGTAAGGGTTCCCGAGAATAATCCGTCGTGAGAATCAATTCCTATGGAACGTAACGTAATATCGTTTTCTTTAGAAATAATGGAAGTGATATTTGTTACGATACCGATGTCGTCATGTCCCACTACGCGTAATGTAATAGGATATTGGGAACCTACGGATTTTCCTGCCCAACGTGCTTTCACGATACGGTAACCAAAACGTTCCATCATTTGGGCGGCATTGGGACAGTTAGTACGGTGTATTTTGATTCCTCCGTTTACCGTAACAAAACCAAACACGTTATCGCCATAGATAGGATTGCAACATTTTGCCAGTTTAAAGTCTATCCCTTTTAAATTTTGGTCGATAACCAGAACATCTTCTTTTGTACCATGTTCTTCAAGGGGGGGGGCTTGCAGGTTGTATCCTTCTGCGCTTCTATAAAAAGTATCTTCGTGGCTTTCGCTATCTTTCTGTGCTAAATATTTATCTATAACTTCGTTGACATCAAGCACTCCCTCGGCAATCTTTTGATAAAAATCAGTGACTACTTTAAAGCCCATTTTCTTTATGAGACGCATCATTATTGCATCATCATATTCGATTTTGCGGTTCTTAAACTTGCGTTCGATGGTTTCTTTGGCAAATTCGGCTTGGCGTCCGGCTATTTCTTTCAAGGCTTGGCGTATCTTGGTACGGGCTTTGGAAGTGGTGACAATGTTTAGCCAGTCCTGTTTGGGAGTTTGAGTGCTCGAAGTCATGATTTCCACTTGATCGCCACTGTTAAGCACGTGTTTTAACTGAACATTCTTGCCGTTTACCCGGGCACCGATACATTTGCTTCCTAATTTTGTGTGGATATGAAAAGCGAAGTCGAGTACCGTAGCACCTTTACCTAATTTAAAGAGATCGCCTTTAGGAGTAAAGACAAATACTTCATCCTCATATAAGTCCAACTTGAACTGGTCCATGATTTTCATGGAGTCACTGTCGGCATTCTCCAAGGCTTCGCGCACGGAAGTCAGCCATTCGTCCAGTCCGCTTTCCCCTTTGACACCTTTATATCTCCAGTGGGCGGCAAGTCCGCGTTCGGCAATTTCATCCATGCGGTGTGTACGTATTTGTACTTCCACCCATTTTCCTTCCGGTCCCATAACGGTAATGTGCAACGACTCATATCCATTGCTTTTAGGTATGGACAGCCAATCACGCAGACGTTTCGGATTGGGTTGGTACATGTCGGTAATAATGGAATATACCTGCCAGCATTCTTGTTTCTCTTTTTCATATTCGGAATCAAGAATGATGCGGATGGCAAACAAATCGTATATGTTTTCAAAAGCTGTTTTTTGCTTTTGCATCTTGTTCCAGATGGAGTGGATAGATTTGGTTCTTCCTTTAATATCGAATTTTAATCCCGATTCTTCCAGCTTCTTTTTTATCGGATTAATAAAAGCAGCTATGTACTTATCGCGTGATGCTTTCGTTTCATTCAATTTATCTTTAATCATGTAGTAAGTTTCCTTACGACTATATTTCAAAGATAAATCTTCGAGCTCCGATTTTAATTTATACAATCCCAATTTATGTGCCAAAGGAGCATAAAGATAGGCAGCTTCATTTGCCACCTTGATGCGGTCTTCTGCATTGGGAGAGTCTTTTATCTGTCTCATAATGTTTACCCGGTCGGCAATCATAATGAGGATTACTCTCATGTCTTCTGCAAATGAAATCAGTAAGTTACGGAAGTTTTCCGATTCTACTGTCGGGCTTTTGGCATAAAGTTCGTTAGTCTTTACCAATCCTTTGATGATACCGGCAACATCTTCCCCGTATTCCTTATGTATATATTCTACATTGCAGAAATCGTTTTTTACCGTATCATGAAGCATGATCCCCAGTATTGACGCGCGTTTCATCCCCATTTCTTCGGATACGATAATAGCGGTTTGCATATCCTTTATAATAGGATTCATCCCGAAATTATTACGTGCGAGGCAATTATCTTGTGCAGCTTTTATTAAATGCGTTTTTAACTTACGGTAGTCTTCCTTGCTGATGCTGTCTCCGGCACTCTTTAATAACCGTTTATATAAATACGGTAACTCGGCTTTCTCTGAATCTGTAAAAAATGCAAGTTCTTCCATATCTTTAAATTTTCTGTCGTAAAAGTAGTTTTTTTTGTTCACTTTATAGCTCTTCGTATAGAAGATTTTGTATTTTTGGAGATGAATTAATAAAAATAAAATATTCATTCACTCAAATATTAACTTTAAATATTCATATTATGCTAACACCACAAGACAAAGAATTAATCGCTAAAAAAGGTATTACCGAACAAAAGATTGCCGAGCAGCTTGCTTGTTTTGAAAAGGGCTTTCCCTATTTGAAGCTTGATGCTGCTGCATCCGTAGAAAGAGGCGTTCTTGCGCTTGATGAGACAGAACAAGAAGCTTATCTGGATGCATGGAACGATTATATAAAAGGTAATAATACCATTGTGAAGTTTGTTCCGGCATCGGGAGCTGCCAGCCGAATGTTTAAAAATCTGTTTGAATTTTTAGGAGCCGATTATGACGAACCTGCTACAAAGTTTGAACAGGAGTTTTTTAATAACATTGAAAAGTTTGCTTTTTATCAGGACTTGAATGAGGCTTGTAAAAAAAATCATGGTGCGGATATTCCTGCCTTGGTTGCCAAGAAAGATTATAAAGCAGTAGTTGCAAATCTGCTTAACGAAGCCGGTCTGAATTATGGAGCTCTTCCGAAAGGATTATTGAAGTTCCATAAATACGAGGACGGAGCACGCACTCCGTTGGAAGAACATTTGGTGGAAGGTGCATTATATGCATCGGGCAAGTCGGGTAAGGTGAATGTGCATTTTACCGTATCTACCGAGCACAAAGAGCTCTTTAAGGCATTGGTTGCCGAGAAGGTGAAGAAATATGCAGATAAATATCATGTGGATTACAATGTTTCGTTTTCAGAACAAAAGCCCAGCACCGATACTATTGCCGCCGACATGGAAAACAATCCTTTCCGTGATGGAGAAAAACTGTTGTTCCGTCCGGGTGGGCATGGGGCTTTGATCGAGAACTTGAATGACCTTGATGCCGATGTAATATTTATCAAGAATATAGATAATGTGGTTCCTGATAGATTGAAGGATGATACTGTTCTCTATAAGAAATTGATAGCCGGTGTGCTTGTTGCTTTGCAGAAACAGGCATTTGAATATTTGCAGTTGCTCGAAAGCGGTAAATATACTCAGGAACAAATTCGTGAGATTATCCAGTTCGTTCAACAGAAGTTGTTCTGTAAGAATCCGGAAACAAAGAATCTGGAGGATTCCGAACTGGTTATTTATTTGAAAAATAAGCTGAATCGTCCGATGCGCGTTTGTGGTATGGTGAAAAATGTGGGTGAACCCGGTGGCGGTCCGTTCCTTGCTTATAATCCTGACGGAACAGTATCTTTACAGATTTTGGAAAGCTCACAGATAGATATGAGTAATCCGACTGCGAAGGAGATGTTTGAGAAAGGTACACACTTCAATCCGGTAGATTTGGTTTGTGCAGTGCGCGATTATAAAGGCCATAAGTTTGATTTAACGAAATATGTAGATAAGGCTACAGGCTTTATATCTTATAAATCAAAGAATGGAAAAGACCTGAAAGCACTTGAACTTCCGGGATTGTGGAATGGTGCGATGAGCGATTGGAACACTGTATTTGTAGAAGTTTCGTTGAGCACGTTCAACCCGGTGAAGACAGTGAACGACTTGCTTCGTCCGCAACACCAATAAATTGTTTAATCCATACGCCTATAAATAAAATCCATTGGCGTATGGATTTTATTTATAGGCGTATGGATTTTATGCATTGCCCAATGGATTCCGGCATAAAGGGTTCAGCAAATTTTTGCCTGAAATAGAATGTGAACCTAATATTATAATATTGTAAATCAGTTGTTTATATTTCCATTCCCATGATATAGTCGTTCATATAATATCCATTGCCGATAGGAAAATCACCTTCACGTACTTTCTTCATTCCCATGTGTTGATAAAAGTGCAGTGCTTTGTTTTCACGGTTTACATTTAATTCCATCGTACAAGGTTCCGGGTGAATGCTTTTGATGTATTTTACTGCTTCTTTGAACAGGAAGCTTCCTGCGTGACATCCTTGAAAAGAGGGGAGAACATATATTTTTTGTAAATGGAACAAGTCTTTATCCTGTTGTTCTATGGAAACATATCCGAAAGCTTCCCCATCTTTGCTGCCAATGAAGTAAACATGTCCCTCATTCATTTGTTGAGTCAGATTGTGTGGAGCATACATCCATTCGAACATATAGTCCAGTTGTTCTTTAGATAATATCTGTCCGTAGGTGGCTTCCCATACTTGAGATGCAAGCCGGTTAATCAATGTGCAGTCTTTTTCTGTTGCTTTTCTGATAGTTAACATATCGTTTCCTCCTTTTATTGGCAGCGAAGATAGAATATTGATAGAAGAACTGAAAAGATTAAACGTTAATATATGATAAAATAAAGTACTATGTATTGCAAGGTACTAATGTAATACATATATTTGTTTCGTCAAATAATAAATGTGTGTCATATAATGAATGTGGATAATGTAAAATCTCAAATGAGGAAGGGTATGTTAGAATACTGCGTACTGCTTCTGTTGCATAAGAAACCGGCCTATGCTTCCGATATTATTCAACGGTTAAAGGAAGCCAAACTAATTGTTGTGGAAGGAACCTTGTATCCTTTGCTTACCCGTTTAAAGAATGATGACTTGTTGGGCTATGAATGGATAGAATCAACTTTGGGGCCCCCTCGAAAGTATTATCGCCTGACAGAGAAAGGGGAGGCATTTTTAAGTGAATTGGAAAATTCATGGAATGAATTGAATGAAACTGTAAATCATATCGCTAATAATTAAAAAAGAAATAAGATGAAAAAAACATTAACTATTAATTTGGGAGGCAGAGTATTCCATATTGATGAAGATGCTTACCAATTGCTTGATAAATACCTTTCCAATTTAAGATACCATTTCAGAAAGGAAGAGGGGGCAGAAGAAATTGTGAAAGACATAGAGCAACGCATTTCCGAGCTGTTTACTGAGAAAGAGGAAGCCGGTGCGCAAGTTATATCCATTGAATATGTGGAAGAAGTCATATCCCGTGTGGGGAATCCGGAAGATATATCGGAGAACGACGAGGAAGACGGAAACGCATGTTCTTCTTCTGCCACAGGAACGAATTACAAATATGCTTCTGCACCTCATCGCTTGTACCGCGATCCCGATAATAAGATTTTGGGTGGAGTGGCAAGTGGGATAGCTGCTTATTTTGATTGGGACGTTACGGCTGTAAGATTGGTTTTTATTCTTCTTGCTTTCTTTGGCTTCGGAACTTCCATTCTTATCTATATCATTGCATGGCTTATTATTCCCGAAGCTCGTACAGCTTCCGAAAAATTATCTATGCGGGGGGAGCAAGTTACGGTCGAGAATATTGGTAAGACTGTGAAAGACAGTTTTGAAAGAGTATCCAATGGAGTAAACGATTATGTAAAATCGGACAAACCCAGAACTGTGTTGCAAAAGATAGGAGACATTATTGTACAAGTAATCGGCATTTTCTTGAAAATAATTCTTGTATTGCTGGCTGTTCTGTTCACTCCGGTTTTCTTTGCATTTTTTGTGGGCTTCATAGCTCTTATTATAGCTGCCATTGCATTGGTATTCGGTGGTGGAGTGGCTATTATTCATGCTTTCCCTTTTATTGACGGTACTATAATAGGCAGTATGGCTCCTGCCATTCTTTTAGCATCGAGCATTTCGGGAATTGTTTTGGTTGGTGTGCCTTTGGGGGCTTTAGTCTTTTCTATTTTGCGTAGTTTGTTCCATTGGAAACCTATGGCGACCGGAGTAAAATGGGGATTGGTTATTTTATGGATTATTGCTCTTGTCCTTGCCATTTGCATGTTCCCACATTGGGCTATCAACATTCCTTATGGCATTTGGGTATAAGTATTAAAAATTAGTGTTACTTTTGCAACAATTAAAACTTAAAAGTAAAACTATGACAAAGAAAATACTTCTGCTGGGTTCCGGAGAACTCGGAAAAGAGTTCGTTATTTCTGCGAAACGCAAAGGGCAATATGTAATTGCATGCGATTCGTATGCCGGAGCACCTGCCATGCAAGTTGCGGATGAATATGAGGTGTTCAGTATGCTCGATGGAGACAAACTCCACGAGGTGATTGAGAAACATCATCCCGATATTATTGTCCCTGAAATTGAAGCCATCCGTACCGAGCGCTTGTATGAATGCGAGAAAGAAGGAATTCAGGTAGTGCCAAGTGCCAAAGCTGTGAATTTCACAATGAACCGCAAAGCAATTCGTGACCTTGCAGCCAAAGAATTAGGATTGAAAACGGCTAAATATTTCTATGCAAAATCTTTAGATGAATTAAAGGAGGCATCTGAAAAAATAGGTTTCCCTTGTGTGGTTAAGCCATTAATGTCTTCTTCGGGTAAAGGGCAGTCTTTGGTAAAATCGGCCGATGAACTCGAACATGCATGGGAGTACGGTTGTAGCGGTAGTCGTGGTGATATTAAAGAACTGATTATCGAGGAATTCATAAAATTCGATAGTGAAATAACATTGCTTACCGTAACTCAAAAGAACGGACCTACTTTATTCTGCCCTCCTATCGGGCATGTGCAAAAGGGTGGTGATTATCGTGAGAGTTTCCAGCCTGCCCATATAGCTCCCGAACATTTGAAGGAAGCGCAAATAATGGCAGATAAAGTTACCCGTGCATTGACAGGCGCGGGTTTATGGGGAGTGGAGTTTTTCTTGAGTCATGATAACGGAGTATATTTCTCGGAATTGTCTCCGCGTCCGCATGATACGGGAATGGTTACTCTTGCCGGAACACAAAACCTGAATGAATTTGAGCTTCATTTGCGTGCGGTGCTTGGTTTGCCCATACCGGGTATTAAGCAGGAAAGAATAGGTGCAAGTGCAGTGATTCTGTCGGAGATAGCAAGCAAAGAACAGCCGCAATATTCAGGAATGGAAGAAGTAGTGAAAGAAGAGGATACATATTTGCGTATATTCGGTAAACCTTTCACAAAAATTAATAGGAGAATGGGGGTTGTGCTTTGTTATGCTCCGTTGGGTAGTGATTTAGATAAATTAAGGGAAAAAGCGAAAACTATTGCTGCCAAAGTGAAAGTATATTGAGAAAGCAATTTGTTGTGAACGGACACAAATTAGTTGTTTGTTACACGATTATAGCTGACAAATTGTAAATATCAGATAAAACTAAAATATAAAAGGAAGTTTTTACCATAATGGGAGAAACTTCCTTTTTTATGTTCTTAATGGGAATAACAGGCTGTTTCATAAATTCGACATTAAGAGCGAAATAGTGTATCATAAAGCAAAAAAAAACAAAAAGGGAATAATGGTATCGAATTGTGCATATATTTGCAAAGTTGTTTATTTAACTATATAAATTTATATAAGATTAAGTGAACAATTAACACAGCTTTGTTGTTTCATCTATACTATGTAATTTTTGAGTGGAAACATAAATAAGAATAAAATAAAGCTTATGTCACAAAACGTTGGACATATTTCACAGGTTATCGGTCCGGTTGTGGACGTTTATTTCGAAGGTACAGACGCAGAACAGATGTTGCCGAGCATCCATGATGCTTTGGTAATTAACAGACCAAATGGGAAAGTTCTGATCGTTGAAGTACAACAACACATCGGAGAAAACACTGTACGTACCGTAGCTATGGATAGCACGGACGGATTGCAAAGAGGTATGGAAGTTATTCCTACCAACTCACCAATCACAATGCCAATCGGCAAACAAATCAAAGGACGTTTAATGAACGTAGTAGGTGAATCTATTGACGGTATGTCTCAACTTGACAAAGAGGGTGCATATCCTATTCATCGTGATCCTCCGAAATTTGAAGATTTAACCACAGTACAAGAAGTATTATTTACCGGAATTAAGGTTATCGATTTGCTGGAACCTTATTCAAAAGGTGGTAAGATCGGATTGTTTGGTGGTGCCGGTGTAGGTAAAACCGTGCTGATTATGGAACTAATCAACAACATTGCCAAGAAACACAATGGATTTTCTGTTTTTGCAGGAGTAGGAGAGCGTACCCGTGAAGGTAACGACTTGCTTCGCGAAATGATTGAATCCGGTGTAATCCGTTATGGAGAAGAATTCAAGAAAAGCATGGAAGAAGGAAACTGGGATTTGTCGAAAGTTGACTACGATGAGTTGCAGAAGTCTCAGGCTACTTTGGTGTTCGGACAGATGAACGAACCTCCCGGTGCCCGTTCTTCGGTTGCCCTTTCCGGATTGACGGTTGCCGAATCATTCCGTGACCTTGGTTCGGGCACGGGTTCAAAAGATATTTTATTCTTCATAGATAATATATTCCGTTTTACTCAGGCAGGTTCGGAAGTTTCGGCTTTGTTGGGACGTATGCCTTCTGCTGTAGGCTATCAACCTACATTGGCTACGGAAATGGGGGCAATGCAGGAACGTATTACTTCTACAAAGTCAGGCTCCATTACATCTGTTCAAGCTGTTTATGTACCTGCCGATGACTTAACCGATCCGGCCCCGGCAACAACATTTACCCACTTGGATGCTACTACGGTTCTTAGCCGTAAGATTACGGAACTCGGTATATATCCTGCTGTTGATCCGTTGGAATCTACTTCACGTATTCTTGATCCGCTGATTGTAGGTCAGGAACATTATGATGTTGCACAAAGAGTAAAACAAATTTTGCAAAGAAATAAGGAATTACAAGATATTATTTCTATCTTAGGCATGGAAGAACTTTCGGAGGAAGACCGCCAGACTGTGAATCGTGCTCGTCGTGTACAGAGATTCCTGTCTCAACCGTTTACGGTTGCCGAGCAGTTTACGGGAGTTCCCGGTGCTATGGTTCCCATTGAAGAAACAATCCGTGGATTCAAGATGATTCTTGACGGAGAAGTTGATTATTTGCCGGAACCGGCATTCTTGAATGTAGGTACTATTGACGAAGCGATTGAAAAAGGTAAGAAATTACTGGAACAAGCAGCTAATTCAAAGAAATAATATGTGTATATGAAAATTCTTGGTTTACAACTGGTTATTGTTTCTCCCGAGCGTACGCTCTTTGAAGGAAAGGTGGAGAGTATTACTCTCCCCGGCACTTTGGGAGAATTCGTTGTCTGGCCTGAGCATGCTCCTATTATTTCTTCCCTTCAAAAAGGAGTAATCCGCTACAAGCATGAAGGGCAGGAGGATAAGTTGGAAATTCAGCATGGTTTCGTTGAGGTGAGAGATAACAACGTTTCAGTATGTGCTGAACAATAAACATATAACAGGATGGGAACAACAATTACAAAAAGAAATTATTTAGTATGGCTGACAATTTTGACAGTTTTTGCAGGAACCGTAGTAGGAGTGTTTATTAAAACCTTTCTCCCGGAACATTACTTTCATTGGTATCCTTCGATCCCTGCGTATTTTTACTGCTTTGGCTGGTATTACATTATGACTTTTGAATATGCACGCCGTTATAAGCCCAATAAAATTCTTTCCGTGTACATCGGAATGAAAGTGGTAAAGATGTTATTGTCAATGATCTTGCTTTTGTTTTATTTCATATTTGTGAAAGAACACCGGGAAGATTTTGTGCTTACATTCTTTTTGTTCTATTTGTTTAGTCTCACTTTTGAAAGTGTATTCTTTTACCTCTATGAACATAATTTGAAAAAGAAAAAGAATAAAGAAAATGAGAGCGACTAATTTACGATATATAGTAAGCTTCGTTGTTTTGTTTTGCTTCGTGGCAGTTGGTACAGTCCGTGCGGATGATGTTAACGTTACGCAGCAACAGGAAAATGTAGATGTAAAAGGAATAGTTTTCGGGCACATCGGCGATTCTTATGAATGGCATATCACTACTTGGGGCAATAAGAAAATAACCATTCCGCTTCCGATAATCGTTAGAAGCAGTGAAACAGGGTGGCATGCTTTTTTATCATCGAAAATTGAAGACGGTGCTCAATATGAAGGCTTCTACATTGCGGGAGAAGGTGATTATAACGGTAAAGTAGTTTATCGGAATGCTGTCGGTGAAGAAGTTCGTCCGTTGGATATATCCATTACAAAAACAACTTTGGCATTGATGATTAACAGTTTACTTCTGATTGTTATTGTATTGGGAGTAGCTCGATGGTATAAAGGAAAGACTTGTGAAACAAATGCCCCGAAAGGATTTGTAGGGTTTATGGAAATGTTCATCATGATGGTGAACGATGATGTTATTAAGAGTTGTGTAGGAAAGGACTATAAGAGATATGCTCCTTATTTGCTGACAGTATTCTTTTTTATCTTTCTGAATAATATCATGGGGTTGATTCCGATTTTTCCCGGTGGAGCTAATGTTACAGGTAATATAGCTATTACTTTAATTCTGGCACTTTGTACATTCTTTGTTGTAAACTTCTCAGGAACGCGGGAGTATTGGAAAGATATTTTTTGGCCGAATGTTCCGTCTTGGTTGAAAGTTCCAGTTCCGTTAATGCCGGTGGTAGAGCTTTTCGGAGTATTTACGAAGCCTTTCGCATTAATGATTCGTTTGTTTGCGAATATGATGGCGGGGCACTCCGTAATCTTGGCGTTGACGAGCTTGATTTTTGTAACGGTAAGTATGGGACCTGCCATCAATGGAACAATGACAGTGGTATCTGTGCTCTTTGGGATTTTTATGAACTGTCTTGAATTGTTGGTTGCTTTTATTCAAGCGTATGTATTTACTATGTTGAGTGCAGTATTTATTGGCTTGGCAAGAATAGAAGAACATAAAAAGACGGAAGAAAGTGAAATATAAATGAGATAATACACAAATATAAATTTTAAAATAAGAAAATTATGTTACTATCAGTCTTATTACAAGCAGCTGCCGGTGTCGGCTTAAGTAAAGTCGGTGCAGCTTTGGGTGCAGGTTTAGCAGTTATTGGTGCAGGTTTGGGTATCGGTAAAATCGGTGGTTCTGCAATGGAAGCTATCGCCCGTCAGCCCGAAGCATCAGGTGACATTCGTATGAATATGATTATCATTGCTGCATTGGTAGAAGGTGTTGCATTGTTTGCTATTGTTGTTTGTTTCTTAGCATTGTAAAAAAGGAGTCAGTATGTCATTATTAGTACCAGACAGTGGGTTGATATTTTGGATGCTGCTTTCCTTTGGAATAGTATTCATTATACTTGCCAAATACGGTTTTCCCGTCATCGTTAAAATGGTGGATGAGCGTAAGCAGTATATTGATCATTCTTTGGAAGTGGCTCGTGAAGCTAACGAGCAGTTGGCCAATATCAAACTCGAAAGCGAAACTATTATGGCTAAGGCTCACGAGGAACAAGTACGAGTGTTGAATGAAGCGGCAGTAACGCGCGACCGGATTATTAAGGAAGCAAAAGAGAAAGCACAGATAGAAGCACAAAAAGAATTGGATGAAGTGAAAAAACAAATCCAAGCCGAGAAGGATGAAGCTATCAGAGCTATTCGCCGTCAGGTCGCCGGTTTATCTGTTGATATTGCCGAGAAAGTTCTCCGTAAGAATTTGGATGAAGAACATGAGCAGATGGATATGATTGACCGTTTGCTTGATGAAATGACCGTTTCAAAATCATAAAAAACAATGAATGTAGGAATTATCTCAATGCGTTATGCAAAAGCTCTTATGGGCTATGCACAGGATAATAAGGTAGAAGATAAAATCTATCAGGAAACGAGTATGCTTGCCAATAGCTTTACTACACATCCTGAATTACGCTCTACGTTAGATAATCCGATGCTTGGTGAAAAAGAGAAACTTACGCTTGTATGTAACGCCGCAGGGGTAAACGTCAGTAAGGAATTCATTCGTTTTATTGAACTTGTGATGCGCGAGCATAGAGAAAAGTATTTGCAATCTATGAGCTTGATGTATATGGATTTGTATCGGAAACTGAAGAATATCAGTATCGGTAAGCTTATCACGGCATGGCCGGTTGATAAGGAGACAGAAAATCGCATGAAGCAATTGATTGTGAACAGAACTCATGGAACCGTGGATTTTAATGTTAAGGTTGATCCTGAGATTGAAGGAGGTTTTATTCTCGAAATAGGAACTTATCGTCTCGATGCAAGTGTGGCTACTCAATTCAGGAGAGTGAAGCAGCAGTTCATAGAGAAGAATAGAAGAATAGTTTAATTCTTAATTAGTAAAAAATGTCTGAAAATATAAAACCCAGTGAAGTATCCGATGTGTTGCGTGCGCAACTTGAAGGCATTGATACCCGTATTCAGTTAGATGAGGTGGGAACGGTGCTTCAGGTAAGCGATGGTGTAGTTCGTATTTATGGGCTCCGCAATGCAGAAGCTAATGAACTGCTTGAATTTGAGAACGGTGTGATGGCCGTTGTTATGAACTTGGAGGAAGACAATGTGGGTGCTGTGCTTCTTGGTCCGACAGATAAGATTAAAGAAGGTTTCACAGTGAAACGTACCAAACATATTGCTTCTATCAAGGTAGGAGAGGGAATGCTGGGACGTGTTATTGATCCGCTTGGTGAACCTTTGGATGGTAAAGGAATGATTGGAGGGGACTTGTATGAAATGCCTTTGGAGCGTAAGGCTCCGGGTGTTATTTATCGCCAGCCGGTAAACCAACCATTACAAACAGGACTAAAAGCTGTCGATGCCATGATTCCAATAGGTCGCGGACAGCGTGAACTTATTATTGGCGACCGTCAAACAGGTAAGACTTCAATTGCCATTGATACCATAATTAATCAAAGAGCGAACTATGAAGCAGGAGATCCTGTCTATTGTATTTATGTAGCGATTGGTCAGAAAGGATCTACCGTTGCTACTATTGTAAATACCTTGCGTGAAAAAGGGGCTATGGATTATACCATAGTAGTAGCTGCCACTGCTGCCGATCCTGCTGCATTGCAATATTTTGCTCCATTTGCGGGAGCGGCAATCGGAGAATATTTCCGTGATACCGGTCGTCATGCACTTGTTGTTTATGATGATTTATCGAAACAAGCAGTAGCCTATCGTGAGGTGTCCTTGATTCTTCGCCGTCCTTCCGGACGTGAAGCTTATCCGGGTGATATTTTCTATTTGCATTCACGTTTGTTGGAGCGTGCTGCAAAGGTCATTAATCAGGAAGAAGTAGCGCGCCGGATGAACGACTTGCCCGATAGTTTAAAAGATAAAGTGAAAGGCGGTGGTTCACTTACCGCACTTCCTATCATTGAGACACAAGCGGGTGACGTTTCCGCTTATATTCCGACTAATGTAATTTCTATTACCGATGGCCAGATATTCCTTGAAACAGATTTGTTCAATCAAGGTGTTCGTCCGGCAATTAACGTAGGTATATCAGTGTCCCGTGTAGGTGGTAATGCACAGATCAAAGCAATGAAGAAAGTGGCCGGAACTTTGAAAATAGACCAGGCGCAATATCGCGAACTTGAGGCATTCAGTAAATTTAGTGGGGATATGGATCCTGTAACTGCACTTACTATTGATAAAGGACGTAAGAATACCCGTTTGCTTATTCAGCCCCAATATTCACCTATGCCGGTAGAAAAACAGATTGCCATTCTTTATTGCGGAACTCATGGATTGTTGAAAGATGTTCCATTGAATAAAGTGCTTGACTTTGAACATGCTTTTCTTGAAAATCTGGATATGAATCATCGGACGGATGTACTTGATGTTTTAAAGAAAGGTATAATTAACGATGAAGTGACTGCTATTATCGAACAAGTGGCAACCGCTGTGTCCGGTCAATATAAAGTAAACTAAAAGAATATGGCATCGCTTAAAGAAGTAAAAGGAAGAATAGCTTCGGTAAACAGTACCAAGAAGATTACTTCGGCTATGAAAATGGTGGCTTCTGCCAAGCTTCATAAAGCTCAGAATGCCATAGAGAATATGCTTCCTTACGAGCGTAGGTTGAATCATATTCTTACAAGTTTTCTGAGTACGGAACAAACATTTGACTCTCCATATATCGTGACACGTGAGGTAAAACGTGTTGCCATTGTCGTATTTTCTTCCAACACAAGCCTTTGCGGAGGTTTCAATGCCAATATTATCAAGCACCTTATGTTGGTAATCGATGAATATAAATCATTGGGGCTGGAAAACGTACTTCTTTACCCTGTGGGTAAAAAAGTTGCCGAAGCTTTGAAAAGAGCGGGGTTCAGAATAGAGGGAGATTTTCAGAGTATGGCAGAGAAGCCTTCTTACAAAGGAGCTGCTACTCTTGCCCGGGCAATTATGAGACTTTATGCAGCTAAAGAATTGGATAAAGTGGAATTGATATATAATCATTTCCGTTCCACTGCATTGCAGATTCTCACGCGTGAAACTTATCTTCCTATTCAACTGAAGGCGGAAGAAACGGTAGACAGGCAAGGTTATCTGGCGGATTATATAGTGGAACCTTCCGTGGAAGAAGTGATGGAAGAGTTGATTCCAACTGTATTGAACATGAAGATGTATACTGTATTGCTTGATTCCAATGCATCCGAACATGCCGCACGTACTATGGCAATGCAGACAGCAACAGATAACGCCAATGAACTTTTGCAGGATCTTACAGTGCTTTATAATAAATCACGTCAACAAGCCATAACCAATGAATTGCTTGATATTGTAGGTGGCTCGATGCAGTAAATATTAACTCATGCTCTCATACTCTCATTAATTTGCTGCATCCGCTTACTGCAGGGAATTTGAAGTATGAGAGCAGCTTTTATTCTGCTCTCATTGTACTCTCATGCTCTCACAATTTTGTAATAAACGCCTGTTGTTGTCCGCTTGGATGTAATTTTCAGTTTTTTCAGTGTCCGTCCGAAATACGTAATGCGTTTTGCATTCATCTTTACACCACTCAGCTTTTGTAATTCCTGCATGATGGTTACGGCAAGCATCCATTCGCCCTTTTCCGTTTCTTCGGCATTACGGAAATATCGGTTAAACAGTTGTTCTTCTGCCGGAGCCTGTTCGAAATCTTTGTTTGTTTCCGTTATTTTCCGTTCCTCCTCACGAGTGTACCAATATTGTTCTCCTGAACGGACGGCGGCAAGTGCTTGGGCATAAAGTTGTTCGTAATTTATTTTGAAATTCAATTCTATGTCACGAAGAATGTGAATACAAACAAACCGCCTGCTTCCGGTGGGATCGGTCAACAAATCGAAATTATTGGACGTCCCGATAAATGAAGCGAAACGGCGATAAGAACGTACCGAACTCTGATAAGGCGCAGCTGTGTTCACCACCGGTTTCTGTAACACATGTTTCAGGTAAGCCTGTTGGTTAATGCCTATACTGTCAAATTCATCGATATTGATTAACCCGAAACGAGTAAGATTCATTTCCGCTTTCCGTTTGCTGCTCAGGTCAAAACTGTCTGTATAATAATCCTTGTAATCCGGTGGCATCAGGTTGCGGCACCAAGTAGATTTTCCGCATCCCTGACTGCCTACTAGCAAGGGCGATACGCTGTTGGCATATTTTCTGTCATGCTTGATCCAGTGTGCCGTCATGCTCACAAACCATTTGTAAAATAAGTTTTCCCATTGCCCGTTGTCACAAGGCAATGTTTTTGCCAGCGCACGTATGCGGTCTTTTCCATCCCATGCGGGCAAGTTCAGCAAATACTCTTCCATAGGCGAAAAAACCGGTATGATGTCCGAGTGAACATAGCGGTTTACGTCTTTGTCCCATACATTGATACCCTCCTTGTGGGCGCGGATACTGATTCCGTTCAGCGCACGCCCATCAAGTGGAAAGTAGGTGAAACTGAATGAACGGCGTTCGCGGTATTCCAAATCCATTTTCATTACATTGTAACGAATGTCAAACCTTCGCTGCATGAACTCTTCCAGTTGGTTTATCAATACCTGTTCTTTGGAAATACAAGGTTTGCATCCGAAGCCTTTGGCACAGGCATATACATTATGTACGGTCATCGATACTTCTGTTTCGCGTTTGCGGAAATCAGAACGGATGCATGTCCATTTCACGGCATCATCTTCGGGAATGCCGCCGGCAAAGCTGTTTTCAGCCAACTTCACGAGAAAAGGTTTCAGGTTCTCTTTGTCATATCCCCTGTTTTGCTGCCAGGCATTCTGAAAACCCGATTCGAATAAGCAGGAAATAATCTCGCTTTTCTCAAATCCGGGCATTAATTGTTCTATTCTTCCTTTTTCCTTTTTTACTTCGTTTCCGGGGGCTGCCGGCGGCATTTGCCGCGGTTGTTCCATGCGTATAATTGCCGATTGGGGATTGTGATAAAGATTTACATCCCAACTCATGCGGCAACAACGGTCTGCTCTTGCTTCCTTTGGGGTGACTTTATGCGAAAGCAGTTCTTGGTAAAACAAAGCCGCCCGCCGATAAGCATGTGCATGAAATAAATCGACGGGTTCTTCGTCTTGCGGAAGTTCTCCGTCGGGTAGGCTGAACCGGGAAAGTATTTTTACGCTTCGTCCGCTTGAACCAATAAAAGCCAAATACGTTTGCAAGGCAGTTGCCGAGCAATCCCGCACTTTTTCCGCTTCTTCTTCCGATGCAAGATTATTTATTTCCGTCAGAACCAATCCATTATAAGCCGTTCTCACCTGTTGACCGTCTTTTTTCCTGTAATTGCCTCCGAAAAGCAACACCGGTACGGCATTCACATATTTGTCATCATTCCCCCTCATGCCATACTTTAAATAATGGCGCATGGTGTTTACGGTTTGCCGTGCCGTTTCCATTTTCATTGTTTCAATCAGTTCTTCGATACCTATTGATTTCTGGGTGGTCATATCCCCTTTAAAACGGGTTATATTCATTTTGTTATTCCTGCTTTGGTAATAAATCATTGCGATAATAAAATTTGGCATGGTGTGTGCCTCTGCAAACCAATACGCCTTCGTTTACCAACTCTTCGAGTTCTTTTGCGGCTGCATATTGTGAAATTCCCGTATACCATTTGTACATTTTGCGGGTAATGAATTGCTCTTCATCGAGTTTCCGGTTCAGCAATGCCAACCGCGTTTCTTTCTCCATTTTGTTTTTCCGGGTAGAGGAAGGGGTACGATATAGTTTCATGAATTTCACCTTCCGGGTAAGTTCTGCAGCGGGTTGTATATTTACATGACGAAAAGAAACGTCGTGCGAATGTACATCTTTTGCCTCCGTAACCTTTTTGCAGTTCAGTGAAACAGAGAAGTTCCCGATACCGTCGAGTTGCACCCTGTCGCCGTTTTGCAGATGGCTTGCAATGCAGTCGGACAATGCAACGAGCACTGCCTTCAGATCTGCCGGAGTCAGTGTGCATCCCTCTGAAATTCTTTTGATTAACTCTTCGGTTGTATGTGTAGTGCCCCCAACCGGTCGGGCATGTAAAATAACTCCTTCACCGTCATTATTCTGATTACCGGGTACGGGAGACTCATAGAGGTCATAGTATGCACTCATTCTTACTGTTTATTAAGTTTGGTTGTGCTGAGGAATAGATGGAGTGAGCGTAGTCAATTCATGAAACGACAATAGTCAATCAATGGATTGACAACTGTCATTTCATAAACCGACAGTTGTCAATTCATTCTTTCTTCAAGACGTTTAAATCAATTCAAAGGTAAGTTTATCTTCTTTTCCCTGCAAGTTTTTTTTGCTTAAAAGTTTATTTATTTTAAGAAATGAGAGCAAATGAGAGCACGATGAGAGCATAAAAGATGCTGCTCTCATACCTCAAACTGCTTGATATAAGTCGATGCAGAGATTTTATGAGAGTATGAGAGCAGGATTTTGTTTACATGTTTTTTCCAAAGTCGTATGGAGATCTATTATATTTAGGTATAAAAGTTCTTGTGGTTACATAAGGAGTCGTATTAAATGGAGCTTTAGGATATAGAGTTACGGTTACTTTTACTACTATGTTTTTCATATATGGTTTAAGTATATTACCTGTAGAGAGCTTTGTCCATCCATAAACACCTGAATTAAACTGGTTTTCATATACTTGTTTTAGAATTGATATACCTTTTTCATTGGAAACCTGACCATATGCATATATATTATCTCTGATTATAGGTTCCAATATTCTTAGGGTATCACTTTCTGAAAAATATAAAACACTTGCAAATAATTCAACGGGAAAATTATGTACATATTTAAAATCTGTGTTTTTTGATTTTTTTTCTTCTATCAATAATTTTACATCTACTGTATATTTTTCTAAATATGGCAGAATAGCAGGATTGATTATAACTTCAGTAGAAGAGGGATCTAATCCTACAAATGTCCTCGTATAAAGAATGCATTTAACCCATGTAGAATTTATATCTCCTATTTTTTTAAGTTCACGATATCCATATAATGAGGGTTTGATAACAGGCGTTGTTTTTAGATTCCAAACACCTATCGGCTCATTGTAAGAAGGCATAACAATATCTTCAATGGTGGGTTTTGAGCCGGGAATCATAAGTCTGGATAGAGGAAGTATATTTGTTTGTTGTTGACTGGTAATAGCTCCTTCAATTTGGACGGTTCCATTACTTGTTATTTTTATGTCACTGGTACTCGTTGAAACTGTTTCGGATTTTTTAGAACTAAATTTCTTTACTAATAGATTGCCTCCTTTTTGAATAATGCTTGTAGCAGCACCAGCAATAAGAGCTCCGGCACCTATTCCTCTGGCACTTGATGAATAAGAAGAACTTTCTCCTTCATTATCAAAGAGGTTGGTAAAGAACTTTTTGGCACCTTCTCCTACAAATTCTACAGCTTTTTTCAGGGCTTTAGGTTCACTTGTAGTTTCTGTTTTGGTAACAGTGACCATTGTACCTTCAGATTCCATTGTTATGCTTCCTGCCAATTTAATTTGTGACTGTTGGGTATCGTATAAATCAATGCTCATTGCGATGTTTTTATTAGCGAGATCTTTATCATACATGAGAAAATCTACATCAAAAGAGTTCCATCCCCGGGTTAATGATTTCACGGATGTTTTTGTTATGTTTGTTACATATACCTCTTTTTGTTCTGTAATTGTATCTTGTGGGTATGAAATGGCGGAAAGATCGTTTAATAAAGCTGTTTTGTTGTTAAAAGAAAGTTTCCATAAAGTAGTGTTGGCATTTGTTACATCATTATTATTATAAATAAAGGTACGTAGACGTCCTGAGAATATATTGTAAAACATCAGATAGTATTTACCTTCCTGAAGATTACCGGAGTCTGTACAGAAATTATATACCATTTTCCAACCATCTGCAGTTTTATAATCTTTTAAAATACATTCCGGTATGCTTGTGGTTGCTCCGGAATACCATGGCAGAGTAACCATTCCTTGCATGCCTATTAGAGGAATAAATCCAATATCCTCCCAATTAAAATAAGGAGATATTTCAGAGGGTACTGTACGAGTACCGGGTGTATGTTTTGCCATATTAACCGGTATAAACTCTTCACTATTGTCTGTACATGCTATTATTACAATTAATAACATGGCTAATAAAGATGTTTTTTTCATAAGAATCTAATTTAGTTTATAAATACTTTCCCAAAGTTATCAAAATATATTTATTATACAAGTTTATAGTGTATTTATTATTTACTTATAAATTAAGCGGTATAAAGTAGAATGTTCGAAGTAGCTTATGAGGACTAAATTTTAATGAACATTTGAAGATTATTTTCTTCTTCCTCTATATATAATAAGGTATAGCTTTATCATAATTGCTAAAAAAGTCTTTTATCAGAATGTTATTAAATATATTTTAAGGATTAGTATTTTAGGTATTTGTTATTTCATATTTTACTTTTATTCCCCATTATTATGTTAAAAAGCAACTTTTGGCAAAATAAAAAAGAAAAAATGCATATAAATTAGTTTTTTATTTCTTAATTTATATATCTTTGTCAACACGCACACATCATAAAACAGACAAATTCTGCATAATAAAGCTTAAAATATTATTCATTAAATAAATAACTTTATGAGAAAATGGAATTATTGTAGTTCATTGGTATTACTGTTGTGCCTGAGTTTTTCAATAGAGTTGGAAGCTGCGGACATAAGTGATGCAAAAAATCTTTCAGTCGAGTCGGTTACACAGGCTCGTGATGTTGTTTTAAAAGGTAAAGTAACGGATAAAGAAGGTAATGAATTACCGGGAGCTTCTATTCTGGTAGATGGTACCACTGTGGGAACTGTTACAGATATAAATGGAGAATATTCTCTCAGATTTGTTCCCAAACCGAATCAAAAACTTATTTTCTCTTTTGTTGGTTTAAGAACCCAAGCAATACCTTATGCAAATCAAAAGACATTGAATGTAGTTTTAGAACCGGGAGATGTTTCACTCGATGATGTTGTTGTTATTGGGTATGGTAGCAAGAATAGAAAGAGTTTGACGAGTTCTATTGCTTCAATTGATAAAAAAAACCTAGAGACATTATCGACTACATCAACTTCTTTGGATAATCTTTTGGGAGGTACAATAAAAGGAGTATTATCTGTTCAGGCTTCTGGTGAACCGGGTGCTATGGCATCTATAAATATTCGCGGTATTACTTCACCTTATCCAAGAATGGATTCCACTGTGGATAGTAATGCTCCTCTATATGTTGTTGATGGTGTACCGACGTTCTTGCAAAGAGGTGCATTAAATCCCTTACTAGCCCTTTCTCCAAATGATATTGAGAGTATTGATGTTTTAAAAGATGCAGCTGCTACAGCTATTTATGGTTCAAGAGGTGCTAATGGTGTAATTATTGTAAAAACTAAAAATGGGCATAAAGGTGAAAAGGTCAGCATAGATGCCGGATATACTTTTTCTGTTGGAAATCCGATTAAGAAATTTAAACGTTTATCTGCAAATGAATTTAAACAGCATACAGATTTAATATTGAGAAATACTGTAAATGCAGTTAATAATAAAGAAGCGATAGATGATTCTGCATTGTATGCTTTTGGTAATATAGATTATGATGAGAGTGGTATGTTGGTTTATAATGGCTTGTCTGATTCAGAGTTTGGTACAGCTGACACTGATTGGTATAATGAAATACAAAATAAGAATGCTGGAACACATCAATATAATTTAGCAGTAAGAGGAGGATCCGAACGTACAAATTATTCATTCTCATTTAATGGAATGAACCAAGAAGGATTATATATAAATGATGATTTTAGTCGATACAGTGGGCGTATGTCTATAGATACAGAAGTGAATAAATTCATTTCCATAGGGGGATCCATGAATTATTCGAGATCGGATAGAAAAAATTCAACGGGTTCTATGGACATGGCTATGGATATAGCTGCTCCGTGGATTGTACGTCCTGATGTACCGGTTTATGATGCAGATGGTAATTATTCTAGGATAGATATGTCTGCTTTAAATTTTGGGATGCCAATAACATCTCCAAATCCCGTAGCTCAATATCAGAAGAGGACAAAATATAAGAGTGAACAATTTTTAGGAAGTGCATATGTAGACTTAAAACTTTTTAAAGGATTCAAACTGCATGCAGATTTTAATTTGGCAACAACAAATAATGAAAATAGATATTTTACTCCATTAATTGCTGTGGATGATTATTCATCTTGGGGAATGCCCTATGAATCTTCTTTGACAGAAGGATCAGGTAACTACACAGATACTTCTATCAATTTTCGTGCAGACTATTCTTTGACAAAGAATAAAAATAATTTTACCGCAATGTTCGGATATGGTGCAGATCGTTCTTTTTATAACTTTAAGAGTGTAACTTATAAGGATTTTCCCAATGATGCTATTATGGATAATGTATCATCTGCAACTTATGTAGACAGTAAATCCGATGGTTATAATAGAGGAGGTCTAAATTCTATTTATTCTCGATTGACCTATTCATTTGATGATCGTTATTTAATAGAAGGTAGTCTTCGTGCAGATGCTTCTTCTAAGTTTGGTCCCGGTAATCGTTGGGGTGTTTTCCCTGCTTTATCTTTAGGATGGAGAGTTAATAATGAGAAATTCTTGAAAAATATTGATCAGGTAGATGATTTAAAATTACGATTGAGTTTGGGAAGAACTGGATCAACAAATGTTGCAGATTTTTCTTATAAACAATTTTTTACTAGAGAATACAGTGATCTTTATGGTGGAAATTTAGGAATAGTTTTAAAGGATAATCTTCCTAACCGTGATATTCGATGGGAAATGACAACTGAGTTTAATTTTGGTGTTGACTTTTCATTCTTTAGTGGGCGTTTGTTTGGTAGTATAGATACTTATTATAGATATACAGATGGTGCATTAGCTCCTTCACCTCATATTTTGGAAGCAGGGCTTTCTGAATACTATGCTAATTTGATTGATATGAGCAACAGAGGAGTGGAAGTTCAGATAGGAGGTGATATCATTCGTACTCATAATTTTACGTGGAATTCTGTTTTTACGATTGCTGCAAATCGCAATAAAGTAGAAAATTTAAATGGAGCTATTATTAGTCCATATATGGAAGACTTTTTTACGGTTGGATCTCCTGCAGGGGTTTTAAGAGGATATAAAGTAATGAATATTGTTCAAAATCAAAGTGAGATTGATAAATTGAATGAGATAGCAGTGAGTAAGGGATATAAATATTATCAAAGTGATACGGGAGTAGGAGATTATTTGATGGAAGATACTAACGGAGACGGAACGATTACTTCAGATGATAGAACGGTGATAGCAACTCCTCAGCCAAAATGTTTCGGAGGTTGGAGTAATAATTTTACTTACAAAGGATTTACTCTTTCATTTTTATTTCAATATTCTTGTGGAGCAGAAGCTATATGGTCACCTTTGCAATCTGATGCTGTGGGTTCTTTGGGACAAAGTGCTAATAGAGAGATCTTTGAAAACACCTGGACGCCAGAAAATATAAATGCTCGTTATGCTCGCTTGGTGAATTCTGCTAAAAATACTTATAATTATTCGTATGTAGACCGTTTCGTATTTAAAACATCTTATTTGAGAATGAAAAATATTACTTTAGCTTATAATTTACCATCCCAATGGTTGCAAAAAATGTATGTAAACAATGCTTCGGTTTTTGTAACGGCAACTAATTTGTTTACAATAACTAAATGGCCGGGATTGGATCCTGAATTAACATCAATAGGTACAACTTTGATGGCATCAGCAAAAGATCCATATCCACAAAGTAAAACGTTCTCAGTTGGACTTAAGTTACAATTTTAATTAATATATAAAACGAATAGCTATGAAATATAGATATTTTATAATTATATCTTTACTCAGTATATATATAACTTCGTGTGATTTATTGGGAAAGATTGATGATATAAAACCTGAGCATGTGCTAACGGATGAAACTTTAATAACAGATGCAAAATCAGCAGAAACACTTTTGAATGGTGTTTATGAAACATGGAGAGAGTTTATTATTGGAATGGGAAGACATGCATTAGATGTATTGGCCGGAACTGAAATAAATCGTATTGATGTAATAGGCATCAGGGACTTTTCCAATGCTGATATAAAAGATGATAATGAAATGGTTGAACGAACTTATACAGCTTTGTATAAGGTAGTTAATATGGCAAATTCTTTTATTAGCAATATGGAACCGGCTTCTCCTCAGGGATTATCTGCTACGAGAAAGAATGAGATGCTAGCTGAAGCAAAATTTCATCGTGCATTTGCTCATTTCCAAATCTTAAGGCGTTATGGAATGTTTTTTGATTTAGATTCTAAAGAGGGGATTGTTGTATTTTTGGAAACAAAGCGAGATAATGCCCCTAAGGGACGTTCTTCTGTGGTAGAAGTATATAAAGCTATTAATGATGATTTGGATTTTGCTATACAATACGCACCTGAAATGGTTGAAGGGCATTATTACATTAGCCGTACAGTAGCTAAAGCTTTAAAGGCAAGAGTTTTACTATATATGGGTGATTATAAGAATGCGGCAATTATAGCAAATCAAGTAATATCTGAAGCTCCTGCTTATGGATATGAATTGGAGGAAGAGTATTTGGATATATTCAGACAAGGATTTGCATCAAAGGAAATATTGTTTGCACCATATACATCATATCCAAATGAAAGTTGCACGATGGATTTACGTTCTGCTCAACCTGGAAATCCATTAAAAAAGATAGCAGATAAATTAGTTTTGGGTAATGGAAATGATAAAACAGGTGAAGGATATGATTATAGATTTGCAGAAATATATGCATCTGATTATATTGCAGCAGAACAAGGAGCGAATCCAACTTCACAATTCACAAATAAGTATATACAGCCTGGTTCAGGATTGGGAACTCCAACAAATACACATTTTTTTATGCGTTTGGCAGAAGTGTATTTAATTCTAGCAGAAGCGGAAGCGCGTGACAATCATTCAGATTTAGCACGTAAAGCATTAAAGACTATTACAGATCGTGCTGGATATGATGAAGATTATGTTAATACTATATCTGATGGAGATTTAAAGGAATATATTCGTATGCATAAATCTATGGAATTGAGTGCTGAAGATAATGAAGAATGGTATGATTTAGTTAGATATCATGTCTTAGATAATTTAGTTCTTGCTCCGGATTATATGAAAGATGACAAATGTCTGATTTATCCGATTCCAAGAGCTGCAATGGCGGGTAATACATTATTAGAACAAAATTCCATATATAAATAACAGATTTATGAAAAAACTATTATTTTTATCTCTCTGCTTTTTATGCATAGTTGCATGTCGGCAAAAACAAGAAGGTTTCACGATTACAGGAACACTGCAAGGTGAGGCTGAAGGTGGAAAAGTTATGTTACAAAATACGAAAGTATATCCTCCTGTAACAGTGGATAGTACTATTGTTAAAGATGGAAAATTTATATTTAAGGGTAAGGTTGATTCTCCTGTATTTTATTCTATTTTAATAGATATAAATGAACCGGATGCGGAACAGCCGGATTTTAGAAATAAAGTTCTTAAAGCAAATTTATATGTAGAGAACAGTGACATTACTTTTGAAGGTGATGTAGCAACTTTACCGACTTATTACTGGAATCCGGATCATAATGGGAAAGCTGTAATTAAAGGCTCTGCCACTCAGGACTTATATGAATCGTATAAAGAGAGTCTCAAAGATGTCAGAACGAAAATCGGAGCTGTTAGAGAGCAATATTCTAAAGAATACATTATTCCGGAAATGGAAGGTAAAGATGTGACAGCCAGAGGAATTGAAATTGTGAAACAGGAAAATGCTCTTGATAAGGAAATGAGAGATATGACTCTTAAATTCATTAAAGATAATGCTGCTTCTGTTGTAGCTCTTGATCAGTTGACTTATGAACTTACAGGTATGGATGTTCCTTATACAGCGGAGCAAATAGACGAAATGCTATCTTGGGTAGAAGGACCATGGGCCGGTACAAAACAATTGGAAGATTTGAAAGTATCTGCTGCTAAAGCAAAGAAAATGGCAATAGGTCAGAAGTTTATCGATGCGGAATTTGTGAATCCTAAAGGTGAAAAAGTTATGTTGTCCTCACTTATGCCGAAAGATAAATACGTAATGCTTGAGTTCTGGGCTTCTTGGTGTGGTCCTTGCCGTGGTGAAATTCCTCATTTGGTGAAGGTTCACAATAAGTACAAGGATTTTGAGATTATCAGTATTTCTATTGATGAGAAAGATGCAGAATGGCAAAAAGCGATGAAAGAGGAAGGAATGGTATGGAAGCAGCTTCGTAATCCGGAAGGCTTTAAAGGAGTTATTCAAGATGAATATAATATTCAAGGTGTACCTACTTGTATTATTCTTGATAAAGAAGGACGTCACTATAAAACAAATATGCGCGGAGCTTATTTAGATGAATTCTTACTTGAAACTTACGGTAAATAAAATAATTATGAAAAAAGTATTGTTTTTATTAGTATGTTCGATGTGCATATTTGCATGTCAGCAAAAAGAAGAAGGGTTTACCATCAATGGTTCTTTGATAGGCGATGCAGAAGGTGGTAGAGTAATTCTGCAAGAAACGGATGTATATCCCGAAGTTACGATTGACAGTACTGTTGTTAAAGATGGCAAGTTTACATTGAAAGGAAAGATAGCCTCTCCGGCTATGTATAGCCTTATAATAGATATAAACGAACCGGATGCCGAACAGCCTGATGGCCGTAATAAAATATTTAAGGTTAACTTTTATCTTGAAAATACTGATATAACTTTTGAAGGGGATGTAGCAACTTTACCTTCTTATTATTGGAATCCTGATCGTAAAGATGAGTTTACAATTAAAGGCTCGGCTACTCAAGATCTTTATCAAAAGTTTCTTGATAGTACAAAGAGTTTAAGCGAGCAACTGAGTAAACTCGATACTCAATACTCTCAAGAGTATATTATTCCTGAAATGGAAGGTAAAGATGCAACGGCCAGAGGTATTGAAATTGTGAAAGAGGAAGCCCCATTAGCGAAGCAAAAGAAAGAGATAACCATGAAGTTCATTAGAGATAATATCAGTTCTATTGTCGCTTATGATCGGTTATTCATGTATGTCGCTTATTATGGAGATTCGTTTACAGTACCGGAAATTGATGAAATGGTAGCATTGGCAGAAGGTCCTTGGGCCGGAACCAAACAATTGGAAGAATTGAAAGCGGCAGCTGCTAAGAGCCGAAAGATTGCCAAAGGAGAGAAATTTATTGATGGAGAGTTCTTAAATGCAAAAGGTGAAAAGGTAATGCTTTCTTCCCTCATTCCTAAAGATAAATATGTAATGTTGGAATTTTGGGCTTCATGGTGCGGTCCTTGCCGTGGTGAAATTCCTCATTTGGTGAAAGTGCATAATAAATATAAAGATTTTGATATTATCAGTATTTCTGTGGATGAGAAAGATGCCGATTGGCAAAAAGCCATGAAAGAAGAAGGTATGGTGTGGAAACAACTTCGTAATGCCGGAGGTTTTAAGGGTATAGTCCAAGACGAATATAATATAAGTGGAGTTCCTACTTGCATTATTCTTGATAAGGAAGGTCGCTTCTATAAAACTAATATGCGTGGGGCATACTTAGACGAGTTCTTGCTTGAGACATATGGTAAATAATCAGTAAATAAACTATCTAAATGAATCATCGGTCAGTGGATTACTACTGGCCGATGATTTTTTTTGTATCAAAATGCAACTTATGTCTCATCTTATTTGTTAATTTTGTAACCTTTAATTTTACGATCATGAAAACGGATATAGAAATAGCAAGAAGCATTGAGTTGAAAAAAATAAAGAAGGTTGCCTGTGATGCAGGCATCCCGGTTGATGAAATCAGTAATTACGGCAGGTATATTGCCAAAGTGCCGGAATACCTTATTAATGAAGAGAAAGTTAAACAAAGTAATTTGATATTAGTAACAGCAATTACCCCCACAAAAGCAGGAATTGGTAAAACAACAGTTTCTATCGGACTTGCTTTAGGACTGAATAAAATTGGTAAGAAAGCTATTGTTGCATTACGTGAACCCTCTCTTGGTCCTTGTTTTGGAATGAAAGGGGGAGCAGCCGGAGGAGGATATTCGCAAGTACTTCCTATGGAGAATATCAATCTTCATTTTACGGGAGATTTTCATGCCATAACTTCGGCACATAACATGATTACAGCTTTGCTTGATAATTACCTTTATCAGAATCAATCATCCGGTTTTGGTTTGAAAGAGATTCTTTGGAAACGGGTAATTGACGTAAATGACCGTTCTTTGCGTAACATTGTTGCAGGGCTTGGAGGAAAGGCAAACGGGATTACCCATGAAGCCGGTTTTGATATTACTCCTGCATCCGAAATTATGGCGATACTTTGTTTGGCGAAAGACCTGAAAGATCTTCGCAGACGTATTGAAAATATTTTGCTCGGCTTTACGTATGACGGCAAACCTTTTACGGTAAAAGATCTCGGAGTAGCCGGTGCAATTACTGTTTTGTTGAAAGATGTCATTCATCCTAATCTGGTACAGACTACAGAGAATACACCTGCATTTGTGCATGGAGGTCCGTTTGCAAATATTGCTCATGGATGTAACTCTATTTTAGCTACTAAGATGGCAATGACTTTTGCCGATTATGTAGTTACGGAAGCAGGATTCGGAGCCGATCTCGGTGCAGAAAAGTTCTTTAATATAAAATGCCGTAAATCGGGTTTGCAGCCTCGCTTAACGGTAATCGTAGCAACATCACAGGGATTGAAGATGCATGGAGGAATCAGTATCGATAAGATAAAAGAACCTAATCCGGACGGATTAAGCAAAGGATTGAAGAATTTGGATAAACACATTCAAAATCTCCGCTCTTTTCGTCAGAATGTAATTGTTGCATTTAACAAGTATGATTCCGATACGAAAGAAGAGATTGCATTGATTCGTGATTATTGTAACTGGGCAGGAGTTGGCTTCGCTATCAACGATTCTTTTGCACAAGGAGGCGAGGGAGCAATTGAATTGGCTAAATTAGTTGTTGAAACCATAGAGGGAAAACCGTCTGCTCCTTTGAAATACACTTATAAAGACGATGATTCGGTTTCCGAAAAGATAGAAAAGGTAGCCAAGCACATTTATGGTGCAAAGTTGGTTACATACAGCAGCCATTCGGAAAAGATGATGAAGCTGATTAATGAAATGGGAATTTCTAATTATCCTGTTTGTATTGCCAAGACACAATATTCGTTTTCTGCCGATCCGAAAGCCTATGGTGTTGCAAAGGATTTTGAGATCCATATAAGTGATATTGTAATCAATAATGGTGCGGAAATGATCGTGGCTATTGCCGGTGATATAATGCGTATGCCGGGATTACCGAAAGATCCGCAGGCAAGAAGAATTGATATTGTAAACGGACAGATAGAAGGACTGAGCTAAGATATAAAATCATTCACCAATAAATAAAATTTATAGGCGAATAAAAAAAATCCATTGTTCAATGGATTTTTTTTATTCGCCTATGGATTTTTATGCTTAATAAGCAAAGAGTGGATACTTTGCCATAGTTTCGTTTACTCTCTTGCGTACAGATGCAATGATTTCTTCATTCTCAACATTAGAAAGTACTGTTTCGATCATCTCTGCAATTTCAGACATTAACTCTTCTTTAGCACCACGAGTTGTGATAGCAGGAGTTCCGAGGCGGATACCTGAAGTCTGGAATGCTGAACGGCTGTCGAATGGAACCATGTTTTTATTTACGGTAATATCGGCAGAAACAAGAGCTTTTTCAGCTACTTTACCTGTTAAATCAGGATATTTGCTGCGAAGGTCTACCAGCATGGAGTGGTTATCCGTACCACCGGATACGATAGTGAAGCCTCTTTCTGTTAATGCCTGTGCCAATGCAGCAGCATTTTTCTGTACTTGTTTCTGGTATTCTTTGTATTCCGGCTGCAAACATTCGCCAAATGCAACGGCTTTAGCTGCAATGACATGTTCTAACGGACCGCCTTGTATTCCGGGGAATACGGCAGAGTCAAGTAATTGAGACATCATTTTGATTTCTCCTTTCGGAGTTGTTTTCCCCCACGGGTTGGGGAAGTCTTTACCCATCATGATTACACCACCACGAGGACCACGAAGAGTTTTGTGGGTAGTAGATGTTACAATGTGCGCATACTTCAACGGGTTGTCGAGCAAACCTGCTGCAATAAGTCCGGCAGGGTGGGCCATGTCTACCATGAGAATAGCTCCGACTTTATCGGCGATTTCACGCATGCGTTTGTAGTCCCATTCACGTGAATATGCAGAACCACCGCCGATAATCATTTTCGGCTTTTCACGAAGTGCTACTTCTTCCATTTGATCGTAGTCCACACGGCCTGTTTCTTTATTCAAATTGTATTCGCATGGAGTATAGATAATACCGGAAGTATTAACCAAAGAACCGTGAGAAAGGTGTCCTCCGTGAGCAAGATTCAATCCCATGAATTTATCGCCCGGGTTAAGGACAGCAAGGAATACTGCTGCATTGGCCTGAGCTCCTGAGTGTGGTTGAACATTTGCCCATTCGGCACCGAATATTTCTTTCAGTCTGTCAATGGCAATTTGTTCGCTTTGGTCTACTACTTCGCAACCTCCGTAATAGCGCTTTCCGGGATAACCTTCAGCATACTTGTTGGTTAAGCAAGAACCCATGGCTTGCATTACTTGGTCGCTAACAAAGTTTTCTGATGCAATCAGCTCGATGCCTTTGAGCTGACGTTGATGCTCTTTTTCGATAATATCGAAAATTAAATCGTCTCTTTTCATTTATATAATAAATAAGTAGTTATTCTTATTTTGAGATTCTTTATTGAGCGTACAAAAATAGATAAAAAAAAGAATAAATGACAGGATAATGAAGAAAATTACAATACAATGTTACTAAAATATCACTCCAAGCGAAAAACTTAATACATTGGCTCTTCTTTTGAAGACGATGTTGGATATTCCTTCACTGTTATCATAAGTAACATACTTGGATATGTTGTGCATGCCTATTTCATATTGGAAATCGAAAAGGATATTGGATATACTGACTCCCAGTCCTATGATTCCGCTAACATTGAATGGAAACAGTCTTTCTTCTATACCTTGCTGATCGAAGTTGCTGAACTCTATTTTATTCTTTTCCCTCCATACATATTTTACTTTTGGCCCTAAAAAGAAGTTCATGCCGTAAGGACCGGTCTTGACGAAATTATATCCATATAATAAAGGAATCTCCACTGTACGGATAGTGGAAGTTATGGTTGCATAATCGGGTTCAATATCCGGGTGTTGCGAGCCTTTTTTATCAAATGTAATTTCTCCCTTACTTACATTGTAAATTAATTCGGGTTGCAGGAAATGGCGTTTCATGTTGAAACGGACAAAGAATGCACCGAAATAACCTACTTTATAATTATTCTGTATGTCGTTAATGGTTACATCTTTAATTTTAAACCGGTTTACAAAGTACATGGTAGAATTAAATCCTCCTTTAATTCCGAAGTTCACTTTGGCATCTCCGGGATTGATAAGTCGGTCGCCACAATAACTGTGAAGACAAACGAACAAGCTGATAAAAAGAAGGATTTTACGTCTCATGTTATTTTTTCTTTTCTACCGACCAGCCAAACTTACCTATTTTTTCTCCCAAATCAAAATAATTTCCATGAACATAAACTAAAGGATTGGATTCTGATAATTCAAACTTACCGGTTTCTTTATTCAGATACTTTTCATCGGCCTGAACATTGACTACATCGGCAATAAACATATCATGTGAACCTAATGAGATTATTTCCTTTACTCTACATTCGATACATAGCGGTGATTCTTCGATAATCGGTGCGTTTACCATTGTGGCTTTTCCCGGTGTAAGTTTCATTTCTGAAAACTTGTTATAGTTCTTTCCCGACCTTACTCCACACCAGTCGGTTGCAAAAGCCATCTCCTTAGTGGTGAGATTGATTACAAACTCCATGTTCTTTTTCAATATAGGGTAGGAGTGCCGTTCCGGGCGAACGGAAATGTAACACATGGGTGGATTAGTGCAAATAGTTCCTGTCCATGCCACTGTAATAATGTTATACTCGCTTTCATCAAGCCCGCAACTCACCAAAACGGCGGGTAGCGGGTATATCATAGTTCCGGGTTTCCAGTCTTGCTTCATTAAATAATTGTAATATCTTGTCTGTCCTGCTCTTTTTCGCAATAATGGCATTTAATAATGCAATTATCTTTATCTATCACGTGAAAAACAGTTGCCATCGGCTCATTGTTTGTGATGCACTTGGGATTAGCGCATTTTACAATACCTTTTAGTTCATCGGGCATATATACTTCGCGTTTTTCCACAACCTCATAGTCACGGATAATGTTTAATTTCACATGAGGAGCAACTACGGAAATCCGGTTTATTTCATCATCGTCAAAGAACTTGTCGGCAATCTTGATAATACCTTTGGTTCCCAGTTTCTTGCTCTCCAGATTGAAACCGATGGTAATATTATTGCTCATGTGTTCCAGCCCGAGCAACGTTACCACAGTAAACAGTTTATCTGATGGTATATGGTCTATAACAGTGCCGTTGCGTAAAGCGGCAACTTGCAGTTCTTGTTTCTTTTCGCTCATAATCTTATTTAATCTCGTCTAAAGTTATACCTAATGCGTCACAAATAATAGCCTGGCGGGCAAACAATCCGTTATGTGCCTGTTCAAAGTAGTAAGCCTTCGGGTTTTCATCCACATCATAAGCTATTTCGTTTACGCGTGGAAGCGGATGTAGTATGCGAAGGTTGGGACGGGTATTTTCAAGCATCTTGTTTTTCAAAATATATACGTTCTTAACACGTTCATATTCCATTAAATCAGTGAAACGTTCCCGCTGCACACGTGTCATATACAGAATGTCGGCTTCGGCAATTACTTCTTCGTTGAAATCGGTATGTTCCACATATTTAATATTATGCTCTTTGCAATAGATTTTATATTCTTCCGGCATTTCGAGTTCTTTCGGAGCAATGAAATGGAAAGTCGGATTGAAATGGCGCATTGCCATTAAAAGTGAATGAACGGTACGTCCGTATTTCAAGTCTCCGACAAGATAAATATTCAGGTTTTCCAATGTTCCTTGAGTCTTTTGGATAGAATATAAATCGAGCATGGTTTGTGAGGGATGCTGGTTGGCCCCATCGCCTGCATTTATAATAGGTACGGGAGCTATCTCACTGGCATATCTTGCTGCTCCTTCAAGATAATGTCTCATTACAATGATGTCGGCATAGTTGCTCACCATCATAATAGTATCCTTTAAGGTTTCTCCTTTTGAAGAACTGGTTGCTTTAGGATCGGTAAAACCTATAACTCTTGCTCCAAGCCTGTTGGCAGCAGTTTCAAAACTCAGACGTGTACGTGTGGAAGGTTCAAAAAAGAGAGTGGCAACTACTTTTCCATCCAGGATTTTGCGATTGGGGTTCTTCTCAAACTGCTTCGCCATTTCCAGGAGGTAGAGGATTTTTTCCTTTGAATGTTCCGCGATAGTAACTAAACTTCTGTTTTCCATATTCTTATGAATGTTTATCGTTTACAATCTTTCGGAGCGTAAAGATAGGTAAAAATGCTGGAATAGGCATTAATCTGCGGACGTTAAATTTAAAATATCTGATATATTAGTTGAACTTTGTTAGAATGTGCTTCTATTTGAAAGAATTGTTTTACTTTTGCAGTTCGTAAGCAATAACACAAAAAGAACGAATTGTTATCATGATAAAAAAGATTGTACTTGCACTCTGGATATTATTAGTAGTCATCATATTGGCTGTTGCTTTGATCTTTACAGCTATTTCCAAAGGTTGGATAGGGTACATGCCTCCTGTTGAAGAACTGGAAAATCCAAGTTATAAATTTGCTACTGAAATTATTTCATCGGATGGGAAAATGCTCGGAACTTATTCTTTGAGTAAGGAAAACCGTGTGTATGTAGGCTATAATGATTTGTCTCCCGCATTAGTTAATGCTTTGATAGCTACTGAAGATGCACGCTTTCGCGAACATTCGGGCATTGATGTGCGTGCTCTCTTCCGTGCCATTGTGAAACGTGGCTTTTTGTTTCAGGCAAGTGCAGGTGGGGGTAGTACCATTACTCAGCAATTATCCAAACAACTTTATTCCCCCAGTGCGGATAATATAATGGAACGTTTGTTGCAGAAACCTATTGAATGGGTAATTGCTGTGAAGTTAGAGCGTTATTATACGAAAGAGGAGATTCTGACCATGTATTTGAATAAGTTCGATTTCCTGAATAATGCCGTTGGTATTAAAACTGCATCAAATACATACTTTTCTAAAGAACCGGCAAACTTGAAAGTAGAAGAAGCTGCAACTTTAATAGGTATGTGCAAGAACCCTTCTTTATATAATCCGGTACGTTTTAATGAGCGTGCCCGTGGACGTCGTAATGTTGTACTTAACCAAATGGCTAAATACGGATATATAACAGAAGCAGAGTGCGATTCATTGAAAGCACTGCCTTTGACATTGAAATATCGCCGTGTTGACCATAAAGACGGGCTTGCCACTTATTTCCGTGAATATCTTCGTGGAGTTATGACGGCTAAAGAACCGGCTAAAGGCGATTATCGCGGGTGGCAGATGCAAAAGTATTATGAAGATTCATTGGCATGGAAAACCAATCCACTCTATGGTTGGTGTGCTAAGAATAAAAAGAAAGACGGAACGAACTACAACCTCTATACTGATGGCTTAAAGATATATACGACGATAGACTCGCGTATGCAGCAGTATGCGGAAGAAGCTGTGGAAGAACATATAGGACATTATTTGCAGCCTCGTTTCTTTAAAGAAAAGAAAGGACGTAAAACGGCTCCGTATACCAGTATGCTTTCACAGGATCAGGTAGATGAGATTCTGAACCGTACCATGAAACAGACCGACCGTTATCGCACAATGAAAGAGGCAGGTTATTCCGAGTCGGAGATAAAAGCAGCATTCAATAAAAAGGAAGAAATGTCGGTATTTACTTGGGATGGAGAAAAAGATACCATTATGACTCCGATGGATTCCATAAAATATTATAAGCATTTCCTTCGTGCAGGTTTTATGTCTATGGACCCTGCCAATGGACATGTGAAAGCTTATGTGGGCGGGCCTAACTACACTTATTTCCAATATGATATGGCAATGGTGGGACGTCGACAGATTGGTTCAACCATCAAACCTTATCTTTACTCGCTTGCAATGGAGAACGGTTTCTCTCCGTGTGATCAGGTACGTAATGTGGAACAGACTTTGATTACCGAAACAGGAGAAATATGGCAACCCCGTAACAGTAGCCGTAAACGTTACGGAGAAATGGTGACTCTAAAATGGGGACTTGCCAACTCCAATAACTGGATATCTGCTTATTTAATGAGTAAGTTGAATCCGTATGCTTTAGTCCGGTTGATACATTCATTTGGTGTATTGAATAAAGAAATTGTTCCCAGTCCGTCGTTAAGCTTGGGACCTTGTGAAATTTCCGTAGGAGAAATGGTTAGTGCATACACGGCGTTTGCTAATAAAGGAATACGTACTGCTCCGCTGTTTGTGACAAGGATAGAAGATAATTCCGGGAATGTGGTAGCTACTTTTGCTCCTCAGATGGAGGAAGTTATCAGTGAATCGAGTGCCTATAAAATGTTGGTTATGCTTCGTGCCGTTATCAATGAAGGAACCGGCGGACGTGCCCGCAGATATGTGAGTGTGGATATGGGAGGTAAAACCGGGACAACGAACCGTAACTCCGACGGTTGGTTTATGGGATTTACTCCATCCTTAGTTTCCGGATGTTGGGTAGGAGGTGAAGAACGTGATATTCACTTTGATACAATGATCGACGGGCAGGGAGCTGCTATGGCTTTGCCTGTTTGGGGATTGTATATGAAAAAGGTCTTAGCCGATAAAACATTGGGATATTCTGAAACGGAAACGTTCAATATACCCAAGGATTTTGATCCGTGTGGCGATACAAGTGATTACTCAAGCCAAGATTCAAGTGAAGGTATTGATGAGATATTTGAATAATAGGGAAATCGTGAGCTTCTGATAATCAAAGTCTTCCATTCTAATCCATGACAAAATGACAAAAATGACAGGGTTTTCTACTACTATATATGCAATATATTATTAATTATAAATGTTGATGATATATATTATATTTATATTATACCTATATATAGTTTATAGGAAATGCTGTCATATTTGTCATTTGTCATGCTTTTCTCTTTCAAAGCCCCTGTGCTTTGCTTCCGAAGCACCGCAGCTTTGAAGCCAAAGCACCCGTGCTTTGTGTTAGGAGATGAGGTCTGTTCTTTATAAAATTTCTTTCAAACCGGTCTTAATGTACTCTCTCAGCATATCTTGGGACTTTAAAATTTTTTTATCGTACATTAGCAAGTCTATATCCAATTTCACGATTTCCTTATCTTTATCGGAAGGTAATCTGCCTGACTGTACTTCTATACTTCGAAAATGAAATTTAATTTCTTCTACGCTCATGCCGGAATGGAATACTCCCAATTGATTGATGAACATTTCCGGATTGGATTTAAAATACAGAGGGGTGGTAAGCATTTCTTTACCGAACATGATATCGGGAAATAGTTCTTCCAGTTCTTTACGTGCAGTTTTTATATTTTCTGTCTTATTAGTGTTGCTTCCTATGCAAATGAGGCAGGAGTGTATCTTCATCAGTTCTTGGTTTTTCCCACAAATTAAAGCTAATTAGCCCTTATAACCAAATCTTTTTGTACTTTTGCCATACAAAAGAGACAAGTATGACAAAATTCATAGGAATAATTCCGGCAAGATATGCATCTACCCGTTTTCCGGCAAAGCCTTTGGCTATGTTGGGGGGAAAGACTGTGATACAAAGAGTTTATGAACAAGTGGCGGGAGTGCTTGATGCTGCTTATGTAGCAACAGACGATGAACGCATTGAAAATGCTGTCAAGGCATTTGGCGGTAAAGTGGTAATGACTTCCGTGAATCATAAAAGCGGTACCGACAGATGTTACGAAGCTTACACGAAAGTAGGGCAGGGATATGATGTGATTGTTAATATTCAAGGAGATGAACCGTTTATACAACCTTCACAGTTAATGGCGGTAAAAGCTTGTTTTGATGATGCTTCCACTCAAATTGCTACGCTGGTTAAACCTTTTTCGGCAGATGATGCTTTTGAAACATTGGAGAATGTCAACTCTCCAAAGGTAGTAGTGAATAAAAATATGAATGCCATGTATTTCAGTCGTTCCATTATTCCTTTTCAGCGTAATGTGGAGGCAAAAGATTGGCTGAAAAATCATACTTATTACAAACATATAGGACTTTATGCCTACCGTGCCGAAGTGTTGAAAGAGATAACATCATTATCTCAATCTTCTTTAGAATTGGCAGAATCGTTGGAACAGCTTCGTTGGCTGGAAAATGGCTATACTATAAAGGTTGGCATCAGTGAAGTGGAAACCATAGGTATTGATACTCCTCAGGATTTAGCCCGCGCCGAAGTATTTTTAAAAGAACATACCCGATAAGAATATGCTCGATAGAACACAACAACCGCCTGTAGCGCCGATAGAAAAGATTAGTATTACACAACCGGAAAAAAGAATCATGCCGAATGGCATACCACTTAATATGGTTAATGCCGGAGAGCAGGAAGTGGTACGTCTCGATTTGATTTTTGGTGGTGGCAAGTGGCAACAGACTCAAGTATTGCAAGCTCTTTTTGCTAATCGTATGCTAAGGGAAGGGAGCCGAATGTTTACTTCGAAACAAATTGCAGAGAAATTAGATTATTATGGTGCATGGTTGGAATTATCGGCAGCATTCGAGTGTACTTATCTGACACTCTATTCATTAAACAAATACTTTGAACAAACTCTTTCCGTAATTGAATCTATTCTGAAAGAACCCACTTTTCCGGAGAAAGAGCTTAGTACGGTTGTCGATGCCAATAGACAACAGTTTCTTGTAAACAGTGCAAAAGTGGATGTCATTGCACAGAAGAATTATTTGTGTTCTATTTTTGGACCGGGGCATCCTTGTTCACATTATGCAGAGGTGGAAGATTTCGGTAAAATTACTCCTGATGTTTTGAAGGAGTTTCATAATCGTTACTATCATTCCGGAAATTGTTCTGCTTATCTTGCCGGCAAAGTAACTGACGAGGTGATTATTGCTTTGGAAAATACTTTGGGGACATCTTCATGGGGAAATGTTTCTTCAGGCAAATCTGTAAGTACATCATTTGCAATAGAACCGCTTAAAGATAAACGTATATTTCTTGAACGTCCTGATGCTATGCAAAGTTCCATTAAGATGGGTGCGCCGATGATGGAACGTACAAATCCCGATTATTTGAAGATGAGGGTATTGATGACTATATTCGGCGGATATTTTGGCAGTCGCCTGATGTCTAATATCCGTGAAGATAAAGGATATACTTATGGAATAGCTGCCGGAATTGGTTTTTATTCCGGTTCGGGTATTTTCACTGTGTCTACGGAGGCTGCCAATGAATATACTGAAAACATAGTGAAAGAGGTATATCATGAAATAAATCGGTTGCAAACAGAATTAGTCCCTCAAAAGGAGTTGGAAATGGTGCGTAGTTATATGTTGGGCGATATGTGCCGCAGTTATGAAGGACCATTCTCCTTGTCGGATGCATGGATGTTTATTGATGTCAACCATCTGGATGCAGATTATTTTCAGCGTTCATTGGAAGCTGTGAGAAATGTAACACCTGCAGAATTGCGTGATCTTGCTTGTAAATATATCCATAAAGAGTCTCTTATTGAAGTTATTGCCGGAAAGAAAGTATAAGGATTCCGCTTTTTTCTTTTTAAAATAGCTAACAAATTCTAATAAAGCTCCTGTGTTTGGCAGATAAATACTATCTTTGTCATATTAGTTTTTTATAATCATTATCATGCAAAAATACATATACACTGCAATACTCATATTTTTATTGGCACAAACCGAAGTTAAAGCTCAGGAAAAAACAGGCTTTCTGGATAAAGTGACTAATATTTTCTCTTCACAGATTAAGATAGGCAATTATACTTTTAAAGATGGTTCGACATACACCGGAGAGCTTAGGCATGGCAAACCGAATGGTAAAGGAAAGACTGTTTTTAAAAATGGCGACGTTTATGAAGGTGAATATGTAAAAGGCAAACGTGAAGGTCACGGAGTTTATTCTTTTACAGATGGTGAAAGATATGAAGGCCAGTGGTTCCAAGATCAACAGCATGGAAAAGGCACTTTCTATTTTGCCAATAATAACCGTTACGAAGGTATGTGGTTTGCCGATTATCAACATGGAGCCGGAACTATGTATTATTTCAACGGAGATACTTATATAGGTAATTGGGCAAATGATAAGCGCGAAGGTGAGGGGACGTACAAATGGAAAGACGGTTCGGAATATAAGGGACACTGGAAAGGAGATAAAAAGAATGGTAAAGGTGTGTTGCAATGGTCAGATAAATCCAAATATGACGGCGAATGGTTAAATGATGTCCGTCATGGGAAAGGTACCTATCTTTATGAAAACGGAGATAAGTATGTGGGAGATTGGGACAATGACATGCAACACGGACAAGGTATATATTATTTCCATACTGGAGACCGTTATGAGGGTTCTTATAAAAATGGTGAACGTACAGGAACTGGAATTTATTTCCATAATAATGGTGATAAATATGTAGGTGAATTTAAAGACGGGGAACAGGACGGTCATGGAGTATTCACTTGGAACAATGGAGCTGTTTATGATGGTATGTGGGTAAATAACCATCGTAACGGACAGGGTAAATATATTTGGGGAAATGGTGATGTATATGAAGGTACATGGAAAGATAATGTTGCCAATGGCAAAGGTACTCTATATCTGAAAGACGGAACTAAATATCAGGGTGAGTTTAAAGATGGAGTAGAAGATGGCAAAGGTATAATGGAAACTAAAGACGGAACCCGGTTTGAAGGCTTTTTTAAACAAGGAAAGAAAGACGGTCCTTTCGTGGAATATGACCAAAATGGTAATGTTGCCCGTAGAGGAACCTACAATATGGGTAAATTAGCCGATGCAAAAAAATAAGAAATCTCGTTCTCATTCATAATAAAGGTAATTGTAAAAATTAAGAAGCCGGATTCCAAGTATTTACTTTAGAGTCCGGCTTCTTCTGTTTATCAAAGTTGATTATTCTTCATTCATAAACATCGGATCCCATGCCGGTAAGCGGACTGGCTTTTGTTTCAGTATATTCAATACTTTTTCCGGCGCATATTTTTTCTCTACTACCAAACGGAACATATATTCATTGAACCATTCGTCCGTCATTATTAAATGACCTTTGTAACCATTATCGGCTCCCCAACTGTTTTCCACCATCCATTTCTTCGGTGTTCCGTTCCGGTCTAAGTCAACAGCCATTAAAGTCATGGCATGTGATGAACCGCTGGCAAATGTTTGGATGCGTTGTTTCTTATCCATACCGAATTGTGTTCCGAATAATGAGGCATAATCATAGTTATTGACATCAAGCAATCCTTTTCCTGAATTTAAGAATTTACCAACATCGCAAGAGAAGTACATCATCGTGCTGTCTTTAATAGACTTGATAGCCATTTCTTTTATATCTTCAATCGGTAAATTTACATAAGTCCAGTTGTTGCCGTCATATCTGTGACGGTCATAATCAATTTCATATAACTTGTAATACTCACGGCTGGGATCGTTCATCAGCATGATATAGTTATTGGTTAAATCCTCACCGACATATTCGTCATAAAAAGATTTCGGAGTATATTGTTTGGTACTTACAGGTTTACCTTGTGCGTTCGTCATTGTCCATTTAAAAGAAGTAGGAGGTTCACCCAAGTTAAGGACTAACATTCTGTATATAGTACCCAGCATTTCTGTTTTCTTATTCTCCAAGTCTGAAAGTTTAGCTTTCTTAGTTGCCATATCCCGTAACTCTAAAGCATTTTCACGTAGCTTTTGTTTTATCAGATCTGCCATGCGTGATGTGTTTGCACTGTTACTGGTTTCGGGCATGATTTCACTTGGAACAAGGCCATATTTTCCGATAATGTCTGCTATGCCGGTAAATTGCCCTCCGTCACTTAAAGGATTCTTTAATAACCATTCAACCATTTTATCATCTAACGGTTTTTCACGGGTATCTATGATTCCTTGCAGAAATAAATTAGATTTTTCTAATTGATCCCAAAAGAACGGGTAAACCTGAGAAAATTGGAAAGCACCTAGCCCATACTTTTCAATCATCTTTGCACGCATTACGTTCAATCCGGTAAATAACCAGCAACGACCTGATGATTTCTGGTCTGAGATGCCTTTTGACAAAACACGGTCTGAAAAGTAAGTATCAAAGTTAGGTCTGTTTTCTTGGTTCAAAGCCAGATTACGAATGTCGTTATTGCTAATGGCATTACGCAAAGCCTTGTCTGTAGCCGTACCTTGATAACTCTTTTTTATTTGTTGCAGCATGTCTTGTGAAATTCCACCTTGCTTTTCTTGTGCTTGTACACCTAAAGTGATAAGAAAAACAAAAGGTAACCAAATACGTTTATTCATGTTATATGTTTTAAGAATTAAAATTTCGCTTCAAATTTACGGTTTTTAAACAGATTATTTAAAACCATGTGAAGAAAAATAGTTTCCTTTGCACACATATTTTGAAAGAAGTATGAAGAAATACATTACAATTATTGTATTGATAGTTACAATAATGCCAATCATGGGCTTATCGGCTCAGGAAGTGAAAGCGGGAGTTCCTATTATTAAAGATAATCAGGCAGTAGTAAATTCTTTATTTTCAGATAAGACAGATTCTGTTTCATTTGCTAATACAGACAGTGTTGCACCGGCTCTTTCCAAGCGCGAATTGCGGCGCTTGAAAGTTGCGAAACGTAATTTCCACTATAATATATTGGGAGGTCCTAGTTTTAGCCCCGATTATGGAGTGCTACTGGGAGCAAGTGCTTTGCTTACTTTTCGCACCAATCCGGCTGATACGTTGTTAAAGCGTTCTGTTTTACCTATTTATGCAGCCTTTTTGTTTAAAGGTGGTTTCAATGTTTCTACACGTCCGCAATTATTCTTTAAGGGAGATAGATTCCGTATTTTCGGTATATTTGCTTATAAGAATATGGAAGATAACTTTTATGGGGTAGGTTATGACACCAACAAAGATTATGTTCGTAGCGATACTACCAGTTTATACCGTTACAGTGGTTTTCAGGTAAATCCTTGGTTTATGTTCCGTATGGGTAGCAGTAATATATTCTTTGGTCCTCAGATTGATATTAATTATGATAAAATGACTAAACCGGCTAAAGGCCTGTTGGAGTTACCATCGTATGTAGAAGCAGGGGGGAATGAAAATGGATATAGTAATTTCAGTTCGGGAGTAGGTTTTATTGTTAATTATGATAGTCGTGACATCCCTGCAAATCCTTATTCCGGTCTTTATCTTGACTTTCGTGGAATGGCTTATGAAAAGTTCCTTGGCAGTGATAATAATTTCTATAAGTTGGAATTGGATTACCGGCAGTATAAAAGCGTTGGCAAGCGTAAGGTAATCGCTTGGACTGCCCAGAGTAAGAATGTATTCGGTGATGTGCCATTAAATAAATATACTTTAACCGGAAGCCCGTTTGACTTGCGTGGATATTATATGGGACAGTACCGTGATAAATCTTCCCATGTAGTTATGGCTGAATATCGCCAGATGATTAATACTTCAAAGAAGAATTGGGTGAGTAAGATGATTAACCATGTAGGTTTTGTAGCGTGGGGAGGATGTGGATTTATGGGACCTAATCCTACAAAGATAGAAGGAGTATTACCTAATGCCGGGGTAGGATTACGCATAGAGGTGCAACCCCGTATGAATGTACGTTTCGATCTTGGGCGTGATATGGTGAATAAGAAAAATCTCTTCTACTTCAATATGACGGAGGCTTTCTAAATTTTATTTGTTCCGGCTTATTTTTATTCTGTACCCTATTGCCGCTACAATAATTGTCATCAGAGGACTGATGAGGTTGAAGAAGCAATAGGGTAAATAAGTTAATGTAGGCACACTGAGAATTGTTGCCTGAGTCATTCCGCAAGTGTTCCACGGAATAAGGGGAGAAGTGACTGTAACTGCATCCTCTGTTGTTCGGCTCAGCAACCGACTTTCATACCCTTTTGCCCGATAAACATCGCGAAACATGTTCCCGGTTAGGATAATGGAAATATATTGATCGGCAGTTGCCAGATTTAAGAAGATTCCTGAAATAACGGTGGATGCCACTACTCCGATTGTTTTCTTCATAAATCGGAGGAATACTGAAGTAATACTTCCGAGCATCCCGCTGGCTGTCATTGCTCCACCAAAACACATAGCACAGATAATCAGCCAAATGGTATTCATCATTCCTGCCATTCCGCGGGTAGCAATTAATTCATTAAGTTCTGAATTGTGCATGTCTAACTGTGTGCTGCCATAAAAAGTCATTAGCAACCCTTTAAAATTAGATGTAATCCCTTGTATTGGCAAACCGGATATTTCGCGTAATAAATCGGGTTGGAAGATAAGAGCGAATATTCCGGCAAGCAAAGTAGAAAGAAATAATGTAATAATGGACGGGATGCGTTTGGCTATCATTATACCTGTTGCTATTGGTACTATCAACAACCAGAAGTTAATATTGAACTTATTATCCAGTGCTGTGGTAAATTCGGCAATGTGAGTGGTGTCTGTCACATTATGTGACAATCCTGCAACTGTGAATATGATTAGAGTGATAATTAAAGAAGGCACGGTAGTTATAACCATATATTTAATGTGCTTAAATAAAGGTGTATCTGTTACGGAAGCAGCTAAAACGGTGGTGTCCGACAAAGGGGACATTTTATCTCCAAAGTAAGCTCCCGAAATAATAGCGCCTGCTATCCATCCCTCTTCAAATCCTTGTGCACGTCCTATTCCCATTAATGCAATACCGATGGTGGCAATAGTCGTCCACGAACTTCCTGTCATTACCGAAACAATGGCACATATGACACAGGTGGAAACAAGAAAGAAATGAGGATGTATAATTTGAACTCCATAATATATTAGGGTAGGGACTACTCCGCTAATCATCCATGCTCCCGACAGGGCGCCTATTATCAGAAGGATGATAATAGCCGTGGCTACTCCGGATATATTATTGACTATTGCAATTTCGAAATCTTTCCATTTTACTTTGAGCCATAACAAACCGATGCAGCAACACGCGGCAGTTGCCGTGAGCAAAGCAATCTGACTGCCTCCCGACAGGGCATCGCTTCCGAATGTGCGGATGATGACAAATAACAAAACAACTAATATAAATATGGGAACTAAAGATAAAAGAGGGGAAGGAGTTTTGGAATATCTCATAAAATCACAATTCAACTTGTTTCTGCAACACTTTGTTTTCGATTTGCAAAGTTCGCCATATTTTCTTAAACCATAAAGTTAATAAGAAGAAAAACACTCCTTGCAGAACTTAAAAATAAATAGAATATGTTTAATAAGGAACAGTTCCTGGTAAAAGGCATTATTAAATAAAAAATATGATGAGAAGTCTTTTCCAATGCAGAAAGAATTCATACCTTTGCAGACAAATTAACAAATAGGTAACAACTATTACAAAATGAGCGAAAAAGCACCCTTTATGGTATTCTCTGGAACTAACTCCAGATACCTTGCAGAAAAAATTTGTAAATGCCTTGATTGTAAACTTGGAAACATGAACATTATGCATTTCGCAGATGGCGAATTTGCTGTTTCTTATGAGGAATCTATTAGAGGCTCACATGTATTTTTAGTTCAATCTACTTTCCCTAACTCAGACAACTTAATGGAACTTTTGTTGATGGTCGATGCAGCAAAGAGAGCATCAGCAAAGAGCATTGTGGCTGTCATCCCTTATTTTGGATGGGCACGTCAAGATAGAAAAGACAAACCACGTGTTTCTATCGGAGCTAAATTGGTTGCTGATTTATTAAGTGTTGCAGGGATTGACCGTCTTATTACTATGGACTTGCATGCAGACCAGATTCAAGGTTTCTTCGATGTTCCGGTTGACCACCTTTATGCATCAGCAGTATTCTTGCCATACATCGAATCACTTAAATTGGAAAACCTGGTTATTGCTACTCCGGACGTTGGTGGCTCTAAGAGAGCCAGCACTTATTCAAAATATTTAGGTGTTCCATTGGTATTGTGTAATAAATCACGTGAGAAAGCAAATGAAGTTGCTTCTATGCAGATTATCGGTGATGTAAAAGATAAGAACGTAGTTCTGATTGACGATATTGTTGATACAGCGGGTACCATTACCAAAGCTGCAAACATTATGAAAGAAGCAGGAGCCAAATCGGTTCGTGCCATTGCAAGCCATTGTGTAATGTCATGCCCTGCATCCGAACGTGTTACTGATTCAGAACTTACTGAAATGGTATTTACTGACAGTATTCCTTATGTGCGCGATTGCAAGAAAGTGAAACAATTAACGATTGCAGATTTGTTTGCTGAAACTATTCGTCGTGTGATGAACAACGAATCTATCAGTTCTCAATATATTATCTAAAAAAAGTTGCTGACTTTTATATATGAAAGGAGGGTACATCATTGATGTATCCTCTTTTTGCATTATATCATGTTTTTCCTGATTGGAAAAGGCAGGTGGTAAGATAGCCCGAAATTTGGAAATCCGGGGAAAATGTTGTATATTTGTAATATGTCAGACGAATAGTTGTTTGTATAGCTTCGTCAATTATCTTACTTCAAATATAAAATTACTCTACTTCTTATTAAAAAATAGTGTAGGTCTTTCAAACGAAAGACCTACACCTTTTTATGAAACTCTCTTTATGTTTTTACTTAACAAACGGTATGTTTACTCTTAACTTATAGTATCTTTACCTAAGTTGCCATAAAATGTGTTTTATTTTAGTTATAAATAGCGTACTGCACATACTTTGTGTGATGTGTCTCTTTTGGTAATTTGTAAGCTTTCGTTATAGGGGAATTTTATTCCACAACATTTGTCAGAAGGTACTTCTTTACTTTCTGTAGATGTTATATATGATGTGCCATCTTTAAAACTTAACGGATTGGTTGGGGCATACTTTGATATCAGGCTATTAAAAGAATCGGGAGATTGAGAGTAAATCGAATAAGCTTTTGTTAAATCTGATGCGGTTGCGAAATACCAATCATCATAACCTCCTCCCCGATATTCTTTGCACATTTTGAATGCAGGGAATAAATTCAATCCCCATTCCGTATTTTTCTTTAGGAAAGCCATCAATACTTTGTCGTTTGCTTGTGCATCAGTAGTTGAGGTAATTTTAATCTCACTGCTATCTCCCCATCTCGTTTTTACCCAAGTATCTACTGAAATTGCTGTACATTTATAAGCGAGATAACCTTCATTTCCTTGTTGATTAATGATAATTCCTCCGGCATAGTAATTTCCAAGAATAGGAGCTTTGGGCAATGTGATTACTTTTTGGATATACACTCCTTCTATCCCTGTTTTACCAAAATAAACAGAAAAACTATTGTTGGAAGCATTCGTAAAAGTTGCTTTTATTAGTTTGGAAGCTCCGTTTGGAGTATTAATCGCTATTTCTGAATCAACATTAGTTTCTGTGGCGGGAAGCAATTCATCGTTTTTGTTTTTACAGACAACAGATACTTTTATCGGAATAAAATCGTCCGGCAGTCCGTTAAAGAGAATCTTATCGGTATTATTTTCTTCTTCATTGTTTTCATCTTTTCCAATGATAATGGTGTTTGAAATATTAATGGGTTCATCCCATTCTTTTAATGATATGCAGGGAGTTATGTTGCGTACGATGTTGGATAGGGAAGTAGTGATGTTTAGAGTTCCGTTAGCTTCCAATGCGTTGTCAAAAGTTTGGGTATATACTTTATTCTTTCCCTTTTTATCAGTGATTGTATAGGTTATATTTACATTACCGTCGGTTGGGAAAAGGATGATGTCTTGAGCCGAATATAAATTGGTTTCAGTGTCTTGGGACAAATTGAAGGAACAAGTGGTTACATCTCCCGGATATGTGCTGTTCATCCGGACACTGCTAAACATATTGTTTATACATACTTGTATGCTTTCTGTGTCTTCGGAAACATTCTCAACGGCTATATTGATTTTGCCTACAACACGTACCAGAGTTAGTTCCAATTCATTATTTTCGTCTTCTGTAACTGTCAAAGGATTATTGGTTAAACATAACTCTGAAATATTGGCGGCTGTGGGCTGTAAACTTATAACGGATTGTGGAGTTAAAGGGGATGAGGGAACTTTGAATACTTCAGGTTTGGCATTAGCTACTGTAAGAACCTGATAATTGCCTTGCTCAATCTCTATGGTAGGGATGGATTCAATGTTATCAAAGTTTTTGTAACTTACTGTTTTTCCTTCCATATCCGTTATGTGCAAATGAAAATCCGTCAACTTATTCAGGACTGATTGTAAGGAGGCATCTAATCCTTTAAAAGAAAAACTTACAATGTGTGCATCTTGGTCATTGTTGATACCTTCGTAATTCTGACAACTTACTATGAAACTGCAACTGATAATAAAACATATTTGTCTTATTGGTGATAATTTATTCATACTTATAGATAATATAATTGCTTATAATAAAGTGAAGACTTTATTATAGGACATAATTAATAAATATAATTTAAATGCTACGTTAAACTGCTTCTCATGAATAAATTACTAAAGAATCTTCTTGCTTAAGATAATGTTGTAAAATATAGATTGCCAAGCGCATTCCTGCATTGATGATTTGTGTATATTGAAGAGAAATAATAGACTGTATTCTGTGACCTGCCTGATAAAATCTTTCTTTATTAGTTTTCGTTATACTTCGGCAAAGGAATAAAAAACTATTGATATATGCTAATAATTTGATTGAATAAAATTATACATGTTTGCGTAATGTACACGGGTTTGGAATTTAATCCTTTGATACTCTATTGTTTGTCTTTATCAAAAAAATAAAATGTTTGCTATATTTTTTCTTTGAATCTCGTGTACGATAACGATTTTATTAAAGATTTTTTTCTCTAATTCTTTGATAAAACGCTATTTTTTCACATTATTTTTAGTTACTTTTGCGCTCAAATTTTAAAACCATTATTTGTTAGACACATGGCAAATGTAATAAAATTACGTAAAGGCCTCGATATTAACCTGAAAGGCAAGCCTGCCAAAGAGTACTTTGACGTGAAAGAACCGGGATTCTATGCTATAGTTCCTGATGATTTTCATGGAGTTACTCCGAAAGTAGTTGTGAAAGAACAGGAGTATGTCATGGCCGGAGGGGCGTTGTTTATTGATAAAAACCACCCTGAAGTTAAGTTCGTTTCTCCCGTGAGTGGTGTTGTTACTTGTGTAGAGCGAGGCGAACGCCGAAAAGTTCTTAGCATCACAGTGCAAGCTGCCGAAGAGCAAGATTACGAAGAGTTTGGAAAAAAGAATGTTTCGGGACTTTCCTCTGATCAGGTAAAAGAAGCACTTCTTGAAGCCGGGTTATTTGCATTCATCAAACAGCGTCCTTATGATGTAGTTGCAAATCCACAAGATACTCCAAAAGCTATCTTTATTTCGGCTTTTGATTCTAAACCGTTGGCTCCTGATTTCGAATTTGTTCTTCAGGGACAGGAAAAGGATTTCCAAACAGGATTAGATGCTTTGGCAAAAATAGCTAAAGTAAATTTGGGTGTGAGTGTGAAACAATCGTCTTCTGCACTGACACAAGCAAAGAATGTTACTGTAACTTTATTCGATGGTCCTGATCCGGCCGGTAATGTCGGAGTTCAGATAAACCATGTTGATCCTATCAACAAGGGTGAAATTGTTTGGACTATTGGTGCCGAAGAAGTTATCTTCATAGGCCGCTTATTCAACAATGGCGTTATAGACTTCACTCGTACAGTAGCTTTGACCGGATCTGAAGTTTCAAAGCCGGCTTATTGCAAATTGAAAGTAGGAGCATTGCTTACTCCTGTTTTTGCAGGCAATGTAACCAAAGATAAAGAAGTACGTTATATCAGTGGTAATGTGTTAACCGGTAAAATCGTTTCTTCTAACGGATACCTCGGTGCACGCGATACTCAGTTAACCGTTATTCCAGAAGGAAATGATGTGCATGAAATGTTGGGATTCATCATGCCGCGTTTTAGTCAGTTCAGTGTGAATCATTCTTATTTCAGCTGGATTCTGGATGCCTTTAAGAAACGTGAATATGTAATTGATGCACGTATTAAGGGAGGTGAACGTCACATGATTATGTCTAATGAATATGATAAAGTATTCCCGATGAGTATACTTCCCGAATTTTTGATTAAAGCAATTATTGCAGGGGATATTGATCGTATGGAAGCTTTGGGTATTTATGAAGTTGCCCCTGAAGATTTTGCTCTTTGTGAATTTGTAGATTCATCTAAGCTTGAATTACAACGTATTGTTCGTGCCGGACTTGATGCGTTGCGTGCTGAAATGTGCTAATAATAATATTAATATAAAAACTTTATAACATTGAAAGCGTTAAGAAATTTTCTCGACAAGATAAAGCCTAACTTTGAGGAAGGCGGAAAGCTCTCGATGTTTAGATCTGTTTTCGACGGTTTTGAAACATTCTTGTTCGTACCGAATGAAACATCTAAATCAGGAGTTCACATCCACGATTCTATTGATAGTAAGAGAATCATGTCGATTGTTGTTATTGCATTAGTACCGGCATTGTTGTTCGGTATGTATAATGTAGGTTACCAGCATTTCCTTGCTATCGGAACTGAGGGTAGTTTCTGGGAATTGTTTGGTTATGGTTTCCTTGCTGTATTGCCTAAGATTGTTGTATCTTACGTAGTTGGTTTGGGAATAGAGTTTGCAGTTGCTCAATGGAAGAACGAAGAAATACAGGAAGGTTTCCTTGTTTCCGGTATGCTTATTCCATTAATCGTTCCGGTTGATTGTCCGCTTTGGATTATTGCCGTTGCTACTGCTTTTGCTGTAATTTTCGCAAAAGAAGTATTTGGTGGTACAGGTATGAATATATTCAATGTCGCATTGATTACACGTGCATTCTTGTTCTTTGCATATCCTTCTAAAATGTCCGGTGATGCAGTTTGGGTAAGTACAGACAGCATTTGTGGAATTGGCGGTGGTCAGTTGGTAGATACATTTACCGGTGCTACTCCTCTCGGACAGGCTGCTGTTGCAACAGGAGATATTACCATTCATAATGTTGCCGGTGCTCCTGCTACACTGTGGGATATGATTGTCGGTTTCATTCCGGGATCAATCGGTGAAACAAGTGTCATTGCAATAGCATTAGGGGCTATATTGCTTCTCGCTACGGGTATTGCAAGTTGGAAAACAATGTTGTCTGTCTTTGTAGGTGGTGCTTTCATGGGATTCATCTTCAATACTTTCGGCTCTGCAACTAACGTTATGGCACACTTGCCATGGTATGAACATCTCGTATTGGGTGGCTTCTGCTTCGGTGCTGTGTTTATGGCTACCGATCCTGTTACTTCTGCACGTACCGAAACCGGTAAATATATCTTCGGATTCCTTATCGGTGCAATGGCTATCATTATTCGTGTATTGAATCCGGGCTATCCTGAAGGTATGATGTTGGCAATTCTGTTGATGAACATCTTTGCTCCATTGATTGACTATTGTGTAGTTCAGTCAAATATCAGTAGCCGTGAAAAACGTGCAATTAAATCTACTAATAACAATTAAAACCGATAACAATGAATACAAATAGTAATTCTTATACTATGATTTATGCTTCGGTAATGGTTGTTATCGTTGCATTCCTCTTGGCTTTTGTTTCTTCTTCTCTGAAGAGCACTCAGGACAAGAATGTGGAATTGGATACTAAAAAGCAGATTCTTGCTGCATTGAATATTACAGGTGTACAAGATGCCGAAAAAACTTATTCTGAAATTGTAAAACAGGATATGTTACTTACTCCCGAAGGTGAATTGATTGAAAATGACAAGCCTTTCAGCACAAATTACAAGGGAGAGATTGCTGACGGTCGTTTACACGTATTTGTTTGCGATGTTGACGGACAAACCAAATATGTAGTACCTGTTTATGGTGCCGGACTTTGGGGACCTATCTGGGGATATATAGGATTGAATGATGATAAGAATACAGTTTATGGTTCGTATTTCTCTCATGCAGGAGAAACTCCGGGATTGGGTGCTGAAATTGCAACTCCTCATTTCCAAAGTGAGTTCAAAGACAAACATGTGATGAAAGACGGTAATGTAGCTTTGGGCGTTGCTAAGTTTGGCAAGGTTGAAGACGCCGAAACTCAGGTTGATGGTATCTCCGGTGGTACTATTACATCTAAAGGTGTTGATGCTATGTTGAAAGACTGCCTTAATCTGTACACTAATTTTTTAACTAATAAATAAGGAGGGAAATAGAAATGAGTCAATTGTTTTCTAAGAAGAATAGAGAAGTATTCTCCAACCCACTTAATTTGGATAACCCTGTAACAATGCAGGTACTTGGTATCTGTTCGGCTCTTGCTGTAACAGCCAAGTTGGAACCGGCTATTGTGATGGGACTTTCGGTAACGGTTATCGTTGCTTTTGCGAATGTGATTATCTCTTTGCTTCGTAATACTATTCCGAACCGTATTCGTATTATTGTACAGTTGGTAGTTGTTGCCGCATTGGTAACTATTGTCAGTGAAATCCTTAAAGCTTATGCTTACGATGTCAGCGTTCAGCTTTCTGTATATGTCGGTTTGATTATCACAAACTGTATCTTGATGGGACGTTTGGAAGCATTTGCTATGGCAAACGGTCCTTGGGAATCATTCCTTGACGGTCTTGGTAACGGTCTCGGTTATGCAATAATTCTTGTAATCGTTGCTTTCTTCCGTGAGTTGCTTGGTTCGGGCGCATTGTTCGGTTTCCAAGTGATACCTCAAGGATTCTATGAATTGGGATATTTGAATAATGGTTTGATGTTAATGCCTCCGATGGCTTTGATTATTGTGGCATGTATCATTTGGGTACAACGTGCACGTAACAAAGAATTGCAGGAAAAGTAACTAACCCCCGTAAAATCGAAAAGAAATGAATGATTATTTGAGTTTATTTGTAAAGTCGATATTCGTCGACAATATGATCTTCGCATACTTCTTGGGGATGTGTTCTTACCTTGCAGTTTCGAAGAATGTAAAAACGTCATTAGGATTGGGTATTGCGGTAACATTCGTGTTGATCGTTACTCTTCCGGTGAACTACTTACTTGAGAACTATGTATTAAAAGCTAACGCATTGGTTGAAGGTGTGGATTTGAGCTTCCTTAGCTTTATCCTCTTCATCGCTGTTATCGCGGGTATTGTACAATTAGTGGAAATGGTGGTTGAACGTTTCAGTCCGTCACTTTACGCCTCATTAGGTATTTTCCTTCCGTTGATTGCTGTAAACTGTGCTATCATGGGTGCTTCTTTGTTTATGCAACAAAGACATTTCATTAATATTGGTGAAGCTACTACTTATGCTTTCGGTTCGGGTATCGGTTGGTTGCTGGCTATCGTCGGCTTGGCTGCCATACGTGAAAAGATGGCATATTCGGATGTTCCTGCTCCATTGAAAGGATTGGGTATCACCTTTATCACAGTAGGTTTGATGGCTATGGCATTTATGTGCTTCTCGGGATTGAAATTATAATTGTAGTTTAACCATAAAATAAATAGAACAATGATATTAGCAATAAACCCGACGATGATCGGTACGAGTATAGTAGTGTTCCTTGTGGTCATTTTACTACTCGTTGTTATTCTTCTTGTTGCTAAGCGTTATCTTACTCCATCGGGCAATGTAAAATTGACTATCAATGGGGATAACGAGGTAGAGGTAGAATCCGGTTCTACATTGCTTTCTACTCTATCTGCAAACAAGATTTTCTTATCTTCTGCCTGCGGTGGTAAAGGTTCTTGCGGACAGTGCCGTTGTCAGGTATTGGAAGGAGGAGGTGAAATCCTTCCTTCTGAAAAAGTTCACTTTTCACGTAAAGAGCAACAAGACCATTGGCGTTTGGGTTGCCAGGTGAAAGTGAAGAGCGACATGGCAATCAAGATTGATGAATCGGTAATGGGCGTAAAAGAGTGGGAATGCGAAGTTATTTCCAACAAGAACGTTGCTACCTTTATCAAAGAATTTATCGTTGCTTTGCCTAAGGGCGAACATATGGATTTTGTTCCGGGTTCTTATGCACAGATTAAGATCCCTACATATTCAATGGACTATAACAAAGACATTGATAAGAGTTTGATAGGTGACGAATATTTGCCTGCTTGGGAAAAATTCGGATTATTCGGATTGAAGTGTACCAATAAGGAAGAAACCATCCGTGCTTATTCTATGGCTAACTATCCTGCCGAAGGAGACCGCATCATGCTTACCGTGCGTATTGCCACTCCTCCGTTCAAGCCGAAAGAACAAGGTCCCGGATTTATGGATGTACCTGCCGGTATTGCTTCTTCTTACATATTCACTTTGAAACCGGGTGATAAAGTAATCATGAGTGGTCCTTACGGTGATTTCCATCCTATCTTCGATTCTAAGAAAGAAATGATGTGGATTGGTGGTGGTGCAGGTATGGCTCCGTTGCGTGCCCAGATTATGCACATGACTAAGACACTTCACACTACCGATCGTAAGATGTCATATTTCTATGGTGCACGTGCATTAAATGAAGTGTTCTACTTGGAAGATTTCTTGCAATTGGAAAAAGACTTCCCGAACTTTACATTCCATTTGGCGCTCGACCGTCCTGATCCGGCAGCAGATGCAGCAGGTGTGAAATATACTCCGGGCTTCGTTCACAATGTGATTTATGAAACTTATTTGAAAAATCACGAAGAACCGGAAGATATTGAATACTACATGTGTGGTCCCGGTCCGATGAGTAAAGCCGTAGAAAAGATGCTCGACAGTCTTGGCGTACCAGCTAAGAACCTGATGTTCGATAACTTTGGCGGGTAACCGTTTATAAATTATAAGTTAATAAGCCGGAATAAGTTAAACACTTATTCCGGCTTTTGTTTTATTATAAGTATCGAATATAGTATTTTTGCAGATATGAAGAATGAATTAATAGATAAAGCTCTTAAGAGTTTGAATATAGAGCAGCTAAATCCCATGCAGGAAGCTGCTATCAGTGCATATGCCGAAGGCAAAGACTTAATCCTTCTCTCGCCAACCGGTTCAGGGAAGACTTTGGCATATCTGTTGCCGTTGCTGACAGATTTAAAACCCGACGTGAAAGGAGTACAGGCAGTAGTATTGGTGCCATCCCGTGAACTGGCTTTGCAGATAGAGAATGTGTTTAAAGCAATGGGCACGGAGTTTAAAGCAATCAGTTGTTATGGCGGTCGCCCTGCAATGGAAGAACATCGCACGATGATGGGAGTTCAACCATCCGTCATCATAGGTACACCGGGAAGAATGAACGATCATCTTTCAAAACAGAACTTTGATGCAAGCACTGTCAAAACTTTAATTATTGACGAGTTCGACAAATGTCTGGAGTTTGGTTTTCATGAAGAAATGGCAACTGTCATCAGCCAATTGCCCGACTTGGAACGTCGTTCGTTAATATCAGCTACGGATGCAGAAGAAATACCGGAATTTGCAGGATTGAATAAAACCATCAAACTGAACTTCCTTAACCCTGATGAAGCATCTCCCCGTTTGCAGTTGATGAAAGTTCTTTCTCCCGATAAAGATAAATTGGAAACGCTGTTCCGTTTGCTATGCACATTGGGTAGTGAGTCTACTTTAGTTTTCTGCAATCACCGCGAGTCTGTGGAGCGTGTAAGCAAGTATCTTACTTCAAAAGGACTGTATAACGAATATTTCCATGGAGGCATGGAGCAACCCGACCGTGAACGTGCTCTGTATAAGTTCCGCAATGGAAGCTGCCATGTATTTGTCTCGACCGATCTTGCTGCGCGCGGACTCGATATTCCCGATATAGAACACATCATACACTATCATCTTCCTTCCAACGAAGAGGCATACACTCATCGCAACGGGCGCACTGCACGTTGGGAAGCCGAAGGAACTGCTTATTTGGTTTTGGGACCCGAAGAACGAGTTCCGGAATATATAACAGAAGAACCTGCTACGTTCGAACTTCCCGAAACAATAAAGAAGCCGTCCAAACCTGTTTGGGCTACCATATATATAGGTAAAGGCAAAAAAGATAAATTGAATAAAATAGATATTGTGGGCTTCCTCTATAAAAAAGCCAATCTGGCAAAAGAAGACATCGGCATGATTGATGTAAAAGACCATTATGCTTTTGCTGCTATCAAACGGAGCAAGCTGAAACAGACTTTATCTTTGGTAAATGGTGAAAAGATTAAAGGAATCAAAACAAAGATAGAGGAAGCGGTATAGGTTATTGCCCATATATAGATATGACCATGCTGAACAATTAACCTTTTGACAATTGTCGCGTGATCACTTGACAATTGTCGAGTAATCGCTTGACAACTGTCAAGTAAGTGCGTGACAGTTGTCAAGTGATTTGCCATAGAGTAGGAACGGATTGGAAATGCCTTAATGATTGATGCCTTTTACTGCTACTTTTTTTAGTTCTGCAAGTGAAATATTATAAGACATTTGATGCATAAATCATCAAAAGGGTGACGGCAAAAAGCAAAAGTGAGGGTAAACAAAAAGTTAGCGTCATACCTTAAACCACTTATAGTAAAGCATTACAGTAATTTGGTGACGGGTGACGGCAACTTTTTAAAACTTTTGTTTTGTTGTGGTTATTTCCATATCAGTTTATGAATGCACCAATCAAGAACGGATATAACTGCACTGAATAACATTACATACCACAAATTTTCCGTAGAAAAGTCATCTATTATCCAATCTGCCAATACCACGATTGCGCCATTAATAAAAAACAGGGCGAAAACAATAGTGAATAGAGTAGGAATAATATCGAATAGCATCAAAAAAGGCTTGATGCTGATGTTAGCCAATCCTAAAATACCTGCTACTGCGGCGGCTGTTAATGTGCTGTGTGCATCTATCCCCGGCAAAAAGACAATAGCCAGATAGATGACTATACTCGAAATAAGGAAATTAATCAAAAGTTTCATAATCTTATGTTGTTTGAATGTTACTCCTAATAACACAATTCATGTTTTTTTTGTTTATTGCTTCCAAAGATATAACTAATTGAAATTATAATGAATATTTATTCACGCAAATGAAATGTATGGTTGACAAAATGAAAGTATAAAGTAGTGATAATTAATAAAATGAAAGAAATACTATTCAATATGCTGAATTATATTTTTGAAAACATTTGTTTTACTGAAAATAATTCGTAATTTCGCCATGTCGTAAGACACCAATAAATGAATTTTGTATTAATTTTCTAAACTAACATCACATGAAAAAGCATAATTTTAATGCCGGACCGTCGATTCTTCCTCAATCAACAATTGAGAACACAGCAAAAGCTATATTGGATTTTAACGGTTCGGGACTTTCTTTAATGGAGATCAGTCACCGTGCAAAAGATTTTCAGCCGGTCGTAGATGAAGCAGTTGCTTTATTCAAAGAATTGCTTAACATTCCGGAAGGTTATTCCGTTCTTTTCTTAGGTGGTGGTGCCAGCTTGGAATTCTGTATGATTCCATTTAATTTCCTTGAAAAGAAAGCTGCTTATCTGAATACTGGTGTTTGGGCTAAGAAAGCAATGAAAGAAGCTAAAGCATTTGGTGAAACTGTTGAAGTTGCATCTTCTGCCGAAGCTACTTATACATATATACCAAAAGATTATACTATTCCTGCCGATGCCGATTATTTCCACATCACAACAAATAATACAATCTATGGTACTGAAATACGTAAAGAATTGGATTCACCGGTTCCGGTGATTGCCGATATGTCTTCCGATATATTCTCACGTCCTCTTGATGTTTCCAAATATATCTGTATTTATGGTGGTGCACAAAAGAATCTTGCTCCGGCAGGTGTTACTTTCGTTATCGTAAAGAATGATGCATTGGGTAAAGTTTCACGTTATATCCCTACCATGTTGAATTATCAAACCCATATAGATAACGGTTCCATGTTCAATACTCCTCCCGTAGTTCCTATTTATGCAGCATTGCAAACTCTTCGTTGGGTAAAAGAACAAGGAGGAGTGAAAGAAATGGAAAAGAGAGCGCAGAAAAGAGCTGATTTATTATATGGTGAAATAGATCGTAACAAACTCTTTAAAGGTACTGCTGCCAAGGAAGACCGTTCTTTGATGAACATTTGTTTTGTTATGAATGACGAATACAAAGATTTGGAAGCTGATTTCTTGAAATTCGCAACAGAAAAAGGCATGGTTGGTATTAAAGGACACCGTTCTGTTGGCGGTTTCCGTGCATCTTGCTATAATGCTATGCCGATTGAAAGTGTACAAGCATTGGTTGATTGTATGCAGGAATTTGAAAAATTACATTAAAACTCCGCGAAAACCATGAAAATATTAGTAGCAACAGATAAGCCGTTTGCCAAAGTTGCGGTAGATGGTATCCGTAAAGAAATAGAAGCAGCAGGATATGAATTGGTTCTGCTTGAAAAATATGGCGAAAAAGCAAAGTTACTTGAAGCGGTTAAAGACGCCAATGCAATTATTATCCGTAGTGATATTATTGATGCAGAAGTTATTGATGCAGCAAAAGATTTGAAAATTGTAGTACGTGCCGGTGCCGGATACGACAATGTGGATCTTGCTGCCGCCACTGCCAAAGGTGTTTGTGTAATGAACACTCCGGGACAAAACTCAAATGCCGTTGCCGAATTGGTTTTTGGTCTTTTGGTGTATGCTGTCCGTAACTTTTATAACGGAACTTCGGGCACGGAATTGAAAGGAAAGAAATTAGGTATTCACGCTTATGGTAATGTAGGACGTAATGTAGCCCGTATTGCCAAAGGTTTCGGTATGGATATTTATGCTTTCGATGCTTTCTGTCCCAAAGAAGCTATTGAAGCCGATGGTGTAAAAGCTGTTTCTTCAGCAGATGAACTTTACTCTGCTTGCGATGTCGTTTCATTGCATATACCTGCAACGGCTGAAACAAAGAACTCAATCAATTATGCCTTGGTAAACAAAATGCCAAAAGGAGGTATTCTTGTAAATACTGCCCGTAAGGAAGTTATCAATGAAGCCGAATTGATTAAATTAATGGAAGAACGTGCCGACTTGAAATATATCACAGATATTATGCCGGGTGCTAATGATGAATTTGCATCCAAATTTGCCGGACGTTATTTCTCTACTCCGAAGAAAATGGGTGCACAGACTGCCGAAGCCAATATAAATGCCGGTATTGCTGCTGCCAAACAAATCGTCGGATTCTTTAAAGACGGTTGTGAGAAATTCCGTGTAAACAAGTAATTTATTAGAAATAAATACTATATTTGAGCCACAGATTATGTACTTAGTCTGTGGCTTTTAATTATCAATTAAATACTAATACCATGGCAAGAATAAAACCTTTTAAAGGGATACGTCCGCCACAACCAATGGTGGAACAAGTTGCTTCCCGTCCTTATGACGTACTTAATTCGGAAGAAGCACGCAAAGAAGCGGAAGGTAACGCTAAATCTTTGTATCACATCATTAAACCCGAAATAGATTTTCCGATAGGAACCGATGAACATGATGAAAGAGTTTATGCTAAAGCTGCGGAAAACTTTCAGATGTTCCAAGATAAAGGTTGGTTGGTTCAGGATGAAAAGGAACAATACTATGTATATGCTCAAACCATGAATGGCAAAACTCAATATGGTTTGGTAGTAGGCGCATATGTTCCTGATTACATGAACGGAACAATTAAAAAGCACGAACTTACACGCCGGGATAAAGAAGAAGACCGGATGAAGCATGTACGTGTGAATAATGCCAATATCGAACCTGTGTTCTTTGCTTATCCTGAAAATAAAGAATTGGATGCTATCGTAAAGAAATACACCTCTCAAAAGCCTGTTTATGACTTTGTGGCTCCCGATGATGGTTTCGGTCATCAATTCTGGATTATAGACAAGGAAGAGGATATTGAAGCGATTACCAAACAATTTGCAGCAATGCCTGCTTTGTATATTGCAGACGGACATCACCGTTCGGCAGCTGCTGCTCTTGTGGGGGCGGAGAAAGCCAAACAAAATCCTAATCACAAAGGGGATGAAGAATATAATTACTTCATGGCAGTTTGCTTCCCCGCCGATCAGTTGACTATTATTGATTATAACCGCGTTGTGAAAGATTTGAACGGTTTGTCGGAAGAACAATTTCTTGAAGCGTTAAAAAAGAATTTTATAGTTGAAGAAAAAGGTTTAACTATCTATAAGCCTAACGGTCTTCACAACTTCTCAATCTATTTGAACGGAAAATGGTACAGCCTCACTGCTAAGCAAGGTACTTATGATGATAATGATCCTATCGGTGTATTGGATGTGACTATTTCCTCTAATCTTATTTTAGATCAAATCCTTGGAATAAAGGATTTACGTTCCGATAAACGGATTGATTTCGTTGGTGGAATCAGAGGTTTGGGTGAATTAAAGAAGCGTGTGGACAGTGGTGAAATGAAAGTTGCATTGGCTCTTTATCCTGTTTCAATGAAACAATTGATGGATATTGCCGATACCGGAAACATCATGCCACCGAAGACCACTTGGTTCGAACCTAAACTTCGCTCAGGATTGGTGATACATAAGTTATCATAATAAACAAATATTTTTTATTAACTTCCTCACATCTTACAAACAGAAACGGCACGGGTTATTCTTTTTTGAATAATCTGTGCTTTTTGTATCTTTGCAAGTATGAAAGAAGATACATATAAAACCATAACAGATATTTCGGAAGGAATTTACACGGAGAAACGGAGTAAGTTCATAGCTGTTGCTTTGCCTGTACGGACACATGAGGAAATAAAATCTTATTTGGAACAATATCAGAAGAAATATTATGATGCCCGTCATGTTTGTTATGCATATATGCTGGGACATGAGCGTAAAGATTTTCGTGCCAATGATAATGGAGAGCCTTCGAGCACTGCAGGCAAGCCCATTTTGGGACAAATTAATTCTAATGAGTTAACCGATATATTGATAATAGTTGTTCGTTATTTCGGAGGAATTAAATTAGGAACAAGCGGTCTGATAGTTGCTTACCGTGCTGCTGCGGCTGAAGCTATTGCTATGGCCGAAATTATAGAGAAAACTGTTGACGAAGATATTACTATAGGTTTTGAATATCCTTTCATGAATGATATTATGAGGATTGTTAAAGAAGAGGAACCGGAAATCCTCGAACAATCTTATGATATGGATTGTTTAATTACTCTCAGGATCAGGAAGTCGATGATGGATAAACTACGTTCCCGCTTAGAGAAAGTAGAGACTGCCCGGATTATTGAGAAAGAAGAGTAATTATAAAAAAAAGAATATCATTATGAAGACAGTATTATCACTATTATTGGGTGTGTTGCTTTTTACAGCTTGCAGTCCGAGCAAGACATCTTATTTATCGAATTTTAAGGACTTTGTTGAGAATGTAAAAGACAATTGCCAGAACTATACAGAGGAAGACTGGGCAAAAATCAATGCGAAGTATGATGAATATACTGCTACATTCGATGAAAAGTTCAATAAGGACTTTACCGATGCCGAGAAAGCAGAGGTTACCAAATTAAAAAGTATGTTTGCTACTTTACAATTAAAAAGCAAGGTGAATAAAGTGAAGGAAAATGTGAAGAATACTTTTAAGGAAATGGAAGAACAGAGCGGAAGTTGGGCAGAAGGGGTTAAAGAAGGAACAAATTAATCAAAAATATAAAGGGGGCTTTTTTAAGTCCCCTTTTACTTTATACCTCCGGCCATTTTTCTTTTAGCAAATCTTCCATCTTTATAAGTTCATCTCTATACTGGGCTGCTTCAACGAATTCAAGTTTCTTGGCTGCTTCATACATTTGCTTTCTTGTTTTTTCAATGCTTTTTTCCAATTGTCCTTTACTCATATATTGTACAATCGGATCGGCTGCAATATTTGAACTTGCCGGTTCTATGTATGCTTTGGAGACTTTCTTGACTTCTTCTTCATTTCCTCCACCAATGAGAACCATATTGCGTGCTTTCTGAATTTGTTTAGGAGTGATTCCGTTTTCTTCGTTGTAAGCAAGCTGCTTTTCGCGTCGTCGGTTCGTTTCATCAATAGTTTTTTGCATGCTTTCTGTTATTTTATCAGCATACATAATTACTTTCCCATTAATATTTCTTGCTGCGCGTCCGGCTGTTTGAGTTAACGAACGATGGGAGCGAAGGAATCCTTCCTTATCAGCATCAAGGATAGCTACCAAAGAAACTTCGGGTAAGTCAAGACCTTCACGAAGCAAATTGACACCGATAAGCACATCATAGATACCTTGACGAAGTTCATCCATTATTTTTACACGTTCTAACGTATCTACATCACTGTGAATATAGTTGCATCTTATATCGTTACGTAAAAGATAATCGGTCAGTTCTTCTGCCATACGTTTGGTGAGGGTAGTTACCAATACACGTTCTTCTTTCTCAATTCTCAACTGGATTTCTTCCATCAGGTCATCAATTTGATTCATGCTTGGACGTACTTCAATGATAGGATCAAGCAAACCTGTTGGACGAATAACCTGTTCCACTACAATTCCTTCACTTTTTACCAGTTCATAATCGGCGGGAGTGGCACTTACATAAATTGTCTGAGGAACCATTTCTTCAAATTCTTCAAATTTTAACGGACGGTTATCCATAGCGGCAGGAAGGCGGAAACCATACTCTACAAGATTTGTTTTTCGGGCTTTATCTCCTCCATACATGGCACGTATCTGGGGAACACTAACGTGGCTTTCATCTATGACCATTAAGAAATCTTCTGGAAAGAAGTCGAGAAGGCAATAAGGACGGGTTCCCGGTTCGCGACCGTCGAAATAACGGGAATAGTTTTCTATGCCCGAACAATGTCCGAGTTCACGCAACATTTCCATATCATAAGTTACCCGTTCATACAACCGCTTCGCTTCATAAGGTTTCCCGATAGATTCAAAGTAAGCTACCTGTTTAGTCAAATCATCTTCGATTTCATGGATAGCACGTAAGGTACTTTCTTTGGTAGTCATGAAAAGATTTGCGGGATAAATCTTGTAATCTTCAAACGTTGCTATCTTCACTCCTGTAATTGGATCTACTTCTTCAATAGCATCTACTTCGTCTCCCCAAAATACAACACGGAGAATATGATCGGAGTAAGCAAGATAAATGTCCACAGTATCGCCTTTAACACGGAAATTACCACGATTCAAATCAATGTCGTTACGGGTATAAAGACTGTCTACCAATCTGCGAAGAAAAACATTCCGGTTAATCATTCGTCCCCGTTGCACATCTATTACATTATTGTAGAAGTCTGATGGATTCCCCATACCATAAATACATGATACGGATGAAACAACAATAACATCTTTTCGTCCGGAAAGTAGAGAAGAAGTTGCCGCCAAACGAAGCTTGTCTATTTCCTCATTGATAGCAAGGTCTTTTTCGATGTATGTATCCGATGACGGGAGATAGGCTTCCGGCTGGTAGTAATCGTAATAAGATACATAATATTCTACTGCATTATTGGGAAAGAAGCTTTTAAATTCACTGTAAAGCTGAGCTGCAAGTGTCTTATTATGACTTAGGATAAGAGTCGGTTTATTTATATTCTTGATAACATTTGCAATCGTAAAAGTCTTGCCCGAGCCCGTTACACCAAGCAGTGTTTGTGCGGGAACTCCTTCAAGAACTCCTTCCGTCAGCTGAGCTATTGCTTCCGGCTGGTCGCCCGTTGGGCTATAATCTGCTGTTAATTCAAAATTCATTCTTTATATAATAATCAAAATATTTACATTCGTTTTTTGCTTCATTAAAGAAACCGGTATTACTGTACTTTCTTGCAATTTCAGAATAATAATCTTCCGGAGTCGTATAATCCCCATCATTCCCACCATACAGATCCTGCGCACAAGCCGATGCCATGAATAATGCTCTCGCTTTTAGTTCAGGGTTGGAAGAATATCTGGCTACATGTTCATAATAAGACAGGGCTTTGAAAGCATCGTTGGTTAATAATACGGAATAATAGAATCCTTTATAGTTATATTCATTTTCGAAATCCGGAACTTCATTTTCAGATACGGATTCACCGAAATGTGTACTGCTGAAACCGTTATTAGCAAAATAGAACGGTATATTTCTAAAATATCCGCGCGCCGAGATATTGAAATAATAGTTTGCAAGCAGATAGGCGGCACACATTCCTGTTTCATTTTTCTCTTTTTCCATGTTCTTTAAACGTAGCAATGACTGTACCAAAGTCTTTTTATTATGATACTTATTAAGAAAGGAAAACTCTTTTTGTCGATAAACAACATCTGTCAGTTCTTTTTCGGCAGGAATATTATACCAGCGCTTGAATCCGTTACTGAAGATTAGCGGAGAAATCCCCGAATATCCGTTATATTCCGTAGAAGATATTGCAATATATTCATCTGTTTCCCAATCATATTTTAGATTGAAGTTGATATAATTATCGGGCACTTTATCATACCATTTGATGCTTTCGCTTAAATCTCCCATACGTAGATAGTAAGTTCCTTTCAGTTCATATAGGGTAGTTATATCATCTTTAGTTATAGAAGTGCTGTCTGCACATGTAGAGAGCGTTCCATTTGCTTCGTATTCTTTTATTAATGAATTGATGATGGTAATATCGGGATTTTGTTCCAAGTTGCTAATTTTGTTATGTACAAGATAAGCTTTCCCATATTCTCCTTGTTGCTTGTATAAATGCGCTACAATTTCGCGTACAAAATCCTTGTCTATATTTTCTTTTATCATGTATTCCTCAATAGACTTTTCTTCTTTTGCTCCTAACTTTTTAAGGGTAGTAAGATAAAGTCCGAAACGCGTACGGCTTATCTGTTTTAACAAGTTAGCGTTTGAGGTCCTTATTCCATTAAGTAAGCTTTCACACAATGTATAATCTTTGAAAAGAAAAGCCATATGGGCTAAGTAAGCAGACCAAAAATCCTTTTCATTCACTTTGGGGTTCTTTATAATGACATTTATTAATTCTTTATTTTCAGCGTAGCATTTCTTTATTTCATCAGGTATTTTCATGAATGTATGAGTGTCATCCATATTATAGAGTATATTGAGAATGGAACGCTCCAACTTATTCATATAGCGGATAGCAAGTAATTTTAAATAAGGAGAGTCGGGACATACTTGCAGGATATTATTCATCTCTTCCATTTCATTGGAGAACGTGTTATATCCTCTCATGGCATAAAGCACCGCTTTCTCTTTGTTAGTCTTGCATAATTTATATGTATTATTCCAGTCTATTTCACCTTGTATCTTGATACTGTTGTAAGCTACCTCTTTTCTGCAATCACTATGATCGAATACTTGGCAGAATAAATAGTTTGCTTCTGCTTTTTTCCCCAGATTATAAAGTACTCCGCCCTTTTGTTCCAATGCATAATAATAAATGATATGCTTTTGTTTCACAGGTTCTACATATTTATCAAATAACTCCAAAGCTTCCTCGTTTTCGCCCGAATAGTGTGCAAGGCGTACAAGTTGATAACCATATCTAAGCTTTAGTTCCTTGTAGTTGCATGACTTCCATAACTGCATTCCTTCTTCTAAAAGTTTTTTATACTCATCAGTAGAAGGAGATTGAATTCTTTCTTGTGCATAAGGTTCTAAAGTTTTTGCATATTGGAGATAATCTATTATTTGTTTGCCTGTTTTGGTGCTATTCATAATAGCACATGTTGAACCTGAAAGAATATTTTCTGTATTCAATTCTTTAAGAGGAGTGCGATAAACCAGTTCGCTTATAGCCTGTTTATCAAGGTTTATCAGCTTTCGGTCATTACCAATAAACGCCATCCATGCATCAATATTTTCATCAGATAAGTTGGTTCCTGTCTGGAAGAATCCCGGTTCACCGGTAAGCAAGAAAGGTTTTAACCCTTCTTCTTTTAATAGAAGTTGGTCGAAAAGATTATAATAGATTTCATCTTCACTATACGACCATCCACAGCCGTTAACCGAAGAATGGAAAGGCATCAATACCAATATAAAAAGTAGGAAGTAGCGTTTATTTCGTTTCATAATGAGAGCCCTTTTATTATATTTTGTAAATTTTCAATAGAGTATCGTTTAAGAATGTCATTATCCAAATGATAGAAGATGACTTCCCTATCTTCTTGCTTTAACTTTTTTCGGAGTGTTATGGCTGCTTCTTGCAATACTTCAGGACTTACTTCTTCGACTTTTAATTCATACCCTTTGTTAATCCACATTCCTCTTAAATAATGTGATTGAAGTATTTCGTATATGCCATTCTTCTTCTTTTTATAATATTCGGGGTGAATAGCAATATCTGCTTCGCATACTCCGTTAATCAACTTGATTTTATTAAATGGATTTCGGACTATTCCCCAACTGTAAAGTGGAAGAGCTACGTCCAAATGTAAGGGATAAGCATAAGCTTGATCCATATAAAGTGAGGCTTCCTTATCATCCAATATAGTATTGGGACTATCAAAGTTAGTTGGTTCGGAAGACGCATAATACATTAACACACCTTTATTTACAGGTGGTACTCCGGTTTGTTTTTTATATTTTATTTGATGCAGACGAATGGTGCACGAAATAGCAGCATTCGGTTTTAACCCGGATACAGTTTTGAGGAAGCTGAAATATGCTTTGCCCGATTTCTTTGTCCAGTCACAGTCGAACTGGTATTCTTGTGGTTGTTTATTGAAATGAAGTTTATACAGGCTGTCTATCTTCTTGATACATTTTTCTGCTAATTCTTTGCTTCCGTCAATAGATGATGAAAGGAATGTCCGATTGGTGAGGAATATTACGGGAACCACCTCTCCGGGAATAGTATCCGTATTGGGAGAATATTCTGCTATAAATACAGTTCCGTCCCCTTTATTATCTACATCAAACATGCGTAAATAGAACTTATTTACAGGTATGCTACTTAAATAGGAGGTATCCACATCCTTTTCTGATAATTGACTTTTCCATACATAAAATGCAGGAGTGATTGCTATTTTGCCCGTACATCCGGACAATAGCATACATATCATTATCAGTTTAAATAATCGTGTTTGTAGCATAATTCAAAGATACTATGAGAACACTTATGGTTATGCTGTTACATATATCTTTTAACGATTTCTAACGGAGAGCGGATAGTTTTAATTCATTGTTAGTTGTTTCGCTTTGTTCTTTCTATTAACTACTACTGACGAATGGATAAATAAATCAGCTTTAATGTATCAAAATATCGAATGTTTTATTTACTTTGCAACGGTTTAAAACATTAAATGGCAAATTACTTAATTAATACAACTGGAAAACATGATTTGGAATGAGAGTATCGAGTGCATGGATCGTGACGGGCTTCGAAAGATTCAGAGCATCAGATTGAAAAAGATTGTGGAGCATGTATATCATAACACTCCTTTTTACCGCAAGAAAATGCAAGAACTGGGAATTACTCCCGATGATATTAATGATATAGACGATATTGTAAAACTTCCTTTTACGACGAAAACAGATCTCAGGGATAATTATCCATTTGGATTGTGTGCTGTGCCCATGAGTCAGATTGTTCGTATTCATGGCTCTTCAGGAACTACGGGGAAACCAACCGTTGTGGGGTATACCCGTAAGGACTTGTCATTGTGGACTGAGTGCATTTCGCGTGCGTTTACTGCCTATGGAGCAGAAAAAAATGATGTTTTTCAGGTATCTTATGGTTACGGACTCTTTACGGGTGGATTAGGTGCTCACATGGGAGCTGAAAATATTGGTGCTTCAGTGATACCAATGTCAAGTGGAAATACTGAAAAGCAGATAACCCTGATGCACGATTTTGGTACAACTGTTCTTTGTTGTACACCTTCATATGCGCTTTTTTTGGCTGATGCTATCAAAGACTCCGGCATTCCCCGTGAAGAATTTAAACTGAAAGCAGGAGCATTTGGTGCCGAACCGTGGACGGAAAATATGCGTAAAGAGATTCAGGAGAAATTGGGAATCAAGGCTTACGATATATATGGTTTAAGTGAAATATCCGGGCCGGGAGTAGGTTATGAATGTGAATGCCAACATGGTACGCACTTAAATGAAGACCATTTTTTCCCGGAAATAATAAATCCGAATACATTGCAACCGGTTGAACCGGGACAAACGGGAGAACTTGTCTTTACTCATTTAACAAAAGAAGGTATGCCGCTGCTTCGCTACCGTACGAAAGACCTTACTGCACTCCACTATGAGAAGTGTGAATGTGGACGTACATTGGTACGCATGGATAGAATTCTAGGAAGAAGTGACGATATGTTGATAATTCGTGGAGTGAATGTCTTTCCATCGCAAGTTGAGACGGTTATCCTTGAGCACGAAGAGTTTGAACCACATTATTTGTTGACTATAGACCGCGTGAATAATACGGATAAGATGGAATTAAAAGTGGAAGTACGTTCTGAATTCTATTCCGATGAGATAAACAAGATGATTGCTTTGAAGAAAAAACTTACTTCACGTTTACAAAGTGTATTGGGTTTGGGAGTGGATGTGAAATTAGTTGAGCCAAGGAGCATAGAGCGTAGTGTTGGTAAAGCAAAGCGTGTAATTGATAACAGAAAACTCGTATAATTCAAAATAATATTGTATATTTGAATAAAATTAAAGTTATGGTAGCAAAACAACTTTCTATATTTTTGGAAAACAAATCCGGCAGATTGGGAGAAGTAACAGAAGTGCTTGCTAAGGAAGGAATTAATCTTTCAGCATTGTGCATTGCCGAAAATGCTGATTTCGGCATACTTCGCGGAATTGTTTCCGATCCAGATAAAGCGTATTCAGCGTTGAAAGCAAATCATTTTGCAGTAAATATTACAGATGTGGTGGGAATCAGTTGCCCAAATGTGCCGGGAGCTTTGGCAAAAGTATTGCAATATTTGTCGGAAGCTGGTGTATTCATTGAATATATGTATTCTTTTGCCAGCAATAATATTGCGAACGTTATTATTCGTCCCAATGATATGGATACTTGCATTAAAGTGCTGACAGAAAAGAAAGTAGATTTACTTGCAGCCAGTGATTTATATAAATTGTAATCAGTCTTTTTTCATAACGGGGATGAATAATTTCATCCCCGTATATATTTCTCTACCTCCTTTAACTCCTTTTTAGTATTAAAAACTCTTGATTAATTGCATTATTCGTTGGATATCCGTATTTTTGCGCATTATTTGAATGAAATGAAGAAAAATATAATCATAATTCTGCTCACAGCAGTAGTCTTTTCCTCATGTGGAGACTATAATAAGATTTTAAAAAGTACCAATTACGAGTATAAGTATGAAGCAGCAAAAAACTATTTTGCTAAAGGTCAGTACAATAAATCTGCAACTTTACTTGAAGAACTGGTTACTATCTTAAAGGGTACCGATAAGGCAGAGGAGTCTTTGTATATGCTTGCCATGAGCTATTACAACCAAAAGGACTATCTTACTTCATCTCACTATTTCATTAATTATTATAACGTTTATCCAAGAGGGATATTTGCAGAGTTAGCACGCTTCCATGCCGGAAAAGCGCTTTATTTGGATACTCCCGAAGCACGTCTTGATCAATCTAGTACATATAAAGCTATTCAAGAGTTGCAGATGTTTATGGAATATTTCCCTATGAGCGACAAAAAAGACGAAGCTCAGGATATGATATTCAAATTACAGGATAAACTGGTTCTTAAAGAATATCTTGCAGCAAAACTTTATTATAATTTGGGAAACTATATGCATGCTAACAATTACTTGTCGTGTGTTATTACTGCCCAAAATGCGCTGAAGGATTATCCTTATACGGAAATGCGTGAAGACTTATCTATCTTGGTTTTGCGGGCTAAATATGAAATGGCTGTGCAAAGTACGGAAGATAAAAAAGAGGAACGTTTCAGAGATGTAGTTGATGAATATTATGCATTCAAGAATGAATTCCCTGAAAGTAAATATACCAAAGAAACAGAGAAGTTTTTTAAAGAATCAAGTAAAATAATCAAAGACTAATTATAAAAGAATTATGGATTACAAAAAAACGAATGCTCCAACAAATACTGTTACCCGTGACATGATGGAGTTGTGTGAAGATACCGGTAATGTATACGAAACAGTATCTATCATTGGAAAACGTTCTAATCAGATTTCAGTAGAAATTAAGAATGATCTTTCCAAGAAATTACAGGAATTTGCTTCATACAATGATAACCTGGAAGAAGTGTTTGAGAACAGAGAGCAAATTGAAATTTCTCGTTATTATGAGAAGCTTCCTAAACCTACTTTGATTGCTACGCAAGAGTATATTGAAGGTAAGGTTTATTATAGAAATCCGGCTAAGGAAAAAGAAAAATTACAATAACGACTCCCGGTAAAGGCCGCTTCTAAAGGAAACGGCCTTTTCTTTTTGTCATAACACTTAAATTAGAAAAGAGATATTATGTTACAACGTATTCAAACTGTTTATTTATTAGTAGTAACAGTTTTATTGATTATAACCATGTGCCAACCGGTAGGCTCTTTCGTAGCAGGTGACGGCAGTATTTATAACTTTATGAGTTATGGGATTGTTTTCCCTGATGGAGCTACCAGCTCTTCTTCATGGGGAATGTTGGCATTGCTGATTCTTTCGGCTATTGTGTCATCCGGCACAATTTTCATGTTTAAAAATAGGATTCTTCAAATCAGAATGACAGTATTTAATAGTATTATTCTTATAGGCTATTACATTACTTTTGTTGTGTTCATGTTCGTTTTAAAAGGAAAGTTGGAGGCAAGCTATCAATTGTCATGGGCTCTTGCATTGCCATTGGTTTGCATTATTCTGAATTACCTTGCAATCCGTGCTATTGGTAAAGATGAATTTATGGTTAAGGCTGCTGACAGATTAAGACCTTAAAAGAATTATCTTGCATAAAATAAAAAAGGTTGCCTTTCCATATGAAAAGGCAACCTTTTTATATAGATGATAATGCTATTTCTTGATGTCGAATAAGTAAGTTAATCTTGCAGAGATTGTTGTGTGAGCCGATTTCTCAAACGGATCCTTTTTAGTGCTGTTGAAGAAGTCCGCCAAACCAAAGTAATATCTTCCTTCCAATAGAAAATGTCCGATACCCGTTCTTATTTCAAGTCCTCCTCCACCTACTATTCCGTAGTCAAACTTCTTTTGTGCCATTAATCCATATTGCTCTACTACACCATTCGGACGGTTACTTGTATCCCAATCGGCACTCATCGTTTCTTTTTCGCTAATGAGAAAGCCCAACTGAGGTCCTGCATTGATAAAGAATTGTACACCTCTATCCCTACCGAAAGCAAGATGGGCGAGGAGAGGCAACTCCAAATAATTCATCGTGCGTGAATAAGTATTGGCATTGTCTTCAATCTTTTCTTCCCATCCACGTTGAGAATAATTTAATTCGGCTTGAATGCCGCATATCATGGCAAAATACTTTTCAGATATATAACGGGCAGTTACTCCACCTGTTATTCCCATAGGCATATTTTGCTTTATAGAAGGGAAAAAAGATACTTTATTAAAGTTTACTCCACCGTTAATACCCACAGACCAATTATTGCGTTCTTCGCCTAATTGCGCAGAAACGGGAAGAGTTATACATAACAGCAGAAACAGAAGTGTATGTTTATATTTCATTGTTCTTATTCGAAATCTAATTTGATTAATTCATAGTCTTTACTGAAATGTACAAAAAAGACTTTTTTGTTGATGAAACCTCCCCAGTTATTTACACGGGCAAACTTAAATCCGGTTTGTAGAGGAGTTACGGTAATATTGTTAATGCGTTCCTCGAACTTCGAACCATACTTTGATAAACCTTTCAGGAAGAAGTAGGCAGTGTCAAAGCCCAGCATTCCATATCTTGGAACAGTATTGATAATTTCCTTACTATACCATTTGCCATATGCATTGGTGAAGTTGATAGCCTCCGGGAAAAGATTGTTGGTGAAGAATGATGAATAGAAATAGGTATCCAATTCATAGAAACTTGCCAAATGGTCTTTTGTATAGGTTTGCCATATAGGATAACCGAATAGTTTTATTTGATAATCAGGATTCTCTCTTACCAATACGGTGAGCAATGGCAATGTTTTAATTAATGCGATATTAGAATCGGATGATAGAATAAAAATATTTTCTTTCGTAGGGCTGAGAACTGATTTCATTGTTCCGGGGCTGCTACCTTCTTTAAGCACTTTGGTACTGATACCATTATGGCTTAATTCTTGTTTCAATCCTTTTATGAATTCAATTTTATCCTTATCAGCATCAATGTTTTCGATGATAATCACGTTTGAATTGGGGAATTTACGAACAAAGTGTTCATAGACTTCAGAGTATAAATATGATTGAGGGGTATTTACCTGATAGATTGAAGGATTTTTGAATACTTCATTATCCTTTGAGTTAAACGGAATAACTAAATGGATGTCATTCTTTTGTGCAAATTCAGCCAGAGGTTTAATGTGCTGTGTATGCATGGGGCCGAAAATAATATTCATATCTTTCATTTCCTTTTTGGCAAGTAATCCTTTGATAGAAGTATTTGCACTACCGGAATCATAAGCGTATAAATCCATGGAAACTCCTTGTTTTTTTAAACTGTCTACTGCCATGAGTAATCCTTCATAATATTCAATCATGCGACTTTTTGTGTCAGCTTCAAGGAATGGTAATATAACTGCTGCCTTTATAGTGGATATTTTTTTGTTTGATTCACTATTGGTTGCAAACAACTCAGTGTTTGAAGGAGGAGTTTGTGTGGTTGAAATCTCAATGTGTGTGTTTTTTTCTTTCTTGTTCTCAGAAGGATAAGGAATACATAAAAACATGCCTTTCTTCATTCCGTCTTTCAATTCGGGATTTACTGCAATGAGTTCTGCTTCCGTAATTCCATATTCACGGCTGACACTGAATATAGTTTCTTTTCTTTTTACTTTGTGCATATCACGGCATCTTGGTTTTACAGCCGGAAGTGGTGTGCTCTGTACCGGAACTTCTGCTATTGCCTGTTCATGCACGGTTTGTTCTTCCTCAGTAGGGATAACAATAACCTGACCTATTTTAAAATTACTAGCACTCAGTCCCGGATTGGCATCGCAGATAGCTTTGGCAGAAATCTTATATTTAACGGTTAGCCCGTATAATGTTTCTTGGGGTTGAATGGTATGGAATGTCTGTTGGGCTGTTGCCGATTTACTTTGCGGGATACGGATTTGTGCACCCGCATATATTTTTTCTTCGCAACCCGGATTAAGTTTAATAATATCGGTTTGGCTTACATTATACATGCTTGCAATAGAATAAAGGCTTTGTCCCTTTTCAATGGTATGTAAAAAGTAAGATACGTTTTCCTGTGCGAAAGTATTTGGGCACGAGAAACTTATGATAACTAAAGATAGTAATAAACTTCTAACTAATTTCATCGTTTAGTTTTAAATTGATTAATTTCTGAATGAGGAGCAAAAGTACAAAAAACAAATTTATTCACATTATATAATGAGTTAAGAAAATATTATTAGGCTTTTTAATTAGATATTTCGCGGGGAAACGCTATTTTTGCAGATATTACATTTATACACAAAAGTATGAGTGACTCAGCTAAAATGACAGAAGAAACAGAACAGGTAAATGTGTATGGTGCGCGCGTACACAATTTAAAAAATATAGATGTAGATATTCCCCGCAACAGCTTAACCGTAATAACCGGATTGAGTGGAAGTGGAAAATCATCATTGGCTTTCGATACGATATTTGCTGAAGGACAACGCCGTTATATTGAGACGTTTTCAGCTTATGCCCGTAACTTTTTGGGTAATATGGAGCGTCCTGATGTGGATAAAATTACGGGATTAAGCCCGGTTATATCCATAGAGCAAAAGACAACGAATAAAAATCCCCGTTCAACCGTGGGTACCACTACTGAAATCTATGATTACTTGCGTTTGCTTTATGCAAGGGCAGGGGAGGCATATTCCTATCTTTCCGGTGAAAAGATGATAAAATACACCGAAGAGCAAATCCTTGATTTAATTCTTAAGGATTATACAGGAAAGAAAATTTATTTGTTGGCTCCGTTGGTTAAAAGCCGTAAGGGACATTACAAAGAACTGTTTGAACAAATCCGTAGGAAAGGGTATCTTTATGTAAGAGTGGATGGTGATATTAAGGAAGTGACTCACGGAATGAAACTCGACCGCTATAAGAACCACGATATAGAAGTGGTTATTGATAAAATGGTGGTAAGCAGTAAAGATGATAAACGCTTGAAACAAAGTGTTGCTACGGGGATGTTGCAAGGTGACGGTTTAATAATGATATTGGATGCACAGACTTTAAGCTTGCGCCACTACAGTAAACGCTTGATGTGTCCTGTAACCGGCTTATCATACCGTGAACCGGCTCCGCATAATTTTTCATTTAACTCTCCTCAGGGTGCTTGTCCCAAATGTAAGGGATTGGGTTATGTTAATCAGATTGATATTGATAAGGTAATCCCAAACAGGAATTTATCAGTCTACGATGGAGGTATTGTCCCGCTTGGTAAGTATAAGAATGCCATGATATTCTGGCAGATAGAAGCACTTCTCGATAAATATGATGTAGATTTAAAAACTCCTATAAAAGAACTTCCCGATGATGTAATCGAAGAAATACTTTATGGTTCCGATGAACGTATCAAGATCAGAAGTTCCTTGATACATACTTCTTCCGACTACTTTGTTACATACGAAGGTATTGTGAAGTATATCCAGATGATGCAGGAAAAAGATGCATCGGCCACAGCACAGAAATGGGCTGACCAGTTTGCAAGGACGGCTGTATGTCCCGAGTGTAATGGTGCGCGTTTGAATAAAGAAGCCCTTCATTTCCGCATTCATGATAAAAACATCTATGAACTGGCTTCTATGGATATTTCCGAATTATATGAATGGTTGCAGAATGTAGACCAATATTTGTCGGATAAGCAAAATAAAATAGCAGTAGAAATATTAAAAGAAATCCGTAGCCGTTTGAAATTCTTACTTGATGTAGGCTTGGATTATCTTTCTTTAAATCGTTCTTCCGTATCATTGTCGGGTGGTGAAAGCCAGCGTATCCGTTTGGCTACACAGATTGGTTCCCAGTTGGTGAATGTTCTTTATATATTGGACGAACCCAGTATTGGTTTGCATCAGCGGGATAATCTTCGTTTGATAAACTCTTTAAAAACTTTGCGTGATTCGGGTAATTCCGTCATTGTTGTGGAGCATGATAAAGATATGATGCTTGCTGCCGATTATGTGGTTGATATGGGTCCAAAAGCAGGACGCTTGGGAGGAGAAGTTGTTTTTCAAGGTACTCCCGAAGAAATGCTGAAAACAAATACATTGACTTCACAGTATCTGAATGGACAGAAAAAAATAGAAATCCCTGCCAAACGCAGAAAAGGCAATGGAAAAATCCTTTCGTTAAAGGGAGCGCAGGGAAATAATCTGAAAGGAGTAGATGTGGATTTCCCTCTCGGAACTTTAATTTGTGTAACGGGAGTATCGGGTAGTGGAAAATCTACTTTGATAAATGATACATTGCAGCCTATTCTTTCTCAAAAGTTCTATCGTTCCTTACAAGATCCTTTGGCCTATGATTCCATTGTAGGTCTGGATAATATAGATAAGGTGGTAAATGTAGACCAATCTCCGTTGGGAAGGACACCACGTTCCAATCCGGCTACTTATACCGGAGTCTTTTCAGACATTCGTACTTTATTTGTGGGTTTGCCTGAGGCAAAGATCAGAGGATATAAACCGGGACGTTTCTCTTTCAATGTAGCAGGAGGACGTTGTGAGGCATGTTCGGGCAACGGATATAAAACAATTGAAATGAATTTTCTGCCCGATGTTTATGTGCCTTGCGAGGTGTGTCACGGCAAACGTTATAATCGGGAGACGTTGGAAGTACGCTATAAAGGTAAATCCATTGCCGATGTGTTGGATATGACTATCAACCGTGCAGTGGAGTTCTTTGAGAATGTTCCACAAATACTTAATAAGATAAAGGTATTGCAGGAAGTTGGATTAGGATATATAAAATTAGGTCAGTCATCCACAACTCTTTCGGGTGGTGAGAGCCAGCGTGTGAAACTTGCTACCGAATTGAGTAAACGCGATACAGGTAAAACACTTTATATTCTCGACGAACCTACTACGGGACTTCATTTTGAGGATATTCGTGTATTAATGAATGTGCTTAACAAATTGGTAGATAAAGGTAACACGGTTATTGTTATCGAGCATAATCTGGATGTTATTAAAATGGCCGATTATATTATAGATATGGGTCCCGAAGGAGGTAAAGGCGGGGGAGAAGTTCTTTCCTTTGGAACTCCGGAAGAAGTAAGCAAAAGTAAAAAAGGATATACACCTAAATTTATTAAGGAGGAATTAGGATTATGAAAATAAATAGGACTAATGCCGCACGTTTGCTTGATAAAGCGAAGATTGCCTACGAACTGATTCCTTATGAGGTAGATGAAAATGATTTAAGTGCAGTTCATGTAGCTGCAAGCTTAGGTGAGAATATAGAACAAGTATTTAAAACCCTTGTGTTGCATGGCGATAAAACCGGTTATTTTGTTTGTGTAGTTCCCGGAGAAGAAGAAGTCAATTTAAAACTTGCGGCAAAAGTCTCAGGTAACAAAAGTTGTGATTTGATACCGATGAAAGAATTGTTGCCGACAACAGGATATATCCGGGGAGCATGTTCACCGATAGGAATGAAAAAACATTTTCCTACATATATACATGAAACCTGCATGCTGTTTCCTTATATATATGTTAGTGCCGGACAAAGAGGATTGCAGATAAAAATAGCTCCCGATGATTTGATAAAAGAAGCGGGAGCAGAAGTATGTACATTATTTTAAAACCATAAGAATAAATCTTTAATTATTAATTTTAAAACTATTAAGCGATGTTTGGAAAACACCCTAAAGGGCTCGTAGCAGCTGCCTTAGCGAATATGGGAGAGCGTTTCGGCTTCTATATTATGATGGCTATTCTTACGTTATTTATTTCCGCGAAATTCGGTTTGTCTGAAACAACTACCGGATATATCTATTCAGCATTCTATGCGCTGATTTACATTCTTGCTTTGTTCGGCGGTATTATTGCCGACAAAACCAAAAACTTTAAAGGAACAATCCTTGCCGGTTTGATATTGATGTCTGTCGGCTATTTGATTATCGCCATTCCTACACCGACACCGGTTCCGAGTATGGCTCTTTATTTGTCATTAACTTGTTTGGGACTTTTGGTTATTGCTTTTGGTAACGGTTTATTTAAAGGAAACCTTCAGGCATTGGTAGGACAGATGTATGATAATCCTAAGTATTCCGGTCTGCGTGACTCCGGTTTCCAGATTTTTTATATGTTTATCAATATTGGTGGCTTCTTTGCTCCATGGATTGCTATCGGAGTTAGAAACTGGTGGTTGAAGGTAAACAACTTTGATTATAATGCAAGTTTGCCTGAACTGTGTCATCAATATCTTGCATCGGGAGATGGGATGCAGGCACAGTCTATGGAAAAGCTGGTGACTTATGCCAATGGCGCTTATTTGGATGGTACTCAGGTAACAGACCTTGGTGTGTTTGTAAACAGCTATCTTGATGTATTTAACCGTGGATTCCATTATGCTTTTATGGCTGCTATCGTTGCGATGCTTATTTCTTTGGTTATTTATCTGGTAAATAAAAACAAGTTCCCGGATCCGGCTCAAAAAGCGGTGGCAGGCAAAGACGGAAACAAAACAGTGAATAAAGAAGAGGTTAAAATGGCTGCAACGGAAATCAGACAACGTATTTATGCTTTGTTTGCAGTGTTTGGAGTAGTTATTTTCTTCTGGTTATCTTTCCATCAGAATGGTTATTCCTTGACTTATTTTGCAAGAGACTATGTGGACTTGAGTGTCATTAATATTAATTTAGGGTTTACGCAGATTAAGGGAGCTGAGATTTTCCAATGTGTTAATCCATTCTTTGTGGTAACTCTTACTCCGCTTATCATGTGGTTATTCGGTTCTTTAAAACAAAAAGGTAAAGAACCTTCTACTCCGATGAAAATTGCTTTGGGTATGGGTATTGCTGCTTTGGCCTATGTATTCTTAATGGTATTCTCACTCACATTACCTTCAAAAGATGCTTTGAATGCAATGAGTGTTGACCAGATAAATGCCATTCGTGTTACTCCTTGGGTAATGATTGGGCTGTACTTTATCCTGACTGTTGCCGAGTTGTTTATATCTCCGCTTGGTTTGTCATTCGTTTCAAAAGTGGCACCTCCTCATTTGCAGGGATTGATGCAGGGATGCTGGTTAGCTGCAACAGCAGTAGGTAACTCTCTATTGTTTATTGGTGGTATTCTTTATACAACAGTTCCTATTTGGGCTTGTTGGCTGGTATTTGTGTGTGCTACCGGTGCATCCATGCTTGTTATGCTCTCTATGGTAAGATGGCTTGAAAGAGTAGCGAAGTAAACAGACTTGAAAATCTGATAAATATATTTTATATTAAGTAAGCCGGTTCTTAAACAATAGAATCGGCTTTTTTGTTAGTTTAAGAAAAATATATCAAATTATATTAATCTAAACCAACAATAACAATGGCTAGAAAATTATTATTTCCAATTTTCCTTCTTTTGGTCGGAATAGGAAATCTACAAGCGGAAAACAAAAAGGATTCATGCTGGACTACAGCCGGATATGCCGGATTGAAATTTACACAAGTCAGTTTGAGCAACTGGGCTGCGGGAGGCAACAATGCAATAGCTTTCGATGCGCAAGGAACGTATCAGGCTGATTTTAAAAAAGGAAAACATATTTGGAATAATCGTATAGAGTTATCCTATGGACTGAATAAGAATAAGGGAGAAGGTACTCAAAAAACAAACGATAAGATTTATTTGAATACCAATTACGGATATGCCATTTACAAAAAACTTTATTTAAGTGCTCTTCTGAATTTTCAGAGCCAGTTTTCACCGGGATATGATTATTCCGTAAGCCGTGATATTTCCGTATCAGAATTTATGTCACCCGGATATTTAACTGTTGGTCCCGGTTTAACTTGGATTCCCAACAATTATTTCACTGCTACCTTTTCTCCCATAACTTGGAGAGGTACATTCGTGCTCAATGATCGTTTGTCGGAAGAAGGAGCCTATGGGGTGGAACCGGGAAAAAAGGTTCTTTCCGAATGGGGAGCTAATCTGAAATTGGAAGGGAAATATGAATTCCTGAAAAATATGACAATCTATTCGCGTGCCGATTTTTATTCCAATTATAAGGATAAACCACAAAATATTAAGGTGAATTGGGAAGTTCAGCTCAACATGACCATAAATAAATGGTTCTCTACCACTTTAACCACTAATTTGCTTTATGATGATAATATAAAGATTGTACAGAGTGATGGAAGTAAAGGTCCCAGAGTGCAGTTTAAAGAAGTTTTGGGGGTAGGGTTACAATTTAATTTCTGATTCATTCAAGAAACTGTCTCAAATTAAAGTTTGACTTAGTATTTGAGACAGCCTCTTATTGTAGATTACACTTTTGATAATAAGGATATTAAGGTATCAGAATCTCGTATTGCTTCACCTTTTATATCAGGAGTACCCGGAGCACTTCCTCCTCTTATGGCATTAACTTCAGCTATGGTATAAATACGGTCACTTTTCAGACCATTACAATGAGTACAAATCCACCAAAGATTATCCGGATCATTATACAAGGCTCTTACAATGTTTTTGGATACCATAAGTTTATTACCACTTTGTGTTGCTTCATTAGCTCCTAACATGAATATTACATATGGTCTCCATGGGTTCATGTGATCAAGCTGAAATGTATCACGCTTACCGCACATTGGGCATACATTTGATTTGGCAGTTTCTCTACGTACCCTCGGAATCCAATTGATGTCTGCCCGATCTACGGTTAAGATGTCAACTAAATCTGTTGTAGTGGAATAAGTTAATTTTGGTCGGCAATTACCACCATAAAGTCTGATTAATTGCTGTGCTCTTGTTTCTTGTTGTAGCATAAGTTTATTTTTTGAGATAATTACCTACTCTTTTAAAGGCTTTTCGGAATCTGCCTGTGTTGTTGCAAGCTTACACATACAAAAGTCTGAAACAAAAGACTAAGAAGTAAATTTGTTTTTTGTATTTGGGAAAATAGTATGTGGATAAAGGTTTTACCCCTCTCTATAATGACTTTTTCTGTTTTTACCTTCAAATGTTCATTTAACATTTAGTGGGTTCGTTATAAGTGGGTTGTGATGAACGTTTAACCTTTCCAATCTCCACTTTATCTTCATGGAATGTTCATTTTATGAATGCTGCCTTCAGAAGAAAAAAATAAGGAAATGCTGTAAACTACTGTGCTTTTTTGACTCTTATTTTACTCTGAAATTTGGAAATCTCAGAAATATTTCGTATATTTATAGTATGAATGAGAAGCCAAGAACCTACGGTTTCGCTCATAAAATCTCTGTCTACACCGAGTTACACTACGTCTTCTCGGCGGTTACTGTACAGTAACTGCCGAGTTACTGTACACCGTCTCACCTGTTAGTGTACACTGACTCGCTTAACTGTCCCGTCGTTTATCTTTAATTGTCCTTATGTTTTTTTTAAATGACCTGTTGTTTCAGATTAAATATGCTGTCGATTGAAAAAATCAAGCAGTAGTGTTCCAAAAAACAACCATACTTTTTTGTGAACATAAAATGAAGAAAAAGTGGAGATTAGAAAGGTTAAATGTTCACCGTTTATCACTCGCAATGAGGAAACTAAATGTTAAATGAACATTTGAAGGTAAAAATGGGAAAACCTTTATATATGAGGAAATTTGTGTTTCAGAAACAGATAAAAGTGTTCCAGAAAACGTTCGTTTTCTGGAACACTGCAAAGGTATAAAAATGGCAAATATTAGGCAAATAATATTTGATATAATTTATTTCACATATTGTTCATAATGTTCGTGTTATCATACATTGATGTATATATATTTCTTTTGCCTAAAATCGCGTAAAAGTGTGCTAAAAAACGAACGTTTAGTGAAACGGTAATATTTCTGATACAATTCTGTGTGAATAATCATTAGCTTATGACTTGTGACACAGTGTATTACATGTTTACATGCTTAAGTGACATTTTAAATAAACACAGACAAAAAAACGGTATACCGATACATCAGTCATTTTTGAAAGACTTACATATAGTGAAACTGATTATTAATTAAAATGTAGTTATTATGAAGAAAAAACAACTGTTGCAAACGATGTTTGCATTTGGCGCAGCCGCCCTTTTCATGGCGGGATGCAGTAATGAAGAGACAACGGGGATTGTGTCAGGAAACGGCACTGACGCGTCTGTTATTTTTCGTCTGGGACTTCCGGGCGGCGATGAAGTGGGTTACACAAGGGCGGATGCTCCTATTCAAGATGACACCGAATGGGCTGTGAAGAAACTGAAGGTATATGACTTTGTGGCGAAAGCAGACGGTGACACGCTGCTTGCGGGGGCTTACAACCTGTCACTCCTTGAGTCCACGGCCACCCTCACTGCCGGTGCCTTCTCACCCGATGCTTCCGGTGGAAAGTATAATGTGAAACTGTCCCTTCCGGGTGCAGTGGACGAAGTTCACGTATTTGCCTTTTTGGCCAATGACGCCGCTACCACATTTGACAACGGCATGAAAGTGGGAACCACCACTATCGACGAGTTCCGCAAGAGCACTGCCAACAAACAGATGACAGCGGGCAGCAACACTTCCGCTTTTTCCGGAAGTGACGGTCTGGGAATGACGGGGTTGAGCAAGCCTGTCACATTAGCAGTAGGCGAAAACACCACGGATGCCGTTCCTATGATCCGCATGATGGCACGTGTCGATGTGAAAAACTTCGTTTCGGCTTCGCGTAACTTCGAACTGGTTTCGGTAAAGTTGAAGAATTGTGCTCCTATGGGATATTTGTTTGAACGCCGTTCGGACAATACACTGACTTCCGCCATTTGGGATTATGCCACACCTGTGCCGGTGAGTCTGGAACAAAATCCGGAATTCACCACCAACGGGTATAAAGTTTATGGAACAGCCGGTTATCTTCTGGACGACAAACTGGTGGGCGAGGCTCTTGACAACGGGCGTACAGGTACATGGTATAAAAAAGTGCTCTACACTTACGGTTATCTTGCTTCCCGCGATGGCGTATCCACTCCGGCTCCCACTTTGGTAGTGGACTACAAACTGAACGGATGGCCAAACAGCATTGAAGTGCCGATGGTGAAAGAAGATGCCGGCGGAACGAAGCGTTTCGACATCATACGCAACCATTTATATACACTCCAGATAGGTGACACTCAGCAACAGGGGCAACCTTTGACTTTTACGGTAACAGTTGAAGACTGGGAATATCATGAAATAAACGCCGATTTGAATGGAGGAACCAATATTTAACAAGTAGAATTAAAAGACAGACAGATATGAAAACAAGAAAACAGATAATGAGACACATCGGTAAATGGCTGATGGGTAGTTTGATGCTGGGTGCCGTCACTTTGGCAGGTTGCAGTAATGAAGAAGAAATGGTGCAGACCGCCAATGGCGGCAAAGCTCCGGGAACATATACTTTCCGTTTGGGTGGTGCGGCAAGCAGCAGTGCTGCCACACGTGCCACGATGGTAGCCGAAGATGCGGAAAAAGAGGTAACAGAGCTTTATGTGGCACTTTTTACTTCCGATGATAAATTATATAAAGTGTTTGGAACCGCTACCGGTTTTGATACAGGAAAAGACGATCCGGCAACTAATGTCAAAATCACGAAAGAGGGTGATAATTATACCATCACCCCTTATTATGCAGGGCAATACACAGCTTATTTCATAGCCAATCCGGGAACTACTTTAGTATCATCCATCATGAGCCTTACCAAAGAAAATACTTTGGCCGATTTTGAAGCACTTGAAGTGACTGAAGATGCAGACCAAACTGCGGGCAGTTCTTTCGTTATGTCCAGCGGACGGCAGACCATTGAAATATCTTCCGACCTGCCTACCACAGCATCCGAGCCCATCAAACTGACTCGTTTGGCAGCCCGTTTTGATATTGTGGATTCTCAGCCGGGAGACGGTACATCCAATAATGGAGCAAAGATAACCAGTGTGCAACTGTTGCAGTCGGCAAGCAAGTCGCATATTGCCACTCCCACTGCAATGCCTGAGGGATATGTGGCGAATGCTGCGGTAAAAGACTGGGGGACTCCCGCCGATAATAAACTTACATTATATACATACGAAAACATCAATACCGGAACGGCAGATGATAATGCCATGGTGGTGCGTGTGAAATATGAACTCGACGGTGCAAATAAACAGCTCGACATTACTCTGAAAGAAGAAGGCGTGAACCTTGCCGTGAAGCGCAACAATCTTTATCGCATCAACCTGAACTGTGCTTACGGAACTTATTCGTTGGAAGTGATTGATTGGACTACCGGTGAAGTGGTGAATGTTCACGACGGGGCTTTGGACGTTACTTATACTGCTGCCGATTTGGGTAAGATAGGTGATTATGTATACAATAACAATGGTAAACTGGAATTCAGCGACGGAGGATTGAGAAAGATGAAGTTGAATGGTGTTTTGGAATGGGCTACTCGTCCTAATCCTGTGACAGACAAGGGAACATGCATCGGTATTGTATTCTCTAACATGACGAGTGAGAAAGATAAAGCTGCCGGATTTAAGCGTGGATATGTTATGGCATTAAAAAACACCAGCACAGGGTATTTCAAATTTGGAAATACAAATGGAGTGGATGCCGGTTTGCCTAAAGTAACTACATTAGGGGCATTCATTAAAGATTTGGATGGATATACTTATAGCCAAAGTTTAAAAGGGAAAGGTTTAACTAATTATCCGGCATGTAAAAGTGCTATGGAATATGAAGTTACACTTCCCACAGATACAAAAACGAGTGGTTGGTATCTTCCAAGTATTGGGCAATTAAGTGCCATTTTCTATAACTTTACGGAACTTGCAACTTTGCGTAACAGCCAAAGTAGTGAGAAAGATATGGTATACAAATCAACTGGTATTTCTTTTGATTCTAAAAAATTAGCCCTTTTGAATGGTATATTATCTCCCGTAGGAAATGGTAATTATACTCCATTCTCACTGAATATGAATTTTACGAGCAGTACAGAAGTTTCTAAAGACTATATAGCATATATTTATATTGGAGACGGAGCCTTTGGTTATAAAGATCAATTGGTGATATGCGGTTGGGGAGTTAAAACTTTTCAAGCATATATCCGTCCTGTCTTTGCATTCTAATATGAGAATATAACCGGGACTAACTATTTGTCATTGCCGGCTCGACCGGCAATCTATATATAAAGGCAAAACAAGCTATATGCTTGGATTGCCGATCAGGTCGGCAATGACAATTCTATTTTGTAAACCCCTCAAATACATAACTATATGTTCGGGATAATTATACATAGATGTAACCATATAGCGGCATGCAGGCACATACTTTTCTGCATACCGCCATATCATTACGTGTGGATATATGCAATCACACTGTGTTATGTATTCACTTCCTGCGACGTGGCAGATGACCGCGACCTGTGTTGCGACCGGGTGGTGATGAACTATCTTTATATATCCGATGGGGAAGATGTATTCCGACAAAATATCAGTTCCCTGCGCTACTTCCTGTTCGATGGCAATGAATGTTTCCTGCGTGAGTTGCCTTCGGAAGCCAATCTTCAATATCAGTATTTAAAGAAGCTGGAAGCGGGCAGATATACCATCGTGGCGATAGGGAATGTTTCGGAAGTAACACGGTTGGTTGTGCCCGAAAAGGGGAGCTCACTGCAAGACTTCAATTCGGGGCTTTCCGGCGGAGGAGATATAAATGCGGACCCTCTTTATTATGGAATCCGCTCTTTCACGGTGGCAGCGGGAGAAGTGGAACGGGAACAGTTCTTTATCACCCACATGGCAAACGTGCACTGCAAGCTCAGGATAACCGTACGTTGGAAGAACCTGCCTCCCGTGATGAGCAGTGAACCCTGCTACCGGGTGGCACTTTCGGGCTGTGCCGCTTCCTATGAACTGGATAACAGGCAGGGTTATCCGCTGGGAGAAAAGAATATCCCTTATACTCCCGCATGGGACAGGGAGTATTACAGGGATTGCGCATTGGAGAACCTCGAACTGAAAGCCGGTTTTGTAACCTTGCGCTACACCGATGAACACATACCGGTTTTGAATATACTGTGCAAACAAGAAAACGGATATGAAGCCGTAACTCCGGAAATAGATTTGAAGAAAGCATTTGCCGCATGGGGATACCGTCCCTCAACAGTGGAAAGGCAGGAATATAAGATAATTGTTACCGTGTATCTGGATGGTCATGTGGGTGTGAAACTGGAATCGGAAGTAGGAGTGATGGACTGGGTAAACGGTGGTTCGTTCGGATAAAGACAGAAAAGAAAGGTATGAAAATAAAAAAGATGATTTTATATGTATGGGTAAGTCTGTGTTTGCCGGCCGGTTGCAGTGACGAGGTTGTACCCGATGGCGTTCCGGGAAATAAATCCGTTGTTACTTTCCGTTTGGGCGTTCCTCCGGGTGACGAGGTGAATTATACCCGTGCCGGAACAATACAGGATGAAACGGAATGGAAGATAAACAGGTTGAAAATCTATGATTTCACGATAGTGGCGGGAGATACTGTCCTTTCGGGCGTTCAGATGTTGGAAAAGAGTGATGCGGCAACCACACCCGCTGCGGGATTCTTTATAAGCAATGCAGGGGGAGGCACGGCTTGCATTTCACTTGCCGCCGCGAAAGGAAGCAACCACGTCTTTGCCATTGTTGCCAATGAGGCGGTCACCCGCTTTGATTCCATTATGCAGGTCAATGTCAGCACCATAGACGAATTAAGGAAATCTCCTTCTTCCCGTCATTTGGAGAATGGGGAAAGTTGCAGTGCCCTTGCACTGGATGGGTTTGTAATGACAGGCAAAACAGGAATGGAAACCATAACGGGCGACCTGACCTGTACGGTGAAGCTCCAACGCATCGTGGCCCGGGTGGATGTTGTCAACAACGTGTCGGCGGAAAAGAATTTTAAGTTACGGAATATTGGCATCAAGAACTGTTCACCGCTTGGTTACCTGTTTGAACGGGGCAGTGACAGGACACTCACAGCAGAGCAATGGGATTACAAATCTCCGGTATCGCAAACTCAGAATATAAACGTATCTATGGAAGAAGTACTGACCGGAGGTACTTGCAAAAAAGCACTTTACATGTATGAATACCTCCAATCCCGTGGCGATGCACCCGTTCTGCTTTTACGTTACACACTGAACGGTTCGGAAAATATGATTTCCATACCCATGACAGGATTCGACATCAGGCGCAACCGTCTGTATACTTTGATGATAGGGGATGTTTCCAATTCAATTTCCACAAGGGTGGAATACAGTCTGACAGAAAAAATGCCGCATTAACTATGAAACAGACGATAATACATATAATCACGGGAATAATGTTTGCCATGTGTCTGCCGGTAACTCCGGCACAGGCGCAAATGCGGACGGGAACCGTTTCACATACTTATCTGCAGGTTAATCTGAGTTTGAATCTGGATAGTCTCAGACTGGGGAAAAAACAATCACTCGTCATTACTCCTGTGGTCAGTGACGGAAAACATCAGCAGGCTTTACGTCCGGTAAGAGTAAACGGGACATGGAGGCACTTGATATATAAACGACAGGAAAGCAATGTTGTGCCGACAGACTGCCTGACAGTGAAGTGTGGCAAAACAGGTGCGGGGATTATCAATTATGCCGATTCGTGTATCTATCTCCCGTGGATGAACGGGGCAAAGGTTTTTCTCTCCAGAGATTTATGCGGTTGTGGCGGTGATCCCATGGAACAGACATTGCAACAGCTTGCAACCGTGAGGGGCAATGAAAATGAAATGAAATTAATTCCTTTACAACCTGCAAAAACGATGGAGCAGGTAACGGAATCCGTACGACACAAGGTTGCCAAAGTAACCCTGTTTCTTGACTATCTTGCTTTCCCCGTGAACCGGATGGAGATACTTCCCGGTTTTGGAAACAACCGGGTAGAATTGCATAAGCTGCAAACTGCCCTCGATAGTCTCCTCACTTTGCATGAGGTGAAAATAGACTTGGTTAGCATGACGGGGTATGCTTCTCCCGAAGGACCTTACCGACATAATGAAGAGCTGGCTTATGGGCGTACTCTTGCTTTAAGGGATTACCTGCAAGATATTTTGCGTTACCGTGAACTTCCTTTCCGCACGGCAAGCGTGGCGGAGGACTGGCAAGGGCTGAAGGTATCTTTGGAAAATTCGGATATGCCTTATAAGGAAGAGTTACTTTTAATTATTGCTTCCAACCTTTCTCCGGACGAAAAGGAGGATAGAATCAGGATGCTTGACGGTGGAAAGGCATACAGGACACTGAAAAGCGCTTTCCTGCCCAAACTTCGTCGTACTGTTTGTGAAATACATTATACGGAAACTTATGAAACAGAATAATATTCTTCTTCTGCTGGTGTTACTCGTAGCCTTGCCCATATCGGGACAAACCGTTGCGATAAAAACAAACCTTCTTTATCTTGCCACAACTACCCCTAACATTGGGCTGGAATGCCAATTGTCCAAACATTGCACGGCATCCCTGACTTGCGGCTATAATCCTTTTCGTTTTGCGGAGCATGAGGATGCCCAAGGCAACAAAATGAACCCCAAGATTCATCATTGGCTTGCTTCTGGTGAAGTAAGGTATTGGTTCTGCGAGTCTTTTTTGGGCTGGAATATGGGAGTAAATGTTTTCGGAGGCGATTACAATGTGGGTGGTTTGAAATTTATCAATTCTTTGAAAGATAACCGTTATAAAGGGTGGGGAACAGGTGCCGGGATGACCGTGGGGTATCAGTTTCCTCTTTCTGTGAGGTGGAGCCTTGATTTATCGGCAGGGATAGGATATGTTCATACACGTTACAACAAATATGAGTGTTATGCGTGCGGGGACAAAGAGGGGAGTTTTAAAAGGAATTATTGGGGGCCGACTAAAGCGGCAGTGTCAATTGTCTATTTCCTAAAATAAAAAAGAGAATGCCTTAAATTAATCTCCCCTCTCAAGAGGGGAGATTTTATAGGAAATTTACTTTTTCAACCACTTGTCTAGCCAAGCAAAGAAAGTACGTTGCCAAAGCACACCGTTTTGCGGTTTCAATACCCAATGGTTTTCATCAGGGAAAAGAAGCAATTCGGCAGGAATACCTCTCAGTACTGCGGCATTGAAAGCAGACATTCCTTGTGATGCCAAGATGCGATAATCTTTTTCTCCATGAATGCAGAGGATAGGAGTATCCCATTTATCTACAAATTTATGTGGAGAGTTTGCAAAACTGTTTTGAGCTACTTTATTATTCTTATCCCAGAACGGACCACCTAAATCCCAGTTGGCAAACCACATTTCTTCGGTTTCCAAATATTGTTGTTCCATGTTGAAGAATCCGTCGTGAGCGATAAATGCTTTAAAGCGTTTCTCATGATGTCCTGCAAGCCAGTATACGGAGAATCCGCCGAAACTTGCACCTACACATCCTAAATGATCGGCATCCACATAAGGTTCTTTAGCCATTTCGTCAATGGCAGAAAGATAATCTTTCATGCACTGGCCTCCATAGTCACCACTGATTTGTTCCAGCCATTCCATACCGAATCCGGGTAATCCACGGCGGTTAGGAGCAACTATGATATAATCGTTGGCTGCCATAATCTGCATATTCCAACGATATGACCAGAATTGGCTGACCGGACTTTGAGGACCACCTTCACAGAACAATAGGGTAGGGTACTTCTTATTAGGATCAAAATGGGGAGGATAAATAATCCAAGTCAGCATTTGTTTTCCGTCAGTAGTCTTAATCCATCTGCCTTCTACTTTACCCATGGTCAACTGATCATAGATATGCTTATTTTCTGTGGAAAGTTGTGTTATCTGCCCTTGTTGGTCTAATGAATAAATTTCATCTCCCATACTCATAGAATGGCGTTTGGCGATGATGTTTTTACCTGCCATTGCTACAGAGGCATAATCATAATCTCCATCGGTAAGTTTTTCGATGTTTCCGTTTAAGTTTGTGCGGTAAATCATGGTAGTGCCATGCCATACACCGATGAAATACAATGATTGCGAATCGTTGTTCCAGCAATAATCGTCTATGCCCGATTCGAATTGCTCTGTTACATAACCTTTCTCTTTAGTCTCCCGATTGAATACGCAGAGGCGGTTGCGGTCGCTTTCATAGCCGTCACGCTCCATACTTTGCCATGCGATGTATTTGCCATCGGGAGAAAATTTAGGATTGGTATCATATCCCTCATTTCTGTCTTCCTTTTTTATATCGGGCATTCCGTCTACATGGAAACGATTGAGATAATCCTTGCAAAGATTTTCTGTTTTTCCGTTTTCTATGTCATAAAGGTATATATCCGAATCTGTGGAGAGAGCATATTCTTTACCTGTCTTTTTACGGCAAGTGTAAGCGACACTTTTTGAATCCGGGCTCCAAGCCAATTGCTCAATACCACCGAAAGGTTTCAAAGGAGCTTCAAATGGTTCTCCTTCCATAATATCAGTTATGTTACTGAGTTTTTCTCCATTAAAGTCCGCAATAAAGGGGTGGGGAACGGTTTCTACCCATTCGTCCCAATGTTTGTACATCAAGTCATTGACAATAATACCGGATGCTTTGGGAAGATCGGGATAAATGTCTGCTGTTTTCTGTCCGTATTTTACTTGTGAGATGAAAAGTACCTTTTTTCCATCCGGTGAGAAAGAATAACCGTCAATGCTGCCTTCAAATTCAGACAGGATTTTACGGTCGGTTCCATCGGGATTCATTTCCCATATTTGACTTCCACCACTTTCTGTGCAAAGAAAGGCGATTTTTGTTCCTCCTTTAATCCATTGAGGTTCATACTCTCCGAAAATTGTATGGGTAATTTGTTTGTTGTCTGTTCCATCTGCGTTCATTACGAAGATTTCACTGTTACTTTTGTTTTCGGGTACACTGTAATAAGTTACCGAGTACACGATTTTCTTGTTGTCCGGTGAAATGTCCAGACTTCCGATACGTCCCATAGCCCAAAGAGCTTCAGGTGTCATTCGACCATCTTTGATGGTGATTTCCTGTTTGCCAATGAGTGCCCGGTCGCCATTGCTTTGCTGCTGACTTCCTGTACATGAAGCCAGCATTGCTGCTGCAGTCATCATTATTAAATTGATTTTTTTCATATATGAATTTAATTAAGAATAATTGTCTGTTTGGTGCTGCTAAGGTAGGGATTTTCTTTCATTTTGCATAAAAAAAGACCTGTAAGTATTTCATTACAGGCCTTTTTCCCTAAGATGAATCTCAGAGCTTGATCTTATTTCTTATTTTGTTTCTGACGTTCTTTAGCCAGACGTTCCTGCTCTTTCTGCATAGCTTCCATTTTAGCCATCAATCCTGATTTCTTTTTCTTGTTAGGATTGTTTTTATTGGCTTCAAGTTGTGCCAAAACCTTTTCATCGCTTACTACTTTCTTCAAGACAATCATTGTTACAACACTGATTAATGAGGAAATGAAATAGTAATAGTTCAAACCGGAAGGATAGTCATTCAAAATAAAGATGAACATGATAGGCATGACATACATCATCACTTTCATGCCCGGCATAGCCTGACCGGTATCCTGTTGTCTCATTGTGTACATAGTATTCAGAATATTGGTAACACTGAATAATAAACAGAACAAGCTGATATGGTTGCCAATGAACGGAATAGCTGTTTTCCATGAAATCAAAGCATCATATGTTGAAAGGTCGGGAGCCCACAAGAAACTTTGTTGACGAAGTTCGATTGCAGTCGGCACAAACATGAACAATGCAATCAAAATAGGCATTTGCAACAACATGGGCAAACAACCGCTCATAGGGCTTACACCGTATTTGCTATAAAGTGCCATTGTTTCCTGTTGTTTCTTCATGGCATCTTCTTTACTCGGATACTTCTTGTTGATAACATCAATTTGTGGCTTCAAAACACGCATTCTTGTTGATGACATATAAGATTTATATGTGAACGGGAAGATGATGATCTTCACAATGATAGTCATAAACAAAAGTACCATTCCCATGCTTAATCCCCAACCGGACAACCAATCAAATAAATTGATAGTAAACCATTTGTTAATCCAGCGTAAGAAACTCCAACCCAGTGGAACAAGTTCGTCTAGTTCTAACTTATCATCGGATGCACGGCCTTTATCATAAGCAGCAAGTGTTTTATATTTATTAGGACCAAAATATAAATTCATGCTGGTAACTTCTTTTCCTGTCGGATCAAAGAAAGTACTCATTGTTGCCGAGTAATCCTTTAAGTATCCGGTTCCTTCTTTTTCCGGAGCCGATTTCAATACATTCTTTTCGAAGTTTTGATTGGCAATAAATACAGAAGAGAAGAATTGATTTTTAAAGGCTATCCAGTCAAGGCGTCCGCTGATAGATTCTTCCACCGGCTTGCTTTCTGACAAATAATCAGTATCGTCACCTTCTAATTTGTAAGTCAGGGTAGAATATCTTTCTTCAAACTTGTATCCTTTTTCAATCTGCGGGATTCTTTGTTTCCATACTATATCCACATAGTTTGCAGTAGAAGAAAGTCTGTTAGCCATGCCCGTGGCTTTGATGTCAAAGTCAATCATGTAATTGTCGGGATGCATAGTGTAGATGAAATCAATATAACTTGCACTATCGGCAACCAGACGCATGGTAAGAGTTGTGTCACTTGTCTGAATTGTTTCAAACAAAAGATCTTTAGTTTCAATTTCGCCTTTGATTTTATCATAGAAGGAGAAATTCATACTTGCATCATCACCATTGAAAAGTACTAAAGGTTGTTTTTCCTGATTGTTATACTCTTTGAGCATAGCAGAACATACCCTACCGCCTTTATTGGTGAAAGTCAGTTTCACTACGTCATTTTCAAGCGTATAAAATTTTTCTTCTCCTTTCGTTGCATCAAAGAACAAAGCCGTTGAATCTGCAGTAACAACAGTTTCCGGCTGTTGAGCTTGTTGAGTGGCTTCCGCAGCTTTTTTAGCGGCTTCTTGCTGAGCTACTACTGCTTGAATGGAATCGCGGTAATGTTGTTGCTGCGCTAATTGTTCTTTATTGGGGCGGCTCAGATAACTGAACCCGATTAGCACAGCGCCAATTAACCCAAATCCCACTAAGGTGTTTTTGTCCATTATAAAATGAATTTATTTATATTAATAGTAATCTGATTATTTGTTGATTGCTGCTTTTATAAAGGAAACGAACAATGGATGCGGATGAAGTACCGTACTGCTGTATTCCGGATGGAACTGGGTTCCTATATACCACTTCAATTCCGGCATTTCAACGATTTCAACCAAATCTGATTCAGGATTGATTCCGACACATTGCATTCCTGCTTTCTCGAATTCTGCTTTATAAGCATTGTTAAATTCATAACGGTGACGGTGACGTTCCTGTATATGTTCGGTTCCATAGGCTTCATATGTACGTGAACCTTCGCGAACGATACATTCATAAGCACCCAAGCGCATTGTTCCTCCCATATTGGTGATAGATTTCTGTTCTTCCATAATATCTATTACGTTGTGCGGAGTTTTTTCATCCATTTCTTTGGAGTGTGCATCGGTATATCCCAAAACATTGCGGGCGAATTCGATAGCCATGCATTGCATGCCTAAACAGATACCGAATGTAGGTATATTATGTTCGCGAACATATTTAATAGCAACAAATTTACCTTCAATGCCTCTTTGACCGAATCCCGGGCAGATTACAACTCCGTCCATATCCTTCAAAGCTTCTTCTACATTTTCATTAGTCAATTTTTCACTGTTAACAAAATGAATGTCTGCTTTGCGATCATTGTAGGTTGCAGCTTGCGAAAGGGCTTCAAGTATTGATTTATAAGCGTCTTGCAAGTCATATTTTCCCACTAAACCGATCTTAACTTTTTCAGTAGCATGATGGCGGCGATTCAAAAAGTCTTTCCACGGACCTAATGACGGGGTTTCACCAACAGGAAGATTCATTTTCTTTAAGATGGTAACATCCAAACCTTGTTCCTGCATACGTACAGGGACTTCGTAAATGGTCGGCATATCTATTGACTGCACAACGGCGTCTGCATCGACATTACAGAACAAAGCAACCTTTCGTTTCAAACCTTCGCTTAATTCATGTTCAGTACGCAATACTAAAACATCCGGCTGAATACCTGCCGATTGCAACTCTTTCACCGAATGTTGAGTTGGTTTTGTTTTCAATTCACCTGCTGCTGCCAAATATGGAACATAAGTCAAGTGTACGCATAATGCGTCACGTCCCAATTCCCATTTGAGCTGACGGATACTTTCCAAATACGGGAGTGATTCAATATCGCCTACTGTTCCACCGATTTCTGTGATGACGAAATCGAATTTGTATTTGTTTCCAAGTAATTTCACATTACGCTTGATTTCATCTGTAATGTGTGGAATTACCTGAATTGTTTTCCCTAAATAATCTCCACGACGTTCTTTGTCGATAACACTTTTATAAATACGTCCGGTAGTAATGTTATTCGCTTTTGTTGTTTGTATACCCAAAAAGCGTTCATAGTGACCTAAATCAAGGTCAGCTTCATGTCCGTCCACAGTTACATAACATTCACCGTGTTCGTAAGGATTCAAAGTTCCCGGATCGATGTTGATATAAGGATCGAATTTCTGAATAGTAACTTTGTAACCTCTTGCTTGTAGTAGTTTACCTATAGATGATGAAATAATGCCTTTGCCTAATGACGAGGCAACTCCACCGGTAACGAAGATATACTTTGTTTCTCCCACGACTATAATATTTTTATATTTGTATAATTTCTTATTTAGGGTTATGTTCTAAAAAGCGCAAAATTATAAAAAAATAAGGAAGTATGTAAGCTTTGCCACAAAAACATACTATTAAAAAATATTATTATCAGTTTTAACCCTGAAATGTTATCTTATTCTTTTGCCTTTGTTTTTTGTGTAAATTAAACTATTTGATATAAATTTGCGAACTAAAGTTTTAAAAACATGAAAAAACATCGTGCTTTATTGATTTTATTATTGACGCTCTCAACGTTTACATTTGCGCAGAGGACAGTGCGTATTCCTAAAGCTGAGAAATTATCGCCGGAAATGAAATTGTATCAAGATACTCTGATGAAGGTGCATGATTATTATTTCGGAGCTTTAGATTCCTTAAATAATGATACTGTAACTGAAAGAGAAATAAGGTGGGATCCTTACTATTATAAAATGTTTGTTCCGCCAACTTTTTATTATTCTCCTTTTGAGCGTGCTTTTGTTGTCGATTGGAAATTTAAAGAGTTGGATACAAATGAGTATTCGGCTGATCAGTGGTTGCCAATTGATATTAACAAGTTTAATACAGCAGACAGAGTGAACAAGATTTCCGATGAAGTTTTGTTTTATGCATATACCAGTAAACCGGGTTGGCAACGTGTTACCGAAGAGGATATTTTGGAAAAGAAATTATTTAAAAAAGATATTGTAGAAAAACTTCCTCCAAAGATTCGTGTCTCTGATTTGTTCCAGCCGGAACCGGTAAATGAAAATGTAGGAGAGGTAGATATGCTTATCCGTAAGCCTAATTTCTGGAATACGGGAGGTAATATAGCTCTTCAGTTTGCACAGAATTATATTTCTAAAAACTGGTATAAGGGAGGTGAAAGTACGAATAATCTGGCTTCAAACTTGAAACTTGAGGCTAATTATAATGATCAGGAGAAATTGGAATTTGACAACAGTCTTGAAGTAAATTTAGGATTTACCACAGCGCCTTCCGATACCGTACATCAGTATAAGACGAATATGGATGTGTTCCGAATTAGTTCCAAACTCGGTTTGAGAGCTATTGCAAGATGGTATTACACGCTTTCATTTGAATTTAATACACAGTTTTTCTCGAATTATAAAACAAACTCCAATACAAAGATTTCTGGTTTTATGTCGCCAGCCAATGTTGTATTGAGTATCGGTATGGATTACAAGCTTGAAAAGAAAAGAGCAAATTTGTCAGTTCTTATCTCTCCATTGGCATATAACTTCCGATATGTGGCAAGTAAAGAAGTAGATGTAACGGCGTTCAGTATTGATCCGGGGCATCGTTCTTTTAATGAATTTGGTTGTAAATTTCAAACGAATTTAAAATGGACTGTTATTCCTGCTGTTATTTGGGAATCGCGATTATATTATTTTAGTAACTATGAAAGGGTGGAAGCTGAATGGGAAAATACATTCAATTTTGTGCTAAACCGGTATTTGTCGACTAAATTATTTGTTCATGCGAGATTTGATGATGGCGTTAAGCCCTTGGACGATCACAGCTATTTCCAATTAAAAGAACTTTTGAGTTTTGGCATCAATTACAAATGGTAAGATTGCTTAGCTTTTTAACTTGACAAAGAAATACACAATATGAAACTGTCTTCATATCCGAACGTAAGGAATAGAAGACAGTTTTTTTATGTGTGTAAAAAACTCTCTTTTCCCTTCTTATTTATTGCATTTTTGTAAAAGTGCTGCCATAATGTAAATTGTGGTTTCAGTTTTTCTTTTATTTGTCTATTTTGCAATGTGGATTTTGCAAAATCAAAGAAGAGAAAAGAATGTTTTTTTATTGAGAATTTATAAGAGAATGCTTCGTAGTTCATAATTATTAATTAAATTTGCCGCAATTTGTAATGTTCAGTTTGCAAAATGGCGAATATAATTCAACATCGAGGTATTGTGGAAAACATAAACGGTTCTCAGATTCGTGTGAGAATTGTGCAGGCATCGGCATGTGCTGCATGTAGTGCCAAAGGACATTGCGGATCTGCGGATAGTAAAGAAAAGATTGTGGATGTAATAGATGAATCTCATTCATACAAGCTGGGAGAGGAAGTCATGATAACCGGGGAGACTTCTATGGGGATGCAGGCCGTGTTAATTGCTTTTGTGATACCTTTTATTATACTAATATCTGTCTTATTTATCTCCATAAGTCTGACGGGAGGTAATGAGGCTCTATCTTCAATCATTTCACTTGCAATGCTTATACCTTATTATATAATCATATGGTTAAGTAGAAAGAAACTCAAGAAGAATTTTTCATTTACAATTAAACCAATTAAATAACGTAACGTATGAATTTGATTCTGATTGCAGTGGTTTCTTTGGGAGCTATCGGTTTGATAGCGGCTGTCATTTTATATGTGGCATCAAAGAAATTTGCTGTGTATGAAGATCCGCGTATTGCTCAGGTTGCAGAAGTGCTGCCACAAGCGAATTGCGGTGGATGTGGTTATCCCGGATGCTCCGGTTTTGCAGATGCATGTGTAAAAGCCGGTTCGTTAGAAGGGAAATTCTGTCCGGTAGGAGGCCAGCCAGTAATGACACAAGTTGCTGAAATCCTAGGATTGGACGCCGGAACTGCAGAACCAATGATTGCTGTTGTGAGATGTAATGGCTCTTGTGAACATCGCCCGCGTACTAATAAGTATGACGGAGCAGTGTCGTGTGCAATTGCTGCTTCGCTCTATGGCGGTGAAACGGGCTGTAGCTATGGATGTTTAGGTTGTGGCGACTGTGTTGCTGCTTGCCAGTTTGATGCTATTCACATGAATCCTGAAACAGGCCTTCCCGAAGTAGACTCTGAAAAATGTACTGCTTGTGGTGCTTGTGTGAAAGCTTGTCCGAAGTCCATTATCGAACTTCGTGCCAAAGGAAAGAAAGATCGTCGTGTGTTTGTTTCCTGTGTCAATAAAGACAAGGGAGCTATTACCCGTAAAGCCTGTGATGTAGGCTGTATTGGCTGTGGCAAGTGTGTGAAGACTTGTCCGTTCGAAGCTATTACATTGGAAAACAATCTTGCTTACATTGATTTTAATAAATGTAAGTTGTGCCGCAAGTGTGTGGAAGTTTGTCCGCAACACAGCATCATAGAAGTTAATTTTCCTCCCCGTAAAGTGGAAGCACCTAAAGCAGAGACACCAAAAGCGGAGAATATAAAAGTTGCTCCCGAAGTTGTAGCAACACCTAAAGCAAGCGAGGCTCCAAAAGCTGAAGCATAATAAACAGAATAACAAAAACATTAAAACATAATTATTGTGAGGACATTTAGAATTGGTGGTGTACATCCGCCTGAAAATAAATTGTCGGCAGGAAAAGCAATCAAGGTTCTTGGGCTTCCCAAACAAGTGATTATTCCGCTATCACAACATATCGGCGCTCCTGCTACACCTATCGTTAAAAAAGGCGATTTAGTGAAAGTTGGAACTCAGATTGCACAGCCGGGTGGCTTTGTTTCGGCTGCTATCTTTTCGTCAGTATCCGGAAAAGTAGCAAAAGTCGATGAAGTGATTGATGCAAGCGGTTACCGCAAGCCTGCTATTTTTATAGATGTAGAGGGAGACGAATGGGAAGAAAGCATTAACCGCAGTTCCGAACTCGTGAAAGAATGTAATCTTACTCCGGAAGAAATCGTTAAGAAAATATCTGCTGCCGGAATCGTGGGTTTAGGTGGTGCATGTTTCCCTACTCATGTGAAGTTAACCCCTCCTCCGGGAAATACTGCTGAAATTTTGATTATTAATGCAGTAGAATGCGAACCTTATTTAACTTCCGACCACCAGTTGATGTTGGAAAAGGCAGAGCAGATTATGGTAGGAGTAAGCATCTTGATGAAAGCTATCAAAGTGAATAAAGCTGTAATCGGCATTGAAAACAATAAACCCGATGCTATTACTTTGATGTCTAGAGTAGCTGTCGCTTATCCGGGTGTGGAAGTAATGCCTTTGAAAGTTCAGTATCCGCAAGGAGGTGAGAAGCAATTGATTGATGCAGTTATCAGAAGACAAGTCGCAAGTGGTGCGCTTCCTATTTCAACAGGTGCCGTTGTGCAAAATGTTGGTACGGCTTATGCAGTATATGAAGCGGTTCAGAAAAACAAACCATTGTTTGAACGTGTAGTTACCGTAACCGGAAAATCGTTGAAGAATCCTTCTAACTTACTTGTTCGTATCGGTACTCCCATGAGTATGTTGATTGAAGAAGCCGGAGGATTGCCCGAAGATACAGGAAAAGTAATCGGTGGTGGACCAATGATGGGTAAAGCATTAGTAAACACTGAAGTACCTATTACTAAAGGTAGTTCCGGTGTGTTGGTTATGCCGGCTTCCGAAGCTTCCCGTAAAGAAGTTAAAAACTGTATCCGTTGTGCAAAGTGCGTAAGTGCTTGTCCGATGGGATTGGAACCATACTTACTTTCAGCTTTGTCCGAAAATGCAGACTGGGAAAGAATGGAAACCGAGAGAATCATGGATTGCATCGAATGTGGCTCATGCCAATTCACTTGTCCGGCTGCCCGTCCGTTATTGGACTACTGCCGCTTGGGTAAAGGTAAAGTAGGTGCTATTATTCGTTCACGGAAAAAATAAGAAGAAGTATGGAAAATAAATTAATAGTATCTTTGTCGCCTCATGTTCATAGCGGAGACAGCATTGAAAAGAATATGTACGGAGTGCTTATTGCGCTTGTACCTGCTCTGATTGTTTCATTTATCTTCTTTGGACTTGGAGCCGCTATCGTAACTGTAACTTCTGTTGCAGCTTGCGTTTTCTTCGAATGGGTTATCGAAAAGTTCATTATGAAGAGAGAGCACACTACTGTTTGTGATGGTTCTGCTGTTATAACCGGTGTATTGCTTGCATTCAACTTACCTTCGAACTTACCGATCTGGATTATTATTATCGGTGCGCTTGTTGCCATCGGTATTGGTAAAATGTCTTTTGGCGGATTAGGTAACAACCCATTCAATCCGGCGTTGGTGGGACGTGTATTCCTTTTGATCTCATTCCCGGTACAAATGACTTCATGGCCGGTGGTCGGTCAGTTGGCAAGCTACACAGATGCCACTACTGCGGCTACTCCGCTTGCTATTATGAAAGGTGTTATAACTCATGCTCCGGGCATGTCATTAGACCAACTTCCAAGTGCTTTCCAATTGTTTATCGGTAACAATGGCGGATGTTTGGGAGAAGTAAGTGCCGCAGCTCTTTTGTTAGGGCTTGCATATATGTTATGGAAGAAGATTATTACCTGGCATATTCCGGTAAGTATCTTCGCCACCGTATTTGTATTTGGCGGTTTAATGTATTTGGCAAATCCGGCATTATATGTATCTCCTTTAACTCAGTTGCTCTCAGGTGGTCTGATGTTAGGAGCTATTTTTATGGCTACCGACTATGTTACTTCGCCAATGAGTAAAAAAGGAATGATTATCTATGGTGTCGGTATCGGATTCCTGACAGTAACCATTCGTTTGTTTGGCGCTTATCCTGAAGGTATGTCATTTGCCATTCTGATTATGAATGCATTTACTCCGTTAATCAACAATTATTGCAAACCTAAAAGATTCGGGGAGGTAGTGAAGAAATGAAAAAGTTAAAATCATCATTTAAAAACATGGTTTTGGTATTGACAGGGGTTACTGTCGTTGCTACCGCTCTTTTGGCTTATGTTAACGAGTTGACTAAAGAGCCGATCGCTCAGGCAAATGCAAAGGCGCTGAGTGATGCCATTCAGATTGTAGTTCCGGGATTTGACAATAATCCTGCTGAAACTCCGGAATCTATAGAATTGGATGGGGTAGAATATACCATTTATAAGGCAACTAAAGGGGGAGAGTTTATAGGTGCTGCCGTTCAGTCTGCATCCAACGGGTTTGGTGGTCCGCTCACTGTCCTTGTAGGTTTTGATAAAGAAGGAAAGATTATTGATTATTCTTTGTTAAGCCATGCTGAAACTCCGGGCTTGGGCTCTAAGGCAGCTGATTGGTTTAAGAAAGATAATAAAGGAGATATTATCGGAATGAATCCGGGAGAAAACTCTTTGACAGTTAGTAAAGACGGAGGTCAGGTAGATGCAATCACCGCTTCTACCATTACTTCACGTGCTTTCCTTAATGCAGTGAATAATGCATACCGGGCATATGCCGCCGGTCAGGGTAATCCTGTCGATGCTGCATCCGGAGCTACGACTCAAACTAATAATCAAGCTAATTAAAAGAAAGGAGTAGAAGATTATGAATAATTTTAAGATATTGATGAATGGGATTATAAAAGAGAATCCTACATTTGTGCTCCTTTTGGGTATGTGTCCTACACTGGGAACTACCTCATCCGCCATTAACGGTATGGGTATGGGATTGGCTACCATGTTTGTACTTATCTGTTCGAATGTGGTAATTTCCCTCATTAAGAATTTCATTCCGGATATGGTACGCATTCCTTCGTTTATCGTGGTAATTGCATCATTCGTAACTTTATTGCAAATGGTGATGCAAGCTTACGTTCCGGCATTATATGCAACATTAGGTTTGTTTATTCCGCTGATTGTAGTAAACTGTATCGTGCTGGGACGCGCCGAAGCGTTTGCTGCCAAGAACGGCGCCATTCCTTCATTCTTCGATGGATTGGGTATGGGACTGGGCTTCACCATTGCATTGACTCTATTGGGAGCTGTACGTGAATTGTTGGGAACAGGTAAGATATTTAATCTGACTATTTATCCCGAACAATATGGGATGTTGACTTTCGTGTTAGCACCGGGAGCATTTATTGCTTTGGGTTATCTGATTGCCTTAGTTAATAAATTAAAGAAAGCATAACAGCATTAAATTAAGAACGATATGGAATATATATTGATATTTATCACTGCAATATTTGTCAACAACATTGTGTTGGCACAATTCCTCGGTATCTGTCCTTTCCTTGGTGTATCAAAGAAGGTGGAAACCGCTACAGGTATGGGTGCAGCCGTTGCTTTTGTGCTTGTAATTGCTACTATTGTAACTTATCTTATCCAAAAGTATGTGCTCGATGCATTCGACTTGCAATACCTGCAAACCATTACATTCATTTTGGTTATTGCTGCTTTGGTACAGATGGTTGAAATCATTTTGAAGAAAGTCTCTCCGGCACTTTATCAGGCTTTGGGAGTGTTCTTACCGTTGATTACAACAAACTGTTGTATTCTGGGTGTGGCTATTTTGGTTATTCAGAAAGAGTATGATCTGTTGACCGGAGTGGTTTATGCATTCTCTACTGCAATCGGTTTTGCTTTGGCTTTGGTTCTTTTTGCCGGATTACGTGAGCAAATGAGCTTGGTAAAGATACCGAAAGGTATGCGGGGGACTGCCATTGCTTTGGTAACAGCAGGTTTGCTTGCCATGGCATTTATGGGATTCTCGGGAGTAGATAAAGGCCTTAGTGTTTTGTTTGGCTTACAATAATTTTGTAATATAGCTTTAAAGGGGAAGTGTCTTTGGCGACATTTCCCCTTTTCTTTTTCTCTTAACACCCACTTCTATAAGAATTTGTTGAACTTCACCGCACTGTGGCACAGAGCGGATAACGGGCTGTGTGTAAGTACGTTTTGTGTGCTGCGACGGGTAAGAAAGGAGCTTATAGTCCCCGCACGGAGTAGGTTTTTTCACTTCGTTTTATACCTTTGTTTGCTCACGAAAATTTGGAAATCCGGGATTATTTTCGTATATTTGTAATACGATAAAGGAACTAAATACTGCGGTTCCTTTTGTTATATTCCCACCCAAACAGAGTTACACTACGTCTTCTGCCAAGTTACTGTACACTGACTACCGAGTTACTGTACACCGTCTCACCTGTTAGTGTACACCAACAAGTTAACATGCCCTGTTGTTTCTTTTAGTTGCCCTTATGTTTTTTTAAAATGTCCCGGTGTTTTCAGTTAAACATGCCGTTGATTAAAATAATCTATGTGTATGTTGTGCTGCGATAATTACAGTTTATTCCTCTTGTCGTGGCACACCAAACGTGCTTATACACAGATTGTTATCCCCTTTGTGCCACAGTGCGGCGAAGTTCAATGTAGACTTCTGGAGATATGTTTTTATTGTGAATATGTACTCTTTTTGAACTATTTTGTATCTTTTTTACTATAACTTTCTTCCATAAACTGCACTACATATCACATTTAATGCCTACTTTTGTAGAAGAATTAAAAACCGAACGAATGACAACGACCTTAATAGTGCTTGCAGCAACTATGGGTAATAAATATGGTGGACTGAAACAATTGGAGGGCATTGGGCCTAATGGTGAAACCATTCTTGATTATTCTATTTATGATGCTGTTAAAGCCGGATTCAATAAAGTAGTTTTTGTTATAAGTAAATATTTCGAGCAAGATTTTAAAGAGAAAGTTTCAGGTAAATATGAAAATATAGTTGATGTTGAATACGTATTTCAGGAAGTGGAGTTAGTTCCTTCGGAACTCAGAAATACGAAACGTTCGTTGTTATGGGGATCGGCACATGCCATGTTAATGGGAGAGGAATCTATCAATGAACCATTTGGCGTGATTAATGCCGTTAATTTCTATCAACAAGAAAGTTTCCGGTTGCTCTATAAGAACTTACAGGCTATACGCAACACTCAATATCAGTATTTCATGATAGGCTTTCGTTTATCCAATGTATTGGCAGAAGCGGGAGGAGTTACCAGAGGTATTTGCGACGTAAATGATGAAAATGAGTTACTTTCAGTTATAGACCGTCACGGAGTAGAGAGAATAGGAGGGAATCCCGCCTATCTGAATGAGTATAATAAGTGGGAAGCGCTCAACGAAAATTCTTTGGTATCGATGAATATGTGGGGTTTTACTCCTGAGATATTCAAACATACACGGAAAGCATTCGATCAATTTATCAAGGAAAAGGGAATGGACATGAAAGCTCATTTTTCAATTCCCGACTTTATTAATGGCATGATTGCAAATGGAACACATGTGAAGTTAATTGAAACACCGGCAAAATGGATGGGACTGGTTTCTCCCGATGATAGAATTCAGGTGATTTTGCGTATTAACGAACTTATCCGTAAAGGGGTGTATCCTGCCAAACTGTTTGAACCTAATTTTGAAACAAACAAATAGTTATGAAAAAAAGAATCTTAGTAACAGGCGGAACTGGATATATTGGTTCTCATACTGTAGTTGAATTGCAGAATAGCGGCTATGAAGTGATTATTATCGATAATCTTTCTAATTCGAGCGCAGATGTAGTCGATAACATAGAGAAAGTTTCGGGTATTCGTCCCGTATTTGAAAAACTGGATTGTCTCAATTATGAGGGCTTGGATGCACTGTTTGCCAAATATCAAGGTATAGAAGCGATAATTCATTTTGCAGCAAGTAAAGCTGTGGGCGAGTCTGTGGAAAAACCATTGATGTATTATCGTAACAATATTGTATCTCTAATCAATTTATTGGAATTGATGCCTAAACATAAGGTAAAAGGAATTGTTTTTTCTTCCTCATGTACTGTATATGGCGAACCCGATAAATCACCGGTGACAGAAGAGGCTCCTATCAAAAAGGCTACTTCTCCTTATGGAAATACGAAGCAGATCAATGAAGAAATTGTACAAGATACGGTTGCATCCGGTGCTCCGATTAATGCAATACTTCTTCGTTACTTTAATCCGATAGGCGCGCATCCTACTGCTTTGCTTGGCGAGTTGCCTAATGGTGTCCCACAAAATTTGATTCCATATCTTACCCAAACTGCTATTGGAATCCGTGAAAAGCTCAGTGTATTTGGCAATGACTATAATACTCCCGACGGTTCATGTATTCGCGATTTTATCAATGTTGTAGATTTGGCTAAGGCGCATGTTATTGCCATTGACAGAATTCTGAACGACAAGCAAAAGAGCAGTGTTGAAACATTCAATATCGGTACAGGTCGCGGACTTTCCGTACTGGAATTGATTAACTTATTTGAAAAAGCAACCGGAGTTAAGCTGAACTATCAGATTGTTGGCCGTCGTGCAGGGGATATTGAAAAGGTATGGGCAAATCCTGATTATGCAAACAATGAATTGGGTTGGAAAGCTCAGGAAACAATAGAAGATACACTCCGTTCCGCATGGAACTGGCAGTTGAAACTAAGAGAAAGAGGCATTCAATAGAGAATGCCATTAAGATATTTTAAGGAATTAGTCATGAACAATCAGATAGTTTGTGCGTTTATAATTGTGCAAATGAACCTGAAACCCCTCTTGGGTATGCGAATATCTGACCGGTGGAATTTATGTTAATGATTAAGACATAAAGCAGGCAAAAATTGCATAGTAGTTTTGTCGTGTTTTATTTTGTGTTTGTGTTGTGACGGTGCTGCGACGTGAGTCGAGGCACCGTTGTTTGTTTATTCAACCCAAACAAAACAGCCATTGAAATGCTTTTTCAAGTCTGCCTTTTCTTTGAATATGCCATAGACGGAAGAACCGGATCCCGACATAGAAGCATATACAGCCCCCAAATCATATAGTTTCTGTTTAATATCTCCAATGGCAGGATATTTTGCGAATACACTTGTCTCGAAGTCGTTAACCATGCTGTCCTTCCATGTTTCAACGGGATTTTTGATAATCTCTTTTAATGATACTTGTGGACGAGACGGCTTGATTAAAGAAAATGCGTCGCGGGTGGAAACAAATATATTGGGTTTTACAATAGCGATATGATATTGATTGAGATTCAACTCCACTTTCTCGAATATGTTTCCAATGCCTTCTGCGAAGGTCGGGGTATTTTTAATAAAGAAAGCGCAGTCGGCTCCTAATCTTGCTGCATACTCTTCCAGTTTATCCACCGATATGTCAAGGCAGAATTTATCATTCAACAGTTTAAGCATGAAAGCAGCATCGGCAGAACCACCGCCAAGACCGGCACCGGAGGGAATGTGTTTATATAAGTATATTTCAATAGGCGGAAGGTTAAAATCCTGTTTCAACATCCGGTATGCTTTGACTACCAAATTGTCTTCGGGCTTGCCTTCCACGGATATACCCGATACTTGTAAACGGAATTCCGCATCGGGTTCGTTCAATACTCCGATTTCGAGTGCATCTTCAATATGTACGGGATAAAAGATTGTTTCGAGATTGTGATAACCGTCTGTCCGCTTCTCTACAATATTCAATCCTAAGTTTATTTTGGCATTGGGAAATGTAATCATCTATCTTCCTTGTTTATGTATGTAATACGTTTCCAAAAATAGGAGTTTTTATTCAAACTATTGGTGTTATGCTGATGAAAAGTTCTATCTTTGTGTTCCCAAATAATTTTGTAAGAATGGAACAACCGAAAAAAAATACGCGAACAACAAAAGCTAAAGTTCAATCAGTCAATGACTATGGTCGCATTCAACCTCAGGCAAGAGAGCTGGAAGAAGTGGTATTGGGTGCATTGATGATTGAGAAGGACGCTTATTCGTTGGTTAGTGAGATATTGCGTGCCGAGTCTTTTTATGAACATGCGCATCAGTTAATTTATTCTGCCATTACGGATTTGGCTATCCGTCAGGAACCGGTGGATATTCTTACTGTAACCGAACAACTCAAGAAAAGAGGAGAGTTGGAAGAAGTGGGAGGCCCGTTCTATATTACTCAGTTGAGCAGTAAGGTTGCTTCATCTGCCCACATTGAATACCATGCACGTATCATTGCACAAAAGCATCTGGCGCGGGAATTGATTACTTTTACCAGTAACATCCAGACAAAGGCTTTCGATGAAATGAGCGATGTGGATGATTTGATGCAGGAAGCCGAAGGAAGGCTTTTTGAGATTTCGCAGCAAAACATGAAAAAGGATTATACCCAGATTAATCCTGTAATTGATGAAGCCTACAAATTATTACAGAAAGCTGCTGCCCGCACCGACGGTTTAAGTGGTTTGGAGAGCGGTTTTTATGCATTGGACAAAATGACTTCCGGTTGGCAGAATTCCGACCTTATAATTATTGCTGCCCGCCCGGCAATGGGAAAGACGGCTTTTGTACTTTCCATGGCAAAGAATATTGCTGTAAACAGTAGACAGCCGGTTGCTTTGTTCTCTCTTGAAATGAGTAATGTACAGCTTGTAAACCGTTTGATTGTGAACGTTTGCGAGATTCCCGGTGAAAAAATAAAAAGTGGGCAGCTTGCTCCTTATGAATGGGGGCAACTCGACTATAAAATAAAAGAACTGATCGATGCTCCTTTGTACGTGGATGATACTCCTTCACTTTCAGTGTTCGAGTTGAGAACCAAAGCCCGCCGTTTGGTGCGTGAACATGGAGTGAGAATAATAATAATCGACTATTTGCAGTTGATGAATGCCAGTGGCATGGCTTTTGGCAGCCGTCAGGAAGAAGTAAGTACGATTTCTCGTTCATTGAAAGGACTTGCCAAAGAGTTGAATATTCCTATCATAGCGTTGTCACAGTTGAACCGTGGTGTGGAATCCCGTGAAGGTGCCGAAGGCAAGCGCCCGCAGTTAAGTGACTTGCGTGAATCCGGAGCCATAGAGCAGGATGCCGATATGGTATGTTTTATTCATCGTCCCGAGTATTATAAGATTTATCAGGATGATAAAGGAAACGATTTGCGCGGTATGGCGGAAATTATTATTGCAAAGCATCGTAACGGTGCGGTTGGCGATGTGCTTCTCCGATTCAGAGGTGAGTTTGCCCGTTTCCAGAATCCGGATGATGATATGATAGTTCCGCTGCCCGATGAAAACGGGGGAGTGATTGGTTCAAGGATGAATAGTGCTCCGGGGAATGACGTGCCACCGCCACCTATGGATTATCCTCCACAAGAGAATCCTTTTGGAACGGGTAATGGTCCATTACCATTTTAATATAACAAAAGGGATGAATTTCACTTCATCCCTTTTATCTTTTAAAAAGATATTTCATAATAGTTTTCCATCTTTTTGTCTGGCATGTCTATTTTTCTCCATGTTTCATGATACCATGAATTCATCAGATTACCTTGTTCATCTTCTTTAATAAAGAATTTGATGCGCATGTATCCTCCTTCTACAAATTCATAGTGTAGAACATTGGTCTTACTGTTCAGTACCGGAAGATGTACTGATCTCTCGATGTTTTCAGCATATGTACTGTCTGATAGCTGCTCATAAGTTCCATATCCTGTGATGACGGCACTTCTGTTGGGAGTAATAGTGAAGTTGGTAATTTTACCGTCATCAGAGAGTACTTTAAAGGTGTTTCCTGATTTAAGCATCCCGGGCACATTCTCTGTTTCAGAAGCATAAAAGCACATTTGCCAGATACCTTTGAGTTCCGGTTTCTTATTTTTCCCGCCTGCCTGTGCAGTTACAGTACCGGTTACTATCAGCAACAGTACTGTTACAATGATTGATAGTTTCTTGTTTTTCATGTCCGTATAATTTAGTTAACAAGTATCTTTCGGGAAACAGCATTTTAATCCGAATGCTGTTCACAAATATAAATAAAAACTTTCTATATGTTTGCCGAGATGTTATATTTATTTTCAACAAAAGCATTTATTTTGAATAAGCTTGTTTTTCTTTGCGGCATTTATCTGCCTGTGTAAAACTCTCCATATCGGGATTGCTTTCCTAATATTTTCAAAGAAATATTCCTTTCAACCCAAAAAATCTTATTAACTTTGCGAGTCGTTTTTGGAAACATAAATAATTAACAATATGAATATCTCTTATAATTGGCTGAAAGAGTATGTAAACTTCGATTTGACACCGGACGAAGTGGCAGCCGCACTGACCTCTATCGGTCTTGAAACCGGAGGAGTTGAAGAAGTTCAAACTGTCAAAGGCGGACTGGAAGGACTCGTTATAGGTGAGGTGCTTACTTGCGAACCTCATCCGAATTCAGACCACATGCACGTTACTACTGTAAATTTAGGAAGCGGAGAATCCACTCAGATTGTTTGCGGTGCAGCCAATGTTGCTGCCGGACAAAAAGTGGTTGTGGCTACACTGGGTACCAAATTATATGACGGTGACGAATGTTTCACCATTAAGAAATCAAAACTTCGCGGAGTAGAATCAAACGGAATGATTTGCGCGGAAGACGAAATAGGTATCGGTACAAGCCATGATGGTATTATCGTATTGCCTGCCGATGTCGTTCCGGGTACTTTGGCGAAAGATTATTATAATATCAAGAGTGACTATATTCTGGAAGTAGATATTACTCCGAACCGTGCGGATGCTTGCTCTCATTATGGTGTTGCACGTGACTTGTATGCATATCTCATCCAAAACGGATATAAAGCCGAATTGAAGAAACCGTCTGTCGATGCTTTTGCAATAGACAACCACGATCTCGACATTGATGTAGTAGTTGAAAATTCTGAGGCTTGTCCACGTTATGCAGGTATTACCGTGAAAGGCATCACAGTGAAAGAAAGTCCTGAATGGATGCAAAACAAGCTGAGGGCTATCGGTGTTCGTCCTATCAATAATATTGTGGATATAACCAATTATATCGTTCACGAATTGGGGCAACCCATGCACTGCTTTGATGCAGATATAGTGGGCAAGAAAGTTATTGTAAAGACAATGCCCGAAGGTACTCCGTTCACCACTCTTGATGAAGTGGAGCGTAAGTTGAACGAACGCGACCTGATGATATGTAACGAAAACGGCCCGATGTGTATTGGTGGTGTGTTTGGCGGACTTGATTCGGGAGTTACCGAAAAAACCAAGAACGTATTCCTTGAAAGTGCATACTTCCACCCGACATGGATTCGCAAGACTGCACGTCGTCATGGATTGAATACAGATGCTTCTTTCCGCTTCGAGCGTGGCATTGATCCTTTATATACGGTTTATGTATTGAAACATGCTGCATTATTGGTGAAAGAACTGGCCGGGGGAACCATTTCATCTGAAATTAAAGATGTGTATCCCACACCTTTCGAACCATTCATAGTTGACGTTACTTATAATAAAATCAACACTTTGATTGGAAAGGAAATACCGGCGGAAACAGTAAAGAGCATTGTGAAGAGCCTTGAAATGGAGATTAAGAATGAAACTCCGGAAGGTTTGACATTGGCTGTTCCTCCTTATCGTGTAGATGTTCAGCGCGATGTGGATGTTATTGAAGATATTCTCCGTATTTATGGATATAACAATGTGGAGATTCCTAATACATTGAAGTCAAGCCTGACTACAAAGGGTGATGTTGACAAATCTCACAGATTGCAAAACCTGATTTCCGAACAACTCGTAGGTTGCGGATTCAATGAAATATTGAACAACTCATTGACAAAAGCTGCTTACTATGACGGATTGGAAACATTTGCATCAAAGAACCTGGTAATGCTCCTTAATCCGTTGAGTGCAGACCTTAACTGCATGCGTCAGACTCTTCTTTTCGGAGGTTTGGAAAGCATCATGCACAATGCAAACCGTAAAAATGCAGATTTGAAATTCTTCGAATTCGGTAACTGTTATTACTATAATGAAGAAAAGAGAAATGCAGAGAAGGTACTTGCTCCTTATTCGGAAGATTATCATCTAGGGATGTGGGTAACAGGAAAGAAAGTTTCAAACTCATGGGCACATACCGATGAGCAAACTTCTGTGTATGAACTGAAAGCATACGTGGAAAACATTCTTGTCCGTTTGGGACTTGATTTGCATAAGCTGGTAATCGGCAACCTGACAGACGATCTTTTTGCAACTGCATTAACCATTAACACACAGGGTGGTAAGCGTCTCGGCGTATTTGGTGTGGTAACCAAAAAAATATTGAAAGCATTTGATATTGACAACGAGGTATATTATGCCGATTTGAACTGGAAAGAATTGATGAAGGCAATCAGAAACGTGAAAGTAAGCTATGCTGAAATATCTAAATTCCCAGTTGTAAAGAGAGATTTGGCTTTGCTGCTCGACAAGAATATCCAATTTGCCGAAATAGAAAAGATTGCTTATGAAACAGAGAAGAAGTTACTTCGTGATGTAACATTGTTCGATGTATATGAAGGCAAGAATCTCGAAGCAGGAAAGAAATCATATGCGGTCAGCTTCATGCTTCAAGATGAAAACCAGACTTTGAACGATAAGCAGATTGATAAGATTATGACAAAACTTATAGCCAACCTTGAAAACAAGTTGGGTGCTAAGTTGAGATAATCGGGAGTAATAAAGGAATTAATAAACATATAATTATAAAATATACAATCCAATGGGAAGAGCATTTGAGTATAGAAAAGCTACCAAGCTGAAGAGATGGGGAAACATGGCTCGTACATTTACGAGAATAGGTAAACAAATTGCTATTGCAGTTAAAGAAGGTGGACCTGATCCGGAGAATAACCCTCACTTGAGAGCAGTCGTAGCCAACGCCAAGCGTGAAAATATGCCGAAAGATAACGTAGAACGCGCTATCAAGAATGCAATGGGCAAAGACCAGAAAGACTATAAGGAAATGGTATATGAGGGATATGGTCCTTTCGGTATTGCAATCCTTGTAGAAACTGCTACTGACAATACTACGCGTACTGTTGCAAACGTGCGCAGCGTATTCAATAAATTCGGTGGTTCACTGGGTACTTCGGGCAGCCTTGATTTTATCTTCACTCGTAAGGCTATGTTCACTTTCACAAAGAAAGACGATGTAGATATGGACGATTTGATTCTGGAATTGATTGATTTCGGAGTGGAAGAGGAGTATGACGAAGATGAAGAAGGTATCACTATCTACGGTGATCCTAAGTCATTCAGTGCTATTCAAAAGTATTTGGAAGAAAACGGTTTTGAAATTACCGGTTCCGAATTTACACGTATCCCGAATGATGAAAAGGAATTGAACGACGAACAACGTGCCACTATCGACAAGCTTGTAGAAAAGATGGAAGACGATGATGATGTTCAGAACGTTTATACTAACTTAAAACCTGCTGAAGGCGGCGAGGAAGAATAATGAAATCTGTCTATAAAACTAAAGGGACTTGTAGCACAAACATAGAACTTGAAGTTGAAGACGGTGTTCTCGTTAATGTTTATTTCTGGGGAGGATGTAATGGAAATTTGCAAGGCATTTCACGCTTAGTCAGAGGAATGCAGGTAGATGAAGTCATCTCCCGGTTGGAAGGAATAAGGTGCGGCAGCCGTTCCACTTCCTGTCCCGATCAGTTGTGCAAGGCACTTCGTGAATTAAAAGGATAATGATATATAAAAGGCGTTTCATATACGATGAAGCGCCTTTTTTGTGCTTTTATTCAAAACAATTGTTTTTTGCTTTCATAAAAATAAAAAGGCATCGCAGCTTTGAATACAAACGACCTGTCGTTTGTAAAAAATGACTTGATGTTTTTACCGAAACAACAGGTTGTTTTCTACAAACAACTTGATGTTTGTAAAATCTCCCCGGGGAAATCGGACGACTTCACCGGGGTAGTTGACCAATCTCCCGTGGGAAGTTGATAAAGTTTCCTAGGGTAATTCAAGAATACTACCAATATTTATTATCTTTGTTCGTAGCTTAAATACACAAATAATGAAACAATTAATTGCATGTTGCGGATTGGATTGCGAAAGTTGTGCTGCCCGCATAGCCACAGTCAGGAATGATGATGAATTAAGAGAAAAAACAGCCAAAGAGTGGAGTATAATGAATAATTCGCCGGAGATTACGGCAGCGACCATAAACTGCATGGGTTGCCGTGCAGACGGAGTGAAATTTGCATACTGCAGCGATTATTGCGAAATCCGCAAATGTGTACATGAAAAAGGATTTAACACCTGCGGTGACTGTAAGGAATTGGATAATTGCCAAATCGTTGGTGCTGTTCTTCAGCATGCCCCTGGTGCAAAAGAAAATCTTTTGACTCCGGACAGTTCGGCTGTTTTATGAAAGGAATGAAAGCGGAAAAAGCCTGCTGCTTTCACCCGGAATGACTTTGTATAAATCGTTTCAGCCATGCTGAAAGCGATGAAGGCAGAATTTGTTCCTTTTCTGTAAACAGGTTAGTCATACATCTGCGGAGTTACAGCAATTTTCAGTAACTCTTTCTTTGTCTTGCCTGAATGATAAATGTATTCAAGCGTGGTGTGATAATCCTTGTAAGGTTTTAAATCAATGGAGTTTATTACTCCATCGGTAAGGCTCTTTATTAATTCTTCTTTGTTGTTTCGTATAGAATCCGCATTGTCCATACTTCCCGTAACAGTGTAATAATAGCAATTGGTATTGGTTAAAGGGAAATAGACCATACTGTCCACCCGTGTAAATTCATCTAAAATAACCGGACAATGTTTAGTGTAATCTTTAGCCCATTCTTCGAAAACTTTCTCCTTGCTTTTCTGGCAGGAGGTAATTACTATAAGGGAGGTCATCAATAAAAAAAGATACTTTTTCATACCTGATAATTGTTATATATGCGAAGATAGAGATATTCTATGAACATATCAAACTGCAGAATGTTTAAATTGATTATCTTTGTAACAACATTATATAAAACAGGTATGCAAAACTTTTTTAAGGATTTAACGAGAAAAGACCACAAACGCTATTTGGGAGGTTTGGATGTCTTCAAATATATTGGTCCCGGGCTGTTGGTTACTGTCGGTTTTATTGATCCGGGAAACTGGGCTTCCAATTTCGCAGCAGGTTCGGAATTCGGTTACGCTTTGCTTTGGGTGGTATCACTTTCCACCGTCATGCTGATTATTCTGCAACATAACGTTGCCCACTTGGGAATTGTGACAGGATTATGTCTGTCGGAAGCTGCTACACAATATACTCCCAAATGGGTGTCGCGCCCGATATTGGGTACGGCAGTTCTGGCATCTATTTCCACTTCTTTGGCAGAGATACTTGGAGGCGCGATCGCATTGGAAATGCTTTTTGACATTCCTATCATATGGGGTTCTATCCTGACAACGTTATTTGTGTTTGTCATGTTGCTCACCAACTCATATAAAAAGATAGAACGTTCCATTATCGCTTTCGTGTCTGTTATCGGACTGTCTTTCCTCTATGAATTATTTTTAGTGGATATAGATTGGCCTATGGCAGCAGAAGCATGGGTAAAGCCGTCTTTTCCGCAAGGAAGTATGCTTATCATCATGAGTGTACTCGGAGCTGTGGTCATGCCTCACAATCTGTTTCTCCATTCGGAGGTGATACAGAGTCATGAATATAACAAGCAAGATGCATCGTCCATCAAAAAAGTGTTGAAGTATGAGTTCTATGATACGCTGTTTTCCATGATAGTGGGTTGGGCTATCAACAGTGCCATGATTCTGCTTGCCGCCGCTACTTTCTTTAAAAACGGCACACAGGTGGAAGAACTTCAGCAGGCTAAATCTTTGCTCGAACCTCTGCTTGGCAGCAATGCCGCCATTGTTTTTGCATTGGCGTTGCTGATGGCGGGCATATCTTCCACCATTACCAGCGGAATGGCTGCGGGTTCCATCTTTGCGGGTATCTTTGGGGAATCCTATAATATTAAGGACAGCCACTCCCGTTTAGGAGTATTCATTTCGCTCGGCATAGCCTTGCTGCTCATCTTTTTTATTGGCGATCCGTTTAAAGGACTTATCATTTCACAGATGATATTGAGTATTCAATTACCTTTTACCGTATTTTTGCAGGTAGGACTAACCTCGTCACGCAGAGTGATGGGAGATTATGTGAACAGCAAATGGTCTACCATCGTGCTTTATACAATAGCTGCCATTGTTTCCATACTTAATATAATGTTATTATTCTCATAAGATAAGATGAAATTAGAAGAAAGAATAGAAAAGGCCGTCGGGCTTTTTAAAAGCGGATATAATTGTTCGCAATCTGTCGTAGCTGCTTTTGCGGATATGTATGGCTTCACTGAAGAACAAGCTTTGAAAATGTCCGCTTCCTTTGGAGGAGGAATAGGACGCATGCGTGAAACCTGTGGGGCTGCTTGCGGCATGTTTCTGTTGGCCGGGCTTGAAACAGGAGTCACCGATCCTAAAGACCGGGAGGGAAAAGGAGCAAATTATGCTTTAGTACAAGAACTTGCCGAACAATTTAAGCAAAGAAACGGTTCTATAAACTGTGGTGAATTGCTCGGATTGAAGAAAAATGCCCCTGTGGTTTCTACTCCCGAAGAGCGGACAACCCAATATTATGCCAAACGCCCCTGTGTGAAAACAGTGGAAGAGGCAGCTAAAATATGGGTTGAATACCTCAAAAAAACAGGAAAATACGAAGAATAATTCTTTTTTCTTGCCAAAAAAGCATTTTTTCGATATAATAACGTGCTGTATAACATAAATTTATTATCTTTGCATCCGATATAAAAACACAACTAACTGAGTTATTCAGATGGAGATAACGTTTAACTAAAAAGTATATTGAAAATGTTGAAAGAAAAAGCAGGTATTATTGCAGGACAGATTTGGACTGCATTGGAAGGTACTGAAGGTCTTACTGCAAAGCAGATTAAGAAGGCAACAAAATTGAAAGACAAAGAATTGTTCTTAGGTCTTGGTTGGTTGTTAAGAGAAGACAAAGTCGCTACTTCGGAAGTTGAAGAAGACATCTTTGTGAAGCTGATTTAAGAAAGTAATTACTTAACTCATAAAAGATGCGTTGGCACATTTCCATATGTTGCCGACGCATTTTTTTGTATTCTCAAAATAATTGATACTTTTGCATGGTGTTTGAATAACACAATATAAAATACGGCAAAACATTTGTAGAACCTTAAATTTATTATGGAAGCAACAACTTACTTACCTTCAAAACCCCATTATGAGATATTGGACGGCTTGCGTGGAGTGGCAGCAATAATGGTGGTTATTTTTCATCTTTTCGAACCACATTCAACCAGTCACCTTGACCAGATTATCAATCATGGATATTTGGCTGTCGATTTCTTTTTTGTTCTTTCCGGCTTTGTTATCGGTTATGCCTATGATGACCGTTGGGGTAAAATGACCTGCATGGATTTCTTCAAACGTCGTGTCATCCGTTTGCAGCCCATGCTGGTAATAGGTATGGTAATCGGGGCTGTTTGTTACTATTTTCAAGCCAGTGTTGCATTTCCTGTAATAGGAGAGACACCGGTATGGAAAATGATTCTTGTAATGGTAGTGGGTTTCACTTTAATTCCTTTACCTGTAAGTATGGATATTCGCGGATGGACCGAGATGCATCCGCTTAACGGTCCCGCTTGGTCGCTTTTCTTTGAATACATTGCCAATATACTTTATGCTTTGTTTATTCGTAAATTTTCAAAGGTAGTATTATCTGTTTTTGTGTTTCTATCGGGATGTGCATTGGTTCATATGGCATTGACGAGTCCCAATGGAGACGTAATTGGCGGATGGTCTTTGGAATGGGAACAGTTGCATATTGGTTTTTGCCGTTTATTATATCCTTTCTTCGGTGGTTTGTTACTTTACCGCATAGGAAAACTGGTTAAGGTCAAAGCCGGTTTTTGGGCTTGTTCCTTATTATTGATTATTATTATGTCTTGGCCGCGTGTGGGTGGAGAAGAACTATGGAAGAACGGCCTTTACGATTCATTCTGTATTATTGTCCTTTTCCCGCTGATTGTGGCGATGGGAGCAGGAAGCGATATAAAAGGAAAATATTCGGTGCCTGTATGTAAGTTTTTAGGGAATATATCTTATCCTCTTTACATAACACATTATCCGATTGTATATATTTATACCGGTTATGTGGCAGATCATCATCTTTCATGGCATCAAACTTGGCCGTGGCTGATCGCCATTGTTCCTTTCTGTGTATTGATGGCTTATGCCTGTCTGAAACTGTATGATGAGCCTGTAAGAAACTGGCTAAAAAACAAATTTCTTGTAAAACGTGAAAAAATAACAGCTTAAATTGTTAAGGCAGCCCGAAAGGCTGCCTTTTATCATTTTATTTTTTATTATATTTGTGCCCGCAAAACAGATTTCGATAAATTAATGAAACTTACGAAATGAAGAAGATTAGAAACTTTTGTATTATTGCTCATATAGATCACGGTAAATCAACTCTGGCAGACCGATTGCTGGAATATACCCATACCATCCAAGTGACAGAAGGCCAGATGCTTGATAACATGGATCTTGAAAAAGAAAGAGGTATCACCATCAAGAGTCATGCCATACAGATGGAGTACGAATACGAAGGTGAAAAATATATTTTAAATTTGATTGACACTCCGGGACACGTGGACTTTTCATATGAAGTTTCACGTTCTATCGCTGCCTGTGAAGGCGCTTTGTTGATTGTGGATGCCTCGCAGGGAGTACAGGCGCAGACTATTTCCAATTTGTATATGGCAATAGAACATGACCTTGAAATCATTCCGGTAATCAACAAATGTGACATGGCAAGCGCAATGCCCGAAGAAGTGGAAGATGAAATTATCGAGCTGATTGGTTGCAAGCGTGAGGAGATTATCCGTGCTTCCGGCAAAACAGGCATGGGAGTTGAAGAAATACTTAAAGCGGTTGTGGAACGTATTCCTCATCCCGAAGGTGACGAAGAAGCCCCATTACAAGCACTTATCTTCGATTCCGTATTTAACTCTTTCCGTGGAATTATTGCCTATTTCAAGATTGAAAACGGAGTGATACGCAAAGGAGACAAAGTGAAATTCTTCAATACAGGCAAAGAGTATGAAGCCGATGAAATAGGTGTGCTTAAAATGGATATGATTCCGCGTCAGGAATTGAGAACCGGTGACGTGGGATATATTATTTCGGGTATCAAAACATCAAAGGAAGTAAAGGTGGGAGATACGATCACCCATGTGGCTCGTCCGTGCGCTAAAGCTATTTCCGGCTTCGAAGAAGTTAAGCCGATGGTGTTTGCCGGAGTATATCCTATTGAAGCGGAAGACTTTGAAGACTTGCGTGCATCTCTTGAAAAGTTGCAGTTAAACGATGCTTCCCTCACTTTCCAACCGGAATCTTCTTTAGCTTTGGGATTCGGCTTCCGTTGCGGTTTCCTCGGACTTTTACACATGGAGATTGTACAAGAACGTCTCGACAGGGAATTCGATATGAATGTAATTACTACTGTGCCCAATGTATCTTACCAGATATATGACAAACAGGGTAATATGACGGAAGTACACAATCCGGGAGGAATGCCCGATCCTACATTAATTGACCATATCGATGAACCATATATCAAGGCATCTGTTATTACTACAACCGATTACATCGGACCAATCATGACATTGTGCTTGGGTAAACGTGGTGAATTGATTAAACAAGAATATATATCAGGTAATCGCGTGGAAATTCATTACAATATGCCATTGGGTGAGATTGTTATTGATTTTTACGATAAACTGAAGAGTATTTCTAAAGGATATGCATCTTTCGATTATCATCCGGCAGGATTCCGCCCTTCTAAGCTGATAAAGTTGGACATTCTGTTGAACGGTGAACCTGTAGATGCTTTATCAACCCTTACCCATGTGGACAATGCTTATGAATTGGGCAGAAGAATGTGTGAGAAACTGAAAGAGTTGATTCCTCGTCAACAATTTGAGATTGCCATACAGGCAGCTATCGGTGCGAAGATCATTTCTCGCGAAACAATAAAGGCTGTACGTAAGGATGTGACAGCAAAATGTTATGGAGGTGATGTGAGCCGTAAACGTAAGTTGCTCGAAAAGCAGAAGAAAGGAAAGAAACGCATGAAGCAGATTGGTAATGTGGAAGTTCCTCAAAAAGCTTTCTTGGCGGTATTGAAACTCGATTGATAAAAAACGATTCTTTTAGTTGCGCACTTATGATAACAATAGTTTATAATAATACGAATTAATGAGAAAAGTTCTATCATTTTCCCTTTTTCTAATGTTAGGTCTGGCAGCTTCCCAAATACTGCCAGGCATATTTGGAAACGATTATTCCACTTTTAAAACAGTTTCTAATACTTTCCTTTATGTTTGTCTGGCTTTCATTATGATTAATGTAGGCCGCGAGTTCGAAATAGATAAATCCCATTGGAAATCATATGCTGAAGATTATTTCATAGCAATGGCTACCGCTGCCTTTCCGTGGATTTTTATAGCATTATATTATATATTCATTTTGCTGCCACCCGAATACTGGAATAGTTGGGAAGCATGGAAAGAGAATTTGCTGCTAAGCCGTTTTGCAGCACCTACCTCTGCCGGAATATTGTTTACCATGCTCGCAGCTTTGGGGTTGAAATCAAGTTGGATGTATAAAAAGATACAAGTTCTTGCCATCTTCGATGATTTAGATACCATTCTTTTGATGATTCCTTTGCAGATCATGATGATTGGCATGCGTTGGCAGTTGTTCGCAGTCGTTCTAATCGTGGTGTTATTGTTGGTGTTGGGGTGGAAGAAACTGGGCTCTTATGATATTCGTCAGGATTGGAAAGCAATTCTGTTTTATTCCGTAATTGTCTTTGCCATAACCCAGCTAGTATATCTTGGCTCTAAAAGTTTGTATGGGGAAGAGGGCAGTATTCACATAGAAGTGTTGCTTCCTGCTTTTGTCATGGGTATGATAATGAGGCATAAGCATATTGATACACCGATGGAGCACAAAATGTCTTCGGGCATTTCTTTCTTCTTTATGTTTCTGGTTGGTCTGAGCATGCCGCAATTCTTAGGAGTGGAATTCTCGGAAAGCATTGCCGGAACGCATTCTATTACAGGTTCCCAGCCTATGATGCCGTGGGGAATAATTATATTCCATGTAATTATAGTATCTCTTTTATCGAATGTAGGAAAGTTGTTTCCGGTATTTTTCTATCGGGACAGAAAACTCAGCGAACGTTTAGCACTTTCCATTGGTATGTTCACCCGTGGAGAAGTAGGTGCCGGAGTGATTTTTATTGCTTTGGGATATAATCTGGGAGGACCGGCATTGATAATTTCGGTTCTTACACTTGTGCTTAACTTGATTTTGACAGGAGTATTTGTGGTATGGGTAAAGAATTTGGCTTTGCTCACCTATCGTCCGGAAAGTTAGACTTAACACTTTTACAATAAAAACACCTTATTGATCTATGAATTTAACGAGAATAATTCAACGTTTCATTACCTGGAGCCCGGATGCGAGCATGCTGTTGTTTATGGCAGCTATCTTAGCTGCCGTATTGGCAAACTCTCCGTTTTCTCCGGCTTACCATGCTTTCTTTGCACAAGAAGTAGCACTGCGAATCGGGAACTTTAATTTATTGTCGCACAATGGGGAACCAATGACTGTTTTGTCTTTCATCAATGATGCATTAATGACAGTATTCTTTTTCCTTGTGGGGTTGGAAATTAAGCGAGAGTTGCTGGTCGGGGAAATTTCATCTTTCAGAAAAGCAGCGCTTCCTTTTATTGCAGCATGTGGCGGAATGGTTATGCCTGTTTTAGTATATCTGTTTTTATGTACTCCGGCAGGGGAGGGAACAAGAGGTTTAGCTATTCCGATGGCTACGGATATTGCTTTTTCCTTGGGAGTATTGACTTTATTGGGTAATCGTGTTCCGCTTAGTTTGAAAGTCTTTCTAACTGCTTTTGCGGTAGTGGATGATATTGGCGGTATTCTTGTTATTGCAATTTTTTATAGTTCTCATATTGCTATTGAGTATCTTTTATTTTCTCTGATATTATTCATCATATTGTATATGGGAAATAGAAGAAGGGTTAGCAATAAGACTTTTTATTTGGTAATTGGTGTTGCTATCTGGTATCTGTTTTTACAGTCGGGTGTGCATAGCACTATCTCCGGTGTATTGGTTGCATTTTTGGTTCCTGCATGGCCCCGTTTGAAAATTGGCAGATATATAAGAAGCATACACCACGACATTGATTCATTCCCTAATTCCGGTGAAGAAACAATGATTTTAAGCCATGACCAGATAGAGAAACTGCGACATGTAAATACAGCTTCCCGGTATGTAGTAAGTCCGCTTCAGTCTATGGAAGATGGATTATATCGCACAGTTAATTTCTTTATTCTTCCTTTATTTGCTTTAGCCAATGCAGGAGTTGTCCTTAATGGTTCTCCCGAAGAAGGGAATCTATTGGGAAATGTAACTATATCTGTTGCTTTGGGATTAATTATAGGTAAGTTTATAGGGATATTCTCTTTTACTTACCTGGCTGTAAAAACAAAGCTTGTGTTGATGCCCAATGGAATGAACTGGAAGAACCTTTCAGGTATAGCGTTATTGGGAGGTATCGGTTTTACCGTAGCTCTGTTTATTGCCAATCTTTCATTTAATGACTCGGAAGCTTTATTAAATGAGGCGAAAATGGGAGTTATATTAGGAACCATTGTTTCTGGAATTTTAGGCTATATAGTTTTGAGAGCTACTTTACCTAAGGCTACACATCTTTAATAGAGAAGAATCGTTATCTTTGTATGTTCATATAAATACTAAATCAGATATTATGGCAAAATTGAGAAACTATATTAAATTTTTATTCATGGCTGTTGCTATACTAAGTATTACAGCTTGTGATCCCGATGATTGGGATTTTTTTGATGATGATGATATAAGTTATGAATATCGTGAAACAACAAGAATGTTGTGTGATAAGCATTGGATACAAGATTTTGTTAATGAACAAGGTTATCCTTGTACTCAAGAATTCATATTTGATTGGGATCGGAAAGGAGTTGAAAGATATACTATTTATTATCCGGGTAGAACGCAGATTGATGAATATGATTTTTACTGGCATTGGGATAATATATACCAAAGTTCTATTAGAATGGAATATAGGAATGGGGATTTAATCTATTTTGATAAAATTGCTGTTGGTTGGAACTACTTAACAGGAATATGGAACGACATAAAAGTCGAATTTGAAGCTTATTAAATGGAATACAAACTATTAGTGCTCGACCTTGATGGCACATTAACAAATTCACAAAAGAGAATAACTCGCAAAACACGGGAAACCCTAATAAAAGTCCAAGAGAAGGGCATAAAGATAATATTAGCTTCGGGACGTCCTACCTATGGGATTGTTCCATTAGCTAATGAACTTCGTCTGAATGATTTCGGAGGCTTTATCCTTTCTTATAATGGGGGAGAAATCATTAACTGGCAAACTCAAGACGTGCTATGTAAAAAGGTCTTGGATGCGGAAGTTTTGCCTTACTTATATACCTGTGCAAAGGAATATGATTTTCCGATACTGACTTATCAACATGAGAATATTCTCACTGAATATCCGGACGATATATATGTACACAAAGAGGCTTTTCTTAATAAAATGAATATTAAGAAAGTGAATAATTTTCTTGAAGCCGTAAATTTCCCTGTTGCCAAATGTCTGATTGTTGGTGAATCTGCTGATTTAGCTGTTTTAGAGAAAAAGATGCAAAAGCATTTACAAGGGAGTATGGAGGTATATCGTTCCGAACCTTACTTTTTGGAACTTGTACCTAAAGGTATAGATAAAGCTCAGTCATTAGCTTTTCTTTTAGAAGAAACCGGAATGAAAAGAGAGGAGATGATGGCATGTGGGGATGGATTTAATGATCTTTCCATGATTAAGTTTGCAGGTTTGGGAGTTGCTATGGCTAACGCTCAGGATGTTGTAAAAGAAAATGCGGACTTTATTACTCTATCCAATGAAGAAGATGGTGTAGCCTATGCTGCCGACAGGTTTTTATTGTAATTAAGGAAACTTCTTTAAGGGAATTTTGTTTAATGAATAAAAGCTAATTAATAAATCAGGATATGTTGATAACAATAGGTTTAGTATCGCTTTCTATCCTATGGATATTGATAATAAGCGGTTTGGTAAAATCCCGTTCGGACAAAGATTTGTGGGGTAGGGAATTGGAAGATGAATAAACGACTTGATGTTTGTAGAAAACAACAAGTCATTTGTTGTAATTGACAAGTTGTTTGTAACAAACGACTTGTTGATTGAAAACAATAAAATATAAAGAAAAAAGAGCCCGGATTAATTTCTATTTTAATCCGGGCTCTTTTATATTAACCTTGTTTTATGAATAACTTTTTAAATAAAGCGGGATAAGGGGTTTCAAACTCCATTAATTTACCCGTTACAGGATGATAAAAGCAAAGTTTAAAAGCATGAAGTGCCAATCGACCGATAGGATTAGGAGTATCTTCGCCTCCATATCTGCCATCACCTATGATGGGATGTCCTAAATCCTGCATATGGACACGAATCTGATTCTTGCGTCCGGTTTCCAGATTCAGTTCCATTAATGAAAATCCGTTAGCACGTTTGATTGTTTTATAATGAGTGATAGATTTAGAACCTCCATCATCATGCTGACTGGAACTAACGTAGAAAGTCCTGTCCGTTAACCAAGAAACGACAGTATCATGATCCTTTTCCATGTCTCCTTGAACAACAGCCACGTAACGGCGGTCTGTCACGATTTCATGCCAATAATCACGCAAGGTATTTTGAGTCTTTTCATCTTTGGCAAACATCATTAATCCGGATGTGTCTCTATCCAAACGGTGTACAATATAAACGCGGTGTTGCTTTCCCGAACGTTGCACATATTCATTCAGAATAGTATAAGCTGTTCTTTCTTTCTGGCGTTCTGTATTGACCGATAATAATCCTTGCATCTTTTCTATTACAATAATATACTTATCTTCATATACTATCTTTAATAGGGGATTATGAAACTCTTTTTTAGGCTTCTCCCGACTGATTTGTACCTTCATGCCGGGTGTTAAGGCATAGTTGTACTGTGTTGTTATGATGTTATTTACTGAGACTTGTCTTTTTGTCAGTAAAGTTTTAGCAGCAGTACGACTGATTCCCGACATCTTTTGCATGATGAAAGTCATCAGTTCGGCAGGTTCGGTCACATGGAGTTCCATATACTTAGTTTGCGTCCTTGCTGCAGATCTGTTATTATTTTCTTTTCTTCGAACCATGAATTATCTTTTTTCCAATAGAACAACATTTTCAACATGATGGGTATGAGGAAACATATCTACCGGCTGAATAGCTGTCAGTTTGTATTTACTATCTAATAAAGAAAGATCACGTGCTTGGGTTGCAGGATTACAACTTACATATACAATGCGTTCTGGTTCTGCAAACAAAATGACATCAATAACATCCTGATGCATTCCGGCACGGGGAGGATCGGTTATAATAACATCCGGACGTCCGTATTGGTTGATAAACTCCTGAGTTAACATGTCTTTCATGTCTCCGGCAAAGAATAATGTATTTTTGATGCCGTTAATCTCCGAATTGACTTTTGCATCTTCAATAGCTTCGGGAACATATTCAATACCGATGACCTGACGGGCCTGACGGGAAACGAAATTAGCAATGGTTCCTGTTCCCGTATATAAGTCATACACAAGTTCGTTACCGGTTAGTCCTGCAAAATTACGGGCTACTTTATATAAATTATATGCTTGCTCAGAGTTTGTTTGATAGAAAGATTTGGGACCTATTTTAAATCTTAATCCTTCCATTTCTTCAAAGATATGGTCATTGCCTTTAAAGACAAAGACTTCACGGTCTGTGATGGTATCATTACATTTATTATTGACAATGTATAGAAGAGAAGTAATTTGCGGGAACTTGTCGGCAATGAATGAAAGCAATTGTTTGAAAAGCTCCATTTGCTCCGGTTTCTCTTCTTCAATCTTGCATACAAGTATAACCATCAATTCGCCTGTGGAGGAAGTACGTATAATCAGATTACGCAACATGCCCTCCTGAGTTCTCAAATCAAAGAAGGAATAATCATGTTCGTAAGCATAATCTCTTACTGCATTTCGTATCTGATTGGATATATCATCTTGTAACCAGCATTTGTCAATGGCCAAAACTTTATCAAAAGCTCCCGGAATATGGAATCCCACAGCGTTCATTTGGTCATATTTTACATTCTGCTTTACTTCTTCTTCAGTCAACCAACGTTTATTGGAAAAAGTAAATTCCAACTTGTTACGATAAAACTCGGTTTTATCAGAGCCTAAAATGGGAGAAACTTCCGGCATCTCAATTTTACCGATCCGGGTTAAATTATCAACTACTTGCTTTTGCTTGTATCTGATTTGTTCTTCGTAAGGAAGAACTTGCCATTTACACCCTCCGCATATTCCATAATGTTGGCAGAAAGGAACAGCTCTTTTGGGAGAATATTCATGGAATTTAACAGCAACAGCTTCCGCATAATGGTGTTTCTTCCTTTTAATCTGCAAATCTGCAACATCGCCCGGAACTACGTACGGAACAAATATTACTAAATCATCTACTTTTGCGAGTGCCTTTCCCTCAGCAGCAACATCAGTTATAGTTATTTTCTCCAATAAAGGGAGTTCTTTCTTTTTACGTGCCAATTTATTTATGTATTAAGTGAGGTTGCAAAATTACACTTTTTACCTGAAATTCTTCTTATATTTGGTCATATTCTGGATTGCAAAGTCGAAATTGCATTTTTAGCACTATATTTATGCTAAAAAATTTCTTCTTTTGTAAAATATCGTTAGTTTTGTGGCGAAAACCTTAATACATCTTTTTATAGATCTAATTAAATACATACTTATGGATAAAAAAAGAGTTTATACTTTTGGAAATGGTCACGCAGAAGGTAAGGCAGATATGCGCAACCTTTTAGGTGGTAAAGGAGCGAATCTGGCGGAAATGAATTTGATCGGCGTACCGGTGCCTCCGGGATTCACAATCACTACTGAAGTTTGTTCGGAATATTATGAAGTAGGACAGGATAAAGTAGTTGAGTTACTAAAAAGCGAAGTAGAAAAAGCCATAGCACATATTGAGACTTTGATGAAGTCTAAGTTTGGTGATGTAGAAAACCCATTGTTGGTTTCTGTACGTTCCGGAGCACGCGCTTCTATGCCGGGTATGATGGATACTATCCTGAATCTTGGATTGAATGATGAAGTAGTGGAAGGAATTGTACGCAAGACCGGTAATGCACGTTTTGCATGGGATTCTTATCGCCGTTTCGTTCAAATGTATGGTGATGTTGTTTTAGGGATGAAACCTACAAACAAGGAAGACATTGATCCATTTGAAAAAATTATTGAAGAAGTAAAGAAAGAAAAAGGCGTTAAATTGGATAATGAACTTGAGGTTGAAGATTTGAAGAAATTGGTTTCCAAGTTCAAAGAAGCTGTTAAGAAACAAACAGGAAAAGACTTCCCTACTTGTGCATATGAACAACTTTGGGGAGCTGTTTGCGCCGTGTTCAATTCATGGATGAATGAACGTGCCATTCTTTATAGAAAAATGGAAGGAATTCCTGATGAATGGGGTACTGCAGTTACAGTGCAAGCCATGGTATTCGGTAATATGGGAGAAACTTCTGCAACCGGTGTTTGCTTTTCTCGTGATGCCGGTAATGGTGAAGACCTGTTTAATGGTGAATATTTGATAAATGCACAGGGTGAAGATGTGGTAGCCGGTATTCGTACTCCTCAACAAATCACTAAGATCGGTTCACAACGTTGGGCTGAACGTGCAAGTATCAGTGAAGAAGTTCGTGCGGCTAAATTCCCTTCTATGGAAGAAGCAATGCCCGAAATTTATAAAGAACTCGATGCATTGCAAACCAAACTAGAGAATCACTATCGTGATATGCAGGATATGGAATTTACCGTACAAGAAGGTAAATTATGGTTCTTGCAGACTCGTAACGGTAAACGTACCGGTGCCGCTATGGTCAAAATAGCCATGGATTTATTGCATCAGGGAATGATTAATGAAAAAGAAGCATTACGCCGTGTTGAGCCTAATAAATTAGATGAATTACTTCACCCGGTATTCGATAAGGAAGCACTTCGCAAAGCAAAAGTATTGACTCGTGGTTTACCTGCATCTCCGGGTGCTGCAACCGGTCAGATCGTATTCTTTGCCGATGATGCTGCCAAATGGCATGCCGACGGTCATAAGGTAGTTATGGTTCGCATCGAAACATCTCCTGAAGACTTGGCAGGTATGGCTGTTGCCGAAGGTATTTTGACAGCGCGCGGTGGTATGACTTCTCATGCTGCGGTTGTTGCACGTGGTATGGGTAAATGCTGTGTATCGGGTGCTGGAGCTTTGAATGTAGATTATAAAACAAGAACTGTTGAAATAGACGGAGTTGTTTTGAAAGAAGGTGATTTCATCTCTCTGAATGGAACAACAGGAGAAGTTTATCAAGGTAAAGTGGATACAAGAGCTGCCGAGTTATCAGGTGATTTCGCCGAATTGATGAACTTGGCTAACAAATATACTCGTTTGCAGGTACGCACGAATGCTGATACTCCTCATGATGCACAAGTTGCGCGCAACTTTGGTGCTGTGGGTATTGGTCTTTGCCGTACGGAACATATGTTCTTTGAAGGTGAAAAGATTAAAGCAATGCGCGAAATGATTTTGGCTGAAGATGCTGAAGGACGTCGCAAGGCATTGGCTAAGATTTTACCATATCAGCAAGCTGACTTCAAAGGTATTTTTGAAGCTATGGCAGGTTGCCCTGTTACCGTTCGTTTGCTTGATCCTCCTTTGCACGAGTTCGTACCGCACGATTTGAAAGGACAGCAGGAAATGGCTGATACTATGGGAGTAACTCTTCAATATATCCAGCAACGTGTTGAATCTCTTTGTGAACATAATCCGATGTTAGGTCATCGTGGTTGTCGTTTGGGTAATACTTATCCTGAAATTACACAAATGCAAACACGTGCCATCCTTGGTGCTGCACTCGAATTGAAAAAAGAAGGTGTAGAAACTCATCCGGAAATCATGGTTCCGTTAACCGGTATTCTTTATGAGTTCAAGCAACAGGAAGAAGTGATTAGAGCAGAAGCTGCCAAACTTTTCGCAGAAGTGGGAGACAGCATCGACTTTAAAGTTGGTACAATGATTGAAATTCCTCGTGCTGCTTTGACTGCCGATCGCATTGCTTCATCGGCAGAGTTCTTCTCATTCGGTACAAATGACTTAACTCAGATGACATTCGGTTATTCTCGTGATGATATTGCTTCATTCTTACCAATCTATTTGGAAAAGAAAATCCTGAAGGTAGATCCATTCCAGGTTCTCGACCAAAATGGTGTAGGACAATTAGTGCGTATGGCGACAGAGAAAGGCCGTGCTATCCGTCCGGATTTGAAATGTGGTATCTGTGGTGAGCATGGTGGCGAACCTTCTTCAGTTAAGTTCTGCCACAGAGTAGGGTTGAATTATGTTAGCTGTTCTCCATTCAGAGTTCCGATAGCAAGACTCGCAGCAGCTCAGGCCGCCTTGGAAGACTAACAAATTATTATAACTAATAAATAAGAAAGGGATGCTTTTGTTAAAAGCATCCCTTTTTATTCTTACTGTTACAATCCCCACATACTACCTGAGTTATTGTTGGTTTTCTCTATAAACCAAATAAACAATCTTTTTACCTTTTCCATAACTTATACCTTTTATAACTTTGAATACTCTTATTGAAAATATGTTTTATAACACAAATGTAGAACCTTATGTTTATATAATGTATCGTATGAAGCCTCTTTTTTGCTTTCCACAGTCCATTTATTGATGTATATCAAATAAACACTTGTGTAGGATGACAAAATAGTATCATTAATTGATAATAATTTAATTGTTTGTAGCTCTTTATATCCCTAATTTTGTATGTGTCAAATTAAAACTAAGATAATGCATGAAAAACTACAATGATTTATTCAGTAGAGCCGGAGCTTATGCAGTTCTGTCCGGGTTGGTTCTTATGGCTTCATTCACTTCCTGTTCTTCATCTTCTCAAAAGGGAAAAACGGACGATGAACCTGTTCTTCAGATTGGAGACTCCATAGCTATTGCAAATACAGCCTATGGTAAAGTAAAAGGTTATATATTAAATGATACTTATACTTTCTTAGGTATTCCTTATGGGGCGAATACAGGAGGTAAAAATCGTTTTATGCCTGCTCAGGAGCCTGAATCATGGGAAGGAATCAAGCCCACGGTATATTATGGAAACTCTGCTCCCCAACGGATATATAACCGGGGTTCTGATGACTATCAAATGTTTGTAGACCATTGGAACTACGATGAAGTAAGCGAAAACTGTTTAAGTCTCAATGTCTGGACACAGGGAATCGCCGATGGAGCAAAACGTCCTGTGCTTGTATGGCTTCATGGTGGCGGATACTCTAATGGAAATGCGATTGAACAAGACGGCTATCATGGTGAGAATCTGAGCCGGTATGGTAATATCGTTTTTTGTTCGGTTAACCACCGTTTAGGCCCTATCGGATTTACAGATTTGTCTGGCTTAGGTGGTGAGAAGTATAAAGATTCAGGCAATGTAGGCATTCTCGATATTGTTGCTGCACTAAGGTGGATACATAATAATATAGAGAATTTTGGCGGTGATCCGAATAATGTTACTATCATGGGGCAATCGGGTGGTGGAGCAAAGGTTTGTACCTTGCTTGCAATGGATGAAACAAAAGGTTTGATCCATAAAGCAGTTGCGCTGAGTGGCAACACTACCGGTGCCATTAATCCTGAATATTCAAAGAAGTTAGGTGAATATATTGTTAAGGAGGCCGGATTGAAACCTTCACAGATTGATAAACTACAGGAGATTCCCTGGAATGAGTATTTGAACATAGCTTATCGTGCTGCTGACAAACTGGCGAAAGAGAATGTTACATCCGGCATGAGAAGGGGAGGTTTTGGTCCTGTTGCCGACGGAATACATATACCTCAAGAAACTTTCTACTCAAACCCGGATGCACCTTCCGCTTCTGTTCCTTTAATTGTTTGTACTACCTTTAATGAATCTTCACCCAGCAGAACAGATGCCGTGATTGAGAAAATAACAATGGAACAAGTAGTGGAGAAATTGAAACCGTCAAAAGGAGACAAGGCAGAAGCCATTGTGAAAGCATATGTAAAAGCATTCCCCGATAAGAAACCGATAGAAATATATTCGATGATTCTTTCTTCACGACGGGATGCAGTAAACACGGCTAATGCTAAGTTGAAGCAACAAGCACCGGTTTATATGGCATGGTTCGGTTGGCAACCGCCTTTGTTTGATGGACGTATGAGAGCTTTCCATTGTCTGGATATAAGTTTCTGGTTCAGGAATACCGACCGTATAGTGACTCATACGGGAGGTGGTGCCCGTCCGAGAGCTTTGGCCGATAAGATGTCCGATGCATTGCTGAACTTTATGCGCACCGGTAATCCTTCCTGCTCCGCTTTACCTGCATGGCCGAAATATACCGAAGCCAATGGAGAAGTGATGATTCTTGACGATCAGTGTGAGGTAAAGAACGATCCCGACAGAGAGGCACGCGAAATCTTATAAAAGCATAACATCTCAGTGATAGAAAGGCTGTTCTTTGGTAACAGCCTTTTTTGTATCTATATTTGTAGATAAAAGGACATCACAATGAAATTCAAAGTTAGTGGCAGAACATTACTTCTTATAGCCGGGCTTGTTTGGATAGTTGCAGGAGCCAACATTCTGAGAATAGGTGTTGTAACTTGGCTCACCGATTCCCAATCCTGGTTGTTCAAGGTGTGCGAAAGCATTGCCGTATTCCTCCTGTTCTTCAACTTCGTTTTTAAAAAGTTATTCGACAAGCACAGCAAACGCATCGGAGAGAAGCAGAACAGGCATTGCCCTTTTTCTTTCTTTGATGTAAAAGGATGGATTGTAATGGCGGTTATGATTACATTGGGAATAGTAATACGCGGTTATCATTTATTGCCGAATTCTTTTATCTCCGTATTCTATACGGGACTTTCGTCAGCACTGATAATCACAGGTTTCCTGTTTCTTCGCCAATGGTGGAAGAAAGATGAAACACCTTAATCGGCCATATCTTTCAATTTCTTGAAATGCTTGATGAGAGCGGTGTAATCTTTGTCGTTACAGTAATCGAACTTGTTCCATAAATCACCCAATATAACTGCACCGCCGAAGCCGAAATCTTTCACTTCCAATATATTGCAAGGGGTAATACCACCCAATGCCATTACCTTTTTATCTATAATCCCTTCTTTGGCAGCCTTACGCAATTCTTCGGGAGTATAAGCCGACTGATAATTTTCTTTTGAAATACTGTCATAAATGGGACTCATAAAGACGTAGTCATACATATCCTTGTCCTCCTTTACCTCTTGAATGGAGTGGCATGAACAGCTCACATGTCCTTTATAGTCCTCCGGCTTGCTTGGATTACGGTTATTCAAGTGAATGCCCATCAGTTGGTATTCTTCTTTCAGATAGAAATGTTCGTGAGTAACTATTCTTTTGCGATATTGCTCCGGGATAAGAGTCAGCAGCCTTTCCATATAAGCAGCGGCCGTATCGGGCTTTCTTAAATGTAAAATGTCCAATCCTTCCTCAAACAAGGCGGTAATTATTTTATCTTCTTCCACGAAGAAAGTCGGGGGAGTAATTACTATCAGTTTCATTTCTTTGTTCTGCTGTTTTGAGTAAACAAAGTTACTATATAGTATTTAAATAGGCAATATTTTATAAAGAAAATATGTTAGATTGCCATGTCCGCAAATCAATGGTCCATAGTTTGCCCGATAAAATCTCTCCGAACCCGCAAATAATTTTGATTACTTCCGTTGCTTCCACGCTTCCTACGATAGCGGGAGTAACGCCGATTACGCCTTTGAATGGCGGTGGCATCTTCATCATTTCTTCTTCGTCCGGGTAAAGATTACGGTAATTGATTGTACTTTGGTGGTTGAACACCGACACTTGTCCCTCAAATCCGCAGATAGCTCCGTAAACATATACTTTTCCAAGCTCCGTGCAGGTGTCGTTAATCAGGTAACGTGTGGCGAAGTTATCACAACCATCTACAACAATATTATATTGACCGATGATTTCCTTTGCATTTTCTTTCGTCAGCCTTGTGGCATAGACATTTAATTGCACATCCTGATTCAACTGCCGCAGACGTTCTTTGGCACAAACAGCCTTTTTGATTCCTACTTCGGTTTCGGTGTAAAGTATCTGCCGTTGCAAATTGGATATGCTTACCACATCATCATCTATCAATCCGATTGTTCCGATACCTGCACCGGTGAGATACAGGGAGACAGGCGAACCCAATCCGCCTACACCTACAATCAACACTTTGGCTGCGGATAGCTTTTGCTGGCCTTCTTCACCTATTTCCGGTAACATCAGTTGCCTTGAATATCTTTCCATGCTCTATTAATCGTTTTATGTATATGAATTAACCTTTTTCTTCTTACATATTAAGTATTCCACTGCAGTGGAACAAGCGTTTCACTGCAGTGGAATATACGTTTCTCTGCAGAGAAACGCTTGTTCCATTGCAGAGAAACATTTAATATGCAAGGACAAATACATTAATCTATGCGTAAAAATCACTTAGTTATCCGGTAGAAGACTACCAAATCGTTAGGTGAAATTTGTTTATCGGTCAAATGCCTGATCCCAATCTTTCCACACAGGCTCGCGTCCGAGGGCTTTGAGAGAAGCATCTACCTCCGCAGCCGTGCGTTCGTCACTGACGTGGAATTGCTCCAATGTCTGCGGATAACTGTAATAACCACCCGGTTCGGTTTTGCTCTCGGCACTCATGGTTGTAACTCCCAGTGTAGCCATGTGGTTGCGGAACTCCGCACTTTCACGGGTAGAGTAGGAGATGTCCACATCATGGTCGAAGATGCGCATGGCAAAAGTAAGCTGTGCCAATTCCCTGTCGCTCATGATAACGTTAGGTTGGAAACCGCCGTTTTCCGACGGACGCATGCGGGGGAAGTTTACACTGTATTTAGTCTTCCAGTAATGCTTTTGCAGGTAACGCAGATGGTGCGCCATCATTGTTACATCCGTGCGCCATTCTTCCAGTCCGATAAGTACGCCCATACCGATTTTGTGAACGCCGGCTTGTCCCATACGGTCGAAACCGTTCACACGCCATTCGAACTTCGATTTCATTCCACGTGGGTGGTAGATATTGTAGTTTGCCTTGTTGTATGTTTCCTGAAAACAGATAACCCCGTTCAGTCCGTGGTGGGTAAGCTCCTCGTATTCGGCGGCTTCGAGCGGCATTACTTCAATCTGCAGGTTGGAAAAATAAGGTTTGGCAAGCTCAAGTGCCCGGGCAAGGTAGGGAACACCTGCTTTGGCAGGGTTTTCACCGGTTACAAGTAACAGGTTCTCAAACGGAGCCAGTTTCTTGATTGCTTTATACTCATTCACCATTTCTTCTTCGGTAAGGATGGTGCGCTTCATGGGATTGCTGGCATGAAAACCGCAATATACGCATGAATTGGTACATGAATTGGTGAGATAGAGCGGCACGAACATGGAGATTGTTTTGCCAAATCTCTCCAAAGTATATTTCTGACTGAGCCTTGCCATAGTTTCAATATATGGCTGCGCTGCAGGGGATATGAGGGCCATGAAATCATCTACATCGCAACGTTCCTTGGAGAGTGCTCTCTTCACGTCGGCATCTGTTTTGGAATAGATGGCTTTGGTCGTCTCTTCCCATGATATTTTTTCTAATTCTTCGCTAAACATGTCTTTTTATTGTTTTATGTCTTTCAAGTCGCGGCTTAGTTTCATTGCACAGAAATTAGGTCCGCACATCGTACAATATTCGCCATCCGTGTGGTGTCCTTCCTGAAAGAACTCCAAAGCACGGTCGGGATCAAGGCTTAAATGGAACTGGTCGCGCCAGCGGAATTCATAACGTGCTTTGGATAAAGCATTGTCACGAACCTGTGCTCCGGGGTGTCCTTTGGCAAGATCGGCGGCATGGGCGGCTATCTTATAGGTGATAACCCCTGTGCGTACATCTTCTTTGTTTGGCAATCCGAGGTGTTCTTTCGGGGTAACATAGCAAAGCATTGCAGTGCCCAACCATCCTATTTGTGCAGCTCCAATGGCTGATGTAATATGGTCATAAGCAGGAGCAATATCAGTAACCAACGGGCCGAGGGTATAAAAAGGCGCATTGTGACAATGTGATATTTGGCGTTCCATGTTTTCTTTAATCTTATGTAAAGGCACATGTCCCGGACCTTCAATGAAAGCTTGTACGTTTTTGTCCCAGGCACGGAGCACAAGTTCGCCCATAGTATCGAGTTCGGCAAATTGGGCTTCATCGTTTGCATCGGCAATACATCCGGGACGCAAACCGTCGCCCAGCGAAACAGCTACGTCATATTGTGCAAGAATGTCGCAAATATCATCGAAGTGTTCGTAAAGGAAGCTCTCACGATTGTGAACAAGACACCATTTGCTCATAATACTTCCGCCACGGCTCACGATGCCGCAAAGACGTTTGTCGGCCAGATGAACGTTCTGTCTGCGGATGCCTGCATGAATAGTGAAGTAGTCCACACCCTGCTCGCATTGTTCGATCAGAGTATCTTTGTAGATTTCCCATGTGAGGTCTTCCACCTTTCCGTCTACTTTCTCCAATGCCTGATAGATAGGTACGGTTCCTACGGGCACAGGACAGTTGCGCACAATCCATTCGCGTGTTTCATGGATATTGGCTCCTGTTGATAAATCCATTAATGTATCACCTCCCCATTTGCAGCTCCATACAGCTTTGTCTACTTCTTCCTCAATGGAAGAGGTGGTTGCCGAGTTGCCTAAGTTGGTATTAATCTTCACAAGGAAGTTGCGTCCTATAATCATCGGTTCGCTTTCCGGGTGATTGATATTGGCAGGAAGCACGGCACGCCCCGCAGCAATTTCATCACGTACGAACTCCGGTGTGATATGGGTATCGATTCCCAGTTCTTTGCAGTTCATGTTTTCACGAATGGCTACATACTCCATTTCAGGAGTAACGATACCTGCCTTTGCGTATGCCATTTGGGTAATGGCTTTTCCCGCTTTGGCACGATAGGGGAGAGCAATGTGTTCAAAACGCAAATGATCGAGGCTCTTATCATCACGTCGCATTTTGCCGTATTCGGAGGTAATAGAGGGAAGTTGTTCTACATCACCGCGTTCGGTAATCCAACTTTCTCGCATACGTGCCAAACCTTTCTTTAGATCTATCTCTATATTGGGATCACTGAAAGGACCACTCGTGTCATATATATATACGGAAGCATTCGGAGTAAGCACTTTCTCGCCGTTTACGACACTGACCGTAGGCGTGAGGTTTACCTTCTGCATACCTACTTTTATATGAGGAAACAAACTGCCTTGTATGTATGCTTTCTCTCTGTGAGCGTAAGGTGTATTCTTATTTTCTTTTTCCATGATGCTCTGTTATTCGTTTAAGAATGATGTTAAAGGAGAACTTGCCTGAGCTGTGAAGCCTGTGCTGCCAAGTCCGGCTTCGTAAGCGCGACGACCGGCTATTACTGCTTCTTTGAATGCGATTGCCATTTCAACCGGATTACCTGCCACGGCTATTGCTGTGTTAACCAGACATGCATCGGCTCCCATTTCCATGGCTTCGGCAGCATGGCTCGGTGCACCGATACCTGCATCTACTACCACAGGGACAGAAGACTGCTCGATAATGATTCGGATAAAGTCACGTGTTTGCAATCCTTTATTAGTCCCGATAGGTGCGGCAAGTGGCATGACCGTTGCTGCTCCGGCTTCTTCCAGACGTTTGCAGAGAACAGGATCGGCTTGGCAATAAGGAAGAACGACGAAACCTAATTTAACCAGTTTTTCCGTGGCTTTCAGGGTTTCAATAGAGTCGGGGAGAAGATAGCGGGGATCGGGATGAATTTCCAATTTCAACCAGTTTGTACCAAAGGCCTCGCGTGCCATTTGTGCGGCAAAAACAGCTTCTTCGGCATTGCGAACGCCTGAAGTATTGGGTAATAGCTGGATATTGTGATGAATGATATGCTTTAACATATCGTCTTCCTTATCATCCAAATCAATACGTTTCATAGCAACGGTTACCATTTCGCAACCCGATGCTTTGATTGACTCTTCCATTAACTCATTAGAGCTGAACTTTCCGGTGCCTAGGAACAGGCGAGAGTCGAACTCTTTTCCGGCAATTATTAGTTTCTTCATCTTTATTTGTTTATGATGTTATTTATAAATTCATGATTGAACGGGTTTCTTCCACTGGATTATCTGCCCGTAGAATTGTGCCGGATAATGCTATTCCTGATACTCCGGTTTTCATAATGTCGGGAATGTCCTCTTTGGTAATGCCTCCGATAGCTACTACCGGAATATTGATCCCCTCTTCCTTCATTCGTGAAAGAATGGCTGCATATCCTTGAAGTCCCAAGAGAGGACTGAGGTTCTTTTTGGTGGTAGTGTACCGGAATGGTCCCATGCCTATGTAATCGGCTCCGGCCTCATAGTGATATTTTACATCTTCGAACGTATTTGCCGTTCCGCCAATAATAAAATTTTTGCCTAATATCTTCCGGGCTTCGGCAATAGGCATGTCATTCTTTCCAAGGTGTACTCCGTCGGCATGGAGTTTCTTAACTAACTCTACATGGTCGTCAATGATAAAGGTAGCATGATATTCTTTGCATAATGCTTGCAGACGAATGGCTTCCTTTTCGATTTCATCCATAGAACTGTCTTTCATGCGTAATTGTATCCATCGGCAACCACCTTCAAGAGCCATCCGGGCTGAATCATAATAGGTATATTGATCGGTGAAGTGGGTTATAAATTGTAGTTCCATGATAAGTTATCCTCCACATGCTGCTTTGATAATAACTATATGGTCGTTCTCTTGCAATGCATAATTATCCCATTCTGTTTTGGGAGTCATTTTGTTGTTCACTGCAATAGCCACACCTTTATCGGGAAGTTGCAAGGACCGGGTAAGTTGAGTGATTGTAGATTGTTGGGCAATCTCCACTTCTTTGTTGTTTACATATACTTTCATTCTATATCTTATTAAATGAATAATAATTATGAATGTAAATACAAAGAGTGCTTTTGTCAGAAGAGTTAATGTGAGGTAACAATCCCTTCGGCGGTACTAACCGCATCAGGTTCACAGGGTATAATCTCAGCCACTTCCGGGCACCCCTTTGTTTTTACAGCAGACAAAGATATAGGAAAAGAATTTAAAAAGTTACTCTTTTTCGGAATATTTATCGTTAAATCTTATAATTCGAAATATGTTATTTCATCATTCTGCTTAATGGGGTGAGAGAATACAAACCGTGTTCCCTCTTTTAAATATAAAAAAACAGTTAATATTAACATGTATTTATTAAGCGTAACAATATACGGAAAATATTTATGCATCTTAATTACTATATAAAAATGATACTATAATAATCTATTATGTTATTCAAATAGGCTAAATTTTATTTATTTCTAATATTTATATGCCTTTATATTGTTTATTTGTTATTTTTAAATATATTTGTTGCAAATATGCAAATGACAAAGTGGAATTTTTATTCATATATACAAGTATTATATCTTCAATCTATTCACAAACTTTAATAAACGCATATGAGAAAAACATTAGTGATTTTGTGTATGATGTTCATTGGAAGTATTCAGTTACTTTTAGCCCAGAACATGCATATAACCGGTACCGTAAAAGGTAATAACGAGGGGCTTCCCGGGGTTTCTGTAATCCTGAAAGGTACCAATACGGGTACTATTACAGACATTGAAGGAAAGTATTCAATCAATGCACCGGGTGATGGAACATTAATATTTAGTTTTGTTGGAATGACTTCACAAGAGGTTTCTATCAAAGGTCAGAAAGTGATAAATGTTGATTTGAAAGATGAATCGGTCAATATTGATGAAGTGGTGGTGGTAGCTTATGGTGTAGCTAAGAAATCTACATTTACAGGTTCGGCAGTAACTGTAAAATCGGATGTACTTGAAAAGAGGCAAACTTCAAGTATTTCGCAATCATTGCAGGGTGTTGCACCGGGTGTAAATGTTACGATGAATTCCGGTCAGCCGGGTGAGAATGCTCAGATTCGTATTCGTGGTATCAGTTCTTTGAATACAGGTTCAGAACCTTTATGGGTTATTGATGGTATTCCCTATGAAGGTAACTTGAATGCAATAAATTCTGAAGATATTGAATCAATGACAATTTTGAAAGATGCTGCTTCAGCTGCACTTTACGGTGCCCGTGGTGCTAATGGTGTGGTATTGGTTACTACTAAGAAAGGGAAGAAAGGCGAAGCTCCCAATGTCAGTTTAAAAGCTGTAGTTGGTACTTCCAGCAGAGCTGTTTCCGAATATAAGAAACTACACACTGTTGATTGGATGGAAATGCAGTGGGAAGCACTTAGAAATGGTAGTATTGGCAACTCTAATTTAGGTGGAGATACTCCTGAAGAGTATGCTACGAAGAATTTGATTAATAAGATTGTATATAATCCTATATTTAAAGATGGCAAGGCTGTTAATAATCCGATTGGCACAGATGGTAAAGTAGTTCCGGGTTCTACGGTTATGTGGGATGAAGATTGGTATGACGCTATTACGCAATCACCTATTCGCCAAGAGTATCAGTTATCTATTTCCGGAGGAACGGAAAAACTAAGATATGCTGCTTCTTTAGGATATTTGAAGGATGAAGGTACTACGAAAGAATCGTATTTTACCCGTTATAATGGCCGTATATCTTTAGAAGCCGACGTAACTAAATGGTTCAGCACAGGATTGATAGCTGCATTCTCATATAGCGATCAAAACTACCCTCCACAAGAAAATGAAAATATAGGTTTCCCTTATGTATTCTCACGTTTGGTAGCACCTATTTATCCCGTATATAAAAGAAACACGGATGGTAGTATTATGACAGATGAGAATGGTAATGGAGTATTCGATTTAGGAGATGATGATCCTAAGCGTCCGATTGCTTCAGGGCAGAATCCACGTGCTTCATTAGGATTAAATACAAAAAAATATTCAAAGAATACATTAGATCCGACTTGGTGGTTCCAGATTAATATTCTTCCGGGACTTTCTTTCAAGAGCAATATTGCAATAAACACATGGCATGGTGACGATGATCAGCTTTATAGCCGTGTATATGCAGATGCCAAAGGAAAAGGGTATCAATATAAGTACAGGAATAATCAATTGGTAATTAATGCCAATCAAGTATTATCCTATACAACAATGTTTAAGAATGCCCATAATATCGGTTTAATGCTGGGACATGAATCTTCAAAAAACACCAAGAAATATTTGACAGCACAGAAAGAAGGTACTTATTCTGATGATTATCCAGAGTTTGCAATGTCCACAACAATGGTAAATTTGAATTCTTATACCGAAAGACTTACTCGTGAAGGATATTTCGGACGTGTGAATTATGACTATAAATCGAAATATTTTGTAGAAGCCAGCTATCGTCGTGATGCATCTTCAAGATTCTACATTGATAATTGTTGGGGTAACTTCTGGTCAGTCAGTGGTGGATGGACTTTAACTAAAGAAAAGTTCATGGAAAATATAAAATGGCTTGATTTATTAAAGGTACGTTTAAGCTATGGTATCCAAGGTAATGATAATATGAGTGATTGGTATGCATGGCAAGGCTTAGCTTCTACATCGAGCAATGCCATGAATTACAATGGTAATATGGGTATTTTCTATACTAAAATGGAAAATAAAGAATTGACATGGGAAAAGAATAAATCATGGAATGTAGGTGTTGATTTTGCTGTTTTGAATCACCGTTTATCCGGTTCTGTGGAATTCTACAATCGCTTAACATCGGATATGTTGTTCAGTTTACCGATGCCTCTTTCCAACGGATTTGCAGAGAGATACAAAAATATCGGTACAATGGTGAATAGAGGTGTTGATTTAGATTTGAACGGAGTCTTCTATACCAGCAAAAAAATACAAGCTGGTGCCGGATTCAATTTAAGTTATTTGCATAATGAAATTAAATCCCTTCCTCAAGAGTCTATCATTAAGGATGACAAACAATGGAAAGCCGGACATGGTGCCTATGAATTCTACATGTATGAATATGCAGGAGTAGATCCGGATACAGGAGACGCTTTATATTATGGAGAAGGAACAAATGGAAGAATCACTACTGCCGATATTAGCAAAGCATCTAAATATTATGTAGGAAATGCTTTGGCTCCTGTGCAGTTTACTTTATCTCCATATATTAATTTGTATGGTATTGATTTCTCATTCTCATTGAGCGGAGCATTCGGTAATCAGATATACGATAATGCTTATCAGCGTATGATGCATACCGGAGGTTCATATGGAACTCAGTGGTCGGCTGATATTCTTGACCGTTGGACTGAAAATAACCGATATACAAATGTTCCTAAAGTAACAATCGGTTCTAATTCATACTCCATAGCTTCTTCACGTTTCTTGTTTAATGGTGATTATATGAGACTCCGTGCATTGACATTAGGATATACATTACCAAAAACTTGGATGGAAAAGATCAAAATAAAATCTGCCCGTGTATATATTCAAGGAGATAACTTGCTTACATTCAAATTAGGAAACTTACCTGACGGAACAGATCCTGAGGTATTGAACGGTACACAAAGTACTAATTCAACTGCTGCGAGAACTATTTCATTCGGCGTTAATGTAAACTTTTAAATGAACAGATTATGAAAAGAAAAGCAATATTATATACAGCAATGTGCGGACTACTCACTTTGGCTACCAGTTGCGGAGATTCATTTCTTCAAACCAGTCCGACAGATTCAATCGGCTCGTCAGAAATGACAGGTAATGAACAAAACCTCAAGTCTCTTTTAAACGGAACATATAAAAAAATGATGGCTTATAATGGGGCAGGTTCAACAGAACACGATGACGCCTCATATGTTTCATGGGTAATGAAGAATGAAGTTCGCGGATTGGATATGATTATCAAAAGAGCTCGTTCGCGTTGGTATGCATGGGATTATGAATTCGATGCTCCGAGCCGTTTGGAAGACGACTACCATACTCGTGTAATTTGGCAGTATGCCTATAATATTATAAAGAATTGTAATACTATTATTGAAGCGACCGATAACACTACAAATGCTGAATACAAATCATTCAACGGACAGGCAAAAGTGCTTCGTGCCATGATGTATCATCAATTGGTAAGAATGTATCAGAAAGCCTATCGTATTAATCCTGATGCTCCCGGAGTTCCTTTGATTCTTTTACCTCCAAGCGGCGAATATACACCTGAAACAGAAGCTAAAGGACGTGGCAAACTTTCTGAAGTATATACTCAAATGGTACAGGATTTGAAAGATGCCATCGGTGAAATGGATAATACCCGGACAAACAAGGGATATGTAAACAAACAAGTTGCTTATGGCTTTATGGCCCGTGTTCTGTCAGACATGGCTTATGCCGGTAATGATAACGGTTATCAGAATAAACTTTGGGATGATGTTATTACCAATGCAGAAGCAGCGTGCGAAGGTTTAGGAATTATGGATCGTGCTTCTTGGGAATTAGGGTTTAACGACAGTTCGAATAAAGACTGGATTTGGGGATTTATTAATGATACTCAAGGAAATACCGGTTTCCCCAGTTTCTTCTCATTCATTGATCGCAGAAGCGGACGTACAGGGTATCAGAATGTAAGGGTGGATAAGGCATTCATTGATATGTTTGATGAAAAAGATATTCGCAAACTATTTGATTATGAACCGGGAAGTGAGCCTAAAGATAATGAATGGATGCCAAAGAAATTTATGGATACATCAACAAAAACGGGACATATTCCAATGATGCGTGTATCTGAAATGATTCTTATTCAAGCAGAAGCATATGCAAACAAGGGCTTATTGCAAGAAGCTCAGGATAAGTTGGATGAGTTGAGAGCAAAAAGAATTGAAGGATATGTAGACGAAGCCCCCGCAGCTACCCGTAACGATATGTTGGAACGTATTTGGAAAGAACGTCGTAAAGAGTTATATGGAGAAGGTTTTGCCATGACCGACATATTACGTTTAGGATTTATCGTCAATGGAAAGAAAGCTGAAAGAAGCCAATATCACGGACTATGGATTATAAAAGACCTGAAAGATAATGATGATCGTTATATCTTCCAGATTCCGGTTGAAGAACTTAATGCCAACCCATTAATCAACGAAGCCGACCAAAATCCATAATTATTAGATGAATGGTTAGAAATAAAAAGGATGGAGAGGGAGCTTTTACCCAATCCATCCTTTTTTTGTTACCTGATATGAATCTTTTTATAATCTTTTTTCCACTACATCCCAATCTATGATTTCCCAAAGCTTGTTTACATGGTCTGCACGTTTGTTTTGATAATCAAGATAATAAGCATGTTCCCAAACATCAAAACCTAGCAATGGTTTCAAACCGTGGCGAACAGGATTGCTTCCATTTGGTTCTTTGGTGATAACCAGTTTACCGTTCTTGTCGGCAGAAAGCCAAGCCCATCCTGAACCGAATAGTCCTACTGCTGCTGCATTAAATTCTTTCTGGAAGTTTTCAAAGCTACCGAAATCTTTCTTAATAGCTTCTGCCAACTTACCCTTTGGTTCTTTATTTGCCGGTTTGGGTGAGAATTGCAAGAAATATAATGTATGGTTTAAAACCTGTCCTGCATTGTTGAAAATAGCTCCGTCAGGGGTAGACGCAACAATTTCTTCCACAGCTTTACCTTCGTATTCCGTTCCCGGAACCAAGCTGTTGAGGTTGTTTACATAGGTTTGCAAATGTTTTCCGTAATGGTAATCTATTGTTTCTTTGCTGATTACCGGTTCCAATGCATCGTGTGCATAAGGAAGTTTTGGCATTTCGTAAGTCATGGTCGTAAATATTAAAGACATTAATAATGTTATCATATTAAATATGTGAGTTTTTAATTAAACTTCTGTATATATAACATATCCACTGACGGAAAAGTTCGGATAAATTCAAAGTTTATTTATCTTTGCGCATCATTATACAGGAAGAAGATGACTACAAACTATATAGATGAACTGAATGAAAGCCAACGGGCGGCTGTTCTTTACAATGAAGGGCCTTCTTTGGTCATTGCCGGAGCCGGTTCGGGCAAAACACGTGTTCTTACCTATAAGATTGCGTATTTGCTTGAACAGGGATATACTCCGTGGTCTATCCTTGCATTAACCTTTACGAACAAGGCGGCACGTGAAATGAAAGAACGTATTGCACGTCAGGTAGGAGGGGATAGAGCCCGGCATTTATGGATGGGAACTTTCCATTCTGTGTTTTCCCGTATTCTGAGGACAGAAGCGGAGGTAATAGGCTTTACTCCAAACTTCACAATCTATGATTCGGCCGATTCTAAAAGTCTTATAAGGGCTATCATCAAAGAGTTCCAGTTAGATGATAAAACATATAAGCCGGGAACGGTTCAGGGGCGTATATCTAATGCAAAGAATCATTTGGTATCTCCGCAAATGTATGCCGCTTCCAAAGAATTGTATGAAAGTGATTCTGCTGCCAAGATGCCGATGATACGTGATATTTACCGCAGGTATTGGGAGCGTTGCCGTCAGGCGGGAGCGATGGATTTTGATGATTTGCTTTTCTATACATATATCTTATTTAAAGAGCATCCCGAGATTTGCCGGAAATATAGCGAACAATTCAAATATGTTTTGGTAGATGAGTATCAGGACACCAACTTTGCCCAACACAACATTGTGTTGCAGCTTACGCAAGACCGCCAGATGGTTTGTGTTGTGGGAGATGATGCACAAAGTATCTATTCTTTCCGGGGGGCAAACATTGATAATATCCTTAAGTTTACAAAAACTTATAGAGATACAAAACTGTTTAAGCTGGAACAGAACTATCGTTCTACACAAACAATAGTTCGTGCCGCCAATAGTTTGATAGAGAAAAACAGTGAGCAAATACGTAAAGAGGTTTTTTCAGAAAAGGATCAGGGCGAACCTATCGGGGTATTCAATGCTTATTCCGATGTGGAAGAAGGAGATATTGTAGCCAATAAGATTGTAGAACTCCGCCGGAAGGAACATTACAATTATAATGATTTTGCAATACTCTATCGTACCAATGCACAAAGCCGTATTTTTGAAGAAGCTCTTCGCAAACGGGGACTTCCTTATAAAATATACGGCGGCTTGTCATTCTATCAGCGAAAGGAAATCAAAGACGTGATAGCTTATTTTCGTTTGGTAATCAATCCGAATGACGAAGAAGCCTTTAAGCGCATCATCAATTATCCGGCAAGAGGAATTGGGAATACAACTGTCACTAAGATTATAGATGCTGCTACGGAAAATTCCAAAAGTTTGTGGGATGTTCTTTGCGAACCGCTTGCCGTGGGGTTGAACATCAATAAGGGCACTCACACCAAACTGCAATCTTTTCGTGAACTGATGGAAGGGTTTATTGAAGAATCCAAAGAAAAGAATGCTTATGAAACTGGAATGCTCATCGTGAAGCAATCCGGAATCATTAACGATATATATCAGGATAAGACTCCTGAGAATTTAAGCCGTCAGGAGAATATCGAAGAATTGATAAACGGAATGCATGACTTCTGTGCATCGCGGGAAGAAGAAGGAAATAACAATATTTCGCTTGCCGATTTCCTTTCGGAAGTATCCCTGCTTTCCGATCAGGATATGGATAAGGAAGGGGATAATGAGAAAATAACACTGATGACTATACATTCCGCTAAAGGATTGGAATTTAAAAATGTGTTCATTGTGGGACTGGAAGAAAATCTTTTTCCAAGTGCGATGTCGCTCAATTCATATAAAGAACTGGAAGAAGAACGGCGTTTGTTCTATGTTGCCATTACTCGTGCGGAAGACCATTGTTATTTATCCTTCGCGAAAACACGTTTTCGTTATGGAAAGATGGAATTCGGTAATCCGAGCCGTTTCTTGCGTGACATTGATACGCGGTATTTGCGCTTGCCGCAAGATGAAGTGGCAAGTCGCAGAATAGATGAAGAGGCAAGCCGTTTCCGCCGGGAACGAGATAAAGCACCGCAGCTTTTCAATCAAAGCACGGCTGCTTCGGAACCGAAGCATAGCAGCTTTGAAAACAAAGCACGGGGCAATTTGAAGCGGGTAAGTACAATAGCTTCTTCTGCATCTTTGGGAACGGCGCCGGTAGCAGGTGTGGAAGTAGGACAGCACATCGAGCATGAACGTTTCGGCATTGGTGAGGTTATCCGTGTAGAAGGAAGCGGTGAGAACTGTAAGGCAACGGTAAAATTCCGCAATGCCGGAGAAAAGCAGTTATTATTAAAGTTTGCAAGATTTAAGGTGATACAATAAATACATCCAAACGTTTTCCCAAAAACGTCCCTACGTTTCAAACAAAACGTAAGGACGTTTCGAGTGAAACGTAGGGACGTTTTAAAAAAAGCTCGTATATGATAGATGTAACCCAAATACCTTCTCCCTGTTATGTTATGGAAGAAGAATTGTTGAGAAAAAACCTCAGTCTGATAAAAAGTGTAAAAGACAGGGCAGGAGTGGAGATTATCCTTGCTTTTAAATCCTTTGCCATGTGGAAATCGTTCCCTATCTTCCGGGAATACGTAGATTCATCCACGGCAAGTTCTGTTTATGAGGCACGCCTTGCACTCGAAGAGTTTGGCAGCAAAGCACACACTTATTCACCAGCTTATACGGAAGCGGATTTTCCTGTGATTATGAAGTGCAGCAGCCACATAACTTTTAATTCTTTGAGTCAGTATGAACGTTTCTACCCTTTCGTACTTACAGAGGGGTTCGGAATATCCTGTGGCATTCGCATTAATCCCGAATATTCCGAGGTAGAGACTGAATTATATAATCCCTGTGCTCCCGGTACCCGTTTCGGCATAACCGCAGATATGTTGCCCGAAGAGCTGCCTGAGGGTATTGATGGTTTTCATTGTCACACACATTGCGAGTCAAGTTCTTATGAACTGGAAAAGACACTCGCACACATCGAAGCTAAATTTGGTAAATGGCTTCCCAAGCTGAAATGGTTGAACTTGGGCGGAGGACATTTAATGACTCGCAAAGATTATGATGTAGAGCACTTAATCGGATTGTTGAAAGATTTAAAATCCCGTTATCCCAATCTTCAAATTATATTAGAACCGGGTTCGGCTTTTACTTGGCAAACCGGAACACTTGTATCTACCGTTGTAGACATTGTGGAGAATCGCGGAATAAAAACAGCTATCCTTGATGCGAGCTTCACCTGTCACATGCCCGATTGCTTGGAAATGCCTTACCAACCTGTTGTGCGTGGTGCAGAAATGGGTGAAACAACTCCTTATGTGTACCGTTTGGGCGGTAATAGTTGCCTCAGTGGAGACTACATGGGAGTATGGTCGTTCGATAAACCTTTACAAGTAGGAGATCATGTCATCTTCGAAGATATGATACACTACACAATGGTAAAAACAAATATGTTTAATGGAATTCAGCATCCATCCATAGCTCTTTGGACTGTGGATAATAAATTTATTTTGTACAAACAGTTTGTATATGAGGATTATAGAGATAGGATGAGTTGAAAGTGCAAAAAAAATAGTTCAAAACGTTTGGAATTTTAAGAAAAACGTCTACCTTTGCACTCGCAATTGCGGAAATAGCTCAGTTGGTAGAGCATAACCTTGCCAAGGTTAGGGTCGCGAGTTCGAGTCTCGTTTTCCGCTCAAAATTGTGTGTTGGGCGACTTAGATGTCGCTTTTTAACTACGCCCAGGTGGCGAAATGGTAGACGCGCTCGTTTCAGGTGCGAGTGGTGAGAGCCGTGCAAGTTCGAATCTTGTTCTGGGCACATAAGTTAAAGGCACATGATGATTGATCGATGGAGAGGTGGCGGAATTGGTAGACGCGCTACTTTGAGGGGGTAGTGACAGTTATGTCGTGGGAGTTCGAGTCTCCTTCTCTTCACGAAAGAAATAAATTGCGGAAATAGCTCAGTTGGTAGAGCATAACCTTGCCAAGGTTAGGGTCGCGAGTTCGAGTCTCGTTTTCCGCTCCACTGTTTTCAGAGAGGTTAGCGTAATGCTAATCTTTTTCTTTTTTCTAGAAACTAAAACATCCCGGCCAAAGAGTATCATTAGAATAAGTTACATTACGTGTGCGTTGCAACACCCCGTCCTGAGAATAAAACAGTTGATATTCTCCGGCCACATTGTTGTCCTGTTCCACTTCAATGACAGATACCGGAGTACGGTGAGGGAACTCTACCAAAGTTACATTTTCCACTTGCCAGGTTGAATATTGACCAATGGCAAAGGAATTGTATACGGCAGGAGATAACAAATCGGCACTTTCCAAATCCGTTTGAGTCATTATCCAGTTTGCCTGATTGTCAAACCAGACTTCTTTCTCCAATTCATCCATGATAAATTCGGCAACGAAATAATCTCCTTGCTGGGACCACCCCACACCATTTGCTTTAGGATACATTTTATTAAAAGCATTTGCAACATTCTGAGATGGATTACCTGCAAAACTCAATGCAGGGATTGCCAACATGATTATAAATAAGATAAAATTCAGTTTCTTCATAATTTAGCGGGGTAAAGTCATTCCTAAATAAATTCCTAAGCAATATGGGATTAACCAGATAATCCATACCACGATACTAAAGCGGTTAAAGTGTTCTTTAGCTTTTTTAGAGCCCTTGGTATAAGTCCATATAGCCCACATGGCATGGACAAACATCAATAGAATGGCAATTACTCCGGTTATGGTATGTATTTCGTCATGTAAGTTGGTTAACCGGGCTATGTGCTCCATTAATCCGGTTCCTACGGTATCGGCAACCAAACCAAGCAGGAAAAACATGATGTGCCATAACTTAAGTTGTCTTTGCAAACGTTCTCCCCATACACCGATTGTGTAAAAAACAAGCGCAGAAGTGATAACACAAATGGCTGCTGTTAAATAATGTATATCTACTTGATTGAACATACTATTAAAAATTAAGTTTACATTCCTTTTTTAATTCCGAATTTAATGAGCAATGCATTCATGGGAAAAGCAACGAAGAAACCAAAAAACATGGCTATCTGCATCATAAACCAGAATATCCATGAAGTCCTTTCGAGCAGCATATCTTTGAATATCACAAAATAGACTATTGCCATCCAGCCATACATGCCTGTTTGCCAAGCTGTAAGCGACAGGAAGTCTGCTTTAAACGCTCTGGTTATAGCTTTCTTAAAAGAAATGTTTTCCATTTCTTTAATTGCAAAATATTGAAAGAACACTCCGAAGATAAGAGCTAAAATAAAATCTAATGTCCAGCTACCGGCAATCAGACTTCCGCCGATACTCACCGGTATGTAATGGGTAAACCATTCTCCAAGAATGTCTGCCAACGTACAACCCGCTCCGCAATGCAGAGTTGATAATGCGATGGATTGCCATCGGGGACGATCCATCTTCATTTTCCCACTTTTATTAATTCCGAACCCAAAATATGCAGGTATTGCAATGAGATTGGCCCAAAGTCCGGTAAGTATCCACACTGCATTCATGATTTTCATGGGCTGCTTGTTCTGTGTGAGGTTATTTGCCAATACTAAGGCTATTAATATCCCTGCACCAACAAAGAAAGCAGATAATGAGTTTAGAAAAGCTAAGTTCATGGTACACGTTATTTAATTCAAACTTAAAATTGATGTTATAACGCATCAAAACTGTTTTTGTTGCCGTACGGGCATAAAAAAAGGAGATACAAGCTTTAATCGCTTATATCTCCTTTATAAAGAAAAGGCTTACACGTTTTTTACCGGGATCACCTTCTCCAACGAAGCCATGCTCTCTTTTTCTTTCTATCTTCTTTCATTTCAATTGATGAGAATAGGTTGAAAGTCCTGCCTTCGTGAATGGCATTGTAGATAGTTCCCCAATCGGGCAGCCCTCCCAAATTACGGTCATCAATAAACAGATCGGCCTTTATTTTTCGGGAGGTTCCCCGGTGGGTAGCATTTTCTTCGGGATAGTCTTTATTCACGGCATAGAACTCTATTCCCCGCTCCCTGCACCAAAGAACAGCATCTTCCAATAGTTTTCCTTCCCTTACAGTCCATAAAATCAAGCGATGATGCTCTTTGAGCAGCAACTTCAATGTTTCTATGGCAAAGGGGATTTCCTTTCCTATTTTAGGATAAAGATGTTCTACGATTGTCCCGTCAAAATCTACGGCTATTGTCATTTCCCATTAAAACTTTTTGATTAATTATTTCCTGTTCCTCCCGAATGCTGGGTTGCATCTGTATTTATATAGTTTTCTTTCATCCCTGCATATGCTTTAAGCTCTATGGCAACAGGTTTTTTGTTGATTGCGAATGTATATTTCTTTACGCAATAAAGGGCACGGTTGGAGTATGACATTACATAATTCCCACTAATATTTGTAGTGAAAGTATAGGGAACTTTATAAGTACCTGTGGTTCCTTCTTGTGCTTCTACTGCATCATTAATCATACTTGCTATTCCTTCGTCGGTGATTCCTTGTTCTTGCAGTGCGGCTTTTGCATCCTTGGTGTAAGCCCATCCTGCCCATGCATTGAAGCTGATTTCATAACCTTTTATGGCTTCAACATTGCCTGCATTACTTTTGGTAACCAACTCCTTGTTATATTCACCTTCAAGTTTCGGACCTGTGGTTTTGCTGCTTTTTACGCGGAAAGAATATTGTCCACCCAGTGATTTACCCTTTTCGATGGTATATTCATAACTATTCTTAGCCTCATTGAATGTAGCAGTTCCCAAAGCTCCCCAACTGTCACCGGCTCTCGTTGCAGTAGCTTTATTATACACCTCTATTTCATCGAAATGTGTTGTTTCGCTTTCTGATTGATTCTTGACAGCCAATGTCACAGGCTTTTCAAGAATAATCGGTTTCTCCGAACTGATCACGATATTGCAAAGAGGCACTGATTCTTCCGTTGTTCCGGTCTTTACCTCAGTAGATACGGCAACAGGTTCTACATACGGTGTAACACTGACTTTGGTATCGGTGGTGATGCTTCCCGGATCAATCGTAACGGCAACCGTTGCTTTTTCTTGTTCGGCAAGGCTTCCTTTACCTTCGTTGGTGATGGTTACGGATTCTGTACTGTTAGCGGTAACTTCTTCCTTAACGCTTTCTTTCGCCAACTTGATGTTCACGGTCAACATGCTTCTTTTCTCCGCGTTGCTTGCAATAGTTGCTTCCGTTCCGGCGGACAAATAACCGCTTTTGGCAAAGGCTACGGAATAAGTTCCGGTCTTGTCCAATGTCAGTTTATACTGCCCGTTATTGTCGGTAGTAGCTTCTACATTGTTTGTTTTTACGGATACTCCGGCAACGGCAGCTCCGTCATTGCCCGTCACTTTACCTGAGATGTAATACTCGGTAGCTGTTTTCATGGGATCATCAACAATCTGAGGAGTGGGTTCATCGTCACTTCCGCAACTTGTAAAAATACTGGTCGATAATGCTATCGACATCATTACTAATGTAAAAAATCTCTTTTTCATAATTTAAAAAATTTAATGTGAAAACTCATGTTAATTTGTTCTCTTTAATTCTTTTAGTAAAAAATATCTGATATAATCCGGTTGATAGAAAGTTTTGTCAGAAGGTACAGGCTCGGTTTTGTATGTATAAGCCATATTCTTGTCCATATATTTGCCCCACGACACCATGCTATATTCCCAACGGAAATTTTCCGGCTGCATAATGCGTATATATTTCCTGCGGGGACGTTTCTTTCCGGGAAAAGGAATGGAAAAATGAAATCCCCCGTTCTTTTCACCTTGGGTATATATACCGTATAATCCTATGGCATATTCACCGAAATAGCGGGTGACATCCCCTCTCACTCCATAGTCTCCATAAACATATCTTGAAGCCTGTAAATCAATTTGCAAATTGACTTTAGGTATATACCCGGAAGCCGATACCGATGCATCGATACGCTGTTTCCTGCTTATATTCCACCCGTTACTGAGAATGCCGGAATAGCTTGTACTGCCAATTCGGGCACCGAAGTTCATTCGCCCGTTATTTAACGAGTTATGTAAAGCTTTACATAACTCGTTTTATGTAGAGTAAATCATTATGTAAAGTTGTAAACTCTTCGTTTGTTTAACTCT
>CABUKU010000001.1 GCA_902492205.1 uncultured Bacteroides sp. | reverse complement strand
GACAGTAGTCAATTAATAACTTGACAGCTGTCAAGTTATTAATTGACTACTGTCAAGTATATAAGTGACAAGTGTCAAGTTCTTAATAATAAGCACAGACATGCTAAACTATAAGCATAAAAGCAATTAGTATTGCCCTCTTATGTAACTAATTATCAAGAGAAAATATATAAAATAAATTACTATCTTTGCCTGCAGTCATGGAAATGATACTAATCCCATGAAAAATTAAAAGCAACAGAAACGATAACAACACAACATATGATTAAAAACACAAAGTCAGTCAAGATTACTGCCACAATACTGATAACACTATTTCTTTTCCCATTCGCCGCATGCAATTCACACGAAAAGCCCTCGCTTCCGCAATGGGTAAAGCCTGCCATTGAAAGTTCGCACTCGGTCCTTGCACAGGATGAAGACATATCGAATCAAGATTTCTCCGGCATCTTAGCCGATAAACGTGTAGATTTCATAGGATATATTGGCGATGATTATCATAAAATGAATATCAGCTTCCATACTATAAAGAAAGAATCCAATACAACTTACTTGATTTCAGGTTCCTCGAGAGTCAGAAGCAATACATGTACATTCTCCGGATCGGCTCAGATCTTAGACATCAGGGAACTGAATGAATATGAGTATGGAGCAGATGATTTTATGAAAGGCGAGATAAAGAAACAAGGAATCTGTATTGCCCGTTATAGTTTGGAAGAAGACAAGAAACAAAATGGCAGCGGGATTTTCTCCGGCATATTGTTATTTCATTGGTATATCGACAACAACAACCAGTTGCAGTATGATGATGTCAATGATGACTCCGACGGTTATTCAAACAACCAGTTTGCCGGAGTTTGGCGCAGCCATTCAACAGGCAAAGAAAAGAAATGTGCATGGGGACAATTCAGAATTCCAGACAGCGGCGACCTTGACATAGGTGCAGCAGAGTTTTCCGTCAATCCCATCTATGCAAATAATGGATGGAATACCGAAAATCCTACTGCCTCATGGTATGGTTATTACAGTGTTGAAATTGATCTGCCAAATACCGATCCGGAATCGGAAAGCGGAAGCGTTACCTATGCCATTGACTTCAAGCCGAACGAATGTACATATTATAAACTACAACTGCACACAAATGATACATATACCTGTGAGGTTGCCGATTGCACAGAAGATTACATATCATTCCGGCCTGTAGGAGAATTTACGCCGAACACAGAAAGAAAACCGCTTGCAACCCTCCACAAGAAAAATGGTAATTTCTACCTATCCGGCCCTTTCATCTTTGACTCAAACTATAACACTAATACTTTGATTCAGGTCGAAAAAAGAGATAGTAATGAATCCGAAGAAAGTAACGTCACAGAATACAGCTATGTTCAACCGGATATTATCAAAGATAGCATTCCGCAATATTCTTCCTACAAGATTCTCAGCAAAGATTCAGGCGCCTATTTCTGCATATCAATAAACAGCAAAGAGTATCGGCTATCGGACATTCTCGATTATGGCGACTTCGACTTGAAAGTATATAAGAATGATAATTCAACCATATTATTAATAGGATTAATTGATTTCTATGCGTCAACTCACTTTGTTTATCTTTTCAAAGATAACAGCTTAACGCGATTGGGGCAGATAGATGTGAATCAGCCGAGCGATGTTGAGGAACATGGCATGAGAAAGGTGTCATTCAAAATACAGAACAAAAATAATAAGGTTATCATTGAAAGCTATTTAGATGATACTTATGAAAACAAAAACGAGTTCCCCATAAAATAGTTATCACGATGAAACAAGAAATATATAAGAAAGCAAACAGAATCTGTGTTTATATAATGCTATTAACAGTCATGTGGTCGTGTGGCGGTTCGGGGAATAAAACACAGTTGAAAGAAACAAGTCCGTCTCCCAAAAACATCGTATTAAGTGATACAGTTAAAAAGAATAGCCTTACTGTTTTAGGAATGAAGTATAAAACTAAAAAAGACTGGAGCGACTTTACTCTGCCTAATCAGGACGGATTCATCATTACCTCAAAAAAATTAGGCAAATGGCTGAGAGTACAGGATAGCGTATTCGTCGATAATGACGGAACATTATTATCTGAAGGAGATCCCGCGATTATATGTGATTATATATCTGCACAAGAGTATGAATACCCAAACTGGCTGGTAATTTCCACGCAAAGTAAATCCGAGGAGTCCTACTACACACTGACGGGAGTTATTAAAATAAATGAGGGACAAACTTATAGTAATCATTGCAAACTAAAAGATGATAACTATCCCGGAGGCATATGTGTCGGGAAATATCCTATTATGAGCGGTGACTCGATTTCATTTGAAATAGAAAATATCTACGGTATAACAAAAGCGGGAATAGTAGAAAAGCTTCCATTAAATACTGAAATAGAAAGCTGTCCGGAGCCATTTGAGCCTAATTTCCCGGAAGGCAGAAACCCTGTATATTATTATATACAAGGAGATCAGAAACACACCCAAAGCTGGCAAGAGCTATAATCTAATTAAGAATAATGTAAATAAGTAAAGAATATGAAACAACTATCCATTTTTGCTTTTCTATGTATGTTGTTGTTTGGATGCAAAGGCACAGGAAAGTCATCATCCAACAATGATGTTCAGGAAGGTGCAGTGCTTCAACAAACTATTGAACAACATTGGAATGGAACCTATTCTTTATCTGTCAACTATGGTGATCTGGATGAGTTTAGCAGCATGGCAATATATTATTCTTTCAAGGTAAATGAAAAAGAATCATCAATTATCGCAGAAAGCTATAAAACAAGCTTCGAATGTGAATGCACCTTGAAAGAAGAAACAGATAAATTGTTTTTATTGTATAAAAGAACCATTGAATCCTCAACCGGTGTACCTATGAAAAATGAAGGAGATACAATTGGGGTTATTCTCTTCGAACAAGGAAAATACTATATCCAAAGTCCAATAATCGCCGATACGACATGGAACTATAACACAAAATTATTATTAAAAAAAGAAGTACCCGATTGCAGTCTTACGACAGATATGCCCAATCAGGGTGAGAATACAGATGAACAGGAATCATTTATGTTCTTTATCACTAATTACGCAACAAATGAAGACTTTCAGAAGCAAAGAACCTTATTTCCATTGGAGTGTATCCAAACAGACTCCAAGGGAAGCACTATTGTTTCTCAAACAGGCAAAACAGAATATGTCTACGACTCATCTTTCTTGATAAGAGGACTCTATGATGTTGCCTTTTATCACATTAACTTAGGGAGTACACCTTCAGACATTGCAGATAAGGGAAAAGAGAATAACGACATGATTCTTACTCAATGGGGGTTAACCGGTTATCAGAAAATATATTATTTCAGTAAGCGGGAAGGGAACTGGTATCTTGTCAGGACTAAAGAGGAAACTAAAGACATAAGCAGTGAGGAAGAAGGTAATTCAATACCCGAAAGATTTGAAAACTTTATAGTGAGGTTCAATAATGATCCTCAATTTCAAACAGAACGCATAATGTTTCCTTTACATTCCATATATCATGACTCGGATGAGAAAGTTATCGTAGATATTGATAAACAAAAATACAAACCACAGACAATATTAGTGGGTAAAACATCCGAAAAAATATCTTTGTTTTATATAAATCCGGGAAAAGAAATTGATATTGACTTTATAAAAGACAACAGTAACAACCATATGGTTGTCAGTGTATGGGGACTCACAGATTACTATAGTGTATATTATTTCGAGAGATTGAATGGCAAATGGATTCTTAAAAGCGTGGAGAGTAATGATCCTGTGGAACCTGAAGATAATGAATAGCTGAGCTATAACTCAATCCTAAATATTTGTTTATTAAAATAATTTTGCTTTACTTTGTTATTGAAAACATCTAATACTATGTTTACAGTAACCGAGGATCTACATGATTTACGGAACTTTTCCACGTTCTTTCAAGAGAACCAGCATAAGTTCCTGTCTTTCACTTATTCTTATGTTCGCAATAAGGATGATGCGGAGGATATATTAATGGAATCGGTAGCTTCTTTATGGGAAAACAGAAATAAATTTGAAAAAGATTCAAATATTCCCGCCCTGTTACTCACCATTATCAAAAATAAAGCATTGAATTATCTGGCACACGAGCAAATCCGCATACGTGCCGAAGAAGAAATAAATTCTCACGGACAAAGGGAACTTAATCTGAGAATCTCTACTTTAGAAAGTTGTGATCCGAATACCATATTCAAATCCGAAATACAGAAAATAGTGCAGAAATCTTTGCAACATCTCCCGGAGCAAAGCCGCAGAATATTTATGATGAGCCGGTTCAACAATACGCCCAACAAACAAATTGCAGAACTATTAGGCGTATCTATCAAAACCGTAGAATTTCATATTACGAAAAGTTTAAAAGTTCTCCGGGCAGACCTGAAGGACTATCTTTTATCTTTTCTTCTTTAATCCTTATTCAAAAACTAGAGTTCCAAAACAATCGGGACGATGGAAATCAGGTCTTTTTCCATCTATCTTGTTCCATGAAAGATAATGGGGAGTTTGCAAACCATCACCGCATTTATAAAAGTTTGCTTTCATTTTCATCCCGATGGCAGGAGTTAGTTTACTTTTGGTAAATACCGAGTAAGGAACAACCAAAGAAAGTTCCCAAGAGCACTCACCTACTCTTTCATCAAAAGGCTCTTTGCCCAAACTAGACCAACGCTTAATTCTAGCTATTGATTCTTTAGGAACAAATTCTCTATCAAACCGGGTAGCTCCGACTTCCATCAAAACAGTACCTATGCAGTTTGTCTCTATATTATAATACGGTCCGTCATTTGTTGGCGAAACGAAGAATTCCACACACGAATCTGCCCAAACAGGTTTATTATCTTCATCACTCTTAGCACCAACACTCTCTTCCTTTACTATATAATTAAGTATGATAGCATCATCCGTATGCGCTATTCTGAATTTCACTTCAGGCTTATAGGGGAACTCCTTCCAATTAATTTCGTCAATGGAATGAAACTCTATTTCATTTTCATCCAATAAGGCAGAAATCTTTTCGGGAGTTACATTACATTCCTTTACTTTTTTAACTTTAAGAGACTTCCCCAACTGCTCCTGAGCTATAATAACCGAAGAACATCCCAATAAAATAAGGAGGGATAAAATGGCAAATAATCTACTTTTTTTCATGGATTAAACAGGTTGTTTTTGCAAATATATAGAAAAATGCAAATGCCAAGCTACAAAAAATAAGACTATTATTGCAGAATAAAATTATTTAAAAATAATCCGTTTTTTCATTAGGGGTATCCACACTTGAACTGTTATTATAATATAAAGGCGAAGAAAAAACGATGGAACAAAGCTTACTACATAAATATTTCAAAGGTGAAACCTCAATAGAAGATGAGAAAAGAATACTTGATTGGATAGACGAATCTGAAGAGAACCGTCATACTTTTCAGAATGAACGTCTACTATATGATGTAGCTCTTTTCTCAACTACAAAGAAGAGTGCCATATCCCGTTTTATCCCAATAATAAAATGGTCTGTTGCAGCAGCTGCCATGTTTGCCCTTGTCTTTACATGCGGGTATTGGTTTAGCCAATCCCATCAGGAATTATATGCAAACATCCAAACAATAACCGTTCCCGCAGGCCAACGTGCCCACATTGCATTGGCAGATGGAACAAGTGTTTGGTTGAATTCAAAATCCACATTAAAATATGCATCTAATTTCGGAGAAAAAGGAAGAGATGTGGAATTGGACGGAGAAGCTTACTTTGAAGTGAGCCACAATAAAGAGATACCGTTTTATGTACATACGAAAAAAAATAAAATACGTGTTGTAGGAACCACATTCAATGTCTGCGCATATACCGGAAGCGAGGAGTTCGATACATACCTTATTGAAGGTATTGTAGATATTTTCAAAGGACAAAGTGAAGAGAAGCTTACACGCCTTGAGAAAGATCAATACTTATCCATTACGCAAAACGGCATTCAAAAAGGAATTATCAAATCTAAAGATTTTCTTAGATGGAGAGAAGGGATTTACTGCTTCGATGATGTAGCCTTTGCAGACTTGCTGAAAAGACTTGAACTATACTATGACATGAAAATAGTTATCAGCAATCCTAAAATACTGGATTATAAATGTACCGGGAAGTTTAAACAGCAGGATGGAATAGAACACGTATTGAAAGTAATACAGAAAGATCATTATTTCCAATACTCTTTTAACAAAGACAGAGATACAATAACTTTAAAATGAAACACAGTTAAACCTTAAATATAATATTAACCCTTAAATTTATAATGCTTATGACTTAACAAACCCCTAAAATGAAAATCGGGAAGTACCCCCATACCTCCCGACTTAATTAGTCAAAATCGACCTTAATCAATTTATTAACTTAACACATTACAAAGATATGAGAAAAATTTCTTTGGTAGGGTATTTTTGCCCAAAAAGTTTAATATTTAAGCAAATATTACGAACTATGAAGATCACACTATTCCTTCTCCTGTTTGTTACCTTGCAGGCTTATAGTGCAGACGGTTACTCACAAAATGCAAAAATAAGCATAGAAAACGGAGCATTACAGGTAGGACAGTTACTCTCTCAGATTGAAGCACAAACGGATTATCTGTTCGTTTACAACAAGAAAAACATAGACCTCAAACGTATAGTCAATGTAAACGCTGACAATGAAGCTGTAGCAGAGATACTTAATAAAGTATTTAAAGGTACGGGCGTTTCCTACGTAATGGAAGGAAAAAACATTGTATTGACAAAAACTAAAGAAACAACCAATGCTATCACTCAGCAAGCAAAAGCAACTATCAAAGGTAAAGTAGTTGATCCGCAAGGTGAAGCAATTATTGGTGCAAACGTAGTAATATCAGGAACTACAGATGGTACAATTACCGACCTTGAAGGTAATTTCAATTTCAACGGTAATCCCAACGGCACATTGGTGGTTTCTTTCGTTGGATACAAAACCCAATCTATCCCAATGAATGGCAAAACAAACTTCAACATAAAATTGGAAGACGAAGCCATGCTTCTCGACAATGTAGTTGTAACTGCCTTGGGTATCGAAAAGAAAGAAAAATCATTAACTTACTCTACTCAAATTGTAGACGGTAAGGAATTGATCCGCGCAAAAGATCCCAACATGATTAACTCTTTAGCAGGAAAAACCGCCGGTGTACAAATTAACCGCAGTGCAGCTGGTTTAGGTGGTTCTGTTAAGATGTCTATTCGTGGTAGCCGTTCTGTAAACGGTGATAACCAGCCTTTATATGTAATTGACGGTGTACCTATCAATAGTGCTTCCAACGATCAAACTGCAACCACTATCGGTGGTAATAATGATGGTGGAAACCGTGACGGTGGCGATGGCATTTCTAACTTGAACCCGGACGATATTGAAAGTATGAATATACTAAAAGGTCCTGCCGCAGCAGCTTTGTATGGTAGCTCCGCTGCCAATGGTGTTGTAGTAATCACTACTAAGAAAGGTAAAGTAGGACGCACCAATGTATCTTTCAGTACTAATACAACATGGGAAAGTGCAGCTTATGGTATTCCTGAATTCCAGAATGATTATAAAGGTACTATAAGTAATAGTTGGGGCGAAAAAGGTACAGGTGTAGCTCCTAATTTTGATGCTAAAGACTTCTTTAAAACCGGAATGACTACTATTAATTCACTTTCTTTAAGTTCCGGCTCAGAAGCTCTACAAACTTATTTTTCTTACGCCAATACTTATGGTAAGGGAATTATAGAAAACAGCAGTATCAATAAGCATAACTTCAATTTCCGTGAAACGGCAAACTTCTTCAATAAGAAATTGATTTTGGACGCTAATGTTAATCTTTTATATCAAGACGTCCGCAACCGTCCAACTCCGGGTGGATTTTATAATAATCCATTAGTAGGTCTTTACAAATTTCCGAGAGGTGGCACAGAAGACGGTCATGACTTAAGCTATTACCGTGATAACTACAAAGTGTTCAATGCACAAAGAAACATGTATTTACAAAATTGGTATAAAGATATAAGTGGAGGATGGGAACAAAATCCATATTGGTTAACCAATATGTTGCCAAGTTCGGATAGACGTTATCGTACTATAGCTAACTTAAGTGCAACATACAAAATCAATAAACTTTTCACTATTCAAGTAAGAGGTAATGCAGACTTTGTTGCCGACAATTATGAACAAAAAATGTATGCCGGAACCGATCCAACATTAACTACTAAAAAGAACGGTAGATACATTGCAAGTCAATCTAATGATTTGAGTGTATATGGTGATGCACTATTCACTTATCAACAAAACTTCAAAGACTTTGCCATAAATGCAACAGTAGGTGCAAGTTTAAAAGATATGTCAGGCAGAAGTATAGGACTTGATTCTTTTGGAGGAGGATTATATAATCCTAATATTTTTTCTGTCCGTAACATGGACTTAAATGCGGGTTCACCTTCTTTAGGTAAATATCACACACAGGATCAAGCAGTATTCTTTGCAGCGCAGTTAGGTTTTCGCGATTGGTTGTTTTTGGATGTAACAGCACGTAACGACTGGACTTCCTCATTAGCATATACTAAATATTGTGACAAAGGATTTTTTTACCCATCTGTAGGTTTAACTTGGGTTATTAACGAATCATTGAAATTACCTGAATGGATAAATTTAGGAAAACTTAGAGGTGCGTGGTCAAAAGTAGGTAACGGACTACCTCGTTATATCAGTAATCCATTAAATAGTGTAAGTAAAGGTGGTAATATCAGTTACAACACTACAGCACCGTTTGGCGAATTAAAACCTGAGATGACAACGTCTATCGAATTTGGAACAGAGTGGCGTTTCTTCAATAGTCGCTTAGAATTTGATTTCACTTATTACAAAACAAATACCAAGAACCAATTATTTAACTTGGATGCTCCTTCAGGTTCAAAGTACACCTCATATTATGTTAATGCAGGTAATATAGAAAACCACGGTATAGAAATCGTATTAGGTGCAACACCTGTTTATACAAAAGATTTTCGTTGGAAAACTTCTTTCAATTATTCAATGAATAAAAATAAGGTAAAAGAACTGGCAGAAGGGCTGGGTTACTTTAATTTTGGCGGCGGCGGTTCCAATAACTATGGAATGAGATTAGAAGTAGGAGGCTCTTTTGGCGATTTTTATGGATATAAATTTCTAAGAAATGAAGATGGAAGCTATGCTACAGATGATAAAGGATTACCTAAAATAGATACTGAAGAAGATTTAAAGAAATTAGGTAACAGTAGTCCAAAATGGAACTTAGGTTGGCAAAACACCTTTACTTATAAAGGATTTAGCTTATACGTTTTAATTGACGGTCGCTTCGGTGGTGAAGTTCTTTCCTTGACAGAAGCTGAGCTTGATAAATATGGTGTTTCAAAAAGAACCGGAGATGCACGTAACAGCGGAGGAATAGAATTTGCAGGAAAGAAAATAGATGTTCAAGAATACTATAATCTTGTAGGAGGTAGAAGTGGTATTACAGAGAACTATGTATACAGTGCAACTAATATTCGTTTACGTGAACTATCACTTGGTTATTCACTGCCTCAAAAAGTTTTTTCAAATATTTCTTTTATTAAAGGAGCAGATATTTCATTTATTGCACGAAACCTTTTCTTCTTTAAGAATAATGCTCCTTATGATACGGATGCTGCACTTTCTGTAGGCAATGGTCTACAAGGTGTCGATGCATTTGGTATGCCGAGCACACGTTCTTTCGGTTTTAATATTAAAGTTAACTTTTAATTTAGCAAGATTATGAAAAAATATATCAATATAATTAAACTCGCAGTAATCACAACATTCATATTATCTTCTTGCACTGATGCTTTTGAAAAGATGAATACTTCGCCATTTGGTGTTACAGATGAAGAACTCAATCAAGACAATAAATACATTGGTAGCCACTTTCCAATGCTTCAACAATGCATTTATGATAACTATGGTGGGGGGGGATGGACTTTCCAAACTTATCAAAATCTGAATGCGGATCTTTGGAGTGGCTATTTAGCTACAGCAACAGATTTCAAAGGAGGTAAAGAAAATGAGTTTTACTATATGGTACAAGGATGGAACAATGACGCATGGGCTTATCCATATAATCACATTATGCCTAACCAAGTAAAAGTAACAGAAAAATGCAAAAAGGCAGGTATGGAAACTTATGCCCACTTTAATGCAATCAATACAGTTATCAGAGCATTAAGCATGTCACGCGTATGCGACTGTTTTGGTCCTATCATTTATTCAAAATTTGGAGAGTCTACAACTGGAGGTACATACGACTCTGCAGAAGATGCATATAAAATATTTTTTCAGGAGCTAACAGATGCCGCTAAAATACTTTATGAATATAGCAGTAAAAAAGTCCCTTCTTTTGCCGAATTTGATTTAGCTTATGCTGGTGATTTAAGTAAATGGGCAAAATTAGCCAATACAATTCGTTTACGTTTAGCGATGCGTGTTGTTAAATATAACGCAAAATGGGCACAAGAAGAAGGTGAAGCCGCTATTAAAGATCCTGCAGGATTATTAGAAGACGGAGATAGCTTTACTGTAAGCGGTAAAGGCTGGATGCACCCATTATATGTTAATTCCATTGGAGATAAGAACTGCTTTATCAGTGCGAATGTGCAATCCATCTTAGAAGGATACAAAGATCCAAGACTTGAACTATATGGATTACCAGCTTCTTCCGGTAAAGTTGTTGGTGTCAGATCAGGTATACCCAATATAGGTGAGTTGCGCGCTTCATATGTACAAGAAGGATCGTCTACAATCTCTTATGTCAATGTTACTGAAGATCAAGCAGCAATGATCATTCCTGCAGCTGAAGCTTATTTTCTTTTAGCAGAAGCTGCACTAAGAAAATGGGATACAAATGGCAAAACAGCTAAAGATCTCTATGAAGCAGGAATTGCAGCGTCTTTCAATCAATATGGAGTATCTTCTCCTAACTATATAAAGAGTAGTAATAAACCTGTTGAATATATAGATCCTGCTAACGAATCAACACTTAATCATGCTGCTATGTCGCAAGTAACTCCCAATTGGGATGACGCTACTAACGATGAAGAACGCTTGGAAAAGATCATCACCCAGAAATGGATTGCAGGTTTCCCCGAAGGTAATAATGCATGGGCAGAATGGCGCCGCACCGGCTATCCTAAATTACTCCCAATCGTAAAGAATGAAAATCAAAACGGAGTTACTTTAGAAACCGGAATCAGACGTATACCATTTGCTGCCGATGAAAAAGCTAATAACCCTGAAGGTGTTAAAGCTGCTATCCAATTACTTAAAGGTCCGGATTTAGAAACAACCAGAATATTCTGGGATGTAGACAAAGCCAATTTCTAATCATCTTACATACCATCCGGATAGGAATCTTCCTATCCGGATATTTATCACTTTCCATCTTAACACACATAAAATATGAAGAAAATCATAGCATTAGCATGTCTTTTTTTTCCTTTTACCAGTTCATTATATGCGCAAGTAGATGAACAACTTAAAAAGGACATTCAAAACACGGGATATGTACACAGTCCACTTCCATTAGATTATAGTAAATCATTTGAAGCATTCGGAGCAACCAAAAAAGTATTGAGTTCGGATAAGCTTTTCGACATGGAAGATATTTCCCAATGGTCACATAAAGGTATTGGCGGTTTCTCACAAACTGCAGAAAGAAGTAAGGACGGAAAACACAGTTTGCGTCTGACGGCTCCGGCTACTTCTCCCAAAATGCCGGATTGGGGAATCGGTAGGGGAACAAGTATGGTCAGTTGCCCTATTAACGGACAAAACTGGGAAAAATATAACCGATTGAAATTTTATATCTATCCAACTTGTGAAGGTGCAAGAAGCATTTATCTGAACCTAATCTTTGAAAACGATGGAAAAATAAAGATACCAGATAGATATGAAAGAGAAGGTATTCACGAAATAAACTTAATCAATAACCAGTGGAATGAATGTTATCTGGAATTATCCAGTCTCGCACGTGATAAAATAACCAAAATATCATTCGCAATTGAGACTTTCGGCAAAGAACTCACAATGGGAGATAACTTATGCTTTGACATCGACGGCATAGAACTTCAAACAGTTGAGAACCCGGAAATTGCCAGAGGATGGACTCCGGCAGAGAATAGAATTATATTTTCAACCAGCGGTTATAGAAGTGACAGCGAGAAAACTGCTATTTCAAGCATAAAGAAGCATGACGGCAAGTTCCAACTTATAGACAACAAAACAAAAAATGTAGCATACGAAGGCAATATACAATCCATAAAGAGAAGAATCGGTTCATTCGATGTTATCAATTTCACCGATTTCACCAAAGAAGGACAGTACTGTATTCGCATCGGTGAAATCACTACCGCACCATTCTATATCAATAATAATCTTTGGGATGATTCGGCTTGGCGTGTCTTGAACTTTATGTTCTGTGAACGTTGCGGTTATCCTATTCCGGAAAAACATGGAGCATGCCATACAGAAATGCATGCCGAACACAATGGCAAACTTTATCCTATAAACGGAGGTTGGCATGATGCTGCCGATATGTCACAACAAACATTGCAAACAGGAGAAATTGCTTACTCAATGATTGAAGCCGCTTTACGTGCCAAAGAAAAAAACAATATAGATTTATATAACCGTCTTATGGAAGAAGGTTTGTGGGGAATAGACTATGTACTAAGAAGCCGTATCGGTGATGGTTATCGTGTGCAAGGTTGGGGAACTAATCTTTGGACAGATCGTTATATCGGAACTATTGATGATGCCGGACGTCGCCAGGCACGTATTCACAATGGAGCCTATGAAAACTTTATGCTGGCAGGTATAGAAGCATATGCTTCCATGGCAATAGAAAAAGATCAAATGCTAAAAGAGTTTTTGGTAAAAGCGGCAAAAGAAGACTTTGACTTTGCAAGCAAACGTTTTGACGAACTAGGTTATAATGAACGTATTCCCGATTACGGTCATGCTTACATGGCATCTCAAAGCCAATACATGGCAAGTATTTCATGGGCAGCCAGTATGTTATACAAATTGACAAAAGATCCTCAATATGCCAATAAGGCTGCCGAGGCTATTAAATATACCCTTCAATGCCAACGTACAGAACCATTGAAAGATAAGGATAAAACTTGCGGATTCTTCTATCGCGACTTGGATAAGAAATCAATAGTACACTACACACATCAATCTCGCGACCATGTGTATATGCAGGCTCTAACTCTTCTTTGTGAAACTCAACCACAACATGCAGATTATGCATCTTGGGCAAATGGCATCAAGCTATTCGGTAATTACCTGAAGAATATCATGCAATATGTAGAACCTTATGGAATGGTGCCAAGCGGCATCTATCATATAGATGAAGTAAAAGACTCTGTAAACTTCTACACCGTGCAAGTAGGTATCCGCAGTGGTGCCGACAAGGACTTCAAAGAACAATTGGAGAATGGCGTGAAACTGGATAAGGAACACTATCTGCGTGTATTCCCTGTTTGGTTCTCATTCCGTGGAAATGTCGCTGTACATTTATCAACAGGTAAAGCTGCTGCTCTCTGTGGTAAATTCCTGAAAGACAAAGAACTGATGAACATCGCAGAACAACAGTTATTCTGGGTGGTTGGAAAGAATCCGTTCGGACAATCTTTAGTTTATGGTGAAGGTAGCAATTACGGTCAGCAATACACTGCTTTACCCGGAGAAACAGTAGGTGAAATACCGGTGGGAATGCAATCTTACTTCAATGAAGACACTCCTTATTGGCCTCAGTTCAACACTGCTACCTACAAGGAAGTCTGGGGTTCATCGGCCGCTAAATGGTTCCTATTGATTTCTGAATTCTAATTTATCAAAAAGCAATATATGGAAAAAGCTGATTTTTCACAACGGAATGTTGCCATTGATATATTGAGAGCATTAACGATGTTCACCATGATATTCGTCAATGACTTCTGGAAAGTACACGACGTGCCCCACTGGTTGGAGCACGCCGGCTTCGGCGAAGACTTTATGGGACTTGCCGATATTGTTTTCCCCAGTTTCCTTTTTGCAGTAGGAATGTCCATTCCTTTTGCTTTGGAACGGAGATACAGCAAGCACATGTCTACCGAGTCTACATTGGGACATATATTCTCACGTACATTCGCTTTATTGATAATGGGTGCTTTCATTTCCAACTCGGAAGCACGGCTATCACCCGAAGTATTTTACAGTATAGGTGTATATTGGATTTTAATGGCTATTGCATTCATATGTATATGGAACCAATATCCTAAAATAAACACGTCTGCCTTCAAAAAAACGGTCACAGTGCTGAAAGTAATAGGCTGGTTGATACTTATCTTCCTTGCACTTACATTCCGAAGCCGGGATGAGGGCAATGTATTCGGAGCTCATTGGGGAATACTCGGAGCAATCGGTTGGACTTACCTTGTTTGTGCGCTTATATATATTTTTACACGAGACAGGTTAAAGTATTTAATTCCAATTTGGATATTCTTCGTTTTAGTTTGTATCTTTACCTCCAGAATGAATGCTAACTGGGGAGAAGTTGCCATATTGAATTTCCCATACCCTAATTTCTTACAAGGAATGTTGGGAGTATTACACATTGGCAACGGAGCTTTGCCCGCCTTTACTATGGGAGGAATGATTTTGTCCATATTAAGTGTACAATATGCTCAGGCACCCGTAACGAAGAAGGCTTCTTTTACTGTTATCACAGTGGTGTTATGTCTTATTGCGGGATTCATCTCACGTCACTTTTGGGTATTATCCAAAATACAGAGCACACCCCCATGGATATTCTATGTAACAGCTATTGCTGTGGGTACTTATGGAGTTATTTCCTGGTTAGTAAGTAAAGGAAAAGCAAGTTGGTTTGATATTATCAAACCGGCCGGAACTGCAACTTTGACAACCTATCTGATCCCGTATGTGGCATATGCTTTTGCCGACATTACAGGAATCATTTTACCCGACTGGTTCACCCACGGGGTTATGGGTATTGTCAATTGCCTGTGCTTCTCTCTTGTTATCATCGGCGTTACTTATTTATTAGGGAAGATACATATCAAACTAAAAGTTTAATTACATAAAACAATTCTTTCATGAAAAACATCAAGTTATCTATTCTATTGTTGGCACTCCTGGGCATGTTTGCGTGCAGTAACAAAGAGAAACCTGTAAATAGTGAGTATCCTATGTTCTGGACTTGGCTGGACTACCGTCCCGGAATGAATTTCGATTCTATCTGTACAGTGATGAACGAAACAGGTATTGACGGCATTATGCTGAATGCTCCTACACCGGACGATTACCGGGTGGCTATTCCTATTGCACACAAGCACAATATTGAAGTATATGCATGGCTGTGGAGTATGAATCCGGAACACGGACGTGATTCCATCATCGAACAACATCCCGATTGGTTTAGTGTGAACCGTAACGGAGAGAGTTTAGCCAACAGCATGGCTTACGTTCCATATTACAAGTTCTTGTGTCCGGCATTGCCCGAAGTGCGAGAGTTTATTAAGAACAAAATTAAATCCTACTGCGAAGTGGAAGGTTTGAACGGTATCGCTATCGACTACCATCGTTTTGTTGACGTTGTTTTACCAACAACTCTTTGGCCGCACTACGGCATTGTGCAAGACCGCGAATATCCCCAATGGGATTACGGGTATCATCCGGCTATGATCAAACTGTTTAAAGAGAAATACGGATATGATCCACGTGAACAGGAAGATCCGTCTGCCGACTTGAAGTGGCGTCAATTCCGTTGTGACCAAATCACTGAAGTAGCCAATGAAATAGCTGAAGTCGTTCATTCTTATGGCAAGAAAATGGGAGCATCTCCATTCCCTACTCCAAAGATGGCATCAAGAATGGTTCGCCAAGATTGGGGCAAGTGGAACTTGGATGTTGTTTTCCCAATGGTATATCACAACTTCTATACGAAAGATGTCAGTTTCATATCTGATTGTACTTCAGAAAATGTTCGCGACAAGAATCCGATGACTACTTTGTACTGCGGAATGATGGCAACAGACGGTCCGGAAATGTTCCAATGCATGGATGAAGCATTCAACAGCGGAGCTAAAGGTATAGCAATCTTTACCATTGCCAGCCTGCGCTCACCGGAAGTTCGCCAACAGTTCAAACAGTATGCCGACAGTATCCGCACATTGCAAGCTGCCGGAAAGTTACAAGCCGCTGCCCCCAAAGTTGTCAATACAAATCCATTTGAGAACAAAGGCATCATGAAACTGATTAATGCCGAAATGGAAAAATACATTGGCGAAGCGACAAAAGCAGACAAAGTTACTTTGGACTTAGACGAATATAAATTAAACGATGAGTACGGAGCAACCAAGGTTTACAAAGTAACCGATAAAAACAGTAAAATGACATTTGACGTGACTTTCTATTTCTATGGAGATGTAATTTCCGGTTGGAGTGTGTTTCCTGAAAAGAAGTGATTTATCATAAGTGTTTGTGTTTTATATTCATTTCTTAGGTATAACATAATTATAAGGTATTAAGATTGTAAAAGGCTGCTTCATGTTTGAAATGAAGCAGCCTTTATTCATAATTATTTCCCTGTATATACAAACTTGTTTGTGCCGAAGTTTCAATCACTTGACAACTGTCGAGTGATTACTTGACAGCTGTCAAGCGTTCACCCGACAACTGTCAAGCGAACACGTGACAATTGTCAACAGGTCTATTCTTCAGCATCTTTACAACTTTACTTCCTGTCGGACAGGTTATACTTAAGTATTCCCGCATTTACCAAATCATTATGATTAATACGGTATGACTTATAAGATTTATCTCCCAACTCCATACTTTTAATATAATCGGCTTTAGCATCCGGACGAACTGTTTCAATCACCAACTTATCTTTCTTATAGTATTTAGGGTCCAATTTAATCGTTACTTTATCAAAGGTAGGAGTAGTCAATGTATATTCGGGCACACCGGGACAATCGGGATAGAAACCCATCATACTGAATATTGCCCATGCCGACATAGTACCCGTATCATCATTTCCCGGAATACCGTCGGGTTTGTCGGTAAAGTATTTGGCAAGCAAACGCTTTACTTCTTTTTGAGTTCGCCATTCCTCACCTTTGAAATAGCTGAAAAGATAAGGATAAGCAATATCAGGCTCATTGGCTGGATCATATAAACCGGTATCAAACACCATTTGCAGTTTATTGATAAACGGCTTCTGCCCTCCCATTAATTTAGCAAGTCCTTTCACATCGTGAGGAACATAGAAAGTGTAATTCCATGAATTGCCTTCGTGGAAACCCGGACTCGGCTCAAAGTTCTCACCTTGCTTCGGATTGAAAGGAGAATAGAATGTTCCATCAGGAAGGATAGGGCGCAATGTTCCGAATTCTTTGCTGTAATACTTTTTATAGTTCATGGAACGATCACGGAACAACTTTGCATCATCTTTCTTTCCCAACTCTTTAGCCAATGTGGAAAGTGCATAATCGGCAATATAATACTCAAGTGCATGAGACACGGAATTATCATACTGTTCCATCAGCGGCACATATCCTTTAGCCATGTAGTCATCGTTATCGGGGCGCATCAAGTTATCTTTGCCCGGAAGTGTTGCCGATTTATACATAGCCTCATAAGCCAGATTAATATCGAAGTCGCGGAAACCTTTCATCCATGTATCCACAATAACAGGAATACTCGGATCACCTTCCATTGTCAATGTCTCACGTCCATAAAGTTCCCACTTAGGCAGCCATCCGTGTTCTTTATACATTCCGAGCATTGTATCGATCATATCCATCTGACGTTCGGGATAAACCAAAGTCAACAGTTGATGTACGTTGCGGTAAGTATCCCACAAAGAGAATACCGTGTAGCGGTTTCCTTTGGTGGTAAGTATCCGGTCGCTCTCCATGGCAGGATATTGTCCATTCACATCCTGCAAAATATTCGGATGAATCAACATGTGATACAGAGCAGAATAGAAAACAGTTTTCTGTTCTTTTGTTCCGCCTTCTACCATGATGCGTGATAAATTGTCATTCCAGTCCTTACGGGCAGATGCAAGGATCGAATCGAAATGATTGTTTCCCTGTTCTTTATCCAAGTTCAAACGAGCGTTCTCTATACTTACAAAAGAAACGCCTACTTGTACTTCAATATCTTCTCCTTCTTTAGTATCGAAAGTGAAGTATGCACCTATATCATCTCCGGCAATATCCTTATTATATTTTGTATAAAGCTTATATTTACCATTATCTTTGTCCCACTCGGCCTCAACGCCTTTCATCGGACGTTGGAACTTCCAATACCCGCTTTCACGCGGAGCTTTGCTTAAACGCATCACAAAGTAAATAGGGAACACGGCCTGCGGATTATAACAGAAAGTACCAAGTAATTTCATCCCCTCTACTTCCTTATCGCTGACTTTGCGAACAAAAGCACCGGTTTCGTTTGTTAATCCTTCACCCAAGTTCAGTAAAATATTGCTTTGACCTGCCGGAAAAGTAAAACGGGTAATACCGGTTCTCGGAGTAGCCGAAACTTCACATTTAATGCCATACTTAGCCAGGAAGTTAGAGTAATAACCCGGTGTCGATTTCTCATCCTTATATTTACTACCGTAATTACGGTAATCCACATCCAGCTTTCCGGAAGTAGGCATCAACAACAAAGAGCCCAACTCGGGACACCCCACTCCACTCAGGTTCACATGAGAGAAACCTGTGAAGTAACAATTGTCATACGAATAAGGAGTTGACCACCATTGTGAATCCTTATCGTATTTATTATCCTTGGAGCCCATTACATTAAACGGCACAACAGACATCATCCCGTTAGGGCAGAGTGCTCCCGGATTGGTGGTTCCGTAATTGGTAGTTCCTATAAACGGATTGACATAATCAATCGGCTGTTGTGCAGACAGATTGCTTCCCGCCAATAAAGCCAAAAGGAAAAGAGAAACTGACTTTAAATGTTTCATAAGCATATTTATTTAGATAATGGAAGTACGTTTGGTAAACTCAATAATCTCTTTAATATATCCGAAAGCCATACCTACAACTGTATCTGCCGCGCCATAATAAATGGCTACACGCTCACCGTCTTGCAAAGCAGCACAAGGGAATACCACATTGGGCACATCACCTTGGAGCTCATAAGGAGCAGCCGGGCCTAACAAATATTCACGAGTGCGGTAAAGAACTTTTTCCGGATGATCTTTATCGAGTATGGCAGCTCCCATTGCATAACGGAAACCATTGCAGGTAGTAATTACACCATGATAGAACAGCAACCAGCCTTCTTCGGTAAGGAAAGGTACCGAGCCTGCACCGATCTTAGTACATTGCCAAGCACTTTCAGGGAAAGGAGTCACTTTCATTACACAACGATGCTCACCCCAATATTTCATATCCGGGCTGTAACTGATATAAATATCGCCAAACGGCGTATGTCCGTTATCACTGGGACGGCTCAACATGGCATACTTACCATCTATCTTCTGTGGAAGAAGCACGCCATTACGGTTGAAAGGCAAGAAAGCATTCTCACATTGGAAGAACTCTTTGAAATCAAAAGTATAGCCAATGCCAATCGTAGGTCCGTGATAGCCATTACACCAAGTTATCCAGTAACGATCTTCAATCCATGTAACACGGGGATCGTATTTATACTCCGATTCAATCATTTCCGTATTGCCGGCTTTAAACCGGATAGGTTCGTGATTAATATCCCAATGAATGCCATCTTTACTGAATCCGGCGAAGATATTCATCTGCACTGCTTTGTTATCGCAACGGAACACTCCGGCAAAGCCATCTCCAAATGGCACAACTGCACTGTTGAAGATACTGTTTGAAGTGGGCAGCGCATCACGTTTGATAATAGGATTCGCAGAATAGCGCCAAACTACGTCTTTAGAACCTGCGGGACGATCTTCCCAAGGCATGTTAGATAAGTTACTCATTGTTTATTTATTTTAGGTTAATAGTTTTCCTTTTTTATTCGTCTATCATATCGCTTCGTATCTCCTTCTTGCTATCCGGATAAGTAAACGGAACGAACCAAGTTACCAAGAAAGCCGGAATGGTTGCAAAGAGTACAAAGATAAAGAAATGTTCGTAACCAAGCCAGTCACTCACAAATCCGCTCAACATACCGGGCAACATTACTCCCAGATTCATAATGCCGGAAGCAAAGGCGTAATGTGCCATCTGATGCTTTCCGGGAGCAACCTGCTGCATCATAAACAAGCTAAGCCCCACGAAGCCGAAACCGTATCCCAAATACTCGAATACAATGCCGCTCGCTATCAACAATCCGCTACTTGGTTGATAAATAGCAAACAAGGTGTACACAACGAAAGGTATGTTGAAAGCACAGCAAAGCGTGAACAAACATTTCTTCAACCCCCTGGCAGCAATGTAATATCCTCCAAGCAAAGAACCAAGGATAAATGCAGCCGCACCGAATGTTCCGTAATACAAACCTATTTGTTGTTCGGTCAATCCTAAGCCTTGCTGCGCAATAGGAGCTTTCAGGAACAAAGGAACAATCTTCATCACAAAGCCTTCGGCGAAACGATAGAGAACAATGAAAATGATATAATACCAAATATATTTCTTTCTGAAAAAGTCGCAAATAACCTCCCAAAGAGCAGACATACTCTCCTTTACCGTCCGCACTTCTTTAGAGGCCGCACCGCCCGATGGCAACATACGAATATGGTAAAAGCCCAGAATCATCATAATGACTCCACACAAACACATGATAACCGACCAAGCATATAAAGCACCGAAATGGTCGATAAGATAACCGGCTAAATAGACAAGACCACCTGTGGCAATTACTTTTGCCAGATTATAGAAAGCTCCCTGCCAACCGATATACTTTGCCTGTTCTTCTTTGTTCAACACATTCATATAAACCCCATCGGTAGCAACATCATGTGTAGCCCCGCTAATGGCAATGACAGCCAGGAGCGCAATAGCATAAACAAAGAAATGGGGCAAATGCAAAGAAAAGGCCACAAACCCAAACAATACTCCCGAAGTAATCTCAGTAAGAACAACAAAGAACTTCTTGGTTTTAAACATTTCAAGGAAAGGGCTCCAAAGTGGTTTCAGTGTCCAAGGCAGCATGATAAGTGAAGTCCAGAAAGCAATCTGGGCATCCGAGATGTCCAACCCTTTGAACATAAGGACAGATACCATATTTAAAACCACGAAAGGCAGCCCCATCGCAAAGTAAACTGTAGGAACCCAAGATACGGGATTTGTTTTGTGCATATTCATAGCTCTTTTATATTAATGCACAAATATAACAACTCACATCGCAATTACACTAACCCCGACTGATAAATATTTAATTTTTTTCTTAAAAACTTTTCCTCTGCAACCCTTCCTACTGATTACGATAATCTTTGGGGGACACACCATATTGTTTTAAAAATTCACGATAGAAATAAGATTTATTGGAGAATCCGCACTTAAACATAATCTCGGAAACTGTCAACTTCGTTGTTCTTAATAACTTAGCCGCATGCTCCAACCTAATGCCTCTCACAAACTCGCTCGGAGTCTTGTCCATTATTTCTTTAAACTTGCGATACAAGGTAGCTTTGCTCACTCCCACAAAGTCGGCAATGGAAGACGGGCTCAGGGATTCATCATCAATATTGTCTTTGATGAAGTCCGTTACATTCCGTATCAGTTCCTCGTCCTCCGGATGAAGAACAATCCCGTCCTTCACTTTCACAGATGACATGCTTGAATTGAAATAGTCTTTTAAAAGCATCTGCCGGGACAACAGATTCTCTACCGTCGATATAACTTGTCTGGGATGGAAAGGTTTGGTTATATAGGCATCCGCACCATGATTGAAAGCATTAATCTGATCTTCGACAGATGCTTTTGCCGATATGCCGATAATAGGAATATAACTTGTTTTTGAATCGGATTTCAGCTTATGAATCAGAGTCAAACCATCCATGTTAGGCATTACAATATCACTGATAATAATATCGGGATGGTTATGTTCTACTTCATTCAAGGCTTCCGCCCCATCTTTCACTTCACGTATCGTATAGTCGGAAAGAACATCCTTCAGTAAGTTCCTGATATTTTTCTCATCCTCTACTATCAGCACGACAGTATCTTTACGTGGTTTCAAATTATTCTGTTCATTATCTTCTTTCTGCGCAGCATCTTTCTCATCCACAACAACAGATGCACTATCCACAGCCAAAGGAGGAAGAACAACAGAGAACTCAACGTATTTCCCTAATTCACTGCTTACCTTTATCTGCCCTCCGAGTAACTCCGTCAAGCTCTTAGTCAGGTTCAAGCCTATCCCATTGCTTACCGAATTACCAAACTTGGGAACATCGAATATCTTATACTTATCAAATATCTCCGCCATTTGCTGTTCGGTCAACCCTTTGCCGGAGTTTCTTACCAGCAAACGCAATGTGCCGTTTGTTTCATCCTGCGATGCTTCCACGTGGATATAACCATTACGCGGGGTGTATTTAAAAGCATTCGACAATAAATTGAAGATAATCTTCTCCAAAGCATTGCGGTCAGAGTATATCTCCGACGTATCATGGGTTTCCACCTTAAAATCTATCTTATTCTCTTTCAGAATATCCACATAGTTATTGGAAGCATATTCCATCAATGCTTTTACATTCACATTCTCCGGTTGCAAATCCATATTGCCCGATTTAGTCTTGCGGAACTCCATCAGCTCACTAATCAGTTTTTGCATCCTTTCGGCATTACTCTTTATTATCTGCAAATACTTTTTCGCATCCTCATCAAGTCCGTGTTGTTCCAACAGATGTTGTGCAGGAGTATAAATCAAAGTCAACGGAGTAAAGAACTCATGTGCCACGTTGGTGAAGAAGTTCAGTCGGGATTCATATATCTTCTTTTCGTGCTGCTTCTCTATCTGGGCAATAAGTATCTGACGGCTCATCCGGATGCGGTTCTTCACTACCGACTTCGTAACATAGAATATAATGATACACAAGATGCCATAAATAATCAAAGCCGGGACACTGAGCCACCACGGATAACCCACCTTCACTGTCAGCCGGTAAATATTATCTCCCCAAACTTTATCACCATTGGTGCTTTTCACTTCAAGCTGATACTTGCCCGGAGGCAGTTGCGTAAAGATTATGTTCGGATTGTTACCCAATTCCACCCATTCATCCGAATGGTTCTTCAAACGGTAAGCATATTCACAATTCTCGTTGTTAATAAAGTCTTTGGCTATAAAGCTGAATGTCACGAACCTTTCTTCATAACTGAGTTTCAACACTCCTTCCTTAATCCGTTCATTTATGTCCTGTGCGGTGTTATATATCTTCAGATTGCTCAACACAAGCGGTGGATTGAACTCACGTAAATGGATATTCTGCGGATTGAAGCAGCTCAGTCCGCTCACACCTCCAAAATACAAATAGTTGCGTTTATCTTTAAAGAAAGCCCCGTCGGAGAATTCATCGTTCTGCAAACCGTCATTCAAAGTATAGTTATCTATCTTGTTAGTCCTGACATTCAGATTGGACAATCCCTGATTGGTGCTGATCCATATATTTCCCTCATGGTCTTTCAATATTCCGTGAATCGTTTTATTATTCAACTTCCCGTCGGCATATTGTATCAGGTGGAAGTCATTTCCCTGCCTCCTCAATTTATTAAGCCCGTAACTTGTCCCTATCCACACATCGGCATCATCACGCAACAGGCACAACACATCGTTATTGGTAAGCAGAATGCGGCTGTCTATATCTTCCAATGACTTAATATCATTATTCCGAATGTCAATCCTGTTCAATCCTCCTCCACGTGTGCCAAACCACAATACATTATCTTCCTTGTCGGAAGTAATGGCATAGACCACATCATTATTCAATGAAATATTCTTGTCCGATGAATTATATTGGCGGAATCCCTTCACCCGGTAAGCACCCTGTTCTTTGGCAATATTCATTTTAATCAACCCATGTCCTGATGTTCCCACCCACATGAGGGAATCATCATTCGTGAAATAAATACTGTACACAGCTTTAAAACCGGGATATTTATCAGGAATTTCAAGTTTCTCCAAACGTCCGGTAGCAGCATTCAGAATATTGATGCCCGTTCCTTCTGTCCCGATGAAAATATCATTTGACTTATTCCTCCTCAATGCATAAACGGAATTGGACATTAATCCTTTACTCTCACTCAGGTAATCAGCCAGTTGCCTCGTCTCAAAATTAAGCAGCTTTATGCCGCTTCCTTTCGTTCCCACAAGAATATTCCCGTCTTTATCTTCACAAAAGCACCTTACGGGATGAGTGGTGTGAACAGTTTGGAAAAGGGAATCGTAATGATATAGCTGTATCAATCCCTGCCCGTCGGTTCCAATCCACATTATATTCTGGCTACCGGGATAAAGCGTGAAAATAGACAGTTGATTGGGAAGTTCATTCAAATAAGCATACCCATTCGTTTCCAGATTATATTGAATGCAGCCACCTTCTATAAAGCCGACAAACAAATCACTCCCGGACAAGACAACTTGTGAAACAGGCTTATTGCCATTCAATTCAATGGTGCGGTAAACAGTAAAGTCGGGATTGAGCAGAAACAACCGGTTCTTCTCATTCAGAACAAACCTGCCATTTGATAGAAATACCTTACTCACCGGTGCATCTACAAGGACATCATGCAAATCCCCTAACCTGACTCCTGCCTTAAACCGGGCATAATTCAAGCATTTCACTTCCCCATTATTAAAAAGAAAGAGTATATTACCGGAACTGTCAATCAGATAATCCTTTATCTGCCCGGCAAAGTCGGATTCAACGGGATTAAAATCGTCTGTCAAGCCATCATAAGCAAACCAGCCAAGTCCTTTTACAAGACAAATAATATCTCCGCCTGCACTCTTTCCCAAAATAAAAGACTTCTCCTGATTAGGTATTTTGTTGTCCGTCCTCAGATAATACCTTGTAATCTGATGCGTCTGTTTGTCCAAACGGTTAATTCCGTTATCCGTGGCAATCCATAAGCTGCCCTCACGCTCAATAATCTGACGGATAATATTGTTACTTATAGAATTCGGATTACTTTTGCTATACCTGAATGTTAGAATTTCTCTCCCGTTATATGCATTCAGCCCGTCCCACGTCCCTATCCAAACCGTATGTTCCGAATCTTCCAGAATACAGTTTACTGAATTGTTTGTCAGTCCGTTAATGTTTGAGATATACTTTACTACATTGGAGGCAAGAAGTCTTTCAGGAGTAACAGATACGATAAACAGAATACATATTATTCTTATACAAACAGAGCTTTTCATGTAAATGTATGTTATTTAGGCATTTAGGACATAGCAAATATAAGGAATTTATTTCAATACAAGCATACTTTTTATCGGTTACAAAGGAATAATAAGCAATTTCGTCCTGCAGGGAAATTTATAAAAACCACTCAAATAATCTATCAATTTCTACTCTGTACATATTTAAAATAACAGGGATCTTGCATAGGCGAACGCATGCCTGCTACCTCCAATGCCCGGAGAACAAATACATTCCATGAGAAAACTCTTGTACTTGGCCACCAACATCCCGGAATACTTAAATCGAACGGTAAGAATTCATGGCTGAAAGGTTCGTCGGGATGAAGAGTTATTTCTGTCGTTAGACGGTCTTTTATCCGCTTCTCAGCGTCTTTCCACCCATGTTTCAAACCAGCTACATAACCACATATTTCCTCACGCATCCAACTTCCGCCATTGTAATAAATACCATTCTCCCAAAACATATTCGGTGAGAAAGGTTTGTTCTCCATTGTGAAGAATGTATCTTTTTCATGGAAGATCAATGGAGAATAACCATCCTTGGATGGAACTTTATTCAATGTATTGATAACCATTTCGGAAGTCAGTATCTGTTTATCAAACAGCCACCATGAAACAAACTCCGGCAACAAGGAATTGAATGTGATTGAGTAAGGGAACTGACGGTTATCTACCAAATAACCTTTCTTTTTATCATAGAAGTTTCTGTATCCCTGATTAGCCCTTTCTATATAATCCTGACTAACAGGTAATCCCAACTCTTTAGCCACTTGAAGAGTGATTGCAAGCATACCTTGATTAACTGCCAAATCGGATGTTTTATTCGGATACTCCACCACATCATTCTGCCCCAATACAAACTCGGCAGCACAAATACCGTCTCCGTCAGGATCGTATTCATTTATACAAAATTCAAAAGCTTTCTTTACTTTATCCATCGGAATGGTAGTTCCATATAATCTATGATTCACCAATGCATACCATAAGAATTCCAACGTAGCATCATTACCCTTTACTTCCCTGCTACCCATACAAGGAGTTATAATAGTACCGATAGCACCACGTTCATCTTGTGTTGCAGCCCAAGCATCGAATATCTTTTCCGAAGCTTCTTTGTCATATACACCCATCATGCTCCAAAATGAATCACGGTTATACATATCGGGAGCATAATTAATACTCGGAACATTCAAAGGAGCAAAGTTATTACGGCTTGTAATCCACATAAGCATCTGGTAACAAGCATAAAGGCACTTTTCTTCTGTTGAGCCCTGAAAGCCTAATCCGTCCGCTAAATAAACTTGGGATGCCAAACGTAAGTCGTGTAGTGTCGGTTGTGACGGTGCAGCAAAAATAAAAACTTTCTTAACAGCTTTCTTTCCTTGTTCCAAACGATGATAAGCATAATTATGTGCATCCGAGCGTGTTACTTCCAAGTCTTTTACCTCTAATTTAAAATCTGTTCCCTTCTTCAATGAGGAAGCAGCAATCAACAAGTAAGTAAGCTCGTTCTCCGTATTAGCAATAAACACGGTTTCTTCTTGTTGTACCCATTCGGTTACAGAAGACGGCATATCAGTTTGATAATGCAATCCGGCAACATCCATGCTTTCAGTTCCTTCACCTTTCCATAATTTCATAGTTATAGGATTGACAGAACGGTGTTTGAAGCGAATCGTATAAAAACCGTCAGTTAACCCATATGGAATACGAACGCCGGAAAGATCTCCTTTTACCGACTTTCCTTTGATAACAAATACATCATTGATCCTTTCGGTTTGTGCTCCCTGATAGGATTTCCAATTCTTCAAGTCCGGGACTTGATAAGTAACTCTATCAATGGGATCATTGAAATCTGAAACTTCTCCGAAAGTAAGTTTAACGGAGTAGTCTTTATCCTTACGTTGTTTCTCATCAGCCACACGAACGAGATTCGCATCACATATTTCACGTATTGCCCTGAAACCTATCTCTCCCTGTTTGGAAGGACGGCGGCGAATGTTGCGTGTCCAAAGATTCTTATCTCCGGCATCAGTTAATAAACCTACCGCCAAAGTATCATCCAGCATATATCCGGCAGCCGGATATGTTTCATGGGCAACTCCCCCTAAGTTCATATTATCATCAAAACTCCAGAAAGATGAAGGGGATTTCTCCGATGTAATTGATGTACCAACCGAGTAATACAACAAAGAAAGGTTATTCTGCTGTAACTCTATTTGTTTACCGACTAATCGTTCTCCTATTATTTCATAGATAACATGAACGGATAAATCAGCTTCCAGCTTTTTTAAATAGACCTTTCCCGAAAGAATAACTTTCCCTCCCTGCTGTAATGCAGAAGTTGCTTTCCAAGCCTTCAAGTCTTCCCTTACCGAATAATCTTCATTATCAAAATACAAGTCCAGCTCCCCGTTCCTACCCTGATCTGATATTAATCGGGAGCCATAGTAGATATTGACATAATATCCTTGTTGACTATCTCCTAAAACACGAAGTTCTACCTTAGCGGCAAAAGCTCCCATGCAAGAAGCAACCAATAGAAAAACAAAGCATATAAACTGTTTACTCATAGTATAACTTAAATAATGAGGGATGGCAAGAAGCCCTGCCATCCCCATAATATGATTAATAACCGGTGTTTTGAGTGAGCTTCCCACCTGACTTATCTATATCTTTCTGAGGTATAGGGAACAAGTAATTACGGTCTTTGAATGCTTGTCCATTGGCATTAAGCACTTCTTTTGCAATTCCCCAACGTTTTAAATCCCTGAAACGGTGAGATTCCAAACCAAGTTCCACACGACGTTCATGTATCAGCCATTCCCAAGCCTTATCTTTTGATGCAAGTCTGTCTCTATCTGGCAATGTCCCGGCAGGTGCTTTCGTTACTCCGTCCACACCAACTGTATTTCTTGCTCTTTCTCTCACATCATTGATAATGTCAATCGCATCGGATACACTTCCCGTTTCAATTAATGCTTCGGCCTTCCATAGCATTACATCGGCATAGCGGATATATATTTTATTGCTGGGGGCATCATCATATCCTGAATTCGCATTCGACAAGGTTCCCAAAATCTTATATACCAATTGCTTATCCGTATCGACTGTTAGGTTCAAACGTGGATCATTCGGTTCAAACTCTTTAAGGAAGCTTTTAGAAGGAGCAAAGAATCCCCAACCCAACAAAGCACACAAACCATTTCCCTGCGCCGGAGTCATTTTCTCTTTATGGTCATAAGCAAAAATAACTTCATTATCCGTAAACTCATGATCCTGGCTGAATGAATCGAAATAATTATCGTTTAAATCATAATAACCTTTACTTTCAAGTTCCTGTATCGCAGCCAATACGCCCGGATAGTCTTTTCTATATAAGGCAACTTTAGCCTGCATAGCTAAAACAGCACCCATTGACACTCTCCACGGTTCGCTTGCCGAAGAATATTTTGCATCGGGAATATTGCTCTTTGCATCTTTCAAATCATCCATAATCTGTTGCCACACAATCTCCTTATCCGTTCTTTCCGATACTTTATATGCATCTTCAAAGTCTTCGATAGGAGCAGTAAGGAAAGGAACATCTCCAAAGTTTGTGACCAGATCGAAATAATAGAAAGCACGCAGGAAATATGCTTCTCCCAATAATCTTTTTCTTAAAGCATCATCCATACCTACTGAAGCTATAATCTGATCATTGGTCAGATAACTAAGAGCAAGATTTGTTCTGGAGACACCTTCATACTGATAACTCCAAAAGCCATTGAAAGCTGTATTGGAAGCTATATATGAATAGTTTTGTACTTCATCCATCCAAGGTTGGTCACCATCCGGATTCCATTTCTTTGTGGCATCATCCGAAGCTAAGTCATACACTACAAAATCATTACGGGTAACCGTTCCGTCATCCCAACTCCAATCACCTAATAAGTTCAATGTGCTTGATAACATCTGATATGATGAATTTACAGAATACTGAACACTGGTAAGAGTGGGGTTCGTATTTACAATATCCGGGGTTAACAATCCTATCGGATCTTTGTGCAGATAGTCGTCACAACCTGTTGCGAACAAAAGACTTATCACACTAAACAAAGTTATATGTATCTTTTTCATTAGTCTAAGATTTAATCATTTAAAATTTAACATTCACACCAAACAGGAACGATCTTGCCTGTGGGTAAGTCCCATAATCCATAAGGTCCGTAGTCTCCGGATCCAGACCGGAATAAGAAGTCACTGTAAACAAGTTTTCTGCAGAAACGTAAACTTTTAAATCCGAAATATGTGAATTGGATTTCTTTAACAGCTTGGCAAAAGAATAACCTAATTCTACATTCTTCAATCTAAAGAAAGAAGCATCTTCCACAAAAACACTTGAAGTTCTGCTACCGCCATTGTCTGTGAAACTAGGACGAGGAATTGAGTTACTTGTTCCTTCTCCATGCCAGTATCCCAAAACATCTGTGGTATAGTTGAATGGACGAGTATCGTAATTCAATATCTTCTTCAAATCATTGTAGCGCTTCACTCCTTCTACTCCATGAAATAACATTGAAAGGTTGAAACCTTTATATTCGCCATTCAGTGTGAAACCATAAGTAAAGTTAGGGATAGGGCTTCCCAAAAAGTCACGGTCATTATCATCAATCTTTCCGTTACCATCCAAATCTTTGAAACGAATATCACCCGGTTGTACAGTAGGGTTTTCAGTATCATAAAGTTGTTCTTTAATCTCTGCATTATTCTGGTAAATACCTTCCATTACAAAACCATAATAAGAATTCAGAGGTTGCCCCACAGCAGTACGGGTTACTTTACCATCAATGTTAGGCAAATTAGGATGTAATTTAATAACTTCATTATCAAGCGTTGCAATATTGCCATTTACACTATAATTAAAGTCACCGACTCTGTCTCTATATGTCAACGATACTTCAAAACCTTTATTACGAACCGTACCTGCATTTACAATTGTAGGAGAAACACTACCCACATAAGAAGGTAACGAAATAGGTAATAATATATCAGAAGTTGTTTTCACAAAATAGTCAGCAGAAAGATAAAGTTTGTTTTGTAACACTCCGAAATCAACGCCAACATTCCATTGTTCCGAAGTTTCCCACTTCAAGTCAGGATTACCATAACGGGAAATAACATACTTGTCACCATCCTTTTTCAATAAGGTCATAAAAGTATAGTTATCAATTTCCTGATTTCCTAACTGCCCCCAGCTACCTCTCAGTTTCAGGTCTGATAACCAAGATACATTTTTCAAGAAGTTTTCTTCCGACATCTTCCAACCGGCAGAAACAGAAGGGAAGAATCCCCAGGCATGATTGCTCGCAAATCTGGAAGAAGCATCTGCACGGAAATTACCTGTAACCATATAACGGCTGTCATATACATAGGTAGCTGAAGCAAATACAGACATTAATGCCCATTCCGAACCTGTACCATTATTCCAAATATCAGATTCCGTTCCTCCAAAATCAAGGTATCTAAAAGTATCATTAGTATAATCATAACGTTGACGTGAAGCCCCGATAGATGATTCATAATTGGTAATGAACTCTGTTCCGGCTACCGCATTGATATTATGCTTATCAAATTGCTTTGCATAACTCAATGTATTATTCCAAGTCAATGTGAAACTTTCTCCTCTGCTTTCACTTAAACTTGTAGGTCTGTTTTGTCTTCCCAATCCTTTATCCACATCGGCACCGCTACCATCATCGTCTCCAAAGTTCCGATTGAATGCTTTATTGTGATAAAGGTTCAAATCAATACCCACGTTTGTCTTAAACTTTAAAGAGTGATCTTCCAGAAATTCATATTCAGCAAAGATATTACCGAAAGTAGTGTATTGTGAGCGTTTATCATCTGTATAATAAGCTAAAGCAATAGGATTGGAAGTCCATTCATACTTGTCACTTTCCCAACCACCGTTTCTATCATTATTTTTATAGAAAGGCAAATCTGTAAAAGGATCATTCGGATTGTATGTAGGATCATTCACATCTTTATAAACACTCAATACAGGCGGACGTAACATCGCATGTCTGATAATTCCCGGTTCATCACCTTTAGAGTTCAGTTTATCCTGCATTGAATAAGTCAACTGAACATTCGCACCGATATTAAGTCTGTCAAAATACTTGGCGTTGATATTAGTACGCAAGTTAAAGCGGCGATATTTATCATGGTCATACACAACAATACCATCCTGAGAGATATAACCTCCGGATACTAAATAATTCACACCTTTTGCACCCCCGCTCATAGTTGCCTGAACATTATGAGTTTGTCCTAAAGTAAACAATTCACCCAACCAGTCAGTATCGGCAAGGTCTGCTCTATTCTTATCTCCCGTATAAGGGTTTGTCCCTTCATATCCGGCATTATTCCAGGCTGTTTCCAATACATCCATATACTGCTTGGAGTTTAGCATCTTTGGTAAATTCACGGCTTTCTGTATTCCATAATAGTAGTTCAGTTCAAGATGTCCTTTTCCTGATTCACCTTCTTTAGTAGTAATTACAACCACACCACCCGAAGCGCGTGATCCATAAACCGCAGCAGCAGAAGCATCTTTCAATACAGTAATTGAACTAATATCGGAAGGATTCAAGAAAGTCATCGTTCTTGAAGGAACTCCATCAATAATATACAAAGGATTGTTATTGCCTATTGTTCCTTCACCACGAATCAAAATAGAAATATCATCGCCCGGAGCTCCCGTACTTTGAGTAATCTGCACACCTGCAACTTGCCCTTGAAGAGCTTGTGACACAGTTGCCACACGGCGTTTTTCCATGTCATTCATATTCACCGGTGCAATAGCTCCTGTAAGAGAAGATTTCTTTTGTGCCGAATAGCCTACCACTACAACTTCTTCAAGGTTTTGTGTATCTTCTTTCAAAACAATTCTTATATTCTTATCTTGCTTCACCAAATAATCCGCAGAAGCATATCCGACATAAGAGAATTGAATTAAATCATTCAGTTTTCCCGCAACGCTAAAGCTACCATCTATTGCTGTGATGGTTCCTTCACTTGTTGTTTTATTCAGAACACTTACTCCAATCAATGCTTCCCCTTGCTCATCAACAACGATTCCGGTCAGCATCCCACCTCCACTTTGAGCAAAAGCTGTAACGTGAAACAAAAACAAGCAAAACAAAGCCAGGCCTAATTGCCTTACCCTAACTTTACTCGAAAATAAATCAATTTTCATAATACTTCAATTATTAGTTTTACAATAGGTTTTATTTATATGTTATGATATTCTGTTTATTCGCAATAACCTTACCGTCTTTCAATTCCAATTCCGTTCCGGCAGGAAGTTCTACAATCACCCTCGCATCATTAGCCGGAATATTAATAGAACCATCCGTTTTTATATTCTTAGCCACATATTCTTTGGCAACAATATCAAACAGGTCACATGCCTGAGATGCATGATAAGTTATGGTTTTAACTTCCTTATAAGGATTATAGTAGAGGTAGACCGGATAAGGTTTCTCTACATAAAAATCTGTGGCATTACAATCCAACTGAAGAATACCTTCTACATCCGTCTGATTGACAATGGCTCCCAGAATACCAACCGGAGAAGAACTGTAAACGCTGAACATGCTTTCTGTCGGATTACCTTTTATCCATTTAGGACCATCACCGATAGCAACCGGGCTGACACCCTTCAAGGATTCTTTTCCATAATCGTCCGCCTTGCGCAAACCTTCATAAGATACATTATCGAAAGTTATATCTTTCAGTTCAGGAGCCCATTGGTGCTTTTCATCTATATCTCCAGGATAGAACAAACGGCATGCACTTGCATTGTTCAACATCCACTTACCAACAGCTTTTGCATATTGAGGTTGATATTTCACCATCGGGATAAAAGGCCATGCCGGTTTAATACTGTTCATAAGGAATGCATATCCTCCTCCATCTGTTATGCTTCCTTGCAAACCGCTTACATCATAGTCTCCCCATTTGCCTACGATAATTCCCCAACCGGTTCTTCCGGTAGGACTTTTGCATCCGTCGAACACCCAATCGAGAAGTTTGGCTACATCATAGTTTGTTCCTTCTGTTGCATTCAGATAAGCAGCCGTATATACTCCAAGTGGTAAAAGAGCTTCATAAAAACGGCTCTCTTTTTGAGCGAGAAGTGCTTCGATCGCACTCTTTGAATGTTTCAAATAACGCGGATCGCCAAATTTATGATAAGCACACAACAGTACATAAGCATGACCTCCAGCCGCATCCTGTTGCATAGGAATCTGACTGACATAACCTTTCAGGTTCTTATAGTCGAAATAAGAATAATCGTAATTCCCGTTCAATACAGAGTCCGCCTTAACAAATTGCTCGGCTATGCTTCTTTGAATCTTCTCTGCTCCATCCACACCCGGAAACACATCGCACACAGCATAATACAGTGCATTCGGAAGTACGTCATACCACCAGTCACGACCATATCCACCACCCAGCATGGCTACCGAAGGGTTGGTATTGTTCATTACTATATTCCAACCGTTATCCGAATTGAAATAGTTCTGAACCATCTTCACATAATTATATCCGTCCTGATTGGTTTTGTCAATTCCCACAAGACCTGCACCAAGAATAGCTGCCAACGAATTCAAACTTTCATGGAACTCTCCATTGTTGGCATCCTTTCCTTGACGGATGTCCTTAATAGCCGTATATAAACCGAAAGTAGTCTGATCCACATTTCTGCGGGTATCATCCAACCAGATTAACGGTCCCACCTCACTTTTATTATTCCAGTCGAAAATAAACCGGTCATATGTCTTTGCCTTTTGTTTCCAGTCCAGCATTTTATAAGTCTCAGGCATGTCGGGCATGGAATCCACTCTGTTGATAGAAACCTGTGCAACCTTCTCCCCGAAGTTATTTCCGTTACCGGAGCAAGACGCAAACAAACAAACGGCAATGAGCGCAAAAACGCTTTTACTTGTCATTTTCATGTTCAATAGTATTAGTTTGATTAGTAATATTCTTAGCTAAAGGATATGCAACCAATTGCAATCCTGCGACAATAATCAATGCATATTTCAAGGCAAAATCCTGTGACACGCAATAGGCAAGGAAGATAAACAACAACAGCCCGGAAGCTCTTCCCAGGAAAAGCCCGAATTCATGGCTCAGGATATATGCATATTCGTTTCTGTTTTCAATCTTTGCAACAGTATCAATTGTCTTCATCATAATGGGAAAGTAGGCCAAATCGAACAAAGGTTGGAATATCACTTTGCAAAGAACGAAGAGAATAACCCCCATTGCAGAAAAGAGAATGCCATTGCACAATGTACCGATGAAGAACACAACCAGTCCACCGACAAATATCTTCAGGCGGTCTTCGGGGCGGGCAATACGTCCCAACACATAGACCAGAACTGCCGTCAATGCACCGCTAATGCCCTGTATCAATCCCAAAGCACCTTCGTCACCCACTAATTTCAACACCAATATGGCAGGAGCCGTTACCAGAAAACCCTGAACCATTCCTTTCAATGCTGCCAGCCAAAGCATCTTTTTCCAAAGTATGTTGAAGCGGAAATAGAGAAAAGTCGTTTCTTTCGGATTCTCAAACTTACCTTTCCACAACACCATGCAGGCAATGACAGTAATAACTACCATCACCATTGTCACCACACGATAAGAAGCATTGATATTAAAGAGGAATCCAAAAACTTCTTTCCCGTCTATCTGGCTGATAAATGCACCGATGATTAAAGGCACACCGATGGAAGAAATAGAAAAGAAGAAAGACTCCAATCCAAAGAAATAGTTGCGGTTATTATCATTGGTATTGTTGAGAGCCAGCAAATAACGGTTGGTCCAGAAGAAACCGGAAGCCGCCCCCATGAGGAAACCCGCCAAACCAAGCTCTACGAAACCAAGCGACTTGATAGCCATCATGCCGAACATGGAAATACCACTCACCAGGATGCCCACAGAATAAAGTGTTTTCACACTGTACTTCTTCAACAAGAAACCGTTTACAAGGGAAGTTGTAACAATACCTACATACATTGCCAACTGATAGAAAGCAACCATAACCGGATCGCTTGTGTTTCTCATAATATAAGCTCCCACAAAGATCTCGACTACTGGCAACACCAACGCATAAAGCATATTGGTTACCAACAGTGTCCGCATGTTAGGCTCTTGTTCCTTGAAGAACAAATATTCTTTTTTCAGTTTATTCATCACTTTTCCCGTGTCTTATTTTAATGTGTTCAATATCTCTGCGATAGAAAGCTCTGCCTTGCAGATAACTTCATCACTTGCACCATAATAGATAGTCACCGTGTCACCATCCACCAAATGACCGTTCGTGAAAATCACGTTTCCAAAGAATCCTGTCTGTTCATAAGCTGCAATAGGTTCCATAATAGGTTCTTCACTTCTTGCAATTACTTTAGACGGATCATTCAAATCGAGCAACAAAGCTCCCAAACAATAACGGTGATTGAAATCCGCCCCGTGATAAATTTCCAACCAGCCTTTTTCCGTTTTAATCGGAGCAGCCCCTGCACCCACGCGAGCGCAATCCCACATACCGTCACGGGTAGTTGCCACACATTTGTGGTTTCCCCAATGCACACGGTCGGGCGACTGTGCCAACCAAATATAGTTTCCACCAAGTTCGGGGCTACTCGGGCGATGAAAAGCAAAATACTTATCACCAATCTTTTCCTCGAACAAAGCGCAGTCTTTATTATGCGGTGGGAATATCATTCCGTGACGCTTGTAATTTTTCCAATCATTGGTGTGAATCAATCCGACTCCAACAGCAACAGACGATACTTCTGTGAAAGTCAGGTAAAAGCCATCCGCGGTTGTTGCAACACGGCAATCCTCAATACCGAATGCTTCAAGCTCTCCTTCTCCGAAAATAGGTGGGAATTCCGGTTCATCCTTGAAGTGAATGCCGTCAGTACTCGAAACCAGTCGCAAGTAAGACATTGTGGTCAGATAATTCTTTCCCTTGTAACCGATTACGCGAGGATCTGACGCATCCAAATCAGGATCATCCTTTGAAAACGATACTACCTCTATTTTACCTTCTTTATTATATATAGGAAAACTAATAACCCCTTCTTTCTGTATAGGTCTTTCTGCAACGCGCAAAAGTAGCCAAATTTTGCCTTGATAGTTGAAAACTCCGGGATTTAACAAACATGTAATTTCCATTCCGTCAATTCCCGCTTTTAAATCTTTCGGAGCAAGTAGCGGATTCTGCTCGCATCTTTTTGCTATGTCCATAGTATTTCGATTAATTATTAATTCTGCAAGCAAAAGTATGGGGTGAACGAAAGGAAAGCGTTTACTATATTCTCAAAGAAGTGTACACATGCTCAAGAACATATTTTCAATGGTCTGTATTTATGGCTGTTTTAAAGAGTTTAAATCTAATTCTCGCTTATGTACCATTTACACATAACACCCTATTTATCAGCAAAATACACATTATCACATAGTATATTATATTCTCATAAGTGTATAGTATAGTTTCTTTGGAAGATAAAAAAGGATACAGAAGAAATAAAATAAAACCCGCACGAATTATATGAATTCATGCAGGCAACTAATATTTATGTCAGGGCAACTAAAGAAAAACAACGGGACATGTTAGCAAGTTACAGTAGTATAACTGGCGAGAAGACGTAGTGTAACAAGCAAGTTGCACTACTGTAATCCGAAAGAAGACGTAGTGCAACTACTATGACAATATTGAATATTATATTGTTTTTAAGGGGTAAATTACAAATTTGTCATAGCACTCATTATCAAACACTTCCCTTTTTCCAACACACTCATAAGGCGTAGAACAAGGGTAGTGCGAAAACTTGTGACATGAAACAACCCGTTGTTTTGTACAATTCTGTCATGCTTTTTGCACTCTATTTGTTTGTTACTGTAAAAGTCTTCTTGTCACTCCCTATTCCTGTTATGGTCAGCTTCTTCCAATGAGATGGCATAACCGACTTTATCTGTCTGATTCCTCCTTCGGTAGAAATATCCAATCCGGCAAACCCCATCATAACAGTTTGCAACACACCTCCGGCTCCTGTAATGAAATAAGGATTCGTGCCACCTTTTGTTTCTGCTATTACCCGGAAAGGTGGAAGCAAATTCAATTCATAAGCATCCTTGAACCATTTATAAGCCTCAGCTCCATCACCCAAACGGCTGTGCAGCAATGAGAACACAGCTTGTGTCATTGCAGGAGTATTGGCATAAGGTACTTTTTCCTGATAATACTTCAAATCTTTGCTTATTTGGGCTTGGTCGGTAATCACTTTCAAAGGGTAAGCGAGCAAATTAACATCCGCCTGCTTAATGGGCTGTCCCGTATAAGTATCGTGCTCACGGGTTACTCCGTTCTCCATCTTGGCGAAAACAAGATTATCTGCTATTTCTTTCCATTTACGGTTTACAGGCAATCCCAATATCCGCGCCGCTTCATTTGCATATTCCAGATTCAGCTTTGCAGTGGCATTCGTATAAGCATTATTATCTACATTCTCCGCCCACTCATCGGCACAAACTACATTCTTAATCTCATACTTTCCATTGTTCGGTGTCACCCTGCTTTCCCAGAAAGCTGCCGTATTTTGCAGAATTGGCAACCCTTTCTCTTTCAACCAGTCCTTATCCCCGGTCACCAAATAATAATTCCATGCAGCAATGGCTATATCTGCCGTGATGTGATGCTCATAAGGGCCCGACAAAGCCCATACAGGAGTTTCTTCCTCACCCGAAGCGGCACTCTCCCACGGATACATAGCTCCTTCATATCCATGCAGGAAAGCATTCTGTTTCGCAGCTTCCAACCTCCGGTAGCGGTATTCCATCAATCCTTTTGCAATTTCGGGATGCAGCAAAAGCAACGGAGGGTACATCCATATTTCAGTATCCCAGAATACATGCCCCATATAACCCAAGCCACTCAGTCCCATTGGGGACAAAGAGTTGTTTGTTCCTTCACGGACAAAAGAATACAGGTGATACATCATGCTGTGTATGTCTTGTTGGGCTTGTTTATCGCCTTCGATAATAATATCGCTTTTCCACAGTTCTTCCCATGCCCGGTTATGCGCTGCCAGCAAAGCATCATGCCCCTGCAAATTAGCATAGATCGCCAAACGTTCCGCCTGATTGTAAGGATCTGCCACATGTTCGGAAGAAAGCAGATTACCGATTAAAGAGAAAGTATATTCCTCTCCTTCTTCCAAGTTTCGGGTAAACTGCATAAGATGTGAATTGGTGTGACGCATTTCATGCAATACTTTAGGTTCTTCTCCATGCTTCTCCGGGAAAATAAACGTATTGCTTGCAACGACCGTAGCATTGCCGGATGGGGTTTGTGCCACCGTTGTCAACAAAGGAATATAAGCGTGTGCCGGGTTCACTTCGTTATAATAGTTACGGTTATCACGGAATGCCGCCGGAGTTTGCATTATATTCTCCGCCAAAACGGCTGTCTTCTTATGTGCCTTCACAGTCACATCAAGCATAACCGTATGAGGAAGCTGGCGAAGTGCATAATAAGTATATCTCACCGAAGCTATGTCTTTAAAGTCGAAAGAACCTGTAAAAGCTCCGTTACGCATATCCAATTGTTGGGTAAAGTTGGAAACATTGGAAGGAGTAACGTCTTGCCAACCGATAGCCAATCTCATATCCAACAGATTGAAAGTAGAAACGGTGCTCGCAACTCTTCCGTTGCCATAGCAGTCATACAAACCCGCCAATACTACTTCTTTCAGTTTCAGAGGTTCGGCAGAGGATACCAGTCCCAACATCCCGTTACCTACCGATACACCATAATAGTTATCTTTATCGATGTTATCCGCCTTTAAAACCCAGGAATCCTGTGCCCTCACAAGAGGAAAGCACAGGATTACACTTATAATTACTAATGAAAGTCTTTTCATAATTCTTTAATGCTGATAGCCACACCACCACTGGGAGCTAATCTTTGCTTCAATTTCGTTTTGTTTGTCACTTTCTTTGTAGAAATAACATAGCTTCTCGGATTGGTTTTCCAGCCCGCATCTTTACCGTCGGCATAGATAGTGGCTACATATTTCTTTCCGGCAGGCAGGAAGTTCAAGTCAATCACTGCTTCTCTTGCATTCTCGTCTGTAATACCACCTATATACCATTCATTCTTACCCTTTGCCTTGCGTGCGATAGTGATATAATCACCCGGCTCTGCTTCAAGAATGTAAGAGTTATCCCAATCTACTGCCACATCTTTAATAAATTGGAATGCATCGGGATGCTTTTCATAATTCTCAATCATATCGGCAGCCATCTGTAACGGACTGTACATGGTGACATATAAAGCCAACTGCTTAACCAACGTAGAGCTTAAGTTACCTTTCTTTTTACCATCTCTCCACAAGTCTCCTTCAAAGATGCCCGGAGTATAATCCATCGGGCCTCCCATTAAACGGGTAAACGGAAGTATGGTAGTATGGTCAGGATTAATTCCCCTGAAAGATTCAAACTCCGTTCCACGAGCGGATTCCTGTGCCACCCAGTTAGGATAAGTTCTGCACATTCCCGTAGGGCGCACTGCTTCGTGAGAATCCACCATAATCTTATAATCGGCAGCGGTTTTAGCCACATAATTATAATGGTTTACCATCCATTGCCCGTCATGGTGCTCACTGCGGGGAATAATCGGACCTACATAACCTGTCTTCACTGCATTGTAACCGTTATCTACCATAAAACGGAAAGCATCATGCAATTGACGTTCATAATCGGCAACCGATGAAGTAGTTTCATGGTGCATAATAATCTTGACTCCTTTGGAAGCTGCATAACGGTGAAGTTCTTTCACATCGAAATCGGGATAAGCTTTAGTAAAGCTATATATTTTCTCCTTTACATAAGCAGCATTGTCTTCCCAACCTTCATTCCAGCCTTCTACCAGCACGGCATCAAAACCATTCTTTGCAGCAAAGTCGATATATTCTTTTACGTGTGCAGTATTTGCCCCGTGATTTCCATTCGGTTTCAGTTTGGTATAATCTGTTTCACCAATCACAATATCTCCATAATCCGTGTATGCCCAAGAAGACTTGCCTCCGGTGAAATATTCCCACCACACACCTACATATTTAGTCGGCTTAATCCATGAAGTATCTGCAAACTTACAAGGTTCGTTCAGGTTAAGAATCAAATTGGAAGCAAGAATATCGCGTGCATCATCACTGACAACAACAGTACGCCAAGGTGTTACACTGCCTGTCTGGATGTATCCTTTATTCCCATTCTTATCAGGAGTAAGATGTGAACTCATGGCAAAGTTCTTGTCATCGAGGTTAAGGAACATAGCCGGATAATTAACCAATGCAGCTTCATGTATGTTAATATACAGCCCATCCGCCGATTTCAGCATCAAAGGAGTTTGAACGGCAAGATTAGGTGACGGAGTTTTTGCAGCAAGAGGTTCTGAACGTACATTGTCTATAAGTCCGGCAACTTCCGATAACTTTGAAGTAGTTACAGCAAATTCATTCGTATCATAATCGGCAGGAATCCAGAATGCTTTGTGATCTCCCGTAAGATTAAATTCGGTCATCTCTTCCTTTATGACGAAATGGCGAAGATTATCCTGCACCGGGAATTCATAGCGGAAACCAAGTCCGTCATTAAACAAACGGAAACGTATGTTCAACTTCCAGTTCGTTTTATCCTGAACAAGTGAAACAAGCATTTCCTTATGATTATCCCGTATCTCCTTATTCTCTCCCCACACCGGTTCCCAAGTGCTGTCCGCCTCATCATATTCCGTATTCACAACTTTGAAATCCTTGTTGAAAGTATAAGACGGATTAATAAGAAAGCCCATTTTACTATCCTTTATCACTGCCTTGCCTTTATATTGCAAAGAATAAGCAGGCGCTTTTGTTTCAGACAAGTGAAAGGATAAAATTAAATTCCCATCCGGTGATTTAAGTACCTGAGCAAATAATGAATTTACTATAAACAAGCTCAAGCCCAGAAGTAATGTAAATTTCCTCATATCGTATAATTAATTTAAAGTTAAACTCTATTGTGTCACAATTAAAATGTGCCGGCTATCTATCAAACCTCATAAAGATACAAATAAATAGCAGCCGGCACGCAATATAGCATATTTTTTATTTCGAATAACCAGGATTCTGAGTTAAATTATGATTTCCGGAAAGGATGTCCTGATGAATAGGATATACTATTCGGTAGGGTGCAGATTCTTCCTTATCCTTATATGCCTTTGTAAATGTACCGAAACGAACCATATCGTTACGTCTCCACATTTCCCAGCTTAATTCAATCATTCTTTCTTTCAGAATATCATCAAGCTCCACAGAAGTCAGTTCGGAAGCACCTACCCTATCCCTGATTTTCTTCACCAATTTCAATGCTTCCGGCTCGTTGCCTAATCTCAGTTCCGCTTCCGCTTTCATCAGCAAAACATCGGCATAGCGGAAAAGAACAAAATCATTATGAACCAAGTCGCCCGAACCTTGGAACTGGCGGTCTATTTCATATTTAGCCCAACGTGCTCCGGTCTTCTTGCTCTTATCGGATGTATCCATTTTCAACCTCACATCCATTGGCAAGTATGCAAAGTCTGTACCATCCTCATCTTTTATGTATTCACCATCAGGTCCTTTCACTTTGCCTGTGTAAAAGCTCAAAGCCATACGCGGATCAGGCGTTTCCGTTCCATATCCCATTGCCTGCATCATTTCAATAGTTGCACATGCTCCGTTCCATGTATCCAGACCGAAAGCCTTTCCATGTATGTAGTGTAAAGTGCGTTGATACAATATCTGGCTGCTTTGTCTGTATAAACTCGGATCTAAAGGTATCACAAAGATATTTTCATTGGATGTTTCGTTCTTCACGGCAAAGTTCGATGCAAAGCTAGGTTCCAAGTCATATCCTTCTTTAGTGATAGAGTCACAATAAGCAATCACAGCCTGATATGCCCCTACATTATTACCGTCAATTGTAAAGTCTGTTGAGCCTTGGGGATTGTTTCCCGTCACTTCCCAATTATCATCAGTATAAACATTTGCATTCAAAGCCATTTTTGCCAAAAGGAAGAATACAGTCGATTTAGTCATACGGCCATAATATTCACCTGCTTGGTTCGAACGTGCAGAAGCAAGATAAGGACGGACAGCATCAAGCTCGTCTTTCACAAACTTGAATACCTCACTTCTCTTGGACTGTTTCACTTCACTGACAGCTACATCTACCGAAGTAGAGATAGGAATACGCCCGAACTGATCCAGCAAATAGAAATAATTCAAGGCCCTTAATGCTCTGATTTCAGCGATGTAAGCATCATAAAAAGTAGCAGTCGGATTATTTGCCTTTGCGTTTTCCACAATCTTAAGACTCTGGTTACATTTACCGATAGCCGAATATCTTTCCTGCCATGAGTCATTGAACTGATTTTGTGAAGGAGTCCATGTATGTGCATGCAAGGCACGGAACTGACCACCGTCATCCCAGTCGTTTCCACGTGTAGGAATCATGGCTTCATCGGTAGGCTGTTCACTCAAATCCCAAGTCGCAACATTAGCCAGGTTCCTTATATCATTATAAAGACCTACGACTGTATTCGTATAAACCAAATCAGGGGTTTTGAACGCCTCATCTTCGGGCAACATGTCAATGGGGTTCTCGTCGAGCGAGCAACTGCCCAAAGAGAATAATAAAGGTAATGCGAGTAAATATCTTTTCTTCATAATATTATCTTTTAAAAGTTAAGACTTAAACCTACTGAGAATGTACGGGCTACAGGATAGAAACGCTTGTCATCCACGCCAAACGTATTATCGCTTGCCATAGTGTTACTGTTAATCATCGGAGTAAGCCCTGAGTAACTTGTGATTGTGCACAGGTTATTTACGGAAGCAGTTATTCTCAATGACTTCATTTTATCCTTCAACCTGAATGCATCGAATGTATATCCAAAGGTCAAAGCAGAGATATTCAGATAGTTACCGTTCTCCAACCAGTAATCGGAAACAGTACCGTCATGGATATTCTTATCTTGTGCGCCTTCCAATACATTGTAAGTAGGGAAGTTCTTCATATTATTCAAAGTCAGCGAAGTGCCGTTGTATATCTTATGACCGAATGCACCATTCAACTGCATCTGCACATCGAAAGCTTTGTAACGGAAGGAGATATTACCGCCTACGTAATATTTAGGCATTACCTGTCCCGCAATATAGCGGTCCTGACCGTCGGCAATATTAATATCTCCTTCGCCTGTCAAATCCTGAATGTTATACTTGTTACCTTCTTCCGTACTGATTAATCCATTGGCTTTCGGAAGATAGAATACTCCCAAAGGCTGCCCTTCAAACATATATACCACATCGTTGTTTGCCTGAGTTCCGGCTCCCACCACTTTGCTTAGTTTCACGTAAGCGCTCGGAGTAAGCGGCTGCCCGTTATAGGTTCCTGTCAATGAAGTTACTTTATTCTGCTGATAAGCAAAGTTAGCAGAAATATTCAAATCAAAATCTTTGTTTCTTATTGCAGCATAGCTTACAGAGAACTCGACACCGTTATTCTTCATCGAACCGATGTTTGCCAACAACTGGTTATAAATGAAAGGAGGCTGAGGTACTGTATAGGTGTAAAGCAAATCATCTGTTACAGAGCTATAATAATCAAATGTCAGGCTCAGTCTGTGATCGAACAACGAAGCATCGAAACCAACATCGAATGTTTTCTTTGTTTCCCACTTCAAATCCGGATTGGCATTGCGCAGGTATGAATAAGCAACAGCCGGATTACCGTTAACAGTTATCAGGGAAGAAGCACTCGTACCGAGCAACTGCAAAGAGTTGTAAGGTGAAATCACATCCTGATTACCGGAGATACCGTAACTTGCCCTTAATTTCAATTCATTGATAAATTTCAAGTTATTCTTGATAAAGGCTTCATTCGCCATGTTCCAAGCCAAAGAGAAAGAAGGGAAAAAGCCCCACTTGTTGTTAGTGCCCAACTTGGAAGAACCGTCACGGCGCATGTTCACTGTTGCAATATATCTGTTATCATACACATAGTTGAAACGTCCTAAGAACGACACGAGTTTGTATGAGTTCTTATAAGAAGTAACATCGCCATAGTTGATAATAGCACCTCCCATCAGATTATCCGCACCCGAATAGTCTGTTGAGTATCTGCTGGATGCCGCACCAAAACCTCTTTGATTATACTGTGCACCTTCAAACAATACCAAAGCATTGATATAGTTACGGTTGATAGTTTTGATATAACTCAAACTGAGGTTACCCAGATAGTTCTCCGAACGAGCCAAACTTCTTTCACCGCGTCCGTTGTTTGCCAACATACCCGGTCTTGAATGGATAGGAAGATATATCGTAGCGTTATCGTCATACAATGAATAAGAGCCGAAAGCACTGAATTTCAATTCTTCGAGAATGCTCCATGTAGCACGTCCATGAACGGAAACATCATAAATATCGTTCTTCTTCTGGGCGGAAAGTAAATCCAACGGATTATATACTTCACTCGCATTCGGATCTCTCGGCCATGTGCCGTCCTCATTCGGAGTGGTAGGATAAGTGGGGTTCATGGTAATAGCGCCATAGAAAGTATTCTTTTCATCATACAATTCCCTTGTTTCTATTTTAGAACCAAACATACCTGCTTCCAGCTTCAACTTGTTATTGAAGAAAGACTGTGCCACATCCAATTTAAGTGAATAATTGCGTTTGTTGGTAGTTTCTACCAAACCTTTCTGGTCTATCAAGCCCAAAGAAACATTGTAATTAGAATCTTCATCGCCCTTGCCAAAAGATATTCTGTGGTTTTGTGTAATGCCCGTACGAAGGATTTCATCCATAAAGTCTGTGTTGTAGCCTTCATCAACGAAGTTCAGTCCCAAGCCTTGTGCAGCCTGACGGTATTGTGCCGCACTCAACGAATGGTTTCTTGAAGCAACCGTCTGCACACCGAAAGTACCGTCATAGCTCAAGTGTTTTGAGCCGAACTTGCCTTTCTGCGTAGTAACAACGATAACACCGCTTGCACCTCTCGAACCATACTGAGCTGTTTCGGAAGCATCTTTCAGGATAGTCATGCTTTCAATGTCGCTCGGAGACAAAGCATCGAGCATCTTCACATCACCCATTACCCCGTCAATAACCACCAACGGATCATTTCCGCCCGACAAAGAAGTGGTACCACGGATGCGGATGCTTGGTGATGCGGTAGGATCACTGCTTGCAGTCTGGATATTCACACCGGCAATACGGCCTTGTATTGCATTCAGCGGACTGTTAACCACTCCCGTATTCATATCCTTCTTATCTATCTTCTTCACAGAACCCGAAATAGTCTGTTTGCTTCCCACGGCGTAACCAACGGCAACAACCTCGTCGAGCAAAACGGCATCTTCTTTCATCACTACATTAATAACCGGTTTACCTTGTACCGGGATTTGCTGTGCAGTGTAACCCACGTAAGATATAACTAAGGTAGCATTGGGAGAAACTTGTAATTTGAAATCACCGTCAAGAGAAGTCGTAGTACCGTTGACTGTTCCTTTTTCCACAATGGAGACACCGATCAAAGGTTCTTTATTGACATCGGTCACTACTCCAGATACTGTTGTCTTTCCAGACTCCTGTGCGTTGGCAACCATGAAGAATGAATGACATAGCAACATAACCCAAAAACATAGGAATGTTTTAAATAAGCACTTACTCATTAGCTGTTATGATTTAAGATTAAACATAAATATTAATAACGGCACAAAAATAAGGAAGCGCTTCGGGTAGAAAGAGCAATCTAAACGAAATACAAATAGTTAAAATTATATCTTATTCATTATTAACGCATTATACCATGTACACAAGTACAAAATACAAATGCATTACGACTGAACAGCAAGGAAGAAAAGGCTTAATGATGCTCCGGGTTCTTCTTAATCTTCATAATCCTCGCTCTTATCAAAATTATATTTATATTTGTAACGTTGTAAACTCTCTGACAACTGTTCTTTCCGAACACATAAAACAATACTTTTTTTAATTAATACAAGGATACGACACGGAAACTATGAAGAAAATAATCGTTATACTCGGAGCAATATCATTGTTTGCTCAAACTATAATCAGCTGTAATGGAACGAAAAGTAATAAAGTTTCAGAAGAAACAATTGTAAATAAGTCCGATAGCAACTTTGTTGACGAAACACTTGATGAGGATAGTTTAAAACAGAAAGCATTCGATAATATTCTACGGCAGTTGAGCCTGAAGCGAAGTGAATGTTACTTACGATTTGTTTCGTCTCAGGTTTTGCCTGCGAATAATTTACTTACGATTTGGATAATTCCCAAAATAACTTCCGGAGAAGAAGATCCCTCAGGAAATGAGATGCTCACTTTGGGCGGTTATGTCTTACTTGCGGATACAAAATCGGGAAAGATTGAAAGCAAATACTATAATCCGAATGCTTGGGAATCCGATGCTTGGGAGCTAACGGCTATTGGCATTGATACTTTGAACTATCGCCTGAATGATAACAAGATAATGTTTGGTGTCTATTCAAGACATAAGGGAAGTTCAAATGTTTTTCCGGCGGGTGAAGATGTTCATCAGTTATTTGTTCGGGAAGGTGATTCGCTGAAATGTATTTTTGATTACACATCCACCGAGTATCGGGGAGAAAATGATGGAAGCGCAAATGGCATTTTCAAAGAATACACTACTGATATAGTTGTGACAAAGCATAAGACAAACACCTTTTATGATTTTGCACTGTTGACCGATAGCAGGACGGAAGAACGGGGAAATGATGAAACAGCAGATAGTCGTTACTCCATAAGAGACTCCATTCGTTTGTTTAGTTTTACAGGAGAAAAATATGAAGAAGTAAAGCAGAGCAATACTGCGGTTGTTTATGCCGATCAATTAGGGGACTCATACAAGCAATATTGGTATTATTATGGAAGATCGTTGGAACAAGTATATAACATTTTCATAAACAGTGAAAAAAACGGTATAGCCGAAAGATTATTAAAAAAAGAAATGCCCAAGGAGAATCTGAAATATGAAGTAAAAGACGTAGATAATGAAGATAATGGTGAAAGCAAAATCTCGATAAGTTATGAATATAAAGACAGTAAGTGCCTGGAAATAAGCGTCGAAAGTGATTCTTTCTCTAATTACACAACAATAACCGAGAAAGAAGGGTATACGCAGATTTCTGTATGGACAGCAGATTAACAATGATGCTCCGGATTCTTCTTAATCTTCATAATCCTCGCTTCAAACTCCTCTTTGGGAACCAGTGTTTTATTCTTTGTCTTTGCCTTATAAGAGTAGATGGTATTCATGGACAAGTTGAGGAATCTTGCAATCTTCTCGTTTTCGGTAATTCCCAAACGGATAAGTGCAAATATCCTCAATTCGGGAGGAAGTGCACCGTTGTTGTCCAAACAAACCCGCTCTTCCGGCGGGAAGAGTTTGTTATACTCATCCACGAAGTTGGGGAACAGCATAAGGAAAGCACGGTCGAAGGTAAGGAACAGATTCTTCCGTTCCTCTTTCAGATTGAATTCTCCGTTCAGTTTGTGCAAGTCGTTATATTGGCGGGCTTTCAACCTGTAATCGAGTTTCTTTAAAAGTTCTTCCGTTTTGTCGAGATAATCCGATTTCGCATACAAAGACTGCGTAATATATACATCCTTTATCTCATTGGATTCTTTCAGCTTCTCATTCGTCTGGTTCAATTTTTCATTCATGCTGAATAACTCTTTCACGTGTTCCTGAACGGAGCGTTTAGCGGCTTTCAGCTTGCGGTTCTGCAAATATACCATCGAAGAAGCAACAAGGAACAGCACCAACAGGGTACTTGCCCCGATAAGATATATCTTCAGGTCATCCCTTTGTTTTTCTATGATATTCAGGTGGGCTTTCTCTATGATAGGCAGAATGGAGTTTATACTTAATATGCGGTGACGGGCATTATAAAAATTAGCTTCTTCCAGTGCCACATGGATATACTTGCTTGCCGTCTGGATATCACCTTTGTTATAGAGGCATTCGGCAAGCACCGTTTTCGAGGTCGTCTCCATCGTAGCCGACTTTATATCTGCAATGGCAGACACAGCCAGGTAGTAAACAGCCTGTATCGTATCTTTCTTTCCCAAAAAGAGATTTGCCAGATTGGATGCGTTTATAGCCAACTGGTGGTTATCATTATGAAAACCTTCAATCAACCGTTTGTAGTCGTCAATCTTCCTTTCCGTGTCTGTTCCCCTGTTTCTCAGGAGCAACACATCATGGTATTCATACGAAGAAGGTTCAAGGTACAGCAAAGCCGAGTCACAATACTGCACACTCCTTTTTTCATAATTCTGCTTGTACCATTCAAGGTCGTTATAATTGAGCAAGTCCGAGTAAAGACGGGCACACAAAGAATAGAAATGAGCTTTCTGCTTTGCAGACGCACTCCCAACATTCGTTGCATCGGCAATATCCACCGCTTCCTTAAACAGCCCGGCAGACAGAAAGCAAAACACCAGATTACTTTGCGCCTTTACTTTCAAATCCTTATCGTTCAGCATATCCGCATAACGAATGGTATTCATGGCATACACGTAAGCCGAGTCATACTGATAGGACTTATATTCATCATATATCCTGTCATTCAACAGAAACTCTTCACGGGGTTCGCTTATCTCTTTCAACTGTTGCTTTAAAGCAACTACCACATCTTCTTTCTGCAAGGCATACTCTTTCCTGTGTTCTATCTCCCCATCCAGAACATTCAAAATTGAATCCACCTGTGATTGGGCAAACAGTTCACCCAAAGAAACCAGCAAAAAAAAGAAAAAAGAAAGGAAATACCTTATAACCATAAAAACAGTATAATCTATTTACAACAAGAATATATCACTGAATATGAATGCGTTTGCAAATATACAAATATACATTTATAACGAAAACAGGGAGTTGAAAAAAACAATTAAGCTGTGAATTTGTCACTTTCAAAGTGATATACTATCATTTTCATGCGGCAGATTTAATCCGTTTATGCCTACATATTAACTATTTCACTGCAGTGGAACGCATGTTTCACTGCAGAGAAACGCTTATTCCACTGCAGAGAAACATGCGTTCCATTGCAGTGAAAAGTATAAATACCCGGCATGTTTACCTTAATTCATAGGCATAAACGGATTAGTCGGAGCAAAAAAAATCACTAACCGCAAGTTATCTTTGTTATAAATAACCTGAAGTTAGTGATATTCAATATACTGTTTACGAAAGTTACTGCCTTAGAGGACAGTCACTTCATCGAGGAAGAACCAGCATGGATGCCCTACTCCGTAATGCCAGTGCGGACAAACCTTCGTGCCGACAATATCCACTTTGATGTAACGTGCCTTTATCGGAGCAGCCGAAGTGTGTTTCACATCGACAAACTTAACCTGCACGGATTGGTCTTCGGGTATATCATAAGTTCCCAGAGTGGTGTAGTTCTTTCCATCCGAAGACACGGAGTAAGTCACCTGCTTAGGTAACAAGATCCATGCTCCGAGCTGATGCAAGAAGTCTGTGCTTATGGAGTGAAAGATCTTTTCTTCGCCCATATCCATAACGAACCCTGCATCCATTCCTTCCCAGCCTACCCAACTGTCGGCATACGTTGCACCGCCAAACAAATCATCGGTCAAAGCTGTTTCGGCAAGCTGTCTGTATTTCTCGCCCGGCTCGGGGGAGCAAGTGATTTTTGCACCGGCGGCGATGTTCTTTTGTGCCTGAGGCAAGTAGCGTTCGCGGTAGAGTTTGCAATAATCCAACGGTGAATTGTTTCTTTCGTTTATCGTAGGGACATTGAACTCTTTCACTCTTTCCTCAAATAAATTCAGCTTGCGAACAATGTCATTCAGATCCTTTTCGCTCTCGGTACGTGCTATCTCCAATTCGGAGAACTGCAACGGGAGACGGGATCTCCGAACGCGCATCAAAGCTTCCTTATCATCGGCAACAGCTTTTTCGGCCTCATCAAACAAAGCATTGTAACGTCTCATCAACTCCGGCTTCAACATTCCGTGCTTGTGGGTGACGGGAGAGTCATAAATCCACAAAGGCACTCCGCTGCCAAGCAAAGCTCCTTCCATAACCTTAATATACTGATAGATGTATGGGGCCGCTTCTTTATAGTAACCGTTCAGGAAGGTTTCCATCAAAGAATCCGAATCGGCTTCGGGATTCCACATCAGTTTGGAAACCATGTAGGCACGCAGTTCGGCAAAGTCACCTCCACGGCTTCCGGCTATCTGCGAGAAGTGCATGGTGGCATGGTGGTCTTTGAAGAGTTTGATGTTATCTTTCAGAATATGGAAATTGGGGAACGGAGTGAGATAACCGTCGAAGTTGATTCCATAATCCCAAACAAAGATGTTGTTCGTAATGGCAGACCATCCTTCCATTGCTTTCATAAATGCCTGTCCGGATTCATTCTCCGGCAAAGACACCTCGCGCTTGCAGTCAATATCACACAACATGATGTTCACATTGGGCAACGGCTTCACATGCTTCGGCGGGTTCATCGTATAGAGATAGGCCAAAGTAGAGAACTCTTTATCGGGGAAACGGGCAGCGAGTTTGTTAAGGAAACGAATCACATTGCCCGACAATGCTCCTTCATATTCGTCCACAGCCTTACAGCTATCGCACACACAGTTAGTATAGTTTCCATCGTTCTGGCTGACAGAGATAATATGCTTATCGGGGTTTGCCTTGAAGATGGAATCCAAACGGGCTGCAACAATTTCGAATACTTCCGGATTGGTCAGGCACCATTGGCTTGCTTTACCGGGATGGCGTTTGCCATTGAAATAAGAATAATATTCGGGATGCTTCTCGCCATATACGGCAGAGGGAAGCAGTTTATCAAACGTATGCACCCAGTAGTTGGCTGCAAATGTTTCATTCGGTTCTTCCAAGCGGTTCCACAACTTATAAACAGTGTCGGTCTTCATTGCGTAACACTGAGACTGCCTGTATCGGAATGCCGGATTGTCTGTCATGTCGATAGCTTTCAGTTCTATGGTTGCCAGTGAAGGAACAGAGTATTCATTTTCTCCCCAATAGTTACAACCCAGATACTTTTCAAGCAATGTCACCACACCATAGATGCTTCCATTGCCGGTTCCGCCAATGATGTGCAGATAACCGTCTTTGGTGGAAAGGGAGAATCCGTCTTCTTTCACGCCATTTACTTGTTTGCTTTCTATCAATACATCGCCTTTCTTGGGCGTAGCAGCAGCAAACACTATCGGAAGTTCGGCTCCCGAGATACGTTTCGTAAAGTCTTGCATCAGGTTGGCTGCACATTTATCCGTTTCATTATTGGAAGGAACAATGATGCGCCCCACAGGTTTGCGGTTCTTTACCAACACAGTTTGCGCATAAGTGCAGAAAGGGAATATCAGCATCAAAGCCAACAGGCATAGTCCCGGTTTAAGTAATTGATTTTTCTTCATATTGATTTAGTCTTTAACAAAGTCGGTAGGATAAGTCTTTAATTGCTGTATTTCATTGTCAGCCAAGCGAATCCAAGTACGGAATGTGCGGGTTCCTTCTGTCATTTCTATCACACGCGCTCCATTTGGAATATGGATATACTCGGTAGGTCCTCCGGTGAAGCGTCCGTAAGCAAGCATGATTCCTTTCCAATAGGTTGCATAATCATTGTCATGGTCGTGTCCTACAAATGTTCCCATCACATCTCCCTGCTCTTTCATTGCGGTAAACATGCCGGAGTTTAGTTCGGGAGAACATGCTTTTTCCCTGCGGATGCCATAGATAGGAGCATTTTCATAGGCGGCAGCCTGATTGTATTCGGGCAGAGGAATGTGGAAGAAAGCTAAAGCAGGCATAGGCTTTCCTCCGTTTTCACGGGTGAATCCGGCACTTCTTTGTTTGTACCATTCAATCTGGTCGGATTTAATGTAGTCATATCCTTCCACACCGGGAATGGTACTGTAATAATGTGAGTCTATGCAATAGAGCACTGCTGCATCTTTGCTTCCGTCGGACGACTTAACAGCCAAAGCACAGTTGCCCACTCCGGACAGTTCCGGGTTTTCATCCACTGTTATATTATAAGGAATAGTCTGCACTATCTTAAAAAGTGAATCATTGCTCATTCCTTGTTCGTGGTCATGGTTACCGAAAGTCACGGCAAAAGGTATCTTACGGTCTGAAACCACTTTCAACACATTTCTTATGTTAGCTTCGGCAGGAGAACTGTAAATAATGTCTCCTGTAAAGATTACCAAATCGGGTTTCTCGGCATCCAGTACTTCATTCATTCTCTTGAATGCAATGTCCGAACGACTATCCTGATACTTTACATGGAGGTCGGTAAACTGGACAATCTTGAATTTCTTGTCTTTATTAAACTTAAGCACAGGGGTTTGAGCATTAACACTTAAAGCCATACCCATAAGAAAAGGAGCTATCAACCATTTGAGTTTGTTGTGTAAAAAGGTTCTCATAGTTTTATTGTTTATTTAATTAGGTAGTGCTCAAAATTAATTAATTAAAACAGCCTACCGCACATCTATTCGATTATTTTAACTGTTACCTTTCATTTATATATGGATTATCTTTTATTGCCATGTGCGCGTTCGCACTCCCCGCGTGCATCATCGCACACTTACAGGAGTGCCTACCAACGCATAACCATTTGATATATAGTCCAATAAACTTTTGGCACAATCTTTGAATAATAATGTTTAGATTTGCATTCATTCTTTGCAATGTTTCTATTAACTATGCAAACACTTAATTATAATGAAGATTATCAGATTAGCCATAAGAGCACTCCTGCGGTTTCCTTTATATACAGTCATTAATATGCTGGGACTGGCACTCAGCCTTGCCTGTATGTTGATTATTATCAGATACATTCATCAGGAAGTTACGGTAGACCATTTCTGCAAAGACTTGGATAGGACGTATCTGGTTACTTCCGAGTTCCATAACCGTCCGAAAAGCTTGGGAGGAAGTTCCAATTATGACTATGATAAGAACTTTATTGATCCACTCGATGATCCGGCTATTGAATTAGCCAGCAAATATATTCCCAACTCCGAGGACTTTGTGATAATTGATAAACAACGTTACAATGTAAATACTATTATCACTGATTCCGCCTTCTTTCAAATAATGGATTACCCATTATCAGCAGGTGTCGCCACCTTAAAATCGCCCACCGATGCAATACTTACAAAGAAACTTGCCAAACGTCTATTTGGAAAAGACAACCCTCTAGGCAAAACTTTCGAATACTCCACAGGGCAAACACTAACGGTTGCAGGCATTATGGACGAACCTTCCACCAAAAGCTCTATTACTTTTGATTTACTCGTATCCATTAACCTGAAACGAATGTGGAGCCTGATTGACTATGACCTTATCCGCGTAGCACCCGAAACCGATATTAAACGCCTGAATGAGAAGAATTCCAAATACATGGAGCTAAACTACTATAATAAAGTTCCGATGAGATACCAATTCTTTCCATTAAAGGATTTCTATTTCGATAAAACAATACAAGTTTACGGAAGCATATTCCAAAAAGGCAAAAAAGAAAATATTACCATCCTTTCCATTGTAGCTACGTTGCTTATGGTTATAGGATTGTTTAACTTCATCAACATATATACAGTGGTAACTCTAAAACGTGCACGGGAATTCGGAGTAAAGAAAGTGTATGGTGCAAGCAGAAAGCAATTATTTGCCCAGATATATATTGAGAACCTGTTTATGGCTGCTATTGCAGTTTTCCTTGCATGGCTGTTTATTGAAGCAACGAGTAAGTTTGCAGAGTCACATTTATCCATTCCTTTTCATTCCGACATTCATTTCAATTGTCTGATCTCAGGATGTATTTTGTTTATATTACCTCTTATCACAACTATCTATCCTTATTTGAAATACAATTATGCATCACCAATCACTTCCCTACGTTCCATCAATGCAGGAGGGCAATCCATAGTTTCACGCGTTATATTCTTATCTATTCAGTACATCATTACCTTTTGCCTGATTCTTATTTCTTCTTTTTTTATCAAGCAACTCTACTTTATGCTTAATGCCGATCTCGGCTATAGGACAAACGATATTATAACATGTAAGCTCTCATTGGATATTTCCTATTATGATGCGGGAAACGGAGATTTCAAACAGAAAATAAAACAACAAGATTATGTAATTGAAGTTGCTACTCAAAGAATGGACGCAAGTCCTTTATTCAGCAAATGGTGCTTTGGAGAAGCTCCCATTCAGATACTTCCCGGAACACCGTGTAAAGCTGAAAATGAGAATCAATATACGCAAACAGCTTGCGAGTTCTGGGGTTCCGATTATATGGATTTATTTGATTTTCAATTAAAAGAAGGACGTATGTGGGATGACTCCATCGATCAGTTTACACAATACAAAGCAATCATTAATGAAACAGCTCAAAAACTATTCGAGATTAAAGATATAACAAAAGATAAAATACATACCGAGAACAGGCTATGGCATAGTTCTCTATTACCGGGAATGGATACTAACCCTCCCTTGGAGGTAGTTGGTGTTATCAAAGATTTTAAGACAGGACACCTTTCCAAAGCAATCGTTCCACTCATTATTTGTTATGACAAAGCATTCAGATCGTGGGGAATGAATTTAATCGCTGCCATTGTTCCGGGAAAACGTGAAGAAGCTATTGCTTTCCTAAAGAATCTCTATGGAGAATTAATCGGTGAAGGTGATTTCAAATATACCTTTATTGAAGATGAAGTAGCCGAAATGTATAAGGAAGACAAGCAGATAGCCAATATTTATGTGACTTTCGCCATTATAGCCATCCTTATTTCGTGTTTAGGATTATTCGGTCTGTCACTATTCGACATCCAACAACGTTATCGTGAAATCGCCTTACGCAAAGTCAATGGAGCAACAACAAAAGAGATTGTTCCGCTATTGCTACGCAAATATGGAATAATACTTGGCATCAACTTCCTGATAGCAATTCCTGTCTCTTACCTCTTTATCCAGAAATATCTGGAAGGTTTTGCCAATAAAACACCTGTCTCTTGGTGGCTGTTCGTTTTAGCAGCATTCATTACTTCCTTTGTTTCATTGGCTACACTTATATGGCAAATAAATAAAGCTGCAAGGATTAATCCGGCAGTAGTTCTGAAAGGTGAATAAAAAAGAACGGCGGACTAAATGATTAATCCGCCGTTTTTATCTTACTTAGCCGTATTAGAAAGCTGCCAACTTATTCCGATAATAGGTTTCCACATCTTTCCAATGATAATATGGAGCCACATCACTCTTTACAGGCAGCGTCATTTCATGTTCGTTCAGCATGACTTTTACCAAGATGTCATCGCTTCCTTTTTTACGGAAGAAAACAAACTGGATGTTACTTGCCATTGGGAATATTTTATAGTTACGCCATGTGTCGGCTACCTTTTCCGCATCATTAGTTTGATAACCGCAATCGCCTAACTCCAATAAGCAGGCTAAAGGCATTACACAAACTTCATGTCCGAAGCGCAAAGTTGCACTGTTATCTTTCTTCACAATACAAGTATCTGCCGTATCCAATATATTCTTCAACAGATTTGCTTCCACATAAGGCATTTTCCCTTTAGTTAGCGGAGACGGACCGAAGCCCAGATACCAGCCATAGTTTTCAATAGACCACAAGTCATAGCACTCTTCCTCAGTAAAGATAGGGTACAGGTCTAAACCCGTGTCGTGGCTCTGCATATTGGATGCCAACTTAAACAAATAGCTCATCAGCTTACCACCGTCTATCTTCCATTTCACATAATCCGCATTATTGAAAAGAGCATTCATCAGGCGTTCGGGATGGCGATGTTTCTTTTGATATTCGCGCTTTGCCGCCAGCACTTCGTCCGATTTACGCATACTGTCAAACTGTTCATCTCCGTAACTCATGTAGTTCATGTCATGGTAACTGGCATCATTCTTCACTTTTAGTTTCGGATTCATTGATTGCAGTTGCAAACATTCCGAAGTCATGGAAAGGATACAACGGATAACCACTGTGGAACGTGCGTCTATTGCAGCTTCCCCCTTAAATACTCCCGGATAGTTTTTATACATTCTTTCGGCAATGCCTCTATGCTGACGTGCACCCAACGGAGTCAGTTCACCATATCTTTTTACAGCCATTCCGGCAATGCTGTCGAGTACTCCCAAAACTTGTTTGCCCAGTGGAGTAAGTACGCCGTTCTTTTCCGCTTCACGCATAATCTCCAAAGGTTTCTCATAATCTTTCGGATTAATAAGAAAACGGGAACCATGACGTGCATAATGGCTCAAATAGAAAGGCTCATATCCTTTTGGCGGTGCAGTTGGCGCTGCTGTCGGTGCAGGATAAGCATAATAGTTACTTGCCGAACGATGAATATCGGCAGCAATTTCTTCTTTTGCTGTTTGAGCAAATATCCCTAATACTAAACAACAAAGAACAGTTAACAACATGAAACGTTTCATAGAATTCTTCATTAGATTGACAATATAATCGTTCAAAATTAATCAAATTAGTATAACCCAACATAATAATATAAGAATTTATTTATTTTATAATCCAAAAGTCTCCCCCCGCTACCAAAACACAATACATCCGTTTTCATAAGTAAATATCCTTTCTTCTCTACCTTTCGTTAAATTCCTCAACCAATATAAAGCCCCCGAAGGTACATTATCAAATATAATATTTTGTCCATTTGCACGTTGCTTTCCCAACGAAACCCAACCACTCATATCAAAATAATATAATTCATAAATATTACCGGAGATGATCCCATTTCCATCTGTTCTTGGAAGATAACAAAAACTCTTTAATGAAACCTTATTTTTGAAATCGACTCCAAGCCAAGAATTATAATTACAGAAGGTAAGTTCATCTTTATCAAAGGCATTTTTATTAAAATTTCCCTTACCCGAAGAAAGCGGTTCTCCAAAGAGTTCTTTGCCTAACTTGTCATAAAATTCAACTTCGGCTAAGCCTATAGGACGATCTTTTTTGCTTATCCTCCAATATCTCTAGGATTTATCAGTTTCTATAGGAAAAGAAGTCCAATTCAAAGAGGCATTAGGAATATTTATCACCCCCATAGTATCTGAATGAGAAAAGTCTACATTATTAGATGCCTCAATATAACACCCGTTCAGACTTTTAGTCCAATGTATTTTAGAATACGTCAAAGGATACTTTCGATTTATATTCAAAATGATCGTATGTTTTTGATCCGGTATCAGATTTATAAGATTGCCTTTTAAATCAACTTTAAAAGGATACCCCGCACATAGTTCTTGTTTACCTTTATAATAAAGCGGAAGATACACTATATTACGCCCGATTGATTCAAATATAGCTTTTCCTCCTTTATTTTTAGCCCATGTTATAGGTTTCCATTCCAAATCATTGAAAATTGCCAAATATAAATATTCCGGATTATAGGATAATTGAGCATCACATCTGACAGTAATTTCAGCTGTTTTCAGATATTTACCGGTTACATCTTTATAAAATGGATTTTGAAAAAGCTCAGGAATGGAATCTACTCCATTTGAAATAGGAATAAGATTGTGAGAATAAGTCATCCTATACACTTTACCTGTTCTAGGATTAAGAGTTTCACTAAAATTATCCTGCAAACACGATGGATCTATAATTGTACGCCAATAATGACGACCATTGCGTGAAGACCAATTGGGAATAAAATCAATGGTAGATGGAATTCCCGAATATCTGAATCCTATTACATCATAAAAACACATATCCAAACATTCTAATGTGTAGATAGGAGATTTCAATAATGGAGTTTGAAGATTCTGAAAATAAACATTATCGTTAGTGCCTATAATATTCCTTTGAAAAGACTTCACATCTTCCAACAATAAAGGGGTGTAATTGTAATAATTCATATCACGATAAACTTGTTTCCACAAATATTGTGTAGAGTCTATCTCAGATAATGGTTCATCTCCCAATCTATATGGCAATAAATATTCGCAGAAATCTTGAAATGAAACCGATTGTAACCATGGACAACTTTGCCACATATTAATAGCATTATCAATATGATGAATTAAATAATCTGCACGCATTATTTTTAAATCTTCAACTTTATGGACATTCCCTTTAAACATATCATCATGTTGCGGGATGGTATAGATCACATCCTTAATAACTTTCGACATATGAGGATAAAGCGAATCCATAGATTGCCGATATTTAAAAAGGAACTCATTGTCAAGAGTATAATGTCCGGGCATATTTTCAATAAGAAAAATTGCGGCTTTTAAATGTAGAGAGTCTTTCTGTTCTGCAGAATAATGGGACAGAACCTTTTCAAGTTCTACTCTGTTATCACCACTTAATTCCAAAGCTTGCTTTAATTCATCATTATACTGATGGCAAGCCGCATTTATTATACATATCCCAAATAAAACGGCATATAATTTAATATTCATAGATTAAATAAATTGTATTAATAAAACCGGTTGTTATTAATTTAGCAACCGGTTATTATTAATTTTTCAACGTTGTGATTACAAAAGTTTATTTAAAAGCCTTAGAAATATCTTCATTACTCAAATTAACCCAATTGGAAGTTATTAAATCAACAGCTCCAATTATAGGCATTTGATCTCGGCTTTCACGTTTAGCCCCATATCGTAGTTTTAAAAGCTTAATACGTATTCTTTTATATTGTTTAGTTCTTTCTAAAGTCGGTGCAAAGAAGCAGGGAACTTCATTAAGCCCAGAAAGAGGAAAATCAATGACAATAGATGATTTAGGTTGTATCCATAAAATCTGTTTTGTATAGCAATGAGCAAAGAATGGATATTCATTAGTTTTAAGAATTTCGCCATTATTCAGTTCTGTTTCAATCAAAAAAGTACCAGCATAAGGATTAGTTCTACTCCAAGCTACAAAATAAGGTTTTTCATTATTATTTTTCAAAGTAGCTTGAAAATAAGACTCAGCATCTATGACATCATTATGTTTCACTAATTCCAAAGATAAACTAAAGTAATCCTCTTGTTGTTGAGCTGATATATAGCTGACATACACAAGAATACTAAATATTAAAATAATCTTTTTCATAAATATAGCAAACTTAATAGGAGCCGGTTACCAAAACAATAGTAACCGGCAATTCCTATATTTTTAACTTAATGATTACATAACTCATTCAAAAGCCTTAGATATATCTTCATTACTGATATCAACCCAATTCGAAGTTATTAGAGGAATGATTCCACCAATTGGCATTTCATTCTTACTTTTAGCTTTATTACCATAATATAAGTTGTAAAGTTTAATCCTTACCCTTTTATACTTTTTGGTATTGTCTAAAGTAAGTGCAAAGAAACCGGGTACTTGCCCTTTCCCAGTTTCTGCCTTCTCCGTAAAAAGTGGGAATTCTACAATAATAGAAGATTTTGGAGGTATCACAATAATTTTTTCTTCATAGTAATGTGCAAAAAATGGATATTGATAAGTTTCTTTTATTTTTCCATTATTTAATTCTGTCTCAATTGTAAAAATACTAAGAGGAGTGATATCAGAAGGAAATCTATCAGAAAACACAAATAAAGTTAGTTCACTACGACTTTTCAAAGTGGCTTTGAAATAAGACTTGGAATCTATAATTCCATTATGTTTCACTAATTCCAAAAATAAACTAAAATAATTTTCAGGTTGTTGAGCTGATATACAACCACAACATACAAGAATACTGAATATTAAAATAATCTTTTTCATAATCTATTTATCTTTAATTTTTCTCCATTTATTTTGATAATCTTCCAAATTATTCCAAGTCGCTTCCTGCAAACCATGTGACATTTTATTACCATATTCATCCAACTGAGATTGATAAGCGCCTACTTCCGATTTAATAAATTCTTTATTACCTCGCATAGGTCTTAATATTTTATTTTCATATGCATTTACTGTTGGTTTCACAAGTACGTTCCATTGTTGATCCCAAAATCTTTGCTGATATAGATTCCTATCCCTTTCGTCTAATGGAATATTTCTTGACTCCATCAGTTGATTAAAGGCATTTATTTTTTCATTAACATCATATGGAGTAGTTTCAACCATATATTCATGTTGGATAACTTCCCCTGCAGCTGTTCTTTCGATCACAAGATGATCAACAATATCCTGTTTATAATGAACCATCTCATGAAAAATGATCGATTCCATATCATTTTGCGTATATCCCACTTTAAAGAATCTATTATATACTGTTAAAGTTCCATTGAGATAGGCAGCATTAGCGGTAGCCTTCTCTACATTAAGAATCAATTTAACATTTTTTGGATTCACTTGCAATTTGTTCAATACATTATTACAAAAAGTGGTTGTAAGAATCCTACTTGAGAAATTAGCCTGTGATACGGGAGTGGTTGTTCCACCTCCACCACTTCCACCGCCTCCACCATATCCTCCATCGTCACCGTCATCGGGATCTGTTATGCCCGGATTAGGATCAGGATCAGGGTCGGGGAAAGGATCAGGAAAAGGATCGGGATCTGAACCACCTCCGCCACCCGGGGTAATCACAACGTCTGGTAAAGAACCACCATCAATATCCCAACCACCGCCACCTTCTCTTGATTGAATAACAGATGGAGAAGCCATTTTTAATTCAACAGTATAATCAGCACTACAAGCGAATAATCTCAATCGGCGTACAGTCTTCTCCACTTTATTCGCCGGAAGTATTTTCCCGGTAAGCTGACCTTTCGTATATTCCCATCCATTTACAAACTTACCATCCAACGAATGAAACAAAATATAGCCATCCAACTGATTATCTCTCCGCAAATAAGTATTATAACGGATACGTTTATTGGAATTTCTCACATAATTTACGGAAGGTACAATTGTCATAAAAAAACCGTCCTCCTCATCGGTTAAGATATTTCTCGTATAAACATAGCGCGTATAAGACTGGCGGAATTTCAATTGTTTATACTTTTTATAAGCAGCAATATTTTCGGCAGTAAGATAATCCTGAGATATTCTATCCGTCAAATCCACATCCACCGCTACAATACTGTCGTTTTGCAACGAAGCATAAAACGCCCAACTTGGCTCACCATTTATATATGGTGTATAATTCACCAGTGAGTCATCGCTTAAAGCAGTTGCCCGAACAGCCGACATCTGCGTCAAATAATACTGTTTGGCTGCCAAAAGCTCTCCGGTATTCGTAACACGTGTACACACCTGCAGACTACCCTCTGAAGGCGGTTGCACCATTTCTTCATCCTGACACGAATACACCATCATGCCACACACAAAAATAATCAATAATTGATAATTTAATCTGATATGTTCAAAAATTCTTTTCATAAAAATTACATTGATTTAAAGTCAATCTGCAAATCTCTTTTTACTATTAATTCTTATCTATACCATGAGTGACACCTCCTTCCTTCATTTTAAAGTTCGACAAATATTTTTTTATTTCCGTCTTCATATAATTCACTTCGTATGAAGATACTTTTATCTGCATTTGATCTGCCTTTAATGCCACGGCACACGCTTTACCTTTTTCGTTTAACCTATCATATATTTTCATAATCCGATATAAGGGAAGTAACCTGCAAGGAATCATATAATGGGCTTGCATGTATTTTTCCACAGCTTTAACATACTCTCCTTTCTTTCCATAATTAGAAGCCTCCAATATTTGTACATCATAATTGTTTAAACACAACTCACAATCCTGCAAAACCGACAAACTTCTTTGATATAATCCTAATTCATGCAAAACAAAACCGTAGTTATATAAAAAATAAGGATGATGTTTAAAATAAAAGCTGCCATGTAACTTCCGATATTCAGGGAATGCTGATTCTTCATTCCCGTTCACAGCCATATCTGCCACTTGCTTCCATTTCAATTCATGATGAATTTGCCAGGCAGACAGTATCAACAGACCGACAGCAACTAAAACAGTAATATTTTTCTGAAATACACGCAGCTTTCCAGATGATTTTCTTTTCGACACGAAAGGTTTTGATAAAAGAATGCAAAGAGAAATAACAAGCAGCACTCGCATAATCGGATAATATAAAGGATAAGAAAAACAAGCACAGATAAAGAAAGCTGCCAAAGAAGCCCGTGCATAGCATTTATCTTCCTTTTTATATTTGATAGAAAAGAAGATGGCACAGGCTATCAACGAAAGAATGGCAAGAAGACCAATGATTCCCCAGTTTATTGCGCAACCAATAAACTCATTAAACGGAAAATTTACATTATCTGCCACTCTTTCCCATAAACTATCAGAATGATTTTTGAAATATTCCGCTTGTTGTGGCATATATTGGCTGTCGAACCCATATACCCCATTACCCCACCAGAAATGTTTACCAAGAATATTCCAACAATTATAATTGATAAACAGTCTTCCGTTTGCCGACAGAGGTTTATACATATACATCAATATAAAAAGAATGACAGTCAATGCACTTACCAAAATCTTAGCATAGCGTTTCCACTTTGAATAAAAAATAAATAGAACAGTAAAAAGTAATGCTACTATTCCGGTTCTGGATTCGGAACACACAATACAGGTCACTGCCATACACATTCCAAGAATCATCATGATTCTTACTCCCCTATTCCGTGAACGATTATAGTTATAAAATAAATATGGAAATAAAACAGCAAGCAACATAGCTATTCCTGCCGGATTATCGAAAGGACCTGTTATGCTATACATACTATTAAATGAGGGTACCAAATAAAACAATTGTAATATTCCATAAACAGAAACGACAAAAGACAACAACGCCAGCATCGTATAAATATTATTATAATTATAAGTATCTGTATAATAACATTTCACAATAATATATATGTATAGTATAGTAGCTTCTACACGAATAAAATTTAGAGAAATATCAGTTCTAAATGAGAAACAAATAATTAAAACACAAATAATAATTTCAGGTATACCTAAATTCTTATAAAGATTTTCATTATTCACAGAAAATAAAAGGAGAGAAGCTACCATTACAGAGATAAACAGCGATGTATTCATTGTAAATTGCTCCATCATGCAAGCTGGAATAAAGAAGATTCCACCCACAAAAAGTATTGATATAAGAATATCTACATATATACAATAATTAAAACATTCGGATTTATACATACAATAATTATTAATTATAAGATAAACGCAATTACAATAATTATGTACTATATAAATTCAACATATCAGATATAAAATATAGAATTATTTTTATTATATACAAGCAATAAGTAGCATCTAATAAATCAGAATATTTTAATAAAAAGATAAGCAGCGATTGAAAATAATCAACTGCTTGTTTGTAAAAAACAACCTGTTGTTTATAATCAAACGACTTGTTGTTTGCAGCAAACAACCTGTCGTTTGAGAAAAGTATATAGACTTTTTTATTGAACCTTACGCTGATACATGTGAACGTATGATGAAGATAAAGTGGATATTAGAGAAGCTTAATGTTCATTGTAACTCTCTTGTAACGAGATAACTAAATATTAAATGAACATTTGAAGGTTATATCCGTAAAAGACTTATATAAAGGGAAAAGAAAAGAAGTATCAGCAAATAACTAAGTCGTGGAAACTAATAAAAAAATGGTGAGAGTATTTATATTATGCCCTCACCATTGAAATTACCTACTGCGAACATTCAATAACAAATGTCAGTAAACTCTATTTTATTTTTGATTACTGAATGAATAAGGCATATCTTCCAGCTTCGTACCTCTCTCCATATTTGGCTTGTCACCCATCTTGATGTCAATGGTTCCACCTTTCAGCATATCGCCGTGAGTAAAGTAGTTCTTTGTGTAATCCTTTCCATTGAAAGTCATTGACTCAATGTATATATTCTTTTGGCTATTGTCCGGAGCATTGATTACCAAACTGTTTCCATTTTCAAAATGCAATGTTGCTTTCTTAAACAAAGGAGCACCTATTACATATTGGTCTGTTCCCGGACAAACAGGATAGAATCCCAAAGCAGAGAACACATACCAAGCCGAAGTCTGACCGTTGTCTTCGTCACCGCAATAACCATCAGGTCCCGGAGTGTACATGCGGTTCATTACTTCGCGTAACCAATACTGCGCTTTCCAAGGCTGACCGGCATAGTCATACATATAGATCATATGCTGTATAGGTTGGTTGCCATGTGCATAGTTACCCATGTTCATAACCGTCATTTCACGGATTTCGTGAATAACCTGTCCGTAATAGCTATCATCAAAGATAGGTGGAACGGCAAATACAGAATCGAGCATAGTGACAAACATTTCCTTACCACCCATCAAGTCAATCAATCCTTGAGGATCATGGAATACCGACCAAGAGTAGTGCCAACTGTTTCCTTCCGTAAAGGCATCCCCCCACTTCAACGGTGAGAACGGAGACTGGAATTTGCCATCTTTATTCTTGCCACGCATCAACAAGCTTTCCTTGTCGAACAGATTCTTATAGTTCATGGCACGTTTGGCAAACAACTCAACTTCCTTCTTCGGGCGTTTCAATTCTTTTGCCAACTGATAAATACACCAATCATCATAGGCATATTCGAGTGTACGGGCAGCGTTTTCATTAATCTTCACATCATAAGGCACATAACCTAATTTGTTGTAATATTCATGTCCCAAGCGTCCGGTTGAAGAAACAGTAGGATGCACGTTTTCCGTTCCGTGAATCAAACCTTTATACATCGTTTCCACATCGTCTACTTTTACGCCCTTCAAATAAGCATCGACCAGAATAGAAGCAGAATTGTTTCCAACCATACAACCTCTGTGTCCCGGGCTTGCCCATTCGGGGAAGAATCCGCTTTCCTTATAAGTATTAATCAAACCTTCCTGAATTTCTTTGTTTACAGATGGGTACATCAGATTAAGGAATGGGAACAGACAACGGAATGTATCCCAAAAACCTGTGTCTGTGAACATATATCCCGACTCTACCTTGCCATTGTAAGGACTGTAATGAACCACTTGCCCGTCAGCATTGATTTCATAAAACTTACGAGGGAAAAGAAGTGAACGATACATGCAAGAATAGAAAGTGCGGTATTGGTCAAGTGTTCCACCTTCGACATCAATCTTACCCAAAACTTTATTCCATGCATCTTTACCCTTTTCTGCTAACTGTTCAAGTGAATCGTTACCCAATTCTTTCATATTAATAGCAGCCTGGTCGTAACTAATGAAAGAAGAAGCTACACGTGCATGCACTTTTTCACCTTTCTTTGTCTTGAAACCAATTACTGCACCTACGTGGTTTGCATCTTGTTCCTTCACTCCTTCTTTCAGAGTTCCGTCGGCAAAAGTCGCCTCGTAAGTAAACGGCTTATCGAATTCAATGATAAAATAATTCTTGAAGTTATCGGGTACGCCACCGCTGTTTCTCGTGGTATAGCCTATAATCTTGTTTTCTTCCGGAATAACTTTCACATAAGATCCTTTATCGAAAGCATCAAGTACCACATAAGAATTATCGCTCTGAGGGAAAGTGAAACGGAACAAAACAGCACGATCGGTTGGAGAGAACTCTGTCACCACATCATGTTCTGCCAAATATACCTTATAATAATAAGGTGTGGCAATTTCACCTTTATGAGCAAACCAGCTTGCACGCTTGTCTTCATCAAATTCCGGCTTGCCTACTACCGGCATAATGGCGAACTGTCCGTAATCGTTTATCCACGGGCTTGGTTGGTGGGTTTGCTTAAAACCGCGAATCTTGTTTGCCGTGTACACATACTGCCATCCGTCTCCCATCTTTCCCGTTTGCGGAGTCCAGAAGTTCATTCCCCACGGACGGGCGATAGCCGGATAGGTGTTTCCTGTTGATAGTTCAAAAGTAGATTGCGTTCCCACTAACGGACTCACATATTCTACCGGATTGGTTGTTGCTTTCGCAAAATACGAAAAGCCCAAGGCCAAAGCTAATAATGCTACTTTCTTCATTTGTCTAAATAAGTGTTTATTGGTTAGTACCCCATTTTGTAGGTTGGTTAGTCATTGTAATCTCAAGTGTTCCCCCCGAAACTATATCGTTATGGGTAAAGAACGGAGTAGTGAGTGGCTTGCCGTTCAAAGAAGCCGACTCGATATATTTATTCTCTTTCGAATTATTCTTTGTAAGGACAGTAAATGTCTTACCATTTTGCAACGGAATGGTTACCTCATCAAACAACGGACGTCCGATAGAGTAAACCGGCTTACCCGGGCATACCTGATAGAAGCCCATTGAATTAAGGATATACCATGCCGACATCTGCCCGCAATCTTCATTGCCCGATAATCCGTCCGGATCATTGAAATAAAGAGTTTGCAATACACGGTCTGCCAATTCCTGAGTTTTCCACGGTTGGTTCACATAATTATATAAGTGGATAATATGGTGGCTCGGTTCGTTGCCGTGAGCATATTGTCCAATTAAGCCCGAAATATCAGCCGAAACAGCTTCACCTTCCAATTTGGAGTCAACAGTGAAAAGCGAATCGAGCTTACTGATAAATCCTTCTCTTCCTCCCATCAGATCCACCAATCCGTCTACATCATGAGGAACAAACCAAGTCCACTGCCATGCATTTCCTTCACAATAATCATCGTTGCGGTGATTGGAAGCATAAGGATTGAACGGGGTTCTCCAATTTCCTTTCAGGTCTTTTCCACGCATGAAGCGGGTAGAAGGATCGAAATAGTTTCCATACAAAAGGGCAAAGTTCTTGTATTTCTTTACATTATCTGCATCGCCAATGCTGTCGGCAAGCACAGAAATACACCAATCATCATAAGCATATTCCAAAGCCTTTGCCACAGATTCATTATCTTTATCACAAGGAATGTAACCGATAGTATTCTTATAATATCTGCCGACAGGCATTACATAAGGAATAAGCCACTTCGGACACTTAATGCCCGTAGTGTCATATTCCGCCGAACGCAGACATGCCTTATAGGCTTCATTTACATCGAAATCACGATAACCTTTCACATAGGAATCGACTATGACAGGGACAGCATGATAGCCAATCATCGTACCCGTATAGTTGGAAGCCATGTCCCACTTCGGGAAAATCCCGCCTTCCTGATGCTTAGTAATCAGCGAACGGATAAATTCCTGATTGAGTTCCGGATCAATAATCGTCATCAACGGATGAAGTGCACGGAATGTATCCCACAGAGAGAAAACCGTATAGATTGGTTTCTCTGCACTGCCTTGGTGAATCTGATGATCCATTCCAAAGTAACGTCCGTCTACATCGGTAAAGAGAGCCGGAGCAATGGCCGTGTGATAAAGTGCCGTATAGAATATTGTTTTCTGATCCTCATCCTTTGTCTTGATATTAATTTTCGACAAAAGCCCGTTCCATTCATTACGGGCATCTTGCCGAACTTTTTCAAAGTCCCAACCCGGAATTTCTGTTTCAACATTGCGGCGTGCACCGTCTATATCCACTGCCGAAATACCCACTTTAACCAAAACCTGCTCATCCTTTGCCGTATCAAAATGCAGCAATGCTTTCATGCGTGGCATCAATATACCGCCTTTATCCATTGCAACAGAGTCTGAAACGATAGTATAGGTAAACGGTTTGGAGAATTTCATATAGAAATTGATCGGCTGGTCGTAAGCCCAATAAGCAGTATTCTTATGTCCTTGAATCTCAGTATCACTGATTACGTCAATCACCATTTCCCGGTTGGTCTGCCCTTGCAAACTATAATCCAAATCAAGGATAAAGCCCGCTTCCTTACTTTCGGGAAAAGTGTAACGGTGAATGGCGGCACGCTTGGTTGAAGACAATTCCGCCTTTACGTTATATCTGTCCAGAAGAACGGAATAATATCCCGGAGCAGCCGTTTCATTGGCATGTGAGAAAGGAGAAGCATAAGCCAAAGTTTGATTTTTCGAGCCGGTCGGTTCATATCTTTGTTCGCCTACGGTGGGCATCAGCAACACATCACCCCAATCGCAACAGCCTGTTCCGCTCAGATGATTATGAACAAATCCGTTGATTGTAGAATCCGGATAATAATATCCCGAACAAGAATCCCAGTCGTAAATACGTGTATCCGGACTGATCTGAACCATACCATGCGGCACCACCGCACCGGGAAACGTATGTCCGTGGCCGCCTGTTCCGATAAAAGGATCTACGTAATCCACATACTCTTTCGCTACTTGATTCTCAGTACACGAAGTAATTGTAAGAAGTGTGAGGCAGCATCCTGCAAAAGCTGTAATTAATTTCATAGTTAATAGCCATAAATTAGATTTGGCTAATTTCGTGATAATATACAAGAAATGCAAAATTTGTAACAAATTTATGTATTTCTTATGATTAAAAGAGAGCAAGCGAGCAAACGCCCATCAACGAACTATTTTTATCGGAGCTTCTTCTTCCTCATCGACAGGAACAGGAGAATTGTTCAACATGACGTCTTCCTTCAAACCTTCCGCCCCGTCCCATGCCCGGTTGTATGTAAGCCAATTTACCGGAAGCGTTAAAGGCTGGTAACGGTATTTATAATGCTCGCTTTGAATCGTTGCATCTATGGTATAATAAACTTTCTCCGGCATATCGGGAGAATAGGCGAATTTAGAAGAATAATAGCAACATTTAATTTCTCCGGGAGCCATATCTAATGCATGAGTACCCTCTTTGGGCTGCCTGACCGTATATTCCCATGTCGCTATAGCGGGTGCCGATTCGGAAGAAATCTTTGCTGTAAATCGTTCTCCTTCTTTCACAGCAAGATAGGGAACGCCAATACGGATAACCACCCAACACGAATCGCCCACGTGGGCGGCATGAATAACCTTGAACCTTATCTGCGGACGTTCCAACGGTTTATACAGATTATGAATCTCTGCATCATCGTTGTATGAAACTCTTTCTTCCGATCCATATAAGAAAGCTGGCTTAACAGGTTCAATAACGCCGTGTGAAGTTTTGCCGCTTACGCATACACATAACAAACAGAATGACAGCAGGAGAAACAAATGTGTTTTCATTTACGCTTAAAGTGTTAGAGTCTATTCATCAATACGAAATGAAGAGAGCAGTTATAAAAAAGGAAAAACTTCATAAATCAATGATTTACGAAGCTTTCCCGTGTACTCGAAGGGGGACTTGAACCCCCACAACCGCAATGGTCAAGGGATTTTAAGTCCCTCGTGTCTACCGATTCCACCATTCGAGCATCCTTTCAAAGAGAGCGGAAAACGAGACTCGAACTCGCGACCCTAACCTTGGCAAGGTTATGCTCTACCAACTGAGCTATTTCCGCGTTTTTAACGGGTGCAAAGATATAACAAATCTCAATACCCGCCAAATTTTTATACTAAAATTTATTTAGGCATCTGACAATTTACTTCAGACAACACCGTGCGTATGGCTTTCAATTCTTCATTACCGAATTCTAAATTATTGATAGCATGAAGGTTATCTGCCAGTTGCTTTACAGAGCTTGCACCAACAATAACCGATGTCACCGCTTCATGACTAAGCACCCACGCCAATGCCATTTCAGCCAAAGTTTGTCCGCGACGGGTGGCAATCTCATTCAAACGCCGTGCAGCTTCTACTCTGTCATCGGTAACTTGTTCGCGTTTCAAAAATCCCGTAGACCGTGCCGCACGGGAGTTTTCAGGTATTCCGTGAAGATATTTGTCGGTAAGCAAGCCTTGTGCCAAAGGCGAAAAAGCAATAAAACCTACGCCACATGCCTTTGCCAATTGCAAAGTCCCGTCTTCCACCTCACGGGCAAACATACTATATCTGTCCTGATGTATCAGGCAAGGAACACCTGCCGCTTTCATCATATCATAAGCTATCCGGGCTTTTTCGGGCGGATACTTGGAAATTCCCGCATACAGTGCTTTTCCGCTTTTCACAATATCAATCAACGCCTGAATGGTTTCCTCCACCGGAGTAATACCGTCATAACGGTGGCTGTAGAAAATATCGAAGTATTCCAATCCTGTGCGACGGAGGCTTTGATCGATACTTGCCATCAGATTCTTGCGCGAACTGCCGTCTCCATAAGGACCTGCCCACATATCATGCCCTGCTTTGGAAGAGATAATCATTTCATCCCGGTAAGCGCGGAAGTTATCTTTCAATATCTTACCGAAATTCGTTTCTGCCGAACCGGGAGACGGACCATAATTGTTTGCCAAATCAAAATGGGTTACTCCATTATCGAAGGCATACTTAATCATATCGGTTGCCACGCCGAAGTCATCCACATCACCAAAGTTGTGCCACAATCCCAAAGATATTCTAGGAAGCAGCAGACCGCTGTTACCGCAATATTTATATTGCATTTTGCCATAACGGTCATTAGCAGGTTCGTAATTCATAATAGTATCAGTTAAACTGTGATTAATTCTCATTTAAGTTACCGAGTGATAAAATTAATCATTTTTCCTTTCCGTTTACTCATTCAACCTCATTATTAATCTCATCATTCAGTATTATTAAGACTTTTTCTGCCGAAGGTTAAGGTAATTTATACCGACTATTAAGTAACTTGACAGACGTCAATTAATAACTTGACAGCTGTCAAGTATATAAATGACAGTTGTCAAGTATTAAATTGACAGCTGTCAAGTTATTTAAGAGTATGCATAAAAGAGCTTAACCATGAGGAAGAAACAGACTGGCTCAAGGCATAAAAGTATTTAAGGAATAAATGATTGGAGATTATATAAGGCATGAAAGCAATGAATGCAGATGAAAGCACTTTTTTAGAGGTTGCTTTCATCTGCATTGTCTTATGGAAAGCACTTTCAGCTCCGGCTGAAAGCAATGAATGCAGAATTTAATCTATTATTCGGATAGGTAGGTTATCTGCCCAGAAGTTTCTTCTCGGCCTGTTCCATTCCGCAGAAGTTGAAGCCGTCCACAACATTTTCCATTAACAAAGTAATCTTATCATTGCAGAGATTGCCAATGCTTCCTTCGTGAGTGTGATGAACTACTTTCTCATGTGTAAAGTTCCCGGCTTCAATATCGAGCCCCACCTTTTTGTATGCATCGCGGAAAGGCATTCCTTCGGCAGCAAGGCGGTTCACTTCTTCCACGCTGAAAATGAGCAGGTATTTATCATCATCAAGGATATGTTCGTTTACCTTTATCTCATTCATTATATAAGTAGTCATCTGCAAACAGTCTTTGAGTTCTTGGAAAGCGGGCAGAAAGACTTCCTTTATAATCTGTAAATCACGGAAATACCCCGAAGGCAGGTTATTGGCTATCATCATAATCTGCTGCGGAAGGGATTGTATCTTATTGCATTTCGCACGTGTCAGTTCGAACACATCGGGGTTCTTCTTGTGAGGCATGATGCTTGAACCGGTGGTGCAGTCATCGGGCAACTTCACAAAATTAAAATTCTGGCTGTTGAACATGCAGGCATCAAAAGCCAATTTGGATATAGTCCCGGCAATGGTAGCCAACGCAAAAGCTACATTGCGCTCCATCTTGCCGCGTCCCATTTGGGCATAAACTACATTATAGTTCATTGAGTCGAATCCCAAAAGGTCGGTAGTCATCGTGCGGTTCAACGGGAAAGACGAACCATATCCGGCAGCCGAACCGAGCGGATTGCGGTTACACATCTTGAACGCTGCCTGAAGAAACATCATATCATCAACCAGGCTTTCGGCATAAGCTCCGAACCACAGTCCGAATGAAGAAGGCATAGCAATCTGAAGATGAGTATATCCGGGCATCAACACATTCTTGTATTTCTCGCTTTGTGATACCAATACATGAAAAAGCTGTTCCACCATCCCGGCAATCTCACGAATCTGAGTGCGGGTAAACAGTTTCAGGTCAAGCAGCACTTGGTCGTTCCGCGAACGTCCGCTGTGTATTTTCTTTCCCATATCGCCCAACTTGCGTGTAAGCATCAACTCCACTTGTGAGTGAACATCCTCCACTCCGTCTTCGATTATAAATTCCCCTTTTTCTGCGGATGCATAGATATTCTTCAACTCGGCAAGCAACATTTCCAGCTCCCCGGCGGTGAGAAGTCCGATACTTTCGAGCATGGTTATGTGAGCCATCGAGCCGATAACATCGTGTTTTGCCAAATACAAATCCATTTCACGGTCTTTCCCTACGGTGAACTTCTCTATATCTTTATTTACCTGAACGTTTTTTTCCCAAAGTTTCTGTGCCATGATAATTGTTTCTAAATCGTTAATAAGGAATCTTGGACAGCATTTCCGCCATTTTTTCCAAACCTTCTTCCAGTGGCTTCTGAATCATACCTTTAATAAAAGGGTTCAGTTCGGCACGGATAGTCAGCTTCATTTTGCATTCCGCTTCCGTTACCGGAACTAGTTGAATCCACAAATTAAAAGGAAGAGGCGAGTTTACCGTCTCAAACTTGATGCATTTATCGGGTTCGCGTTCAATGATGCGAAGGGTGAGCATTCCCACCGGAGGCACGCTGAAACTCATAGAATCGGCATCGAACTGCAAATCCTTAACTTTATCTTGCGGAAGTTTGTCTTTTACTTTTTCTATATTCGTCAGGTCTGACAGCTTTGCATAAACCTGCTCATTATTATAAGGTATAACCTTAACGCTACTTTCAAATTGAGTCATATTGAATCTGATTATAACATAAAAAGCTAAGTGACACCTCAACTAATTGGGGCGCACTCAGCTTTTTATTATTTCATTAATAATAATATTATCCGAATTATTTCCCGGCTTCCCAATGAGCAGGATCTTTTCTCCAAGCTTGCAGGATAGCCACATCGTCTTCCGTGATGTATTCAGTTTTCAGTGCAGCTTCGAGTACAGCCTCATAGTTAGTCAAAGTAACCAAGTTCACCTTAGCATCTTTGAATGCCTGAACAGCCACATCGAAACCATAAGTAAAGGCTGCAATCATACCGATAACCTCACATCCGTCACGGCGAATAGCCTCAACAGCTTTCAAACTGCTTCCACCAGTAGAAATCAAGTCTTCAATCACAACAACTTTCATACCCGGACGAAGTTCGCCTTCAATCAGGTTTTCCAAGCCATGATCTTTAGGAGTGGCACGAACATACACGAAAGGCAAGTTCAACTCTTCGGCTACCAATGCTCCTTGAGGAATAGCTCCGGTTGCAACACCTGCAATGGCGTCTACCTGACCAAATCTTTCCAGAACCAAGCGTGAGATCTCAATCTTCACAAAATTACGCAAAGACGGATACGAAAGAGTTTTGCGGTTGTCGCAATAGAAAGGCGATTTCCAGCCGGATGCCCATGTAAAAGGATTGGCAGGTTGAAGTTTGATAGCCTTGATCTTAAGTAATTTCTCTGCGAATAGTCTCTCTAAAGTTTTCATAACGTAACTAAGTATGATGAATTATGTTGCAAAAGTACGGAAACTCATTGAATAAGTGAAACACATTAGGAATATTTTTTAATTAAAATATGTATTCATTGCAATTAATATACATTATCGGGCAACTGCCAAGGTAAGGATACTCACTTCCACTCCCTCTAATTCTTTCAATACAGCGGCACATGCATATAGGGTTGCGCCGGTAGTCAACACGTCATCTATCAACAGGATATGTTTATTTGCAAATTCGGCTGAAGGTACAACCGAAAATATATTCTGCACATTCTCCCACCTTTCATGGGCACTCTTCTTTGTCTGAGTGGAATTATCCACGATGCGGACAAGCCCCGAAGTTTTTACAGGAATCCCCGTAACGGCAGATACTCCCTTAGCTATCCATTCACATTGGTTATATCCGCGTAAACGTTGTTTCTTTTTATGGAGAGGAACGGGAACAATCAAATCTATTCCTTCGAAAAACATAGAGCCCTGCATTTCGGCAGCCATGTAACGCCCCATCACTTCGCCTATTTCTTTGCAATAATGATACTTTAACCGATACAATATCCGGCAGTAATCACTTCCTTTAGAATAATAAAAATAGGAAGCGGCATGAATGAGTGAAACCTTTCCCCAAAACAAACGGGCAACGTCATTGTCTTCTTCCAGATAATAGCCCGTACGGGGAAGATGCGCATGACACGAAACACATAAGTAATGGTCTTTTTCTCCCAATGCACCACCGCATACTACGCACTTTTTCGGAAAGAATAAATGGAAGAAATCAATAATCCAATTCAATATCACTACAAATTTGTTTTAGGCAACGTTGAATAACATCCATACCAAAACCGCGCCCCAAAGCAAAACGGATTAGCTTACCATTCAACTCATAATCACTTTTTGCTTTGACCGATTTCTTCTTTGAGATAAGCAGTTCCAACAGGATTCTTTGATATTCATCTTCATCTACTGCATCAAGAGAGGCACGAATTGCTTCTTGTGATATTTGTTTCTGATATAATGTTTGAGCTATCTTCACCTTCCCCCATTTATTAAAACGAAGCTTATCATTCACAAAGCAACGGCAATAACGGCCTTCATCCATATACTTCTCTTTGTTCAACCGCTCCAATATCCGTTCTATCGCTTCGGCAGGTATGTTCCAGCTTTCCAATTTCGAAATTACCTCTGAAGCACAATGCTCAGCCATAGAACAATAAGCAGCTACCTTACCCAGTGCTTCGCTTTCTGTCAGTTCTTTCATTTTTGCGCTTTTATTATTCTGTCGTTTCCCGACAAATCTTTTATAACTTCCACTGAAGTATATCCCAACTCCTTCATCATCACCTTTGTTTCTTTGCCAAATGCCCGATTGATTTCAAAATATACTTTTCCACCGGAACGCAACATTTCCCTGCCAAGTTCCGAAATCTTCCTGTAAAAACGGAGTGGATCATTATCCGGTACGAACAAAGCCAGGGAAGGTTCCCAATCGAGCACGTTCCGTTCCATGTCTTTTTTTTCCGCATCCATTATATAAGGTGGATTACTTACTATGATGTCATAAATCTCTTTCTCTGGTTGAACTGCCAAAACATCTACTTTTTCAAATCGGACTTTGCCATTCACCTTCACATTATTTTGTGAAGCAATGCGAAGTGCATCATCAGACACATCCCAAGCCGTAACAATAGCTTGAGGCAACTGTTTATCCAATGCCAAAGCAATACAGCCACTTCCTGTCCCTATATCAAGAATATTAATTTCTCTTTTTTGATTTTCTTTCACTATGCATTCTACCAATTCCGTAGTTTCGGGACGGGGAATCAAAACACCGGGAGCTACATTCAAAGCCAATCCGCAAAACTCTGCAATACCTATTATATATTGCAAAGGCTCATATTCTTGCAAACGACAAACAATGCTTTCTATTTCAGATACTTGTTTTGCAGATAAATTAATATCTTTGCCCATATAAATATCAACCATACTGAGATGAAGCACCTCTGTATAAAGTATCTTAATGATACTGCGAAGTTCTGAATCGGGGTAATAACCAGATAAAGCTTCTTTTATATATTGAGTGAGTTTATGCATAATTCAGTATTTGATGCAAAAGTAGGAAAAATAAAAGGAAAACAACAGAATGACAGAAGAAGAAAAATATATGGCCCGATGTATCCAACTGGCCAGAAACGGGCTTACAAGAGTATCGCCAAACCCTATGGTTGGAGCAGTTGTTGTTCATAACGGAAGAATCATAGGAGAAGGATACCATGCCAAATGCGGATGCGCCCACGCCGAAGTGAATGCCATCAATTCGGTAAAAGATGAATCTTTACTGAAAGAATCGACTATTTATGTAAGTCTGGAACCTTGTTCCCATTATGGCAAAACACCTCCCTGTGCCGACCTTATCATTCAGAAAGGAATTCCCAAAGTAATGATAGGTTGCAGCGATCCCTTCTCTAAAGTGGCAGGCAGAGGAATACAAAAGCTTAAAGATGCAGGCGTTGAAGTTAAAGTCGGTGTATTGGAAAGTAAATGTAAAAATCTCATCAAACGCTTTGTTACTTTCAACACCCAACACCGTCCGTATATTATTTTAAAATGGGCGGAATCGGTTGATGGATATATCGACATAATCCGGACTGATGGCAAACCTGTTATATTATCTAACCCACTTACGAGCATGCTTGTTCATAAGCTTCGCACGGAAGTAGATGGAATTATGGTAGGAACAAACACAGCATATCTTGATAATCCGTCACTCAACGTAAGGAACTGGTATGGTAAGAATCCTACCCGCATAGTAATAGACAAGGAGCTTAAACTGCCGGAACAACTCAATCTGTTCGATAAAAGTGTGAGAACATTGGTATTCACTGAACATAAAAAAGAAATGATTTCTAATATAGAGTATATTACGTTAGATTTTAAAACAGATATAATTCCCCAAATATGTAACGCTTTATATGAAAGAAATGTTCAATCGCTATTAGTTGAAGGAGGAAGTCTTTTACTACAATCATTCATTAACGCTGGTCTTTGGGATGAAATCAGAATAGAAAAGACTGGGATTTCACTACATAGTGGCGTTAAAGCACCTGAAATAAAAGAAAAAAAGAATTATACTCATGCTTCTCATTTTGGTTCCAATTTTATTCATTATGAGAATAAACAGTGCTAAAACGAACGAATAAAATAGTTATCAGTCGATAAAACAGCAAGTTTTATCTATAATTTTATATAAAACTTACTCTTAATGCTCTATTTAGAGAAAAATGTTCCTATTTTTGCAACTTGTAAATAAACACAGTATTTCAATGAGAATAAAGTTTTTATCTGTAATTGTTAGTTTTCTGGCTATTTCATTTGCTATGAGTTCTTGCTTGGACAACGACAATACTATAGAATATGGTACAGATCCTACCATTCAAAGTTTTTCTATTAATGACATCAATACTGATAGCATTATTAAGAATGGTAATTATAACGGGACAGAAGACACTACTATTGTAATCAAGTTAACAGGTTCTGACTATCCATTCACTATTGACCAGCTAGCTAGTGGTTCTTATAAATATGATAACGGAGAGAAAGATGGTATCTACACCGGAATGATATTCAATAAAGACTCACTTCCTGTAGGAACAAACATTAAAAAAGTTATTGTAAACATGAGTTTAAATGGTTATATCACTTATAACCGGAAAGATATACATGGAAAAGACTCTTTGTGTTTATGGAGCAGTGCCGATTCTTTAGACTTCACAAGCCCTATTTACTTTAGTGTTTATGCACAAGATCCGGCTCTTCAGAATTCTCCGAAAATATATCAGGTAAAAATCAATGTGCATCAACAATATCCGGATTCTTTGGAATGGAAACAAATGCCGGAAAGTAACTTTGAAGTTACAGGAGCACAAAAAGCTGTTTTATTCAATAACAATATTTTTGTATACTCAGCCAATGCCGCTTATCAGGGAAATATCACAAGCGAAAAGCAAATTACATGGGATAAGTTGACATTATCAGATTTTCCGGCACAAGTACCGACTTCATTAGTTGTTTTCAACGATAATTTATATGCGACTATTAATAGTAGCAGTGAATATTATGTATCCAATAATGGAAAAGAATGGAGCAAACATTCTTTCACAGAAGGTACTATAGAAACATTATTGGGAGTATCTAAAAACCAATTACTTGCTGTTGCAGAAAAAGACGGTAATAAATATTCCTACATAATGAGTGCTACAGGACAATGGAAGCAAAAAGAAGAATTGCCAAAAGACTTTCCTACCACCGGAGTTGCTTCTGTATCTTATCCGTTAAAGCATAATTCAACAATAGAGAAAACAATTATTCTTAGCAATGATCCACTTGCAAATAATGATAATGCGGTATGTTGGGGACTTCTTTCCAACAATGAAAAATGGACTCAATATTCACCTAATTCGGAAAGTTCTTATAATTGTCCGAGATTAGACAATCTTGCACTTATTTATTATAACAATGAATTGTATGCTTTTGGTGGTAAAGGAGATAATGCATTCAAAGCATTCTATACATCAAAAGATGAAGGTATCACATGGAAAGAAGCAATAAGTAATATCTCCATACCTGCATCTTTCAAAGAAAAAAATAAGAATAATGATTTCTCTTATGTAGTGGACAATGACAACTTCATTTGGATTATGTGGAGCAACAGCGGAGAAGTGTGGAGAGGAAGAATCAATAAACTAGGATTCGTTAATTAAATATAAAGAGAGCAGTTTTTAGAGTAATTCAACGTCATACAATGTGCAGAACATGTATGCACTTAAATTACGAAAACTTATAATGCGACATGCTATATAAAGAACAAATAGATTTAAACCGGATACCTCAACATGTAGCCATCATAATGGATGGTAATGGAAGATGGGCAAAACAGCGTGGATACGAGCGAAGCTACGGTCATCAAGCCGGAGCCGAGACTGTTCATATTATAGCTGAAGATGCAGCAAGGTTAGGCGTAAAATTCCTCACTTTATACACTTTTTCTACAGAGAACTGGAACAGACCCGCAGAAGAAGTAGCTGCATTAATGGGATTATTGCTCGATTCTATTGAGGAAAACACATTCATGAAAAATAATATTCGTTTCCGAATAATCGGGGATATTGATAAACTCCCGGTAAAGGTTGTAGATCGTTTAAACCATTGCATTGAACGTACCTCTACCAACACCGGGATGAGCCTTGTTCTAGCTTTAAGTTATTCGTCCAAATGGGAAATTACCGATACTGTTAAGCAAATCTCAAAAGATGTGCAAGAAGGAAAACTTTCTATTAATGACATAAATGATACAGTTATATCATCCCGTTTAACAACAAACTTCATGCCTGATCCGGATTTACTAATCCGTACAGGAGGTGAACTTCGTCTAAGCAACTATCTGTTATGGCAGTGTGCTTATTCTGAATTATATTTTTGTGATACATTCTGGCCTGATTTTAAATCGGAAGAATTTTATAAAGCAATTTGTGATTATCAAAAGAGAGAACGCCGCTTCGGCAAAACTAGTGAACAAATATAAATTATATAAGATGCATTATCGTATTTTCACCATACTGCTAACATTCATCTGCCTGTTTTGTTTCTCACTGACAAGTTCAGCGCAAGACATTAATAATCAAGATTCAATAGCTAATCCTGTAATCCTCTACTCCGGAACTCCGAAAAAATATGAAATCGGTGGCATTAAAGTAAGTGGAGTAAAAAACTACGAAGATTATGTGCTTATTGGTTTATCCGGTTTATCCGTGGGACAAACTATAACTATACCGGGAGATGAAATTACACAAGCCATCAAACGTTATTGGAGACACGGTTTGTTCTCAAATGTTAGTATTACAGCAAGTAAGATAGTTGGCAATAAAATATATTTGAATATTGACCTAACACAACGTCCACGTATTTCGGAAATCAATTATAATGGAGTAAAAAAGTCCGAGAGACAAGACCTTGAAGCTAAATTAGGTTTAATAAAAGGTAGCCAGATTACTCCTAACCTTGTAGACCGTGCCAAGATTCTTATCAAAAAGCATTTTGACGAAAAAGGCTTTAAAAATGCAGAAGTAGTAATCGTTCAACGTGACGATCCTAACAATGAAAATCAGGTAGTGGTAGACGTTAATATCGACAAAAAGACGAAAGTCAAAGTTCATCAAATTACGATTGACGGTAACGTAGCTATCTCGGATAAGAAATTGAAACGGGTAATGAAGAAAACCAATGAAAAAGGAAAGCTTCTTAACTTATTCCGTACCAAGAAGTTTGTGGATGAAAAATATGAGGAAGACAAACAACATATCATTGATAAATATAATGAACTGGGTTATCGTGATGCACGCATTATTGTAGACAGCATTTCCCCATTCTCAGAAAATACAGTTGATGTATATATTAAGGTAGAAGAAGGTGATAAATATTATCTCCGTAATATATCTTGGGTAGGTAACACATTATACCCAACAGATTATTTGAATTACAAACTTCGCATGAAGAAAGGCGATGTTTATAATCAAAAATTATTAAACGAGCGTTTATCTACCGACCAAGATGCCATTGGCAACGATTACTACAACCAAGGATATTTGTTCTATAACCTTGATCCGGTAGAAGTCAATGTGGATAACGACTCTATCGACCTTGAAATGAGAATTACCGAAGGTCGTCAGGCCACAATCAATAAGGTAAGAATTAACGGTAACGATCGTCTATATGAAAATGTAGTCCGCCGTGAACTCCGTACTCGTCCGGGAGAATTATTCAGTAAAGATAATTTAGAACGTTCTTATCGTGAAATAGCCCAAATGGGACATTTTAATCCTGAAAACATCGGTGTTAATCCTGAACCGGACCCAGTAAACGGTACTGTAGACATCGTTTATAACCTAGAATCAAAAGCTAACGACCAGATTGAATTCTCAGCGGGATGGGGACAAACCGGTGTTATCGGTAAATTAAGCTTGAAGTTCACGAACTTCTCCATGGCTAATTTGTTCCATAAGAGTGATAATTACAGAGGATTCTTGCCGCAAGGTGACGGACAAACGTTAACTATCAGCGGACAAACCAATGGTACTTATTACCAGTCATATAGTATATCGTTCTTAGATCCGTGGTTTGGAGGTAAACGACCGAACTCACTGTCATTGTCTGCTTTCTTCTCTTTGCAGACAGATATTAGTAGTCGTTATTACAATGACAGCTACTACAGTAACTATTACAATAGTTTATACAGTGGTTACGGCGGTTATGGTTCTTACAACTACGGAGGATATAACGACTATTCATCTTATTATGATCCGGATAAGTCAGTTAAAATGTTTGGTTTGTCACTTGGTTGGGGAAAACGTCTGTCATGGCCGGATGACTACTTTACTTTGACAGCGGAACTTGCTTACCAGAGATATATATTGAAAGACTGGCAATACTTCCCTGTTACAAACGGTAAATGTAACAACCTGAGCTTAAACATTACTTTGGCACGTAGTTCAACGGATAACCCAATCTTCCCACGTCGTGGTTCTGAATTTGCGTTATCTGCACAGTTGACTCCTCCTTATTCTTTGTTTGATGGAAAAGATTATTCCAAATATAACCAGAATAACCAGGATGATATGAACAAAATGCACAAGTGGGTTGAATACCATAAGTGGAAGTTCAAAGCAAAAACATTTATTCCGTTTAGCGGTGCAGCAAAATGCCCTGTATTGATGACACGTGTTGAATTCGGTATGTTGGGACATTATAATAAATACAAGAAATCACCTTTCGAAACATTTGAAGTCGGTGGTGATGGTATGACAGGTTATTCAAGCAGCTATGCAACCGAAACAATTGCATTGCGTGGATATGAAAATGGTAGTTTGACTCCTTACAGAGGTTATGAAGGTTATGCTTATACCCGTTTAGGACTTGAATTAAGATACCCATTGATGCTTGAGCCTTCAACAAGTATTTATATGTTAGGTTTCGTAGAAGGTGGTAATGCATGGCATGAAGTAAAAGACTTCAACCCATTCGATCTGAAACGTTCAGCCGGTGTCGGTGTCCGTATCTTCTTGCCAATGATCGGTATGATGGGTATTGACTGGGCATACGGATTTGATAAAGTATTTGGTTCTAAAGAAAGCGGTGGTAGCCATATCCACTTCATTCTCGGACAAGAGTTCTAATTGTTTAATTTAAAACCGGGCGTTATGAAAAAGTCTATTCTTTTATCAGTATTGTTCTTCGCATTTGCTTTCACGGCTCATGCACAAAAGTTCGCTTTCATTGATATGGAATACATCGCTAAGAATATTCCTGCATTCGAAAAAGCAAACAAACAAATAGAAGATGCCTCTAAGAAATATCAAAGTGAGGTAGAAGCTGTAGCCAAACAGGCAGAAACGTTATATAAAGATTATCAGGCACAAGCTGTTAAACTATCAGAACAGCAAAAAATGCAGAAAGAAGAAGCTATTGTGGCCAAAGAAAAGGAAGCTGCAGAATTGAGACGTAAATATTTTGGTCAGGACGGTGAATTATCCAAAATGCAGAGAGACTTGATAGGTCCTCTACAAGATAAAATATATGATGCTGTAAAGAATGTAGCCGAAACGCAAGGATATGCAGCCATTATCGACAGATCCAGTGCTAACAGTGTCATATTTGCTTCACCGCGTATAGATATTAGTGATGAAATCCTCTCAAAATTAGGATATTCAAATTAATTTTATACATTTGCACCCCATACATAGCAACTAAGGAATAATAATTTAATAAACTATAGAATCATATGCTTAAAAAAATTGCTTTAGTATTAATGTTCGTCCTCCCTGTAGGCGCATTTGCACAGACATTAAAATTCGCTCACGTAAGATCAAGTGAAATCATTCAAGCCATGCCCGAATATGCAAAAGCTCAGAAAGACATGGAAGCTTTGCAGAAAAAGTATGCTGACGAAATCCAGAAAGCTCAACAAGAACTTCAGAAGAAATATACTGAATTGATGCAGCAACAAGATTCTCTTCCGCAGAATATCCTTGAAAGAAGACAAAAAGAAATCCAGGATTTAGCTCAAAGAGGTGAAGAGTTCCAACAGGAAGTTCAGCAGATACTTAACAAGGCTCAGAATGATATGACTGCTCCTATCTTCAAGAAGTTGCAGGATGCAATCAATACTGTAGGAAGTGAAGGCGGATATATCTATGTTTTCGACCTTGACAGAGCTGGTATTCCTTACGTTAACGAAACTCAGAGTACCAACATTAACGCCACTGTTAAAACAAAGTTAGGTATTAAATAAAGGAGAATACACTTCTAATTTAAATAATAAAAGGATGATACTATTATCATCCTTTTTCCATTTATAGACAATGATTATGAACCAGCAATTATCAAAGCAACCGGGACCTATCGGAGTGTTCGATTCCGGTTATGGCGGACTTACCATTCTTAACAAAATACAGCAAGCCATGCCCGAATATGATTACATTTACTTGGGAGACAATGCCCGTACTCCTTATGGAAGCCGCTCATTCGAGATTGTTTATGAGTTCACCCGCCAAGCAGTAGTCAAACTATTTGAAATGGGTTGCCAGCTTGTTATACTTGCTTGCAACACTGCTTCGGCAAAAGCACTCAGAAGCATTCAAATGAACGATCTTCCCAACCTGGACCCAGACCGCAGAGTTTTAGGTGTGATACGCCCCACTGTTGAATGCATCGGCAGCATCACCCAAAGCAGGCATGTGGGAATATTAGCGACTTCAGGAACAATTAAATCAGAATCTTATCCCTTGGAAATACATAAACTATTTCCCGATATTGTAGTAAGCGGAGAAGCATGTCCCATGTGGGTTCCTTTAGTGGAGAATAATGAGTATCACACTCTCGGCGCGGATTATTTTGTGAAACAACACATTGACAATCTACTTTACAAAGATAAGAAGATAGATACTATTATATTGGGGTGTACACATTATCCTTTGTTATTGCCAAAAATAAAACGATTCTTGCCCGATGACATAACCATTGTTTCACAAGGAGAATACGTTGCTGAAAGTTTGAAAGACTATTTAAAACGACATCCCGAAATGAATGATCGTTGTACCAAAATGGGAACTTGCCGCTTCTTCACTACCGAATCGGAAGGAAAATTCGAAGAATCAGCTTCAGTTTTTCTAAGTCGTCCCGTTACGGTAGAAAGTATATCCATTGAATAATGGTAAAATAATACATCCGTTAAGAACCAGAACAAATAAAAAAACCTTATATTTGTAACAAGCATACCCAAACAAACATCTGATACTATAACAAACAACATAGATAATGGAACAAAAAAGTGATTGTATTATTGCCGACATACAAAAGCTTTTGCCGGAATTAATAGAAGCGTTAAGAAATAAACCCGATGTTGAATCCATACGCAATTTGCTAGGTAATATAATGAAATCATTCGGAGGCAGTCGGATTTACATTGTAGAATACGATTGGGAACGCCATGAACAAAGTTGCCTTCTCGAAGAAGTTGCCGAAGGAATTACTCCGGCAATGATAAATATTCAACATATTTCCCTTGATGATACTCCTTGGTTTACGCAACGGCTATGCTCCCGAAAGCCGATTATAGTTAACGATCTCAGCATGTTACCGGAAGATACTCTCGCAGAACGTTCGTTACTTTGCGCACAAAATGTTTCTTCTTTCATCTTAGTTCCTATAGTCAGTGGCGATTTAACTGGTGGAATGTTAGGTCTTGATGCCAGCGGAGAAAACCGGAAAGCATGGACATCTATGGAATATCACTCACTGTCCATTATTGCCCATTGTCTTCCCATGTTCAAAGTTATACATAAAAAAGAGTTGAAAGATGAAAAAGTAAACCGAAGGAAATGGGCACTTACAAACAGTTATCTCCACAGTATATATAACAACATCCCGGTAGGAATAGAAATATATGACAGGGATGGATATTTACTCGATAACAATGAGAAAGACCGTGAGATATTCGGGATGTACAATAAAGACGAATTTATCGGGAAAAACCTTTTTGATAATCCTGCTATTTCACCACATCTGCTTGAACGCTTGCGTAACAAAGAAGATATAAACCTTCATTTTGATTACGACTTTAGTAAGGTAGGAGATTACTATGGCACACATATCAAAAAGGCTGTAAAAAAGATCATTATTAAAGGGAAATGCATTTACAATGCACAAGGAGAGTTTGATTTCTATCTGTTCGTTATTTCCGATAATACGGAAACCGACCGGATTTATACCCAAGTGCAAGATTTCAAGAACATGTTCTCCGTGATAGCAAACTATTCAAAGATAGGTTATGCAAAGTACAACCTGTCCACCCAAGAAGGATTTGCAGCCGGGGAATGGTATAACAACCTTTGCGAAGAAAACAATACTCCGATCAGTCAAATAATAGGGAATTATAAAAACATATACGAAGAAGACCGTAAAGTACTTTTAGACTACCTGCAAAACATTGATAACGGAGGAAATAAAATATATTCCAACGACATTCGGGTTTCATGCCCTTCGGGTAAGACTAAATGGTTACACAAGAATGTAATTGCCGAAAAGAACAGCAAAGGCGAATGGGAGATTGTAGGAATTAACTTCGATATTACCCGCGACAAAGAAGCGGAAGCAACTTTACTCGAAGCCAAAACACGAGCCGAAGAATCCAACCGCCTGAAATCTGCTTTCCTTGCAAACATGAGTCACGAGATACGCACTCCGTTGAATGCCATTGTTGGTTTTTCCAACATGCTTATGGAAACCGAAGACAAGGAAGAGGAACAGGAATACTACAACATCATTGAAGATAACAACAACCTGTTATTGCAACTGATTAACGACATTCTCGATCTCTCTAAGATAGAAGCAGGAACACTCGACTTTGCCTACTCCGACGTTAACATCAACAGCGTATTGATTGACATCGAACGTTCTTCCCGAATGCGCTTCCAGAATGAGAATGTAGAGATAGTCTTCGATGAATATATGCCGGAGTGTTTCATTAAGACCGACAAGAACCGGGTGACACAAGTCATCACCAACTTTGTGAACAATGCCATGAAGTTCACCAATGAGGGAAGCATTAAATTCGGTTACCGGCTGTTGGACAAAGACACCATATACTTCTACGTATCCGACACCGGAACAGGAATCCCCAAGGAGCAACAGGCACAAATATTCAACCGCTTTGTCAAGCTCGACACCATGAAGCAAGGAACAGGATTAGGACTGACCATATGCTCCACTATCATTGAGAAGTTAGGCGGACAGATCGGAGTGGAATCGGAAGTAGGGAAAGGTTCTACATTCTGGTTTACAATACCGTATACCCCTGCACAACGGCAAGACTACTTCACAAACAGAACTGTCGGTTCAGCCCCGAAAGAGACTGTAAATAAAGAGGATAAACTGACTATCCTGATTGCCGAAGATAATGCAAGCAACTACAAGCTATGCGAATCCATCCTCAAAAAGGATTATAACCTAATTCATGCATGGAATGGAGAAGAAGCAGTTCAACTATACAAAGTGTATCGCCCCCACCTCATCCTTATGGACATAAAGATGCCGGTAATGGACGGTTATGAAGCCACCTGCAAAATCAGGGAGATTTCTACAGCTGTACCTATTATAGCCATCACTGCCTTTGCCTTTGAATCAGATGAAGCCAGAATCCTTCAAAGCGGCTTCAACGGATACACCACCAAGCCAATACAAATAAAGACACTAAAAACAAAGATCATAGAGCTACTGAAAAACACAGTAGTATTCATGTAGATAAAAACAAAAGCCAACTAAATCCATTACGGATCAGTTGGCTTTCTTCTTATTCTAAAGCTATATTTAGCTATTCATTAATTCTTGTTTGCGCGCTTACGTTCCATTTCATCCAAGATAATCTTACGCATACGCATGCTCTTCGGAGTTACTTCCACATACTCATCTTCCTTGATATACTCCAGAGCCTCTTCCAATGAGAACTGTACGGGAGGAATAATCTTTGCCTTATCATCAGAACCCGAAGCACGCATATTAGTCAGCTTCTTAGATTTGGTAACATTCACCACCAAGTCATTATCCTTGGCATGTTCACCCACTACCTGTCCAGCATAAACATCTTCCTGTGGAAAAATGAAGAAACGTCCACGATCTTGCAGCTTGTCAATCGCATAAGCAAAGGCAGTTCCACCTTCCATAGCAATGATAGAGCCATTCAAGCGACGTTCTATTTCACCTTTAAACGGTTGATATTCTTTAAAGCGGTGAGCCATGATAGCTTCTCCGGCAGATGCAGTAAGCACGTTGGTACGAAGACCGATGATACCGCGTGAAGGCATATTGAACTCAATATTCACACGTTCACCCTGACTCTCCATAGAAACCATTTCACCTTTACGGCGGGTTACCATGTCGATAATCTTACTTGCATATTCTTCGGGCACACTGATTGTCAACTCTTCGATAGGCTCACATTTCTGTCCGTCTATCTCTTTGAAGATAACCTGCGGCTGACCTACCTGTAATTCGTATCCTTCGCGGCGCATGGTTTCAATCAACACAGACAAGTGAAGCACACCACGTCCGAATACAGTCCATTTATCAGAATCTTCACTCTTGATAACGCGCAGTGCAAGGTTCTTATCCAACTCTTTCACCAAACGGTCATTGATGTGGCGTGAAGTAACAAACTTACCTTCCTTACCGAAGAACGGCGAATCGTTAATGGCAAATACCATGCTCATTGTCGGCTCGTCGATAGCAATCGGAGCAAGTGGTTCCGGGTTTTCGAAGTCGCAGATAGTATCTCCAATCTCAAATCCATCGATACCCACCAATGCACAGATGTCACCGGATGACACACTGTCGGTTTTCTTTCTTCCAAGCCCTTCGAATACATGAAGTTCTTTAATCTTTTGTTTTACCTGCGAACCGTCACGACGTGAAAGAGTTACGTTCATTCCCTCTTTCAAAGTACCGCGGTGAACACGTCCCACTGCAATACGTCCCGTGTAAGACGAGTAATCCAAAGAAGTAATCAACATCTGCGGAGTTCCCAGATTCTCTTCGGGAGCAGGAATGTTTTCAACGATCGTATCAAGCAGATAAGTAATATTGTCTGTCGGAGTTTTCCAGTCTTCACCCATCCAGTTATTCTTTGCAGAACCATAAACAACAGGGAAGTCGAGCTGGTCTTCGGTAGCATTCAGGCTGAACATCAAGTCGAATACCATTTCATGCACTTCTTCGGGGCGGCAGTTAGGTTTATCCACCTTGTTGATAACCACGATTGGTTTCAATCCGATTTGAAGCGCTTTCTGAAGAACGAAACGGGTTTGAGGCATCGGACCTTCAAAAGCATCGACCAACAGGATACATCCGTCTGCCATGTTCAACACACGTTCCACCTCACCACCGAAGTCGGCGTGTCCCGGAGTATCAATGATATTAATTTTAGTACCGTTATAATTGATTGAAACGTTCTTCGAAAGAATCGTTATTCCTCGCTCACGTTCAAGGTCATTGTTATCAAGGATTAATTCACCATTGTTTTGATTGTCGCGGAACAGGTGTCCGGCTAAAAGCATCTTGTCAACTAACGTAGTTTTTCCGTGGTCTACGTGCGCTATAATAGCAATGTTTCTAATATTTTGCATACCTCATGTAATTTGGGCACAAAGGTACGACAAAAAAACAAGAAAGTATGTTATATATCATCATTATTGTAGATTAAAAGTATTTAATAGGAACAATTAGTTGATTACAAGATAAGAATTATGCCTTTCGAACGTACTAATTAAGTATTCCACTGCAGTGGAATGTATGTTTCTCTGCAGTGAAACGCATATTCCACTGCAGAGAAACGCTTGTTCCACTGCAATGAAACATATAGTTACCGCCTTCGTTTCAACTAACTATCAAGTAATAATCGACTAATTAGTCCCATTTATAGGACTAAGTTCTCATTATTCTTTCAAAATCATTATCTTTGCACACCGAAACTATTTGGAAAACAATCACTATATATATGGAAAAGAAATTTAAAAGAACCACTGTGACCTCGGCATTGCCTTATGCAAACGGTCCTGTTCACATCGGTCACCTTGCCGGAGTATATGTTCCGGCTGACATCTATGTCCGCTATCTTCGTCTGAAAAAAGAAGACGTGTTGTTCATCGGAGGCTCTGACGAACACGGTGTGCCTATTACCATCCGTGCCAAGAAGGAAGGAATCACTCCGCAGGATGTGGTGGACAGATACCACAAAATCATAAAAGAATCATTCAAAGAGTTTGGTATTTCATTCGATATTTATTCGCGCACTTCATCGAAGACTCATCACGAAATGGCTTCAAGCTTCTTCAAGAAGTTGTATGACAAAGGCGAGTTCATCGAACAAACTTCCGAACAATATTATGACGAAGAAGCCAAGCAATTCCTTGCCGACCGTTACATTACCGGCGAATGTCCCCACTGCCACAACCTGAACGCTTATGGCGACCAGTGCGAAGCATGCGGAACATCGCTAAGCGCTACGGATTTAATCAACCCGAAATCGGCTATCAGCGGAAGCAAACCTGTAATGCGTGAAACGAAACACTGGTATCTGCCACTCGACAAGCACGAAGGATGGTTGCGTCAATGGATATTGGAAGACCACAAAGAATGGCGTCCCAACGTATACGGACAATGCAAATCATGGCTGGACATGGGCTTGCAGCCACGTGCCGTGAGCCGCGACCTCGATTGGGGTATCCCCGTGCCGGTAGAAGGTGCAGAGGGCAAAGTGCTTTATGTATGGTTTGATGCTCCTATCGGATACATTTCCAATACCAAAGAGCTTCTCCCCGATTCTTGGGAAACTTGGTGGAAGGATAAAGACACCCGCTTGGTACACTTCATCGGAAAGGATAATATCGTGTTCCATTGCATCGTGTTCCCTGCCATGCTGAAAGCAGAAGGAAGCTACATTCTCCCGGACAACGTGCCGAGCAACGAGTTCCTGAACCTTGAAGGCGATAAGATTTCCACCTCACGCAACTGGGCAGTGTGGTTGCACGAATATCTCGTTGACTTCCCGGGCAAGCAGGATGTGCTCCGCTATGTGCTCACAGCCAATGCACCCGAAACTAAAGATAACGATTTTACTTGGAAAGACTTCCAAGCACGCAACAATAACGAGTTGGTAGCTATCTTCGGAAACTTCGTGAACCGTGCAATGGTTCTCACTCAGAAGTATTTCGATGGGAAAGTGCCTGCTCAGGGCAATTTGACGGATTATGACAAGCAAACGCTTCAAGACTTTGCCAATGTGAAGGATGAAGTAGAGAAACTGCTCGATAATTTCAAATTCCGTGAAGCTCAGAAAGAAGCAATGAACCTTGCCCGCATCGGTAACAAATATCTTGCCGACACCGAGCCGTGGAAACTTGCCAAGACAGATATGGAGCGTGTGGCTACTATCCTGAACATAAGCCTTCAACTTGTTGCCAACCTTGCCATTGCTTTCGAACCGTTCCTGCCATTCAGTGCAGATAAGTTGAGAAAGATGCTGAACATGAACGACTTCGACTGGGCAGAACTGGGACATACCGATTTGCTGGAAGCAGGTCATGTGCTGAACAAGCCGGAACTTCTTTTTGAGAAGATTGAAGACGATGTGATAGAAGCACAGGTACAGAAATTGCTCGACACGAAGAAAGCAAACGAAGAAGCAAACTACAAAGCCAAACCGGTGCGCGAAAACATCGAGTTCGATGATTTCATGAAGTTAGACATTCGCGTAGGAACCATTCTTGAATGCACCAAAGTGCCGAAAGCAGACAAATTGCTTCAATTTAAGATTGCCGACGGACTGGAGAACCGCACTATTGTATCGGGCATCGCCCAACATTACAAACCCGAAGAACTGGTAGGCAAGCAAGTTTGCTTCATTGCCAATCTTGCTCCCCGCAAACTGAAAGGTATTGTATCGGAGGGTATGATTCTTTCTGCCGAAAACAACGACGGCAGTCTCGCAGTTATCATGCCGGGCAAAGAAGTGAAGCCGGGAAGTGAAGTGAAATAATATGCAGCAAATCTTATTATATAACCTTGAGGGAAAGAAAGCTCAGCAAATAAAACAGCTTTGCACTTTACAGAAGATACGCTTTAAAAGCATCGCTCCCGAACAGTATATGGAAACCATCGGTTCGCTTGCCGGAGTGGCGGGCATGGAGAAAACAAATGCTCCATTCACCGGAGTTCCGTTTACCGACGAGATGCTTGTCTTCGTAAACTTCAACGATGAAGCTCTTTGGGACTTCCTTTCCCGTTATCGCAAAGCAGGTATTGAGCCGATCAACCTGAAAGCCGGGCTTACTCCGCATAACGTAACATGGAATTCCATTCAGTTACGGGATGAGTTGATGAAGGAGCATGAAGAGATAAAGAAGAACCGGGAACAATAGTATGGCAGAGCAATCACTGAAAGATAAAACAGCCAAAGGATTATTCTGGGGCGGACTGAGCAACGGCGCACAGCAATTGCTGAATCTGTTCTTCGGAATATTCCTTGCACGTATCCTTTCCCGTGCCGATTACGGTATGGTGGGTATGCTGAGTATCTTTTCTCTGATTGCCAGCACCCTGCAAGAAAGCGGATTCACGGCTGCCCTTGCTAACAGGAGAGAGGTTCAGCACAAAGACTATAATGCAGTTTTCTGGTTCAGCTCATTAATGGGGTTTACCTTATACATTCTGCTTTCACTCTGCGCCCCGTTGATTGCCCGGTTTTATGATACTCCCGAACTAACTCCGTTGGCACGTTATTCGTTTCTCGGATTCTTCATTTCAAGTTTGGGAACCGCCCAGAGTGCTTATATGTTCCGCAACCTTATGGTGAGGCAACGGGCTATATCCATGATGATAAGCCTTGTTGTATCGGGGACTGTCGGTGTGGCACTTGCTCTCAACGGCTTTGCTTACTGGGGCATTGCCACGCAAAATATTGTTTATGTAACTTCCGTTACTTGTTGTTATTGGTACTTCTCACCTTGGCGGCCGACTATACATATAGACTTCCGCCCATTAAAAGGAATGATTGCTTTCAGCAGTCGGCTGCTTATAACAAACATTTTTTCCAATATCAATAACAACATCCTTTCGGTGATATTGGGAAAGTTCTATTCCGAACAGGAAGTGGGCGACTACAACCAAGCAAACAAATGGAACTATATGGGTTATTCGGTAGTAACCGGCATGGTTAACGGAGTGGCACAACCCATTTTAGCCAATGTTGCCGATGACCGTGAACGTCAAAAGCGCATATTCCGCAAGATGCTTCGGTTCACTGCATTCGTTGCTTTTCCTACCCTTTTCGGTCTATCGCTCATCACTCCGGAATTGATAACCATTGCCATTACTGCAAAATGGATGGCAAGTGCACACATATTAAGAATGCTGTGCATAGGAAGTGCCTTTACTTCCATTGTCACTCTTTATTCCAGTCTGATTATCAGCAAAGGGAAATCCAACATATTCATGTGGAACACCATTATCTTAGGCATTATTCAAATAGCAGTCATGCTTTACTCTTATCCATACGGCATCCCTACCATGATTAAAATTTATGTGGGTATCAATATCAGTTGGTTGCTGGTGTGGCAGTATTTTGTGTGGCGGGAGATTAATCTCACTTTATTACAGGCATTGAAAGATATTATTCCTTTTGCACTGGTAGCCGGAGCAAGTATGCTTGCCACCGGTTATATCACTCAGGGAATCGGAAACATCTATATGGCATTTGTTGCTAAAATCATTATAGCAGCAGCACTCTATATCACAATTATGTGGCTAAGCGGTTCGGTTACTTTCAAAGAAAGCCTTCACTATATCAGAAAGAGATGAAAACAATACCTGTTTATTTCACCTTCGACAAGAATTATGTGGTAGCTGCCGCCGTAGCTATTTATTCATTATTGAAGAACGCTTGCCCCGACTATTGTTACAAGCTTTATGTATTACATTCCGACATTAAGCCCAAAGCACAAAGCAAACTCATAAAAGTGGTGCGGGAGTTTAAAAATGCTTCTTTGGAGTTCATCGATGTTTCTTCCTATGATTCCGGTTGGAACTGTTTGAAAAACAAATCTTATTTCTCGAAAGAGATATTCAATAAACTCATAGCCGCCGACATATTTCCACAATATGACCGCATCATCTGTTCGGACGTCGATGTTGTTTTCACAGGAGATATATCAGAATCTTATTTCCTTTATGAAGATGAGTTCTTTTATTATGCAGGAGTACGGCCTATTTTAAAGAATCAAAGTATACCCAAATACTCCGTAAACTTTAATAAAGAAGAAATAGAAATAATCAAGCAAGGCATATCCGGAGGATATTTACTGATAAACTTAAAGCATATCCGGGAAAACCGCATACAGGAGAAGATGACCGAGTTTTATAAAACTAATCTTTCACGGCTTTATCTTCCCGAACAAGACTGCATAGACTTATGTTGTTTTCCCCACATTAAATACCTGCCATACAAATATGTGGTGTGTATGTTCTTTTATACTCTCGATGCTTCACAAATAGAGTTCAATTCCGATGTTGAGGAGTTCAGGGAGAACCGGCAGATTGCCCGGCAGGAGTTTGAAACAGCCCTGAATGAAGTAGTTCAAGTGCACTATGTAGGTCAAAATAAGCCTTGGAACAGTATCTTTATTCCTAAGTGGAATCTATGGATGAACTATCTCACAGAATCCGGCTTCTTCTACGAATACTTAAAGATGCAGCCTCATTTCTTTATCCACAGACTGAAACGATACAATTTGAAAAGATTCATAGGCAAAGTGAAGAAACGTATAATTAAATAACCATATATGCAGTTACTTAAAAGAATTCCTGTTATAAGAACGATTCTGAGAAACATGGAACTTTCTACGTTTCAGCGGAATTGGCGAAAAAGGAACAAGCACAATCAAACATTTGCTTCTTTCATTTTCCCCGTAAATATTGTAACTGTCGGAAGCCGTTCATATGGAATGCTGAACATATACAGTTACTATCCCAAGAATGAGAAGCTGACAATAGGAAATTATGTTTCCATTGCTCCGGATGTGAAGTTCATCTTAGGAGGAAACCACCAGATACAAACCCTGACTTCTTTTCCTTTAAAATCATTCTTCACAGGGAAACATGCAGAACAAGATTCATGCAGTCATGGCAGTATTGTAGTGGAGGATGAAGTTTGGATTGGCATAAATGCCATTATTTTATCAGGAGTAACTTTAGGGAAAGGAGCTATCGTAGCAGCAGGAGCCGTGGTAGCAAAAGACGTTCCGCCCTATGCAATAGTAGGAGGCAACCCTGCCAAAGTCATTAAATACAGGTTTACAAAGGAAGTCATAGAGAAGCTATTACCAATAAATTTAATAGAGATTCCCGATAGGGTATTGAAAGAAAGTTTACCTTTGCTGTATGAAAAGATAACTGAGCCGAAAGATTTGGATAAGATTGTCGGTTCACTCAATGAGAATAATCAGCATGAATAATAAAGTACGCGTCATAGCATTTTATCTTCCCCAATTCCATCCCACACCCGAAAACGATAAATGGTGGGGAAAAGGATTTACCGAATGGACAAATGTAGGTAAAGCCAAACCTCTCTTTCACGGACATTATCAACCGAAAGTTCCGGCAGACTTAGGCTACTATGATTTAAGAGTTCCCGAAACTCGCACGGCACAAGCCGAAATGGCAAAAGAACATGGCGTAGAGGGATTCTGTTATTGGCATTACTGGTTTGGCAACGGACGGGAGTTATTGCAACGCCCGTTCAATGAAGTACTGAAAAGCGGCGAACCTGATTTTCCTTTCTGTCTCGGTTGGGCTAACCACAGTTGGGAAGACAAGCAGTTCAGCAAAGATGGTGGCAACAAGATGTTGATGGAACAACTCTATCCGGGTGACGAAGACTACATTCAACACTTTAACTCCGTACTTCCCGCATTCAAAGACCATCGGTATATCCGTGTGGATGACAAACCTATCTTTCTTGTTTATTCGGCATTTGAATTGCCGGACACTGCTCATTTCATCCGGCTTTGGCAGAAATTAGCGCAAGAGAATGGTTTGAAAGGAATACACTTCATCGGACATACGGCCAATATAGAAGATATAGAACCTATGAAGAAAATGGGATTTGATGCTGTAAACATGGTGCGTCTGTTTCACTTCTTCAAACATGACTATTCCATTTTCGACCGTATCTACTTAAAGTTTATGAAAATATTCTTTAATAAGGGACGAGTAGTGGACTATGCTAAAGCCGCTAAATACTTCTCGGGTGAAGAAGACCGCAGGGAAGATTGTTACCCTACAATCATTCCTAATTGGGATCACTCTCCACGTTCGGGCAGAAGTGCACACATTTTGGTTAATTCCACTCCGGAAAAATTCGGCAAGCACGCTAAGACAGCTTTCGAACACGTAAAAGACAAACCGGAAGAAAAGCGGATCGTATTTCTGAAATCATGGAATGAATGGGCGGAAGGTAACTACATCGAACCCGATCTCAAGTTCGGAATGTCTTATCTGAAAGCCTTGAAAGATGCAATAAATAAATTATCTCCAAACAAATAGACACATGGATGCACCAAAAAACATACATTTCAATGTTCCCATCCTATTCATTATCTTCAACCGTCCTGACACCAGTAGGCAAACTTTCAACGAAATAAGGAAACAGAAGCCTAAGACATTGTTTGTGGCAGCAGACGGTCCCCGCAGCAATCGTCCGGATGACAAAGAGAAATGTGCCGAAACACGAGAAATCATCAAACAGATAGACTGGGAATGCAACCTGAAAACATGCTTTAGAAAAGACAATATTGGTTGTGCACGAAATGTAGCAGAAGCTATTACTTGGTTCTTCAATGAAGTGGAATATGGCATTATTTTAGAAGATGACATCATCCCTCACCCCGATTTCTTTCCTTATTGTGCCGAACTGTTAGAAAGGTATAAAGACAATCCTCAAATAGCAGCTATAAACGGCTACTATAAACAAGGCATTGTGCGGAATGAAGCTTCTTACTTCTTCCGTTGCAATTTCTCCGGCTGGGGATGGGCGACATGGAGAAGAGTATGGGAGGAATTTGATTTATATTTGGATAATTACTCATATAAAGAATTGAAAGAAGCACTGCATTGGGCAGGTTTCGGTTGGAATGACAGACAATATAAAACAGATCAGTTCAAATTGCAAAAGCAACAGAAAGCCGATTCATGGGACTGGCAATTCACACTCTTAATACTGAAACTGCATGCCTTAGTAGTTACACCCAACCGAAACATGGTGAACAATGTAGGTTGGGGAGATACTTCATCCCATTTCAAAGGGATTAAAAGCCAAACCAAACCGGTTTACCCTATTATGCCACTTAAGCATCCCGAAAAAATAGAACGGATAGCCGAAGCAGATTTAAACCTTAATCCCACTATAACCGTTACATTTCCTGTTATCAATAAACCCATCACTGTAAAAAACAATTTTCTATGGTGGACATGGAGATGGTTCAGAAGAAACTTTATAGCTAAACCAAAATACACAAGATGAATACCTGCGCCCCTATCCTTTTATTCGTTTACAACCGCCCTGTTCATGTAAAAAGGGCAGTTTCCTCATTGTTGCAAAACAAACTTGCCGCCGAAAGCGATCTGTTTATTTACTCTGACCATGCAAAGGACGAGGAAAGCATTGAAGCAGTTAAAGAAGTACGCGAATATATCCGTACCATCGAAGGGTTTGAAAGCATTACCATTATCGAACGCAAAGAGAATTGGGGATTGGCAAAGAGTATCATTGACGGAGTAAGCACACAAGTAAACAAATACGGACGGGTAATCGTACTCGAAGATGATTTGGTTGTGGCTCCTTACTTCCTCAAGTTTATGAATGATGCTTTGGAAACTTATAAAGACGAACCGAAAGTAGGACATATACAAGCTTGTGACTTTACGCAAGATTCTACTCTCCCCGATACATTCCTTGTGAAATGGACAGGAAGTTGGGGATGGGCAACTTGGGACAGAGCATGGAAATACTTTAATCCCGATGGAAAAGCATTGCTCAAAGAACTGGAAGAACGCAAACTGACTTACCGTTTCGACTTCAACGGAAAGTATGGATATACGCGGATGCTCCGCCGGCAAATAGAAGGAAAGAACAATTCATGGGCTATCCGCTGGAATGCAAGCTTGTTTTTGCAAGACATACTTTCACTTAATACAGGCAGGTCACTCGTTCAAAACGAAGGCTTTGACGGTAGCGGGACCAACTGCGGAGGTGGTGGTCTGTATGCTTCCAACCTGCATTTAACCGAACTGCCTGTTATTAAAATCAACCCTGTTCAAGAAGACGAGGCGGCGCGCCGTTGCATCGAAAAGTACTATTCACGTACCAATTCTTTCACGGCAAAAGCTATCCGGAGAATAAAACGCACACTAAAAGGCGATTTCGGGGCATAAAATATAAAGAAAAAGCCTAACTTTGCAGAAACATTCAGCCAATGAGAGTTCTGTTAATTAATACATCCGAGCGAATAGGAGGAGCAGCCGTTGCCGCAAACCGGTTAATGGAAGCCTTGAAGAACAATGGAATAAAAGCCAAAATGCTGGTACGCGACAAGCAAACCGACGAAATAAGTGTGGTAGAACTTAAACGTTCGTGGAAGCATATCTGGAAATTTGTGTGGGAAAGACTCGTTATCTGGAAAGCCAACCACTTCAAGAAGAATCATCTCTTTGCAGTAGACATCGCCAACACCGGGACAGACATAACTTCATTACCCGAATTCCAACAAGCAGACGTTATCCACCTGCATTGGATTAACCAAGGAATGCTCTCACTGAAACAAATCCGCAAAATACTTGCTTCCGGCAAACCCGTGGTGTGGACCATGCACGACATGTGGCCTGCTACCGGAATATGCCATTACGCAGGCGAATGTACCAATTACCGGACAGAATGCCGCAACTGCCCGTTCCTATGGAAAAGCGGAAGCAAAAAAGATATTTCCTGCCGCACGTTCCGCAAAAAGCAGAAACTATACAAAGAAGCACCCATTACTTTCATTGCGTGCAGCAAGTGGCTGGAAGGAATGGCGAAGAAAAGCGCTTTGCTTGCAGAACAAACCGTCACCAACATCCCCAACGCTATCAATACAAACCTGTTCAGACCACACAGCAAACAGGAAGCGCGCACCCTTTTGGAACTTCCCCAAGACAAAAAGCTGCTTCTCTTTGGTTCTGTGAAGATAACCGATAAGCGAAAGGGAATAGACTATATGATAGAAGCCTGCAAGATACTTGCAGAAAAACATCCCGAACTGAAAGAACAACTCGGCATTGTAGTATTCGGCAGCCAAAGTTCGCAGCTTGCCGCCATGCTGCCTTTCCCGGTCTATGCTCTGAACTATATCCGTGAGGAAAAGAAAATGGTGGACGTTTATAATGCAGTAGACCTCTTCACCATTCCTTCGTTGGAAGACAACTTGCCGAACACCATCATGGAAGCAATGGCATGTGGCGTTCCCTGTATCGGATTCAATACGGGAGGCATTCCGCAAATGATAGACCACCTTCACAATGGTTATGTAGCACAATACAAGTCGGCACAAGACTTTGCCAACGGCATCCACTGGGCTTTATCCGACGAAGAAGAATACCGCAACCTATCCGAAGAAGCTTGCCGCAAAGTAATCTCCAACTATTCGGAAGAAATCATTGCAAAGAAATACATTGATATATACAACAAGGTAACAGGCGACTATGCATAACAAACCGAATCCCCGTTTTTCCATCATCACCGTGACTTACAATGCCGAGAAAGTATTGGAAGACACGATACAAAGCGTAGTGACGCAGACCTACAAAAACATTGAATACATCATAGTAGACGGAGCCTCAACGGATGGAACAATGGAGATTGTGGAACGCTACAAAAGCCACATAACAAAAGTAGTGAGCGAACCCGACAAGGGATTATACGATGCCATGAACAAAGGCATCGGCATGGCTACCGGGGATTATTTATGTTTTCTCAACGCAGGCGACAGTTTTCACGAAGACGACACTCTGCAACTTATGGTACACTCCATTAGCAGCAGCGAACTTCCCGATATTCTTTACGGCGAAACAGCCATTGTAGACGCAGCAGGGCATTTCCTGCATATGCGCCGCCTGCAAGCTCCCGAACGGCTGAACTGGAAAAGCTTCAAACAAGGTATGTTGGTTTGTCACCAAGCATTCTTTGCCCGTCACACCATTATGGAACCGTATGATTTGAAATACCGTTTCTCCGCCGACTTCGACTGGTGCATCCGCCTGATGAAAAAAGCACATACCTTTCACAATACCCACGTTACCGTAGTAGATTATCTGGAAGAAGGAATGACTACCCGTAATCATAAAGCCTCGCTGAAAGAACGTTTCCGCATCATGGCAAAGCATTACGGTTGGATGAGTACAGTGTTTTATCATATATGGTTTACCATCCGTTTAGTGACCAAACGCTAAATTCCACCTGTTCCGCTACTCAATCACATTCTTCCTTTCATTGCTTCCGGCAATTGTTGAAACCGCTTGCCACAAACATATACAGATGAAAGCACCCCCCTAAAAAGTGCTTTCATCCGCTTTCATCCCTTTCAGCCTTCACATTTCACAGCAACTTTAAGGATATTATTCGCGTAGGCTAAGCCGTTTTTTACTTATCCATAAGCTCTTTTATACTGACACCTTAATAACTTGACGTCTGTCAAGTATATAATTGACAGTTGTCAAGTTAATTAAGTATAGGCAAAAACGGACTTATATGTGCTGTATAAAAGGGTTAGTTATGCCGAAGAATGAAGTTAATCTCTATTTCTCTTCTTCTACACTAATCCAACAAAAGTTGGCAATTATGCCTTACTTTCTCCGTTTTAAAGTAACTTTGCAAAATTAAGACAACCAACACAATTGAGATGGCAAAGATTACCGTACAAAATACAAACGTGACTATCATCAAAGTTAATGAAGCAGATTATATTTCCTTAACCGACATTGCTAAATACAAAACAACGGATCCCTTCATTGTAGTATGTAATTGGATGCGTAACAGGAATACATTAGAGTATCTTGGCATCTGGGAAAGTTTATATAACCCTAATTTTAAACCTATCGAATTCGATAGGTTTAGAAAGGAAGCAGGTCTGAATGCTTTTACTCTTTCGCCGCAAAAATGGATAGAATCAACAGATGCTGTTGGAATCATATCCAAGTCCGGCAGATACGGAGGAACGTTTGCCCATAAGGATATTGCATTCAAGTTTGCAAGTTGGATTTCCGTTGAGTTCGAACTATATATAATCAAAGAATTCCAACGCCTTAAAGAGCAAGAGCAAGCTCAAATCGGCTGGTCTGCCAAGCGGGAATTATCTAAAATAAACTATCACATTCATACAGATGCCATTAAGCAGAATCTTGTGCCACAGGAAATAACTCAACAACAAATATCCATGATTTATGCCAGTGAAGCCGATGTATTAAATGTTGCCATATTTGGAATCACGGCTGCACAATGGCGCGACACACATCCCGACCTAAAGGGTAATATTCGCGATTACGCCTCCATCAATGAATTAATTTGCCTGTCGAATATGGAGAATCTGAATGCATTGTTCATAAATGAAGGATTACCCCAAAGAGAAAGACTTATTAAACTGAATCAAATCGCTATTCAGCAAATGACAGTATTAAGTGATGTAAATAACAGAAAACTATTGAAATAGAAAAGCGTTCCTGAAATATCCGTGTGTATGCAGATGTTTCAGCTTAAAGTTCTAAGAACAGATTCATTAAGCTTTAGGCTGAAACATGAAACTTATGTAGAAGGAGAGCTTATGGAGGAATAAGCAATTTTCAGGCAGGATGCCTTAAACGTGCATTCAAGAGTGAAATCTTTCTCTTTATCTCACCCATGTCCTGCAACACTATTTTCTCGCATTCTTCTATACTGTACCCACCTTTCTGCGGTGGGTTCCAATACCAAATTGATTTTTCTTTCATGGTTTTCATTCTGCACTGATTTCTATGTTACGAACATCATATTGGCTTGTTCCTAAAATACCTGTCCCGTCCACCACATTACTGTAAACCTGTATCGGTTCGGCAAAGCCTATGTTTCCAAGTCCGCCGCTAACAGTGCTTCCGGCTACTTTCTGTAATGAAAGTATGTATTGATAATAAGATTCGGAAAGGGAATAAAGAGTAATACGTCTTTTTTTCGAATCACTGAGACGAGTACTGATAAGCTCTTTTAGTTTCAACGTATATTCTTTCCCTTTTATATCTCTGTCGGTAAACAAACACCCGCTTCTGTTATTAACTCCATCAAACCCTAAAGCATTATCTATTACCGTATTCTGATCTTTAAGAATAGGATCTATATAAGATAAATCTACATACATGTAACCACCTCCATTCCAAGGACCACTCACTTGTATAACATAGTAATTATCCTGATCCGCTATATCTTGGAAAGTCACATTATATGTTACTTCTATGTAGTCTTTGTCCTCTATCATCTGTCCATTTTCATAATAATAATTTTGAGAGTTTATAGTTACTTTTCTTTCAGTATGCTCCAAATTAATTATCGGAACTTCATGCGGCACTACATCTTCTGCATAAACAGTCTGATAACCGGGATTGGAAGCAACTATCTTTATCCTGTCTCCTCCTTTAGGAACATAACCGGAAGCAAAAACAGAATCGGGAACACCGCTTCTTGTCTCTGTTTCGGTTTTTAAGGGCTGCCATTTCATTTGTTCCACAAAGTTGTCATTTACATATAACTCTACTTTGGCATTGGGGAGTTTCACATAAGGAGTGTTCTCAGTATAAAACCATGTACGGGTTACGCTTGCCGTAAGAGGAACATCCGTAAATGCTGCACAATTTATGACTATCTTGGGAGCAGTGCGGTATTCGTCAAGGTTGATTTCCTGATAACAGGAAGTGAACAAAGCAAGCGTTAAAATAAAGAATATATATCGTTTCATATCAATTAGAATTTATAAGTATAAGACACTGAAGGAACAATCGGTATCAATCCCAACTTCTCAAAATAGCAATCGGTACGGTTCTCGGGATAATAACCGCTACCCTCATAATATCCCTCTGAATTCGGCTTATACCATATTCGCTTGTGAATAGCAACGGGAGCCATGTAACTATACACATTATAGATACTTACGTTCCAGATACCCATGCGCCCTTTCTTCTTGGGACAATAGATATTAATACCTAAATCGAGACGGTGATAGGCAGGCAGACGGAAATTATTCCGGTCGGTGTAATAGTTGAGTCCTATGTCGTCCATATAAGGAGGAGTAAGAGCTCCGCTTGGAGTATAGTTAGGAACAGTTGAAGAGTTGTGTGTCTGCCCCAAGTATTGGTAGTTCTCAAACGAAACAGTCACACGGTTTCCCGTCATGTACGTCCAGCTTCCGGTCAGCTCCACTTTCTTGCTCACCTTCCAATTGGCAACAATATTCAACTTATGCCGGTTATCAAACTTGGCGGGGAAGCGTTTGCCTCTGTTTATTTCGGGGAATTGGCGGTCTGCCCACATTAAGCCGTAGCCTATCCAGCCGGTAACTTTCCCCGTTTCCTTGCGCACGGTCAGTTCCGCACCGTAAACACGCCCTTTTCCTACTGCCATTTTCTGCTCCCAACCCACGAAAGAAGGAAGGAAGTTGTAGCCGTCTTTATAATCGAGAATGTTATGCATCCACTTATAATAGCCTTCTACCGAAAACGAATATTTATTATTCAGATTATAATAAGCCCCCAATGACACTTGGTCGCTCATCTGCGGTTTGATATTCTTGCTTACAGGCAACCATGTGTCGGTTGGCAAATCTATATAACTCTCACCCACCTGATGAATGTATTGATGCATGCGGGCATAAGATGCTTTCAGGCTGAACGAGGGCGACAACAACGAACGGATGGCAAAGCGGGGTTCGAGAGAAGCATATGTTTTCTTTCCGATATTAAAAACGCCCAAACGCAAACCTGCATTTAACCGGAAGATGCGACTTAGTTCCCAATCGTCTTCCACATATAGCCCGGCTTCATGTGCTCCGAGAATGCCGGAACTGGTTTTCATTGAAGACACATTCATGTCCGATGAACGGGACTCTGTATATTCCGGATGAAAGCGGTGATAAGTGTAATCACCTCCAAAACGGATATGATGCGCCTGTACAGGCATATAATCGAACTTGGCACGGAGGCTTACATCATTAATCCCGTTACCGGTAGAAGATGTGCTGCGCAAACTTTCCTCTGCCGAAGTTTCGGTATATTCCCTTTTCAGGGTAGATGCATAACGGGTGTAGGAAGCATTGATGTCACCAAACAGCTTATTGCCGAACACATAAGACCACCCGGCAAAAGCAACGAGGTTTCCCCAACGCAGTTTGCTGACGTCTTTCGTTTCCTCCCCTTCCCATTGTTCCTTACTTCCACCTTTCAGGAAGTCCTGCCCGAAATAAAGTCCCGCATAAGCACGGCTGCGGGTGTTGAAATTATGATTTACTTTCACATTCAAATCTGTGAAAGCATAGCGGGCTATCAATTTGGAATCGCCTTCCTGTTTGGTTGCATTCAGTATGGCAACGGCCGGGGCAGATAAAACATCGAGCCATGAGCGGCGCAAGGCTATGCTGAAAGAAGTTTTATCCTTAACCAAAGGTCCTTCCAAACTCAGTGCTCCCGAAGTCAGTCCCAACATGGCGCTTCCATGATACTCTCGCATGTTTCCGTCTTTCGTATGTACATCCACCACACTTGAGAGGCGTCCGCCATATCTTGCCGGGAAAGCGGACTTATAGAAGTCTATGTCTTTCACCACATCGGAGTTGAAAGCGGAAAACAACCCGCCTATATGGTTGACCTGATACAACGGGTGTCCGTCAATCAAGTAAAGATTCTCATCACCATTACCTCCACGCACATACATGCCTGCCAATCCGGCAATTCCTGCCGATACTCCGGGAAAGGTTTGCAAGGTCTTGATTATATCCGCTTCTCCAAACATAACCGGAATGCTTTTTACCGTGTGTTGCAACAGTTTCAAAGAGCCCATTTGCGGAATAAGAACAGGTTCCTGCACTGCCTGATTGCCAATAACCACTACTTCCTGAAGGCGTTCGTTGGTAATCATCGGAATTCGGATGACCGTATCTTTCCGCAAATAAGGGAAATGCAGTTTATATCGCTGATAACCTACATACGAAACTTCCAACTCGGTTTCCCCCTCTTCCATAGTCAAACTGAAGAAACCACTGCCGTTGCTCGTTGTTCCTTTACGGGTTTTGAACTCATAAACAGAAGCACCTGCAAGAGATTCCATAGAATATTTATCCGAAACAAACCCGCTGATTGTTATCTTATTCGATTTCTTTTTCAATATGATATATTTCCCTATCACCCGGTAGTTTAAAGGTACCATTGTGAAAAGACGTTTTAAAGTCACGGACAGAGGTTCATTCACCGAGTGAAAAGTCAGTTCACCGGGTACTTTCGTCAGTAAAGACGACTCATAAGAGAAACTCATTCCCGTTTGCCGGGTAATCTCACTGAATATCTCCCGTAAAGGACGCTGCTTCACATTCAGAGAAACAGTCGGTTCATGTTCTTCTATTGCCTTTGCCCCTTCTGCAAAGAAGAAGCAAAGGAATAGAATGAACAATAGTTTAGAATAGAATTGCATCAAGGTCTGGTTATTAAGTTTATGTCGAGTGTCTGGTTGATAATGTCAATAATATCATTGACAGGCAAATTATCGAATGAAGTAGTTAAACGCATTTCTTTATCCGGAATACCCGATATATGCACTTTATATACTTCTTCCAATTCCCTTATAATAGTAGTAAGCGGAATGTCCTGATAAACAAAGACGTGTGTTTTCCATGCAAAAGCATTCGGAGCGGAAGCAGAAGAAACAAGTATGTTTTCTCCCTTACGAATGGAAGCATGCATTCCTTTGGTAAGGATAGCCTCATCGTGCGCCCCGTCCGAGAAACGTACTTTTCCCGACTCAACAGCAACCAGAGTGCTATCTACAAATGCCTGTACTTGGAAGCATGTTCCGAGAACCTGCACATCGGCAAGTACAGTCTCTACCTTGAAAGGATTATCCGCCAAATGCTTCACAGAGAAAAATGCCTTTCCGCTCAGTATCACATTTCGTCCGTCCTTGCCATATGCCAAACGGTCATAACGGAGGGAGCTTCCTGCTGCCAGTGTTATATGGGTTTTATCAGGCAATACTAATTCTTTATCTCCTTTGGAAGCCGAAACCACAACCCAGTCGTGCCGTTCACGGTTCGTCAGCCAATAGCTCAATCCTGCAACCAAACAGACTATTGCTGCAACCGATGCTATCCGGCGGAATAATAAATATTTGCGGTTATCTTTGGAATGGGCAATATTCAAGTCCTTCCATGCACGGGAAGTATTCATTTTCCCTTTCCGATAGAACTTTGCAACAAACCGGATATTTTCCTCTTCTTCTTGCTTCATACCTAATAGATTTTAGACATATACCCCTTAGACAGGCAAAAGGGAAATTACCCCCACTCCGAAAGAAACTTTTTTATCCGAAAAAGAACAAATAGATTTTATATGCAGTGTCGCGCAGTGTCTTCAAAGCTTTACTGATTTGGTGCTCAACTGTCTTTACCGATAAGTTCAGTTCATCGGCAATTTCCTGATAAGTCAGTCCATCACGTTTGGAGAGAAGAAATATTCTTTGCCGTTGGGGTGGCAGGTTATCAATGGCAGTCCACAAACGGGCATCACGTTCCGAAGTGGAAATACGTTCTTCCATATCGTCCTCCGTTTCCGGAATGTCTTGATGAATGATATTAGAATGCTCGGCAGCAAATGAAAGAGAACGGTTGTGAACCGCCTGATATAAATAAGCCTTTAAGTTATGAATCTCCATACCGGAGGAAAGCTTTTCCCAAATATCGGCAAAAGCTTGCTGAACAATATCTTCCGCGTCGTCTACGTCTTGGGTATAACGCAATGCGTACATACCCAAGGGACGATATAAACATCGAAAGCTTTCTTCAAATTCACTTATCGTCATGCTTTTTCCTTACTCCCATCACAATGACTATAACTGCACCGATAATTAATAATGCAAGCCCGGTATAAGCAATACCTTCGGTAGTATGCAATGACTTCGGATCGAACTTCATTACAACGGTATGTTCTCCTGCCGGGATATTCATCACCCGGAGAATATAATCGGCACGGCCTATCGGTGTATCTTTGCCGTCGATAGTTGCCGTCCAGCCCGGATAATATATTTCGGAGAATACAGCTACACCGTCTTTGGCATTGTTCGTTTTATAAGTCAATTCGTTAGGTTGATAAGCCGTGATGGTTATGCTTGACAAAGAATCCTTAAATGCAGCTTGTACACCGTTCAACGTTTCCTTGAATTTAGCATCCACAACAGCCGTTTCCTGCAAGTTAAACTTATCAAGGTCTTCTATTTCTTCATTGGCATTATTCACATATTCCACCCTGTTCACAAACCATGCATTGCCGAAAGCATAAGGATTCTGTACAGGAATGGTTTTCCCTCCCTCACCGGGGAAAATGAAGTATTTGGTATTCAGCATATTCAACACAGGGAAGCCGTTCGGGTTCACCTGAGCCATGTCTCCGCCTGCCTTTACCACTTCTTGGCGAAGTGTGTTCATTTCCTTTTCGATGTGGTAATCTATTATCTCCTGATAGCGTCGAAGTTTGGCAGCATGATAACCTCCGATACTCTTATGCCAGTATGCGGTATTGTTTTCATTGAATGTATTTGATGCAAGGTTGAGCACACGATAATCCAACGCTTTATCTTGCAAGATATATTCGTCGGCAGGAGTTTTCTGATAAGAAACTTCGCGCTGATGCTTTTCCACAAACTGCTCGTCATATAAATAACGTTTATTCACCGACCACATATCCACCAGGCAAAGAACAGCGATTGCTGTTATCATCCAACGAGCCTTAAGTTTACCCATATTATAGGCAAGTAACATCAATGTACCCGCAACAATAATATAGAAGCTGCGCCATGCGTCAGCCGTAAATATGCTCACACGCATTTCCGTGAGGTTATTTACAATAGGAGTGAAATGCTCGCCCACTCCTTGAAGTGCCTGCATCTCTGCCGATGACACATAAGACGGGAAGAAGAACTTGGGAGCAAGTGCAAACAGTAATGCGATACCTCCCGTAAGTCCGAAACTGATATAAAGGTATTTCAGGTTCTCTTTCAGCACCTGCGGTTTCGTTACAATCTCCTTTAATGCCATCACAGCAAGCAAAGGAATGGTAAATTCGGCTATAACCAGAATGGAAGTAACCGCACGGAACTTATCATACATAGGAATATAATCAAGGAAGAAATCCGTGAACCCCATGAAGTTCTTACCCCATGACAATAGTATGGAAAGAATTGTTGCAGCAAGCAAAGCCCATTTCATCGGTCCTTTTACGATAAATAATCCCAGAATAAAAAGCATTACCACGAAAGCACCCACATAAACAGGTCCGGATGTAAACGGCTGCTCGCCCCAATATTGTCCTATCTGATTATAAATACTCATATAAGTAGGATCGGCTTTCTTCATCGCATCTTCGTTTTTGGACAAAGGAACGGAAGCACCTCCTTTTACATTAGGAACCAACAAAGAGAAAGTTTCGCCGATGCCGTAACTCCAGTGTGTAATGTAACTGCGTTCAAGTCCGCTCTTTGTTTGGTCGTCCTGTTTTGTTTCGGGCTTCACCAACTCAGACTTGCCACGCATGGTTTCTTTACTGTATTGATAAGTATGGTATAAGTTTGACAAGTTAATGGAAATGCCTATCAAAGCAGCGACAACCAATATCCCCGTTGCCTTGAAGAAACGAGGCAGTTCTTTCTTACGGTAAGCATCTACAAAATAAGCTATTGCCATAAACAGCATGACGAACAAGAAATAGTACGTCATCTGCACGTGGTTGGAGAGTATTTGCAAGGCAACAAACAAAGCGGTCATTAATCCGCCAAGCAGATATTTGCCGCGATATGCCCAAACCATTCCGGCTATCGTAGGAGGAATATATGCAAGAGTAATGAACTTCCAAAGATGTCCTGCCGCAATAATAATAAAGAAATAGGAGGAGAATGCCCAGATAATAGCTCCCAATGCAGAAAGCAGGGCAGAATAATTGAATGCCCTCAGCAAAATATAAAAACCTAACAACAGGATAAACACAAGTCCCGCATTACCGGGAATAAATAAGCGATAGACTTTCTCAACCAATCTAAGCGAAGTCGAAGAATTATAACTCGGAGCCGACTGGTAAGTGGGCATTCCACCAAAAATTGAATTTGTCCATCGGGTACGTTCGCCCGTCTTCTCCAAATATTCCTGCGCCTCTCTACCGGCACCGATACCGGCAAGAGAATCCTCCTGCGAAAGGATTCTTCCTTCAAACTCGGCCGGAGCAAAATAAGCAACGGAAATTAAGATAAACAAAAGGACAGCAATAATATCGGGGAGTGCTCTTTTAAGTAAGTCCATAACTATCTATATTATTTAATGTTAGCGCACAAAGATAGCACTTACTCCCGTATTTTCCATAGAAAAACACTACATTTGCAATTCTAAACATTAAAGGAAATATGAGAATAGGAGTAATAAGCGCCATGGATGTTGAACATGAGCAGCTAATCGGACTATTAGAAAGCAAGGTTGAAAAGACAGACAAAGGCTTTCGTTTCATGGAAGGCAATATAGGCGATAACACATTCATCCTTACCCAATGCGGAATAGGAAAAGTAAATGCCGCTGTCGGGACAACGGAACTTATACGTGTCTGTGAACCGGACTGCATTATCAGTACAGGAGTAGCAGGTGGCATAGACACTTGCCTGAAAGTAATGGATGTAGTGGTAAGCAACCAAATTGTATACCATGATGTGTGGTGCGGAGACGGGAATGCCTACGGACAAATGCAAGGTTTACCTCTTTACTTTGAAGGAAACTCAACATTATTAGAACATGCCACTCAGTTAGAGCAGGAAATAACAAACATACATAGCGGACTGATTTGCAGTGGAGACAAATTCATAACCGATCGCCAAGAGCTTGATACCATTAAAGCCGCCTTTCCCGAAGGTCTGGCAGTAGATATGGAATCGGGAGCCATAGCACATGTTTGCCATTTGTTCAAGGTTCCGTTTATCAGCTTCCGCATTATCAGTGATACTCCGGGAACGGATAACCATTTTGAGCAATATCTTAATTTCTGGGGAGAAATGGCCGACCGTTCCTTCAAAGTAACCCATGCTTTCCTCTCTTCTTTACCAAACGAAATTTAATAAAGCAATAAAGAATATGAAAACAATACCCAGTTTTACCATTGACCACATTCGCCTTCTACGCGGAATCTATGTGTCACGCAAAGACCAGATAGGCGGAGAAACAGTAACTACATTTGATATTCGCATGAAAGAGCCTAACCGTGAGCCGGCTTTAGGACAAGGTGCATTACACACTATCGAGCATCTGGCAGCAACCTATCTGCGCAACCATCCTGTATGGGCAGACAAAATTGTATATTGGGGACCGATGGGATGCCTCACCGGTAACTATTTATTAATGAAAGGCGACTTGCAATCCAAAGACATTGTAGAACTTATGCAGGAAACTTTTCGTTTTGTAGCCGAATATGAAGGAGAAGTTCCCGGCACAGCCCCGAAAGATTGCGGCAATTGCTTGCTGCATGACCTTCCTATGGCGAAATGGGAATCTGCCAAATATCTGCATGAGGTGTTAGAACATATGACGGATGCTAATTTAGTTTATCCCGGGTAGAAAACCTAGAGTTTATTATTTCCATATCAAAACACGAATTACATGTTTTCATTGTGTAATAAAAATACAATGTTAAAGCATGTAATTCGTGTTCTATTTAAATAATATATTATATATTTGTAATTATATCAATCCGCAATGTGCAAATACCATGGAATCATACCTCAATTTATCCAAAGAAGAATTAGTTGAAAGAATCAAGGAACTTGAATCCCAAAACAAATTGCTCTCTGAACAGATACAAAAGGTCCAAAGCCCAAAAGCTGCTCAACAGCGTTTCAAAGAAAAATATGCGATTGATATATTAGGGGCACTTCCCGATATGCTGACGGTATTCTCCCATTCGGAAATATTGGTAGACCTGGCCTCTTCCGAAGAAACAAACCATGTGGGGCAACCCGGAGAACAATTAATAGGCATGCACATGTCGGAAATCGTTCCTCCCGAAGCATATAACAACATCAAGCAAAATCTCATTAAAGTTATTAAGACCGGAAAATGTTCCACTGCCCATCACGATTTGATTGTAGACGGCGAACTGCATCACTATGAAAACCGGATCTTCCCACTCGACCAAGAATATGTTCTCATTATGTGCCGCGATGTGACGGAAACGGTTAAAGCACAAGAGGCACTCAATAAAACCACCAAAGAACTAATTGCAGCAAAGATAAAAGCGGAACAATCGGATAAACTGAAATCGGCTTTCCTTGCCAATATGAGCCACGAAATCCGCACTCCCCTCAATGCTATTGTAGGTTTTGCCAAGCTGCTCAACGAATCAGAAAGCAATGAAGAAAGGCAACAATATTCCGAGATCATTGACAATAATGCAGGTTTGCTATTACAACTGATTAACGACATCCTCGACTTATCAAAGATAGAAGCAGGTACTCTTGAATTCATTAACAGACCTACCAAACCTATCGAATTATGCAAATGTATCTACGAAACCCAGCAAAATAAAACCCAACCGGGAGTTTCACTCATCTTTGAAGAGAATGAAGAAGACATAACACTTATTACAGATCCCAACAGATTGGCACAGGTTATCACCAACTTGATTACCAATGCTATAAAGTTCACCCATGAAGGGAATATACGCTTCGGTTTCTACCGGAAAGAAGACGTTATCGAATTCTATGTAAAAGATACCGGCATAGGCATTCCACACGAAAGAGTGGAACATATCTTTTCACGTTTTGTCAAACTGAACAGCTTCGCACAAGGCACAGGGCTGGGATTAGCCATTTGCAAAATGATTGTGGAAAAGATCGGCGGCAACATCTGGGTGGAATCAATAGAAGGACGAGGATCTATTTTCCACTTCTCAGTACCCTACACAAAGAAAAATACACAAGAGAAAAAAGATATGAACGAAGAAACCAAAACAATCACACCACACATAGAAACAAATAACGCCAGAAAAAGTATATTAATCGCCGAAGACATAGACAGCAACTATTTGCTGCTAAAAGCGTTGCTTGGCAAGAAGTATCAATTATATCGTGCCCACAACGGAATTGAAGCAATTGACTTATTTAAGTCCGAAAGTCCCGACATAATATTAATGGACATCAAAATGCCGGAAATGGATGGCTTGGAAGCTACTGAGATAATCCGGGAACTGTCATTGGAAATCCCTATCATTGCATTAACGGCATTTGCTTTCGATACAGATAAGAAAGAAGCACTCAACGCAGGATGCAATGATTTTATTACCAAACCCATTGCCGTGACAGAACTAAAGAAAGTATTATCCAAGTATATAACAGAATAAAACAACAAGGGCGGATATTCACATCCGCCCTTGCTATATATCATCAGATAATTTCTATTCCCTGTTCGGCACAAAGCTGCAAACCTACATCTTTCAGTTTGAACTTCTGGATCTTTCCACTGCCTGTCATCGGAAACTCCTTAATGAAGAAGATATACTTAGGTATCTTGTAACGGGAAATCTTGCCTTTGCAAAACTCCTTAATATCAGATTCGTGCACATCCACTCCGTCATGCAGGATAATGAAAGCACCGACTTCCTCACCATATTTCTTTGAAGGAATACCGGCAACCTGAACGTCTTTCACACCGGGGAACTGATACAAGAATTCTTCTATCTCACGAGGATAAATATTCTCACCTCCGCGGATAATCATATCTTTGATACGTCCTGTAATGCGGTAATAACCGTCTTTATCCATTACTCCCAAATCTCCCGAATGAAGGAAACCGTTCTTATCAATCACCTCGGCCGTTGCCTGTAGATTTTTATAATATCCTTTCATGGTATTATAGCCGCGATTACACATTTCACCTTGTACTCCTACGGGGCATTCTTCTCCCGTTTCGGGATCAATGACCTTTACTTCGGTAAATTCAAAGTCACGTCCGACAGTATTCCAACGCGCTTCCGCAGGATCATCAATGCGGCTGTGTGTCATACCCGGCGATGTTTCCGTCAAGCCATACACACTTGTCACCTTCATATGCATCTTTTCTTCCACCTTCTTCATCAGCTCTACCGGACAAAGCGATCCCGCCATAATACCGGTGCGCAAGCAAGTCAAGTCGAACATATCGAACATGGGATGATTCAATTCGGCGATAAACATAGTGGGAACACCATAAACAGCCGTACAGCGTTCTTTATGAATGGAAGCAAGCACAAGCAACGGATCAAATCGTTCCGTCATTACCTGAGTGCAGCCGTGAGTCAATACATTCATGGAAGCCAATACCACACCAAAGCAGTGGAACAAAGGAACACAGCAGCAGAGTTTGTCATCGGCTGTGAACTTCATGTGCTCACCTGTAAGGAAACCGTTATTGGCAATATTATGATGAGAAAGCATCACCCCTTTCGGGAATCCGGTGGTGCCGGAGGTGTATTGCATGTTGACTATGTCGTGGCAGTTCACCTGTTTCTTTGCTTCAGTCAGTTTGGAATCGTCCACATTATCGCCAAGCAAAAGAATTTCGGCGGTGTTGTACATTCCACGGAACTTTTCCTGTCCCACATAGATAACATTCTTCATCCGCGGGAAACGTTTACTATCCAAATGCCCGCGCTGGCAAGTCTTTAACTCGGGAAGCATGGTATAGGTCATCTGAACAAAATCGCTGTCCTTTTCCCCGTTTACAATGCAAAGAGTATGCATGTCGGAGTTTTCGCACAGGTATTCCAATTCAGACTGCTTATAGTTTGTGTTCACCGTGACACACACCGCACCTATCTTGGCACAGGCATAAAGAAAAGTCAGCCAATCGGGTACATTCGATGCCCAAAGCCCCACGTGCGAACCTTTAGTAACCCCGATAGCAAGCAACCCTTTTGCCATATTGTCCACCCGTTCGTTAAACTGCTTCCACGTGAAACGGAGATTACGGTCGGAATATACAATGTATTCCTTATCGGGAGTAATTTCAGCCCAATGTTCAAGCCATCCCCCAAGAGTTCTGTCGAATAATTCCATGTTTAATGCCCCGTTATTAAATAGGTGTATAAATCACTGCCAGTATCTTGGCAGCCTGTCCCTCAAAAGCATGCACATGATGAGGTACGATAGAATCATAATAAATGCTGTCGCCTTCTTCGAGCACATAGGTATTTTTGCCGTAACTGATTTCCATTACTCCCTCCATTACCATGATGAACTCTTCACCTTCGTGTGAAGAAAGAACAAAATCTGTTTCGGAAGTTGCAGCTACGTCAATGATAAACGGCTCCATGTGACGGTCGGCTTTCGCTTTAGACAGCGAATGATATTGCATGTGACGGCGTGAATGCGTAGAATTGTTTGAGAAACTGATAGAGTCGTTTGATTCGGACTTACGGCAAACTACCGGTCCGAGTTCATCCTGATCATCAAGGAAAGTGCCTAAGCGGACACCCAATACACGGGCTATTTTGATTAGCGGAGCAAGACAAGGCAAATCTACATTTTGTTCAATTCTCTGCACTTGTTCCAATGATAACCCCGAGCGTTCTGCCAATTCTTCGACACTGATTTCTTTCGTTTCACGGAGAGACTTAATCTTTTCCCCCACAATCTTGCTATTGTCCATATTATTAGTTTTATATTAATCTGTAACCACTGAGGCGCAAATGTAACTAAAACTTTAACTTTCAGCAACTAATAGCTATAAATTTATCACAAAAAAAAGGTTATCACCCATCGGGATGATAACCTTTTAATGTCTTTGCAAGTAAAGAAACTTACTTTCTTAAGCCGAGTTCCTTAACAATGGCACGATATCTGTTGATATCTTTGTCTTTCAAGTAGTTCAACAGTCTGCGACGCTTTCCTACCAACATTGTCAATGATCTCTCTGTGCTATAATCTTTTCTGTTGCTGCGCAAGTGCTCAGTCAGGTGTGAAATACGGTATGAAAATAAAGCTATCTGGGCCTCAGCTGAGCCAGTATCAGTATTAGACTTTCCGTACTTCGCAAAGATTTCTTCTTTTTTAGCTGCATCTAAATACATAATTCTTAGATTTTGTTTTGATATATAAATATTGCTTTGAGCGTGCAAAGGTAAGCATTATCTTTTATATCACAAGCATTTATACAGAATTATTTCAGTAAAACAGCTATTCATCAGAAGTTTTTCTGTATTTAATCAGTACTATTTAATCGTTTGCCGTTCATATTTTGACAAACGCCCTGAACAGTTTAGTTCCTCATAGCCGTGAGGAAGTTTGCGCACAACCGTGAGGAAGCTTGCGCACAGATATGAAGAAGTTTCCTCACAGTTGTGAGGAACTAAAATCGACGAGAAAAAAAAGACTGATTATCCATACATTCAGTAATCTTATTCGGCAGAAAATGACAAATTAAAATAAATAATTGTATATTTGTCACATTAGTATTCATCTAAAACTATCATTATGATAACAAAGCAGTTACTATGCCCCGAGAGCATTGTTGTAGTAGGTGCATCCAATAATACACAGAAACCGGGAGGAGCTATTCTGAGAAATCTGATAAGCGGGAAGTATAAAGGCGAACTCCGTGCTGTGAATCCCAAAGAAACAGAAGTACAAGGCGTGAAAGCATTTGCGAGTGTGGAAGACATTCCGCAAACAGACCTTGCCGTGCTTGCCATTCCTGCGGCACTTTGCCCGGATGCAGTGGAAACACTTGCACGGGATAAAGGGGTAAGGGCTTTTATCATCTTATCGGCAGGCTTTGGCGAAGAGACTCACGAAGGAGCATTATTGGAAGACAAGATACTGGAAAGCGCCGACAAATATGGTGCGGCATTGATCGGACCAAACTGCATCGGGCTGCTGAATACTTGCCACCACAGTGTGTTCACCCAACCTATCCCGACATTGCATCCGCAAGGAGTAGATTTGATTTCCAGTTCGGGCGCAACGGCTGTCTTTATTCTTGAAAGTGCTGTGACCAAAGGTTTGCAATTCAACTCTGTGTGGTCTGTGGGAAATGCCAAACAGATCGGCGTGGAAGATGTGCTGCAATACATGGATGAACACTTTGACGCAGAGAAAGATTCCAAGATAAAACTCCTTTATATAGAAAGCATAGGCGATCCCGACCGGTTGCTGTTTCACGCTTCTTCGCTTATCCGCAAAGGATGCCGCATTGCGGCTATTAAGGCAGGAAGCTCGGAAAGCGGAAGCCGTGCCGCATCTTCACACACAGGCGCCATTGCAAGTTCGGATTCTGCTGTCGAAGCTCTTTTCCGCAAGGCAGGCATTGTGCGCTGTTTCTCCCGCGAGGAACTGACTACGGCAGGTTGTGTATTCACACTTCCGCCGTTGAAAGGAAAAAACTTTGCCATTGTCACCCATGCAGGAGGTCCGGGAGTGATGCTCACCGACGCTTTATCCAAAGGAGGAATGAACGTTCCCAAGCTGGAAGGCGAACTTGCCAAAGAACTGAAAGAGCAGTTGCTTCCGGGAGCATCGGTAGGAAACCCGATAGATATCCTTGCAACAGGCACACCGCAGAACCTGAAAACCGCACTCGATTATTGTGAGGACAAGCTAGACAACATAGATGCCATCATGGCAATCTTCGGCACACCGGGACTGGTGAAGATGTATGATGTGTACGAAGTGCTTCACCAAAAGATGATAGCTCCGAAGAAACCTATCTTCCCGGTGCTACCGTCCATCCACACAGCCGGAAAGGAAGTGGAGGTATTCCTGAAGAAAGGACACGTGAACTTTGCCGATGAAGTGACTCTCGGCACTACGCTTGCCCGCATTATGAACGTTCCCGCCCCGGCAGTGAAAGAGATAGAATTGTTTGGAGTGGATGTTCCACAGATACGCCGCATCATTGATTCGATTCCGGCAAACGGTTACATTGAGCCACATTATGTACAGGCGCTTCTGCATGCCGCCGGCATTCCTGTTGTTCCCGAGTTTGTATCGCCAGTAAAGGAGGAGATTCTCGCTTTTTCCCGCCGTTGCGGCTTTCCGGTTGTTGCCAAAGTGGTAGGACCTATCCATAAATCGGATGTGGGAGGAGTAGTATTGAACATCAAATCGGAAGAGCACCTTGCATTGGAGTTCGACCGCATGATGAAGATTCCCGAAGTGACTTCCGTCATGGTTCAACCGATGTTGAAAGGCACGGAATTGTTTATCGGCGCCAAGTATGAAGAGAAGTTCGGACACGTGGTGCTTTGCGGTTTGGGAGGTATCTTTGTGGAAGTGCTGAAAGATGTATCTTCCGGTCTTGCACCGCTGTCTTATGAAGAAGCATACTCCATGATTCATTCTTTGCGGGCTTACAAGATTATTCAGGGAACTCGTGGACAAAAGGGAGTTAACGAAGATAAGTTTGCCGAAATCATTGTGCGGCTTTCTTCCCTGCTCCGCTTTGCCACCGAGATAAAAGAAATGGATATTAACCCATTGCTGGCAACGGACAAAGATGTCATTGCAGTGGATGCACGTATTAGAATTGAGAAGAGTTGAGAGTTGAGAATTATCTCGCCCAGTTTTCTCTATCCAAGTTTCTGTAACCGATGGCTTCAGCTAAGTGGGAGGCTGTGATGTTTTCACTTCCTTCCAAGTCGGCAATAGTTCGCGCAACCTTCAATATACGGTCATAAGCACGGGCAGACAGGTTTAATCTTACCATCGCCCCTTTCAACAAACGCAGACTTGCTTCATCCAATTGTGCATGCTGCGCCAATAGTTTAGAGGTCATTTGGGCATTACAATAAATACCCGGACAGCCGGCAAAACGTTTTTCCTGTATCCGGCGTGCTTTCATCACACGCGCCCTGATAGCTTCACTTGTTTCTACGGGGCGCTTATCCGACATCTTTTCAAAAGGAACGGGAATGATTTCAATTTGTATGTCAATACGGTCGAGCAAAGGCCCTGATATTTTATTCAGGTATTTCTGTACCTGAGCCGTACTGCATACACATGCTTTGATGGGATGATTATAGTATCCGCAAGGACAGGGATTCATGGAAGCAATCAACATGAACCCGGCAGGAAACTCTACATTCATCCGGGCACGTGAAACAGATATTTGCCTGTCCTCAAGCGGTTGACGGAGCACTTCGAGCACACTTCTGCTAAATTCGGGCAATTCATCCAAGAACAGTATTCCATTATGTGCCAAACTTATCTCTCCGGGTTGGGGATAAGAGCCACCGCCCACCATAGCAACCTGAGAAATGGTGTGATGAGGACTGCGGAATGGACGCTTGGCTATCAGTGAAGTTTCTTTTCCCAGCTTCCCTGCTACGGAATGTATCTTTGTCGTTTCAAGGCTTTCTCCTAAGGTTAAAGGAGGAAGAATGGACGGCAAACGTTTAGCCATCATGGACTTTCCGCTTCCCGGAGCACCGACTAAAATTGCATTATGTCCTCCGCTTGCAGCTACTTCCAATGCACGTTTCACATTCTCCTGTCCTTTTACATCGGAGAAATCGAGATCGAAAGCTGTCTGCCGCGTATAGAACTCTTCACGTGTATTGACAATGGTAGGTTCCAATGCCGTCTCATCATTGAAGAACTGCACTACTTCTTTGATATTCTTTACGCCATACACTTTAAGATTATTGACAACAGCAGCTTCGCGGGCATTCTGTTCTGGCAGAATCATTCCTTCAAAACCTTCTTCACGGGCTTTAATAGCAATGGGCAATGCCCCTTTTATCGGTTGCAAGCTTCCGTCAAGGCTCAGTTCACCGATAATAAGATAATTGAAAAGTTTGTCGGTTGTTATAATCTTAGATGTAGCAAGCATCCCTACGGCAAGAGGCAAATCATAGGAAGAACCTTCCTTACGTATGTCGGCCGGAGCCATATTGATTACAATCTTGGATGTAGGAAACTTATATTCGTTGACCTGAAAAGCAGAAAGAATACGTTCGTGACTCTCTTTCACAGCCGAGTCAGGTAAACCTACCAAATAGAATTTACAGCCTCTGGAGCTGTTGACTTCAATTGTGACTATCGTTGCGTCAATCCCTTGAACAGCAGCACCAAAAACTTTAACGAGCATTTATGTTTGTGATTTATTTAAATATTTCTTCCAACTTATCGGTTAGTTCCTCTTTTGTCAGATTTGTAGCTATTATCTTACCACTGGTATCAAGCAACACATTACTTGGCAGTGTATTTATTCCGAATTGTCTGACTACCGTATTCTCCCATCCTTTGAAATCGGTAATCTGCTCCCAACTCAAGGTGTCCTTCTTTATGGCTTCTTTCCATTTATCCTTTTCAATATCCAATGATACTCCCAGAATGGCGAACTTCTCTTTCTTATATTTCTTATTGAGTTTCTTCAATGTTGCTTGCTCTTCCATACAGCGGTCGCACCATGAAGCCCAGAAATCAATTAAAAGATATTTGTCTTTAAAGGTATTCAGATTAATAGATTCCCCTTTCTGATTCTTATTGACAAAGTATGGAGAACGGGAACCTACCAGCAAAGTCTTCTGCCTGTCCAGAACTTCCCCCAAACGTTTCATATAAGAATTATCCAGCAGATCACCACTCATGGTTTTCTGCAATTCCTTAATCTTATTAATATCGGGATAAGGTGTCTGGACAAAATATTTATCAAGCAAATGGATGCTTACCAAAGAAAAAGGATGACTACGTATAAATACCTCTGCTTGATTTACCGTCACTGCCGAATCCTGAGGCAAGCCGGAGAGGGTTGCCCTGAATGCGGACAACTCTTCATTAAGAATACCGCCTTTAACCTGTAAAGCATGGAGCGAAAGACGATCACCTGTCATAGTAGATTTTAATCCTTTATCGGCATAAACAATACATTCCTCACCAAGCTTTCCGAACAAAAAGGCAACAGGTGTAATTGTATCTACATTGATCTCATAGTCAAACTTCCCGTTTTCCGTATATATGGTATCTATCCTATCTCTGTTTTCATCAAGTCCATATACAAGTATCGTATCATTGCCCAAGTCTTTGATGTCACCCTTCAATACAAACTTATCGGACGTTTTACCGCATCCGGATAAACAAAGTATAGAAATAATTATCAAGCTTACATTCTTCATGTCTAACTATATTTTGTGCGAAGTTAGTTAATTTGTTTCTAAGCAAAGGCATGTTTCATCGGATAATTTCAATTAGAAGACATAAAAAAGCGAGGCTACTCAGATGAGTAGCCTCGCCCTATATTACTTTCTATAAAGTCACTTATTACTTACCAATAGCTTTAAGGAAATCAGCATTAGTAGCATATTTAGCGAATTCAAGGTCGTTAGCTGCCATGTTAGCCAAAGAAACTTCCTTCTTAACTGCACTTGCCAAGCTGCTAGTTACCATAGATGCATTGTTTGTTCTTGCACCTAATACAGCCATCAAATAGTCAGTATAAGCATCCGGAGTAGCTACGCCAGAAAGAGTTGTCTTAGCTTTGTTGTAATCCTTAGCAAGGATCTGAGCAAGAGCAGCACTGTTAGTCTTAGTGTCACCGAATGCGTTTACAGCTCTTTCATATTGTCCTTGAGCAACATATAAGTTACCAAGAGCTTCGTTCAATTCTTTAGCACCAGAAGCTTTAGCCAAATAGCTTTCAGCAGCAGCTCTGTTACCCTTAGCAAGAGCGATCAAACCAAGGTTCATGTTAACTTCAGAAGCAGAAGGATTGATGCTTGCAGCTTTGTTTACAAATGATTCAGCTTTTGCAAGATCACCATTTCTGAATGCTAATTCACCCAAGTTGTTGTATGCACGGTAATCGTTAGGATACAACTGAGTAGTCTTAGTATAGATAGCTTCTTTCTTAGCAGGATCGTTAGTCAATGTAGAAGCGTAAAGAATTTCTTCTACGTTCAATTTGCTAGGATCGCTGTTGAAGAATTCCATGATTTCAGCATCTGACTTACCGATCAAGTCATAGTTCAAAGTCAAACGAGAACGACGCAACTGAGGAAGGATTTCGTCAGCCAAAGTTTTGTAAACTGAAGAAATGTTCTTGATTTCAGTTTCTCTTTGTTCAGGATCGCTATACATAGAAAGAACGCGAAGGATAAGTTCTTTATCTTGGATGTTAGACTTAGAAACCAATTCTTGGAATCCAGACCAGTCTTCAGCTGTATATTTAGAATCTACAGCAGCATCGATCTTACCTTTCTTCAATTCTTTGTTCATGTATTTAACAGTGTTACCTTCGCGGTTTTCAGCCAACTTAGTATTCAAATCCATGCCACCATCAGGAGATGCATAAGCAGAGATTTCGATATTGTTGATCTTCTTACCCTTAGTATCAGCGTTTACATCAGCAACAACTTGGTTGAAATCTTTAATTTCTGCAGATTTCAATTCGCTTGCACGAAGGTTAGCTTGTTGGATAAGGAACATGATCTTAGCTTCTTTAGCTTGTTTGATAATACGTTGGAAAGCGTCAGCTGCGTTAGCAGGATTTGCGCTACCTACAGTTTTACCAAGCAATTCAGATGTAGCAATAACACCGTCAGCAACCTTTACTTCAGGGATTTTAACTGTTTTATTACCAACTTTAGCGTTGAACTGAAGATACAATTCTGATTTTGCCATTTCCGGAACATAATCAAAAGAAACTTTCATTGTGTAGTTTCCACCAACCTTGTAAGAGATTGTTTGATCATTTCCTTGTACTTTTTCACCTTGGAATACAGCTGGCTGACCTTTAACTTCACCACCATTCCATCTCAAAACCGGAGTAACCTCTACTACAGCTTTCTTGTTGAAATACTTTTCAGGGAATTTACCGTTAATAGTTGCGGGAACTTTACCACCAACAGCTTCCAAAACTTGAGGAGTTACTGTAAAGTAATCAGGAGACAAAGGACCCATCTTCTTACAAGAAGATAATCCGACAACGATAAGTGCCATAAGTAATGGCAAATACAACTTCTTCATCATTTTGATATAAATTAAATGTTTGTAATTGAAATCATTTAATAAAAGACCATCACTAGTCTACATAACTTTGGGGCAAAGATATTAATTCTTCAATATATTGGCAAATCTTATGCAAAAATTATATTAATTTATATGATAATATTTGTTAGTTTGAGGTATCCGTATAAGGTAAAACCGATATTTATGGATTATTGTTCGTCGGAATGTTCATTTTCTTTTCGAAACTTTATGTTTCGCGGATGGTGTTCCAGTATCTCGCTTCTTAACATTTCCCGGTCGATATGCGTATAAATTTCGGTAGTTGATATAGACTCATGCCCCAACATGCTTTGAATAGCCCGGAGATTTGCACCCCCCTCCAGCAAATGGGTTGCAAATGAATGACGGAAAGTATGGGGGCTTACGTTTTTGGTAATTCCTGCCTTATCGCTCTCTTCTTTTATTATATGAAAAACCATGATTCTCGAAAGTTTGGTTCCTCTTCTGCTAAGAAACGTGAAATCCTCATTCCCCTTTTTGATCGTCAGCAGATTCCTATCCGTAAAATAATAGGTAATCTCTTTAACAGCCCTCGGTGAAATCGGCACAAGCCGTTGTTTGCTTCCTTTTCCCTCTACTTTTATAAATCCTTCATCAAAATACAAGTCTGATAATTTCAAGTTAACAAGTTCAGATACGCGCAAACCACAACTATACAAAGTTTCCAGTATTGCCCGGTTGCGCTGACCTTCCTTCTTGCTTAAATCTATTCCGGAGATAATAGCATCTATCTCCTGAACAGACAAAACATCCGGTAACTTCATTCCAACCTGTGGAGTTTCGAGCAACTCGGTAGGATCACTCTTTATATAATCATCCATTATCAGAAAGCGATAGAAAGATTTAATACCGGAAATAACCCTTGCCTGCGAGCGGGCGGTAACTTTATCATGTAAACCTGCAATGAAAGAGTACAAGTCGTCCAATGTAACATCAAATACATCAATATCTCTCTCAACCAAATAAGTCAGAAGCTTACTCAGGTCATGCATATAAGCATCTAAAGTGTTCTCGGAAAGAGATTTTTCCAAGAGCAAATACTGCCTATACTTAAGTATGAGTTGGTTATTTTTATCCTTCTTACTAGTTTTTACATTAATTTCCATTTCTTTTTTCTACCTTTGCAACCTGAAAAAGTGTTCCTACAAAGATATTAAAAATAGTAAGACTACAGATTCTTATGAGAATACAAATTATTAACGGTCCTAATATCAATTTATTAGGCAAGCGTGAACCTTCTATTTATGGAGCTGTTACTTTTGAAGACTATCTTGCCGAGCTTCGTAAAAACTACCCTGATATTCAAATTGATTACTATCAATCGAACGTGGAAGGGGAAATGATTAACAAGATTCACGAAGTAGGTTTTGATTATGATGGTATTATCATGAATGCGGGGGCTTATACTCACACTTCCATAGCACTCCAGGATGCTATCAAAGCGGTAACGGCACCGGTCATCGAAGTACATATATCCAACGTACATGCAAGAGAGTCTTTTCGCCATGTCTCAATGATAGCATGTGCATGTAAAGGAGTAATCTGCGGATTCGGATTGAACTCTTACCGCCTTGCCCTCGAAGCATTGCTCAACAAATAATTAATAAAAACAGGTATAATATATATTTAAGGTATAGGGATTATGAAAAAGTATACGAAAATAGTTGCTTCTATTTCAGATAGAAGATGTGATGTAGAATTCCTCAAACAGCTATACGATGCCGGAATGAATGTAGTACGTATGAATACAGCTCATGCTACACAGGAAGGTTTCGACCAGATTATCAACAATGTAAGAACAGTATCCAACAAGATAGCTATTCTAATGGACACGAAAGGTCCTGAAGTAAGAACAACAGCCAATGCCGAACCCATTCCGTTTGCTATCGGAGACAAAGTTCGTGTAGTGGGCAACCCCGATTTGGAAACAACCCGCGAATGCATCGCTGTTTCTTACCCTAACTTTGTCAGAGACTTATCGGTAGGTGGAAAAATTCTTATCGACGATGGTGATCTTGAACTTAAAGTAGTTGAAAAACATGACGACTATCTGCTTTGTGAGGTGGAGAACGAAGCGACTTTAGGCAGCCGTAAGAGCGTAAACGTTCCGGGAGTACGCATCAACTTGCCATCGCTTACAGAGAAGGACAGAAAAAACATCCTGTATGCAATAGAAAAAGACATAGACTTCATTGCACACTCATTCGTGCGCAACAAGCAGGACGTTCTTGATATTCAAAAAATCCTTGATGAGCACAACAGCCCTATCAAGATAATTGCAAAGATTGAGAATCAAGAAGGCGTTGACAACATAGACGAGATTCTTGAAGTAGCTTACGGGGTAATGGTTGCCCGTGGCGATTTAGGTATTGAAGTCCCACAAGAAAGAATTCCGGGAATTCAACGCATCCTTATCAAGAAATGTATTCTTGCCAAGAAACCTGTTATTGTTGCTACACAAATGTTGCACACAATGATAAACAACCCGCGTCCCACACGTGCGGAGGTTACTGATATTGCCAATGCAATCTATTACCGCACAGATGCTTTGATGTTGAGCGGCGAGACTGCATACGGTAAATACCCGGTGGAAGCAGTAAAGACAATGGCAACCATCGCTGCACAAGCAGAAAAAGATAAGTTGGAAGAAAACGACATACGCATCCCATTGAATCCTGAGAACAATGACGTAACAGCCTTCCTTGCCAAACAAGCGGTAAAGGCAACCACCCGTCTGAACATACGTGCAATTTTAACGGACAGCTATACCGGACGTACGGCACGCTATGTGGCAGCTTTCAGGGGCAAATATCCGGTCTTGGCTATGTGCTACAATGAAAAAACAATGCGTCTGTTGGCACTCTCTTACGGAGTACTTCCTATCTTCCTTGAAGAAAAAGACAATGCACAACATTATTTCTTTGCAGCACTGGACTTATTGATGAAAGAAAGACGACTTGCAAAAAAGGACATGATAGCATACCTCAGCGGAAGCTTCGGCGAAGGTGGAGGAACTACTTTCCTTGAAATAAACACAGTGGGTACGATTCTCGACAAAGCAAAAGATTACTTGTTGCCAAGTTTTATAGGACGATGAATGCAGCCGACGAGTCATTAGACCAATACATCCTGGAGCATATCGATGAAGAAAGCGACTATCTGAAAGCCCTTTATCGCGATACCCACGTAAAACTACTCCGTCCCCGCATGGCTTCCGGTCATTTGCAGGGAAGGATGTTGAAGATGTTCGTCCGGATGATTCGTCCCAAACAAATACTCGAAATCGGAACATATAGCGGGTATTCCGCGTTATGTCTTGCAGAAGGATTGGAAGACGGAGGCATGCTCCACACGTTTGAGATAAACGACGAGCAGGAATACTTTACCCGTCCGTGGCTGGAAAACTCGGCTTATGCAGACAAAATCAAGTTCTACATAGGAGATGCCTTGCAACTGGTTCCGCAAATGGATATACAATTTGATTTGGCTTTCGTTGACGGAGACAAGCGCAAATACATCGAGTATTATGAAATGGTGCTGAAGAAACTGTCGCCCGGAGGATACATCATTGCAGACAACACCCTGTGGGACGGTCATGTATTGGAAGAACCTCACAGCAACGATTACCAAACCATTGGAATAAAGAAGTTCAATGACCTGATAGCGAATGATGAAAGAGTAGAAAAAGTAATCCTTCCTCTCCGCGACGGTCTGACAATTATAAGAAAGAAAGAAAAATAAATAATAATATGGAAACGACCAGACAAAATAAGATTGCCCGCCTGATTCAGAAAGAGTTGAGCGAGATATTCTTGCTTCAAACCAAAGCAATGAATGGTGTTTTAATCTCGGTAAGCGCAGTGAGAATCAGCCCGGATATGAGCATGGCTCGTGTATATCTCAGTGTATTCCCTTCCGACAAAAGCGAAGAGATTGTAAAGAACATCAATGAGAACATGAAATCTATCCGATTCGAACTGGGAACCCGCGTACGCCACCAGTTAAGAATCATCCCCGAACTCAAATTCTTTGTTGATGACTCTTTGGACTACATCGAGAAGATAGACCAACTTTTAAAATAAAACGGCTCAACACAAGCACCGGTGAACTTCCCGTTCTACATAGCCAAACGGTATCTTTTCTCGAAGAAGTCGCACAATGCGATTAACATTATTTCGGGAATATCAGTGTGTGGCGTAGCACTTGCCACACTCGCATTGGTATGCACCCTCTCTGTGTTCAACGGATTCCAGGACATTGTAGCCTCTTACTTCACTGCTTTCGATCCTCAAATCAAGATAACCGCCTCATCGGGTAAGATATTCGACGGGCAGGACAAACGTCTTAACTTCCTTCGTTCCATGCCCCAAATAGCCATACTTACCGAAACATTAGAAGACAATGCCATGGTGCAGTACAAAGATCGCCAAACAATGGCAGTCATCAAAGGAGTGCAAGATAACTTTGAGCAACTGACGGAGATAGACAGCATCCTTTACGGGAAAGGGGAGTTTATTCTGCACGACTCCATTGTGGATTACGGAGTAATGGGAATAGAACTCGTATCTACCCTCGGCACCGGAGTACAGTTTGTAGATCCGTTGCAGATATACGCACCCAAACGGAACGAAAAGGTAAACATGGCTAACCCTGCCGCTTCATTCACTCAGGATTATTTGTTCTCTCCGGGAGTAGTGTTTGCAGTGAACCAAGAAAAATATGACAGGGCTTACATACTTACTTCACTGGACTTTGCCCGCCGTCTCTTCGATTATCAAACAGAAGTGTCTGCCATAGAGTTGAAGTTAAAGCCCGATGCTAACACCAACTCCATAAAGAAAACCATCCAAAGCAAGCTGGGAAAGGATTTCATTGTGCAAGACCGTTACGAACAGCAAGCCGATGTCTTCCGCATCATGGAGATAGAAAAGCTGATTTCCTATATATTCCTCACTTTCATCCTGCTGATAGCCTGTTTCAATGTTATTGGCTCTCTGTCCATGCTCATCATTGATAAGAAAGAAAACGTGCAAACCCTTCGCAACCTCGGTGCCGATGATAAGTTAATCTCACGCATCTTCTTGTTCGAAGGCCGTATGATTACTCTCATGGGAGCTGTCATAGGCATTGTATTGGGAGTTGCGCTTTGCTTCGCCCAACAAGAGTTCGGTTTCATTTCATTGGGAAACACTGCCGGAACTTTCGTTGTAGATGCCTATCCTGTCAGGGTACATTTCTGGGATGTAGCCTTGATATTCGCCACAGTCATTATCGTAGGTTTCCTTTCCGTGTGGTATCCCGTACGCTATTTAAGCAAAAGATTGTTGCATAACAACCCATAAACTAAGCATTTCCTACCCATCAATTAATAAATCCGCCCCTATATATTTCCTTATGCACATCATGTGCAAAAACTTATGCACATATTGTAATGAAGCTTCCACACATTATGTGCGTAAGGCTACTCACAACATGTGCAGAAGCTAATATGTAAGGATAAAAGAGCTAAATCTCCCTGTTGAAATACTTAATGTGACTATTCGGAAACAGTAATGCCTTCTGTTATTCCACTGTCATTATAAAACGATTATAGTCATTCGTAATAAAAATATTACCAGCATTGTATTTCACTATTTATGAATAGGATAAAATAAAAAACACAGTTTGTTAAATGAATGAGCTATATACAAAGAAAGGCTGATTCTTAATGAATCAGCCTTTAATTATTATGCATAGCCTAAGTTATTTCTTTTTCATCGGCTTTTGCTTCAATACATCTGGACGCATAGAATATTCTTTTTTCCCATGCAGAGGTTTATTGGCAATAAATGTCGGGATATTCTTCTCCGGCATACGACGAAGCACTTCTTCCAATGCTTGAGCATATTCCTGATGAATATATGCATCTTGCCTGTCAGACATATTATATGCAATATACTGAAGATATTCTACACATTTATAAAACCAACTGTCCGGAATATCACTACCCGAGCGACCTAAACGAACGATGAATCTAAGGCGCGAAATTAAGTCTTGTTGATTAACTGTCGGATCGGCAATCATCGCATCAATGCCTTTAATTACCATATCATAACGCTTCGCATTTAAATCCTTATTTATAAGAATCATCTGACGATTAAATTCTTTTCCTTCAAAACTACATAATTTATCTAATACTTCCGTATCACAATAAGTAGTCTCTTTCGCCAACTTAGCATCCACAACCGATTTTCCAAATAATTTGCAGAAATCATCATAATTGTCGGAAACTTGCTGCAAATATGGATTATCTGCGCCTGAAATTGTATTAACATACAAATCCCAAACATTAGTTTCAGTTAACTTTGCCCCTCCATTAATCAACTCATCAAAGGCGGTTCTAACTAAATTTCTTTTATAGATAGAGTTCTCATAATTAATGTAATCAATTAAAAGTTGTTTATCCCTATTACCCTTATTATATTCTGATTCCAAATACAAAGAACGTAATGTAGGAACAGTTGCACTCTTACCGGTCTGAACAAACTGTTCAGCCGTTTGTCTACTTCCACTGCGATGTACTAATTCTTCAGTCTGAGGATCTACATAAGCATAAGTAGGATAGCTGCGTACCCCATACTTTTTTGCCAATTCTACACCTTCACCATGTTCGGCATCAATCTTTGCATTCACAAATGTTGAATTATAATAATCCCCCACTGTAGGCAATATAAATACTGTTTCTGCCATGTTCAAACAAGGTCCGCACCATTGAGTATAAAAATCAATAAATATGAGTTTATTCTCAGCTTTGGCTTTGGCTACTGTTTCAGACCATGTTCCGTGAAAGAAAGTAATGCCTGTTTGCGCCATTGTAAATGACGCAAACAGAAGCATTACTACAAATAAATATACTTTCTTCATCTTTTTCATCTGTTATCAATAACCGGGGTTTTGTACTGCCTCATGGTTGGATTGCAATTCGGCAGTCGGTATCATCTCGATACGGCGATCTTTAATACGTTGCAAATAAGCATCACCTTTGTCCTGACTGGTTTCATATTCTTTATCCAAGGCTTTTTTCATTGTCTCGTTCATAGCAAGTAATCTTTCAAAATTAGGCTTATCCGCTTTCAATCCTGCAAAACGAATAGCAGCAAACCACTCATGCCATGATTCAAAAGACATTTCGATCAACCATTCTTTAAACAGTGCATCTTCCAATGCTTCACGGGTTGCCGGTTCTTTAATATCCGCTCCTACTCTACTGCGTAAAGGCTTAATTGCTCCATAAGAGTCTGCAATCGAACCGTTTGTCCTATAAATAGCTTCTGCTTTCATTAAATATAATTCTGCAGTTCTCATGTAGATAACAGGCATATCGTTCTTTTCATTCAAAAGTTTTTTTATTGACTTTAGATTATATGCCACTACACCACGACTATCCAGACTATCTACTTTAGAGAATATATCTTTTGCACGAGGATCATCACCTACCATATCTACATACGTAGATGTAGGTCCCCAATATCCCTCATTTTTATTAGGACTATTACCAAATGCACTTAAACGGGTACTTGTATTAGGAGCATCTTTTGTGCCGAACACACGTGCAAAAAGAATTTCCTTTGAAGTAGATGCTTTATCAAATACATTACCATATGTACTTTCCAGGCTAACCTTCGATATAACATCATTAATAGCAGTTAAAGCATTTTCATAATCTCCTTTATAAAATAATACTTTAGCTTTCAAAGCCATTGCTGCCTCTTTAGAAGCCTGATATGATGCAGAGTAATCCGGAGCTTTCTCTATTGCAGTTTTCAAATAGCCCAAAATTAATTCATAAGATTCTTTCACAGAACTACGTTTTTTCAAAGAGTTTGAAACAGCAGGTAATTCATCACGGATAATCAATCCATAACTACTATTTTCATCCCAAAACTCTGTATAATATGTCATCAAACGGAAGTAAGCAAAAGCTTTTAAGAAAGCAATCTCACCGAGTATCTCCTCTTTTCTGTTTCCACTGAAAGCACCTGCATCTATGGCATTACAAGCAGATTCCAAAAAATTAGCATTCTTAATCATACTGTAATCCGAATCCCATTCTGTCGGATCGCTAAATCCAAGAGTTGGAAGAGTACGTTCAGAAAAATAGACAGCATTACCAGCAGTTACAAGATCTTGGCGAAGCATTGTACCAGCCTTGAAACTTCCTGAAACTGTAGGAAAAATTACATTAAATCCATTTCCCGGAAGATAATAATAAATACCATTTAAAGCAAGTTCCACAGACTCTTGATTGGTAATAGCTCCATCAAGGTCAGCTTCAAACTCCGGCTTCTTGTCTAAAACATCTACCAATTGGCAAGATGTAACGCCCAATGTTAATAGGGCTATCATTATATATTTTTTCATTTGATAATCTCTCTAAAATTATAAACTAAACTTCAAACCAACAGAGAATGAACGTATTCCCGGATATGATGTTTCATAGTTACCACCGAAATTACTTGTCGTATTTACAGTAGCAGGGTCTGTTCCCGGATAAGAGGATATGGTAAACAGATTGGTTGATGATACATAAACTTGCCCTCTTATTACTTTACGGAATGGCAAATCATAAGAAATACGAACTTCTTGTAAACGTAAATAAGAAGCATTATGCAAAGCCATATCAGTAAAACGAGGGACTCCATCGCCTATATAAAGAGCAGGATATTTTGCATTTTTATTATCATCAGACCAACGATCATTCAATCCATAATCAATTAATCCCGTTAATTGGCCCGGAATATTTTGTAATGTTTTCCCGTATTGTTTTTTACCACCGACCTGATAACCAAAATTAGCAAAGAGAGTAAAACGCTTATACGAAAGATTTCCTATGAAACCACCAAAGAATTTTGGATCAGGATTCGCAATGATTACTCTATCATCAATCGTAATTTTACCATCACCATTCAAGTCTTTAATCTCAAGATGCCCGGGTTTCAATGTATTACCATCATAATATGTTTCTCCTTTTTCTTTTGCATAAGCATTCAGTTCATCAATACGTTCCTGATTTTGAATAATTCCATTATACTCGTAACCAAAGAAAGCTCCCATAGGATAACCAACTGCTAAAACTTGACCGCTAGATCCTTCATGTACAATTACATTATCCATAGCATTTTTAGTAGAACCTTCTTGTACTAATTTTGTAACTTTATTCTTATTATGAGATAAGTTCAATGTCAAGTCAAGATTCCAATCGTCCGTTTGAAGTACGCGACCAGTAATATTAAACTCTACACCCCGGTTTGTTACTGCTCCTACATTTCGATTCATAGAACCTCCTACAGTACTTGATGGAAAATCATATTCCCAAATCAAGCCATCGGTATTCTTAATATAACCAACAAGTGAACCACTTAAACGATGATTCAAGAAAGAAAAATCAACACCAAAATCATATTGAGTCGATTTCTCCCAACGAATATCACGATTGCCTACCTGCGAATGAATAATAGCCGATTGGTCACGATAACTGGTAGCTTCATATAAGTCACGGTTTGAGAAGTTAGTTAAGTTCTGTGTACCTGTTGTTCCCGCACTCGCACGTAACTTCAAATCATCAATGAAAGTTAAGTCTTTCATAAACGATTCATTGGATATACGCCATGCAATAGCTCCTGAAGGGAAGAAACCATAGCGATTATTACTACCGAACATGGAAGAACCATCATAACGTCCTGTGAAAGTAAACAAATAACGATCGAATAATTTATAATTAGCACGAACAAAAGAAGAAAACAAACCACTTGCTCCATAACCATTCGACACACTACTTAACACAGCAGCACTACCTAAATTGGTGTAAATATTATCATCAGGAAAAGTATTAGCGGAAATAGAAGTGCTTCTTGAAGAATAATTTTCAAAAGAAACACCCACTACCGCATCAACTATATGGTTACGATTAAATTCATGATTAAAGCTTAAAGTATTATCAAATACTGTTTTATATGATAATCCATGTCTTTCACTACCATAAGCTTTTTTATCCGTTCTAAGAAATCCCGGACTGAAAGAAATATTTCTATTCGACTGAACATTGCCAGATAAACTTGAACGGAATTTCAGTCCTTTCCAAATATCTATCTCACCATATACCGTTCCAATGATACGATATATATCACTATTATTCTTTTTATGAGTGTTTGCAACAGGATTAGGTGATCCTGTGGACATATCATAATTGCCTTTGTCATCATAAACAGGAAGGTCAGGACGAGTTCCTTGTGCAGTAAACATTGAAGTACCCGAAGTATTCTGGTCTGTATAACTCATTGTAGCATTTACTCCAAAGCGTAAAATAGGAAGAACGTTCATTTCTGTAGAAATACGAGCATTATATCGTTCCAAATCATCTCCTTTTACCATACCTTTCTGGCTAAGAACAGACATTGATACCATATACTTAGCCTTGTCTGTACCTCCACCTACGGAAAAATCTACATTATGACGCCATGCCGGCTGTTTTACTTCATCAAACCAATTAGTGTTAGCTGATCCCATAATGCCTGTTTCGGCATTATTAAGAATATCTTGAGCATATTCATTAGATGGATCATATACTAATGTTTGCTTTGCAAATTTAGTAACAGTTTCTCTCCACTCATCTCCATAAAGGATACGGAAATTCTTAATCTGTGTATCAACTGTTGAGTTATAATTGAAGTTTACAGTAGGTTTACTCCCTTCACGTCCTTTCTTTGTAGTAACAATAACTACTCCGTTTGCAGCACGAGAACCATAAATCGCCGCAGCAGAAGCATCTTTCAATACGTCCATCGATTGAATATCACTCGGAGCAATAGCATCCAACATTTCCGGTCCATCCACCGGTACACCATCAATTACATATAACGGTTCATTAGAACCTGTTAATGATGTAGCACCACGAACACGAACGCGGACCAACTCACCCGGTCTACCTGTACTTTGAGTAACTTGCACACCAGCAGCTAAGTTCTGTAGCATAGAAGAAATATCCGGAGTATTCAAATTCTCCAATTGCTTCGCACTTACAGAAGCAACTGATCCTGTTAAATCTTTAATAGCAGAAGTTCCATAACCAACCACTACCACTTCATCCAATAACTCTGCATCTTGTTTCAACACTACGTTTATATCCGTTTTTCCATTGACATCAACTTCTAGCGTTTGATAACCAATATAAGAAAATACAAGTTTTTTTGTTCCTGCAGGAACCGATAGTTGAAATCTCCCATCCATTGATGTAACTGTACCTACTGATTTATTAGGTATTGTTACCGTAACCCCGATTAAAGGTTCTTTGTTTTCATCAACAACAAGTCCTGATAGCTTCATATTTTGCGCATATACACCTATTTGCACAAAAAGAAGAATCAAAACAAGTAATGTCACTTTAACATTTACATGCTTCTTCATAATTTTGTCGTTTTCACATAAATAAAAAATTAATGCACTCTTGATTATTTGTTCCCTACTTAGTTATTCACCTTGAATTTGTTTAACATTAATTAAGCGTAGTCTTAAAACGAGCGCAAAGATATTAATATTTTTGATTATACATTCCATTTTTATGAAATTTAATCGTATAAAAAAACAATTTATAAGAAATATAACAGTAAAAGTTCCGATATTCAACTTTTAAGGAAAGTAAAATTAACAAAAAAGAGGCTATCTCGTGATGAGACAGCCTCCATATTATCTAAACCTGTAACTATTTACAATTTAGGACCAGCAGCAACTAACTTCTTACCAGCTTCGTTACCTGTGAACTTAGAGAAGTTCTTGATGAAACGTCCGGCCAAGTCTTTAGCTTTTTCGTCCCACTGAGCAGGATCAGCGTAAGTGTCACGAGGATCAAGGATCTTAGGATCAACTCCCGGAAGAGCAGTAGGAACTACGAAATCGAAGTAAGGAATAGTTTTAGTAGGAGCTTTATCGATAGAACCGTCAAGGATAGCATCAATGATACCACGAGTATCTTTGATAGAAATACGCTTGCCAGTACCGTTCCAACCTGTGTTAACCAAGTATGCTTTAGCACCGGTCATTTCCATCTTCTTAACTAATTCTTCAGCATATTTAGTTGGGTGCAATGACAAGAATGCAGCACCGAAACAAGCTGAGAATGTAGGAGTCGGTTCAGTGATACCACGTTCTGTACCAGCCAATTTAGCTGTAAATCCAGACAAGAAGTAATACTGAGCCTGTTCAGGATTCAAGATAGATACCGGAGGCAATACACCGAATGCATCAGCTGACAAGAAAATAACTTGTTGAGCGTGAGGACCTTTAGAGATAGGTTTAACGATGTTTTCGATATGATAGATAGGATAAGAAACACGAGTGTTTTCTGTTACGCTCTTATCAGCGAAATCAATCTTACCGTCAGCATCAACTGTTACGTTTTCCAGCAAAGCGTCACGTTTGATAGCAGCGTAGATATCGGGTTCACTTTCCTTATCCAAGTTGATAACTTTAGCATAGCAACCACCTTCGTAGTTGAATACACCTTCGTCATCCCATCCGTGTTCGTCGTCACCGATCAACTTACGTTTCGGGTCAGTAGACAAAGTAGTCTTACCTGTACCAGACAAACCGAAGAAGATAGCCGAACTAGTTCCTTCCATATTTGTATTAGCAGAGCAGTGCATAGAAGCGATACCACGAAGCGGGTTCATGTAGTTCATGATAGAGAACATACCTTTCTTCATTTCACCACCGTACCAAGTATTCAGGATAACTTGTTCTTTAGTCTTCAAGTTGAAAACAGTAGCTGTTTCAGAGTTCAAGCCCAGTTCTTTATAGTTGTCAACTTTTGCTTTAGAAGCGTTGAAACATACAAAATCAGGTTCTCCATAAGCTTCCAGTTCTTCAGCAGTAGGACGGATGAACATGTTAGTTACGAAGTGAGCCTGCCAAGCTACTTCCATAATGAAACGTACTTTCATACGAGTTGCAGCGTTAGCACCGCAGAAAGTATCAACAACGAACAAACGCTTGCCGCTCAATTGTTTTACAGCTTTAGCTTTCAAATCAGCCCAAGCTTCTTCTGTACAAGGTTTGTTATCATTTTTATATTCGTCAGAAGTCCACCATACTGAATTTTCAGAAGCTTCATTCTTAACGAAGAATTTATCCTTAGGAGAACGACCTGTGTAAACACCGGTCATAACATTTACAGCACCAAGTTCAGTTACCTGACCTTTTTCGAAACCTTCAAGACCCGGTTTTGTTTCTTCAGCGAACAATTGGTCATAAGACGGATTGTGTACAATTTCTGTAGCACCGGTAATTCCGTACTTGCTAAGATCTAAATTTGCCATTTTCTTTAATTTTAAAATTGGTATAATGTTTGTCTAATCTTTTACCTTGCTTGTATTACAAGTCTTCCTTGTAAATCGACCACAAAAGTAATACTTTATTTTAAAAGAAATAACATATTAAAGAAATTTTTCTTTAATTGCACGCGATTTATATTTACGTAACAAAATTGCTACTTTTACATTACATTTAGAAAATTAATTCGTTATTTTGTGGCTGATAACAAAATGAAAGTGAGAGAACTAATAATTACATACTATATCATATGAAAATCATTAATTTCAGTGAAACGAACTCAATTTTAAACCAATATGTCTCCGAGATAAGAAATGTAGAGGTTCAAAACGACCGTTTGAGATTCCGACGCAACATTGAACGTATCGGAGAAATCATGGCTTATGAAATAAGCAAAGAATTCAAGTATTCCACAAAAAACATTCAAACTCCTCTGGGCACTGCCCAAGTCAACACCCCGGATAATCAATTAGTCATCAGCACAATTCTTCGTGCCGGACTTCCTTTCCACCAAGGTTTTCTCAGTTATTTCGATTTTGCAGAAAACGCTTTTGTATCGGCATACCGCAAATATAAAGATACTTTAAAGTTCGACATCCATATAGAATACATAGCTTCTCCACGCATTGACGGCAAAACTCTGATTATCACCGATCCCATGCTTGCAACAGGCAGCTCAATGGAATTGAGTTATCAGGCAATGTTAACCAAAGGGCATCCGGCAGAAATACACGTTGCATCTATTATCGCAAGCAAACAAGCTGTGGAACATATTGCACAGATTTTCCCCGAAGATAAAACCACCATATGGTGTGCAGCCATCGATCCGGAAATCAACTCGCACTCTTACATTGTTCCCGGACTGGGCGATGCAGGTGATTTGGCCTATGGGGAAAAAGAGTAATTCTTCTTGAATAAATTCTACACCTATATATATAGTATTTTCTCATTTTACCTTCAAATGTTCATTTAACATTTAGTTGGTTCAGCATAAGGAAGATAGAGTGAACATTTAACATCTCTAATGTCCACTTTATCTTCACAAAAACCTTTGTCATTGCCGAGCAAGTCGGCAACGACAAAGGTTATGGTTGTTTCAATTAACAGCTTGATTATTTCAATCAACAGCATGTTTAAGTATAAACAACAGGTCATTTAAAATAAACATAAGGACAATTAAAAGTAAACGACAGGACATGTTGACTTGTTAGTGTACACTAACAGGTGAGACAGTGTACACTAACTCGGCAGTTGGTGTACAGTAACAAGCAAGAAGACGTAGTGTAACTCGGGAAAAAACAGTGAAAGGTGAGAAATTAAGAGCGAGAAATACCCTTTTTCCATATACAAATATACGAAATATTTCCCGAATTTCCAAATTTTAGCCCTGCAAACGAGGCAGTAATTTGCAGTATTTTGGTACTTTCCATACATGGGTTTATCGTCCCCGAATGAAGATTATATGAAGATAAAACGGATATTAGAGAAGTTAAATATTCACCACTACCATCTGATAATGCAAAATCTAAATGTTAAATGAATATTTGAAGGTAAAATGAGGAAATACTATGTATATGTGAAAAAAGAGAGGCTGATTTCAAATTGAAACAGCCTCTCTCTTATTTATCTATAAATCATCTGCTACTATTTTACTTCCCAAGTGTCATTGGTAAGTAAAAGTTCTGCAAAGTTATGATATTTTTTCTTTGTTGAAACTTCTTCTACCTGTTCAACCACCGCATCATTATAGGTAGGAGCCTCAACATCACGAATTACACCAAGTGCAATCGGAAAATCAGGACCTTCCATTAATGCCAGTTTTAATTGAAGAGTGTTATCCATGCAATGTGCATCGTGAATCAAAATATCTTTCTCTGTGATACCGTTTTCACCCAACTTCACTACTTTCAGTCCGAAACCTTCCTGTGCCAAGCCATACTCTTTATTTTCACCAAACAACATTGGCTTTCCGTGTTCCAAATAAATTGCATTCTTTGCACGTCCTTCTTTTGTTGCCACTGATTCGTGAGTACCGTCATTAAAGATTACACAGTTCTGAAGAACTTCCACAACAGATGCACCTTTGTGACCAGCCGCAGCTTTCAACACCTCGACAGATGCAGGACCATCCACTGCCACGCAACGGGCAAAGAAACGACCGCGTGCACCAAATGTCAATTCAGCCGGACGGAAAGGATCTTCTACCGTACCATAAGGAGATGACTTACTGACAAAACCACGAGCCGAAGTCGGTGAGTACTGCCCCTTAGTCAAACCATAAATACGGTTGTTCAATAAAATCATGTTAAGGTCGACATTACGACGGATAGCATGAATAAAATGATTACCGCCAATAGCCAACGCATCGCCATCACCCGAAATCTGCCAGATAGTCAAATCGGGATTGGCAACTTTAGCACCGGTAGCAATAGCGGCAGCACGACCGTGAATGGTATGCATACCATAAGTATTCATATAATAAGGTAAACGTGATGAACACCCGATACCCGAAATCACGGCTATTTCATGAGGAGGTACACCCAACTCTGCCAATGCTTTATGAAATGAATTTAAGAAAGCATGGTCACCGCATCCCGGGCACCAGCGTGGCTGACCTGCTTTATAATCTGCTGCTGTATATTTTATTTCGCTCATTTCTTATTCCTCCAATAATTTAGTGAATGCTTCTACAAGTTCCTCAACCACAAACGGCTGACCTTTTACTTGATTATATTGATGAAGAGTTACACCTTCGATCTTCATACGAAGATAACCTGCAAACTGCCCCATATTCTGTTCAGCTACTACAACTTTCTTGTACTTCTTCAATACTTCGGCTGTATTCTTAGGCAATGGGTTAATAAACTCGAAGTGAGCTAAGGCAACTTTCTTTCCTTCATTATTCATCTGTTCAACAGCCGAATAAAGGTGACCATAAGTACCGCCAAAACCAACAACTAACAAATCGGCATCTTCATTTCCCTGAATTTCCACATTGGGAATGCTTTCGGCAATCTTATCTACCTTAGCTTGGCGAAGTTCTGTCATCAACTGGTGGTTATTCGGTTCGGTAGAGATTGCACCTGTTTCGTTGCTCTTTTCCAAACCTCCGATGCGATGCATGAAACCTTCCGTTCCGGGAGCAGCCCAATAACGTACACCGGTTTCCGGATTACGCTGGAACGGAGTCCAGTTTCCTGCCATATCAGGAGTTACATAAGGAGGGTTGATAGCAGGATATTCATTCAAATCCGGCAATTTCCATGCAGCAGAACCATTGGCAATGAAAGCATCGGTAAGCAACACGACAGGAGTCATATGTTCCAAAGCAATCTTTGCAGCCATATAGGCAGCATCAAAGCAGTTGGTAGGAGAAGTTGCAGCAATTACCGGCATAGGGCTTTCACCATTACGTCCGAAAAGTGCTTGCAATAAATCTGTTTGTTCCGATTTTGTCGGCATACCTGTTGAAGGGCCTCCACGCTGAACATTTACAATCACCAATGGAAGTTCTGTAATCACGGCCAAGTTCATAGCTTCGCTCTTCAAACAAACACCCGGACCGGAAGTTGTCGTTACAGCCAAGTCACCGGCAAAGGCAGCACCCACAGCAGAAGCACATCCTGCTATTTCATCTTCACACTGAACCGTTTTAACACCCAAAGATTTGTGTTTTGCCAATTCGTGAAGAATATCTGTGGCCGGAGTAATAGGATAAGAGCCTAAATACAATTCCAAACCGGCTTTTTCGGCAGCGGCAATCAGACCGTAAGCGGTAGCTTTATTACCGTTGACATCCATATACAGGCCTCCTGTTTTAGGAGCTTTGCTTTCAATTTTATAAGTAGTGGAAACAGAAGCGTGCGTATTTGCACCATAATTATAACCGTCATTCAATACTTTTACGTTAGCATCGGCAATGACAGGCTTCTTTGCAAATTTATCACGAAGATATTTTTCAGCTATGGCAAGATCACGATTGAACAACCAGCAAACCAATCCCAATGCAAACATATTCTTGCAACGGGCAGCAGCTTTATTGTCCAGTCCCGAATCTTTCAGACTGTCCTTACACATAGATGTAATAGGGGCTTCAATCACCTCGTTCTTAATACCCAATTCCGAGAAAGGATTTTCAAGAGTGAAAAGTGCTTTTTCAAGATCCTTTTTTGTAAACGAGTCAGTATCTATTATAATAACTGCCTGTGATTTACAGAACTTATACTGTGTTTTCAATGCCGCAGGGTTCATTGCGACCAATACATCGCACTTATCTCCCGGAGTAAAAACCTTACCTGCACCAATGTGAACCTGGAAACCCGACACACCGGTTAACGAACCTTGCGGGGCACGGATATCTGCCGGATAATCAGGGAATGTACTTATATCATTTCCCACCGTAGCCGATACATTTGAAAATATATTTCCGGCTAGCTGCATACCGTCTCCTGAGTCGCCTGAAAAACGAACCACAACATGGTCCAGTTCTTTGACTATCAATTCATCTGCCATAACTTTATTAGTTTAATAATATTAGATTTCTGTTTGCGTATAGTGATGGCAAAGGTCGTAAAGTTAAACGACTTAACAAAATCTTTTTAGACTTATCTAAAGACAACTAACAAAAGATATTCATAAAAAAGCATTTTTGCTATTTATGTAAGTATCCTATAAGAATTATTGGTTTGTTTTACCCACTTAACTAACATATTAATAGTGCTCTTGCAAACAAAATCTGACTTATTGATTTATAAAATACACAAACATCAATCTTTATGTCACACCGAAGCAGGTTTGTCTTTCACAAATGCGATATTTAGTAATTAAATATACACATATCGTTGAGCAATGCATTAATATAGCAAAGCAAATTTATCTCAACCTTATTATTGCCAAATTCATAAAATGAATTACCTTTGCAGACACATTAAAAGCTGCCTCTGTAGTTCAACGGATAGAATAGTGGTTTCCTAAACCATAGATTCGAGTTCGATTCTCGACGGAGGTACTTGAATAAATAAAGCTACCCTGTTTCATATAGAAAAGGGTAGCTTTTTATTTTTTCCTTGCTTTTCAAAGAATGATCAGCAAACAAACAGTCCACACACAAATGTCACTATAGCTGTTGCCAACATGACTAAAACCGTAATACTCATTACTGTGTTTGACATTCTCTAATTCAATTTTTGTTAGTATAATTTTTAAATATCTCTCGTATTGTTTTCTCATCCTGACGAAGTCCCTCAATAAGGGCATCCAACGAATCAAATTTTAGTTCGGGACGGGTATATTTCACAAAAGTAATCCGGATAAACTTATCATATATGTTTGAAGAGAAATCAAAGATATTCACTTCTATACTTCGGTTAGCACCATTATTCATGGTTGGGCGCACACCGATACTCAGCATTCCGTAATGTTCCTGCCCTGCAACGGTTACTTTTACTGCGTACACACCATCGGCAGGTACAAGTTTATCGGGATCTTCCACTTTCAGGTTAGCAGTAGGGAAACCGATAGTCCGTCCCACTTTATAACCATCTACTACCGTACCGTCCAGATAATACTCATAACCCAAGCATTTATTTGCTTTCTCCATTTCCCCATTCTGCAAAAGATGCCTTATCACAGAAGAACTTACATTAATACCGTCGATAACACAAGCTTCGGCACGGACAACCTTTATCCCTATTTCTTCACCATAACGGCAATAGTCTTCAAAACCTTCACTGCGATTATGACCGAAACGATGGTCATAACCAATGACAAGCGTACGGACATTCAATCGTTTCTTCAAAACATCTTCCATAAACTCTTTTGCCGACAACTTTGCCAATTGAGGAGTAAAGTCAAGCATGACACAATAGTCTGCTTCTGTTGAAGCAAGCAATTCTGCCTTTTCCTTAGGCGTGGAAAGTAACAGTGGCTGATAATCCTTCTGCATCACTTTCCGCGGATGTATGGGGAAAGTTATCAAAGCAGAGCGGAGCCCTTCTTCCGCAGCAACCCGCTTCACTTGTTCTATCAGGAAACGGTGACCACGGTGCACTCCGTCAAAAAAACCTATTGTTGCCACGCAAGGTTGAACATCAGAGTTGTCTATATCTCGAATAACTTCCATTTAAACCTATTAATTATCAAACAAATGACGCCAATCTTCTTTTGCTCCCGGTGTATAAGTTTCTATACCCAAGCCGTTTGCCACTTCGCAGTTCCCGACAGAATCATCAATAAAAAATGTTTCTCCGGGCTTTATTCCAGTCTCGGACAGCAGTGTCCGGAATATATCTTTATCAGGTTTTGCCTGATGCAATTCAAAAGATAGAAACATCTCTTCAAAGAAATCCTTTGCCCTGAATCCTTTATAAGCAAAGCTTTTTTTGCAAATCCAGTTCCAATGGATAGCGTTGGTATTGCTCAGCAAATAAACCATATAATGTTTACGCAAGTGCAATAGGAAATCCAGTTTATAAGCGGGTATAGTTTCCAGAAAAGCATTCCATGCCGTGTCTATCTGTGCATCGGTTAGCTTCTTTGTTGACAGTGTCCTGATCTTGTCGCGAAACTCTTTCGGAGTAATGTCTCCTTTCTCGAACTGATTGAATATATCGTCATGATGACAAACATCAACCATCGTATCAATGTTCTCTACACCAAGCTTTTTAAATTCTTCAATACAGCGGGTACGGTTCAAGTCGATAAGCACCACGCCCAAATCAATAATTAAATTCTTAATATTACTTTGCATCACTATTTCTTTGTTTGATTCTCTGTATCCAACGGATAAGTTCACCTATCCAGAGCACCAAAGAACTAACTCCAATTATCTTTAACCATGTAATAAGATCGAGCGGTTCGGTACGGAACACCTTTCCACCGAACTGAACGATAAGGAACTGCCCTACAAGTATGGCAATCACAACGAACTCGAGCCCATAGGACTTTGTTATTCCTTTGAATGCCGAATCATTTGTTCCGAAAACCCTTGCATTAAACAAGTTCCAGAATTGCAACATCACAAAGAAAGTAAAGAACACCGTAAGATGCTGAACATTCATTCCTCCGTCCATTTTGTCGAAATAAAGAATCATCCCCATTAATGCAGCAAGGAAAATTGTTCCTACACCTAGTATATTATTACGCATTGCCGGAGTAATGATAAAGTCCGTCTTTTTTCTAGGCTTCTCTCTCATTACCGATTCACTTGGAGGAATAGAAGCCAAAGCCAATGCAGCAAACGTATCCATTATGAGGTTCACCCATAGCATCTGTGTTACCGTAAGCGGCAACTCCGTTCCGATAACGGAACCTATCAGTACAATGAGCAATGCCACAAAGTTAATCGTCAACTGGAAACAAATGAAACGTTGTATATTCTTATATAAGGAACGTCCCCACATCACAGCAGTGCTGATACTATTAAAGGAATCATCCAATAAAGTAATGTCACTTGCTTCTTTTGCCACAGAAGTACCTGTACCCATAGAAAGCCCTACTTGTGCATGGTTCAAAGCCGGAGCATCATTTGTTCCGTCGCCCGTTACTGCCACAACTGCTCCCTTTTGCTGGAGAAGCTGAACAAGACGTTGTTTATCCGTAGGACGTGCACGAGACATGATCTTCAAATCCATCACCCTATTCAATAATACCTCGTCACTCAATTCGGCAAACTCCGCACCTGTAATGCGGTTGCGGTCTGTATCTTCCGGTTGCCACAAGCCAATCTGCCGGGCAATCTCGGTAGCTGTTCCCGGAGTATCACCGGTTACAATCTTCACATCAATTCCTGCCGACTGGCACTTAGCCACAGCAGCCGGAACATCGGCACGTATCGGATCGGAGATAGCAACCACTCCAAGGAAAGTCAAATCATTCATCGAAGCCAAATCCGCAGCATCGGCGGGAGCATCAGCATCCACAACTTTGTATGCAAAGCCGAGTGTACGCATCGCCATATTCTGATAAGCAAGCAACTGAGCTTCAACTTGCGGACGGCATTCTTTCGCATCCACTGTTTTATCCCCAAGCATCACCTGCTTACACTTACCAAATACAATTTCGGGAGCACCCTTTACATATAATATTTTCTTGCCAAGCAAGGGAGACTGTACCAAAGTAGCCATGAACTTACGTTCAGTAGAAAAAGTCAACTGGTCTAACACTTTTGCCGCTTCCCTCACCTCCAGATAATCTATATTTTGTGCATTGAGCCATAACAGCAAAGCCACTTCCGTAGGATTGCCCACACCTTTGGGCTTGCCTCCTTCGGCGGCTTCTTCAAGAAAAGCAGTGGAGTTAGTGCTTATGCCCTCTTTTACAAGATTACTTAATTCATCATTGCCAAGTTGCTTTTCATCTTTCAGTCCATAAAATTTGGTTTCATGTACCTGCATCAGATTTTGTGTCAACGTACCTGTCTTATCGGTACACACTACTGTAATCGCCCCCATTGTTTCGCAAGCATGCATCTTACGCACAAGGTTATTGGTAGACAACATACGACGCATATTCAGGGCCAGACTGAGAGTGACACTCATCGGCAAACCTTCGGGAACGGCAACCACAATCAGGGTTACAGCCATCATGAAGTACTTCAATGTATCTTCGAGTACCGGCAACCATGCTTCCCAACCATGCAAGGAAGAAAAGTCATAAGCCAGAACAACGTCTTTCAGGAAAAAGATAAGAAAAGTGATACCTGCCACGGAATAGCCTATCCAGCTAATCAGTTTCGCCAGTTTAGTTAATTGCAAGTTTAGCGGAGTAGGTTCGGTTGTTTCTTCCGTGCTCTGCCTTGCCACTTTACCAATCTCGGTAGCATCGCCTACTTTAAGCACGCGCATCATGCCATGACCATCTACCACCGTAGTGCCGCGCATAACCATATTCGAAGCATAAGTTGCTTCTTCATCAAAGTCAGCTTCAATTATTGTTTTATCAACCACGGGTTCTCCCGTGAGGTTTGATTCATTAATTTGCAAAGATATGGCTTCGAGCAGTTCACCGTCGGCAGGAATTTCCTCGCCTGTCTCCAGAACCACAATATCACCTACTACTACTTCTTTACGAGGTATCTCGTGTACCTTTCCATTGCGGATTACCTTTACAAGAGTTTCTTCATTTACTGCATTCAGCAAGTCGAACTTCTTATTTGCATCATATTCAAAATAGAAGCCAATACCCGTAGCCAAGAAAATAGCAAAGAATATACCCAGTGTTTCGGCATACTCATTGTGCATGAAGGATATTAATAAGGAAAAAGCGGCAGCAACCAGAAGTACTCGCACTACCGGATCTTCAAACTTTTCAAGATACAGTTTCCACAGGGAAGGTCGCTTAGGAGGAGTTAATAGGTTCTCACCATACTTTTGTCTACTTTCAAGAACCTGCTTATCGTTTAAGCCTAAATGATTGTCATCGTTTAGTGTTGCCATACGGCCGTTTATATTTATTTAGTTAATATGGAAGCAAAAATACAACATTAATCTTTTCCAACTACGTAATTAAGTCTTTTTATGAGAATTAGCTTTACGTTCATATTATTATAAAACATTTTTTAGCGCAAACACTTGCATAATTCAACCTCAATTACTACTTTTGCCCCCGCATCCAAATAAAAGGAAGCTCGGACTTGTAGCTCAGTTGGTTAGAGCAACAGACTCATAATCTGGAGGTCCCTGGTTCAAGCCCAGGCTGGTCCACAAAGTATAAAACAAAGGAAATCAAGCCGTTACAAGTAACCTTGTAGCGGCTTTTTTCTTGCACACTAAAACTCCTTGCACACAAATTGCACACAACCTCTGGAAAGTGGTGATAATCAATGATAAACGTGACACACCGGTAAATGACATTCTTTTTCTTTCTGTTTCTTCCTTTGGTATAGGTTATCCTTGGTTTCGGTATAGGGCGAGGCTCTTTGCACACAAATTGCACACGTTTTGAGAAGAAAAAAAGGGATAAGCTACACACCGGTAGTTATCCCTTTTCTTCGCAATAAAATCAAATAAGAAGTAATAGTGTAGATAATATACGACTATTCATTTCCAACAAAGTACAATCAAATATTATCAATGTCATTTGATTTTAGTTCCTTTTCACAAGAGCGTGGTGACTCTTTCAAATAAAGACGTGTTTCATTGTTTGTACAACCATGTCGAACAAGACCAGGATACTGCCGTTCCAAACAACGCACATAGTTTTTTAGGGTTTTAGGGTTCTTGCAAGAACCCAAATGCTTCAGATAATTTGAGTACAAATCACTGACTCTTACAAACTTTACTTCTGATGTGCAGTCATCCTCATCATCTGAAGAGGACTTAATATCCGTATCTACACAAGGGACTGTCATTAACCCATCACAATTCTTACTCTCAACAGATTTTTTTGAATCGGCTCTATTGCTACCGATTTTTAATCTTTTTTTCATGATAAAAAAATATAAAATTTATTGAAGATAAAAGGGTATCTTCTTCCCATTATTTAAAATCCATATTTTGCAACTATTTCAAAAAGGAGATCGGTATCATAATAATTATGTTTCAACATCTCCGAATAGTCGGCATCTGCTTTATTATAACTGCAACGTAATCAATGTTTAGTAATTTCATGGAATAATTGCAGACCATCTTCTCCAAAGAAATTTCTGATAATACAGCCAATAGTAAACCAATCATCATATACCACATCACCCCTTTTCTTCACGATAAAAGCAGATGGGAAAATACGCCTCATGGTTTCTTCGTTTTCATAAGCTGCAATGTCTCGAAAGTATAGCTCATACCTGAACAATGGTTGCCAGTCAGTATAACACGAACATTTTTTGAGAAAAGTAATTTCTCATTCTGTAGAGCATGTGACTCCTTCTCTAATTTAAGTTTATCATTCATCATAATTAAATAATTGATAGTTAGAATAAAATTTATATCATACCGTATTCTTTGCACCAATAATAGAACGTTCCTATCGTGTATTTATAATTGTAATAGTTCTTTAGGCATGAATCATACATGATGTCGGTTTCTTCACGAGTGTATTGATAACTTTCCGTCTTATAGAACCGGCTGACTGCATGAAAAATGTATCTGCCCTCTTCCCCATATTCTCCGGCCAAAGCACAACCAATAGAAAACCAACGTAAATGATTACCCGTTATATCCATTTGATTATCTCCTATCCGTTGTAGTATGGGTGTCATAATCATGGGAATATTCTGAGGCGTTTTTATTATAGGAATACCTTGCATATTCTCATCATTTGTATGTTGCTTAATTAGCCTAATAGGCTGTTCTATTCTATCTGTAAAAGTTGAGGCATTGGAATTCAATATAGGATTGGTATCATAAGAAGCCCCCCTTAACCTTGACACATTCTTACATGAAGTATCAATTACAATACCTCTGTTTCGAAAGAACTTTTCCAAAGCATAAAAATGCTCCTTATGATAGCGAGGATATTCAATCGGTATCAGACAGAACACACCATTCCCACTAATTGACAAACCGCAATATACAATACATTCAATACTTGACAAATCCTGTTTTAGCTTCTCAAAATCTGTTATTTCTGGATTATCCTTGCCACCGTCTATATCAATACAGATATAACCACTATGCAAATCCAAGTACTTATCACTACAATAAGAAAATATGCCACTCGGAGTGATACAAGGCAATTCTGCCTTGTACTTCCGTTGTTCGCTTTTCTCTAAAAGAGAGCGAACGTATTTCGCCTCTTCTTTGTAACGTTCACTACATACCCAATCAAATAGCTTCACTTGCCCGATTGGAAGTTTCTGCTTGTAACTTTCAAACAAACTGACTGTTGAATTTTTCATTTTTCTTCATTTAAATTGTCTATAAATCTCTCCACATAGCTTTTTGGAGATTGCGTATCATCGGAAACTGGAATATCCTTCTCTTTAGGCTTATCACAAAACACCCACGTAGCATTATTGGTACTTCCTGTCTGGACATAAAATAGTTTTCTAATCCTCTCATTAAATGTGATATTATTAGCTGGATGCATTCCATTACTACGACAGAAATCAATATATTTTTGGTATAAAAATGAAAGTTCTATATGTGGAACATTCGCATATTTACGTTCGGTGTTTTCAGGAGGAACAACAGCAAACCACCCCTCTTTTTTTACCCAAAACAAAACAGTATTTGAACGAATTTTATATGCTTCAAGTGTACGGTTTACCAATTCCGATTCCGTAAAGTCTTCTCTCTCCAATAATCGTTTGATACCGGATATTACACGATTAAAAATGCCGGGAAGTTCTTTTTTTAGTTTGTCCGGAAGTTTTTTGTCTCGCTTTTCCTTCGCGATTGTGACATCAAAAGGTAAAATAATCCATCTTCTAAAAAAAGCGACATTAGCTTCTGTTTCTTTAGGTAAAGAGTTTGTGTTGAATATGAACTTACATGTATAGTCTTGCATAGTCCAAACATCTTTGTAGAGTGTTTTTACCTCCACGTCCTCACCGCTTATCAGCTTCTTAATCATATCAGGATTACATTTTCCACCTAATTCAGATGAATAGTTAAGAAGTTTCCCACTAAGCTGTGCCCTTGTATTCGCATCAAATGAAAGAGCAGCCATGGAGAATCCTGTCACATGTTCTTTACCAAGAATTTCTTTCACTAGTTCGTAAATTACTCCTTTTCCATTGGCTCCTTCGCCGTACAACATCATACTTCTTTCCAACTTCAATTTGCGGGTAGGAATAAAACAGTACCCTATCATTTCCATAAGAACATCTTGAGCCTGTTTTTCAGGTAATACATAATCAAGAAATTCATCAAATTGTGGACAAGTCGCATCAGGATCGTAATCAAAAGAAAGTTGGTATCTCAACATATCTTCTTTTTGAAAATCTCGAAGCGTAAACTCTCCATTATTATATTTCAGGGTTCCATTTCTTAGATTGACAGAGATGCTTAAATCATCATCTTTCGTTTGGATGGGAGGACACTTATAATCAGCAATAAATTGTCTCAATAGTTTCTTTTTATTGTTTTCCTGCTGAGCCTCAACAGGCAAAAATCCGGCTTTTTCTGCCGCCATAGAAATACAATCCGAAGCAACGGATTCATCAATTTTCTCCCAATAAGCACCATTGAAATAATGCAAAAAGCCATCCAATATCAGAAAATCAGAATTATGTTCCTCCGCAACTTTTTTCAAAACTTTAGATACATACACACACTTCTCTTCAATTGTTATTTTTGTATGCTTTGCTCCTGTTTTTTTATTCTCATACAATAAATCTTCCCGACCCTTAAGTATACACTCCTCTATTTTTACTTTTTCAAAAGGGATTTCGGGTATTGCACTGATAATACGACCTAGTATTCTATTTTCTCTAATGAATTCTTGCATAGGAGTGTCTGATAGACAGATATTGATTATATTGAGATCCGTTTTCATTTTATTTCCTGTTTTTATATTGAGCCGTTTTTATAATAAATTGTTTTGATTGGTTTGAAAAGTTCTGGCTCGTTTCACTTTTCTTTTCAATCTGGCTAGACAGCCAACTATCCAACTCCTGTGGAAAGAAATAAATCCGGTTATCAGATTTATGACATGGGATATTATTTCCAGAGGTTAACTTATATAGTTTTGACCTGCTAATTAAAAATCCTAACTTTCCCAAATAGAGCAGTGCTTGGTTTATATCCAAATATTTCGGTATCTCTTCGGGGTTCCGAATCCTTTGCGTTAATAACTCTTTTATCCCTGCTATTTCCGAAATCAAATAATCTATTCGTTCCGGTAAGTTGTTATAATCCGTTTTCATATCTTATTCATTTAATTCTGATGCAAAAGTCCGAAAACAGAAAAATGCAGGTTAGTGGCAAACCAGAATAATTGGTATTTAAGTGATTTTTTCCTGGTTTCGATTGCTGCATTACATCATCCTTTAATTCGTCCATAGCTCATTAATTTTGAATTACGTTGCAAATTAACCGGGATTTCAAAAAGCAGGTTAGTGGCAAATTTGACGGGATGAAATTTTTATTGTACTTTTATGGAAATTTTAAATGACGAATTATGGGAGGTAACAGTTATAAATATGATAAAGAGCTATTTGAACTTTTGAAACAGGAGTATAAGGAGCGGTTGAAAATCCAATTAACTCTCGGAAGTTATGAGAAACTCCGCTTTTTTATCAACAAAGAGACATTGGACGAGGAGCTCAATAGGATTGACAACAAGGAAAAAGGGCATAAAAGTGAGGATAAGGCAAGTGAGGATTCAATAAAACGCCATTTCGGACTAATCAAGAGCAAAAGTAACCCTAGTTTATCCACTTGTTCTTTATATGCTAGAAAACTAGGATATTTGAGTTGGGATGATTTCTGCGAAAAAGCAGAACAGAAGTATGACGTAACAAAAGGTTTCAGTACGATTGACTTCTATAAATTCAGCACTTTGAATGAAAGTGACGAAATAACCATTGGCTGGTATCCAAAAAAATATTGTAGATTGAAATTTCTAGGAGAGTATTCCTTTGAGGTCGTTGAATCTTATGGTATGCACAGTAAAATTGGACGAAAATTTGAAACTGCCGGTTTTCGACTAACACCGATTTCCAATAAAGTAGAACTACCAGAAGTCATAATAGAGCCATTGTTTGATGACGATCCATTATGGACAATTATAGAAAACTTCGATACTGACTTCTGCTGTACAGACCTTTTATTATAAAAGTGAAGAAAGTGAGTGAAGTGAAGCATATTCTCTATACTTAATATATAGAAATATTTATATACTATAATAATATGCTTTTTTATAAGAACTTTAGGTATAATATAGTTCACTTCACTCACTTACTTCACTATGTAAGATTTTTCTACTTATAGTTTATTCTTCCATATTTGAGATATGTTCTTGCTTCTTTATGCGAGTATTAGAGGCTAGAGAAAAGCTCAATACCGAAGACGAAAATAGCTTTATTTCAGGTATAGGCATATAGTAAGTTCGCGGTTGCATGGAGCTAAAGAGGAAACGTAAATATTGCTTGATTTAGAGAAGCATAGCACATAAAGAACTTTCGTTTTTCCGATAGTTCAGATTTTAAGGCATAAAAAAATCCCCCTGCTGCATAACCACAGCAAGAGGATATTCTGTATTAAATTAATTAGGCATTTCTGCATCAACCAATGGGTCTAATAAACCTTTATAAATCTTATCATCTGGACGATGTATTACAATCATCATTTTACGATAAATTATTTCAGGTTTCCTATATCCGTCAAACTGAGTGAACATGAAATCAGTTTTAAGTACATCAGGCTCAATATCTAAAACCTCTTCAACATCAAGACCTGCATTATTTCCTGGTTTCACCCATATCGTATCAGATACATAGCCTTTTGATTTTAGCTCATCTAATGAAATTTTTCCTGTAGAATATTGATTTATCACGTCCAATAATTCTGCATCAAAAGTAAGTTTACGATATATACTACCATTATCTTTCTTACGCACCACGAACTTTGTAACAATACCTTTTGTGTTGGCAGTAATCGTTTGTTTATAGATATACATAAAGTCTGTACTGTATTCACCAGTTTGCAAGCCACTACCAAAATTTATTGTCCCCATTTTATTGTCTATTTTGTAGGTGACATTACCGGTTATCTGGTTATCTTTATAAGTTGCAGTATAGTTTCTAATATAGGTATCTCCGTATGAAGTCCAAGTTCTTTGACCTTTCCAATAACGCAAACTACGATATTTTCGCATACCATTCAATTTAGCTATACCATTATAGTTCCCGTCTTTATATGTTTGTGTAAAGTTGATATTCTTTGTTACAAGATTATCTCCTCCATTATCATCGAAATCCTTTTGGTTTAATGTATAAGTCCAAACACCGTCTCGTTTGCCACTCTTAAAATTACCTGAAACCGTTAGAGATTTTATTCCATAATCTTCTTGCTTACGCGATTCCGTGTATTTAAAAGGACCATGTTTTAGAAGTTCATAGGTTTCAGGGTCCTCATAATAAGAATAAGTAACTTTTCCATTCTGAAAATCTTCTGTAATTGTTTTAAGATTTTCCTGCGCTGCTACCGTCATAGGCAACAATAGCAGTATATATAATGATAATGCAAATTTATTCATACCAGTTATTATTATAGTCCTAAATCTTCAAGATTTACTCCATTCACCGATTTAATATCATCAGGATTTATAGCTGCCGCTTTAGCTGCAATGTTTGCTAATTTAGTAGCGATTTTACCTAATCTCTGAATTTGTTTACTGTTCATTTCTGATTTACCGGCATCCAGTTTTTCTTGCATAGCTTGTGCTTTTGATGCTGCATTCATAGCACTCTGAGAATCCACATTACCAGATTTCATTTCAGTAAGGAACTTATCATATTCGTTTACAAGAGCTTCATAATCATCTAAAAGAGCATCCCAATTTGTTGCGGAATTATTAGAAGATTGAATATCCGTAGATGAACTTTCAGAAATAGTATCAGATTCACCAAAGTGCATATAAATAGTGAAACCATGCACATTCTTCAAGAATTTCCTCGCTTCTGATTCTGAATTAAAATTATGGAAAAACATTATCGTAAAATTATTCCCTTCAGGACAACTCAGATAATCGAACTTTAACTTTTCACCATTTTCATCCACTAACGACTTTCCTTCCTTGTCAAGCATTAACAGATAAAAGTTATCCGAAGTAACAAACTCTTCATAATTTGAAACCAAATCTGGATTCCAAAAACTCAACTCAATTTCGACAGACTCTTTATCGTCTTCGTCAAGTTTGAATTGATAAGTTTCCTGCTCGTTGAAAAACACTCTTTGCGAAACAGGATTGTTGTCGCGGTCAGTTTGAACATTAACATTTTGCACAATACCATTGTTGTCTTTGTTTCCACATGCAGTAAATAGGGCTACTGCAACCAACATCAATAAAATTTTCTTCATAATTACCAGAATGTCGTTCTTCCCAGCCTCAAAGAAGAGTTCATAAAATGCGAAAGCGTGAGGACTGCCAACTCATTTTATACGACGGGCTCTGGTAAGACCTTGAACTAAAATAAGCAGCAGCCTCACGCCATATACAGATATGACGCGAGACATGCTAACCTATCCCGTTCTACTTATAGTTTACCAGACTTTGTCGTAGAGAATCAGTTAGACACTTTCGTGTACTTTAAATTTCTAATATATCCGTCATGTTACCATGACAGGACAAAGTTAGATAAAATCAAGTACATTACAAAAGTTTTCATCTCTTTAAGAGACTGCCGCTATTACAAATTTAATTAATTTTTCATGCAAAATACATATATCTCAATATATCATCTACCTCACAGTTCATCTCCTTACATGCGGTCTCTAATTGCCGCCAAATTTCACCTTCTTTTCCACCATCCCAAAAAATAAGAAATGACTTCATTTCCATTATATGAGACATTTCTTCTTCCGATAATAGAACTCTTTTTACTGAATTTGAGGTTTTATCGATTTGGAGATTCTTATATTTCTTTTTTGTCATAATCACCCTATTAGGCCTCCTCACTCAACATCTTATCTATCTCAAATTCGTGAAGTTCATGTTCTAATTCCATTTCTTTGAGCCGTTTTTCTTTCTTCCGAAAATAATTTTCACCAAAACCTTTTTCTTCGAGTGCCTTGTCGAAATTATCAAGTATCTCATCTGATACACATTCTTCATCGTCACTTTCGACTGATTCATCCAATACAGAAAGCATATCCTCTATCGTATAATCTTGTTCTTGTGGAGAATCATCTTCTACCGATGCAAACATTTCATCTTCTTCAATCACAAGTTCCGGCTCTTCTTGCTGAATGATAACATGCGTTTCTACTACTACCTTCTTTTTCTTTGAAGATTTCTTTTTAGTCTCTACAACTTTGGCAGTCACCGGTTGTTCTTCTTCTACTTTTTTCTTTCGTGCCATAACTTTATTTATTTTGAATTTAGTAATACTCCGAATACATGAATCATCGGACATTACATATATCCTCTTTTTTGTCGGAATATAAAAGGAAAAGGTATTTTAACTATATTCTTAACCAGAATTAAGCTCTCGCACCAGTAATTTTGCATAAAGAAAGCCCGGTTTCCTTTATGAATAGAATTACCGGGCAGGAAAATAAAAAAGGCTCCATATTGGCTATATAGGCTACAAAAACGAGGTCAAAAGGTTAGTGTTCTTAGCACGCTCCTCTTTTTCGAAACTCGCCAGATATGCTTCCGTAGTCCTCAGGTCGGTATGTCCCAAAGATTCACTTATATAAGAAATATTGGCTCCGCTTCGTTTCAATACGGTAGCGTATGAATGTCTTGCAGTGTATGTGGTGATATTACCTATACCCAATTCTTCACCTATCAACTTCATACGCTTGTTGATTCGCTTGACAACATCACGTACAATCGCTTTACGCCCTATGGCCGTTTCATTCCCTTTCATATAGGGAAATATATAATTATCGGGTAACGGTTTGTTTCCCCACTTGTCAATTATTGTCTGTAATTGGGGAGAAACAACTGCACGTATCTCTTTCCTATTCTTTGTTGTGCGCTCTGTTTTCTGTCTCACAAAACATATTTCACCGTCCACAATATCCGAGAACTTCAACTTCAGCATGTCTGTAGGATTGATGCCGTTGCACAAGTAAATGAACATCCAAAGGTCTTTATACCTGTTAGTGGTTTCATTTTCACTCTTATAATCGAAAATGGCCTTCAACTGTTTCTTTGTCAATCCTTTCTTTCTTCCGATACCGGTCTTTATCTCGAACAGACCTTTTCCGAATGGGTATTGCGATTCTTTGATAACGCCGGCTCTCTTGGCTTCATTCATCAAAGTACGGATATTTCTCATGTGCATACCGATTGTAGAAATACTTCTCGTTTTCGACCAAAGTCTTTCACATTTTTGCAACCATTCAACCGTAACAGTACTAAATGGAATATCTTTGCCGCCGACTTCCTCAACCATTACCAATGTAGTTTGATAGAACTGCATTGTCCCGATTCTTTCTTCGTTTTTCAGTTCCTCAATCTTAGCTCGTATGGCACTGTTCAGAGTATCACCGGTAGCTTTTCCCAAACGTAAATTGAGCGTATTGAAAGAGAATGTTCCTTTCTCTGCCAGAGCTTCAACATTCATATGGACTAAAGAAAAACTACTTTCAATGGCTTGACTGATTTTCCTGCTTTCAGAAGATTTGCTATCCGGCAGCTTGTTCCATTCTTCTTTCGTCATGCAGATACCGGTAGAATAATACTTTGGTTTCCTTTGGTGGTAAACTTTAATTTTAATAGGGTATTTACCTTCTTTGTTGACTGTACGAGAGTCAAGCACCGTAGAAACTACGATACCGTCTTTTGTATAAGTATTCATAAATTAGTGATTACCCGCAAGCTGAATTGCCTGCGATGGTCTATATATCCTTGTTTTTGGGAAAATATAAACGTTTTGAAGCTGTTTGAATGTTGATTTCGAGCAGTTTAGACATTCTTTCAAATGGCTTAAAAAAGATAAAACAAGACAATGTAAGCATATAATACACTATAAATAAGCCATTTATATTTGGGTAAACAAAAGAGGAAAAATAAAATATATCTGAAAAAACAAAGAATTTTCACCAAAAACAGAATACGTAATAAAAGTTAAATATTTTAGTAGTTATACTCAAAAAACTCAATTTTAAGGGTATTGAACCAATATTCAAACGACGTTTGAAAATCTATTAAGATACAGGAACAATACTATATCGTATATTTATTATAATGGGTGTAAATATATTCACTATAAGACACACTATATTGACTACAAAGTAAGAAAGAAGGATAGAAAATAGCTCTTAAGTGTCATGAAATTAAAGAGAAACTAAACTCTATCGATACAATAAAACAAAATATATAACTAGGGATTCATTTATTTCTGAAATATTCTATTAAAAATCAAAGCCAATTTGAAAATAAAATGTTACTTTGCAGAAAAATAGAGAAGTATGCACACAAAATATCAATATGAGAACTTAAATGAAATAGATTTTGAGAATCTTATTATTGCCATTTGCCATAATATATTAGGTATAGGTTGCAAAACATTTTCCCAAGGAAAAGATGAAGGAAAAGACAGCTGGTTTGAAGGAAAAGCGACATGTTTCCCATCAAGTGCATCACAATGGGAAGGAATATTCGTAATACAGGCAAAACATACTACTTCTTCTGAGGCTAGTTGCTCTGATAATAATTTCTATAAAAATCAAACAAGCATAGTAGCGAAAGAAATAGATCGTTTATTAGAAGTACAAAAAGAACATCCTTTCGATAACTATTTACTTTTTACTAACAGAAAATTAACTGGTGGCGAGCATCCAAAAATTATCGAAAAGTTAATTCAAGAACTAAGTATAAAAAATGCGGATATTATGGGCAAAGAGCAACTTGATTCATATTTATCATCCTATCCTAAAATCGTTTTGCAATTTGGTCTCCATAAATTCAATGCACCTGAGCGATTTTACGAAAAAGATATTCAAGAGGTTATTTTACTTTTTAGTGATGTGAACGATTATTTAAACTTTGTACCAAACAATGAGAATAATACTTTATTAAATATCGATAAAGAGGAAAAAAATCTATTGAACAATCTAAGTAATGAATATTTTGATTTTATAAAGAAACAATCATTACCTTACTTTGGTGAGATTGAGAAGTTTCTTAAAGACCCCAAAAACAAACGATACACCTTAAAATATCAAAATACTGTCGCTGATTTACAAGCATATATAATACAGCATAGAGATGAATTTCCTTCATTCATGGAAGTTATCGAACATATTGTAAATACCATTGTTGATTTAGACAAAGAAGAAATAAAAGATAGAAGAAACTTATTCCGGATATTTGTTCACTTCATGTATTTTAATTGTGATATAGGTAAAACAAAATGATAGTCCCTAATAAATATTTAGATTTGAACCTCTCTGTGGTTAATTTGGGAGGCATCATATTGAAGATTCTTCAAGTCTCAGAGATTATGAAATATGATGATCTTCTTGATAGATTGATATTTGCACAAGGCGAAAATGCTAAAGAAGTATTTTCACCAACTCTTAGTTTCCTATATTTATTAGGAAAAATACAATATAATAAGGATTTAGATACTATAGAGTTATTACGATGAAATTAAGTCAATTATACTCAAATACAGGCACTTTTAAAGATATTGAGTTCAGTAGTGGTATCAATATCGTAATAGGTAAAGTCACTAAAAAATATGACCTTACAAAGGATTCTCACAATCTTGGGAAATCAACACTAATTAGTGCTTTAGATTTTATGTTACTAAAGCAAATAGATAAAAAACATATTTTCAAGAGATTTGAGACTAAATTTAAAGGAATTATTTTGTATCTAGAAATTCTTTTAAATTCAGGTGATTATTTGACCATTCGTCGCAGTATTGATGAACCCAATAAAATCTCATTTAAAAAGAATAATCAAAAATCTCGTTTAAGTGATGATTCAGAATGGGACATCACTGATATGGGGTTATCACCAAGTATAAAAACATTAAATGAGTATCTTGCTTTTGATGTTCTGACTAATTGGAGTTATAGAAAATCAATAACATATTTTTTACGAAGCCAAAGTGATTACAATGATGTTTTCCAATTAGGAAAATTCCAAAATGGAAAACATATTGATTGGAAACCTTTCATGTTTGATCTTCTTGGATTTAATGGTGAATTATTAACTAAAAAGTATAACTTTGACAGTCAGATAGAGAATCAAACCCAATTTATAAATAGTATAAAAAACGAGTTCTCTGTTGATGAAGGAGAGATTGACAAAATTAAGGGGCGAATAGCATTAAAACATTTAGAGCTAGAAGAAATTAAGGAACAAATAGATAGCTTTAATTTCTACAAACAAGAACGTAGTTTAAATAAAAATCTCATTGACAATATTGAGAATTCTATTGCTGAGTTAAATTCTTTAGAATATAGTCTTTCGTATGAGTTAGATAAAGCTCAAAAATCTATATCTAATTCTGTTTCATTTGATTTGGAACAGTTAAAAGATATATATTCTGATGTTAAGGTTTATTTTCCGCAGTCTTTGACTAAAGGCTATACAGAATTAATACAGTTTAATAATGATATTACAAAAGAAAGAAATAAGTATTTAAAAGAGCGCATTAAGGCTATTACAGAAGAGTTACAAAGTGTACGTCAGAAATTGCAAGAGTTAAACACACAAAGGAATGAAACTTTAGATGTTTTACAATCTAAAGATTCTTTCAAAAAATTCAAAACCTATCAAATTAACTTAGCCAGGCTTGAAGGTGAAATTTCAAGACTAGAAGAGCAACTTAAAAGCATCGACAAAATTGCAAATTTAAAAGATATTGTATCTGAGATAGACAACAAGCTTGAGGCTGCAATAAAAGAAATAAATGATAATATCAAGTATCAAGATAATCCAATTAACGGAGAAATCAAAAAAATATTCAACGATGTTTTTCGCACTGTATTCAACGCCGAGGCACTCCTATATGTTACGCAAAATGATAATGGTAACGTAGAGTTCAAAACAGATGTAGCGGAATCGTCTAAAATCACAGCTGAAAGTAAGGGAAATACTTATCGTAAAATGCTTTGTGTTGCTTTCGATGTAGCAGTTTTAATAGCATATCGTAAGTTTTCTTTTTACCGTTTTGTGTATCATGATGGTGTATTGGAAGGACTTGATAATCGCAAAAAGAAAAAATTTATAGAACTCATGCAAGTATATTGCAAAATTTACGATATTCAATACATATTTACTTCAATAGAGGATGATTTACCTACTGAAATATTAGAATCATTCACTAAAGAGGAAAAATGTCTAACCCTTGATGATTCAGGGGATGAAGGTAAATTATTCGGTTTTAGTTTTTGATATAAATCTAATTGCACACAATTTGCACGCATCTCAGGAAAATAGAGGAAAAGAGGAGATATTACTTGAAAAAAAAATACTATCTTAGGGCTTGGTTTCCAAGCCTTAAGAAAAAACAAGAAAACAAATAGAAAGTATTGATAGCCAATTATTTGCGACTCATAATCTGGAGGTCCCTGGTTCAAGCCCAGGCTGGTCCACAATAAAAAAGCTTATTCTATTTTAAGAATAAGCTTTTTTAATTTATAACTAGACCAATAATAGAAAAGCCATTACCTAACCATAAGAAAGAAAGAAAAATAAATCTTCATTAAATTGTTTCACTGTCATAAGTTTGTTTTTCCTATCTTTGTAAGACATATTAGAATCAAAAAATAATTATTAATAATATTAAATCTAATAATATGCCAGTACAACCACAAACCATACAAATATTCTTACCAGATGGTAATCCGAGAGGTGTAAGAATAGCAGAAATTACCAACCGTACAGTAAAAGCTATACTTTTCCCCAGAAACCAATTTGATTATATTCTACAACGTAACGAATTAGAAAATGTGGGATTTTACTTCCTTTTTGGAGAAACCGAAGGTGGAAAACCAATGGTGTATATCGGAGAAGCTGAAGACTGCAAAGTTCGTTTATCAGAACATCAAAGAAAAAAAGACTTTTGGAATTATGCAGCAGTTATTATATCTAAAACTCATGCATTCACCAAAACACATGTGAAATTCCTAGAACATACAGCAATTACTAAAGCCAAAGAAATAAATCGTTATGTACTTGACAACAGTTCTGCTTCCAACAGACCTTATGTAACCGAAAGTATGGAGGCAGATATGCTTGATTGTTTCGATACAGCAAAAGTTCTTCTTTCAACTTTAGGATTCCCTCTTTTTGAATCTATCTCTAGAGAAACAGTTTCAACCACAGTTTCGGACATTTTTAAACTTAAAGGTAACGGAGTTTTCGCAGAAGGAAATTTAACAGATGAAGGTTTCGTTGTTTTCAAGAACTCCGAAGCAAAAATAAACACAGCACCATCATGTCATAATTTCCTAATAGATATGAGAGAAAGACTCTTGGAAGAAGGCATACTTATCCAAACAGGGGAAACATATAAATTTACTCACGATTATGTTTTCTCATCTCCAAGCACTGCCGCCGGAGTAGTTTTAGGACGCTCGGCAAATGGATGGAATAAATGGAAGAACTACGAGAATAAAACGCTTGATAAAGTGAAACGTAATGTAAACGAGTAAATTAGTAAACATACTACTCTAATTATTATTACGGATTTTCCAATTAACTTAGGAAAATCCGTTTTTTATTTCAAAGAGACTCTTTTCTTATCTCACCCCCGATATTCATCTCTCTTTATAGATTACCTTTCCACAATTCCCTGCAAAGCGAAGCAAGATTGGGATAAACTGTATTGGAACAGGTTATGTAATCATCCAACTGGAGATGATAATATATATCACTAAGTGTCCGACTTATGGAAGAAGTGATAATCATTTTTCTCTCAATATAATCTTTTTTGAAAAGGATAGCAAACGATTCGAGAACAGCAAGATAGGAATCCAAGACTCTCGACTCTTTCATTATTTCCGCCTTTTCTTAAGCTTTCATCCCTTTTATTTCATTGGGGAGAGCAAAAGGAACGTTGCTAGTGCAGGAATAATATCGTAATGCTTCCGCAACAATCCTCCCACTGCACTACGCTGAGATAGGCGGGAGAACTATTGCAAAGACATGGAAATATTTTAAATAATAAGCACATTATTTACTAAAAGATATAGGAATATTTTCCACTTAGTAAGGATATATTTAGTGTCCCACAATTGTGAGACGGTCGTCTCATATATGTGGGACGATCGTCTCATGATTGTGGGATGATCGTACCACAACTGTGGGACGCTAAATTCTTCTGGGGAAATCAGAAAATATATACCGTAAGCCTATTAAAATTAACGGCTCCAACGACAATCTTTATGCAGAGCTTTGTTTTACATATCAGTCGGTTTAAATTATGTTAGCGAATAACAAAATTAATATATCCCAACGTTTTTGTGCAGTATTCTTGAACTCCGCTCATTTACTCTTTGTACGTACACCTTAATTATTGAACTTGCAGGGAGAGTCCTTGCAGAAAGTAAAATCTAATTTATTTAATGAAAATGAAAGAATTTAGTAAAATGAAAATGGCATTTGGCTTTGGCAAACTTTTGTTTTCGGTAATTGCTTTAGGATTAATGATTACCGTTTCTTCTTGTGATAACGACGATGATTCAAAAGTTCCCACAATCTCCGTTACCGATGTAGAAGGTACTTATGCAGGTAAAATGTATTTTGTTGAACCCGCCCCGAAGGCAGAAGGTGAGACAGAAGAACCTCAGGGCACGGATGTAGATGCCATAGTTAAAACAGATAGCGTTCGTTTCGAGAAATTCCCGGTGGATGGTATCATCACTGCAATTGTAGGTGAAGACGCGGCTCCGGATATTATCAAAAAGGTTGGCGATATTAATTACAAGATAGGCTACAAGGCAAATATGTCTGCCAAGCAAGACAGCATTTACCTCACCTTCGATCCGAAACCTCTCGAACTGACTATCGGAGAAGGAGAAGAAGCACTGAAAATAAAAGTGACTATCTCTACTCCGGATAAAGGTAACTACGCTTACGAAAGCAACTTATTAAAATTCCCTCTTACAGTGGAGAATGTGGAAGTAGGTGACAAAGCTTATCCGGGCTTTGAAGCAATGAACTTCATATTCGACCTAAAGAAGAAATAAATGTTTCATACCTAAACCGTTCTTAAAAGGAGATTCCAAGCAGCAAAGTGAGGAATCTCCTTTTTTATTTCTACTTTTGCAGTAAAGAAAGCATATAAGCCATGATGTTATCCACCGCAACCCGTGAATTTATCAAAGAGCATCTGCACGATGATGTGAAAGGTCTTGCCCTGCAAGCCCGTAAATATCCCGACGTAGACATGCCCGTTGCCATTACACAAATTGCAGGACGGCAGGCAGCAGCAGATAAGATACCCTCATGGAGCATGACGGATGATTTGCTTTACCCGAAACATCTTTCCATGGAACAATGCTCATCGGAAGCAACGGCAAACTACAAAGCATCTTTATTAAAAGGCGACACGTTTGCAGACCTCACCGGAGGTTTCGGCATAGACTGCGCTTTCATCTCCCGCAACTTTACAAAAGCCGTTTATGTGGAAAGGCAAACCGAACTGTGCGACATAGCCAAACATAACTTCCCCCTTTTAGGTTTGAACCACATCCAAGTGGTGAACATCGACGGAGTGGAATATCTGAAGCAAATGAAAGAGGCAGATTGCATCTTTCTCGATCCTGCACGCAGAAACGAGCATGGCGGCAAGACGGTTGCCATTTCCGATTGCGAACCGGATGCCGTAGAGTTATCTCCTCTCTTGCTGAACAAGGCAAAGACAACAATGATTAAACTCTCTCCCATGCTGGATTTGTCACTGGCACTTCACGACTTGCCACGTACCGGCGAAGTCCATATCATCTCCGCCTCCAACGAATGCAAAGAATTACTCCTTATATTAAATAAGGTGGAACAGAAAGAAGTACCCATACACTGTATTAACATAAGCAGGGACGGCAGCATGCAAAAGTTCTCGTTCACCCGGAAAGAAGAACAAAACGTAAATTGCACTTATGCCAAGCAAACGGGCAAGTACTTATATGAACCGAATGCATCCATACTAAAAGCAGGAGCTTATAAAAGCATAGCAAAGGCATATGAACTCGACAAGCTTCATCCGAACAGCCACTTATACACTTCCGATACCTACATTCCCCACTTTCCCGGAAGAGTATTCAAAACGGAAAGTACTTTCACTCTGAACAAGAAAGAAGTGAAAGAGCATTTGAACGGAACGGAGAAAGCAAACATCACAGTACGCAACTTCCCCCTAGCGGTAGCCGAGCTGAGGAAACGGCTTAAACTAAAAGATGGCGGAGACATTTATATCTTCGCCACCACGCTCTCCGATGAAAGGAAAGTATTGATTAAGTGTTTGAAGCCGTAGGCTTCTGCACCGGTTGTTCTTCCTTTGGAATGGTCGAAGCATTGCCGTTTCTCACCGCCGTGTAGTGCGGAGACATGATTTCCACATCGGCAGCAGCAAACTTATCTTGTATATTCTGATACAAATCGGAATAAATCTGTGCCAGCTTATCGGCATCCCGGATATAAGCATTAATCTGATAAACAGGATAGAAGTCACTTAAGGAGGTTTCCAAAACAAATGGTTCCGGCTCTTGGCTAACTCCTTCCGTTATCTTTGCGGAGTCTATCAACAACTGGTGCACTTTGCGCCACGGGGTATCATACCCGATAGTGACTTCGGCATGGATAATCAATCCCAAATCACGGGCAGACGAACTGTAATTGGTAGTATGCGACGACATGATAAATGAATTGGGTATAGTAACTAACTCATTCTTCGGAGTCTTAATACGGGTAACAAGAACGGTCTTTTCTATTACATTGCCTATCGTGTCATTCAGCTTGATGCGGTCGCCCAAACGGAACGGGCGCATATAAGTGATAACCATTCCGGCAATAATATTCCCGATAACGGTGCTCGAACCCAAAGAAACAATCAAACCTACAAAGACTGATACACCTTGGAAAATACCTGAATCCGCTCCCGGCAGATAAGGATATATCATTGCAATCATAAAGGCATAAAGTAAGAAACGGACAATATGATAAGTAGGCTTTGCCCAATCGGGATAAAAGCCGTTTATCTTTAACCGTCCGGCATCCACTTCATTTGCCATGTATTTTATAAACCTTATCACATACTTCACAACAAGGCATATAACGATAATGGTAAACAGGTCGGGGATATAATCTATTATACCTTTTAAAATGGAGCGAACAGGAATCCACAGATAAGAGAATATTTTAATGGCAATGCCTTCTGTCTGTGGAAAAAGAGCAAAAAGCATCGGTACGGTAACCAATAGCTGCAACAGTATGACGATGTAGCGCAGAATATTGGCGAAGAAAGTTAATATCTTCACCTGCTTCGCCGTGTCCAGCAAATCATAACCGTGGAATGTTATCGGTTTCAGGCGAGTATCTTTCAGCGCAACAATCTTCTTTTTCAGTTTCTTGTAAAGGAAAGTGGTAAACCAGTAAAGCGCATATTGCAGAATGATGATAAGCACAAAATAGGCTATCCTCTTTATCAACTGGAAAAGGCTGTGCTGCTCTTTAAGCTTAACCAATTCATTGACAATGGCTGTTTTATATTTGGTTGCAAGATCGTCACGGGTAGTATTCTGCCACAATCCATCGAGATCGGTAAACGAGGCTATCACCTTGTCTTTATACATTATATCGGTTACATTCTCGGTATGTTCCAAATAAACAGAGTCGGGTTGCAAGTTCCTCAACTTACCCAAACGAATGATATTCTGGGCAAAAGCCTCGGCACGGTCGTGGGCCGATAATCCTCCCCGTTTGGCATAAAGAGTGAAAAGCGTATCTCCCTCAACCACAACAGGAACACCTACCGTGATTGTACGGATAGAGTCTATTTTCGATCTCATCCGCTCCAGCTTCAAAGAGTCCGAAGCAATGGATTGCAGTTTCAACTGTTCCACTTCCATGCGCAGATTCACTTCATTCAACCTTGCTTCCTGAAGCTGCTTTTCCATTTCTTTCAAACGGGTAGAATCAATAACTCCCGGAACAGTAGTGTTTTGTGCATTAATGGTATCCTCCACTTGCGAAAGAAAGTCTTTCACCACATCTTTCAGTTGTGCATTCACAGTGCCAAATGCATTACAAAGGAGCAACAAGACAAAAAGGATTCCTGCCTTTTTCATATCATTCTTTATCTTTACAGTCTATAACTTCTTCTTTTAATAAATAGTTCAAATGTAAACCTTATTATTTGAATTAACCAATTAGTATCGATTATTTTTGTAGGTTTGTATCCTAAATCCATTTTTAAAAGATCATAATGAATGTAATCTTATTAGTAGGAGGTTTAGTCCTTATCCTCTTTGGTGCAAATGCATTGACAGACGGCGCTGCGTCCGTTGCCAGAAAGTTCAACATATCGAGTCTGGTAATCGGGCTTACCATCGTAGCTTTCGGCACTTCGGCACCCGAACTCACCGTGAGTGTCATCTCCGCCTTGAAAGGAAGTCCGGATATAGCAATCGGTAATGTGGTGGGTAGCAACATCTTCAACACATTAATGATTGTGGGCTGCACGGCATTGGTGGTTCCCATTACCATCACCAAAGGCACATTAAGCAAAGAAATTCCCCTCTGCATACTTGCTTCGGTCGTTTTATTCATTTGCGGCAATGACGTATGGCTCGATGACAATGCCGTTAACATCATCAGCCGCAGTGACGGATTGATTCTGCTCTGTTTCTTTCTTATCTTCTTGGGCTACACTTTTGCCATAGCCCGTAACAATGAGGGACAAACGGAACAGGAAATTAAAATGATACCTACGTGGAAAGCCTCTTTGTTCATTGTTCTGGGGCTGGTCGCCTTAATAGCTGGAGGACAGTTCTTTGTAGACGGCGCATCGGGTATTGCACGCAGTTTGGGAGTAAGTGAGTCTGTTATCGGTTTAACTCTCGTTGCCGGAGGTACTTCATTGCCCGAACTGGCGACTTCCATTGCGGCAGCATTAAAGAAAAACCCTGAAATGGCTATCGGAAACGCCATCGGTTCCAACCTGTTCAACATCTTCTTTGTGTTGGGATGCAGCGCAAGCATTCACCCCATGAAACTTGGCGGAATCACCAATTTCGACTTTCTGGTTCTCATAGCATCAAGCATTCTGCTTTACTTCGTCGGACTGCTGATTAAGAAGCGAACAATCACCCGTTTGGAAGGCGGTATCATGGCTGCTTGCTACGTGGCTTATACAATTTATCTGATTGTGCAATAATTATTTATCAAAAAAGCTATATCTTTGCCCACCAAACAGAATACATATACAACGATATGGGAATAACAATAAAACAAGTATCTACCAAGAAAGAACTGCATCAATTTATCCGATTCAACTATAAGCTCTATAAAAACAACGCATATTCTGTCCCCGACCTCTACGACGATATGCTCAACACATTCAACAAGAGGAAAAACGCAGCATTCGAGTTCTGTGAAGCCGAGTATTTCCTTGCATACAAAGATGGCAAACTCGTTGGAAGAGTTGCAGGTATCATTAACCATAGGGCTAACCAAACCTGGAATAAAAAAGAGGTGCGTTTCGGCTGGATCGACTTCATTGATGATTTGGAAGTATCTTCCGCCCTCATCAAAACAGTTGAAGAATGGGGCAAGAAAAAAGGAATGGAAGACATTCAAGGTCCTTTGGGTTTCACCGATTTCGATGCGGAAGGTATGCTGGTAGAAGGTTTCGACCAACTCAGCACCATGGCAACTATCTACAACTATCCTTATTATCCGGTACACATGGAGAAATTAGGATTTGAGAAAGATGCCGACTGGGTAGAATATAAAATATACATCCCGGATGCCATTCCCGACAAGCACAAGCGCATATCCGACCTGATTCAAAGAAAATATAACCTGAAAATAAAGAAATATACATCAGCCAAAAAGATAGCCAAAGACTACGGACAAGCTATTTTTGAACTGATGAACGAAGCATATGCCCCGCTTTACGGATTTGCTTCACTTTCACAAAGGCAAATCGACCAATATGTAAAAATGTATCTCCCGATTGTCGATCTAAAAATGGTCACCCTGATTACTGACCAGGAAGAAAACTTGATTGCAGTAGGTATTTCCATGCCGTCATTATCCAAAGCTTTACAGAAAGCACACGGACGCTTACTGCCATTCGGTTGGTTCCATTTATTGAAAGCCTTGTTCTTAAAGCATTCCAAAGTACTCGACCTCTTACTTGTTGCCGTGAAACCGGAGTACCAGAACAAAGGTGTTAATGCCCTGCTATTCTCAGACCTTATCCCTGTTTACCAGAAAATGGGGTTTGAATATGCAGAAAGTAACCCGGAATTAGAGTTGAACGGCAAAGTACAAGCTCAATGGGAGTACTTCAAAACCGAACAACACAAACGCCGCCGCGCTTTTACCAAGAAGATAGATTAAGCTATTTTCACAGCATAGCAGAGCACAGACCGACGAAAATTAAAAATCGTTAGTCTGTGCTTTCTTTTTATGAAAAAAACTATCTTTGTGAGTTCTAATACAATTATATATCTATGGAAGGATTCGAAGAAGATATGAAACCGCAAGAAGTAACATATACCGAAGAAAACATCAGAACGCTCGACTGGAAAGAGCACATCCGCCGTCGTCCGGGTATGTATATCGGCAAACTGGGAGACGGTTCCCATTCGGACGATGGAATTTATGTATTGCTCAAAGAAGCAATGGATAACTCTATCGACGAATACATGATGGGATATGGAAAAACCATCGAAGTAACCGTTGTCGAAGGAAAGGTTACGGTCAGGGACTATGGACGAGGAATTCCCCTCGGCAAAGTCGTCGATGTATCTTCCAAAATGAATACCGGTGGTAAATATGATTCCAAAGCATTTAAAAAGTCTGTGGGACTGAACGGTGTAGGTATCAAAGCCGTAAATGCACTCTCCACCTATTTCCGTATTTCCAGTTTTCGTGACGGCGAAGTAAAAACCGTAGAGTTTGCACAAGGCAACATAACAAACGAATTGCCTGTTTCACCGACTACCGAAAGCAACGGTACATTAACCGAATTTATCCCCGACAACAGTATATTCAAAGACTATCATTATCTGAACGAATACATAGAACCGCTTTTAAAGAACTATGTCTTTCTTAATTCGGGACTAACTATTACGCTTAACGGCAAGCGCTTCCACTCACGTAACGGATTGGTGGACTTGCTGAATGAGAACATGACTACCGAACCTCTATATCCCATCATCCATCTGAAAGGAGAAGATATAGAACTGGTACTAACCCATAGCAACCAATACGGCGAAGAGTATTATTCATTTGTCAACGGACAGCATACCACTCAAGGAGGGACACACCTCACAGCATTCCGTGAAGCCGTGTCGAAAACCATAAAAGAATATTACGCAAAGAACTTTGAGTATGCAGATATACGCAGTGGTATGATTGGCGCTATCAGCATCAAGGTGGAAGAGCCGGTATTCGAATCACAGACAAAAACCAAACTGGGTTCTAAAGACATAGGTCCTGACGGTCCGTCTGTTGCAAAGTTTATCGGTGATTTCGTGAAAAAAGAGCTTGATAACTACTTGCACATCAATCACGAGACGTCCGAAATCATGTTGCAGAAGATTCAGGAGTCCGAGAAAGAGCGCAAAGCCATTGCCGGTGTTACCAAACTTGCCCGCGAACGTGCCAAGAAAGCCAACCTTCATAACCGTAAATTACGCGATTGCCGTGTTCACCTGAATGACACCAAAGGAGAAAGTCTTGAAGAATCTTGCATCTTTATCACCGAGGGTGACTCTGCAAGTGGTTCCATAACCAAGAGCCGTGATGTAAATACCCAAGCCGTATTCAGTTTACGCGGTAAACCTTTGAACTCTTATGGATTGACCAAAAAAGTGGTTTACGAAAATGAGGAATTCAATCTGCTGCAAGCAGCCTTGAACATAGAAGAAGGAATTGAAGGACTGAGATATAACAAAGTAATCGTAGCAACCGATGCCGATGTGGATGGTATGCACATACGTTTATTGCTTATCACTTTCTTCCTGCAATTCTTCCCCGATCTTATAAAAAAAGGACATGTTTACATACTGCAAACCCCATTGTTCCGTGTCCGCAACAAGAAAGAAACAATTTATTGCTATTCGGAAGAAGAACGTGTGGCAGCTATCAATAAACTAAGTCCCAACCCGGAAATCACCCGATTCAAAGGTCTGGGAGAAATTTCACCCGACGAATTCAAACACTTCATTGGAAAAGACATGCGTCTGGAACAAGTTTCCCTTCGCAAAAACGACTTGGTAAACGAACTGTTGGAGTTCTACATGGGTAAAAACACAATGGAACGCCAGAACTTCATTATCGACAACCTGGTAATAGAAGAAGACGTAGCATAAAAACACTGTTAAGAATGAAAAGAGCCATATTTCCGGGAACGTTCGATCCCTTTACTGTCGGACATTACTCTGTAGTAAAGCGTGCATTGACATTCATGGACGAAATAATAATCGGAATAGGTATCAATGAAAACAAGAAAACCTACTTTCCGGTAGAAAAGCGTTTGGAAATGGTGCGTCAGCTCTATAAAGACGAACCTAAAATAAAAGTAGAGTCTTATGACTGCCTTACCATTGACTTTGCCAAGCAGGTAGATGCCAAATTCATTGTTCGTGGCATCCGGACGGTCAACGATTTTGAATATGAGGAAACCATTGCCGACATTAACCGTAAACTGGCGGACATAGAAACAATTCTCCTGTTTACAGAACCGGAACTTACCTGTGTCAGTTCCACCATAGTCCGCGAACTTTTACAATATAATAAAGATGTTAGCCGCTTCGTTCCCGAGGGAATGGGTATCTAACCAATTCAACATCATGAGAAAAATAATATCTTTCGTTGCGCTTCTGCTCGCTGTCCATGTTTGTGCGCAGAATTCCGGTTCATTGGCTGCACGCAAGTTGCAACTGGCAGAGTTTGCAATTGCCAATCTATATGTAGATAAAGTAGATGAGAACAAGTTGGTGGAAGAGGCCATCATCAAGATGCTTGCACAACTTGATCCACACTCGGTATATGCCGATCCGGAGGAAGTAAAGAAAATGAATGAGCCCCTGCAAGGTAACTTTGAAGGCATTGGTGTTCAGTTCAATATGATAGAAGACACCTTGTTTGTCATTCAACCTGTGTCGGGTGGTCCGTCAGAGAAAGCCGGCATCCTTGCAGGCGATCGTATTGTCATGGTAAACGACACCGCTATTGCCGGAGTTAAAATGAGCACTGAGGACATTATGAGCCGCCTGCGTGGTCCGAAAGAATCGACAGTGGACTTGAAAATCCTCAGACGAGGAGTAGACGACCTGTTGACATTCACTGTGAAGCGCGACCGTATCCCCATTTTCAGCCTTGATGCTTCTTACATGATTAAAGACAAAACAGGTTATATCCGCATTAACCGTTTTGGAGCTACCACAACGGAAGAGTTTACCGCTGCCCTCAAAGCGTTGCAGAAAAAAGGAATGAAAGACCTGATACTTGACTTGCAAGGAAATGGCGGAGGTTACCTCAATGCAGCAATTGATCTTGCCAACGAGTTCCTCGGACAAAAAGAACTCATTGTATATACGGAAGGACAACGTGTGCCCCGTTCGGAGTTCTTTGCCAAAGGCACAGGTAAATTCAAAGACGGACGTTTAATCGTATTGGTTGACGAATACTCTGCTTCGGCCAGTGAAATCGTCACAGGAGCTATTCAAGATTGGGACAGAGGTATCGTAGTAGGCCGCCGCTCATTCGGGAAAGGTTTGGTGCAACGCCCTGTCGATTTGCCCGACGGCTCAATGATCCGTCTGACAATTGCCCGTTACTACACTCCTGCGGGAAGATGTATCCAGAAACCATATGAGAGTATCGAAAAGTACAATGAAGACTTGATAGACAGATACAACCGGGGAGAAATGACGAACGCCGACAGCATTCATTTTCCCGATTCATTGAAGTATCAGACACAAAAACTTCAAAGAACCGTATATGGCGGAGGAGGAATTATGCCGGACTATTTTGTCCCGGTAGACACAACTCTCTTTACAGACTACCACCGCTTGCTCATGGCAAAAGGCGTTATTGTAAAAGCCAACATGAAACTACTTGAAAATCATCGTAAGGATTTACTTGCCAAGTATAAGAAGTTCGAAGATTTTGATAAGAACTTCCAAATCAGTCAGGAAATGCTCGACCAACTAATTGCATTGGCTAAAGATGAAAAGATCGAGTTCAATGAACAACAATACCAAAAGTCGCTTCCTTTACTGAAAACCCAATTGAAAGCATTACTTGCAAGAGATCTTTGGGACATGACCGAATACTTCCGTGTAATGAACACTGTTAACGAAAGTGTGTTGAAAGCATTGGAGTTACTCGACTCAAAAGAAGATTTCAATACCCTGCTGCAAAAGAAGTAAAAATAGAAAAGGGCTGTATTCATGCAGCCCTTTTTCATTATTAATATATCACCGGTTCTTTTTTATCGTTCGGAAAGAACAGTTTATTCAGCCACCTGTTTATATAGATATTGGCAACTGCACAACCGGCACCTATAACCACCCCTCCCAATACATCCGACGGATAATGAACGCCCTGATTCATGCGGGAAAACCCAACGGAACAAGCCCATACTGCCGACGGAGCAATCACATACCACTTCGGATATTTAATACATAACGAAGTAGCCAGTGAAAAAGCCGCTGCCGTGTGGCTTGACGGAAAAGAAGCACTGGTAGGAGAATCACGCTTATCAATCAAATCAGGATAACGGTTGAAAGGACGTTCCCTGTCTACCGCATATTTCAAACCATATGAAATAACAACAGCCTCTGCCACACTCGAGCCTATATACACAGCATCTTTCAGCAAATCCTTATCTTTATCAAACAATGCATAAGCTGCCATCACTACCGGCACACCAATCGCAACATAAGGCGTACTTTTCCCGATAACTTTGCTATACCCTTTTACAAAACCATTATCTATCCTATTAATCTTCTTCAATGTATTGATATCCCAGTTTTGGGCACACAGAGGAATGACCGGCAATAAGAAAAGCAATAACAGGGGAAAACGTTTCATTTTGTTCATGTTTTTAAAGTTAAAGGTACAAAAGTAACATATTTCATTATAGCTGTTATGCAGTTTATATTAAAATACGTTTTCCATATCAGTATTCAACAGCTTTTGTTTTTAATTTCTAAATTATTTCTATCTTTGTCAGGGATTGACAAAATGATATCTGGGAAGAGCGAAAATAAAATGGCGACAAACGTATATTGCAAAAAAATAACTGACTGTACACACTGTCAAAAGATGAAAGAAGAGGCTTTTACTCTTTTTTCCTTAAAAAAAGGACATCATCGCCCTCCAACCAAATGTACCCAAAACTGTATACTATTCCTTGCAAAAGGTGAGTTATTGGTTAACAGTGAAGAATATGCAGGTATCACTCTCAAAGCCAATCAATTCATTTTGCAAGCCATCGGTTCCAAAATAGAAGCACTTGCCATGACCGATTGCGAACTGGTACTCTATCGTTTCAATGAACCGTTCCTATTGTGTGAAGAAAGTCAGCGTGAATTACTCCAAACCACCGAACCGCCTTTAATCCGTGATCCGCTTAACATGGTCCCTGCCATGACACATTTCATCGCAAGTTTGTCTTACTATGTCACCACGGACAACAAAATATGCGAAGACCTGCTAAAAGCCAAACGCATGGAACTGAGCTACATACTCACCACATTCTATACTTTGCGCGAACTGGCAAGCCTTTTCCATTCCATAGCGCAATATACCGACAGCTTCCATTACTTTGTGATGAACAATTACAGTAAGGTAAGGAATGTGGAAGAATTCGCACATTTAGGCGGCTACACCGTAACCACCTTCCGCCGTTTGTTTAGAAATATGTTCGAAGAGCCGGCATACGAATGGATGTTAAAGAAGAAAAAGAGCGGAATTCTGGAAGATTTATACCACAGCAAACTTACAATTTCAGATATAAGCAACAAATATGCTTTCGAATCATTACCCCACTTCTCTAATTTTTGTAAGACTCATTTTGGCAATTCCCCACGTGCTTTGAGGAATAAAAAGAAGGAAAAAACAAATAATTAAACTTTTTTTCATGCAATAGTGGTTTATGCAACTTTTTGATTAAGTTGTGTAACTCAAATACATACTTGTTAGTATATATTTGCATCGTTAGCCACAGTTAAATGGTTGATACAGTTAGATTAAAATAATAAATTACAAACTTAGCACAACATGAAGAAAATGTTTATTCCAGTACTTGCACTGTTGGGGATGGTTGCATGTACAAATGAAAATGAATCGGAAATTGAAATTAGTAATAATGAACCGGTAGAGATTAAATTAGCCGCACAATTATCGGAAGTTGCAGTATCAAGAGCTGCAATAGCCCAAGGTACAGATGGAGCTCTCACAGCAAATTTAGAAAGCGTACAATTCTTAAAAGTAGATGGGGAAACAGCTGTTTGGACAGGAAGTTTAACTCCAATAGCAGCCACAATTAATATTGGTGGAAATATTGATTTCGGTGGAAACGCTCCACATTATCCCATAAATGGAGACAAAACACATATCATGGGATATTATCCTGCTGCCACCGGTGTAACTGACGGCGCAATTAATATGACAATCACAGGGCAAGAAGATGTTATCTATGCAAGTGCCGTTGAGGGAAGTAAAAGCACTGAAATATCTGCTCCAATGGCATTCAGCCATAAACTCACCCAATTCAAATTTATCATTAAAAGAGATGCAGATATTACCGATGTAGCTAATGTCAGCGTAAAAGTCAAAGGTGCCAATACCGTATTTAAGATGGACATTGCAGATGGTACATTAAGTAATTGGGGTACCACTGCAGAAATAACAGCTTTAACCGGAGGAACTGCTAAAGAAACTGCCAGTGCTGCAAGTGAACCAATTATGCTTCAGCCGGATTTGGCATCATTAACATTAGCTGTCACCGGAGATAAAGGTTTCAGCGGAGAAGTAACTGTTGACAGTAAAGAGGCCGGAGGAAAATATTTAGCAGGCAAAGCATATACCATCACTCTGAGATTGGGTGCTAAAGATATTACCGGTTCGGCAACAATGGGAAAATGGGAAGACGGTACAAACCCGGATGAAAAACCCGTTCAATAAATGCATTAATACAAATCCAATCACAACATATACCTAAGAAACCTCTCCTCAAAAAAACTATTTTTTGAGGAGAGGTTTTCATTTTATTCCCCCACAAACCATACCCCTACAAGAGTATATTCAATCTTGCCGCACCACTTCACATAGGCGCTAACTTACTGTGTATAAATTAGTTTCACGTGCCACAAGAAATTGCAAGAACGAATCATCTTCCCGCACATCCATATTTACCACAATTTTCAATCAGTATGTTGTTTTTCTTAAACAGCCAATTGATTGGGAAAAGCAGCACAGTGTTTTCAAAATCTCCCTAAGGTAATTGAAGAATCTCCCTAGGGAAGTTGAGCAACATCCCGGTAGTAGTCAGAGGATTTCCCCAGGGAGATTTTAAAAGTGTCCCTATGTTTCATGCAAAACGTAAGAACATTTATTTAAAAGCCTGTGTGAAGGAAGGAAAATGCACATTTCACACCTCGCGGCACACCGAACCGATTTATATACAGCAAGTTATACCCCCTGTGCCACAGTGCGGCAAAGTTGAACACCTTATAGAGCGGGAGTATTAAAGAATTATTTCCGTAATTCCTTGCTTAATCTACAGAATTCACGTATTTTTGCACGAAGTAAACAACACACATGTACGAAATTTTAGTTCTAACAATTAAATAATTTAAATTCAATCATTTATGTGGTTAATTAATTCATCTGTAGGAAGGAAAGTGGTAATGAGCGTTACTGGTATTGCCCTTATCCTGTTTCTGACGTTTCACATGGCGATGAACCTTGTGGCAATCTTCTCAGAAGAAGGCTACAACATGGTTTGCGAATTCCTTGGCGCTAACTGGTATGCACTGGTTGCTACACTTGGTCTTGCAGCCCTATTTGTTATTCACATCATCTATGCATTCTGGTTGACAATGCAAAACAGAACCGCTCGCGGCAACGAACGTTATGCTGTTACCGAAAAACCCAAAGGCGTGGAATGGGCTTCACAAAACATGCTTGTATTGGGAATCATCGTTATAGTTGGTTTGGGATTGCACTTCTACAACTTCTGGTACAAAATGCAGTTCTCAGAAATCATCGGAATCCACGATGCTATTGCCAACGGCGGTATCGCACCGACAGACGGAGCAGGTTTCATCAAAGCTACATTCAGCAACCCTGTATTCGTTGTGCTTTATTTAGTGTGGCTAGGAGCTCTTTGGTTCCACCTCACTCACGGTTTCTGGAGTTCATTACAAACACTGGGCTGGAGCAACAGAATCTGGTTTGAACGTTGGAAGTGTACTTCTAACATCTACACTACCATTGTCGTTCTTGGTTTTGCTTTAGTTGTTGTCATCTTCTTCGCCAAGTCTTTCTGCGGAGGAGCATGTTAATAGTAACTTGTAATCATTAAACTGTAAATAATATTATGACAAAGATAGATTCAAAGATTCCTGAAGGCCAATTGGCTGAGAAATGGACAAACTATAAAGCTCATCAGAAACTCGTTAACCCGGCTAACAAACGCCGTTTGGACATCATCGTAGTAGGTACGGGACTTGCCGGAGCATCGGCAGCCGCTTCACTCGGCGGACTGGGTTTCAAAGTATTAAACTTCTGCATTCAAGACTCTCCGCGCCGTGCACACTCCATCGCTGCACAAGGTGGTATCAATGCTGCAAAGAATTACCCTAACGACGGTGACTCTGTTTACCGTTTGTATTATGATACAATCAAAGGCGGTGACTATCGTGCACGCGAAGCAAACGTTTACCGTTTGGCCGAAGTATCTAACGCCATCATCGACCAGTGTGTTGCACAAGGTGTGCCTTTCGCTCGCGAATACGGTGGTTTGCTTGACAACCGTTCTTTCGGTGGCGCTCAGGTTTCACGTACGTTCTATGCCCGCGGTCAAACCGGACAGCAGCTCCTTTTAGGTGCTTACTCGGCATTGAGCCGTCAGGTTCAGCAAGGTAACGTTAAGTTATATACCCGTTACGAAATGCTGGATGTCGTAATCATCGACGGACGTGCACGCGGTATCATCGCACGTAACTTGGTAACAGGCGCTATCGAACGTTTCTCTGCCCATGCAGTAGTTATCGGTACAGGCGGATATGGCAACACATTCTTCTTGTCAACCAATGCAATGGGATGTAACGGTTCTGCTGCCATGCAGTGCTACCGTAAGGGAGCTTACTTTGCCAACCCATGTTTCGCACAGATCCACCCGACTTGTATTCCGGTTCACGGCGACAAGCAGTCTAAGTTGACTTTGATGTCCGAATCACTTCGTAACGACGGACGTATCTGGGTTCCTAAGAAACTGGAAGATGCAAAAGCATTGCAGGCAGGTAAGATGAAACCTACTGAAATTAAAGAAGAAGACCGTGACTATTATTTGGAACGTCGTTATCCGGCATTCGGTAACCTGGTTCCGCGTGACGTTGCATCACGTGCAGCTAAAGAACGTTGCGATGCAGGTTATGGTGTCAACAATACAGGTCTTGCCGTATATCTTGATTTCTCTGAAGCAATCGGCCGTCTTGGCGAAGATGTTGTAAGAGCCCGTTACGGTAACCTTTTCGATATGTATGAAGAAATCACTGACGAGAATCCATACAAGACTCCGATGATGATCTTCCCTGCTATCCACTATACAATGGGTGGTATCTGGGTTGACTACGAATTAATGACTTCTATCAAAGGTTTGTTCGCAATCGGTGAAGCTAACTTCTCCGACCACGGTGCCAACCGTCTTGGTGCTTCTGCATTGATGCAAGGTTTGGCAGACGGATATTTCGTATTGCCTTACACTATCCAGAACTACTTGGCAGACCAGATTCAGGTTCCGCGTTTCTCAACCGACCTTCCTGAGTTCGACGCTGCAGAAAAAGAAGTCAAGGATAAGATTACTCGCTTGATGAATATTAAGGGTAAACACTCTGTTGACTCTATCCATAAAAAACTTGGTCACATTATGTGGGATTTCGTTGGTATGGGACGCACAAAAGAATCTTTGGAAACCGCTTTGGCTCAACTCAAAGAAGTGAAAAAAGAATTCTGGAGCGACCTTCGCATACCGGGTGAAGCCGATACGTTGAACGTGGAACTTGAAAAAGCTCTCCGCTTGGCAGACTTCATCGAAACAGGTGAATTAATGGCTTACGATGCGTTGAACCGCAACGAGTCTTGTGGCGGACACTTCCGCGAAGAATATCAGACTCCGGAAGGCGAAGCTCTTCGTGACGATGCCAACTACTCATACGTAGCTTGCTGGAAATATACCGGAGAAAATTCTAAACCGGAATTGATTAAGGAAGAATTGAACTATGAATTCACCAAAGTTCAAACACGTAATTACAAAGCTTAATAATTAGTAGACAATGGAAAAAAATATAAGTTTCACGCTTAAAGTATGGCGTCAGAGAGGCCCTAAAGAAAAAGGTACTTTTGTTTCATACCCAATGAAAGATATACCGGGTGACACTTCTTTCCTTGAAATGTTGGATATTCTCAATGAAGAGCTTATCAACAAAGGAGAAGAACCTATTGTATTCGACCACGACTGCCGCGAAGGTATCTGCGGTATGTGTTCACTATATGTAAACGGACATCCTCACGGCCCGGCAACAGGTGCAACAACTTGCCAGTTGTATATGCGTCGTTTCAACGATGGCGACACCATCACTGTTGAGCCTTGGCGTTCTGCAGGTTTCCCGGTAATCCGCGACTTGATGGTTGACCGTAACGCTTTCGACAAGATTATGCAAGCCGGAGGTTACGTATCAATCAACACAGGTGGTATTCCCGATGCAAACTCAATTGCTATTGCCAAACCTATCGCCGATGAAGCTATGGATGCGGCAGCATGTATCGGTTGCGGTGCTTGTGTAGCAGCTTGTAAGAATGGTTCTGCCATGTTGTTCGTTTCTGCAAAGGTCAGCCAGCTTGCACTTCTTCCTCAAGGTAAAGTGGAAAGCGCTCGCCGTGCAAAAGCAATGTTGAGCAAGATGGACGAACTCGGCTTCGGTAACTGTACAAACACACGTGCTTGCGAAGCAGAATGCCCTAAGTGCGTTTCAATCAGCAACATCGCTCGTTTGAACCGTGAGTTCATCAAAGCTAAATTGGAAGATTAATCCGGAGAAATCCATTTTTTAATAGTTTAGTTAATAAGGTCCCTCACTTATAAAAGTGGGGGATTTTTTTATTTCCATATGTAATACTATTGCAGCAAAGAAGTATCAAAAAGACATATCGTGTGCGAAAACATTAAATTATAGTGAAATAATATTAAAACAGAATGTAAAAGAGGATAATAGTTTGGAGGGAATACATGAAAAAGTTACATTTGTCATGTGATTTTTTTCATAGTATTAGATTTAAGGTTAACAAAGGTTGGAGTCAGGCGTGACTCCTTTTTTTTATGCTTTTCAGCCAAGTAACTGATACATACCTCCCGCAAGTACACGGATCACTCCTTTCATTTCAAGTTCAAAAAGAAGCACATTCATTTGGTTTACGGGAATATCCATATCTACAGCCAAAGTATTAATGTGCAAGCTCCCCTGTTCTTGCAGCATATCCACTATACGTTGTTCTTCCATCGTTAAATCGGGAAATAACTGTCGTTGCACCACCTCTGGCTTCTGCGTGCTATCAACGTCCCAACACATCGCTTTTACAAACTCCTCTGCCGATTGAAGCAGGATAGCTTTATTATCACGTATCAGGTTATTGCACCCCCGGGAAAACTCATCCGTAGTGCGGCCTGCGAAAGCAAAACAATCGCGGTTATAACCTTGTGCAAGCTCGGCGGTTATCAATGCTCCACCTTTTGCAGCAGATTCTATAACGATTGTCGCATCACTCATTCCTGCCACAATACGGTTACGCTGAATAAAGTTCTGCCGGTCAGGATTGGTTTCAGACATATATTCAGTAAGCAATCCTCCCCGTTCAAGCATACGAACGGCGGTATCACGATGCGTTGACGGATAAATGCGGTCCAACCCATGAGCAAGTACTCCCACAGTAGGCAATTCATTCGACAAAGCTTCTCTGTGAGCATGTATATCCACTCCATAAGCCAGTCCACTTACTATTAACACATTGGGACAAAGAGCCTGCAAATCTGCTATAAATTGCCGGCACAAACAATTTCCATAATCCGTGATATGACGGGTGCCTACAATGCTCACAACACGCAAGGCATTCAAATCTGCATTTCCTTTGAAGAAAAGCAGGGAAGGTGCATCATCACATTCCCTTAAACGGGAAGGGTAAGCCTCATCCTTTAATGACAGGCAGGCAATAGAGTTCTTTTGAACAAACTTAAGTTCTTTCTCGGCATAAAGAAAGGCTTCGGGACAATCCAAAGCCTTCATCAACCGTTCACCTACTCCGGGAACTATTTCCGCCAATTCTTTCCGATGCCGGAAAATACTCTCTGCATCTTCCATTGCATCCAATAACTTTTTTATTCCAACAATCCCCAATCCGGGAATTTTAGTCAGTGCCAAAGCATTGAGTAATTTCTGTTCCGTCATTCGTTTAAATATGGAGCAAACAGTTTATCAAACAAGTCGCTTCCACTTAAACGGCCATTAACTACACAAACGGACTCTACAACAGCTTTTATTGAAACTTTATTATCAGGCAAACGAAAAATATCCTGATAGAACACATACTTGATACCCTCTTTCTTCATATAAAGCTTGGAAATAAACTCATCACCGCTTTTCAAAGGAGTTTTAAAGGCCATATTGATACGCGCCACCACAGGATCAACTCCTTGTGTATGAAGTTCTGCAAAACTCACTCCTATCGACAACAGGAATTCATGACGTGTATGTTCCAAATAATGTTGATAATTCGCATTATTGACTATTCCCTGCAGATCACATTCATAGTCGCGAACCTTCATTTTAAGTTCGTAGATATATTTATTCTCCATTATTACTTTATTGCATATCTCCATTGGCACGAATAAGCTCCAACAGCTTTTCCACAGCTTCTTCTTCCGGGATATTTTTTTCAATACATTCTTTCTTCTTATAAAGGCTCACCTTTCCCCGTCCTGCTCCCACATAACCATAGTCAGCATCCGCCATTTCACCGGGGCCATTCACTATACAGCCCATAATTCCTATCTTCAGACCTTTTAAGTGTGAAGTGGCAGCTTTAATACGGGCTATCGTTTTTTGTAAATCGAACAATGTACGTCCGCATCCCGGACAAGATATATATTCGGTCTTACTTGTACGAATGCGTCCGGCCTGCAAAATGCCAAAAGCGGTGGCATCAATTACTGCGTGAGACAAACTTCCCTGATTAAACAGGTAAATGCCATCACAGAACCCATCAAAAATCAATGCTCCCATATCCGCAGCAGACTTTATCTGCAAGTTTTCCGCTTCATCTTCCTGATAGTGCTGGAAGAAAATAACAGGAGTTTCGCAACCGGCTTCCATTAACTGATGCACCAAAGCACGGTGTTCTCCCAAACGGTTAGGATGATTACTTTGGGAAACAAGAACCACGTTCTTCACTGTCTTCAAATAGTCCGTCAATTCAGCGGAAAGCATAATGAAAGGCATAAACAGAAATTTTATTTCTGCATTGCAGGATTTCATTTCTTCCGTCTGCATGTAATTGAAAGCAGGATAAGTATTCTCTTTCCCTTCCCACTGAGTATAATCAAGGATATATGAAACACCTTCAAGCAGTTGTTCCGGCAAAGAGTTACCTGCGTAAATATAATCGGGAGTAAACTGCGGATCATATTCATTGCGACCGTCCATGCGGTCAGCCAACACTACCGGAAGATTATCGCCACCAATATTCTTAACAACATAAGTTTTTCTGCGAGATGGTGAAAGATAATTGAAGTCTTTTGCCTCCATTCCCGGAATATAGGGATGATCTGCACGTTGAACAATATAATCCACTAACTTCTTCGCTACCGGAATTTCATATTCAGGTTCTTCACTTAAAGAAACGCGAATAGTATCGCCCAACCCGTCAGAAAGCAAAGCTCCTATACCCAAAGCAGATTTAATACGGCCATCTTCTCCGTCTCCGGCTTCCGTAACCCCCAAATGTAATGGGAATGACATTCCCTCTTGTTCCATCACGGCAACCAACAGTCGAACGGTTTTAACCATTACCACAGTATTGGATGCCTTGATAGAAATAACTACATCGGTAAAGTTCTCTTCCACACAAATACGAAGAAACTCCATACATGATTCTACCATTCCTTCCGGTGTATCACCATAACGGGACATGATGCGGTCTGACAAAGAACCGTGATTCACTCCTATGCGAATAGCAGTATAATTCTCTTTGCAGATATTCAGAAAAGGAATGAAACGGGCACGAATCTTCTCTATTTCCCGGGTATATTCCTCTTCGGTATATTCCAACTTCTTAAAAGTACGTGCAGCATCCACATAATTTCCGGGATTGATACGTACTTTCTCGGCATACTGTGCAGCAACATCGGCTACTTTTGGATTAAAATGAACATCGGCAACAAGCGGAGTCATATAACTTTGCGAACGAAGACCGATATTAATATTTTTCAGATTCTCAGCTTCTTTCACACCTTGAGTAGTAAGGCGTACATATTCACCTCCTGCATCAATAATTCTTTTGGACTGTTCCACACAAGCTTCGGTGTCCTGAGTTGAGGTGTTAGTCATCGACTGAATGCGAATGGGATTATTACCTCCAAGAGGAACAGCTCCGACATTCACCTCCGATGCTTCACGACGGGAATAATTAAAGTAATCCATTTTCAATTGACAATTGACAATTGACAGTTGACAATTAACAGTTGCTTGGCATAAACCTAACTGTCAATTGTCAATTATCAACTGTCAATTAATTTGTTTTGTATTCAAACTTAATTTCTTTCAGTTCTTCATTAGCCTTTACAATTTTCTTTTTCAAGCCTTCTTTGTAACCGGCAAACTTAACTTCCAGTTCTTTATCGCCCAATGCAAGCATTTGTACGGCAAGGATAGCAGCATTCAAAGCACCATTGATGCCTACAGTTGCTACGGGAATACCCGGAGGCATCTGTACAATGGCAAGCAATGCATCCATTCCTTCCAAGGAAGATTTGATAGGCACACCGATAACCGGTAATGTAGTCGAAGCTGCAATTACTCCGGGAAGATGTGCTGCCATGCCGGCTGCTGCAATAATTACTTTAATGCCACGGGCTTTTGCATTTTTAGCAAATTCCTCCACTGCTTCCGGAGTGCGGTGAGCAGACAAAGCATTTATTTCAAAAGGTACTTGTAAATCATTGAGCAACTTAGCAGCCTTTTCCATTACCGGAAGGTCTGATGTACTACCCATGATAATACTTACAATAGGTTCCATAAATAATTAATTTGTTTATTATTGATTTATCACTGCCTTGTATGCCTCAGCATCCAGCAAGTCATTAAATTCTTCCATATTAGCCGGTTTCATTTTAATCAACCAACCTTCTCCATAAGGATCGGTATTCACCAATGCGGGATTTTCTTCCAAAGCCTCATTCTGCTCAAGCACTTCACCTGACACCGGAATAAACAAATCTGAAATGGTTTTTACTACTTCAATAGTTCCAAACACTTCATCTTTACCCACAACTTCGCCAACAGTAGGGATGTCAACAAAAACAATATCACCTAATTGTTCCTGTGCATAGTCTGTAATACCTACATAAGCAACATCACCTTCCAAGCGAATCCATTCGTGTTCACTTGTGTACTTTAAATTTTTAGGGAATTCCATGATAATTAGTTTTAAGTTTATATTGATTAAATAAATAATATTCCAAAGATAGCACAACAAAATCCTATAACAAAGCCCACAAGAACTTCGGTAAGAGTGTGTTGCCTGACTACAATTCTTGCAGTGCCCAAACAGCCTGCTATTAATATAAAGAAGCATAACCACCACACCGGATTATAATCAAACAAGGCACTGAAAGCAACCAAACCTCCAACTACCCCACCCATACCGGTCATGTGTTCGCTAATCTTCCATTTCAAATTGATAATAATGCAAACAATCATCGCTATCAATGTTGCCATAATGATGCCCGACATGTAACGGGGAATATGCAACTTATACATCATCAACAAACAAAAGATGTAGGCTACAATAGTCAAGACATAAGGAACAAAACGTTTTTCACGATGCCCTAATTCTTTCACTCCCCAGCCATTTATCTTCTGAAAAATGAAAATAGTAATCATCGGCATAAGAATGGTAAAGCAATAAACCACACCAAGCACAATAATCTTGTATTGCAAAGGCATTATTCTCAAATATGAGAACAAGAATAACACAAGAAATGCACCGAAAGGTATGATGAAAGGATTGAATACACTTGAAACAACCTTTGCTGCCAACTCTATTTTTTTATTATCCATTTTCTTATTTTCTTAATCTTGCCACCGGGATATTCAACTGTTGCCTGTACTTGGCAACCGTCCTTCTGGCAATAGGATAACCTTTTTCTTTCAATATCTCAGATAATTCATCATCGGTTAAAGGTTTATCTTTATTCTCGGAATCAATACATTCTTTCAATATCTTCTTAATCTCACGAACTGACAATTCTTCTCCACTTTCTGTTGTATATCCGTCACTAAAGAAGAACTTCAACGGATAAATCCCATAATTGGTTTGCACATATTTACTGTTGCTCACCCTCGAAATAGTTGATATATCCAATCCAGTACGTTCAGCTACATCTTTCAAAATCATTGGCCGCAACAGTGACTCATCTCCCTCAAGAAAAAAAGGACGTTGTAAATCAATGATAGCCTGCATGGTTGTCATCAATGTATGCTGGCGTTGCTTCACCGCTTCAATAAAACCTTGTGCAGCATCCACTTTTTGTTTAAGGAACATCATTGCATTTTTAGATTCTTTCGTCTGATTTGCTTTATTCTTGGTATGCTCTTCCAGCATATCCACAAATGAACGGCTCATACGGAGTTCGGGGACATTTCTGTTATTCAGATTCAGTGTAATAGTCCCGTCATCATAAGTTTCCACAATAAAATCAGGAACTATTTGCTGGAAATTACGTCCCATCGCTTCTCCCAAAGAACTTCCGGGACGAGGGTTTAATTTAGTGATTTCAGCTATCGCCTCTCTGAAGTCTTCTTCGGAAAGATTCAGCTTTTGCATAATCTTGTCCCAATGCTTACGGGTAAACTCCTCGTAACATTTATCTATAATGTCGTATTCTATTTGTTTTAAAGGTGAGTCTTCCTTTTTCCCTATCTGAATTAACAAACACTCTTTCAAATCACGTGCTCCGATTCCGGCAGGATCAAAATCCTGTATAACTTTCAATACTTCTCCCAGTTCTTCCTCATTGGTTTCAATACCGGCATAGATAGCCAATTCATCAACAATGCTGTCAAGGCTTTTGCGTAACAAGCCGTCATCATCAAGGGAGCCGATAAGATATTCCGCCAATTCATGCTGGTGCTCTGTCAGGTCACATTCGTTTAACTCATCTTTTAGCGTTTCATAAAAAGAGACCGCTTCGGAGAAAGGAATGTTCTCTGCTTGATTTTCTTTGGAACCGTTATTCTGCTGTAATTTATAATCGGGAATATCATCTTCCGTCATGTAATCCCCCAATGAAATATCCTCATTAGTATCCACAGCGTTTCCTTCTTCGTCCAAACCGTTATTATCAAAATCATTTTCATTCTCATCACGGTCAGCTCCTTCTTCCAAAGCCGGATTTTCCAACAGTTCGGCTTTCACACGATCTTCCAATTCCACAGCAGGCAATTCCAGTAGTTTTACTACCAGTATTTGCTGCGGCGAAAGAGTCTGTATCTGTTGTTGCGCCTGCGACTGTACTTGACGAGATCCCTGATTCATCTTCTACACATTAGATTTTATAATAGGTTACAAAAATAATGAATAGTTGGATATGCCGAAGTTTTATGTGATGATATTTAACAGCTCTTTTCAAATATATCACAGAAACATCAAAAGCTGACCTTCGCTCCCATAAAGTAGCTTCGTGGTAAAGACGGACCATATATATATTTTGAATCTCTTTCATATCCTTTATCAAAATCAGATTGATAGGCATTAAATAAGTTATGAACTCCAGCACTCAACTGCAATGTAACGACTTTATATAAAAAAATATCATAAGCAAATTTGATACCCATATCAAAAAACTTAGGAGTTTCTACAGCAACATCAATATTTGTACCCGAACCTTCCGAATGCTGAACTAACATATTTCCTGTATAGGTACCTGAAAAAGACATTGTCAATTTCTTTACCGGATCGAAATTGGCAGTAAAATAGCCATAAATATTCGGAGTACGAAACATCTTCTTTTCCGAAACAGCTTCCTCGCTCCACTTTTCGGACTCTTTATATTTACTTTGCTGCAATGTTGCTCCTACTTCCAACATAAACCAGGAAACCAAAGATGCTCTTCCCTCCAGATTGATGCCCATAACTCTAGCTCCCGAACCATTGTATCTCTCCAAAATAGTATTCCCTTCTCCATCGGGTAGTGGCAAATATCTTTCAGCAAAAACATTTTTCAGACCTGTATAGAAGCCTTCAATCAACAAGTTAGTAGAAATACTTCCGAAATTATGATAAAAATCGGCAGATGCACTTAAACTATTAGAACGTTCTTCTTTCAAACCATCTGCTAAACGAGTTTTCACTCGATTTCCACCAACCATTGATACATGCAAATCTTCATCATAAGTCTGGGGAGCCCGGAAACCTCCGGCATAACTTAACCGCAAACTCATATTCCGAACAGGATTAAAACGCAAATTAATCCTAGGACTAAAAATGATATGGTTAATGAAACTATGTTTATCCAAGCGACCACCTAAAAGTAAACTCCATTTATCATTTTTCCACTCATTTTGAAAATACCCACTTCCGATATTAACACTCTGGTTCAGAAAAAAATTATAACCAACAGACTTATCTTTCAGACCATCATAATTATATTCCACTCCCAACGTTAAATCTGAAGGCATAAACAGAAGCTTTTTAAAGTTATGTATAAACTGTATACCACTGACAAATGTTAAGTCATGTGTCGTACCATAGGCTTTTTCCGCCACGGCGATACTCTCTGCCGATCCGTCCCCTTTCCCGCCATAATAACTTTTACGTTGAGTATTTTGAAAAGAAGTAAATACATTAAAGCGATTTCGTAAATCAGGTGTAGCCCAATCAAAACTTAATGCCCCACCATTAATATTATGTTCCGCCTGCTCTGCAATGTTTGCCTGCGGAGGTGGAAGTTTCAATAGATTACCGCCACGTCGAAAGTCATTCATCCCATGATATTGCAAAGTTAGCTTGGAATAGAGCCCCGTTTTTAGAAATGAGCTCACTCCAAGAGTTTGTATTCTTAATTGAGGAAGCTCGGTATAACCGTCTTTATCATGATCATAACCTTCCCTGTTACGATTCTGCCCATAAATGTATAACCCGGCCTTACTGTCACCTGTCATTATAGAAGCATTGAGCATCGTAACATTATCAAATGTATTCCCACCTCCGATACTCGTAATTGAATGTCCCAGTTCACCCGAGTTCTTAACAGATTCTTTAGTTATAATATTTATTGTACCTCCTACAGCAGAAGAGCCAAACAAGGCAGAACCTCCTCCCCGTACAATCTCTACACGATCTATCATGTTGGAAGGGATCTGTTCTAGCCCGTACACTCCGTTAAGAGCAGAAAAAACAGGATGCGAATCAATTAATATTTGAGAATAATGACCATCTAATCCATTAATACGTGCTTGAGTTAGTCCGCAATTCTGGCAGCCATCCTCTACTCTGACTCCGGGTTGAAAGCTTAACCCCTGAACCAGGCAGGAGGCATGTGTAGTTTCAAACAACTTTGCGTCAAGCACATTAACCAAAGTAGGTGCAAGCTGTTTAGCAGTTTCATTCCTATTAGCAGAAATCACAACTTCATCCAAAGAAATATTATCTTCTTCCAACTCAAAATTTACTTCCAGCGTAGTTTTTTCTTTAATGGAAATATTTTTTTGAACAGGCCGATATCCAATAGATTTTGCTTCGATAACATAACTCCCCACAGGAAGATTCTCTAAAAAGTAATGCCCCGAAACATCTGTAGCCGCACCTATGGTCGTCCCTTTCACGAAGACATTTATATAAGAAAGATGCTCTTTAGTTCTTTTATCAATAACATGCCCATATACATGAGCATCAGTAGGTTTTTCCCAAACACTATCCGCCGACAAAGGCAATATAATGCACAGCGACATCAATGCCGCCACTATACAATATTTCATATTTACAAATTAAATTGTTTAAACTATTATTCAGATAATACACAAAATAGCTTAAATCACAGGAGGTGCTCTCAGATGGTGTGAATAAGAAAGTCCACAACTTATCTTATCCGAATAAATAACCGACTCACAAAAAATGAGCGTTTGCGTAAAAAAGAAATTAAAAGATGTCGCTTCTGTAAAAGGAGAAAGAAAAAACTGGCAAATAGGACAATCATCACAATCACTCTGATCATCCCTTTCATGATGAATATGATGAATCTCCGACGAACAGTTTGGTGAAGCATGATAGTGAAAAGACTTCACAACAAACAGGGGCGTAATTACCAAAAGTAATATCCATGCAATATAAAACCTGTTTTTATTCTTTCTTTTCACCATCATATTTCATCGCAAATGTATATAATAAAATATCAAACTAATGCTATCAGAATTTTATATGATGATATTTAACAATCAATACCTAAAACTACTGCCACCCAAAAATTCCCTCAACAACGAAGTCGGAGGTATTTCATTATCCCGTATCGCAACAAAGTACTTAATAAATTTAAGCAAACGATAGGCTTCCGAATATTCGGGACAGTTACGGGGAACTCCCATCAAAATAGGTTCGGCATATTGCCGCAGCACCGCAAACTCGAAAAGTAACGAAGAATTAAACATTGCATCTGCATTCTCCTGATACGGGAATATCCATTTATCTTCACCGGCACGCACACTCGGCCAGCGGGAGATTGTTTCTTGTGCTGAATAACCACGATAGTTATAATCGCGGATAATACGGCGCAACAAACGGTTATCGGTAGTTGGAATCCAGTTATGATCGTCCAACGATATGGTTGTCAATGCAGAAACATATACCTTATATTTATTTTCGGCAGGAATTTGCGGAGTCAACTCCGGATTCAATGCGTGAATACCTTCCAATATTAATATAGTATGTTCATCTATCTTCAACTTATCTCCCTTAAATTCCCGTTGTCCGGTAGTAAAATTAAAACGAGGCAATTCAACTTCCTCCCCTCTTAACAGAGCTTGCAACTGTTCATTGAAGAACTTCAAATCCAAAGCATAAAGCGATTCGTAGTCATAATCACCATTTTCATCTCTTGGCGTATCTTCCCTGTTTACAAAATAATTATCCAAGGAAATAGGATAAGGACGTAAACCATTGGTCATTAATTGTATGGAAAGACGTTTGCTGAAAGTTGTTTTCCCGGAAGATGACGGTCCCGATATTAACACCATCCTCACATTTCCCCGGTTATAAATATCATCGGCAATATAAGAAATCTTCTTCTCCTGCAATGCTTCCGAAACATTGATTATGTCCGTGGCATGTCCTTCATTACAAGCAACATTAAAGTCACCTACATTGCTCATATCCACAATATCGAGCCATCTCAGATATTCTTTGAATACATCGAGCATCTTTTCCTGCTTCACCACTTCTTCAAGAACATCCGGATTCTCCCTGCTTGGAATACGCAAGAGAACCCCGTCGTAGTATTTCACAATATCGAACTGTCTTACAAAACCAGTTCTTGGGAGCAGGCTGCCATAATAATAATCTACCGTATCACCTAAAGTATAATAATAAGTATAAAGCGAACCGGAAGTTTCGAGCAATTTCACTTTATCCATCATACCTCGTTCACTGAAAACACGCACAGCTTCGGTGGTGTGACACTCCACTCTATGAAAAGGGATATTTTCTGCCACAATCTCTTTCATGCGTGCTTTAATCTTAGTTACGTCTTCCAAAGTAACAGGTCGCCCAATACGTAAATTACAGAAATAACCTTTAGATACCGGATGTTCCAATAAGATTTTACCATCGGGAAAAATTTCTTCCACCGCTTTGCAGAGAATAAAACAAAGCGAACGAACATAAGTACGCATTCCCGAAGAATCTCTTACATCAAGGAACTCAATATCTTTGTTATTAAACACTCTGAAAGTCAGTCCTTCCACCCGGTTATTAACCTTCGCGCTTACCACTCCGTAGGGGAAATTCAGATTAAAACCATTATAAATATCCAAAAGTGAGCTTCCGATAGGGAATTCTTTAATAATATTATTATTTTTGCAACATATTTGTAACATGTGTTTCATCTTTTTAATGTTTGGGACTGATAAATATACCGGATATTGGGATAAAAGACAAAGAACAACCAAAATAAATACAGATGCAGTATTCTTTTTATGATTTTTTAAAGCTCATTGGTTCACTGGCACTCTTCCTTTATGGAATGAAGATTATGAGTGAAGGACTTCAAAAGTTCGCCGGCGACAGGCTCAGAAAGATTCTAACGGCAATGACTACCAACCGGGTTACAGGTGTACTGACCGGAGTTCTAATTACCGCTTTAATCCAATCCTCCTCAGCTACCACGGTAATGGTAGTAAGTTTCGTAAACGCAGGACTACTTACTCTTACCCAATCCATCGGAGTCATTATGGGTGCCAATATCGGAACTACGGTTACTGCATGGATTATTTCGATATTCGGATTTAAAGTAGATATTGCAGCTTTCGCATTGCCCATGCTCGCATTTGGCATACCGTTACTTTTTTCAAGCAAAAGTACGCGAAAATCCATCGGAGAATTCATTTTTGGTTTTTCATTCCTCTTCATGGGACTTTCTTTCTTACAGAAAAATGCCCCCGACTTAAGTCAAAACCCCGACATGTTGGCATTTGTGCAAAACTATACCGACATGGGATTCATTTCTATCCTACTTTTCGTTTTTATCGGCACCATCCTCACAATGATAGTACAGGCATCCGCTGCCACCATGGCAATAACCTTGATTATGTGTGCCAATGGCTGGATTAGTTTTGAATTGGGGGCCGCTCTCGTTTTAGGAGAAAATATAGGAACCACTATTACAGCCAATCTGGCGGCACTAACGGCAAATACACAAGCCCGACGAGCGGCATTGGCGCACCTTGTCTTCAATGTATTCGGTGTTATCTGGGTACTATGCTTGTTTACGCCTTTCACAAGCGCCGTTAAATGGTTTGTGCAAACCATAATGAATATTTCAGATCCTATGGTTGCCATTCCTTTCCAATTATCTGCTTTCCACACCACCTTCAATATCTGTAACGTGCTCATCATGATTTGGTTTGTGAAATTGATAGAAAAGACCGTTTGCATGATCATCCCTCAAAAAGAAGAAGAGGAAGAATACCGTTTACGTTTTATTTCGGGAGGTATGCTTTCCACAGCCGAACTTTCAATATTGCAAGCACGTAAAGAAATAAACCTGTTTGCCGAAAGAACACGCCGCATGTTCGGAATGGTAGTGGATTTACTCCGTATTACAAATGACAACGATTTCAATAAAACTTTCAGCCGGATCGAGAAATATGAGAATATTTCCGATAACATGGAAATAGAAATAGCCAACTATCTGAACATGGTTTCGGAAGGAAGGTTAAGTTCTGAAAGTAAACTGCAAATCAGAGCCATGCTCCGTGAAGTAACCGAATTGGAAAGTATCGGAGACAGTTGTTATAATCTTGCACGTACAATCAACCGCAAGAAGCAGACCAACTTAGATTTCACAGAGAAGCAGTATGAGCATATACAAATCATGTTCAAGCTTACAGATGATGCATTGAGCCAAATGATTACTGTGGTAGAAAAACAAGAACGCCACTCTATGGACGTCAACAAATCATTCAATATAGAAAATGAAATCAATAACTACCGCAACCAGTTGAAGAATCAAAATATTCTGGATGTGAACAATAAGGAATATGACTATCAAATGGGAGTTCACTACATGGATATTATAGGCGAATGCGAAAAGCTAGGCGATTATGTAGTCAATGTGGTAGAGGCAAGCAGCGACGTAAAAGAAAAGAAAGCTTAAATTTAGTGATTAGTTTTTTAGTGATTAGTGATTAGCAAAAAACTAATCACTAATCACTGAACGTTAATCATTAATCATCGATCGGTTCAAAATCTTCTTTGCCTACTCCGCAAAGAGGGCAAACCCAATCATCAGGAATATCTTCGAATGCTGTTCCCGGTTCAATACCCCCATCAGGATCACCCTTTTCCGGATCATAAATGTATTCACAAACAATGCAAATGTACTTTTTCATAATTCTTTTATATTTAGTTATCTGTAACGATTACAAATCTAAAAATATTCTTGAATACAAAGGTAAATCTATCCACCCTTTTAAAACTTTATAACAAAAAAGTGAATCATATTGTTTAACACAACTCAGGAAATATCTTTTAACAAGATAGATTTCAATTCTGCCATTCCTTCCGATGCCCCTTTTTGAATAACACGAATATCCCTGTTACTATTCACCCTAACCTCTTTAGGATCAATTAAGTAAACAGGAACACCACGAGGAACATAGTTCAATAGTCCGGCAGCAGGATATACATTCATCGAAGTCCCGATAATCACAAATATATCCGCTTTCTCCACATAGTCGATAGCAGTTTCAATTTTGGGTACAGCTTCGCCAAACCAAACGATAAACGGACGGAGCTGAGAACCGTCACCTGCCAGATCACCTATTTTCACTTCATATTCTTCCGGCTTCAACTCCTTTATATAATGAGGGTTATTCGGATCACGGCTGGAACAAACCTTTGTCAGTTCCCCATGCAAATGTATTATATGTTTGCTTCCGGCACGCTCATGCAGATTATCAATATTTTGTGTGACAACCGTCACATTAAAATCCTTTTCCAACTCAGCCAAAAGCTCATGCCCTCTGTTGGGCTTCACGTCCAACAACTGTTTACGCCTTGTGTTATAAAAATCAATCACTAATTTCGGATCACGGGCATAACCTTCAGGAGTAGCAACCTGTTCCACAGGATATTTATCCCATAAACCGCCTGCATCACGGAATGTACTTATCCCACTCTCGGCACTCATACCGGCACCCGATAACACTACTAAGTTCTTCATAATTAGCTCTCCTTCTTTAAACAACAATTACAAAAATAAGAAATTTTAAATCGGTAAAAGAAGAATCATTCAAATAAAAGACTTATTTTTGTGAGCCTTTTATAAAAGGCTGATTCATAGCCAACTTAAAGGAAGTATCAAATAACTATATATATTATATAAGAATGGACAAATTTAGTTACGCCATTGGTCTGGGAATAGGCCAGAACCTTCTGAGCATGGGCGCTCAAGCTATCAATGTAGACGACTTTGCTCAAGCAATCAAAGACGTATTGGAAAAGAATCCTACTGCAATCAGCCACGCAGAAGCTCGCGAAATAGTAAATAAATACTTTTCCGAACTTGAAACCAAGATGAATGCAGCAAACATAGAAAAAGGAAAGAAGTTCCTTGAAGACAATCAAAAGAATCCTAATGTAAAAACCTTGCCTAGCGGACTTCAATATGAAGTTCTGAAAGAAGGAAACGGCAAAAAGCCAAGTGCAACCGACAGAGTTAAATGCGACTATGAAGGAACTTTGGTTGACGGAACTTTGTTCGACAGCTCCATCAAAAGAGGCGAACCTGCAATCTTTGGTGTAAACCAAGTGATCCCGGGATGGGTTGAAGCTTTGCAGTTAATGACAGAGGGCTCTAAATGGAGACTTTACATTCCTGCCGAACTGGGCTACGGAGCACAGGGAGCCGGAGAATTGATTCCTCCTCACAGCACATTAATCTTTGATGTAGAATTAATTGAAGTATTATAATATAAAACATTTAAAAGCAGATGAAAAAAACAAGCATTTTTATGGCAGTAGCTGCTGTAGCAGTAAGCATGGCTTCTTGTACAGCTCAAGCTCCCAAAGCAAATCTTAAGAGCGATGTCGACTCTTTGTCTTACTCTATCGGTATGGCTCAAACAAACGGTTTGAAAAACTATTTAACAGGCAGACTTGATGTAGACACAGCTTACATGAACGAGTTCATCAAAGGTTTGAACGAAGGTGCCCGCGCAACCAGCAAAAAAGATATTGCTTACTTTGCAGGTATCCAGATCGGACAGCAAATCAGCAACCAAATGATGAAAGGCATCAACCGTGAATTGTTCGGAAACGACTCTACACAAACTATCAGCCTTGACAACTTCCTGGCAGGTTTCATTGCCGGAACTCTTGAAAAAGGTGGTGTGATGACAATGGAAGAAGCCGACAAGTACACTCGTACTGCAATGGAAGCCGTAAAAGCAAAAGCTCTTGAAAAAACATATGCAGCAAACAAAGAAGCCGGAGTTAAATTCCTGGAAGAAAACAAAGCAAAAGAAGGTGTAATCACTACTCCCAGCGGTCTTCAATACAAGATCATCACTAAGGGAACAGGTGCTATCCCGGCCGATTCTTCTAAAGTGAAAGTAAACTACAAAGGAACTTTGGTTGACGGAACCGAATTCGACAGCTCTTACAAACGTAACGAACCGGCTGAATTCTTTGCAAACCAAGTTATCCCCGGATGGACAGAAGCATTGACTATGATGCCTGTAGGTTCTAAATGGGAACTTTACATCCCTCAGGAACTTGCTTACGGAGCTTCAGACAGAAATCCTCAAATCAAACCGTTCTCAACTCTCGTATTTGAAGTAGAACTCCTTGATATTGTTGATCCTGCAAAGAAGAAATAATAGCATAATTATATAAACAAGAGCACGGGCTTTATTTGTCCGTGCTCTTTTTTATTCCCGTGAACAAATAAAACGAAATATTTAAGACGTTTTATCCGATTTTTCTTTCCTTTTTATAGATAAAATAAAAAATATCCCTATATTTGCTTACAAATTGACAAGATAATAATTTATAATCAATTATATCATGGAAAAGATAGATAGCCTCGACAGACAAATTCTGGAGATTATTTCGCAAAATGCACGTATTCCTTTTAAAGATGTTGCTGCAGAATGCGGTGTTTCACGCGCTGCCATCCATCAACGTGTTCAAAGACTTATCGACCTGGGCGTTATTGTCGGTTCCGGGTATCATGTAAACCCGAAAAGTTTAGGTTACAGAACATGTACATACGTAGGAATCAAGCTCGAAAAGGGTTCTATGTATAAAGACGTTGTTGCCCAATTGGAAAATATTCCGGAAATTGTAGAATGTCACTTCACAACAGGTCCTTATACTATGTTGACCAAAGTATATGCCCGTGACAATGAGCATCTGATGGAACTTCTTAATTCTAAAATGCAGGAAATTCCGGGAGTTACAGCTACCGAAACCCTTATTTCTTTAGAGCAAAGCATAAAGAAAGAAATTCCAATCTGCCAAAACAAGCAATAATATGGAGTTCCTTGACACCTATCATTTATCAGGTCTGGTTATAGGAATCTGCACTTTTCTTATCATCGGATTATTCCATCCGGTAGTAGTAAAGGCCGAATATTATTGGGGAACAAAATGCTGGTGGATATTCCTTGTTTTAGGTATCGCAGGCATAGCTGCCACCCTTTGGGTTGACAATCTGATGATCTCTTCTTTATTAGGCGTTTTCTCTTTCTCCTCTTTCTGGACCATCAAAGAAATATTCGAGCAAGAAGAACGGGTGAAAAAGGGTTGGTTTCCGAAGAATCCGAAAAGAAAATATAATTTCTGATATAAATAAAAGAGGGGCACATCTTAATAAAAACACTGAAAAAGTTCTGCTCCTCCTCTATTTCTCAATAGAACGGTATAAATCTGACAATCATAATCGGATTTATATCGTTTTTGTATTGTTAAATCCCAAGAGCCATTTGTGCCCTCTTTTTTTTGACATATCTTCTTTTGCTTCCCTTGTTCATTTTGTGTTATTCTTTGGCATTTTTGTGCCAATACATGTGATTTATATAGCCTAAATTTGCACAAAATACATTTACTGTCTCATTGGAATAGTAAATATAAAATAAACACACGCAGTAAACAACATACAAAATAACTATCAAACTATATTTATGAAACAAAATCACTTATTCAACATTGGAGCTTTGATTATAGCACTTGTGCTTTCGGGGTTTATGACGGGGTGCATGGAAAAAGATGTATATGATCCGAACTATAATAAAAATCCTCTGCCTGCCCCGGAAGAGTATTTCGACTTTGAAATGCGCAGTGATGTGAAACTTTCTGTCAACTATAACATTTCCGGTTTTACTCCTCTTATAGAAATATATGGTGAGAATCCAATGGAAATCTCAGAAGGTACTTTGGCAAAGAAAGAAGGTATAGAAGCATTGTTCAAAATCTATGCTGACAATAATGGCAAATATGAAGGAAAGATGAACATTCCGACTTCTATCGATAAAGTTTATTTATATACAGAAACATGGGGATTGCCAAGGTGTGTAGAACTGGAAGTTAAAGATAATGCAGTCAGCTTTGACATGTCAGCAAAATTAAATTCCCGACAAAAATCTGTTACTCGCGCCTCGTTGACCGGTGTACCTTACCCGGTAAACTATTCTCAAAATCTATATTCATTATCCAAATGGGAAGAAGGAGGCATTTTAAGCAATACATATTTGTCAGTGGAAAAAAATGTTGGCAGTGAAAGCGTTGTGGAATTGGCAGACCGGATGAGAAAATTCTTTGCCATAGGTGGTCAGGACAATTCACATCTACTTAGAGATCCTCAAACTATTAATATTTCGATAAAAGAGGACAACACTGCATTAGATGTTATATTTCTCAATCGAGATGCACAATTCAACAATACATTCGGATATTATTTTTATAAAACCGAAACATCCGTTGACGTGGACAAAATACGAAAGTATATTGTATTCCCTAATGTGACTTATTATGCATATGAAGGGAAATATGGTCCGGTTTTAGAGTGTGGGAGTAAAGTTCGTTTGCTATATTTTGATGAGAACGGAAACGCCTCGGAAACATTCCCGAAAGGATATACGGTAGGATGGTTTATTTATGCCGAGGGCTTTAATTCCAATTATTATGAAGACAATTTGGAAGGTTACATTAATGTATCTAAACTTCTCACTTCCAATCCAAAGTTCAATATGCCAAGCTTTGTCTCCGTAAAAGATGAAAAAAGCGGCAAGACGATTCTTGGAGCAGAAGATGGACCTAATAAAAGTTACTGCGACTTGTTGTTCTATGTGAATGCCTCTCCGGAAACATCTATTGACGATACAGGCAGACCAACTATTCCGGATGAAGGCAAAGATGATCCCGAAAAGCCGGATGAGATTGAAACAATCTCCGGAACATTGGCTTATGAAGACATTTGGCCCACCGGTGGAGATTATGATATGAATGATGTTGTGATTGAATACAGCCATGAAACATATTTCAATCAAAAGAATATGGTAACAAAAATTATCGATACTTTTAAGCCGGTACATGACGGAGCTAAATACAAAAATGCTTTTGCTTATCAAATAGATGGAGGATATATTGGTAATTTGGCAACCTTACCGGATGGAGTGATATATGAAAAAGAAACATCTTCCATTATTGTTTTCCCGAATGCAAAGGCGGTTCAAGGACAGTCATATCAGATTACAAGAGAGTTCAACGGAACTTTTACAAAAGACGAATTGTCATCTCACCCCTATAACCCATATATAATTGTAAACTATGTGGAAGGACAAACAAATAGAACAGAAGTTCATTTGCCGAAGCACAAGGCAACATCAATGGCAGACCAAGACAAAATAGGAACGGAAGACGATGCATATTACATCGATAGAGAAGGTGCTTATCCGTTCGCCATTGATATTCCAATACTAAAATTTACAATAGTGACAGAAAAATATGGCATCGACGAAGAATATCCCGAGTTTTCCAAATGGGCGAATTCTAAAGGAGCCAACTATAAGGATTGGTATATGAAATACCAGAAAGACAAGTTAACGGGAAAATAAAAACAAAAAAAATAATGTGTGAAGTTTCGGGACACGATTCTTCACACATTTTTTATAATCAAACAATACTGTTATCAGAGACCTTATATTGGTTTCCTGGATCTTTCATTTAAATTTTTCCTGACGCATATCGGCTTGGAGTGATGTTATATTCAGCCATAAAACATTTGGAAAAATAAGAGGGATTTGAATAGCCTACCATGTACATGACTTCCGATACTGTAAATCCGCCATCCGACAAAAGCATGGCAGCTTTTGTCATCCTTACCCGCCGAAGGAGACTCACCGGTGTAATACCTGTCAGTTGTTTGACTTTCCGATATAATAATTTCTTGTTCATTCCCAACAATCGGCAAAGCATGGTGACATTGAATTCCGTATTTTCCATGTGATCCTCCATAATCGACACAAGCTTATTAATCAAGGCTTGCCTCATATCCGGTTGCTTGCCCCCCATTTGTTCGGGTAATGTTATCTTTTCCAACCTTAATATACTTTCTAATGCCTTCCTGGTCTGCAACAAATGAACCAGCCGTATATTGATCTCTTCCAAGCTTATCGGAGCTTGGGAACATTCCTTATACTCCTTGTCCGATAAAGAAATCCGGATAACAATAGATTTTTCCTCTTGAATGATAGAGATATTAATTCTTTCTCCTATATCAGTTATAAATTTTATATCCCCGGTGATTTCATCCGCTATTTTGAGAAGCTCTTTCATGATTTAGCTGCCTGTGTTGGTCTACATATCCTGTTATCTTAAACCTACAAAAGAACATTCTCCCGATATTCCGATGGAGTCGTACCCGTATGTTTGCGAAAGAAACGCGTCATTGTAGAGTTTGATTGAAAATTGGTTCTTGAGACCACCTCTTTTATTTCAAGATTGGATTCTCTTAGTAAAGCCTTGATTTCAAGTATCGTATATTCTACAATCCACTCTTTTGCCGAATGTCCGGTGTTATCCGTAATCAACATTGTCAAATACTTGGGAGAGATACACATTTTCTCGGCATAAAATGCGACATCACGACTTACCGAATGATATTCTATAACCAAGCAGAAAAAATCAAAGACCAACTTTTCCTTATGCGTAAATTTTACAGATTTGACAGCTTTAGGGTTACTCTTGTAAGCTACATATATATCCCAGTAAAACACTCTCAGCAGATTCATGACCGACTCCCTTCTGAAAAAACAGCAAGGTAAGTCCACACGGAAGGTCAATAAGTGGCAAAAATGTATAAACCTTTTACACTCTTCTTCACACATTGGAGAACTATAATGTTTCCTAATATAAAAGAAATAATCAAGAGTCGGCCTATAGACACCGCTTATAGTATCCATAAATAATTTTTTAGGTACTTTGAAAAATACCATAGAAAAGTCATTACTAATCTCTGTTATGCTGGTCAACTGATAAGGGAAAAGAGTTACCAAATCATTTTTTGTGACTTTCCGTTTATTGGAGAATACATTGAAAAGAGCTGATCCTCCGGTACAAACCCCATTTATTCCCTCTTCGAGATATACAGGAGTCTCGGTAAGAGGCAGATCACTGATCTTTGTATAAATGTTGAATTCTTCCAAGTTAAACGTATCGTTCGAAAAAGGTTTGCTATCTATTATAGTCTTTGCCATTCGTACTTTAATATAATTATGCTAAATTACAAAAGAAATCTGCATTCAAATAAATAGTTCTTAAATAGCACATAAATACTGAACTTTAGTAAAAGTCGTATATGCACTGTCTACTATATATTCTCATTTTACCTTCAAATGTTCATCTAACATCCAGTTATCTGTGTATAAGTGAGTTGCAATGAACATTTAACTTTTCTAATCTCCACTTTATCTTCACTCAATATTCAGCATCACCCTATACACATTCCCTTGACTTCGATGCACTTTCTCCACTTTCATGGCTGTGAGCACACGTGAGAAAGCTTTGGCAGTGATTCCTGCCATTGCAGCGGAATTATGCTTTTTCAAACATTGAAAAATTTCGGCGGCACTTAGCAATACTCCCGCTTCTCCCTCACCCGGCACACGGAAACAGGAACGGAAAACATCCTCCTCTACCGGTGTTTTGTAGAAAGACAGGTTATGTTCCATTATTTCCTGTTCCTCCTCACTTGTAAACCAATACCGACTGCCCGACAACAATTCGGCTTTTAACTGGGCATAAAGCTGTAAGTAAGCCAACGGAGAACAATCAATCTTTTCATTCACCTCAACACAAAGGAAACGGCGGCTTCCTGTCGGATCGGTGAGCAGTTCCTTTACATTGGAAGTAGCTATGAAAGATGCCATTCTGGGCAACGATGCAAAATTCTTTTTATATGCTTTACGGATATTCAACCCCGCCATTTGCATCAGATTTTTCAATACCGCCATCTTTTTCGGCGAATACTTGTCCATTTCATCAAGGCTGATAAGACCAAATGTACTCAGTTTCTGCTCGGCAGCGGAGGAAGAACTCAAATCAAAACTATCCGTATAATGCGCCTGCAACTCTCCGGGTAAAATCAGTTTGCAGAAAGTGGATTTCTGCCTTCCCTGCCTGCGACTCACCAACACAGGAGCAACGCTGTTTCCATGCATCCCGTCCAGTTCCATCCATTGTGCGGCAAGGGCAAGCATCCAGCGGTGGAAACCTTTCGTCCACAAAGTATCGGCAGATACCCTTCTTGCCAATGCACACACACGGTCTTCCCCGTCCCATTCCGGCAAACTATCCATATAGAAACGAAACGGGTGATAGTCTGCTATGCTGTCCGAACAAAGATAGCGCGCCACATCCCTGTCCCAACAATCCATGCCTTGTTTGCGTGCACCAATGCAAAGACTGTTCAATACCCGTTGATTCACCGTGCGGAAAATAAGGTTGTTATTCCCCTTCTCACGGTATTCGGCGCATTCGGTGAGCAAATTATAGCGGAAATCATAATTATCCCGCAAAAACGCCTCTAATTGATTGATAAGGCTGTTGCCGGAATACGCTTTCTTCTCCCTGCACATTTTCCGAACCGGTTGATACATACATACTTCCCTCAACATCTGCCACACCTTACACATTAAATTCTGCAATCTTTTCATACAATTCATAATTAATATTTTCAGCGAAGATACTTTATAAGAATGCGGTTTTGCAAATATTGAAGAGTGATTTCATCAAAGAAATGAGTTGACAAAAATAACAGGGAAAACTATTGCGACAGTCGGCAATAAGTAGTACATTTGATCTGAAAAACTTATCGAATCACCCGGGTAAACCGATTGGTTCACCCGGGCGATTCAATCGGTTCACCTTGGTAAATCAATCGACTCACCTCGGTGAGTCGATAACTTTATAAGGACTAAAATAAAAGTATAAACTCATTTACGGAAAAAAAAATGGCTATTGAATACGATTTGTATACGAATCCTCCGAAAAAAGGAGAAACCCGCAAACCAAGAATGCACGCGCGCGTAGTACCTTATTACACAGTAGGAACGGATAAATTGACGGAAATAATCCACAGCAGATGCACCCTGACAAAGGGAGACATACATGCAACACTTTGTGCACTCAAAGATGTAATGATAGAATCGCTCCAAAGCGGAAACACGGTGCACATCGACGGATTGGGTTCTTTTAACTTGACGCTCAGTTGCCCACCCGTGAAATCTGCCCTGGGAGTACGTTCGGAAGTGGTGCGCTTCAAGAATGTTTCTTTCCGTCCGGAAAAGAAACTGAAAGACGAATTCAATGTATTACATCTCAAACGGGCGGAAACAAAGAAACATTCCAATAATTACAGCACCATCGAGATCGACGATATTCTCACCAAACATTTCATGGATAACAACTATGTCACCCGCAAAGAATTTCAGCAGATAGCAGGTCTCAGGAAATCAACTGCAACACGCCGACTGCATGAATTGGTGACGGCAGGCAAATTGAAGAAAGAAGGAATACACAAATTTCCGATTTACGTACCTGCAGACGGAAACTATCGGCGATGAAGATAAAATGAAGATAAAGTGGACATTAAAGTAGTTAAATGTTCACTGTATCTTTTTTATACTGAATCTCTTAAATGTTAAATGAACATTTGAAGGTAAAAACAAAACATTCGCTATTCAGGGGATAACAATCTCCTTTTCCCAAGTGATTCCGCTTATATCGGTCAACACAAGTTTATAATTCCCTTTTTCCAATGAACGCAAAGAATCATCCTTTAACGTGACCGAAGCTTTTGCTCCCAAAGGGATAACCAAGCTATGTGCTCCCGGCTTTACTTTTGCCACATACTCATTGCTGATTGCAGTCTGCGGAAGCCCCGCCAGTTGTTCGCCATTCTCATTAAAAATAATATTTCCGCTTTCATCCGTCAAAGTAACACCAATCAGGAAAGAGCCATAAACATCGGCGCCTTCCACACGATATACGCCAAAGGTCAATGCGCCGTCTTTTACTCCGGCATCCGGAATTTCAATTTTGGGTTTAACCGATTTATTGTGCAGCGGTCCCCATACTCCGTTATGAAAGTATTGGTTAGTGAAAAGAGAAAGTACAAATATTGCTACCGCTCCGATGAGGACTACTTTATTCAATGCATACTCTTTAACAGGAAGAACACCCGAAGTTAGCCAAACAAGCCACTTCCTGTTCTTTATCCATACGGATTTGTTTGTCAGCCAATAATCTATCGAATACTTTCCTCCACCAGCTAAAAGTGATGCAAATCCTCCCGACACACCGAGAATTCCTATCTGCCATTCGTCAAGACAGGTCGTTCCCAGCCAACCGGAGCCTAAAAGGATTCCTCCGGCAAGTCCCATAACTCCGAGACTCATCAGGCGAGTCATGAAACCAAACATAATAGAAAGTCCCACTACTCCCTCAATGATTGTAAAAAGGATCATCGCCCAAAACAGTAATTCGGGGTGAGTAACGAGATACTCAATTAAGGATTGTATTCCCAATGCGTTAGGCAGAAAATGATTAAACTTCTCGCCTACATATCCTGCTACATCCGGATCAAGCTTATTTTCTAAGATAATCCGTCGCCAGAAAGCAGAGAAATAAGTCCAGCCAATGATCAAACGCAATGAAAGCGTTACAAGTCCCGCCAATGAATAGGCATTTTGCATGTTAGTCCGATCTGTTTGATTTTCCATATTTGTGTTCTTTATTATTTCACTCAAAACAGTATATGGATTATAACATATACTTAAGTCAATTTGTTCATAAAAAAAAGAGGATGTCCATCACGGGACATCCTCATTTTCATATATATAACACTAGTGTATTATTCCCATGTGCCGCCTGTAGCAGTATAACTGCCACTTGTCTCAGTTACAGTGAAAGTATTACTTAAACTAACTTCACTTGTACCTGTATTAAAGTTAGCAAGAGCTGCAGCAGCTAAGTCAACTCTAATCGGCTCTGCCACATCTTTAATATAGATCTTAGTAGTTAGCGATGTTGCTACCTTAGAATCCAAACCTAACAATGGGAATGATAATTTAAATTCAGTATCATTTTCACCAAGCGATTTAGAACCTGTCATAGAATAAGTGGTACCATCACCATTAGTCGATAAGCTCTGATCCAAGAATGTTCCGGGATAATTTTGTTTACGAAGTACTCCACTCAAGTAAATCTCGCATTTGTCCACTTTATCCTTGTCAATACCATCTACCTTGAAAGTAAGAGATAGAGTACGAGTCATTGCTTTCATATCAGGAACCTGCACGGAAACTGTTGCACCTTCTGCAACATTCACTTTGCTATCTACAGTAACCATAGAGAATGCAGAAGGAGTTGGAACAACATTCCAAGTCTCTGTTCCAGTTGATAATATAATTTCTTTTTTCTCAGACTTCATTGACATAGTCCCATCATTTGCAATATCCACACCGTTATGAGTAGTAGTTGCAAACATAGAATATTCACCTGCAGGAATTCCAATAACCGAACATCCCTTTACCGGAATAGTATATGTACTGTTATATAGAACGAAACCTACATTTATGTTATCGTAATTAGAAATCTCAACGCCAGTTGAGCTTGGAAGATCCACAACAGGATCACGATCTCCCTCACATGCGCTAAAGAGGAGCAGTGCTGTCGCTACCGCAGCCATCGATATATGGATTCTATTTTTCATTGTTATCTTCATTTTATAATTTATTATTTATCCCACCAAACACGTGAAGTCATCTTATCGCCACCGTTAAGTCTCTTTACAGCTTCATTATAGTTAACTGTATTATCTTGTGATTCAGCAGTTGGATAAGTGAAGCGACGTGGAATTTCTGTTGATACACTATTTGGATAGTTCTCCGGTCTTCCTTGAGCATAAACGGATTTCAATTCAGGATAACCTGTACGACGCCAGTTAGCAAATGTTTCATACTCATCACAGAAAGTATTGATGTAATACTGCCAACCAATTTCTTTTTCCGGATTTGCATTAAATTCGTCTGCACGAGAATCCAAATATGTTTGAACAGCAACATCATTCAAGTATGTCTTATAGTCTGCAGATGCGGCAGAATAATAAGAGAACTGTTTCATGGCAGCTTTCACACCGTCCTTAAAATGTTTTTCAGCTTCTGTTTTTCCACCTGCAATAATACCGCGGGCAGCAGCGTCAGCCAATAACAATTGATTCTCTGCAAAGGTTACAAGCATTGTAGGAACATCGGGACGAGCATAAGTTTTACGGTTAGGAAGTGCATAATGACTTCTCCACAATGCATCACCGGGATAACCGTCAGCTTTCTTAATACTCCAAGCACCGTCACCTGTTTCATATCCGATAGGCATACCGATCAATTCCTTAGTATTATCACCCAAATCAAAGTCATTGCCTGCAGACCATTGAGTCTTTGGTTTTTCACATTTAGTTGCGATCATACGCAGACGAGGATCATTTGTGTTCTTCAATTCATCAATAAAATACTTACTCATGTAAAATGCCTGAGGATCAGATTCTGAAAAAATCTTTCCGTAAGGTTCTGCAGAGTCATTAGATGTCGAACCATCCGAATGCTTAAGGATAGCCTCATCATCAGCACTTGCAAACAAACCGTTGGTTACAGCTTTTTGTGCCCAAGTAGCAGCTTTGTCGGGAGCTACCTTCGTTAAACGCATAGCTACACGAAGCATCAAAGAGTTAGCAAACATTCTCCATTTATCAGCTTTACCTGCATAAATAAGGTCTGCTCCACTAATGCTATTGGTTGATGAAGGAGTTTTCAATGCTGTATTAACTTCATCGAGCTCTTTCAACAAATCGTCATAAATAGCTTCCTGAGTATCGTATTTTGGATAAAGTTCACCACCTAAAGCACCTTTACCGGCATCAAAATAAGGAACATCACCATACATATCTGTCATACGCTGAAACATGTAAGCCTTCATTACGCGGCAATACTGGATTTCATTGGTATAAGCAGGATTATCTTTCCATCTTTCCATTACTTCAATAATGTTGCGGATAGCTGCACGGCCTCCTTTATAGAAACCATCCCAATATGCTGCATTATAGTCGTTAGACCAAGTGTAGAATACTCCCTGGCTCCAGTCGGCTGAAGTAGTATGCTGCATCATGTTTGCCGCATAGATACATCCGTTACGCCATACATCCCAGTCGGAACCGCAAATCTGCGTTTGCACTTGTGTAAACATCAGCTTGTAATCCATGTTTTCAGGATTCAAGTGTTCGGGATCATTGTTAACATCCCCGAAGTCGCTACAGCTCGTGGTTAAACCCATCAAGCTGAATGCTGCAAATGTATATAAAAGTAATTTTTTCATCGTTGTAATCTTTTTAAATTAGAACTTGACGTTTAGGTTGAATCCCACACTTCTGGTTGCCGGATAACCGTTCAATTCCAGACCTTGTCCGTTAGTGTTATTGTAAGCAGATTCCGGATCAATGTTATCCGTATGCTTCAAAATAGTCCAAAGGTTACGTCCTACCAAAGAAACTGTTAAACCTTTTACCAACTTTTGTTTGCCAAGCAATGACTGCGGGAAAGTATATCCTAAAGATAATTCACGCAATTTAATGAAGCTTGCATTATAAGTAAATTCTTCAGCGATATTATTGCTTACAATACCTTGCCAATATTCCTGAGCTGTAACTGCAACTGTATTAGGAACATATCCTGTTACTTCACCGGCAGCATTCTTAACCGGCATCACACCCTTACCTACAATACTACCGTTACCGTGAGCACCGCGTCCGGTTAATGTATTCTTGTGAAGACCATTGCTGTAAAGAGTGTAGTTAGTTCCTGAGAACAATTTAGCTCCGGCTTTGAAGTCAAGCAAGAATGAAAGAGTAAAGTCTTTGTAAGTAAATTCATTACGCCATCCACCGGTTACCTTATAAACTCCTGTACCAAGATTTTCAAGTTCGTCTGAATGTTGAGCGATACCGTTTTCATAAACGATCTGACCGTCTACACGTTTGTATTTGTAACCTACCAACTCACCGTAAGGCTGACCTACGATACTTTGAACAGTTACGTTACCGCTACGTGCAGATGCACCATCGATACTTAATTTTTCAACACCTTCACCTAAATATTTTACTTCACTGTCATTGTATGCAATATTGAAAGTAGAATTCCACATGAAGTTTCTTGTTCTAACAGGAACTGCATTTACCATGAATTCAAAACCTGTATTCTTGATTTCACCTACATTCATAATAGCTGAACCAAAACCGGAAGCTCCACTGACAGTTACTTTAGCAATATCGTCTTTGGTATTCTTAATATAATATGCCATATCGAATGACAAACGGTTATCCATGAATGCCAAATTCAAACCAACTTCCCATTCTGAAATACGAACCGGTTTCAAGTTTGCATTAGGAATATTGTCATTGTTAACAGTTGCGTTAGATTGACCGTTCAACTTATAGTCATTCAACTTATAAGTCAAATAGTTCTGATAAGCCTCTGTACCGTTAGATGCAGATGCATAAGAAGCGCGAACTTTACCGAAAGTGAACCAATCCGGAGCATGGAAAGTATCAGTGAATACCCATGACAGACCTACTGAAGGATAGAAATAATGGTTACTATCCGGATTCAAAGTAGAGAACCAGTCATTACGTCCTGTCAAGTTCAAGAATACTTGATTCTTGAAACCTAAATCGGCAGTAGCATAAACTGAGTTTACCTGATATTCGGTATATTTCTTGGTAAACGGACGGTTACCTACGTTGTTTACTGAGTTAAATCCGGGAACAAGGAACGGACGAACGCCGTCAGCAATATATTGCTTAGTAATGTTACGTTGACGGTTGCCACCAAGAGTTGCACCTACGCTCCATTTACCAAATTCCTTATTAAATCCGATTAAATAATTCAAGTTCATTTCTGAGAAACTCTTTGAGTATTCTGTCATGAAACCTACAGCATCGGCAGCAGCCCCCATTGGCTGAACTTGCTTAAAATCTAAGTTATAACCATCACGAGTCACAGCACCCTGAACATATAACCAATCAAAAATGTCATATTTCAAAGTGATACCGCCAGTCAAACGATTCTTGTTAGTATCATTTGTCTTTCTGTACTGTAACCAATATGGATTATTGAAATAAACGTTAGTACCGCCAATCATTTCTTTGCCGTCTGCTGTAGTACCCCAATCGCAGTTTGGATTTTCACGTTCCATCCAGCGAATATCGAATGAATTAGCATGATAAAGCAAAGAAGCATTGGTATTACCATTACCGTCTGACAAGTTGGCACGACCTTTGAACTTCTCAAATACATAGTTGGCATTCACCATCAAATGAAGTTTTGAAGTAATATCATAAGTAGTGTTCATGTTAATACCCTGCTGGCTGATATTAGAATTAGGCAGGATACTCTTATCATACATGTTTGATATACCAAAACGATAAGTAATCTTATCCGTTGCACCGCTTACAGCCAAAGAAGTTGAATTGTTGATACCGGTACGATAGAAATTCTTCCAGTTATTAATAGGAGAATATGCATATTCATTTCCTAAGAAGTTAACTGCCTTTCCACCATCCATAATTTCACCCCAACTTGATGTTTCTGTTGCTTTTGCAGCATCTTTATCCATCGGACGTTGTCCGTTAGTTCCCTGACCGTAAACATCCTGGAAATCACGGTAATCATAGATTGTGTTGAAAGTCAAGTTGTTGTTGAACTCAACGCTGACCGGTTTACCTTTCTGGCCTGTTTTGGTAGTAATCAAGATAGCACCGTTACCACCGCGATAACCATAAAGTGCAGATGCAGCAGCACCTTTCAATACTTGAATATCTGCGATATCATCCGGGCTGATGTTTGACAAACCGTCACCCATATCCATACCACCCCAAGTTCCTGCGCTACCAAGGTTAGTATTATCAAATGGAACACCATCAATTACATAAAGCGGCTGGTTGTTTCCTGTCAAAGAAGCATTACCACGAATTACGATACGGCTACTACCACCGGCACCGGTAGCATTTCCTGATACGGAAACACCGGCAATCTTACCGGAAAGTGCATTACCTACGTTAATATCACGTGCCTGAGTGAAATCGTCACCGCCTACTGTTGTAGTAGAGTAACCGAGAGATCTCTTCTGGCGCTTGATACCCAAAGCCGTAACAACGACTTCGTCAAGAGTCTGTGTGTCTTCTTGTAAAGTGATGTTTAATGGTTTACCCGTGTATTTCACTTCCTGAGGGGTATAACCAACATAAGAAATTGAGATTGTTGCTCCGCTAGGAACATTGGAAATAATAAAATTACCGTCTAAGTCGGTAATTACACCATTCGTAGTGCCTTTTACCACTACGGAAGCTCCGATAATAGCTTCACCTGTTTTGTCTTTTACTACACCTTTACATGTACCGTCTTGCTGTGTAACACTTACGCCTGTTGTTCCATTAGCCGGAACCGCGTAAGAAACTCCTGCCGACATGGCAGACAAGAGCAACAGCATGCTTACTGATTTGAGTGGTTTAAACATAATACTGTTTGTTAGGTTAATAATATTAGCTCATTATAGGGGGCATTACAACTCTATTGCTTTTGCCCTAACTATCGCCACAAATGTATAGAATATTTCTAAATAAAAAAGAGAAAAGGAAACTAAATTTTTATTGAAGCTAAAAAAAGTTAATATCAGTTTGACAAGTTACTGTAACCATAATAGATAAAGAGTTTAGAGCATGCTTACGATTTCCCGACAAAATAGTGTTAAATCAGGTCTAATACATAGCAAAATTAAAACTTCGGAAAAGTTGTTTCAATTCCTGTTTAAGCAAATGTCAGCAAATAAGATTGCCCTATTTACATCCTTAAATTAACATTTTAGCTACAAAGTATCCGGCTTCAACAGTATTCTTTCACCGTAACTTCTCCTTGCAGAGCCATTAAAGCATTAAAAGCAAGTGCTTCCATTTCATCTTCTCCGGGATAAACCACTACCGGAGCTATGAAATTAACCCTTTCGGTAATTTGCTTTGTGATATATTCATTATAAGCAATTCCCCCGGTAAGAATAACCGCATCAATGTTTCTAATTTCGTCTACCGGAAAGACAACGGGTAAAGAAGCTATCTCCTTAGTTATATTATAAATCATGGCAGCAAGCAACAAAGCTTTATCACTGTCCGTTGCAGCATCTTTCACTAACTGTTGTACATCGGTACTGCCGGTATGTGCCATTAATCCTCCTTTACCACTTATCATTTTACAGATTTGCTCCTTAGAATACTCCCCGTCAAAGCAAAGATCTACCAATTGCATAGCAGGCAAAGTTCCTGCACGTTCAGGAGAAAAGGGACCGCTCCCATTCAACGCATTATTCACATCAATCACCCTGCCCTTATGATGAGCAGCTACCGAAATACCCCCTCCCAAATGAGCAACAATCAAATTGAGGTCTTCATAGGGCGTTCTTATACTTTTGGCATATCTGCGTGCTACCGCTTTTTGATTCAGTGCATGAAATATGGATTGTTTAGGCAATAAAGGAGAACCTGTAATCCGGGCTACATTTTGTAATTCATCAACAACAACCGGATCGGCTATGTATGCTTTGCAATTCGGAATTTCGGAAGCTATTTCATCGGCAAGCAGAGCACCGAGGTTACATGCATGTTCCATTGTGGCATGACATAAATCATGTTTCATTCGGTCATTTACTTCATAAACGCCACTTGATATAGGTTTTAAAAGCCCTCCCCGACCTATCACAGCATCAAAATCCAACGGACATTGCTCTGCTGCAAGTTGTTCCAGAATCAAAGCTTTGCGAAAAGCGTATTGGTCTATTACTTTATTATAAGGTATAAGTTCTTCTGCCTGATGACGAATGGTTTTCTGCAAAATAACATGTTCATTGTTATATACGGCAATTTTTGTCGAAGTAGAACCGGGATTGATAACTAATATCTTCATAAACGGGATTTAATTACTTGTTAAACATGCCATCGCTATACTATAATATTTGGATAAACCGGAATCGCTTCGGGAAGGAAGGACAACCGGACAAACAGGTCCTTGTAACAGTCCGGCCATTTCCGCATGGGCAAATAGGGACACTGATTTATAAAAAGCATTTCCCGATTCTATATTAGGAAATATTAAAACATCTGCCTGACCGTCGATAGGTGATACAATACCTTTAATATTACCACTTGCACGTTCACAAGATGTACATACATCCAACGGACCGTCGATAATAACATTACCAAACTCACCCGCTTCCGCCAATTCTACAATATTCACGTAATCCAATGAATGGGGAAACTTTGCACTTACCTTCTCTGTGCAATGAATTAAAGATATGCGAGGCTGTTCAATACCAAAATGGTGACAGGTATGGATAGCATACCAAATCATCTCTATTCGTTGTTGTAAGCTAGGTCGTGGAATAACAGCAGCATCCGAAAAGAACAATAATTTATTATAGGTAGGTATCTGCATCACCGCCAAATGAGTAAGAATCTTGCCTTTCGGCAGCAAACCTTTTTCTTTATCCAATATAGCATGAAGTAAATTATCGGTATTGATAATCCCTTTCATTAAAATATCCGCTCCGCCTTCGCGAACAATACGTACCGCCTCGCGAGCGGCTTCATCCGGGTTATCAATATGTATGGTAGAAACCAAATCGGGATATTGTTTTAAAGTAGGATATTTTTGCAATATAGACGAATCGCCTATCATTAGAAACTCTGCAATGCCTTCACTCAAAGCCCGGGCAATGGCATACTCCGTATTAGGATCGTTAGCACAGACTACAGCTATTCTTTTACGTTTTTTGATAGTTTTCAAGTGAGTGGTTAGCTCGTCGAAGCTTCTAATAGGTTTCATATTGTTAGATTTTTAGCAAATATCTAAAAAAGGATTGAAAATCCCATATACGAAAAGCCAAAAAATTAAAAAGCAAATAACAAATAGATACAGCTCACAAAGTTTATCCGAAGAAGTATACCCTAAGTTATTTTTTCAATGTACATTTGCAAAAATATAACAATATATGAGTGAGTTAATATTCCCGCCTTTCCTTCATGAAGGAGACACAGTAGCCATAGTCTCTCCTTCGGGCAAAGTAGACAGGTCTTTCCTGAAAGGAGCTGTTGAGCGTTTAAAAGACTGGGGATTAAAAGTGCACATGGGCAAATATGCGGATGGCAGTTCGGGAAGTTTTGCAGGTACACCCAGACAACGTTTGTCCGATCTTCAATCAGCCATGAACAATGAAAAGGTAAAGGCCATTTTATGTAGTCGGGGAGGATATGGCGCCATTCATCTGATTGATAAAATAGATTTCACAAAATTCAAGAAACATCCCAAATGGTTAATAGGATATAGTGACATCACTTTATTACATGAACTATTTCAATATAATGGCTATGTTTCTTTACATTCTCTCATGGCACGCCATTTAACGGTAGAACCTGCCGAAGATATGTGCACTCAATATTTAAAAAGCATTCTTTTTGGTACAATACCCGAATATAAATGTGATGGACACAAATTGAACCGCAAGGGGACGGCACAAGGCATTTTGCGTGGAGGAAACCTTTCCGTATTCTTTGGATTAAGGGGAACTAAATATGACTTCCCATCCGAAGGTACAATCTTATTCATTGAAGACATAGGAGAACGGCCCTATCACATTGACCGTATGATGAACAATTTGAAAATAGGAGGTGTATTAGAAAAGATTTCCGGTTTGATAGTCGGACAATTTACGGAATATGAAGAAGATCCTTTATTCGGAAAGTCCGTATATGAAATGATAGCCGATCACGTGAAAGAATATGATTATCCTGTTTGCTTTAATTTTCCCGTAGGGCATGTTTCACTAAACTACCCCATGCTTTGCGGAGCAAAAGTTGAATTAAACGTCACAAAGAAAGTTACAGAATTAAAAACATTCCTGCCTCAAGAATAGTAATTTATAAAAGATTTGTACTTTTGAGCAATGGAACAATTAGCATATAGCATATGAAAACTTATTTAATAACAATTGCTACTACTTTATTAGCTTGCTTTTGTTCATGCGGAGCAAGCGGAAACAAAACAGCAAGCAACCAAACAGATGAAAAAGTGACAGTCAAAGCTCCGGCATTCAATGCAGACAGTGCTTATCAGTATGTTCAGGCACAGGTAGATTTCGGTCCGCGCGTCCCAAATAGCAAAGAGCATGTGGCTTGTGGCGACTATCTGGCAAATAAGTTGGAACAATTCGGAGCAAAAGTATATAATCAATATGCTGATGTAAAAGCCTACGATGGTACTATTCTGAAAGCACGTAATATTATCGGAGCTTATAAGCCTGAATCTAAAAAAAGAGTTCTGCTGTTTGCTCATTGGGATACGCGTCCATGGGCCGACAACGACAAAGATTCCAAAAACCATCACACTCCTATTCTCGGAGCCAATGACGGTGCAAGCGGCGTAGGTGTATTGTTGGAAGTTGCCAGATTACTTCAGCAGCAGGAACCGACTATTGGCATAGATATTATTTTCTTTGATGCGGAGGACTATGGAACTCCACAGTTCTATAAAGGAGAGCATAACGAAGATACCTGGTGTCTGGGTTCTCAATATTGGTCAAAACATCCTCATGTAGATAATTATAACGCCCGCTTTGGCATTCTTCTCGATATGGTAGGAGGTAAACAAGCAACTTTCTTTAAGGAAGGATATTCTCAGCATTATGCCAAAGACATCGTAAAGAAAGTTTGGAAAAAAGCGAATGAAATAGGATATGGCGCTTACTTTATCAATCAAGACGGCGGAGGTGTAACCGATGACCATTTATATGTGAATGAAATCGCTAAAATTAAAAGTATAGATATTATTCCTTACGAAGAAAATAATGAGCAATCCAGCTTTGGTTCTACCTGGCATACGGTAGATGATAATATGAGTGTAATTGACAAATCGACTCTGAAAGCTGTAGGACAAACTGTATTAGAAGTAATTTATAACGAAAAATAATAAATGCAATGACTATAAACGAAGCACAAGACCAAGTTATTGAAGAATTCAGCGACTTCGATGATTGGATGGATAAATATCAATTGTTGATAGATTTAGGAAACGAGCAAGCTCCTATTGATGAAAAGTACAAGACGGAACAAAACTTAATTGAAGGCTGTCAAAGCCGGGTATGGCTTCAGGCTGATATTGCAGACGGAAAGATTATCTTTCAAGCAGAAAGCGATGCCCTCATTACGAAAGGAATTATTGCTTTGCTCATTAAAGTCTTGTCAGGACACACTCCTGACGAAATACTGAATGCAGACCTTTATTTTGTTGAAAAGATCGGATTGAAAGAACACCTTTCACCAACGAGAAGTAACGGATTGCTTTCTATGATTAAACAGATTAGAATGTATGCTTTAGCATTTAAAGCAAAAGAAGGGAAGTGATTAGCTTCCCTTTCTTTTTTTATTATTTACCAATGGAAGTAGATACCGGATTCAGGGAAATAAATGCCGGATGACTTATAGGTGATCCTGTTTCGTTTTGTAGTTATATTCTTGTCTTCTTTTTCATCATTTGATCCCGAAAAGTATTTTATTTGTTTTACTTTTGTTCCATCAATAGGCACTTCATTAAAATAAAGATTAAACTCAATAGGAGAAATATTTCCTAAAATCGGTTCTGCAAACTTCCAATAAAAATTATTTTGTTTACTTGGATAACGACAAGTAAGTTTTCCCCACACACAAGATGTTTCCGAATCTATTTCACACCAATAATCAGGATGTATTTCAGTACTTATTTTTACTCCAACCGGAAGTTTTTTATCTTCCAAAGAATAAATTATTTCAGTTACACATTCCACTTGATTATCTTTAGACTTTAACCACATTTTAAAATTCAATAAACTTAAAATCTTCTCATGATTACCTTTATTTTTTATTATTTCTTCGGTCAAAGCACTATGTGGAATTTCTTCACAAAAGAAAACCATATCATCACATGAAAGATCAGCTTCAAAAGGATCATTATCAAAAGTAAAAATAGAAACAATTGTATGAGGTAATTCTACATTATCTTTTAACTTAAAACACTTTTTATATTTTAAATCTTGCTCTATTTCTTGTTTTCCATTTTCCCCGTTACAGAATGTTACATCATACATAAAGTTTGTTCGATAAGACTTCTTTCCTATCAGTTCTTCAATAACAGATTTTACAAATTTATCAGCCAAAACATCTCCTATTAAAAGAGATAAAGAATTACGAACAGCTCCTTTAAGTCTATCTTCATTAAAAGATACCAACATGGGATCTTTCTTGTCGTACATACTTTTAATGGTTTGTTCCAATTCTTCCTTTGACTCCTTTTGAATATATTTATGAAAACCAAATTCAAGAATCACAATAGAAAGAAAGGCAGGCAATAAAGTACTAGCCAAATAATAAATATACTGATAAGCACCTTGTTCATCCAATCGTTGCCATTTAATTAACAACATGGTAATAATACAAAGTGCGGGAAATAAACACAAGCGATAAAAAAAGACAGAAGCCTTCAACCCCATAACTTTTCTACTTCTTTCTACAATGCTGTTCGTTTGTCTGTTTTCTTTCATAATAAATGAGATTGATTTAAAATTACATATTTAATAAGAAGCTAAAAATCTAATAACCGGAACTTCTTTTTATCACTTTCAAAAATATAAAGCTGATAATGCCACCATTCAAACTCGTAAGGAACAAGTCCTTCATTAGCCATTAAATAATATAGTAGCATTCTGTTTTTATAAGCTTCACGAGATATTTTATATTTTTTCAACAAAGTGATTTCATCCCCTACATGAGCTTCCTCACCAAAGAAATCAAATGGTGTTCCCATATCCAACAACTCTCCTTCACTATCTAGAATACTTAAATCGACAGCCATACCATAGTTATGAAAACCACCTTTGTGAGAAGTATCCGGATCAGCCACATAGATAGCTTGAGAAGTACCTTGAACCAATTGATACATACGCTTTTGAACACTCAGTGGACGTGCAGCATCAAATATTACCAACGAATAACCGGGATAAAGTTTCTTCAATTGTTTTTGCACGCGACCTACACAAGCAGCCAATTCTGGTTCCAAATAAGCTTTACTTAAATCACCATAGACATTCTCGCCTACAAAATTATCAGTTGATGCATATTTAAGATTTACAATGATGGTCGGATCAAAAGTATTTATATCAACAAGACCATATTTAATGAACTGATCTTCAAAAATATTGTGTTCTTCCGTAAGCATATCCTTTTTTTGCAAAGATGCATCAAAATAAAAACAAAACAAATTCTTTTTAAGGATAAATCTATATCTTTGCATCATTAAAATTCAATCTACAAAGGCTCGGGATGATAAAGCATATCCAAATAAAAGATGTGAATATCCGATACAAGGATTCGGGTGAAGGAGAATGTATCATTTTTCTGCATGGATGGGGATGTAATCTTGATATTTTTCAGAAGATACATGCTGCACTCGAAAAAGATTTTCGGGTAATTACCATTGACTTCCCGGGATTTGGAGAAAGCACACCTCCGCCTTCGGTTTGGGGAGTATATGAATATACCGACTTCTTGGAAGAATTTATCCGTGAATTACATATCGAGAACCCCACTCTTGTTGGTCACTCCTTTGGTGGACGCGTTTCTATCGTATATGCTTCCCGGAACACAAATCTGAAAAAGATAATTCTTGTGGATGCTGCCGGTATAAAGCCCAAAAGGAGCTTGAAATATTATGTGAAAGTGTATTCTTTCAAATGCATGAAGCATCTTGCCAAACTCTTCCTGAGCAAAGACAAGAGTGAAGAACTGATTAACTCGTACCGCAAAAAATCCGGCTCGGCAGACTATAATAATGCCAATGGCATAGTCCGCCAGATCTTTGTAAAGGTGGTAAATGAGGATTTAAAAGCAGAACTGCCTAAAATTAAAGTCCCTACTCTACTTTTTTGGGGTAAAGCAGATACCGCCACTCCACTCAGGGATGCCCAAATAATGAATAAACTGATACCCGATTCGGGGTTGGTAGCTTTCGATAACGTAGGCCATTACAGTTTTCTTGAACGACCATACGACTTTGAAGCTGTTATAAAAAACTTCTTAACTCACTAAATTATGCTATTACCATTAATCATTGCCATCATAACAATTATTGTTGCCGTTGCGTTTCTATTTGAAACTATCAGATATGACCTGATGATATTCCAGCAAAACTCTTACCGTAACGAACGTTATGTGCGTTGGCTCAAAAATAACATCACAACGAAAAGATACATCATTAATCTGGTTATCGTATTCTTATCGCTGATATTCATAAAATCGGTATATCTCATTCTTATACCTGCTGCCTTGGCAGTTATCGTAACCGTATTGCGTTTACAGGAAAAGTACAAACTCCCTTTGAAAGTCACTCCACGTGTCAGAAGATTGATTGCTATTAACGTGATACTTCTTTTAGTTATCATTATTCCTGCACTCTACGTTTGCAACATCCCTAGTTACTTCACCCTTTTAATGTGGCTTGGTGCACTTGAGTTTATATTTGTACTCGTTTCCAACATTCTTGCTTCACCTATTGAAAAGAGCATCAACAAAGGATATTACAACGATGCCAAACGCATATTGGAAAGTATGCCCGACCTGACTATTATCGGCATTACGGGAAGTTTTGGAAAGACAAGCACCAAACATTACCTTTACCGCATCTTATCCGAAGAATTCAATGTTTTGATGACTCCAGGCAGTTTCAATACTACTCTTGGAGTAATCCGCACAGTGCGCGAACAATTAAAACCTTACCACAATATTTTTATTGCAGAAATGGGAGCCAAGCAACTGGGTGACATCAAAGAGATTTGTGATTTAGTGAATCCCTCTATCGGTATCATCACCGCTGTGGGCGAACAACATCTGGAAACATTCAAGAACATACAGAACATTCAGAAAACAAAGTTTGAATTGGTAGATGCATTACCGGCAGACGGCTTTGCTGTACTTAACTACGATTACGAATACGTTGCCAACCGCGACAACAGTGTAAGCAAAGTACAAAACATTGCAAGTTATTCCATGAACAACGATACACCCCGCGATTACAACATCAAGGAAGTGAACTTTGCCAATGGCAAAACATTATTCACCATTGTATCAAAAGACGGTGAGGAAGAAACGATTGCAACAAATCTGGCGGGAAAATATAACCTTTCCAATTTACTTGCATGCTACATCGTAGCACGTCGGTTAGGTATGAGCAAACAGGGAATAAGAAATGCCATCGGAGATATTCTTCCCGTGGAACACCGTTTAAGCATGAAGCAAACCCGAGATGGGATAACCATTATCGACGATGCATATAACTCCAATCCGAAGGGTTCTGAAATGGCGCTCGAAGTGCTTGCACAAATCCCCGGCAACAAAAAGATTATCGTTACTCCCGGAATGATTGAACAAGGCGATAAACAATATTCCAACAATCGTCTTTTCGGCGAAAAGATTGCCAGACACAGCACCTATGCCATCATCGTAGGAGAATATAACCGCGAAGCCATTACCGAAGGAATGAAAGCCGGAGGATTTGACATGAATAACTGTTATTGTGCCAGTACACTGACCGATGCAACAGCCAAGTTGCAAGAGATAGTAAAAGCCGGTGATGTGGTGCTTTACGAGAACGATTTACCCGATTCATTCAAATAACAAAATATTAAGATACTAAAAGAGATGAAAACTAACGTAGGAGTTTTTTTTGGAGGAAGATCCGTAGAACACGAGATTTCCATTATTACATCCTTGCAGGCAATGCATGCCTTTAACAAAGACAAATATTCCATTACGCCCATATATGTAACCAAAAAAGGAAAATGGTATAGCGGCGAAGCATTAATGAATGTAGATAATTACAAAAACATGGATGCACTGCTGAAGCAATGCACAGAAGTATATATGGCTCCCGAATATGGAGATTTCAACGTTTATAAACGTGAAGTGGGCATGTTTGGCAAGAAAGTGTATAGTACACTTGACGTTGCTTTCATCGGTTTCCACGGAACAAACGGTGAAGACGGAGTATTCCAGGGGTTAATCGAAACAATCGGCATTCCTTTCACCGGATGCAACACAGTATCATCTGCCAACGGCATGGATAAAATCTATATGAAGATGATATTGAAAGATAGCGGTGTTCCTGTTATCGACTGTGTTTGGTTCACCGACATGCAATACAAGAACTCATCCGACGAGATTATCAAGAAGATTGAGGATAAGGTTCCTTACCCGATTATTGTGAAACCTGCCAACTTAGGTTCGAGTGTAGGTATCTCGAAAGCAGCCAACCGGGAAGAGTTGGTAAAAGCCATTGAACTTGCTTCCCAATTCACTTCCCGTATCATTGCCGAGAAGATGATTGTGAAAATGAAAGAGATTAACTGTTCCGTGTTGGGAGATTGTGACGACTGCCGTGCATCGGTTTGCGAAGAACCTATCAAGAGCGACGATATTCTCAGCTATAAAGATAAATATATGGGGGGAAGCAAATCATCGAAAGGCATGCAAAGCACTACACGCCGTCTGCCTGCCGATTTGCCCGATGCTACAACCAAAGAAATACAACACTGGGCCATGGAAACATTCCGCGTGCTGTCTTGCAACGGAGTGTCACGTATCGACTTCATCATAGACGAAGCGGAAAATAAGATTTATGTAAACGAAATCAATACCATACCCGGTTCTTTCTCCTTCTATTTATGGGAAGCAACAGGTGTGCCATTCGACAAGTTGAATGACACATTGATTGACCTTGCCTTGAAGCGCGACCGCAAAAACAAGATGAAAGTAAGCAGCTACGACCAAAACATCTTCAACATCCAAGGAGGATTCAAGACAGGCGGTAAGCTGGGAACTAAAAGATAACAAACAGGTGCGCACACACCTTCATCCATCTTTCATCGGCGCAAGCCATGAAAGGTGGATTTTATTTATACCTTTGGCAAACATGAACACAAAACTGCAACACATGAAAAAATTAATCCTTCTCTCAGCATTAATATGCTTGTTATCCGCTTGCTCCGACGATGAAAAAGGCTCACCAATGCCCGCTCCTATTCCTGACGGACATTATTTGGAACTTATTTCAACCATCACCCCGAATCAAGAAGAACAATACATGGGGAACATTTGTGTTACCGGAAAAAATATTGTAGTTGATTGGGGAGACGGAAGCAGGGAACTCCTCACAGGCGAAGTAGCTCCTTACTTCAACTGTGACCATAAATATAACGGCGCAGGTCCTTACAAAATAAAAGTTCAGACCGATGAACTGGAAAAACTATATATCGGTGATGCAATAGGCACACTGCCCACAAATATGAAGATAAGTTCGTGCCCCAAGCTCACCTATCTAACGTTTGGGCTACAACCCGCCAAATCACTGACTGTAACCGATTGTCCGAATCTCAAACAATTGGAAATAAGTATTTGTGAGAATCTGACCTCACTCGACATCAGTGATTGTACTGCCCTTGAAAACCTGCGTTGCGAATCCAATAAATCATTAACCGGTATTGACCTAAGCCACAACACCAAGTTGGATTACCTCACCATTACCCAAAACAAGCTTACGAACCTTGATTTAAGTCACAATCTCGCATTGGAGTTTCTGGTATGCGGATACAATGAACTGACCTCTATTGATGTAAGTAAACTAACCGCACTTACTCAGCTGGATTGTACAGCAAACAAGATTACACAACTCAACCTTGAGAACAACACCAAACTTACCTTTCTGGGATGCAGCGTCAACGAGGGTTTGACCGAGTTAGACCTCAGCCCGTGCAAAGAACTAATTTATTTACACTGCAACCTCAATAACATGGAAACGCTGGATATAAGCAATAACATTCACCTGCAAAGTATCAGATGTGAATCGAACCCGCTTAAAACTCTCAATCTAACCCGGCAGGCAGAACTGATACAATTATTCTGTCGTAAGTGTGAACTGACGGCACTTGATGTCAGCAACAAACCAAACATCAGAATGATAGACTGCCACGACAATGAAATGGAGAAAAAAGCAATTGAAGCAATCTTCGAAGCTGTGCCGGATTATATGGCTACAAGTAAAACAAGAAATGAAGTTATAGTAAAGCCAACTCCCGTTTTAGTTATTAGCGGCAATCCCGGATTTGAGAAATACAGCGTGGAAAGCTACAATAAATTCCTTGAAAAAGGCTGGAGAGTGGCAGAAACACCGGAATATAACTAATAATCTTTTTTCCCTTTCACCGCTTTCACCGGAAGCTGAAACTCTTTATTACAAGCGGTTTCCGGTGAAAGCGAACCCTTTTTTTATGCTTTCTTCCGCCTTCATTGCTTTCATTCTCCAATTTTTTCCTCTAATCATTTATTCATCATTCACTCTTGAATTTCCCCAATATTCAAGAGATATTTATCATTTTAAGCCGTCCCATTTAGCGTCCCACAATTGTGAAACGATCGTCTCATATATGTGGTACGATCGTCCCACGGTTGTGGAACGTTCGTCTCATATATGTGGGACGGCAAACATGTGCCGTTGACTGCTAAAATATATCAGGAAGTTTAGTTAATATCCAGCTATTAAAATTGAATAATATGCAGCCGCGATTACAACACGTTTGCCATAAAAGAACACATGGAAATAGGAGAAAAGAAAGTAAATCAAAAATGAAAGCGATGAATGCGGATGAAAGCAGAAAATCCCTTTCTGCTTTCATCGGAAACTGCTTGCTATAAAAGGTTTCAGCTTCCGGTGAAAGGGATGAAAGGGATTTTATGTATTCCTTGTAATAAGGAAAAGAACCTAAGCTTTTGCAGGTGCGGAAAGCATCTTTTTATACTCTGCCGGATTATTTAAGAGCTCGATAGCTTTCTTCAAGTTATCATCAAATTTTATCTGCTCTATGATACCGCCTTTCTGATAATAGTAACGTTTCACTATTTCGAGTGCAAGCAATTCTTTGATGTCTTTAGAGAAGTGGTCGAGGTCACGGTCGAGATTATGGTTGAATTTCTTCTCCAATGCTTTAAATTCTTCGGCTGCATCGTCGGCATATCCTTCAAACTCTGCAATCTCTTTGAGGCTTTTCAAAACTTTCTCACTCTGACGGTCATACTTGAAATCGGCTTTCTTCACAAACTCCTTAAACTCATTATAATCGGCATCTGTCACCGTGAATTTTTCTACAGGTGCAATAGTTGGATGCTTCAGGCAATACTGTGTTGCATAGTCGAGTATCACATTATCATTCACCAAATAGAAAAGAATATTAGGCAACGTATCTGCTTTTATAACCAAATCCGGGCCTACACCTCCTGCATCACGCACTTCACGTCCGGCAGCAGTATGGAATACCTTTGTCAAGCTGTCCGGCGTAAAGCCTAAACTACCGTCAGCACGGCGGTGACTGTAATCAATCTTTTGTATGCAGCGACCGCTTGGGATATAATATTTAGAAGTAGTCAGTTTCAGATTACCGCCATAAGGCAAGTCGCGTACTGTCTGTACCAAGCCTTTTCCATAAGTCCGTGTACCGACTATCACTGCACGGTCGAAATCCTGCAACGAGCCCGAAACAATCTCGGAAGCGGATGCCGATTCCCCGTTGACCAATACTACCAATGGTATTTCGGTATCAACCGGTTCGCGGGATGTTTTATAAACACGGTCGGCCTGCTTCATCTTTCCTTTGGTAGACACTACCTCCAATCCACGCGGAACGAAGAGGTTTACAATATCCACTGCTTCATTCAACAGTCCGCCGGGATTGCTGCGAAGGTCGAGCACCAAAGAAGTTATTCCTTTTTTCTTCAAATCAAGAAAAGCTTCTTTTACCTGACGGGCACATTTTTCAGTAAACTGATTCAAGACGATATATCCTGTGTTATTGCCCACGATTCCATAATAAGGTACGGCTTCAAGCTGAATAGAACGACGTGTTATCTTAAATTCAAGAGGTTTCTTCTCGCCGGGGCGCTCCACTTTCAATATAAAGTCCGTTCCGACTTGTCCTTTCAAAGCTTTGCTTACGTCTTCGTTCGTTTTGCCTTTCATGTCCTTGCCTTCTATTTCCAGAATAAGGTCGCCGGCTTTCAGCCCTGCTTCCTGCGCAGGCATACCCCAATAGGGTTCAACGATCGCCACATAGTCCTTATGCTTCTTTATCACTGCTCCGATGCCCCCATAAGTACCTTTCGTCATGAGTTCCAAGTCCGTCATCTTCTCCTGAGGATAATATTCGGTATAAGGATCGAGCTGTCTCAACATCGCATCTATTCCCGTACCGATCACCTTTTCCGGGTTAAGCGTATCTACATAAAACAAATCCAGCTCCCGGAAAATAGTATTGAATACATCTAAGTTCTTAGATATTTGGAAATTGCGGTTATCACCTTTAAAACTGAAAAGAGCAAACCCTATCAGGACTACTCCTGCAAGAATTGCTATCTTTTTATTAAGGAATTTCTTCATATATGATGTTTTTGATTGGAATGTAAAAGTAAAAGATTGCCTCCTTATTCGGAAAGAACAGCATCAATATTTAACTTTATTTCATCCCACTGCTTTTTTGTTAAGTTAGTTCCTACCTTTTGAATCACTTTACCCGAAAGAATGGTTCCTATCATGGCACACTTCTCAAGTGAGTAGCCACAAATCAGCCCGTAAAGAAAGCCTGCCGCAAAATAATCTCCGGCTCCGGTGGTATCGGCAACCTTCTTAACAGGAGTAGCCTCAACACAAACTTTTTCCGTACCTTTCTTTATGCAAGAACCTTTAGCACCCATCTTTACAACAGCAATGCTGCACATTTTAGAGATTTCCGTCAAAGCTTCTTCCGGTTGTTCCTTTCCTGTGAAAGCCTTTGCTTCTTCTTCATTGGCAAATACAATATCCACGTATTTATTCACCAGCATGGTGAAGAACTCCAAATCTTCTTCCACAATATTATAACTTGCCATGTCGAGGCAAATCTGCAATCCCGCATCTTTGGCAAGTTGCATGGCATGAAGAATCATATCATGATCTTGTACCAGATAGCCTTCCACATATAAATAGGCATAGCCTTTAAACATTTCCGGCGACAAGTCTTCCGCTATCAATGAAGAAGCTGCACCCAGATAAGTTCCGAAAGTGCGTTCCCCATCCGGAGAGATAAACGCAGAAGCCACTCCCGAAGGCAGATCACTTATCAGCAACTTTGCCTCAATGCCGCATTCTTCAAAATGTTTTTTAAAGAACCGTCCGTTATCATCATCTCCTGTTTTACCTATGAATCCGGCTTGTGCACCCAGATTGGCCAATGCCAAAATAGTGTTTCCGGCAGAGCCTCCGGTAGCGAGTTTGGTATTAATTGTTGCGAATTTCTTATTGATCTGTTCTAGTTTTGTCTCGTCGATGAGTTGCATGCTTCCTTTCGGCAATCCCATTTCATCAAGGGTTGAGTCGTCTTTCAAGGTTGCTAATACATCTACAAGGGCGTTGCCCAATCCTATTATTTTGTCCATTATGAAATTTTTTTTGCAAAGATATTGCATATTTCAATATTTCCTATTACTTTTGCCACGCATTTGAGAAAAAGAGATCATTCTTCCTTAGCTCAGTCGGTTAGAGCATCTGACTGTTAATCAGAGGGTCCTTGGTTCAAGTCCAAGAGGAAGAGCGAAAAACTTAAATGCAAATTCTTCCTTAGCTCAGTCGGTTAGAGCATCTGACTGTTAATCAGAGGGTCCTTGGTTCAAGTCCAAGAGGAAGAGCAATAAAGTCTGCAAGTTGCAGACTTTTTTTGTTTATACCCATGCTCATATCAGACAAAGTTTCTATTTATCTGCAAGTAATCACAGCCAATGTGCTGTGGGGATTCTCTTTTGTATGGACGGAAATAGCACTTTCTTCTTTCCTTCCCATTACCATAACCGTAGCAAGGCTTACGCTCGCCACTTTCCTGCTTTTCTTTGTAGCCAGAGCCATGAAAAAGTTTCACCCCATCAAACACGGGGATTTGAAATGGTTTGCCGCCCTTGCCTTATTTGAACCGTTTTTATATTTCCTGTTCGAAACCTACGGGCAGACTATGGTTTCGCCAACCATAACATCGGTTATCATTGCATTAATCCCACTTGGATTACTTATTGCCGGAAATCTTATATTAAAAGAAAAAATAACATTCATTATTGCAACAGGAGTTGCTATTTCCCTCACCGGAGTGGTGGTGGTAGTTCTCGATCAGGGTGGGAGCTTTTCTGCCCAACCTTTGGGAGTATTATTGATTTTCGGAGCTGTGATTACCGCTATCTTCTACTCTATTATACTGAAACGGATAACACACAAATACAACAGCATAATGATCGTATTTTATCAAAACCTTATCGGACTGTTGTATTTCCTTCCTTTACTCCTTATATTCGATGTCCCTCATTGGGGTGAAAAAGAAATAACCCTACGGGCAATAAACTCTATCATCCTCTTATCTGTATTCGCGTCTGTCATTGCTTTTATCTTCCATTCCAACGGTGTGAGAAGTCTGGGAGTAACCAAAGCAGGGATATTTGCCAACCTGATTCCCGTATTAACCGCTTTCTTTTCCTTTTTAATAATAGGGGAAGAACTTACATATTTGCAAATATTTGGTATATTTGTAGTGGTGCTTGGCTTATATCTGAGCCAGATTAAAATGAAGAGGTTATGAAAACAGACATACATCCTTTAGAACAATTCCATTATTGCCCAAAATGCGGTTCTTCACATTTCAACATAAACAATGAGAAGTCAAAGAAATGTGCGGATTGCGGATTTATTTACTATTTCAACTCGTGCGCTGCAACAGTGGCTTTTATCTTGAATGAGAATAATGAATTATTGGTTTGCCGCCGTGCAAAGGAACCTGCCAAAGGAACATTGGATATGGCGGGTGGTTTCATTGATATGCACGAAACCGGAGAAGAAGGGGTAGCACGGGAAGTAAAAGAAGAAACAGGACTTGCGGTGACAGAAGCCAAATACTTATTTTCCTTACCGAATTTATACGAATATTCGGGTTTCACAGTACATACCTTAGATATGTTCTTTCTTTGCAAAGTAAAAGATACGAGTATCTTGGATGCTAAAGATGATGTGGCAGACTCTTTCTTCATGCCGCTTGACAAGATCAATCCTGAAGAATTCGGACTCGGCTCTATCCGTAAAGGAGTGAAACGCTTTTTAGAAATGCATTTATCTAAATAAACCAATGAAAACCGGTGGTCTTAAAATACTTCTTTATCTCTTTCTCTTATCCCTCGCAGCTTGCCATCCGGATAAGTCGATGACACGTGAACTGAATTTAGCCAATTCCGTAATTGAGGAAGAACCGGACACCGCTTTATATATGCTTCAGCGCATTGCTTCTCCCGGCAAATTATCAGGAGAACAATATGCCACATACTGCTTACTCCGCACACAAGCAGAGGATGAGAGCCATATCCGGCATACATCCGATTCAATGATTTCCATTGCAGTAAATTACTTTAAGAATAACAACGACTCTTTACAAAAGGCAAAATCATATTATTACTTGGGAAGAGTAAACGAAGATATGAATAAAGACAGCCTCGCTGCCAAAAACTACATGTTAGCTCTTCTCACTTTGGAAAAGACCAATGAATATAGATGGACCGGACAAATATGTAATCGCCTGAGCCAACTATACAAACGGTTGCATCTATATGACGAAGCATTGGAAATGCAAAAGAAAGCATACGGTAATTATTTACTGGCAGATAATCAGGAAAATAAACTTCAACAATATCTTTGGATAGCATGCAGTGCACTGCTACTGATTTTATTAATCACGCTCTTCTCGTTTTTCCGTTATCATAGGAGACAGAGGAAATCGTTCAACAAACAAGTAAAACAACTATCTGTTGCACATCAAACTGTTTTGGAACAGAAAGTGGAGCTTACAGCATTAAAAAAAGATATAGACACTTTACGAAAGTCTGTTTATGATAATTCAGAGGTCATCCGTAAAGTACGGAAAATGAATGAGCATACGATCTCTAAAGAAAAAGTATCTCTCACAGAATCGGAATGGAACTCATTTTTATGCATATTGAAAGAATCGTGTACTTTCATATCCCGTTTAAAAAAACGTTTTCCCCGCCTGACAGATGACGATATACGCATTTGTGCACTATTAAAAGAAGGAATAACAAGCACATGTATCAGTTCTGTCATGAATATGACTACCGACACTCTGAGTAGAAGAATGCTGCGTATAAAGAGCGACAAAATGAATATGGGAGAACAACGTGCATCACTTGAAAACATTATCCGCACTTTCTGATTTACTATTTCCCTTATTATCAGGCTTTTATTCCTCCAAAATTATCTGTCAGAGTCTTCTATGTCCACACAAACAACCTGATTAACAATATATTATTATTTGAAGTTAATCAGTTTTGTCCGAAATTGTCGGCTCTATAAATCTGTATTTATCCATCTATGTCTTTATTTTCGCAAGAGGTTTATGAATAAATAAAGATTATGCAATTATCCTATCACCGTTTAAATAATTATTTCGGGCTACTGATGTTTTGTATCGCAACAGTCGTCTATTATATGACTATTGAACCGACCGCCAGTTTGTGGGACTGTGCAGAGTTCATCACATCTGCATATAAACTGGAAGTAGTTCATCCTCCCGGAGCTCCCTTCTTTATACTTACTGCAAATTTCTTCACAAGTCTGACAAACAATACCGAACTCGTTGCACGAATGGTTAATTATATGTCGGCACTAATGAGTGCGGCTACCATTATGTTTTTATTTTGGACAATAACTCATCTTACGAAAAAACTGATTATAGAAAATAATGAATCACCCACTTTTCCTCAAACAATCACCATTATCGGATCAGGAATAGTCGGTTCATTAGCTTATACATTTAGTGACACATTCTGGTTCAGTGCCGTTGAAGGTGAAGTATACGCCTATTCTTCCCTATTCACAGCAGTAGTATTTTGGCTCATACTCAAATGGGAAGATGATGCAGAAGAAGCACATTCCGACAAGTGGTTAATATTAATTGCTTATATGACCGGGCTCAGTATAGGTGTTCATTTGCTAAATTTGCTGTGTTTACCTGCCATTGTTCTTGTTTTCTATTATAAAAAATACCCTAATAGCGGAATAAAAGGATCTTTATGGGCTTTAATAATTTCCATGCTATTGGTAGCAATAGTACTTTATGGCATTATCCCCGGTATAGTAAAAGTCGGAGGTTGGTTCGAACTGTTTTTTATAAACGATTTAGGATTTGCATTTAATTCCGGATTGATTATATACATTGTTCTTTTTATAGCAATTATTATATGGGGAATTTACGAATCATACATTGATAAAAGCAGAAACAGAATGAATTTGTCTTTTTTATTAAGTATAAGTCTGTCGGGTATTCCTTTCTATGGATATGGAACTAATAGCTTGATAATTGGAACAGTTATCTTATCTTTACTTACTTTTATTCTATTCTCCCCGAAGCTCTACAATAAATTAAAAGTAACCGCACGGACACTTAACACAATTCTTCTCTGTTTGCTGCTAATGATTATCGGATATTCCTCATACTCTTTAATAGTTATTCGTTCTACAGCCAATACTCCAATGGATCAAAACTCTCCTGAGGATATTTTCACATTAGGTTCATATTTAGGAAGGGAACAATATGAAAGTTATCCGCTATTTTATGGACAGGCATATTCATCCGAAAGAGAATTAAAAGTAGAAAACGGATATTGCGTTCCTGTCATAAAAGAAGGAGCCCCTATTTATACAAGGAAAGTCAAAGCCACTCCTAATGAAAAAGACAGTTATATCGTTACAGGACACAAAATGGAATTACGCTATGTTCAAAATATGTTTTTCCCCAGAATGTATCATCCGGATTTTACAGAACAATACCACCAATGGGTTGACATAAAAGGCACAGATATTCCTTTTGAACGGTGTGGTGAACCAATAACTGTTAACATTCCCACTCAATGGGAGAATATTGAATTCTTCTTAAAATATCAACTGAATTATATGTATTGGAGATATTTCATGTGGAACTTTGCGGGCAGGCAAAATGATATTCAAGGACACGGTGAAATAGAGCATGGTAATTGGATAACCGGAATAGCATTTATCGATAATTTGTTAATAGGCGACCAAACTTTATTACCAAGCGAACTTAAAACAAATAAAGGACACAACGTATTCTATTGCCTGCCTCTACTTTTAGGTATCATTGGAATCTTATTTCAGCTTTACCGGGAAAGAAAAGGAGAACAGAGCTTTTGGATTATCTTTTTCCTATTTTTCATGACCGGGATTGCTATTGTCATTTATCTGAATCAAACTCCGGAACAACCACGCGAACGGGATTATGCCTACGCTGGCTCTTTTTATGCTTTCACAATATGGATAGGAATAGGAGTTGCAGGTATAGCCCGCTTGCTCCAATACAAATTAAACCAAACTCGGGCAGCAATCATAGCCTTCACATGCTGCCTTTTTGTGCCGATACAAATGGGTAGTCAAACATGGGACGACCATGACCGTTCAGGACGTTATGTATGCAGAGATATTGGGCATAACTATCTTCAATCCTGCTCTCCGGATAACTACCCAATCATATACACCAACGGAGATAACGACACTTTCCCACTATGGTATAATCAGGAAGTGGAAGGATGTCGTACTGATATAAGAGTTTGTAACCTTAGTTACTTGAAAACAGATTGGTACATAGACCAGATGAAGCGTCCGGCTTATCATTCGCCCGCACTTCCCATACAGTCCAAACGCTCAGAATATATACAAGGAAACAATGAATATATATTAATCCGTCCCGAAATAAAACAGCAAATCGATGCTTATTATAAAGCAGACACAATAAATGCAAAGAAGAATTTCGGTAACAATCCCTACGAATTAAAAAATATACTTAACTATTGGGTTCATTCAGAAAATGAAGAAATGCACATTATTCCTACAGACAGCATCGTTTATAAATTAGATAAAGAAGCTATTCGCCGTTCAGGAATGATGATTCCATCCGCTCTTCAAGACAAAATACCTGACTATATGACTATCTCCCTCAAAGGCAGAAGGGCTATTTATAAACATGAATTAATGATGTTGGAACTACTTGCCGGGTGCAACTGGGAACGCCCTATTTATATGGCAACAACCGTAGGATCGGATGTTTGGTTCTGCTTCAAAGACCATTTTTGTCAGGAAGGGTTAGCTAAACGCATTACACCTTTTAATACCACAGAATTAGACACACAGATTGACAGTGAAAAAATGTACAACAATTTAATATATAAGTTCAAGTGGGGAGGATTGGATAATGATAAAATATATCTGGATAATTACACACGGAATACTTGCTCCGGTTTACGAAGGACATTTACTCTTTTGATAAAACAATTATTAAAAGAAGGCAAAAAAGAAAAGGCCATAACTGCATTAGCTAAATGCGAGACAGCTATCTCTTCTTCCATTATCCCATATGATTATCTTTATGGAGATTTAGATTTAGCCGAATGTTATTACCGAACAGGGCAACAAGCTAAAGCAGATCAAATTATGGCAGCATTAGCCGATAAATCCATAGAGTATTTAGTCTGGTATCTCAGTCTGGATAAAGAAAGGTTTTATTTATCCAAAGAAAATTGGATGTATCATCTTTATATTTTAGATGCAGAAAACAAAATCATGAAGCTGTATAAATCCGAATTGTCTGACAAATATTCCAGGCGATTTAATGAGCAATATGAGCTTTTCGAAGAAAGGATGTCACAATAAAAATGTCCCGGCTGAGATTTCAGTCGGGACATTTCAGTAGGAATAGCATACATCAACATATCATCCTCTCTACATTTTTAGCTTTTTTACCAACCATATTACAACAAAATCACAATAAGATTGTATTTTTGTAAAAACTATTGTTATGAAGGTATGAAGAAAATAATCATTTCATTAATCTTTGGAATAATATGCGGCTGTCCTATATACATGGTTGCTCAACAAGTCCATCCAATCACCTCACCGTTAAATTTATATGAAGATGGTAAACAATACTTTCTTCAAAAGAACTATGGTGCAGCTCAACAAGCATTGAGACAATTTATCCAGAATAAAATATCCCCGGATAAAAAGCAGGAAGTTGAATATATGTTAGCTTGCACCGCCTATGAATTAAAAACAAAAAACCGGATTGATATACTACGTGCATATCTGGACTCATATCCCGATTCACCTTATAGCAATAGAATAAATGCCCTAATCGCCTCAGCATATTTTCAAAATGGCAATTATGACGAAGCAATTGCTATATTTAATTCCTGTGAATTGTATCTCCTCCCTGATGATGAGCGGGATGAAATGACATATCAACTGGCAACCGCCTATTTAAAAGTAGGTCAGCTACAACCTGCTGCTATTTGGTTTCAAACTCTAAAAGAAAGCAGTGACAAATACTTTAAAGATGCATCCTACAATCTTGCATACATTGATTATGTCGAGAAACGATATGACAAAGCTTTGCCTGTTTTCTTAAAACTACAAGATGACAAAACATATAAAGAATTGGTGCCATTTTATATTGCAGATATTTACCTGATACGCAAAAACTATGATAAATCCCAGATCGTAGCTCAGAATTTCCTATCTCAATATCCCGATAGCAAGCATGCTCCGGAAATGGAACGTATTTTAGGAGAATCAGAATATTTCATGGGGCAATACCAAAAAGCCGTACAATCATTGCAAAAATATGTTTCAGCTGTTAACCCTCCACGGAGAAACATCTTGTATGAATTGGGATTGTCATATTTTCATATAGGAGTTTACACACAAGCAGCCGAACTACTAGGTAGAGTAACCACCGTAAATGATGCACTGACTCAAAATGCTTATTTACATATGGGGCTTGCCTATTTATCTCTTCAAGATAAAAACAAAGCAAGAATGGCATTCGAACAGGCAGCCAACTCTAATGCCGATATGAGCATTAAAGAGCAAGCACTCTATAATTATGCTTTGTGCATCCATGAAACAGCTTATTCTGCTTTCAGTGAATCCGTTACAGTCTTCGAACGTTTTCTGAACGAATTCCCTAATTCACCTTGGGCGGAAAAAGTCAGCGATTATTTGGTAGAAGTTTATATGAGCACCAAAAGTTATGAAGCTGCCCTCCGTTCCATAGATAAAATAAAACACCCAAGTAACAGGATACTTGCTGCCAAACAAGACATTCTTTTTCAATTGGGAACTCAGGCTTTCGCCAATGCAGATTTTACAAAATCCATTGATTACTTCAATAAGGCTTTAGTTTTATCACAATACAATCAACAGATAAAAGCCGACTCTTATTATTGGAGAGGTGAAGCATATTATAAGCTTAACCGTTTTGCTGATGCCGAACATGATTTCAAATTATACCTTGAATTCACTACCATCAAGAACAATGACATGTATATGCTTGCACAATATAATTTAGGATACACTGCATTTAAACAAAAAGATTATTCCTCAGCGCGCAGATGGTTCGAAAGATATATTAATCTAGGAAATCAAAATAACAATACCCTGCTTGCAGACGCATACAACCGTTTAGGTGACTGTAATTTCTATGTGCGAAACTTTAGTGAAGCTGCACAAGATTATAACAACGCATTCAGATTGGACCCTTCATTAGGCGACTATTCACTATACCAGGAAGGATTTGTTTTGGGATTGCAAAAAGATTATGTAGGCAAAATACATACTTTGAATAAATTAATCGGGCAATATCCAACCTCTCAATATGCTGATGATGCCTTATATGAAAAGGGGCGTGCATATGTTCAGATGAAAGACAACAACAGAGCCATAGAATCTTTCAAAGAATTACTAAACAAGTTTCCGGAAAGTGCTTTAGCACGAAAAGGTGCAAACGAAATCGGATTGTTATATTATCAAAATGATAATTATAACCAGGCAATACAAGCTTATGAGCATGTAGCAAAAACTTATCCGGGAAGTGAAGAAGCCCGGCTTGCGCAAAGAGATTTAAAGTCTATTTATATAGACTTAAACAGGATAGACGATTATGCAAATTTTATTTCTTCCATTCCGGGCGGGGAAAACTTCGATATTAACGAACGTGACTCATTAACTTATATTGCAGCCGAAAAAATATACATGCGCGGTGATATGCCCGAAGCTAAAAACAGCTTTATCCGATATTTGCAAACATTCCCTGACGGAGCATTTAATCTTGATACCCACTATTATGCAGGTTTAATAGATTACAATCGCAATAACTATGCAGAAGCAATTACTCATTTTGAAAAAGTAATTGAGTTTCCTAATAACAAGTATTCGGAAGATGCTATGACTATGAGTGGAGAAATCTATTTCAACGCACGCAATTTTGAAGAAGCATTCAACGTCTACAAACGTTTGAAAGAAAAAGCTACTTCAGCAGAGAAGCGACAGATAGCACAACTCGGTGTACTACGTACAGCTTATATTTTAGGCAATCAACCTGAAGTTATTGCAGCAGCAACAGACTTACTCACCGACAACAAACTGGCTCCCGAATTAAAAAATGAAGCAAGATACTATCGGGCAAAGTCTTACTTAGCACAAAACGCAACTCCGGCAGCAATGAAAGACTTCCAGGAATTAGCAAAAGACACACGTAATTTATATGGCGCCGAAGCTAAATACGTGGTAGCCCAGATTTATTTTGAATCCGGCGATACAAGTAAAGCAGAAAAAGAAATCCTGGATTACATAAACCAAAGTACTCCCCACGCTTATTGGCTGGCACGTAGCTTTGTACTGTTATCAGATGTTTATATGAAAATGGGACGTAATCTTGATGCAAAGCAATATTTGCTTTCTCTACAACAAAACTATCATGAGAATGATGATATTCAAACGATGATTGAAAGCAGATTAAAAAAATTAAATAAGTAAATTCTTATGAAACGTATAAATAAATCATCATTTACCCTTTCGGGAAGTTTATTCATTCTGTTATGTCTAATCATACCGGAAACAGCAAATGCGCAAACGGCTAAAAAAGATACTACTTTAAACCGTACTGTGATAGTTGAGCAGGAATATAATCCTGATATTATGGATGCTTCCAAGATAAATATTCTGCCGAAAGTAAAAGAACCAACAGTTGAGAAGAAAGATATAGAATACTCAACCACCATGCTTCCTATCACCTCTTTTGGTAATAATGAAGCTATAAGCCCATATACCAAGACTTTTCAGCAAATAAATGCACAACGCGGTTACATACGCCTTGGCTATGGTAATTATGGAAATATCGATGGTAAATTCAGCTATTTATTTGATTTATCAAAGAAAGACCAATTGGGAGTATCAGCAATTATAGATGGAATGAATGGAAAGTTTGACTATTTAGATAATGAAAAAATAAAATTGAGATATTATCGTTCATCGGCTAATGTCAATTATTCGCATCAATTCAACAAAGTAGATTTCAATTTGGCAGGAAATTGGGGGCTAAGCAATTTTAATTTCGTACCGGATGCATTAATAAGCCACCAACGCTTTACTTCAGGTGATTTCCATATAGGAGCAAAATCCGCCGATGAAACTCTGCCTGTGCAATTTAAAGCTGAAACCAATTTTATGCTTTACTTGAGAGCACATAATGCTATTTATGATAGAGAAGAGAAAGAATATACCTCTACCAATTTAAATGAAACCAGAGTTCTTACCAAAGCAGATGTAACAGGCGGAATAAACGATCAGCAGAAAGTTGGATTAGCCCTGCAAATGGATAACTTTTTCTATAATAAAGATTATCAAGGCAATTACACTTCTTTACAACTAAATCCATATTATAAATTGGATAATGATGATTGGAAACTGCGTCTTGGTGCCAATGTTGATTTATCATTCGGTTCGGGCAAATCGTTTCAGGCTTCACCGGATATAGATATACAGTACATATTTAATGACAGTTATATACTTTATGGAAAAGCAACCGGAGGAAGAATATTGAATGACTTCCGCCAAATAGAACGAATCTGCCCTTATGCAGAAATCTTACGCGCCCCAATTACCGATAATACTTATGAGCAAATAAACGCTCAATTAGGATTCAAGGCGAGCCCATACACAGGCATCTGGTTTCGTGTATTCGGAGGATACCAAAATCTGAGAGACGATGTGTATCAAGTAAGTGAAAATTGGATTCCGGGCCCTGTTTCTGTCATTCATCTCGAACAAGAAAATACCAATAACATCTATGCAGGTATTAACTATTCACATGAATATAAAGATTATTTCCGCTTGTCGGCAGAAGCAGTTTACCGCCATTGGGATGCAAGCGAAACAGCATCAATTCTCAAACCTGCTTTGAATTTAAATATAAAAACAGATATTCGCCTCATTCCGGCACTTTTCATTAATTTAGGTTATCAATATACCATGAGAGAAAAAGTAGAGAATGAACGAGCAAATGCTATAAATAATTTATATGCAGGAGCAACTTATAACTTATACAAAGGATTATCTGTCTATGCTAAATTAAACAATATACTTAATCGTAAGTATCAATATTATTATTGGTATCCCACCGAAGGATTCAATGTTTTGGCGGGTATAAGCTTTAGTTTTTAATGAAAATAATAGAGGATTGTATTTTAGAAGAATTAAAATTGGGTAAAGATGCTGCCCTAAAAAAACTATTTGATACATATTATATTCCTTTATGTGCTTATTCTGTGCAATTCACAGACTCTTTGGAAGTATCTGAAGATATTGTCCAAGAATTCTTTATCCGTTTTTGGGAAAAGAAAAAATACAATGCAATCTCCGGTAAATTACATATATATTTATTTAATGCAATAAAGAACGCTTCCCTTAACTATATAAAAAAAGAACGTCCTTATTCACTAAACGAATTGGAAGAGTTATCATATTCTCCAATTGAACATATCTTTGATGAAGAAGAATTAATAACTCGTAGAAAAAAGCTGCACGCATGTTTACAACAACTTTCCCCACAAGAATATAAGGTACTTATAGCGATAGTCATTGAAAACAAAAAATATAAAGAAGTCGCAGAAGAATTAGGTATATCAGTAAATAGTGTAAAAACCTATTTTGCAAGAGCTCTAAAATTTCTACGCACTCAAAAGCTGTTAAATATTCTTTTTTTAGTGTTTTATTAATTAATTTCATTTTTTGTCACCCAACTTAAGAAATGAATTGTCTTTATATTAAAAGACAGTAAATAGATATGCTAAGTGACAGAATAATAGAAATTATAGAGAAATACAGACGGAATGAAATAACTTCCGAAGAATTTTCATTCTTAAAGGAATGGATATCCCAGTCTTCAGAAAATGAAACCTTCATTTTGAATTATATAAAATTATATAAAACAGAAATGCAATGGGAAGTAAATCAAAACTTAAATAAACAAGATTCCTGGAATCAATTATATAAAAGATTAAATCAATACAGACGAAAAAAACAAATGCTGCAATTGACAGTTGCCGCATGCTCACTAATTGTCTTATGTGTAGCCAGCTATTTTTTACTCGCTCCTGCACCTCTTTATAATAACGATAAAACTAAATTGACAGAACTTTTCCCCCATACCGGTACAAGCCAAGCCTTGCTTACCCTATCTACCGGGAAAATGGTTCAACTACAAGATACAGCCACTTTTGCGATTATAGAAAGTGACGGAACAATAATAAATTATTCCTCCTTTCAAACTGTTTACAGAAAAAATCAAACATCAGATAAACAAATACTATATAATACTTTATCGGTTCCCCGTGGAGGAGAATATTCATTAACGCTGCCAGACGGAACAAAAGTTTGGGTTAATGCCGAATCAACTATACACTACCCCATCCATTTTATTAAAGACAGAATTGTAGAATTAACAGGAGAAGCGTATTTTGAAGTTAAGAAAAACGATAAAATGCCCTTTACTGTAAAAGTAGGAGATAATAAAGTGCAAGTATTAGGAACCAAATTCAATATTTCAGCATACAAATCTGAATCTATGTTCACAACTCTTGTTGAAGGAAAAGTGAATATTCAAGTTAAATCACGGACATTAGACCTTAAGCCTAATGAACAAGCCGAAATAGCAGCCGATAATTCTACGATAACAGTCCGTCAGGTAAATGCAACAATGTATTCATCATGGGCTACAGGAGTATTCGAATTCGAAAATACATCATTAAAAGATATCATGGGCCAGTTATCACGCTGGTATAATACAAAAATAGAGTTCGCTTCTCCTGAAGTTGAGAATATTAAATTTACAGGAACAATTTTACGCAATAAAACATTAGGATTTGCTCTCTATATCATCCAACAAGTATCTGACGTTAAATTTGAAAAAGAAGATTATTGCATAAAAGTAAGCAAAAGATAAAAACGGGAAAAGACGGCCATCTTTTCCCGCATGAAAAAAGAATCAGTCACACAAAGTGACTAATGTTCAATTTAAATACATTCAAAAATATGAGAAAAAACGTAATCAGTAAAATTTTATGCACTAAATGTCGCAAAATTAGGAATTTAATACTTTTATTCATCCTAATTGTATTTTCATCTTCGCCCGTAATGGCAACTAATCTCATCGATGCAAAGCCTATTACAATTCAAAAAAGTAACATTACTGTAAAAGAAGCTTTGGATATTGTAAAGCAACAAAGTGGGATATATTTAATGTATCAAGAAAAAATCATCAATAAGTCATTACGCATCAACCTGAATTTAAAGAATGCACCTTTAGAAAAAGCGCTCAATTCTATTTGCTCTCAAGCTGGTCTAAAGTATGAATTTGCTGATGATCATGTCTTACTCACACTTTTACCGCTTCCTAAACAAAAAAATACGCCTGCCAACAAACCAATGATTATACGAGGACAGGTTATTGATGAAACCGGTGCACCTATGATTGGTGCAACTGTCCGAATAGAAGGAAAAAATACAGGTACTGCAACAGACGTTAATGGAGCTTATTCAATAGAAGCTTTAAACGGAGATTACCTGATTGTCTCCTATTTAGGATATAAAAATGAAAGAACACGTATAAACAATAAAAATTTAATCAATTTTACTCTCGAAAGCGATGCCCAACTTCTAGATGACGTGGTTGTCACAGGTTATCAAACTATATCGAAAGAACGGGCAACGGGAGCTTTTGATATTGTTGGACAGAAGCTTATTGATAAACCTTCTACATCTATCGCTCAGCGATTAGTCGGAGTTATTCCCGGTGTTGATGCATCACAAGATGCCGATGGCAATGTTTCATTTGTCATACGTGGACAAGGCAGTTTAATCAGTAAAAAAGATCCATTATTAGTAGTAGATGGTTTTCCGATAGAAGGAAAATTCAGTTCCATTAACCCTAATGATGTGGAAAGCATATCCATATTAAAAGATGCCGCTGCTGCATCCATCTGGGGAGCCCGAGCTTCCAACGGAGTAATTGTTATTACTACTAAAAAGAGCAAAAAAAACAAAGGCTTGAATGTTGAATTTTCCGCTCAAGTAAAAATCAGCAGTAAAACAGATATAGATTATTTGCGGAATTCAGCGTCTTCTGCCGATATGGTAGAATATGAGAAATCTATCTTTGGAAAATATTCAAATCCTCCAATGGGAAGTATTACCAATCAAAGTGGGTTTAGATCTAACTATAATAAAATATATACTCAAGCCGGAACTCTGTATAATAAGTTTGCAACAAATGAAATATCAGAAACAGAAATGAATGCCGGTCTTAGCAAACTACAAACATTAGACAATAAAAAACAGATTGAAGAATATCTATTACAACGTCCAATCTACCAACAATATAACTTATCCTTATCTGGAGCCACAGATCGCATGTTGAACTATGTTTCTCTACTTTATAGCCATGACATTCAACGCTATCAAGAGAATAAAAATGACGATATACAATTCAATTACCGCGGACAAATGAATATATTCAAATGGCTCGATTTCGATTTATCTGCAACTGTCCAGTATAAGGATGCTACTAATTCGGGGATCTCTGACAGTGACATAACATCATTATCACCCTATGATATGTTGATTAACCCCGACGGTTCATATACGAATCTAAACTTTTTAAAGTTCTACACTCCTATGATTGATGCAATGGTTCCTAAGGAAAATTTCCCTTATTCCGATTGGTCATATAATCCAATCACCGAAATAAAAAACAGGAATCTCAATACTACCAATGTCAATCTCCGTTTCCAAGGAGGACTAACTTTCAAAATAATCGAAGGATTAACTTTGAGTACAAAATTCCAGTACGAACGCTTACAGGCAGACTATCGTAATTTATATAATGACCAAACTTTCTATGTGCGTAATATGATAAATCAAGCAAGTACATGGAACATGAATACAAATGATGTTACCCAAAATATACCTTCCGGAAGTATTTTATACGAATCCAAAAGTATTATTGACAATTATAATTGGCGTAACCAAATAAACTTTAACCGTACTGTTGCAAAGGTACATGCCATTAATTTTGTAGGAGGTATCGAAATAAGTCAACTTCGTACTAAAAACTACAATTATGCTCCTTCTTATGGTTATGATGATGATCATCTGACTGTAGGCATTTTCCCAAATGGGACTAAAGGCTTAACAAACTGGATAGGTAATGCATTAAACCTAAATTATATCAACGAATATAAATACAGAACAGACCGCTACTTTTCAGCTTTTGCTAATTTAGCCTATACTTTTGATGATCGTTATTCTGTTTCAGGTTCTTTCCGTATAGATGCATCTAATTTCATTACTAAAGATCCCTCTTACCGCTATTCTCCATTTTGGTCAGTAGGTGCAAGTTGGAATATGTCTAACGAAGAATTTATGGAATCGATTGATTTTATCGACTACCTCAAACCACGTATTACTTTTGGATGTAATGGCAATTCCGATAGTACCACTTCTCTTATCCCACTTATCGCAATGAATGGATACAATCAAATAACAGGTGAATTGGAATCCGAAATATACAGTAAAGGTAATCCAACCCTACGTTGGGAACGTACCAACACATTAAATATCGGAATTGATTATTCTTTTTTCCACAACAAGTTATATGGAAAAATAGACTATTATTACAAACACGGGAAGGATATATTGGCAGATGTAGCGATTCCAATTGTAAACGGTTCCGAATCTGCTACCATTAATAACGCAGAAATAACCAATCATGGTATCGAGTTCCAGATTGGTAGTCAAATGAAAATCACTAAAGAGTTAACCTGGGACGGTAATATCGTATTCGCATATAACAAAAATAAGGTAAAAAAACTATTTAAAACATCAATGCCTTATTGGTGGTTATCAGGTGAAGGAGCCGACCAACAATATATTGAGGGTAAACCCATCAACTCCCTTTACTCTTATGTTTATGGAGGAATGAAAAATGTAGGTACTACTGATAGCCCCAAAATGATGCCGGTTGTAAATCTTATCAATGGCGAATATATGCCTTTCGGAGGGAGCACAAGTTATGACGGACTCGATTTTTTAGAGTATCAAGGAACCAAAGTAGCACCATACAATATTGGAATGACTCACTCCTTTTCTTATAAGGGAATAGACCTTTCATTCACCTTTACCGGTAAATTCGGTCATGTATTCAGACGTACAGGATTTAATTATCCGACTTATGGAGAAGTTCCAAATGCACAAATTACCGATATTATGAATGCCGATCCCAATGAAATCGCCCCAATGCCTTATCAGGACACAGATGAGTTAGTTCAATGGAATAAAGCTAACTATTTAAGTTATCTGACAACAAATGCATTCAGTATTCGTATGCAGGAGCTAACATTATCATATACATTACCAGCTAAATATATTTATAAAGCCGGAATGAACAGGCTTACATTCTATTTGCAGGGAAACAATCTTTTCACGATAAAGAGTATCAATGAAGATCCGGAATATAGATATGGGAGATTCCGCTTGCAGCCAAGCTGCACATTAGGTGTTAAGTTAGGATTCTAATTATTTAATTAACAAACTGATATTATTATGAAATATATAAATATAGTTATCACAACATTGCTCGCTGTATTCTTTTCAGGATGTAACGATTACCTTGATGAAATTCCTCAAAAAAGTGAAGGAATTGTTATCAGTAAGGTAGAAGAGTTGGATGCATTATTATCTAAAAATAATTTTAATGGCAATTCAATCTTGGATAATAATCATGCTTCTATTGTTTGCAGCGATTGTTTCGATTTAACTCCCGAATATTATAATGGAGGACTTTCAGAAGCGTCAGATTTTATAGAAAGCTATCAGTTGAGCTGTTGGGAAATGCCTTATATGGCAAACACAAATGTTTTGATGAGCATGTGGGCATCTAATTTTGAGACAATCTATCTAGCTAATTTAATTCTCTCTGCAATAGATGATGTTGCAGGAAGCGAAGAGGCCAAAGCCAACGTAAAATATAAAGCCCATTTCTTACGCGCATATAACTATCTGGAATTAGCTAATTATTATTGCATGCCATATGGACAATCCACTTTATCAGAACAGGGATTACCCATAAAAAGATCAACCAGCTACGAAGAAGACATGCACCGGGCTTCTTTAGAAGAAACATATAACTTCATAGAAGAAGATGTAAATGAAGCTGTAAAACTGAAAACACCATTATTTGAAAATGGCGAACGTAAATCATGGAAAGAAACCGGAGCAACCGTAAATGCTCTTGCCGCGCGTTTCTATTTGGCAAAAGGTGAGTATGAAACTGCACAAAAATATGCAGAAGAAGCATTAAAATATGGAAATGATATTTTAGATTTTAATAATCCGGCAGATATTGAACTGACATTTACCATGAGTTTAGGAGATATGAGTATGGTTCCTGTTTCAACTTGGTGGGACGCAAACGACGGTGACTTAAATCTTACTGTAACTTCCAGAGAACGCTCTTATTATTCAAAAAATAACTATTATTTGATGGGGCCGCTATGGGGAATTCCCAGTCAGAAGCTGTTAACAAGCTACAATCAAGAATATGACTTAAGATATAAATATTTTATAGTACAACAATTCCAGAAACTTTATTTCATGGGATTATATGCAGATAAATTCACAAAAGACATACCTGGATATGGTAATTATGCCAACCTCTACTCCACAGCACCTAATGTTGCCGAGATGATGTTAACACGGGCAGAATGTCTTGCACGGAATAATCATCCCAACGAAGCTATGCAAGTTCTTAATGATTTTCGCAAATATCGAATTGCAAACGATGCTCCCGATGAAGTTCTCAAATTAACGGCAAATAGCAAAGACGAAGCTGTTAAAATAGTAATGGAAGAACGTATGCGCGAATTTCCATTTACCTTGCGATGGAATGATATTCGCCGTTGCAATTTCAATGATGATCCCAATGATGACATAACCATCACACGTAATTTTTATACAATAGGTCAATATAGTGTAGACACAGGAAACAGCAAAACATACACTCTTGATCCGCAATCACGCCGTTATGCTGTTGCCATACCAAATGCCGATATCATAGCTGGCAATGGAGACATTGAACAGAACAAGTATTAATTCCCGAATTTAAAAGGTTCAGTTTTAATTAACTGAACCTTTTAAATTCTTTAACCAAAACAATATTCGATAAACTGAAAGCTTTTCATAAAAAAGATTTATTATTTATATATTATAAGGTATAGATATTATTTTTTTTCTACTTTTGCGACCGAATTTAATTATGAAACTGAGCTTGTTACACATTTGACAAGCTTAACTTTAAAGAGCAAAGAAAGAAATCATGCAGAAAAATCTTGTCATAGTCGAATCACCGGCCAAAGCCAAAACAATAGAAAAGTTCTTGGGTAAAGACTACAAAGTCCTCTCAAGTTACGGACACATACGGGATTTGAAGAAAAAAGAATTCAGTATTGACATCAACAAGAACTTCAAACCTGACTATGAAATCCCGGCAGACAAAAAGAAATTAGTAACAGAACTGAAAGCCCAAGCCAAAAAGGCAGATACAGTGTGGCTTGCATCCGATGAGGACCGCGAAGGAGAAGCTATTTCATGGCACCTATACGAAGTTTTGGGATTAAAACCCGAAAACACTAAACGCATTGTCTTCCATGAAATCACAAAGACTGCAATTCTTAAAGCAATTGAAAACCCGAGAAATATAGATATAAATCTGGTTAACGCCCAGCAGGCACGCCGCATCCTCGACCGTATCGTAGGTTTCGAACTCTCTCCTATTTTATGGAGAAAAGTGAAACCCGCATTATCTGCCGGACGTGTGCAGTCTGTTGCAGTTCGCCTCATTGTGGAACGCGAAAGAGAAATACAGGCATTTAAAACCGAAGCATCTTACAAAGTTACAGCCATATTCATGGTACCCGACACAGATGGTAAGATAGTAGAAGTCAAAGCCGAACTTGCGCACCGCTTAAAAACAAAAAAAGAAGCACAAGCTCTTTTAGAGAATTGCAAATCGGCAAACTTCACCATTGAAGACATCACTACCCGTCCGGTAAAGAAATCTCCGGCAGCCCCGTTTACTACCTCCACTTTACAGCAGGAGGCAGCACGCAAACTGGGTTTCACGGTTGCACAAACCATGATGGTAGCACAAAAGCTATACGAATCAGGAAAAATCACTTACATGCGTACCGACTCTGTGAACCTATCCGACTTGGCTATTGAAACCAGCAAGGAAACTATCACGGATGTCATGGGAGAAAACTATGTAAAAGTACGCCACTTTGCTACCAAGACAAAAGGAGCACAAGAAGCTCACGAGGCTATCCGCCCCACCTACATGGATCACCAAGCCGTAGAAGGAACTGCACAAGAAAAGAAACTATACGATCTTATCTGGAAACGTACCATTGCTTCACAAATGGCAGATGCCGAGTTGGAAAAGACCACTGCAACAATCACTATAAGCAACGACAGTGAAAAGTTTGTTGCTACGGGAGAAGTAATAAAATTCGACGGATTCCTTCGTGTTTACAAAGAGTCTTATGACGATGATGCCGACCAAGAAGATGAAAGCCACTTGCTTCCCCCTTTAAAGAAAGGACAAACCCTGGAACGCAAAGAGATCATTGCCATGGAACGCTTTACTCAGCGTCCTGCAAGATACACCGAAGCAAGCCTTGTGCGTAAACTCGAAGAACTGGGAATCGGCCGTCCTTCTACTTATGCACCAACTATTTCCACCATTCAGCAACGTGAGTATGTGGAAAAAGGCGATAAGGAAGGAGAAGAACGTTCTTTCGATATACTGACATTGAAAGACAATAAAATAACCGATAAGGTGAAGTCCGAACTCGTTGGAGCAGAGAAATCCAAATTAATGCCTACCGATATAGGCATAGTAGTCAATGACTTCCTGACAGAATATTTCCCCAACATCCTCGATTATAATTTCACTGCAAACGTTGAAAAACAATTCGACGAAGTAGCTGAAGGAGAAAAAGAATGGACGGGATTGATGGAGCACTTCTATGGAACATTCCATCCGGATGTAGAAAAAACACTTGCCACCAAAACAGAACATAAGGTGGGAGAACGTATGCTGGGAACAGAACCATCGACCGGAAAACCTGTTTCTGTAAAAATCGGACGTTTCGGCCCGGTTGTGCAAATCGGTTCTGCAGACGATGAAGAGAAGCCACGCTTTGCCCAGATGAGAAAAGGACAATCAATGGAAACCATTACTCTTGAAGATGCTCTCGAACTGTTTAAACTACCACGTACATTGGGAGATTTTGAAGATAAGACAGTTGTAATCGGAGTAGGACGTTTTGGTCCTTATGCCCGTCACGACGGCAAATTCGTTTCACTTCCAAAGACTTATGATCCTTTGGAGATTACTTTGGATGAAGCCATTGAATTAATTAAGGCAAAACGCGAAAAAGAGGCCCAGAAGTACATCAAAAAGTTTGAAGAAGAACCTGAAATGGAAATTCTAAACGGCCGCTACGGTCCCTACATTGCTTACAAAGGCAAGAACTACAAGATACCGGAAAGCATCATTCCGCAAGACCTTAATTTGAAAAGTTGTTTCGACCTTATCAAGTTACAGGAAGAAAAAGAAAGCCTTCCTAAAACAAAGAAAGCGAGAGCTGCTAAGAAGAAATAAGACTTACAGTATAATTATGTTTATTGTAGGGGCGAATTGAATTCGCACGAATACACTCAGATTAGTGTTATCGGGCGAATGCATTTCGCCCCTACAATTTTGTGCGGACTGCCAATTAGGTCGGTAATGACGGCAGTAATAGAAGTATATGTCCAACTTCCCCGCACAGTGGCACAAAGGGGATAAGCAACTGAATGTAAACAGCTTAAGTGTGAAGCGAACAGACACATCAAGCATTTCTGTCCACGCACGGATTTGCCATTCTCCAATGTACAACTTATACCCTTATTCTCTCGGAAATATTTGGAAATCCGGGATTTTTTTCGTATATTTGTAATATGTAGAAGGAACCAAATACTGCGGTTCCTTTTGTTATATTCCCACCCAAACAGAGTTACACTACGTCTTCTTACTAGTTACTGTACATCAACTACCGAGTTACTGTACACCGTCTCACCTGTTAGTGTACACTAACAAGCTAACATGTCCCGTTGTTTTCACTTAGTTGTCCTTATGTTTTTTTTAATTGTCCCGGTGAATTGATTTAGTTAACCAGTCGAATGGAATAAATAACGTGTTGTTTGAATCATCCCTGTGCGGGGAGAAAAGTATTCGATTCATTTGCTCGTGGCACATGAAACATGCTTGTATATAGTTAGTTAACTGCTCTGTGCGGCGGTGCGGGGAAGTTGAACATATACTTCTTAAGGAGGAAGAATATAAAAAAGGTGCACCACCAAGTGATGCACCTTCCATATTATTAAAAAACAATTTCTTACATTCTATCGGGAACTTCGATACCGAGTAATCCCATACCTTGTTTAATGACTTTTCCAATAGTTGCAGAAAGAGCCAAACGGAAGACTTTTACCTCTTCATTTTCTTCTCTCAAGATACTGAAATCATGATAGAACTGATTGTATTCTTTCACCAAGTCATAAGTATAGTTTGCAATGACAGAAGGGCTGTAATCCGTTCCGGCTTGCTTCACAACGCTTGCAAAATCGGAAACCATCTGAATCAATCCTTCTTCTTTTTCACTTAACTCTATGTTTGCAGGAAGCACTTCGGGGATTACAATTCCCGCTTCTGCCGCTTTACGCAAAACCGACTGAATACGAGCATATGTATATTGGATGAAAGGACCCGTGTTACCGTTGAAGTCAATAGACTCCTTCGGATTGAAAGTCATGTTCTTACGTGCATCCACCTTCAGGATAAAGTATTTCAACGCACCCAAACCAACGATGCGGGCAATGTTATCGGCTTCTTCCTTGGTGCAACCATCCAGTTTACCAAGTTCTTGGGACGTTTCTTTAGCAGTCCGAACCATTTCTTCAATCAGATCATCGGCATCGACAACCGTTCCTTCACGTGATTTCATCTTTCCTTCGGGGAGCTCCACCATTCCGTAGGAGAAGTGAACCAAGCTCTTACCCCATTCAAAGCCTAACTTATCAAGCAAAATGGAAAGCACTTGGAAGTGATAGTTTTGTTCGTTACCCACAACGTAAATCATCTTGTTGATAGGATAATCGGCAAAACGGAGTTTGGCAGTGCCTATGTCCTGAGTCATGTAAACAGATGTTCCGTCGCCACGCAACAATAATTTATGGTCGAGTCCTTCTCCGGTGAGGTCTGCCCACACGGAACCATCTTCTTTCTTATAGAAGAAACCTTTTTCAAGTCCTTCCATCACCTTTTCTTTTCCTTCGAGGTAAGTGTTCGATTCGTAATAAATCTTATCGAAGTTCACACCCATTGCTTTATATGTTTCATCGAATCCGGCATAAACCCATTCGTTCATCATCTTCCACAAACCTCTTATCTCAGAATCTCCTGCTTCCCACTTCACCAACATCTCGCGGGCTTCATTCATCAACGGAGATTTTGCTTCTGCCTCTTCCTTACTCATGCCCTGAGCCATCAGTTCGGCAATCTCGGCTTTATAATGTTTATCGAATGCCACATAGTAATCTCCCACCAAATGGTCACCTTTCTTGCCTGATGATTCGGGAGTTTCTCCGTTACCATATTTCTTCCAGGCAAGCATGGACTTACAGATATGAATGCCACGGTCATTCACTATATTGGTTTTCACAACTTTATTGCCGTTGGCTTCCATAATGTTAGCCAATGACTTGCCCAACAGGTTATTGCGCACATGCCCCAAATGCAAAGGCTTGTTTGTGTTAGGCGATGAATATTCAATCATCACCAAAGGAGAGTTATCTGTTGCTGCAACAAACCCGTATTCTTTTACGGAACGGATTTGGTTCAGCAAATCTATCCAACATGATGACGCAATGGTCAGGTTAAGAAATCCTTTGATTACATTGAAAGCAGCCACAGCCGGTTCGTTTTTCTGCAAATACTCACCTATTTCCTGAGCTGTTTGTTCCGGTCCTTTGCGAGACATCTTCAAGAATGGAAATACCACCAAAGTAAGATGTCCTTCAAACTCCTTTTTAGTTTTTTGCAACTGCACCTGTGCCGCAGCAACGTCTTGTCCATAAAGAGTCTTTATTCCGTCTATCACGGAAGCTGTAATCTTGTTTTCTACATTCATATCTTTGTATGTTTCTGAATACTACGTAAATATATATGGGAGTGCAAAGATAATACATTTGCAGCAGATACAAAAAAAAGGAGGCGTAAAGCTACGTCTCCTTCAAATCTCTTTAAAAGAATGCTTTATTTAATAGCTTCTGACAATTCTGCACCAGCTTTAAATTTAGCAACTTTCTTAGCAGGGATAGTGATAGCAGCCTTAGTTGAAGGGTTGATACCTGTTCTTTCTCCTCTTTCGGCAACTGAGAATGTTCCGAAACCAACTAAAGATACTTTGTCACCAGACTGAAGAGCCTTGGTTACACTTGCCACGAAAGCATCAAGAGCTTTCTTTGAATCTGCTTTGCTCAAGCCTGACTCTGCTGCGATAGCGCTAATAAGTTCTGCCTTATTCATAATTAGTAAATGATTAATTAATATGTTACACAAAAAGATAATTCGAAATTTCTCACAAATATAGGGCTTAGATTCAATATTTCAAATAGAAAAGCTAAAAAAACGCCCTCAATTCAGAAAAAAAAGTAAGAGAATGAGCATTTTATGCTTCCAAACAGAATTAATTAGTAAATTTGTGCCACATTTTTATCATTTATAACGAATCAACAAGCTAAATTACATATGCCTACTATAACTAAAAACCTGATAATTATTAATGTTCTGTTCTTTTTCGGTGGAATTGTAGCAACAAAATACGGACTGGATCTGAATAATTATTTGGGACTGCATTTCTTCCTTGCCGAGGATTTCAACCTCGCCCAGTTATTCACCTACATGTTTATGCACTCAGGCTTCGATCACATATTTTTCAATATGTTTGCCGTATGGATGTTCGGACGTGTACTTGAACAAGTATGGGGGCCAAAACGTTTTCTTTTCTACTATATCCTTTGCGGAGTAGGAGCAGGATTGGTTCAGGAATTAGTGCAATACATCCATTATGTAACCGAGTTATCGGCTTATGACAGTGTCAATATCGGAGGAGCAATAATCCCAATGAAAGAATACCTGAACTACATGACTACAGTTGGAGCTTCAGGAGCAGTATATGCTATTTTGCTTGCTTTCGGTATGCTTTTCCCGAACAACAGCATTTTTATCTTCCCGTTGCCTTTCCCGATTAAAGCCAAATACTTTGTAATAGGATATGCCGTAATCGAACTGGTACTGGGAATAAGCAACAATGCAGGTGATAATGTAGCCCACTTTGCCCACCTGGGAGGCATGATTTTCGGATTCATATTAATTATGTATTGGAAGAAAAAGAATAATAACAATGGGACACTTCATTACTGATTTAAAAGAGACATTCAAGCGGGGTAATATCTATATCCAACTTATTTATATCAATGCAGGGGTGTTTATTCTGACTTCCCTGCTCACCGTCTTTCTGATGTTGTTTAACAGAAGCAGCGAACCTATATTACGCTTTCTGGATATGCCGGCATCCATTACTGCTTTCCTCGAACAGCCGTGGTCTTTGTTCACCTACATGTTTATGCATGCAGGAGTGATGCACATATTATTCAATATGTTGTGGCTCTATTGGTTTGGCTCCTTATTCCTTTACTTTTTCTCCGCCAAGCATCTGAGAGGGCTTTACGTATTGGGCGGAATTTGCGGAGGACTACTTTACCTGTTGGTATTCAATATATTCCCATATTTCAACGGAATTGTAAATTACTCCTATTTGCTGGGTGCATCGGCTTCCGTTCTTGCCATTGTTGTGGCAACAGCTTACAGGGAACCTAATTATGAGGTACGCCTCTTATTCATCGGATCCATCAAATTAAAGTATATTGCCCTGTTCATGATAATAACCGACATTCTATTCGTGACTTCCAACAATGCCGGAGGACACATTGCCCACTTGGGTGGAGCATTGGCGGGACTTTGGTTTGCTGCAAGCCTGAGCAAAGGAAAGGACATGACAGCATGGATAAACCGGATACTCGACTGGATAAGCGGACTGTTTGACGGAAAATCATGGAAACGGAAGAAGAAACCCACGATGAAGGTTCATTACAACCGCAATCCTAAAGACTTTGATTATAATGCCCGCAAGAAAGCCGACTCGGAAGAAGTGGACCGCATTCTTGACAAATTGAAGAAATCGGGTTATGAGAGTTTAACAACAGAAGAAAAGAAAAGCTTGTTTGATGCAAGCAAGCGGTAGTTGGGAAAGAGATGAAATATTTCGGTAAATTTATCGGCTATCTTATATTATTCGTGAATCTTATCTTCACCGGATTGCTATTGTTGTGTGCTTACAGCCCGTATATCAACCCTGTTAATCACCCGATTCTTTCATGTGCCGGATTGGCTTTTCCGGTCTTTCTGATTATTAACCTGATCTTTCTGTTCTTCTGGCTCTTCATCTACCGGAAATATGCGTTACTGTCCTTCGTCGGTTTGCTATTATGTTTCGGACAGATAAAAACTTATATGCCCTTCCATTTCAGAACGAAAGATATTCCCGAACAAGCATTCAAATTATTGTCTTACAACGTAATGGGAACAAACTTTTATTCAGAGAATGAAGATGCCGACATCCTGACACAGTATATACAAAAACTCAATCCGGATATAATCTGCATGCAAGAGTTTGCAGAAAACGGAAAAGCGAGCCGTATCAACGGCACTCTCAAAGCATATCCCTACAAAGTATTCCACAAAGTGGGAAAAGGTCAGAGCAACGGAGTAGCATGTTTTTCACGTTTCCCTGTTCTAAGCTCAAAAAGCATAAAGTATGATAGCATGAGCAATGGCTCCGTCATGTATAAATTAGAAATTAATGGAGATACGGTTTTATTAATCAACAATCACCTCGAATCCAATAAACTAACGGCCAACGACAAGAAAATATACACGGAAATGATTAAATCACCGGAAGCAGGAAAAGTGAAAAGCGGTTCCAAGCTACTGATAAAGAAATTAGCGGAAGCATCCGCCATCCGTGCCGTGCAAGCCGATACAATAGCTAAAATCATTAAGTCATCCAAACTACACTACATAATAGCCTGCGGAGATTTTAACGATTCTCCCATATCTTATGCACACCGCATCATCGCACAAGATTTGGATGACGCATTTACACAATCGGGACAGGGTTTCGGCATATCCTACAACCAAAACAGATTCTATTTCAGAATCGATAATATATTAATCAGCAAGAACCTGCAATCTTATAACTGCACGGTAGACAATAAAATAGACGTTTCCGACCATTACCCCATTTGGTGTTATATAAGCAAAAAACAATAATAACTTAAATTCTATTATATGAAAATCAGTAATTTAGTACTTATCTTAGCTACATGTTGTATGACTTACTCCTGTGCTACAAAAACGGAAACAAATCCGTTTCTTTCCGAGTTTACAAACGAGTATGGCGCTCCTCCTTTCGACAAGATTAAAATGGAGCACTACGAACCGGCTTTTCTAAAAGGCATCGAAGAGCAGAATAAGGATATTGAAGCTATCATCAATAACACGGAAGCTCCCACATTCGAGAACACAATCGTGGCTCTTGATAACAGTGGTGAGATATTATCCCGTGTAGGCGGAGTTTTCTTCAATATGACCGAAGCGGAAGCCAATGACTCCATTACGGAACTCTCGATGAAAATAGCTCCGATGCTTTCAGAGCATAGCGACAACATCTACCTGAACCAAGATTTGTTTAAGAAGGTAAACGCCGTTTATGCACAAAAAGAATCATTGAATTTAACTTCGGAACAAAGCAGGCTTTTAGACAAATACTATAAAGCATTTGTGCGTTCGGGTGCTGCACTAGATGCTGACAAGCAACAGCAATTACGTGAAATAAACAAGCAATTGGCTACTTTGGAATTAGATTTCAGCAACCATGTTCTGAATGAAAACAATGCTTACCAGTTAGTCATTGATAATGAAAATGACCTCTCCGGACTCCCCGACTGGGTAAAACAAGGAGCTGCCGATGAAGCAAAAGCCAAAGGAATGGAAGGTAAATGGGTATTCACTTTACAGAACTCGAGCCGCTTGCCATTTTTACAATATGCAGACAACAGAGAACTCCGCAAGCAGATTTACAATGCCTACATCAACCGTGGCAATAATAATGACAAGAATGATAACAAAGCGGTTCTTGCTAAAATTATCCAACTTCGTTTGGCAAAAGCCAATTTATTAGGCTATGATACTTATGCAAACTTCATCCTTGATGAAAACATGGCGAAGAACTCTGAAACAGCCATGGACTTTATGATGAACCTTTGGAAATACTCCGTTGCAAATGCAAAAACCGAAGCTGCCGAACTCCAGAAAATAATGGATAAAGAAGGCAAAGGCGAAAAACTTGCAGCTTGGGACTGGTGGTATTATTCAGAAAAGCTGCGCAATGAAAAATATAACCTGACAGAAGACGAGTTGAAACCTTACTTCAAACTTGAAAACGTGCGTGAAGGTGCAAACATCGTAGCCAATAAGCTATATGGAATAACTCTGACAGAATTAAACAATGTTCCTGTTTATAACGAAGACGTAAAAGTATATGATATTAAAGATGCCGATGGTTCTCATCTGGCACTTTATTATACAGATTATTTCCCACGTGCAGGTAAAAGAGGAGGCGCATGGATGAGTAATTACAGAGAGCAGAAAGGTGACATCCGCCCCACTATCTGCAATGTAGCCAGCTTCACAAAACCGGCAGGAGACATGCCTTCCCTGCTTACTCTTGACGAAGTGGAAACCCTTTTCCACGAGTTCGGTCATGGTTTGCATGGAACTCTAAGCAAATGCGAATACAAAGGAACATCCGGTACAAACGTAGCACGCGATTTTGTAGAACTTCCTTCCCAAGTAATGGAACACTGGGCTACCGAACCGGAAGTATTGAAAATGTATGCAAAACATTATCAGACAGGAGAAACCATTCCTGATGAACTTATTACAAAAATCCTTAACCAGAAAACATTCAATCAAGGATTTATGACTGCCGAACTTATCGCTGCCGCACTTCTGGACATGCAACTGCACAGCCTGAAAGATGCCGACAATCTGGACATCGTGGCTTTCGAAAAAGAAGCAATGGATAAAATCGGCTTGATACCGGAAATAGCACCCCGTTACCGATTGACATATTTCAATCACATCATTGGCGGATATGCTGCCGGATATTATAGCTACTTATGGGCGAATTTACTTGATTGCGACGCATTTGAGGCATTCAAGGAAAAAGGAATCTTCGATCAGGAAACCGCTGCATCTTTCAGAAAAAATGTACTTGAAAAAGGCAACAGCGAAGATCCGATGGTGCTTTACAAGAAGTTCAGAGGAACAGAACCTCAACAAGAGCCAATGTTGAAATCAAAAGGGCTTATCCGATAATTAAACCCTTATCATAATGAATTTTAGGCTGCAAAATGTTCTTTTGCGGCCTAAAATGCTATTAGTGTTTTAAATATTTGTTTCACTTTGTGCCTGAAAGTGAAAAAAAAACTATATTTGCAGCCTTATAGCGAACCGAAAATTAATTAAAGTAAGTAATATAAATTTCAAAGTAAAATGCAAAACAAAGGATTTGTAAAAGTTTTTGCGATATTACTCACACTCGTATGTGTGTTCTATCTATCCTTTTCTTTTGTAACTCGCCATTATATCAGTAAGGCAGAAGAGTATGCAAAAGGAGATAAGAAGTTAGAGCAGAACTACCTTGACTCTATGTCAAATGAAAAGGTGTGGTTGGGTAACTATACGCTCAAACAATGTCGTGAGATGGAGATTAGTTTAGGTCTTGACCTAAAAGGAGGGATGAACGTCATTCTCGAGGTATCTGTAGGTGATGTAGTTAAAGCATTGGCAGACAACAAGCCGGACGAAGCTTTCAACAAAGCTATTGCCGAAGCTACAAAACTGCAAGCTACCAGCCAGGATGACTTTATAACATTGTTTATCAAAGAATATCACAAAGCTGCACCGGGTGCAAAACTTTCCGAACTGTTCGCTACTCAACAATTAAAAGACAAAGTTTCTCAGAAAAGCTCTGATGCCGAAGTAGAAAAAGTGTTGAGAGAAGAAGTTAAAGCAGCCGTAGACAACTCTTATAACGTACTTCGTACCCGTATCGACCGTTTCGGTGTTGTTCAGCCTAACATCCAAAGTCTGGAAGACAGAATGGGACGTATCATGGTGGAACTTCCGGGCATCAAAGAACCTGAACGTGTAAGAAAATTGCTTCAGGGATCTGCCAACCTTGAATTCTGGGAAACTTATCATGCAAATGAAGTAGTTCCCTTCTTGCAAGGCGCCGACTCAAAATTACGTGAAATCTTATCTAACGAAACACCTGCCGACTCAACCGTTGTTATTACAGAAACAGAAGAAGTAGTAGCACAAAACACAGCCACTAGTGCTGCCGACAGCCTTGCTGCCGCACTGAAAGGTGACAAAGCTACCCAGAACGATTCTGAAATGATGGCTCAGGCTAAGAAAGAACATCCGTTATTGTCTGTTCTTCAGCTCAACACAAGCGGACAAGGTCCCGTTGCCGGTTATGCAAGCTACAAAGACACAGCCGATATTAACAGATACCTTTCTATGAAAGAAGTTGCAGACCAGCTTCCTAAAGAACTTCGTTTGAAGTGGGGAGTTAAAGCAGCCGAATTCGATAAGAAAGGACAAATCTATGAACTCTATGCTATCAAGGCAACAGAGCGTAACGGTAAAGCTCCGCTTGAAGGAGACGTTATCACTAACGCCAAAGACGAATATGACAGCTATGGCAAACCTGCCGTAAGTATGTCTATGAACTCTGACGGTTCAAGAAGATGGGCATTGCTGACAAAACAGAACGTAGGCAGATCTATCGCAATCATTCTGGATGGTTATGTATATTCTGCACCAAACGTAATGAATGAAATTACCGGTGGTAATTCACAAATCACAGGTCACTTCACTCCGGAAGAAGCGAAGGACTTGGCAAACGTATTGAAATCAGGTAAGATGCCGGCTCCTGCCCACATCGTACAAGAAGATATTATCGGTCCGTCACTCGGTCAGGAATCTATCAATCAAGGTATCTTGTCATTCATCGTGGCTTTGATTCTATTGATGATTTACATGTGCGCTATGTACGGACTCGTTCCGGGTATGATTGCCAATGGTGCATTGGTAGTAAACTTCTTCTTCACATTAGGTATCCTTTCATCATTCCAAGCTGCCCTGACTATGTCCGGTATTGCCGGTATGGTGTTGTCACTCGGTATGGCTGTGGATGCCAACGTGCTTATCTACGAACGTACAAAAGAAGAACTTCGTGCCGGTAAGAATGTGAAGAAAGCATTGGCAGACGGTTATTCAAATGCATTCTCTGCAATCTTCGACTCCAACTTAACATCAATCATTACCGGTGTTATCTTGTTTAACTTCGGTACCGGTCCTATCCGTGGTTTTGCAACCACATTGATTATCGGTATCCTCTGTTCATTCTTTACTGCTGTGTTCATGACACGCCTTGTTTATGAATACTTCATGGGTAAAGATAAACTGTTGAACCTGACATTCACTTCACCTATATCCAAGAAGATGTTGGTAAACACCCATTATAACTTTATGGGACATATCAGCAAATACTTCACAATCTTAGGTGTTATCATTGTAATCTGTATTGCTTCATTCGCAATCCGCGGCTTAAGCCAGAGTATCGACTTCACCGGTGGACGTAACTTCGTTGTTCAGTTCGAACAGGCAGTTGAACCGGAACAAGTAGAAACTTTAATCAGAGAACAAGTAGGAACAGATATTTCTGTAAGTGCCATTGCTATCGGTACAGACAAGAAAACCGTTCGTATCAGTACCAACTACAGAATCAATGATGCAGGTAACGAAGTAGACTCTGAAATCGAAAAATTCCTGTATGAATCATTGAAACCGTTGTTGACTGAAAACATTCCATTGGAAGTGTTTATCGACCGTGATAACTACACCGGTGGCAGTATCATCAGTTCTCAGAAGGTAGGTCCGAGTATCGCCGACGATATTAAGACTTCGGCTATCTGGTCTGTATTGCTTTCATTGGTAGCAATCGGTTTATACATCTTGTTGAGATTCCGTAACATTGCATATAGTGTCGGTTCGGTTATCGCATTGACAACGGATACCATTATGATTATCGGTGCCTACTCACTGTTGTGGGGTATCGTTCCGTTCTCATTGGAAATAGACCAGACATTTATCGGTGCTATCCTTACGGCTATCGGTTATTCTATCAACGATAAGGTGGTAATCTTCGACCGTGTACGTGAGTTCTTCGGACTATATCCGAAACGTAACCGCAAGCAGCTGTTCAACGACTCTTTGAACACTACATTGGCTCGTACAATCAATACCTCATTGAGTACATTGATCGTGTTGTTGTGTATCTTCATCCTCGGTGGTGATTCAATCCGCAGCTTCGCATTCGCAATGATTCTCGGTGTTGTTATCGGTACATTATCTTCATTGTTCGTTGCATCTCCTATCGCTTATTTAATGATGAAGAAAAGAGGTGACAAAGAGGATGTAACTCCGGTTGCTGAAGAAGTAAAGGCTGAATAATCCTTTCTATCATATAGAAAAAGGCGTTCCTTGTGGGGAACGCCTTTTTATTTTCGTTATACTAAACATTGAACATTATTCTGATTATTCTATATCTTTTCCGTAAACTTTAGTAAAGCTTAAAAAGATGCATAACTGTACTATAATTTTTTAAAATTATTAAAGCAAAGATCTTGATATTTTTAATAAGGAATTTCTTTGTTTTCAAAATCAAATTCAGCAATAGTATATTTATTCCAATTTGAAGTGTTTTGATACGCTGACAAAGTCCCTTTAGGTATATAGATAGTTGGAACAGTTCCAAAGTAGAATGTATTTGCATCAATAGTCGGAGGTATTCTCGATTTTAAATAAATAGCATCAAAAGCAATATAAGCAAAAGCAAGATATTGTATGTCAATTATGGTCTTAGGCAGAACTAAAACTCCTGTATTACTATTAAATGAATATCCCGTAATAACACTTACTGTTGCTGGTAATTCTAAATATCTCAAATTAACACAACTTCTTACAATATTAGATTTTGTTGTTCCATTGGGAATCTTTAAAAATTTAACAGGACAATCATAGATTGCATCGCTATCCAAAACGCATCCTTCTTTAAAATTAAATTCTTTAATATTCGTATAATTAAAACATGAACGACCTATACTTTCTACATTTTCCAAATTAATATCAGTTAAACTCGTACATTTAAAAAATATAGATTGTCCTAATTTAGTTAGCGATTTGCCAAGTTTAACTTTTTTCAAATTGGAACATTCGGCAAATGTACTTAAGACACTACCACCAGTATACATATTCCCTTTTAACTCAATAATATTTTCCGGTAACACAATACTTTCTAATGATACACATTTATAAAAGGCTCCATTAGATAAAGAAGACAAGTTTTTAAACTTAGATAATTCATCAAATGAAGTAATAGCTGTTTCTCTGAATTTCAGATTTATATCTGTTATATCCTCTATTCGTTCCTGAGTTATTCCCACTCCATCCCCCCAATTGATCTTAACAATATCCCTAACAGCTTTATCCGCAAATCGTATATAAAACTCACCATTTACATCTAAAGAAAGTTTCCCAAACGTGTTCTTTAACGCATTCACCGAATCTTCATAACAGTTCCCATTAATCGTAATACTGCCATCCAAAACAGGGAATTCATCCTCCCCGGCAAGTCCATCACTACTTAAACCACTATATGTACCATCCGCTAATTTTGCTAATACATCAAGCATTTCACTATTATAAGTCTCATCAAAATTCACGACTCGAATATGTTGCAATGCATGGTTTTCCTGATTCACTTGCGAGTTCATTACGTCAACCAGCAATTGCATAGGATTCATCAAAGAACAATTTACAATATAGAAGTCTGTAATAATTGATTTGCATAAACTTATATTCACACCTTCATTTGTAAGCAACGGATAATTAGCTAATGAAAGATACTGATTATCCGCACTAAACTCAATATGCTGTAATCCACCACCTTGTGGAAGTTGTATCTGTGTCAACGAAGTACCATCAGCATATACTTTACGTAAGTGCGTACATGCTGTTAAATTCAGAGATCCGGTAAGAGTCTTTATATTAGACAATATCAGATTTTGCAATGAAACACAGTTAGATATGTTCAATGCAGCAATGGAAATTGTTATAGGCTCTGTCTTACTGCCGAGCCTTATTTCCCGTAACATTTTCCCTTGTATTCCCATTGTACCCGATATATTTTTATCATGCCAATCGCCTATATCCTGAAGAAAAGAAGCTGCTTGAATTGTGTTTTGTTGGTCACCTGAACCGGAAAGTTCAATAAGTATTTCACATTTATCGCCAGCCTTAGTACGTTCGCCACGTATAATACTTGTACCATTAGCAATAGCAGGATACATATCTATTGCAGGAGTCAATTCATATTTAATAGTATCACCTGCTGCACGCACAGTTATAGTATCGGTGCCATTAGCAGAAAACATTCCAAAGCTATATTTACTCATAATATAGATAATACGTTTTGATATCCACCGCATCTCTGCTGAGAAATGATCCCCTAACGATTGAGCAATAGGATCTGTATCATTGGTATACGAACCGTTCATATAGGCCAATTTACCATTTTCATATGTAAACTTTGCATCTGCATTTACTATATTAGCAGGAAAATGTTGTTGCACAGGATCAAAATAGTATTTTTTATAATAAGCCAATAATTTATCATAATCAGTTCCACTTTTCAAATCGGATAGTTCTTCCATCGCGGTGAGCATGCGTTTCATTTCACTGATTATTTTATCTGAAAAAGCCAAATCTATTAGATTCCAAAAGTTACTGGTTTCACCATTCCAAACGGCAGCTCCATTCTTTGTTACATCATGAAACTCAACACCATATCCTTTTTCAGGTTGTCCTTCATTATCTGTATCAAATATAGTATCTAAATCATCAAAGCGCCATTTCCATTTTGAATCTGTCCCACCAAAGGAATATGGATAAGTATTCTTTGCACGATTATCAGTACCTGCATGCATTTCCACCCAATTGCGGTGAAATATTGCATCGGTAATATCCCAATAAGAAGATGCTTCCATACCGAATTTAACAATGCGAGCATTAATAAATAAGATATTTAGTTCCTCATTCAATTTTCCATTCATATCAATAGATGTCAATCCATAACCTCTATCTACAAGTTGAGATATGAGATTAACTGTTCCATTACCTATGTCAGATGGAATAAATCTGTTTTCACTAGATTCATAGTAATATACATTATACTGATTTACATCTCCCGCTTTTGCAATCCAGAACTCATAAGGTTCAGTCCTAAACATTGATGCTTGAGCATTAAGTTCATCAAGCGTTCCATTAAAAGGTTTCAATCTATTAGAACAACTATAAACTAAATTATAAGCCGGTATCCATTTATCAATATTCGTTTCCTGTCCCCCGTCAAAATCCCATGCATTTGCACCATTATATTGAAAAGCTTCCTCATCAGCATTATATACTATCCTTGAGTTCCATGGAACACGGAATAGTGTTGCCAAAGGAGAATTATCCGAACCTTCAATAGATATAAGTCCCGGGAAAAGGTCCGTATCATATCCAAATGTATATTTATCACCTTTATCTGGGCCGAAAGTATATTCCCCTTGAAAAGTATACACTATCTCTTCTTCTTCATTTAAAGACTTCTGAAAACAAATAAATGGCATTTGGTAGACAGCAATACGAGCATCGGAATATTCAGAAGTTTGCATCGCTTCATTCGTCAATCCAAGCTTCTTATATAAATCCTGTACTGAGTTTACCGATCCCATTTTATGACTCTGCATAGAAGATGCATAATTCTTCTTTGCCGTAAATTTTGCTGCAGCCGGAATACCTTCTGTCATTTTCCATGTTTTGCCACCCGTACTGCCATCCGCATATGTAATTACCGAATTCGATTTATCAATAGAATATTTCGTATTCCATTTATAATATTTCATGGAAGATGTCCCCTGTCCTTTAGCTTCCATATTACTTATCTTTACATTTTTCTCCGGATGATCTGCAAAATAAATTTCCAGTGTTCCTATTCTTTTGGATGTATCTACTATACTCGGAATGGTGTTATCAAAAACTAAAACATTATATTGATCTATCGTATTTTCAAAATCAACTTCCGAACCATTGGAGTCCATTACATCATTATCATTCTTTACTTCAGCCTTTTCAGTAGTATCTACCAACCAGTTTATATAATTACGGAGTACCGAAGAAGATGTCAATGCCGAATCATAAATGCGAAGACCGTAAATATCTATATCTGCATAGTTTGAACCAATCACAATACCGCCATTATGTGCAAAATAATCATTATTCTCATAGGTGAACTCACGGTTCTTTTTTCCATTAACATATAATATGCAGAGATTAAATCCACTATTTCCATAAGCATCCGACATAATAACAAGGCTTAAACGTATACGTTTGTTTGTATCTGTATGTATACTTTGTACTCCTGTATTTTTAAGAGACTGTGTATGCATCACAATATCATCCGGATATAATTTTAGTCCTACAAATGAATCCAACTTATCTGCTGAGATAGTGAATATTGGTTCGGAAACATCTGTTACATTATCTATCCTGTAGTCCACTTCAATTGTTTTCCCGGTACGTGCACATTCTTTTTTAAATGGGAAATAATCTACTTTCAATTGAGAACCTGCCATCAAACGCAAAATCTTGCTTCTTTCCGAATCTTCTATCCACCCATCATTACCCCAGTTTACATTATTCCATATACCTGCAATTTCTGAGCCATCCATCTCATTTATAATTGATTGATAGTTCTGCTGACGGTTGCTCCTTGTTTTCGGGTTCAAATAAAATACAGCTCCTGCAGTAGCCGAATAACCGGAAGAATTATTCACAGAAACAGTTACAGGTTCAATAAGTGGAGTATTCCCGTCTAATACATTAATTTCTATCTCAAATTCCGAATTATCAATAGTCTCAACCTCCATAGGAAAAACAAACGAATGTTTAGCCGAAGTGGAAATATTATCCTCATGTGAAGAGAATACCGGTACTCCATCTTTTTTAATGATAAACTCTGCAGAAGTATATACATTATCCCCATCATACATGGAATATTCGAACAAAGTGTTGGTCATCCAATTAGTAGCCTTACCAATCATATTATTGATAGCTATCAGCTTGTTAATGCCGACAGGCATCGAGCACATTACATTAAACGCAACAGTTTTCGTACGTACCGTATCATCCATACTTGACACATAGGCCTCAACACGGAAAATGCCTTCCATGTTAGGATGCGGAACAGAGAAGTTAAAAGCAGTTTCCGTATAAACATTTGTACCTAATGGACGGATATAGGTTTCTTTATAACTATGGCCGTTACCTGTTATACTTACATGAAGCGTCTTATTAATATTACCACCTATATTTAGCGGTAGAGTAATATTCCCATTATATGCAGTCCACCATTTAAAGTTGTTCGCAGAAATAGATAGCGAAGTGAGTTGCACTGTATATACAAAAGCCGGAGTTGTTTCTCCCGTAACTTCACCTGTTATTTTCACCATTATCTGATTAGTACCGGATGAAAGATATTCTGATACATCAAAGGTAAAAGGTATTCCGGAATTGACATTTATCTCCTTGATTAATTCAAAGGCAGTTTCTCCCGAACTTTTCAGTAAGATCTGGCAAAATCCACGTTCACCGGTATTTTCGTAAGGATCATTATAAGAATAACGTTCCTGTGAAATAAAGGTAAAGTTTAATATGCAGGGTTCACCTTTTTGGGTTGAGACATTTTTACTTTCCAAGTTGTTTGTAACCCTGATATTTCGTTGAACGGATGTAGAACCATTCAGCGTGTCTATAATGGAGTTTACACCACCTACAAGGCTGTTAAACTCTTGATGCGTAAGTTCATCGCCTTCTGATTTGGCGGATATATTTACTTTTTCCATAATTATAATAATTTAAACGGAAATCTGAATGGAAACCTGTCATTTTCTTCTTCCTCCGTAGAGGGAGAAGAAAGCATATTCAAAATAATAGGGAGTTCATTTGTACCGACAGGATCCACATTACTCTTAAGTCTTTCTATAATGGCCTTTTTCACAGTCCCTTTATTTGTAGACCTTGATTTCACGGCAAACTTAATGAAACTCATCCCATTATTGTTTTAATAGATTTTTCAAACTCATTATACAGAATCGCTCTTTCATCTGCATTAACCACTTTGTTATCTACAATGGAAAAGGAGAAGCGATCCGCAGCCATATCCATTCCGACAGAGCCTACATACTTTTCAGATTTCGTACCATTTATGTCAGTATTAAGTTTCTTTATCTGGGCATTTATATTTGTCACATTATTCTCTCCGATATAGGTCACCACATAGTCCATTCGAAAATCACCTATAACTGAATTCCCTTTTCTGATTGTTTCATTTGTAAAGTTCATTATTCTTCCTCCTTATTAGTTAATTTGTTAATTAATTCACGCTTGATTGCTGCTATAAAATTAGAATTCTTAATCACTTCAGATAAGGCACCAACATATTTATTGGGAATGTCTACTTCTCCATCCGAATAATAAATTCTTTTAGCCAAATCTTCAAATCCAATATCCAATAAAACAGAACCGTTATACATCATCATGTTACCCACCGCCTTAGCTGTATCAAATATATCCTTAGTGCCATCAAATGAAACTTGCACTTCCAAATTTTTAAAATTTACTACCATAATGCTTTATTTAAATTATTCTTTTATAACATCAACTATAATTCCGCCACGAACCTTAAAACGAACTTTATCTAAATCTATATCGGTATTAAAACTTACTCCTGGTAAGGTTTCTCCTGAACTGTCAATAATGCAATACTGCTGGGTACCAACCGCACCATCAAAATAGCCAGCCCATGTTTCAGTTCCTTTTGGATAATTCCTTTGTGATTCAAATGAATATCTTGAGGCATATATGCAAGCTCCCCCCCTATCATTCCCAATAATCTTTATACCAAACTTACCTTTTGTATCATGATCGAAAGCAATATCAATTATACCGTTATTATCATCTGGAGGAATGCCTATTCTTACACTACGGGAATCAAGGTAATAATCATAACCTTTCCAATATAATGATCCATTCTCAATAGTAAACCCACCTATTTTAGAACTATCTGTTACAGTCATATTCTTCACTGTCATATTACCTTGTTCATCAATAATGAAATTGCCATTAATTGTAGTTTTACCTACAAAATTTATTTTATCCGCTTCAATAGTTGCTTGCGAAATTAGATTTCCTACCTCATCACGTTCAACAAATACGCCTATATCCCCACGCTTAACAATGCCTTCCGATGTCACCTGCTGGGAAAAAAGATTAGCAAACTCCCCCGATGTCACTAATCCACTGGTATTGATATTCCTTATATTATTATTTTCATCAAAACTAATTTTCTGCACAGTTGCAGATAATGCTCCGACAGTAATGTCCAAACCGGATATAGCCTCCGCATTTTCATCTACGCCACCCCTCACAGTCGATACAATCTTATCTACATCAATTTTAATGTTAGATTTAGTCGCATAACTAATAGCTTTCCAATGGTTAATATTAAAAACCTCCCCACTTTTTTTCGCTATTTTACAAACAAGATTATCATTTTCATAAAGGTATGAACCGTCTGCATTCTTATAATACACATTACTCCATGTATCGCCCGCATCATAAGCATCATCTATTGTAGGTTGTAATACGAAATTCCTCCTTTTGCTATTCGCTTCCGTCTTGGCGTCAGTAGCTAATTTCAAGCATTGAAGCACATACCGGTCTGTTATTTCAGACCAACCGAAACTACCGTCCTCATTCTTCAGGAAGCGGAAACCACGCCCGTTGTTCTCCTCATTTACTTCATTGTCAAGATAGAACAAATCCTGCACATGGTCTTCATATTCATCTACTTCCCAGTCAGACACAGGATAATTAGTGAGAGTAGGAACTGCATTCCCAAACCAAATAATATATTGATTGTCTGCCTGTCTCTTAACAGCTTCCATATCCACTGCCAATCCTCCGATACGGTTTTCCAAATCTTCTCCCGTAGCTTGTGATATGAACTTTCCCGTAAACAGATTATCTCCCGGCTTCAATCTTGTTTCTTCGGGTGGAAGGGCAAATGTGTTGATACCTACAAACTGTTTCAGATAAGGAGAACCGTCTCCGGCTCCGGAAAGTATTTGTGCATTCTGCCTATTTACGTCATCTGTTCCCCTATAACCAAGTTGTACGATTGTATCACCTGCCAACGGCGCTTCACTCTCTGCCGCACAAATATCCTTGGACAAGTCTATGTAATCATCACCCGTACCTGTAACTAATCGCCATAAGTAATGATTGCCTGTCTTTCCGTCTGCCTGTCGGGACAAGTTAAAAGTCTCCACCAAGGCCTGATCGTCTACTTTAAACAAATTACGAATAATCCGTCCTTCGTTATCGGTAGATTTAAAAAAGCACCGGTAATAAGTATCGCCTTTCTCTACCCTGTCACAAAACATGGATGCAGCAGTTTGCATCAGTTTCCCACCTATATGCGAAGTTTTTTGTACTTCGATCTCCTCAGCAGTAAGTTTACGGTGAATAGTAACATAGTCACTTTCAAGATGCCAGTTCCCTTCTTCATCCCTATATAACCCTGCTCCCGCAGAACCTTGTGAAAACTGTTCGGTATCCCATCCTTTCAATAAAGTAATGACTCCCGAAGCCGTGTCATCGTTCACCCTGCTCAACGCCCGGTTCTTAATTTCCAGTAATGTTCTCAAAGAAGAAAGCAGATTGAAATTTGTCATATCCATACTATCCCATGTTTTCAGGATAGTGAACATATCTTTATCGAGCTGCTCGGCAATAACGGTTTTCATTTTACTAATGTCCGATTCCATTCGGTCCGCACGTCCCTTGCCTATGGCGACACTGCACTCTATATACATCTGACCGGGGTTATTTAGTTTCCGGCTAATAGATGTAATACGGCTTTCACGGCTTCCTGTTTCTTTAAAATACTCATCACTGAGAAGGCGCACCCTTCGTCCAAGGGTTAGCTCTATACTTTGCTTGCCGATATACACATAATCCGTATTTCCTTTATATATACTTACATCCTCACTCTGCTTTTCAAGTAAAGCATCTACAGCCTCCTTGAATTCCTGTTCCGCATAGGTATAATATTCATTGGGCATAGATATATTATAAAGAATATATTCATCATCCTTACCGGGAATCATATGGCTACCCGGTAATTGTGTCCCATCTTCGGCATATTGGTTGATTATCTCAAACTTATTGGTGCGTGAATCAAAATTCACGGCAAAGTCTCTACCGTTCAGATTACCACTTTGAAAAACAATATGCTTATCCAAACCTCCTATCTCATAATTATTGGGATCAAAGTCCAGTTCGGGATCAGTAAAGTAATATACAGTAAAAGAACCGCCCTCTTCGTTTTTACGTTCTTCACTTTCCACAATACCCACTTTACCTGTTCTGCGCGGATAAATTCCGGCAAAAGCCTCTTCTTCCACATCTTCATAAATGCCATACTGCGTATTGCGCTCTACAAATAAAGCCCCGTCAGGCAGTTGTAAATGGCTATGTCCATACTTATTTCGATCTATATTCTTCGTACTTCCTATCGGAAACAAACGGGTAACAAACTTTACATCCGCACTATTCTCCGTTTTAGTTAAATCTACTAAGCCATGACCGTATCCCAATTCCACCACATCGCCATGCTCACAACGGCATAAGTTCACAGTTGTGCCTTCAACCCACCACTCTGTATCAAAAGCCGCTGCAATATCGTTTAAAGCATCAAAACAAAATTTATTACGATACTCTATATTCTTATTCTCGCCTTCAAGTACGGTTCCCATTGTCCATGCCGAACCTCCCTTGATACGGTTGATGTTTTCAATGACTTTCGCCAAGTGTTCAGCCGGATTGCCATGCAAAGAAAAGGAACTTTCCATTGCCCCGTCGGCAGTGTGCAGCATCAAAGCCTTTTTAAGTTCCCCTGAAATACCATAAAACTTAGGATTATACTCGTACTCTTGTCCGCTTTTCTGCGTAGGCTCATAGCCATTCAGCAACGTATATCGTTCACCCTCCAATTCAATGTAATCATTCACTGAAAAGGAAATATACCGGGGCAAAGTGAACGAGAGATTAAGTATATTCTCTCCCATAAGCTCCTGCTTCCATGTTGAGTTATCGGTAGGAGACACCGTTATCCTTAATTCGCCCGATTGATTATATATATTCAATTTCATATCAATTTTATTATTTGCTGTTTTTATTATCTTATTACCCAACCACCGGCTTAGGCTCCCTGAGTAGCACTTTTAGCTTGGCCGCCACTTCTTTACCGTTTTCAAGTGGTGTCACTTGGGTGTATTGGCTGCACTGCTTGTAGTACATTTTATAAGTTTTCCCCAGTTCCCTGACATTTATATTGAGCCATCCGGCTTTAAGGAAAGCCACAAAAAGAGCGTATTTCTGCAACCATTCCGTAGGCGTGGAAGCCACAAGAGCAAAGTAGAGAGTCACATCCCGGGCTTCAAACCTTGGTGAAGGAAGCACATCAGGCAATTCTTCACCATCTTCTTCACGAAAAGTCACGGCAGTGTATGCCTTCATGGCGGGAGGTTTCAACAGTTCTTCGTAATTACTGAACTCTCCTTCGCGTTCCTCGGTAAGAAAAGCACCATATTCCTCATATACATCTTTATCGTTGATGTACAGCAAACCTTTTAATATTGTTCCCATTATTTTCATCGTTATTTCATTTTTACACCGTCACGTTTCATTTCATTAATATCTTCCGCCATGCCTGCGAGGTAAGAAGTGTTATCGGCGATGCGGTTCAGCGCATCAAAGCTGTCATACATCACCACACTCATATCTGTCATTTTATCATCCACACCGATTACATGGTCTTGCAAGGAAGTAAATAATCCCTCAAGTTTCGTCCCCTGTTCTTGAGTCATGGTTGTGAATGTACCGGTTTGTGCCCCTTGCTGTTCCTGTCCGCCTTCCATCACATCAATTCCGGTTATTTGCTCTAATTGCGTTCCTTCATTCGTTATTTCCTGCATCATCTGTTGATATTTGTTGCGCAATGTTTCAATATCTTTAGCAGTAAGACCGTCATCATCACCGGCCAATTCCGACCATTCTTCATAGAATTTACGCGCCTTGTCATCTGCCATCAGTTGCACGGATGCAAGCACAGCCCCTTTCATCAATTCCTCAAAACTATCTGCAAAATCGGAAGCACTGCGCTTGCCCGCTTTGAAACCCTCTACAATGGAACTGACAAAACTATCATAGCTACTCCCTGTAAATGTTTCCCTCACTTGCTCCAGAAACTCCTCCTGACGTTGGGCAAGGTCTTCTCCCTCTTCTTTGGCTTTTTTCAGAGCTTCGTAATATTGCTTTCCTTCTTCCGAAAGTTTCCCCGCTTCGGCAAGCAACTCTATGTCTTCCCAACTTTTGCCCGACAGGCTCCCCCATTCGGTTATAATCTTTGCTTTGCGGAAAAGAGTTCCGTGACGGTAGGTTTCACTTTCTTTATACTGTGTCCCCATAAGTTTTTCCCACAACTCATTCTGTTCTTTCTCATTGGCTGCCGACTGCCTCTCCAATTCCTCACCTTGGCGGGCAAGATTGGCAAGGGTGCTTTCCCCTATCTTTTTCGACCACTCATAACGTTGGCGATAAAGTTCATTGATAGTGTATTCCGCCAAGTATGCTTTCCGTTCATTGTCTTCCACCTGTTTGCGCACTTTGGCATTTTCGGCTTTTACCTTTTTACCCATAGAGAAAAGAGAGCCTATACCGCTCACCATGCCTGTGATGCCTCCCAGAATATCGCCACTCATCATCCTCGCAGCTCCCGAACCTATGTCGAATACGGATTTCCCAAGCGCCATTGCCTGATCAATGGCATAACCTGTATCTTCACCAAATACCTGCCCCAAACTTTTACCCATTTGATCAAGATAAGCAGTAGCCTGCTTAAACGAAGCCTCCAATCCTTCTATTTGAGTAAGCGCTTCTTTACTGTCTCCTTTCTTAAATGCATCGAATAATTTATCGGAATGGTTTATAAAACTTTCGAATGGATTTTTGGATGAAAGATCATTAGTGCGTTGGCTTAGCAGGAACTTCACTTCTTTTATTAAATTTTCATCACCACCTAATCCAGCTATAGCTTCCTCATTAAGTGGCATCCCCTCCGGTAACTTTGCTCCCGGCTTTTTCTCCAAAAAATCAAGCAACTGCTGTCCTTTATCCAGAATATCATTAATGCTACCGACAGATTCTTTTGAGGCATCGGCGGCAAGCTGTTTCCATGTATCTGTGTTTTTCAAAATCGTCTCGGCCTCTGACTCTTGCTGTTTGTCCAAACTGTTTTTTTCCGCTTCTCTTCTTTTTTCCAGAAGAATGATGGAATCATTAATCTGTTTCCTCTCGGCATCGGTTCTTGCATTGAGCATGCCTCTGAGCAGCAAATTGGCTTCTGCATTATATCTGGCATCTATTTGCAACTGTTTAGTAGCAAAAGACGCATATTTATTTTGGATTTCCTGTATCTGTTGTTCCAAGCGTTTTATTTCTTCCTGCTGCTGTTTCAGCACATCGCTGTTTATGCTGTCCAAGTTACCTTGGTGAATGGCATCCGTTTGCACTTCCTGCTGTTCGTAAACGGTTATGATATGTTGAATCACTTCATCGGGAACGCTCTCCCCCGCCTTCTTCAGTGCTTCATAATGTGCAAGTAAACCGGCTCTTTCCTTATCTATGCGTGCAAGCTCTTCCCTGTATTCTCTGTCGGCAATAACTTTTCTTTTCTCTGTGCCCTCTGCCATTAAAGCTAATTTCTGCTCCTCCAACTTTTGTTCGGCGGCGAGCGCATACTCATTCAAGCGATTTTCCGCTTTTTCCTGAGGCACAGCGTTGGCAGTTGTAGTTCCCCCCTCCGGATTTATACCCGCTTTGGCAAGTTCTTCCGCAAGCGCTTTCCCCATATTCAAAGAAGTAGTAACTGCCTGTTCCGCCTCTTGTTGAAGTATCTGTCCCTGCTTGGTCAATTGCTTGCTGTTAAATAATGCCAGATTTTTCCGGAATTGTGAAGCCTCCGGATCATTGGCTTTTTCCTTAGACTTATCCGCCTCCATCATTTTAGCAATTGCTTTCTTATATTTTTCGGCAGCCATCTCCATGCTTGCCGCCATGAGAGCTCGTTTTCGCAAAGAAGCAACATACACGGCTTCATTCTTCACCAACAACTGTTCGGCATCCGTGACACTCCCGACAGACACTCCTAATTTCTTAAATGCTTCTTGGTTATCCTTCACAAACTGCTGCTTTTTCTTCATGTCATCTCCCAAAGCATTATATTGCATTTGCAGTTTTTTATATTCCACCATCTGCGTAGCCACATTTCCAGCTACTGTGGTGCACAGACGTTCTTCCGCCTCTGCCTGCTTCTTCGCCTGTTCCGTAGCAAGTTCTTGCTGTTGCCGGGACTTTTCCTGCGCCTCGCTTTGCCGGTTCATTAAAAGAACCAATCCTGTAATAGCAACGGACAGCCCCATAGTCAAAGTAGCCATTAAAGCCTCTGCCGCTACGGTAGATATGCCTAAAGCCACAGCCAAGCGCGCATTGGCTGCTGTTAATAAGTTTTTGGCTCCTATCAATATAGAAGTTATTGTCACATCTTTGCCGGTCAATGCGGTAGCTACCTGTTGCACCCCGTTAGTTATTTGAGTAATTGCCTGTAACTTTACTTCTATTTCAGCCAACCTTTCGCGCTCCACACCCAATAACTTTGCAGCACCTGTACTCAATTTAACGGCTCCGGTTAATCCGTTAAGTACCCGGGACATTGTTTCCAACTTGCCTTTTTCTTCCTGTAAAGATTTATCTGCAAATTCCAGTTCAACACCGAGTTTCACCCGTGTATTGCCGGATATTGAACTCAATTGCTTTTGCACCGACTGAATGATGTTTCCAAGGTCTTCCGCTTTCCCGATTAGCTTGTCTAACTCTCTATTCAATTGCGATGCCTCCGTGGCATTTCCACTTCCGCTACTCATCAATGATTCTAATTTTACTGGTTCCATAATTCTACATCCTTTATTTATGTGCACAAACATAGTTTTTCCTGACTCTTTTTGTGGTATAATTTGTAACTCTTACTCAAAACTGTGTAATCACTCCTTTTTAGTCTGTAAAACTTCTATAAGCAGACCGCTTGTTTTTCACCGTAGCATTATGGTTGAATTATGGAATAATGCTTATCTTTGCAGCATATGTTTAAATTTTCAACCATGAAAAAACTAATACTATCCCTCCTGATTGCAATAAGCATCCCATGTACAGCACAAAAGTTTCAATTCCCGGTGAACAAAGCAGGAGTAATTGAATTCACGGAAGTTATAGACGTACCTTTATCACAAACCAAGTTATTTGCCAATGCACAGCAGTGGATTGTAGATACATTCAAAGACTATAGAGCAGCAGTGCAGATAGAAGACAAAGAGAATGAGAAACTAATCATTGGAGGAACAACAAGACTACCATATATTTATAGAGATGCATTATTTATTATAAAAGAAGATTTAGATTATACTTTTATTATTGAGTGTAAAGACAATAAATACAGATATATCGTATCGAATATAGAATTTCAAGAAACTATAAATTTTGGGAAACCGGAAAGGAACTCGCCTTTGCGGCATTTGGAATCTATAAAAAAATATAACGAAAAATATAACATCTATATTCATCAGTTGGATTCAGCAAAAGCTTTATTAAATACTAATATAAAAAAGAAAGAAAGGAAGACCACTGAAAAATATATTCAATATTGCGAATCGGAACTAAAATCGATAGATTTAACATTAGAACGTAGAATCAATTTCTTTGAATCAGAATATTCAACTATCTATTCATTAATAAACTCACTAAAAGCAGCAATGAATAAGCGAGATGAGTTTTAAATAATAAATACATTATGAAAAAACTAATACTATCCCTCCTAATTGCAATAAGCATCCCATGTGTAGCACAGAAATACAATTTCCCGGTGAACAAAGCAGGGAAAATAGAATTTACACAAACCTTAGAAGTACCCATATCAAAAGAAAAGCTATTTGCCAATGCACAGCAGTGGATAGTAACCACATTCAAAGACTATAGAGCAGCAGTGCAGGTAGAAGACAAGGAGAATGGGAAACTCATTGTAACAGGAACAACAAGGCTACCTTATATCTATATGGATGACATATTAATTATAAAAGAAGATGTAGATTATACTTTTACTATTGAGTGTAAAGACAATAAATACAGATATACGGTATCCAATATAGAATTTCAAGAAATTGTAAACTTTGGCAAACCGGAAAGAAACTCACCATTGGCACATGTGGAAGTGCTGGAAAAATATACAAAAGAGTATAATTTATATATTCATCAATTAGATTCGGCAAAAGCATTATTAGATACCAAACTCAGCAAAAAAGAAAGAAAGAACACCGAAAAACATATAAAATATTGCCAATTTGAAATTAGATCAATAGGATTAACACTGAAACGTGTAAGTACCTTTCATGATGAAGAATACAATGCCATAGTCTCATTAATCAGATCGCTGAAAAAGGCGATGAATAAACAAGATGAGCTTTAAATAATAAATATATTATGAAAAACAGGGTTAAAGAGAATCATATCATTCTGCCTTAACCCTGTTCTTATTTTATCCTACTTATGCCATTACCCGCGCTACCTATACGGATAGATGAAGCTGCCGTATACGCTGTTCTATTCTTTCCTCGGTAGTGGCATTGATGTAGTTATAGAACGTCTTTTCGGAAATCCCGTAAACAGGCCAGATAAATTTACGCCAGATGGCACGGTTACTCAGTCCCGATCGCACGTGACTGTCATAAATTTCATTTACCTCTTTTACTCTTTTTGCATAGCTGCATCCTTTGTACGTCATAACTTTGTGGTTTTAAAATTATCTCACTACAAAAATAAGTATTTGGTTTTGAATATGAAAATTCCGTTTTCATCACTCCTCCCGCTCTTCTTCCAACTTCGTCTGAAACAAGTTGAGTGCAGGGCTTTTCCTGTTACGCGACTTTCGTATGCGGGTTTTCCCGGTAACAAAATGCGGCGCATCTGCTGCCATCAGTATCAATGTGGGATAAGCTATTTCCCAAAGAATATGATGCACAGTCCATCCCGTAGCAGTAGCTACCTGCCAAATCAACCCAAAGAGGCTATGGGAACCTTCCATGTGGTTCTTTAACTCCTCTTTTCGTTTCCACGGCTCAACTTCGGCTTCATCAGATTCATCTGCTGCGCCGAGCTGATAATATTCTTGAAAGGGCTGATATCAAGCATGTTCATCATCCTAAACCATGCCTCCTGTAAAAACAGGGGATGCACATGCCAGCGAAGCCACCATGCCACAAAACGGTTCAACAACCACCCCGACAAACGCCCGCGCAAAAGGGTAAATGCTACCATGCGGCTCACCGCCACTGCATGATCTGACAGAAATTTCATGTTCTCTTCATAAGTATAGTTCCGCAATTGTTCCATGTTTGCACCCGTTTGCAGATAAAGCCTGCAAATACGTAACAGATTACCTGTGGTGGGTGTACGCATCACAATGCGGAACGGCTTGCCTCGTTTATGCAAAAACCTGAGCGGACGGATTGGTACCGACACGCCCAGGTCGAGCAGTAACCCGGCAGCCTTAAGCTCCGTAGTTCCCATACTTGTTGTGATTAGTTTTCAGGAGTTTCTACTGCGTCTGGGTCTACACCCGGTGAGAAAATCTTGTAAGCGGCACTGCCGTCGGCAGGTTGAAGTACTTCGAGCTCGCAATCGATGCCCAATACTTCCCCACCACTGATTTTACCCGAAATCTTAGTAGATAAATTTCCTCGGAAAATACGGATCGTATGTCCGCTGTCACATTTAATATCGGCTGCTCCTTCAAGGTTTTCCACCCTCAACGGAGGAGTGTAAGTGCCTTTATCGTCAACCTCGCCACCCATTACATCCTCACAGTTCTGACCGAGCAACTGGATGAGTTTAAAGGTGATGACATTTGTTCCGTTACCCTTGGTGATAACTTTAACAGGACCACCTTTCACCTGTGCGGCATTGATTTTTACCTTTTCGGGTTTGTCGCCGCCCCATTCTAATCCGTCTTCACTAATGTAACCTAACTCTTTACCACCGAACTTGAACAAGTCAAGTCCATAAATGAAACCATCGTTTTCCATAATTAATAATTATTATTGTGATTATTATTCCGATTGCAACACCTGCCGGGAAACTCCCCGGGAAGGCTGTTACAACCTTTTTCTTTTCTTCTTTCTCTTCACTGCCGAGAGCAGTCCGCAGGCTCACCAGTTCTTTTTCATACTTTTCGCATTGCAAACTGAGGCTGTCGCAAGTGGCATAAATATAAATAGTGTCATTTATCCGCCTTGCTTCGGCTGTTGCCTGTCCGCTATGACTACGGTAACCTGCTCCCGAAGGAAGATTACGGAGGCTTTCCTCCGTCAGTTTCAGTACCGTCCGGCTCACGGGGACGGGAACAGTTGTGACGGTTCGCACTTCCCTGATTGCCATGCTGTCCCTTCTGTCGAACTGCGAACTGCTTGTCCGGCTTGTCTTGCAACTCGCGGCGCACAGGGCAAGTATCGTAATAACGGCAACTTGCCGAGCGCATAACCGCGCGTTTAACCGCCGAGAATTCTTTAAACAATTTTCCATAATCATTTTGAAGTGTCAGCAAAGACGCACCCACGTCTTCATATAGTTCTTTATAAATTTCTTCTTTCTCGCGGAGCGAACGCACATTATACAATCCCCGGTTTACCAACCAAGTGGCAAGTGAGGCAAGGCAACCCGAAGGCACTGCCCATGTGAGGAGCTCCATCAGCATGTTCATGTTTTTCTCATTCTTTAAGCAAGTTCCATCCCGCTTCCACATCTTCCTTCACTGCCGGCACACCGTTTTCTACCAAGCTGATAGCCGCTGCAAGTGCACACATAACATACTTGTCTGAAGGATCAGGCATAAAATTATCCGCCACATGCATTTCGCGGCACACCCTTTGTACATATCCCGCAGTATTGTTCTCCGAAGGAGGTGCATAACGGCAAATTATCTCCTTTAACGTGCGGCAATTGTGTAAGCGGATATAATTCTGCAACAGTTTTATCAATGCCCTGTATCCGTAATCGATACTCTCAAATTCCTCAAAGGAGGCATCTCCTTTACATTCGGTTTTCACTTCTCCCTGCCAATGTGCCGTAACGGAGTTGCGAATGTTTCCCGGATTATTGTTTTTAAGTCCTCTACTCATAGTCGTTTTGTTTTTTTCTGTTGCAAACGTACGGTCTTTCCGGGACTTCTTCCCCGGAAGTTGTATAAGTTACACACATCTATGTAACTCTTATGTGCATGTGTGCAAGTAGTTACCCACCCATAAAATCAGGAAAGATTATATATGCACTTTTGCACACATTAAAACCACTTTAAAGACAGTTGCACATTCAGGTTCGCTGCATTCGCAGATCTTTGCAACGTCAATTCGCGAATGACGATTATCTAAACAAAGTGTATAACTTATTAAAACATTAAATTATGAGTGTAAAGTACAGTATCGCTGCCATGAAAAATCCGCAAAATCCGGAAGCTCCCAAGAAGTATTATGCTAAAGCACAGGTACGCGACACAGTGGATCTGAACCGCATTGCCGATGAAATAGCCTATGCCACATCGCTTACCGATGGCGACGTGCTTAACGTGCTCCGCGGGCTTATTAAAAAGATACAAGAACATCTGAGCGACGGTGACATCGTCAGTCTGGGTGAGTTCGGAACTTTCCAATACCAGCTTTGCAGTTGGGGAGCCGTAACGGAGAAAGAATTTGTACCCGCAAACATCCGGAAAGTGAGGCTTCAATTTCGCAGCGGCAAATTGCTAAGAAAAGGCTTAAACGGTTTAACTTTCGAGAAAGTTATCTCTGTAAAGGCTAAACAAGCAGCAAAGAAAGCCGAAAGCAGTAAATAATCCAATCAAACTACTACGTAATAATTATCAGACTTCTACGTAGTAATTTATCCATCACCCCGTAGTAGATGACCGAATACTACGGGGTAATTTTTATCATAATATACAGAACATTTAAAACATTAATAATGTATGAAAGCAATTTATTTGAGTGACCTTGCCCAACAATATTTTCCAAAAATCGCCACACGGAGCGCAGTTACACAGCTTCGTCGTTGGATAATCCTAAATTCAGAGTTAATAAACCGCCTCAATGAGCTACATTACCACTCCCGGCAACGAATATTGACGCCTTTGCAACATGAAGCTATTGTGGAGTTTCTCGGGAAACCATAATTTTTTGGAGGGAGAAAAGTAAAATAAAAAAGCCTTTCGAATGAGCATTCATCTCATCGAAAGGCTTTTCTATTTTATTGTAATTCCTCAACTAAATATCATCTTCATCGAAATCCGCCTCTTTAGAAACAGGAGCTTTTTGAGAAAATTTATTAAGCAAACCCTTAATTCCCATTCCACCAATAAGACCAGTAACAAAAGACAGGAAAGTTATAAAATATTGATCTTTAAAAAATAAAATAAGTAACATAATAATAAACAATATGCTTATTTGGGTATTTTAGCTGTAATGACATTACAATTACTCCGCATCATCCTTTATCCTATAAACTTCTTTTATTTCATGTTCCTTATTCTCTAACTCAATGTAGAGTGCATTCCGGCGATCTACCAATGAAGCAAATTCTTCACGGGTAATATTGCCCGTATAAAGACGCTCACTAATGACATCCAATTCAAAAGGAATACGATCTAACCTATCAAGTAAATCATTAATACGGTTAATACGACGTTGCTCTACGCTTTCTTTTGTTAAATTTTTCATATCTATCTGTTTTTTATTATGTATAATTTGTAACAACATGTGTAATAAACTTTAATATCCCGATACTTTCAGCTTCATTTATATCTATTTGCCGACTTTATTTCATATATTTGTATTGTCTTTACTATTAAAAGACTTTGCAAATAAAAACAATTCGTTTCATATATACAAGCAAACTAAGATATATTTTACACATAATGTTTCAATATGAATAAAAGTACAATGCTTGATGCTATTAAGGAGCATCTTAATATGAAGAAAAACACTGAATTAGCTAATTATTTAGGGATTTCATCACAAGCTGTTTCAAATTGGTATAGCCGAAATACATTTGATGCGGAATTACTTTACACAAAATGTGAATTTCTTAATCCCGGATGGCTTCTCACAGGAGAAGGTCCGATGCTAAAAGAAGAAAACAAACATTTTTTAGAGATAGCATCTTCCAATGAAGAAATTGCCTCTATCCCCATGGTGGATATTTCTGTTGCCGCAGGTTGTACCGGATATGATAACCCCGACTATATAGAAATTGTAGACTCCATCACGATGCCTGCCTCAATGATAAAGCGTAACGCACAATATTTCTGTGTTCGGGTAAAAGGTGAGAGCATGGCTCCCACTATTTTAGACAGTTCTTATGTAATAGTACGTTTGATAGAGCGTCAAGATTGGGCAGACCTTTCAGAACAACATGTATATGTGGTGAGCGATCGCGAAGGACGGGCATATTTGAAAAGATTAAAAAATAGGCTCAGAGAACACGGATTTATCACTTGTATGAGTGATAACCCGGATAAAGCAAACTATCCGAATTTTAACCTTCAGCAAGATGAAATAAATACTATATTGCATGCCGAATGGTATTTCAGTGCTAAAATGCCTAACATACATGATACTTATTACAAAAAAGTAAGCGAACTGGAAGATAAATATGATGTATTAGAAAATCAAATGCAACAAATATTCAGGTCTATTAAAATCATAAAATAAAATACCGATCGCTTTCCCTAAAAATATAATACTTTCAGGAAAAGCGACCGGCTATATTAATTAAAGGTCAATTTCTAAAAATTATTTCTTCAAACTCTCCGCAGAAACCAGCTTATAGAGTTTGTCACTGGGGCGGATCTTATCGAGCTTCATGGAGAAACGCTCGCCTTTCTTTACCACATCCACAGGCTTTAAGTCGACACGAGCCTCATCTACTGTAGCAAAAAGTGCACCGGTAGTAGGTCCTGTTACCAGAATCTTATCGCCCACATTGAGTTCGGCAGCTTCGACCAGAAACTCTGCAACGCCGATATTGGAGAAGTACTTGATTCCCTTTCCTACATATACCTTGCGTTCGGTAGCTTCCGAGCCATAGTTCTTACTCCATTCGCCAAGACGCTGTCCCAAGTAATAACCATTCCAGAAACCGCGATTGAATACCGTTCGCAAACGCTCATCCCACTCTGCCACCTTTTCATCGGTGAAAGTGCCGTCAAGGTAAGATTGGATAGCCTGCTTATAGCACTCCACTACCGTGCGCACATACTCGGGACCGCGTGCACGGCCTTCAATCTTGAACACACGTACTCCGGCTTCCATCATTTCATCCATGAAATGAATGGTTTTCAAATCTTTCGGAGACATTATATATTGGTTATCCACCTCAAGTTCTATATCGCTTTCCTTATCCCTTACCGTATAGGCGCGACGGCAAACCTGCATACAAGCCCCGCGGTTGGCAGAATTAGCCATTTCATGAAGGCTCAGATAGCATTTACCGGACACAGCCATGCAAAGTGCACCGTGGCAGAACATTTCAATGCGAAGCTGCTCACCACCGGGACCGCAAATCTTGTCTTCTTCTATCCTGCGATAGATTTCTCCAACCTGCTGCAAGTTCAATTCACGTGCCAGTACCACTACATCGGCAAACTGCGCATAAAACTTCAATGCATCGGCATTGGATATGTTCAACTGAGTGGAAAGATGCACCTCCTGACCTATACTGCGGGCATAAGTCATTACAGCAACATCGGCAGCAATCACGGCGGATATTCCGGCTTCTTTGGCAGCATCCACAATGGTGTGCATCAATGGAATATCTTCATCATAAATAATGGTATTCACCGTGAGGTAGCTCTTCAGTCCGTTTTCGTCACATATCTTCGCTATTTCCTTTAAATCGTTGATCGTGAAACTGTTTGAAGAACGGGCACGCATGTTAAGGTTTTCGATGCCGAAATAGATGGAATCGGCACCGGCTTGTATGGCAGCAGCAAGAGATTCACGCGAACCTACCGGAGCCATTATTTCAAAGTCTTTGATAGTTTGATTCATTATATGCTTTACTTCTTTATAGAATAAATAAGTGATTCGTTGGCAAAGGTAGCGTTTTTTAGTTACTTTTGTGTCCAAATATCAGCAGATTATGAAAATAGGCCACATAGATTTAGGTAATCAACCCGTATTTTTAGCTCCGATGGAAGACGTTACAGATCCGGCTTTCCGACTGATGTGTAAAAAGTTCGGAGCCGATATGGTTTATACTGAATTCGTTTCCAGCGATGCACTGATCCGTTCTGTTAATAAAACTACGCAGAAGTTGAGTATCTGTGATGAAGAACGTCCCGTCGCTATTCAGATATACGGCAAAGATACCGAGGCTATGGTTGGCGCAGCCAAGATTGTTGAAGAAGCCCGCCCGGACATACTCGACATAAACTTCGGATGCCCGGTTAAGAAAGTGGCAGGAAAAGGCGCCGGAGCAGGAATGCTGCAAAATATACCCAAAATGCTCGAGATAACCCGTGCCGTAGTAGATGCGGTAAAGATTCCCGTAACGGTAAAAACACGTTTGGGATGGGATGCAGACAATAAAATAATCGTAGACCTTGCAGAGCGTCTGCAAGATTGCGGAATAGCCGCACTTGCCATACATGGAAGAACACGCAGCCAAATGTATACAGGAGAGGCTGACTGGACATTGATAGGAGAAGTAAAAAACAATCCCCGCATGCACATTCCCATTATTGGCAACGGGGACGTTACTTCCGCACAAAAAGCTAAAGAGAATTTTGACCGTTATGGAGTGGATGCCATTATGATCGGACGTGGTAGCATAGGCCGTCCGTGGATATTCAAGGAAGTAAAACACTATTTGGAAACAGGCGAAGAGTTGCCGCCTCTTTCATTTGAATGGAAAATGAACGTACTTCGTGAGGAAGTGCTCAACAGTGTTGCCCGGCTCGATGAACGCAGAGGAATAATACACATTCGCAGACATCTCGCTGCCACTCCCATATTTAAAGGAATACCGAATTTCAGAGATACAAGAATCGCCATGTTGCGGACTGAATCGGTAGAGGAACTATTCACAATATTCGATAGGATTATCGAAATAAACAAAGAAGACCAACAGATATAATATAATTAATTAACCAACGAAAAAACTATGCACAAACACTTGTTGATCCCGGAGAGGGATCCTATGGGAAGGGCTATAGCCGATTACCATGCGCATAAGAGAGTGAAAAAATTGCACGTATTGTCGTCCATGTTCGAAAAAGACGAGATGTCTGTCGAATACTTGTTCCGCGACCATAAAGAAATGCCGGAACTGGAAAGGACAGCTTTAGACCTGACTCGCGGACGAGTCTTGGATGTGGGCGCCGGAAGCGGTTGCCATGCTCTTACACTTCAAAACAGGGGACAGATGGTAACAGCCATCGACATTTCTCCTCTTGCCGTAGATGTAATGAAAGAACGGGGAGTGAACGATGCAAGAGCAGTGGACTTTTATGATGAAACCTTCCTCGAACAATATGATACCATATTGATGTTGATGAATGGTTCGGGCATCATTGGGAAAGTAAGCAACCTGCCTGTTTTCTTTCGGAGACTGAAACAAATTCTGGCTCCGGGTGGAAGGCTATTAATGGATTCGAGCGACCTCCGCTATCTCTATGAAAACGAAGACGGAAGTTTCGACATCAACCTGAATGGCAATTATTATGGTGAAGTGGACTTCCAGATGCAATACGGAGGTGTGAGGGGAGAAAAGTTCAATTGGCTTTACATTGACCAGCAAACACTGAAGGTATATGCTGCCGAAGCCGGTTTCAGGGTAGAAATCATCAAGGAGGGAAGTCATTATGACTACCTTGCCAAAATTACCAGCTACCACTTCCTCAAATAAACTCTTATTTGCTTTGTGTCACCTGAACATGGGTGACACAAACCATTTCTTATACATCCACGTTACCACATAATAAAGCATTATCGCTGTGAGGAAGCCCATAACGGCATCTATCACATAGTGTGCCTGTATATATACCGTTGCACAGCAAAGCAGGAAATAGAACGGAAGCAAAAAAGCAAACAACTTGCCATTCGCTCTGTATGCCATAATCATCAGTAAAGTGGAAATCCCCACATGGGAACTGGGAAAAGCTGCCGTAGGCCGTTCGCCCACTTGCTGGGATGCTTCCACCATATTATAGAAAAATCCGTGTTCGTAGCCGGGTCCCGGAAGTAACTCCGCATTCGTATTAAAGTAGTCGCCGATATTAGGAAATATTCCATTCAACACATTATCCATGCCAATGGCAGGGAAATAGAATTGAGGTCCGGCAACAGGGACAAATATATAAACGAAGTAATAGATAAAGAAAGAGGTTACCAACACAAAAGAAACTTTCTCAAACAGCTCGAAACGGAAAAGGAAGTAATACACCACCACAACAAATATCATGGGGTAATAAGAGAAATATCCCAGATTAAACGGTTCGCTCATCCACATCATCGGAAGCTTTTCACAAAAGGTGACGGACGGCTGGAAACCGAATATAAATTGTTCCGCCGATGCAAAAACATGGTCGAGGTTAGGCAATAAACGGTTGAACTCAAAAGTATCGGGATACCAGTATGAAAGCAGCGCCATTTGCACGGCAATACGTATGAATGCGGAAAAGCGGCATGGCGCCAACCGGTAAAGGTACATCAAAGCAAAGGTCATTGCAGCTATGAGTGCCCTGTCACTCAGCATTCGCCAAGGATGATCCATACGGGGAAACATAAAAAGAATTAAAATCGTGGTGAGCAGATTATATATCAAACTAATCTTCTCTACGGCAAACAACCCCTTCTGGGTGTCTACCCTCTTGAACATATCTAAAGCCATCCTTCTTTCTTATACCACGCAATAGTTTCTTTTACCCCTTTCTCCAAGTCATACTCAGGCTCGTATTCCAAATCATTCATAAGAGGAGTAATATCACACTGCCAGTTTCTTTGTTTCATTATTTTGTATTTGTCTGCATTCAAGGTACTGCTTTTACCTAAAACCGACGCGCCCAGTTCAGCGAGCAAAGATACTACTTTTAGTATAAATAACGGGCATTTAACATGTATAACAAACGGATTACCCAATTCTTTTTGAATGTAATCGGAAAAAGCCCTGCTGGCATAGACTTTTCCATCACTGACAAAATAGGCTTTGCGTGCCATTCCTTTATTAATTGCGGCAAACATGACACGCACCAGATCTTTCACATAGATGAAAGTAATATCTTGTCTCCCGAAACCGGCTGCAAAATCCAAATGGTTCTTTATGGACTTTGCCATCAAGAAATAATCTTTTTCACGAGGTCCGTACACTCCCGTAGGACGGAGAAACACATAAGGAAACTCCGGCACACTTTGTATATACTTTTCCGCCAATAACTTACTACGTCCATACGCTGTGTTCGGACTCTGTATATCCGTATCTTTTATGGGTAAGAAATCTTTTTCCCTGACAGGACCGAAAGTTCCGAGAGTACTTACATACACAAAAAGTTTAGGAACCATGCCCAAATCCAGCAACGCTTCTACAAAATTCTTAGTATGCAGATAATTGGAACGTTCAAACTCCGCCTTATTTTTGCACTTGGTTACACCGGCACAGTGAACGATGTAATCCCACTTGCTATAAGTTCCCTTATGACCGGACAGTTGGGCTCTCAAATCTCTGTCATTATTGAAATCCAGTTCTACAAAACGAATCCGTTTATCTTTCAAATATTTCCGGCTGCTGGTGGAACGGACTCCCGCCCATACTTCATATCCCCGATTCAATGCCTCTTCGACAATAAAACTACCTATAAAACCACTCGCGCCCGTAATTAATATGCTTAAGCCCATACTATATAATGTGTTTTTCTATTTAACAGGTTCCACATGAATACCTACATGTGTGCCCTTACCATATTTTTCTCTCAATTTTTGTTCAATGGCGGTTGCCTTGCGATGAGCCTCATCCAGCGTTATACCACCATCCATGCGAATATGAAGTTCTATTGCGTAATAACTGCCTATCCGGCGTGTGCGAAGATGGTGGGGTTCGCTCACTCCGTCAAATGAAGTCACAATATCTACTATCTCTTTTTCAACCTCATCCGGCAAAGACTTTTCCAATAACTCTTCCAGACAAGGGATGATTAACTGGATAGCAACTTTAATAATGAAGAAACTAACTATAACCGCTGCTATCGGATCGAGCACACGCCAGTGTTCACCCAACAGAATAGCACCTCCGATACCTATCGCAGTACCGATAGAGGAAAAAGCATCGCTCCGATGATGCCATGCATTTGCTACTACCGCCTGGGAATTCAGTTTCTTCCCTTCCATAATGGTGTAACGATAAAGTATTTCTTTCAGCAAGATAGATATGATGGCTGCAACAAGCGCAAACATCCCCGGACTGCTCAATGTTTCACCTTTGATGAAAGCAATAATCTTTGAACCGCCGTCCCACAATATACCTACTCCTACCAACAACAAAATAGCACCTATTATAGCTGTGGCAAGGGTTTCATATTTTCCATGTCCGTAATCATGGTCTTTATCTTCGGGCTTACTGGATATACGTATAAAAAGAAGTACAATTATGTCGGTTACAAAGTCGGATAAGGAATGCACAGCATCGGCAATCATAGCAGAACTATGACCGACAAAGCCGGCAACGAACTTAAAGACAACCAAGAAAAGATTAACCAGGCTACCTACAATAGTAACCTTGAATATACCTTTTTCTCTCGTTTTTTCATTGATTTCTTTCATTATCCATATGCATCTTAGAATCGCAAATATAGAGCTTTTAATTCATATCGTCTATTACCTTCCCTAATTTTATCTTGACAGTTATTTCTTTTTTACCTAAACATTGAACATCGAATACAATATTTTGTTTACTTTGTATTTTGAATATTTACTAATAAGACACCGACTTATGGCTAAAAACAGAGAAAAGAAAGCGGGTAAGAGAATGAAAAAAGGTGAAATGACTAACAAACTGTTAGATCTATTTCATGACAAGTCTTCCGAAATACTAAGTTTAAAACATATCTTTTCCGAACTGCAACTCACAACGCATCCTCTTAAAATGCTCTGTATAGACATCATCAACGACATGTTGGCCGATGATTACATTACAGAAATAGATAAGAGCAAATATAAACTCACCGATCACGGCACAGTACTTACCGGAACTTTCCAACGCAAAAGCAACGGAAAGAACTCCTTTATTCCCGAAGGCGGTGGTGAACCTATCTTTGTGGCAGAACGAAACTCCGCCCATGCCATGAACAATGACAAAGTCAAGATAGCTTTTTATGCCAAACGTAAAAACCGTGATGCCGAAGGAGAAGTAATAGAAATATTGGAACGTGCCAACGACATCGTTGTAGGAACACTGGAAGTTGCCAAATCATATGCTTTCTTAGTAACCGAAAACCGCACTCTTGCCAACGATATATTTATCCCGAAAGATAAGCTCAAAGGAGGAAAGTCGGGAGACAAAGCAGTAGTTAAGATTATAGAGTGGCCGGATAAAGCTAAAAACCCAATCGGACAAGTTATGGACATACTCGGTAAAGCAGGCGATAACAATACAGAAATGCATGCTATCCTTGCCGAATTCGGTTTGCCGTATGTTTACCCGCAAGCCGTTGAAACCGCAGCCGACAAGATTCCTGCCGAGATTGCGGAAGAAGAAATTGCACAACGCGAAGATTTCCGCAAAATAACCACCTTCACAATCGATCCGAAAGATGCTAAAGACTTTGACGATGCCCTTTCTATTCGCCGGATAAAAGACGGATTATGGGAAGTAGGTGTCCACATTGCCGATGTAACGCACTATGTGAAAGAAGGAGGCATTATAGACAAGGAAGCTGAAAAACGTGCAACGTCAGTATATCTGGTAGACCGCACCATACCGATGCTGCCCGAACGTTTGTGCAATTTCATCTGCTCCCTCCGTCCCGATGAAGAAAAGCTTGCTTTCTCCGTTATTTTCAACATAACAGAAAAAGGAGAAGTGAAAGACTCGCGTATCGTACACACTGTTATCAAATCCGACAGGAGATTTACATACGAAGAAGCCCAGCAGGTAATTGAAACCGGGCAGGGAGACTACAAAGAAGAAATACTCGCTTTGGACAGACTTGCCAAAACATTGCGTGAAAAGAGGTTTACTGCCGGAGCCATCAACTTCGATCGCTATGAAGTGAAGTTCGAAATAGATGAAAAAGGAAAGCCCGTCAGTGTTTATTTCAAAGTATCTAAAGATGCCAACAAGCTGGTTGAAGAATTCATGTTACTTGCCAACCGCACAGTAGCAGAGAAAATAGGCAATGTTCCCAAGAACAAAAAAGCCAAAGTTCTTCCTTACCGCATTCACGACTTACCCGATCCTGAGAAGTTGGACAATCTGGCTCAATTCATCGCCCGTTTTGGTTACAAACTGCGCACAAGCGGAACAAAAACCGATGTTTCAAAGTCTATCAACCATTTATTGGACGATATACAGGGAAAGAAAGAAGAAAACCTTATCGAGACGGTTTCTATCCGTGCCATGCAAAAGGCCAGATATTCAACCCACAACATAGGACACTACGGATTGGCATTCGAATATTATACGCATTTCACATCGCCTATCCGCCGTTTCCCGGACATGATGGTTCATCGCTTGGTAACCCGTTACCTCAATGGCGGACGAACTGCATCCGAAACCAAATATGAAGACCTCTGCGAACACAGCTCTACCATGGAGCAAATAGCAGCCAATGCAGAACGTGCTTCCATCAAATACAAGCAGGTGGAATTTATGAGCGAGCATTTAGGGCAAACCTATGACGGAGTTATTTCCGGCGTTACAGAATGGGGACTTTATGTGGAGCTTAATGAAAACAAATGTGAAGGCATGATTCCTATCCGTGACTTGGATGATGATTACTATGAATTTGACGAAAAGAATTATTGTCTGAGGGGAAGGAAAAAGAATAAAATCTACAGTTTGGGAGACGCAATCACTATCAAAGTGGCACGTGCCAATCTGGAAAAGAAACAATTGGACTTCACCCTGATAGAATAATTGATGAAATAAGAGAACTTTTTTATCCTCTTGCTTGTTTTTAGTTGGTGAAAAAGAATTTACCAACTAAATGCAAGAAACATGATGAAGCATAAAGAGGTTGAGACAGTGCCCTATGTAGAATTGGGAAAGTATGCAGGGGTATGGTATGAAATAGGAAGATACCCCCAAAGATTTGAAAAAGGAGCGACACATGTAACGGCTGAGTATGTTCCATGTGACGGATACCTGAAAGTTACCAACACTTGTCTTAAGAAAGGAAAAAAGAAAACAGCAAAAGGAAAAGCGTTTGTAGTTCCCGATTCGGGTAATGCGAAACTGAAAGTAGAATTTTTCTGGCCGTTTAAAGGCGATTATTGGATTATTGAATTAGATAAAGACTACCAATGGGCAGTGGTTTCAAATCGTAAATTGTCTTCTTTGTGGATTCTTTACCGGAAACCCCACATCAATAACGAGATTCTTCTTCCCATTGTATATAGCTTGATGGAACGCGGATTTAATTTAGCGCGCATCATTTGGACAATACAATAGCACAGAAACATGAAAACCGTAGTATTTGAAGACAAAGAAAGAATAGAAGAAGTTATTTCGAAAAGTGATATTTGTTTCGTAGGAATGGTAGATACCGAAAACACCCCCTACGTCATCCCAATGAATTTTGGTTATCAGGACGGAGTCATTTACCTGCATTCAGGTCCCGAAGGCAGAGCCATCAATATATTGAACCGCAATAACCAAGTTTGCATCACTTTCAGCATCGATCACGAACTGGTGTTCCAACATCCGAAAGTGGCATGCAGTTACCGGATGAAAGCCAAAAGCGTCATCTGCTACGGAAAAGTCAATTTCATCGAAGACCTCGATGACAAACGAAAAGCTTTGGATATTATCATGCGTCATTACTCCGGCAGAGAATTCCAATACTCGGAACCTGCCGTGAAGAACGTTAAGATATGGGAAGTACCTCTCGACCGGGTTTCCGCCAAAGAATATGGGGTTCCCCACAAATAAAAGTCCCTTTTTTCCAATTTTTCATCCTTAAACGTTCTTATCTTTGCCTAAACATCAAAACCGGAACGTGGAAGAATTCAGAATTGTGCAGCCGTCTTCAGTGCTTGCACCTTACATAAAGCACTATTGGATGCTGGAGATTGACGAGAAATCAGCTTTCGGCATGCAGGAACGTGTCATACCTTACGGCTGCATGGAAATGGTATTCCATAGCGAAAACCGTTTAATCTCCTCCTCACCGAAGAACCGGGAAATCCTGCAACCACGTCTGTTTATCTGCGGACAAAACACCAACTTCACCAATATCAGTCTCACGGGCAAGCTAAACATGATTGCCATAACCTTTCTTCCCTATGGGGCAAAAGTATTTTTCGATATTCCGCTAAACGAACTTAGCGGACAAGCCATTTCACTGACCGACATAGACAGCAAGGTTTATAAAGAACTGGAAGAAATGCTCCTCGATGCTTCCGGCAATAACGAACGCATCAAGCTGATAGAATCATTCCTCATAAGAAAGCTTCATGAGTTCAAGGAGTATAATTTCAAAAGAGTTTATACTGCTATTCAAACCATTAACCAAACAAAAGGAAACATCAGCATCTCACAACTGGCAGATTATTGCTGTCTGAGCTACAAACAATTCAAACGGATATTTGCCGAGCATATCGGAGCCAACCCCAAAGACTTCCTTCGTATTGTCCGTTTCCAGAAAGCATTATACCTGCTCGAACACCACCCGGAACTGACTCCCTCCCAACTTGCGTTCGAATGCGGATATTACGACCAGTCGCATCTCATTAACGAGTTCAAAATCTTTTCGGGCTACACTCCCAAAGAATATGTTGCAATCTGTCCGCCCCACTCGGATTATTTCAGCTAAGTGTTCTTCGTCCTTTTTTTCCAAGACTGATATTTGTCCGGTGCTTACCTTTGCAAAGTCAATCAACAAGATTATCCAACTTAAAAAAGCAAACAGATGAAGAAACTTATCTCTTTTTTTGAAGTACCTACTACAGATTTCAAACGTGCAGTCAAGTTCTATGAAAATGTATTGTGCATCCAACTTCCCACTTTTGAATGCGAAGATGAAAAAATGGCATTCTTTCCCGAAGAAGACGGCCGAGTGACAGGAGCAATCTCTTACGGAAAGGATTTCTTTCCCTCAAAAGACGGTGTACTCATACACTTCAATGTGGATAACATGGAAGAAACTATTCTTCGCATTAAAAAAAACGGCGGGAAAATAGTAAGGGAGAAAACCAAAATCGAAGCCGAAGGGATGGGATATTTTGCACTTTTCACAGACTGCGAAGGTAACCGGCTCGGATTATACTCAGACAACTAATCCTTCTTTTTACCCCCCTTACAGTAAAGTCACAGTTTGCTCCTTCACCTCTTTCATCCATTCTACAATCCTTTATTCATCGGCTTTAGGAGGTGAAGGCAACAAGAGAAAGGGGATGAAGAGAAAATCAGTGCAGTGATTTAAAAATTACCCTAGGGAAGTTGAACAATCACCCTAGGGAAGTTAGAGAAGATCCCGTGGATAGTTGACAAATCTCCCTAAGGTAATCAACAAAACGTTCTTACGTTTGGGGTAAAACGTAAGGACGTTTTCATAGATACTTTCACCCTTTTTCATTTATTGCCTTCACCCGCTATGCATGATAGATAAAAGGGTTCAGAACCGGTGAAGCCGATGAATGAAAAAACAACGAACGCCTGATATTTAATAATTCCACCATAAATCACTCTTTTTTATTTCATTAATAGCCCACAAACTTTGTGATACCCACATAATTCCTTATTTTTGCACATTCATAAATAAATTAAGGGATTACTAATGAGTCCATTGAACTTTACCCACATTCTGACACAGGCAGTCGATGAGCTTTCGGATAGCGAATCATATAAGGGACTGTTTCACCAGCACAAAGACGGTGAACCTTTGCCTTCCGCTAAAAGTTTGCACGAAATCGTTGAACTAACCCGTTCCATTCTCTTTCCCGGGTATTATGGCAATTCCACTATCAACAGCCGCACTATCAATTACCACATCGGGGTAAACATTGAGAAACTATTCGGGTTGCTAACCGAACAGATTCTTGCAGGATTGTGTTTTGGCTCAGGCGAAGAATGCGAAGAATGTACGGACTCAAGACGTGAAGAAGCTGCACAGATTGCTGCAAAGTTTATCAGCAAACTGCCCGAAATGCGCCGTATCCTTGCCACCGACGTGGAAGCTGCTTACAACGGTGATCCGGCTGCCGAGAGCTTTGGCGAAGTAATCAGTTGCTATCCTGCCATTCGTGCCATTAGCAACTACCGCATTGCACACCAACTGGTGGAACTGGATGTTCCCTTAATTCCCCGTATCATCACGGAAATGGCACACTCGGAAACCGGAATAGATATTCATCCGGCTGCACAGATAGGCTCTTATTTCACTATCGACCACGGAACAGGCGTAGTAATCGGAGCAACGAGCATCATCGGAAACAATGTGAAACTCTATCAGGGAGTAACCCTCGGAGCTAAAAGTTTTCCGTTGGATGAAGACGGCAAACCCATTAAAGGCATTCCCCGCCATCCGATATTGGAAGACGATGTCATAATCTACTCCAATGCAACCATATTGGGAAGAATCACTATCGGCAAGGGAGCCACCGTGGGAGGCAACATCTGGGTAACGGAAGATGTGAAACCGGGTGCACGTATTGTACAAACTAAGGCTAAAAAATAACAATCGGAATTTTATTAATTACCAAAATTATATGGACGAACAATTTGAGCTTATTGCGAAAACATTTCAGGGATTAGAAGAAGTATTGGCACAGGAATTAACCCAACTCGGTGCCAATAACATTGAAATTGGCAGACGTATGGTTTCCTTCACGGGAGACAAAGAGATGATGTACAAGGCAAACTTCTGTCTGCGTACAGCTATCCGTATTCTTAAACCAATCAAGCATTTTCAGGCAAAAGATGCCGATGAAGTGTATAACGCAATTAAGGCAATCAAATGGGAGGACTATTTGAATGTAGACAAGACTTTCGCAGTCGATGCAGTGGTCTTCTCCGATGAATTCCGCCATTCAAAGTTCGTCGCCTACAAAGTGAAAGACGCTATCGTTGACTATTTCCGTGAAAAAGACGGCAAACGTCCTTCGGTGCGTATCAATAAACCGGATGTGCTGCTCAACATCCATATCGCTCAAACCAGATGTACCTTGTCTTTAGACAGTTCGGGCGAATCACTTCATCGCCGCGGTTACCGTCAGGAAGCAGTAGAAGCTCCGCTCAATGAAGTTCTTGCTGCCGGAATGATTCTAATGACAGGTTGGCACGGAGAATGTGACCTGATTGATCCGATGTGTGGTTCGGGAACCATTCCAATCGAAGCGGCTTTGATAGCGCGCAACATTGCTCCGGGGGTGTTCCGCAAAGAGTTTGCTTTTGAGAAATGGCAGGATTTCGACCAGGAATTGTTCGACAACATTTATAACGACGATTCTCAGGAAAAGGAATTCGAACATAAAATTTATGGATACGATAACAACCCGAAAGCCAATGAGATTGCCACTCACAACATAAAGGCTGCCGGAGTATCGAAGGACATCATTTTAAAACTCCAACCGTTCCAGCAATTCGAAAAGCCAAAAGATAAATCTATCATCATCACCAATCCTCCTTATGGAGAACGTATTTCTACACGTGACCTGTTAGGATTATACCAGATGATAGGTGAAAGACTGAAACATGCCTTTACCGACAACGATGCATGGATATTGAGTTACCGTGAAGAGTGTTTCGACCAGATCGGTTTGAAACCATCCGTTAAGATTCCATTATTTAATGGAGCACTGGAATGTGAATTCCGTAAATACCAGATATTCGGTGGTAAATACAAAGAATTCAAGAAAGATGCAGCAGACGAAAGACCTTTCAGAGAAAGAGAAGACAGAAGGGAAAGACCTGCTGCCCCAAGTAAAGAAAAAGATATCTACGAACGTTTACGTGAAACAAGACAAAAATTGGAAGAATGAAACGTATAGTTATTTTCAGCATTGCCGTATTGGCAGGAATAAACCTGTGTATGGGACAAACACAAAAACAACTGACACTTGAAGACCTGACGCCTGGAGGTAAAACCTACTGGCGCTATATTCCCAAAAATCTGAAAGGATTGAAATGGGAAGGTGATATTTGTGTATGGAAAGCCAACAACAAGGATGAAGAGTACAGGCTGAATCCCAAAACAGGAAAGACAGACACTTTGGCAATCGTTACTCCAACCGATACAGATAAGAAAATCAAAAGGGAGAACAAGGACTACAGTGAAGCCGGTAAGCATACTGCTTATACCCGCAAAAACAATCTTTATGTAGACGATATTCAAATAACCGATGAACCGGAAGGAGTGGTTTGCGGACAAGCCGTTCACCGTAATGAGTTCGGTATTATGAAAGGTACATTCTGGAGTCCGGAAGGTAACCTTCTTGCTTTCTATCGCATGGATGAAAGAATGGTCACGGATTATCCGATGGTAAATATCTCCAAGCGTGTGGGCGAGCTATATAACATTAAATATCCGATGGCGGGAATGACAAGCCACAAAGTAACCGTAGGTGTTTATGATGTAGCAAACAACAAGACTGTTTATCTGAAAGCCGGAGATCCTACCGACCGTTACTTCACCAATATTTCCTGGTCGCCCGATGAAAAAAGCATCTATCTTATTGAGCTCAACCGCGACCAGAACCATTCCAAGCTCTGCCGCTACAATGCAGCAACAGGAGAATTGGAAGCTACACTGATAGAAGAAACATCTCCTAAATATGTGGAGCCTCAACACCCAATCTTCTTTTTACCTTGGGATGATACGAAATTCATCTATCAAAGTCAGAGAGACGGCTTCAATCATTTATATCTGTATGACACCAACGGTAAACTGATTAAGCAGCTTACTTCAGGTAATTGGTTGGTACAAAAGATTCTGGGATTCAACGAAGCAAAGAAAGACGTTATTATTATGACAACGGAAATCTCTCCTTTGCAAAGCAATCCTTACCGTGTGAATGTGAAAAGCGGAAAACGTGTTCTGATCGGGGACAAAGACGGGTTACATTATGATATGTTGAGCAATTCGGGAAAATATCTGATCGACCACTATACCTCCCCTACTGTCGGTCGTTCCATTAATGTAATTGATATTTATTCAGGTAAAAAAATAAACTTGCTGACAGCAGAAGAACCGTTTGCAAAATGCAAAATGCCGGAAATCACCGTAGGTACTATCAAAGCCGACGACGGAGTGACCGACCTTTACTACCGTCTTGTTAAACCGGTGGACTTTGATGCAAACAAGAAATATCCGGCAATCATCTACGTATATGGAGGTCCTCATGCACAGATGATTCACAACAGCCGCAACTATGATGTTCGTGGTTGGGACATCTATATGGCACAGAAAGGATATGTAATGCTCACCGTAGATAATCGTGGAAGCGAAAACAGAGGACTTGAATTTGAACAAGTTACTTTCCGTCAATTAGGTGTAGAAGAAATGAAAGACCAACTTAAAGGAGTGGAGTTCTTAAAGAGCCTTCCTTATGTAGACGGTGACCGCTTAGGTGTACACGGTTGGAGTTTCGGCGGATTCATGACAACCAATTTAATGACATCCTATCCTGATGTATTTAAGGTAGGAGTAGCCGGTGGTCCTGTTATAGACTGGAAATACTACGAAGTAATGTATGGAGAACGTTACATGGATACTCCCGAAAGCAATCCTGACGGTTATAAGAACAGCAACCTGAATTTAAAGGCAGGTAACCTGAAAGGAAAGCTCCTGATTATTTACGGTGGAGACGATCCTACCTGCGTTCCTCAACACAGTCTTTCTTTCATCCGTGCATGCATTGATGCAGGAACTTACCCCGATCTGTTTACTTATCCGGGGCAAGGACACAACATGGTGGGAAGAGACCGTGTACATTTATATGAGAAGATAACAAGATATTTTGATGACTATTTAAAATAATAAAGAGATTATGAAACTACTTCTATTAGGCTCAGGAGGACGTGAACATGCATTGGCATGGAAAATAGCACAAAGCCCGAAGATTGAAAAATTATATATAGCTCCGGGAAACGCCGGAACAAGCAACGTAGGTGAAAACGTAAACATCAAAGCCGATGATTTCGATGCTATCAAGGCGTTCGTTATCAACAATAAAGTGGATATGGTAATAGTAGGTCCCGAAGATCCGTTGGTAAAAGGTATCTATGATTACTTCAAAAACGATGATGCTTTAAAAGATATTCCTGTGGTAGGTCCGTCAAAAGAAGGTGCCACACTGGAAGGAAGCAAGGACTTTGCCAAAGCGTTTATGATGCGTCACAACATACCCACAGCGGGATATAAATGTATCACAGGCGAGAACCTTGAAGAAGGTTTGGCTTACCTTGAAACTCTTGAAGCACCTTATGTATTGAAAGCCGACGGACTGTGTGCCGGTAAAGGTGTGCTGATTCTACCTACTTTGGAAGAAGCAAAGAAAGAATTAAAAGGAATGCTCGATGGGATGTTCGGACAGGCAAGTGCACGTGTAGTCATTGAAGAATTCCTCAGCGGAATAGAATGCAGCGTATTTGTGTTGACCGACGGAAAGAACTATAAAATCTTACCGGAAGCAAAAGACTACAAACGTATCGGCGAAGGTGATAAAGGACTGAATACCGGTGGTATGGGTTCTGTATCTCCCGTTCCGTTTGCAACCAAAGAGTGGATGCAAAAAGTAGACGAACGCATTATCCGCCCCACAGTGGAAGGACTTGCCGCAGAAGGCATTGACTACAAAGGCTTCATCTTTTTTGGCCTTATCAATGTGAAGGGCGAGCCGATGGTTATTGAATATAACTGCCGTATGGGCGATCCCGAAACAGAAAGCGTGATGCTCCGCATCAAAAGCGACTTGGTAGAGTTATTTGAAGGAGTAGCAGAAGGCAACCTCAATGAAAAGACATTGGAAACAGATCCACGTACGGCTGTTTGTGTCATGCTCGTATCGGGCGGCTATCCTGAACACTACGACAAAGGTTTCCCTATCAGTGGTATTGATAAAGTGAAAGACAGCATTGTTTTCCATGCCGGCACAGCAATGAAGGACGGAGAAGTAGTTACTGCCGGAGGTCGTGTCATTGCCGTAAGCTCTTATGGAAATAACAAAGCAGAAGCTCTTGCACAATCATTTGCCAATGCAAAGGTGATCGACTTTGATAAAAAGTACTTCCGTTCAGACATCGGTTTCGATTTATAATTGAAATATGATAAGAAAAAGGTTTCAAAATAAAGTCACAACAGGTAAACTCACTTTTCCTGTTGTGATTATTATCTCCGCATTGCTGTGGGGATTGATTTATTTTGTAAAACCTGAAATACAGATAGCAAAGGAAGGATATTATTTCACCAAACTGATAAGTAACCTTCAACTGAATGAATTTCTTGAAAGGTCAATCAACTTTATTCTCTATGGTATTATTATCTATATCCTTATAGGCATCAATAATACATATTCCCTGATACGTACACGTACCACTTTTCAAGCTTGCATCTATTCTTTATTCATTGCCGTCTGCCCTGTGTTACAGCCTTTGCAACAAGGAGCATTTGTTGTTATCTGTGTGTGTCTCAGCCTGTATTTCTTATTCAGAACTTATCAAAAGAATGAGCCGACAGGAAATATATTCCACTCTTATCTGTTTTTAGGATTGGGAAGCCTTTTATTTCCACAACTTCTATACCTATTTCCCGTCTGGATAATTGGAGAATATAATTTCCAATCATTAAGCCTGCGTACATTCTTTGCCGGAATTGTTGGTTTGAGTTTTCCTTATTGGTTCCTGCTTGGGCATGCATTCTTTTACAATGAAATGGAATTATTCTATGCTCCTTTCAAAGAATTAGTTACATTTACTCCCATCAATTTGAGCACTATTCCCCTATGGGAACTTGCTACAATAGGAGTTGTGTTCCTCCTTACTTTAATCAGTATCATACATTATCTGTTCAATAATTATCAGGACAAGATACGCACCCGTTCTTATCTTAACTTTTTAGTATTGTTAGATTTCATACTGCTTGCGGCTCTCCTGTTACAACCACAGCATACAAAAACGATACTTCCTGTATTACTGATATGTACCAGTATTTTAACGGGACATTTCTTTGCTTTGGCAAACAGTAAATCATCAAACATAATTTTCATTATCTCAATCATTTTACTAATCGCACTATTATACTGTAATTTATGGATGCCATATCACAATTTCTGATAGAATGGGGTTATATAGGTTTATTTATTGCTGCCATGCTGGCGGGAAGCATTGTTCCTTTCAGCTCAGAAATCGTAATGGTTGCTTTAGTAAAAATGGGACTTGATCCCACAGGTTGCATCATAGCCGGAAGTTTGGGTAACACAGTAGGAGGAATGACCTGCTATTGGATGGGGCATTTAGGGAAAATAAACTGGATTGAGAAGTATTTCAAAGTCAAGAAAGAAAAGATTGAGAAAATGGAAACTTTCTTGCAGGGCAAAGGTGCAATGATGGCCTTCTTCACATTCCTGCCTGCCATTGGCGAAGTAATTGCCATAGCATTGGGATTTATGAGAAGCAATATCTGGATAACCACACTTTCCATGTTTACGGGAAAGCTGATAAGATACATACTTCTTCTGCTCGCCATGCAAGGAGTAATAGATTACGTAATGGCATGATAAAAGAACAACGAGACATATTGATAGAAACAACAGCCGACGGAAGCAACACGCTGTTTGTTCCGCAACTGGATGAACACTATCATTCGGTAAAAGGAGCATTGACAGAATCGGAACACATTTTTATCCGTATGGGGTTGGAACATTCGTCTCTCCCTTCCCTTCGTCTGCTCGAAATAGGGTTCGGTACCGGATTGAATGCATTTCTTACTTTGCTTGCTGCCGAGCAGCTGAACAAGTCAATTCATTATACAGGAATAGAACTTTATCCTTTAGAGGAAAATACATTAAAACAACTCGATTATCCCACAGCCATCTGCAAAGAACGGGAAGAAGATTACTATCGTCTGCATTCATGCAAATGGGAACAAGATAACCGGATAACAGATAATTTCACATTACATAAAATAAAAGGAGACTTTACCAAACACCGATTCACCGGAACTTATGACATTGTTTACTTCGATGCATTCGCTCCGGAAAAACAAGCGGAAATGTGGACACAAGAACTATTTAATTCTTTGTATGTTATTATGAGCAAAGGAGGGATACTAACCACCTATTGCGCAAAAGGCATAATCAGGAGAATGTTACAGTCTGCCGGGTTCACAGTGGAACGTTTACCGGGGCCTCCACAAGGAAAAAGAGAAATACTTAGAGCAACTAAATGAATATGAAAAGAACAATATACCTGCTACTGGCAATGTCAGTTGTGCTTGCTTCCTGCACAGGCGATAAGCAAAAGAAAGAAAATTCGGAAAAAGTGATTACCGTCACCATAGAACCTCTTAGGTATCTCACTGAGCAAATAGCCGGAGACAAGTTCAAAGTGGTAAGTATGGTTCCGAAAGGGAGCAGCCCGGAAACTTATGATCCCACTCCACAACAATTGGTGAAACTGGGAGATAGTAAAGCTTACTTCCGCATCGGTTATATCGGTTTTGAGAAGACATGGCTGGATAGATTGCTGGAGAATACCCCACACATGCAAGTATTTGACACATCGAAAGGGGTAGACCTTATCTATGACACGCATCAGCATGGAGAGGGTGACAATATCCACATACATGAAGGAGTGGAACCGCACATCTGGAACTCTCCTATTAATGCGCAAATCATAGCAAAAAATATTCTTCTGGCACTTACTCAAATGGATAAAGAAAATGAAGAATATTATACGGAACGATATAATGCTCTTGACAAGCAACTAGAAAAAACCGATAGTATCGTAAAAGAAGAACTGAAAGGCGCCGACAAGGTATTTATGATTTATCATCCTGCGTTAAGTTATTTTGCCCGTGATTACGGATTGAAACAAATCAGCATCGAAGCCGGAGGAAAAGAGCCTTCGCCTGTTCATCTGAAAAACCTGATTAACGAATCACGCAAGGAAGGAGTGGAAGTTATCTTCGTTCAGCAGGAGTTCGATGTCCGCAATGCCGAGTTGATAGCCAAAGAGACAGGAGCAAAGATTGTTCCCATTAATCCCCTGTCTTATGATTGGAATGAGGAAATGATTCACGTAGCGAAAGCATTGCACCATGAATAACAAGTTGATAGAACTGACAAACATTTCGGCCGGATATGATTCCAAAGTGGTGCTACACGACGTGAACCTTACAGTTTACGAACGGGACTTTCTTGGTATTATCGGTCCTAATGGCGGTGGGAAAACTACGCTCATCAAATTGATTCTGGGACTCATCAAGCCAAGTGAAGGCAGCATACGCTTTTTCCATGACGGCAAGCAGGTAGACAAAATCACAATGGGCTACCTACCCCAATACAATGCTATTGATAAAAAATTCCCTATTTCCGTATACGAGGTGATTCTTTCCGGATTAAGCAGCAAAAAACCACTTATCGGAAGATACACCAAAGAACAACACGAGAAAGTGGAAGAAGTGATTGGAAGAATGGGATTGGAAGGTTTCGAAAAACGTGCTATCGGGCAGCTTAGTGGCGGACAACTGCAACGGGCCTTACTGGGGCGTGCCATTGTTTCAAGTCCCGATGTGGTTATTCTTGATGAACCGAGTACATACATCGACCGCCGCACAGAAACAAAGCTTTATGAAATCCTTGAAGAGATAAACCACGAACGGGCTATCATTCTTGTATCTCATGATATAGGAACAGTATTACAGGAAGTGAAAACCATTGCTTGCGTAAATGAAACACTGGATTATCACCCCGACACAGAAGTAAGCGAAGAGTGGCTTACCCGAAACTTCAACTGTCCTATCGAATTAGTAGGACATGGCGATCTGCCTCACCGGGTATTGAAAGAGCACAACCATAAACATTAAAGATAAAAGAATAACTTCTAATTACTTTCTAATATCTCTCTAACAATCTTTCAGTATAATAGTGCCACAACGTTATAAAGTGTTGAATTGAATGCAGTTCCGACAAACTTTCTTATCTTTGCAGCCACGTATTAAGTTAACGAACAAACAAGTATAAGTTTAATGAAACAGTACAAGCTAACAAACAACCTGATTGGTTGGTTGATTTTTGTTATTGCATCTACCGTTTATTGCATGACGATAGAACCGACAGCGAGCTTCTGGGACTGCCCGGAATTCATTACCACAGGCTACAAACTGGAAGTAGGACACCCACCCGGAGCACCTTTCTTTATGCTCACTTCCAACTTGTTCACCCAATTCGTGAGCGATCCTTCATTGGTTGCCCGCATGGTGAATTATATGAGTGCGCTGATGAGTGGTGCATGTATCTTGTTCCTGTTCTGGACAATCACACATTTAGTTAAAAAGTTGATAGCCCCCGACACTGAAGCCATGACTAAAGGGCAATTAGTCACTATCATGGGTTCGGGTATCGTAGGTGCTTTGGTTTATACATTCAGTGACACATTCTGGTTCAGTGCCGTAGAAGGTGAAGTATATGCCTACTCATCACTGTTTACCGCACTCGTGTTTTGGCTCATCCTTAAATGGGAAGACGTAGCCGATGATCCTCACAGTGACCGCTGGTTAGTGCTCATTGCTTACCTCACAGGACTTTCTATCGGTGTGCACTTGCTCAACCTGTTGTGCATCCCTGCCATCGTATTGGTATATTATTACAAGAAAAATCCTGAAGCCAATCTCAAAGGAAGCATCCTTGCCCTTATCGGTTCGATGATTCTAGTTGCTGCTGTGCTCTATGGTATCGTACCGGGTGTTGTGAAGATAGGCGGATGGTTCGAATTGCTGTTTGTCAACAGCTTCGGTTTGCCATTCAACTCCGGATTGGTATTCTTTATATTCCTTCTGGTAGCTTCTATTATCTGGGGAGTATATGAATCATATGTGCAAAAGAGCAAGACAAGGATGAATATTTCCTTTTTGCTCACAGTAGCCCTTTTAGGTATTCCATTCTATGGGCATGGAACAAGCAGCGTGATTATCGGGCTTATTGTGTTGGTTATCCTTGCTTTCTACCTTTTCTCGGAAAGCATCGACAAGAAGTATCAAATCAGCGCACGCACACTGAACACTTCCCTGCTTTGCATCATGATGATTATTGTGGGATATTCTTCTTATGCACTTATTGTTATCCGTTCTACTGCCAACCCTCCGATGGATCAAAACTCACCGGAAGATATATTCACTTTGGGTGAATACCTCGGACGCGAACAATACGGAACAAGACCTTTGTTTTACGGACAGGCTTATTCATCAAAGGTTCAGTTGAAACCGGAGGGCGGATATTGCGTTCCGGTAGCCGTAGAAGGTGCTCCCGTTTATGGACGTAAGGAAAAAGCGTCTCCCGATGAAAAAGACAGCTATGTGGTGGTTCGTAACCGTACAGAATACAAATATGCTCAAAACATGTTGTTTCCGCGTATGTATAGCGACCAACATGCCAAGCAATACGAAGATTGGATGGATATAGAGGGCTATCAAGTTCCTTATGACCAATGCGGAGAAACAGTAATGGTGAAAATGCCTTCACAATGGGAAAACATCAAGTTCTTCTTCTCATACCAGTTGAATTTCATGTATTGGCGTTATTTCATGTGGAACTTTGCCGGACGCCAGAATGACATTCAAGGCAATGGCGAAATAGAACACGGTAACTGGATTACAGGTTTCAACTTCATAGACAAATATTTGGTTGGCGACCAAAGCCTGCTCCCCGCCGATCTTGCCAACAACAAAGGACACAATGTGTTCTACTGTCTGCCTCTTATCCTCGGTATCATCGGTCTGTTTTGGCAAGCATATCGCGGGCAAAAAGGCATTCAGGGATTTTGGGTGGTATTCTTCCTGTTCTTCATGACAGGTATAGCTATCGTTATCTATCTGAACCAAACACCGAGCCAGCCACGTGAACGAGACTATGCTTATGCCGGTTCGTTCTATGCCTACGCCATATGGATAGGTATGGGTGTTGCCGGAATTGTTCAGATGCTTAAACAGAAATTCAAGGAACTGCCTTCGGCAATCGTAGCATCCGTAGCCTGCTTGTTCGTACCTATTCAAATGGCGGGACAAACTTGGGACGATCACGACCGTAGTGACCGCTACACTTGCCGTGACTTCGGTCAGAACTACTTGATGACTTGTCAGGAAGAAGGTGATCCTATCATATATACAAATGGTGATAACGATACATTCCCGTTGTGGTACAATCAAGAAACAGAAGGTTTCCGTACCGATGTACGTGTATGTAACCTGAGCTATTTGCAGACAGACTGGTATATCGACCAGATGAAACGTCCGGCTTATGATTCTCCATCAGTTCCCATCACTTGGGATCGTTTGGAATTCGTATCGGGAACCAATGAATACGTTCCTGTACGTCCTGAGGCCAAGCAACAGATTCTGGATCTTTATGAAAAGAATCCCGAGGCTGCCAAAGCAAGCTTCGGAGACAATCCGTTTGAATTGAAGAACATCCTTAAATACTGGGTGCGTTCATCTAATCCGGATTTACACATCATCCCGACAGACAGTATCGTAGTAACGATAGACAAAGAAGCCGTGAAACGTTCGGGCATGATGATTCCTGACTCATTGCATGGAGAAATTCCTGATTACATGACTATTTCGCTGAAAGGCAAAAGAGCACTTTATAAATCGGAATTAATGATGCTTGAGATGCTTGCACAGACAAACTGGGAACGTCCTATTTATATGGCAATCACCGTAGGTACAGAAAACCATTTGAATTTAGGTAACAACTTCATGCAGGAAGGTTTGGCATACCGCATCACTCCGTTCAACACAACGGAACTCAATGCGCGCATTGACTCCGAGAAGATGTATGACAACCTGATGAATAAATTCAAATTCGGTGGCATTGACAATCCTAATGTGTACATTGATGAAAACATCATGCGCATGTGTTTCACACACCGCCGTATGTTTGCACAGCTAGTGAAGCAGTTGCTTAAGGAAGGCAAGAAAGACAAGGCATTGAAAGCTCTCGATTACAGCGAGAAAGTAATTCCGGGAGCAACTGTTCCTCATGATTTCCAAAGCGGTTCGAAAGACCTTGCCGAAGCTTACTATGAATTGGGTGAAACGGAAAAGGCAGACAAGATTATGAATGCGATAGCAAATAATTCTCTGGAATACATCACTTGGTATCTGAGCTTGATGAACAGCCAGCTAGCTACTTCTTCGCAAGATTGCCTATATCATTTCTATATATTGGATGATGTAAACAACACCCTTGATAAATACAAGTCCAAGTTAGCTTCGAACTACTCTAAACAACTCGACGAATTATACGGTATATATACTTCGAGAATAAAGAGCCTCAAATCCAAATAACTGTAAGGGCGGGGCTCTGCTCCGCCCTTCTTATTATTGCCACCACCTAAAATAATCGACAAAAGTGTTTATAGAACAACCACCTAACATTGTAAGGGCTTTATATCCCGGTGCACTTTGGCGAATGAACCCGAATGAAAAAGCCGTCTACCTGACTTTCGATGACGGTCCTATTCCCGAAATAACTCCTTGGGTACTTGATTTATTAGACAAATACAATATAAAGGCCACATTCTTTCTTGTGGGAGACAATGTGAGAAAACATCCCGAAGAATTCCAAATGTTGCTGGACAGGGGACATCGGGTAGGTAATCATACATTCAACCATATTCGCGGATTTGAATACCACACTGCCAATTACATGGCAAACACCGAAAAAGCCAACGCACTGATAAAATCCGATCTTTTCCGTCCACCCCACGGACACATGCGATTGAAACAGTACTATGCCCTGCGAAAGAAGTACAAAATTGTGATGTGGGACTTGGTTACCCGTGATTACAGTAACAAACTTAACGGACGGCAAGTATTGCGGAAAGTGAAACATTACGTTCGAAACGGCTCAATCATTACTTTCCATGATTCGCTGAAAGCCGAAAAGAACATGAAATATGCATTGCCACGAGCCATAGAATGGCTGCTGGAACAAGGATATACATTTAAACAGTTATAACGAAAACATGAATACTCCCGAAGTTCTTTCAAATAAAATAAAAGCCGAAGCAGCACGCCTCGGCTTTTCTGCTTGTGGAATCACTTCGGCAAACCTCTCCACCAACCGGGAACATTTGAGTCGGTGGCTTGACAAAGGTTATCAGGCGGATATGGCATACTTAGAGAACAACTTCGATAAACGATGCAATCCCCAACTACTTGTTGAAGATGCACGGAGTGTTATCTGTGTTGCCTTGAATTATTATCCTCAAAAGAAACTACGGGACGACCAACTGCAATTTGCCTATTATGCTTATGGCAAAGATTACCATGACATAATGAAAGAAAAGCTCAATTCCCTGCTTAACTATATTAATATGGAATTAATATCTGTGAAAGGTCGTGTGTTTTGTGATACGGCTCCCGTATTGGAACGCTACTGGGCACAGCAAGCCGGTTTAGGATGGACAGGAAAGAATACGCTCCTGATTATCCCTCATGCAGGTTCTTATTTCTTCTTAGGTGAACTTATCATTGATGCCGAACTCGCTTATGACTCACCAGCCGTCAACCGTTGCGGCAATTGTACACGTTGCCTTGATGCCTGCCCTACAAAAGCTTTGGAAAGTCCATATTTACTTAATGCCAACAAATGCTTGTCATACCTTACCATAGAGAATAAAGGTGAAATAGAGAAAGAATATGTGTCTAAAATGGGAAATTACATCTATGGGTGCGACCGTTGCCAGAAAGCCTGTCCGTGGAACCGCTTCGCTACACCCAACACAATAGATGAATTGCAACCTTCGGAAGCATTTATGAACATGACACCCCAAGACTGGGAAAAGCTGAGCATTGAAGAATATAGAACTTTATTTAAGGGTTCGGCAGTGAAAAGAGCCAAATATGAAGGGCTGATGAGGAACATTAAAGCAATTAATAGTTGAGAGTTGAAAATTGAGAGTGAACTATTAAAATATTCACTCTCAACTCTCAATTCTCAACTATTGCATTGTAACTGTAAGCGGAGCGCGTACTTTAGCTGCATAATTTTCAAGATACTTAGTCCACTCTTCGAAGCTGTTGAAACCGTATTTGCTCCAACCTGCACCCCAGTAATAAGTAAACTCAGAACTTGGTTCGTAATCGCTGATTGCCAATACATGACCGTCGGCACCACCACGCAATTCTTTCTTTTCCTGTTCCGGGAAGAAAACTGTTTTAGCTTCTTTCACGTTGGCAGGGAACACAGCACCTACATAGATAGTACCGTTATTGTTGTTCACATTATCGGTAGGATCTGCATAAGCTATATAACCTTGTTCGGCATTGGCTGCATTCTTGCCACCATCAGGATCGTGTAACACAATACCTGCTGCGATAGGAAGAACTTCGTTTGTGTTTGTATAAGAAACAACTGTCTTATTCAACTGAGAACCTTCGTCCAAAGAAATAACACGTGTTTCAACCACATTCGAATCACCTTTTACCGTAAGAGGGTTATAAACCAGTTTCACAGTAAAGCGCAACGGACCGTTATCCAGAATTTCCTGTTCTTTATAACAGTAAGGATAAATAATTTCATTATCCACCATCAAAGCAGCAGTACCACCGCCAAGAGTAGGACCTACTTTATAGCAATCCAAACCGTTTCCATGATCTACGTGATATGAAACCGAACGATACAACTCTTTTGATTCATCTTTCTTTCCTGCTTTCTTCAAAGAATCAATCTTTGCCAATGTTTCAGGATTAAGTTCACTTGCATAACGAGCCTCAACAACCGGTTCATCAACACATTTTGTCCAGACGTCATAACCGAAAGCACGTTCGCCCGATGCTTGCAATGCAGGTCCGTAAGTACGGAAAGCTACACGATCATTTTCCCAAGCAACATCGTCAACACGTTCCGGATAATATTTACCACATGCTTTTGTGTCCACCACCATAGGAGTACCTGTTGTTACAGTATAAACTGCCTGTGCATTAGCTTTTACGTTGGCAGGGAAAATAAGCATATCATCATAAGTCACCTGATAAGGAACTTGCCGGTTATTTTCATCCAACACTACAATCTGTGCCGTGTCTGCCAGATTCAACTTATTAGAGACTTCCGTCATCGACACTTCCACCATTTCATTCTCACGATCGAGTGAAGAACTATTGGCAACTGTTACCTTTACCCCATTCTGTTGCGCACAAGAGAATGCAGTAAAAGCAGCAAAAAGTAAATAAAGAATCTTTTTCATTTTATCTCTGTCTTAATTATTGAGGTTGCTTTCCGATATAAGCAAGAATACCACCGTCTACATAAAGTACATGTCCGTTTACAAAGTCGGAAGCATCTGAAGCAAGGAATACGGCAGGTCCCATCAAATCTTCAGGAGTTCCCCAACGTGCAGCCGGAGTCTTTGCAACAATGAATGCATCAAACGGATGGCGTGAACCGTCAGCTTGTTTTTCTCTCAAAGGAGCTGTTTGCGGAGTTGCGATATAACCCGGACCGATACCGTTACACTGGATGTTGTATTCACCATATTCGGAAGCGATGTTACGGGTAAGCATCTTCAAACCACCTTTGGCAGCAGCATAGGCAGAAACCGTTTCACGTCCCAATTCACTCATCATTGAACAGATATTGATAATCTTTCCGTGACCTTTCTTCATCATTGAAGGAATAACGGCCTTTGAAACGATGAACGGACCGTTCAAGTCGATGTCGATAACCTGACGGAACTCGGCAGCAGTCATTTCATGCATAGGAATACGCTTGATGATACCTGCATTGTTTACCAAAATATCAATAACGCCTACTTCCTTCTCAATCCGGGCAACCATTTCGTTTACCTGATCTTCGTTAGTAACGTCACATACATATCCGTGTGCCTTAATGCCCTTTTCTGCATAGGCAGCAAGACCTTTATCCACTAATTCCTGTTTAATATCGTTGAACACGATAGTTGCACCCGCTTCAGAAAACGCTGTAGCCAAAGCCAAACCAATTCCGTAAGAAGCTCCGGTAACCAAAGCGACTTTACCTTCTAATGAAAAGTTTACCATAGTAATTTCTTTTTTATGTTTATAAGTAATAGATTTATTTCAAATCAGTGATTAAAGAGAAGTCCTGATCTCCGTAATCAAGGTTCTCACCTCCCATACCCCAAATGAAAGTATAGTTATGAGTAGCAGCAGCACTGTGGATAGACCATTCCGGAGAAAGTACAGCTTGGTCGCCCTTCATCCATACATGGCGTGTTTCGTCTACTTCACCCATGAAATGGCAAACAGCCTGATCTTCGGGAACTTCAAAGTAGAAATATGCTTCCATACGGCGAGAGTGAACGTGAGCCGGCATAGTGTTCCACACACTTCCCGGTTGCAGTTCGGTCATACCCATTTGCAACTGGCAGGTAGGCAATACTTGGTTTACCAACATCTTATTTATGTTACGGTGGTTAGAACCTTCCAATGAACCCATTTCGGCAACAACTGCATCTGCCTTAGTCACTTTCTTATCAGGATAGTTTCTGTGAGCAGTGAGTGAGTTGAAATAGAATTTAGCAGGATTCTTATCATCTTTGCTTTCAAATGTTACTTCTCTATCGCCCGAACCTAAATAAAGGGCTTCTTTATAATTGAGTTCGAATACGGCATCACCGGCTTTAACTACACCGGGACCGCCTACATTGAAAATACCCATTTCGCGACGAGTAAGGAAATAAGGAGCTTTCAACGGATCAATAGCTTCCAGTTTCAATACTTCACCTACAGGCATTGCACCACCTACAACCATGCGGTCATACATAGAATATACCATATTCACTTCATTGGCCGCGAATACTTTCTCAATCAAGAAGTCTCTGCGAATTCTTTTCGTATCATAGCTTTTTGCATCTTCGGGATGCGCAGCATAGCGAATTTCATAATTTGTTTTCATGACATTATATGTTTAAATGATAACTTCGTTTACGTACACGATGCAAATATAGCAAAAGAAAAACATATATAGATGCTAATATTGTTCTAATTACCTGTTAATTTTGTACTAAAGGGCTATATTCTTTTCCAAATCACCTGTTTTATCACTATAAAGTACGCATAGACCGGAATATATTGTTCAACTTGGAAGTAAAAAAGGAAAGGTATAAAACAAAAAAGAAGATACCTTTTGAGTATCTTCTTTATTGATGTTGTCCTACGAAGATTCGAACTTCGACAAACAGAACCAAAAACTGTTGTGCTACCATTACACCATAGGACAAACAAAATGCTTTCTGTTAAAAAGCGATGCAAAGATAGTGCTTGTTACAATATTCTCCAAATATTTCCGTTATTTTTTTACCGGAAACTACAAATGCTTATCTTTGCATAGATTCAACATAAAAATAACTTTAAACATGACAAGAACACTCCTAACCTGCATTGCTTTAGGATTTGCAGGTATTTCCGTCGTTGCGGAAACTCCATTGTGGATGCGTGATGTGAAGATTTCACCGGACGGAACACAGATTGCCTTTTGTTATAAAGGAGACATTTACAAAGTGCCTGCAAACGGGGGAAACGCTATCCGGCTAACCACACAGACTTCTTATGAATGTACGCCCGTATGGTCGCCCGACGGTAAGCAAATAGCTTTTGCAAGCGACCGCAACGGCAACTTCGACGTATTCGTTATGCCGGCAGAAGGTGGAACAGCCCAAAGACTGACCACACACTCCGCTTCCGAAATTCCTTCCACATTCAGCCCCGATGGAAAGTACGTGCTATTCTCTGCCGGAATTCAAGATCCTGCCAAGAGTGCATTGTTCCCTTCGGGAGCATTGACCGAACTCTATAAAGTTCCTGTAAGCGGAGGACGCACAGAGCAAGTGCTTGCCACTCCCGCCGAAGCTGTTTGCTTCAACAAAAAAGGAGATGCTTTCCTTTACCAAGACCGCAAAGGCGGGGAAGACGAGTGGCGCAAGCATCATACTTCATCCATTACACGAGACATCTGGATGTATGACAGCAAAACCGGAAAACATACCAACCTGACCAACCGTGCCGGAGAAGACCGCAACCCGATTCTATCTGCCGACGGACAAACTGTTTACTTCCTGAGCGAACGGGACAAAGGCTCATTCAATGTATATTCTTTCGCCCTTACAAACCCTCAGGCAGTAAAAGCGGTATCGAAGTTCAAAACTCACCCTGTACGTTTCTTATCGGCAGGAACCGGCAACACTTTGTGCTATGCATACGACGGCGAAATATATACGCAGCAGCCGGGAGCTTCACCCAAGAAAGTAAAGATAGACATAGTACGTGACGACGAAGACAACATAGCTTCGTTTACGATCAACGGCGGAGCAACCTCGGCAACAGTTTCACCGGACGGAAAGCAAGTAGCTTTCATCGTGCGCGGCGAAGTGTTCGTTACCTCGGCAGACTATGCCACAACCAAACAGATTACCCACACTGCCGCCCGTGAAGCCGGATTATCATTTGCACCCGATAACCGCACATTGGCTTATGCCAGCGAACGCAACGGCAACTGGGAACTTTATCTGGCAAAGATTGCACGCAAGGAAGAAGCCAACTTTCCCAATGCCACACTGATAGAAGAAGAAGTGTTGCTGCCATCGACTACGGTGGAACGCACCTATCCCCAATTCTCACCGGACGGAAAAGAACTTGCCTTTATTGAAGATAGAAACCGACTGATGGTAATGGATATGAAAACCAAGAAAGTAAGGCAAGTGACCGACGGCTCCACATGGTACAACACAGTGGGAGGATTCAACTACACATGGTCGCCCGACGGTAAATGGTTTGCACTCGAATTCATCGGCAACCGCCACGATCCGTATTCGGACATAGGCTTGGTAAGCGCACAAGGCGGAGAAATTACCAACCTGACAAACAGCGGATACGTAAGCGGCTCACCGCGCTGGGCACTGGACGGAAACGCAATCCTCTTCAGCACCGAACGGTATGGCATGCGAAACCATGCCTCATGGGGTTCTTTGGAAGATGTAATGATAGTATTCCTTAATCAAGATGCTTATGACAAGTTCCGTTTGAGCAAGGAAGACTATGATTTGCAGAAAGAACTGGAGAAAGAACAGGAAAAAGCAAAGAAGAAAGACGAAGCAAAGAATGCCAAGAAAGACAGCGACAAGAAAGGCGATAAATCCAAAGATGAAAAGAAAGACGGGAAAGCAAAGGAGATTACCGTTGAACTGAAAAACATCGAAGACCGCATCGTGCGCCTCACTCCCAATTCATCCAAGCTGGGCGATGCCATTATTACCAAGAACGGCGAAACACTGTATTACTTCTCGGCTTTCGAGAAAGGGTTCGACCTCTGGAAAATGGATTTGCGCAAGAAAGACACCCGCCTTGTCAACAAGATGAACGCCGGTTGGGTAGGCATGGAAATGGATAAGGACGGAAAGAACATCTTCCTTCTGGGTAGCAACATGCAAAAAATGGATGCCAATTCGGGTTCGCTTAAACCTATCAGCTTCAAAGCCGGAATGGATTTAAACCTTGCCGATGAACGGGAATATATGTTCAACCACGTGTACAAACAGCAACAGAAACGTTTCTACAACCTGAATATGCACGGAGTGAACTGGGATGCAATGACTGCTGCCTATCGCAAGTTCCTGCCCCACATCAACAACAATTATGATTTTGCAGAACTGCTGAGCGAATGGCTGGGCGAACTGAACGTATCTCACACAGGAGGCCGTTTCCGTCCGCGTCTGGGTGGTGACGCCACTGCGGAACTGGGATTACTCTATGACTGGAACCACAAAGGAAAAGGTCTGCTTATCGACGAAGTAGTGGAAAAAGGTCCTTTCGACCACGCACGCTCTAAAGTCAAAGCAGGAAACATCATAGAGAAGATTGACGGAACAGAAATTACTTCCGATACGGATTATCCGGCATTGCTGAACAAGAAAGCAGGCAAAAAGACACTTGTTTCTCTCTACAACCCGGAAACAAAGGAACGGTGGGAAGAAATAGCAGTACCCGTTGCCGGAAGCAAATTCAAAGATCTGCTCTACACCCGCTGGGTAAAACAACGCGAAGCGGACGTAGATAAATGGTCTAACGGACGATTGGGCTATGTGCACATAGAATCAATGGGCGACGACAGTTTCCGTTCCATTTACTCCGACATCCTAGGAAAGTACAACAACCGCGAGGGTATCGTTATAGACACCCGTTTCAATGGTGGCGGACGTTTGCATGAAGACATAGAAGTATTGTTCAGCGGAAAGAAGTATTTCACCCAAGTGGTTCGCGGACGCGAAGCCTGTGACATGCCCAGCCGCCGTTGGAACAAACCTTCCATTATGCTGCAATGCGAAGCAAACTACTCCAATGCACACGGCACACCGTGGGTGTACAGCCACCAGAAGTTAGGCAAGCTTGTAGGTATGCCCGTACCGGGAACCATGACCAGTGTATCTTGGGAGAACCTGCAAGATCCTACACTGATATTCGGTATTCCAATCATCGGTTATCGCTTGCCGGACGGAAGCTATTTGGAGAACTCACAGTTGGAACCGGACATCAAAGTAGCCAATTCGCCCGAAACAGTAGTGAAAGGCGAAGACACCCAACTGAAAGCTGCGGTAGATGAACTGCTTAAAGAAATAAGCGGGAAGAAATAAAAACATTTTCCCCTCTTGAGAGCACGGCTGTCAAGAGGGGAATAAAAACACCTTATATAGTACTTTCCCCGATTTAACCTTCACACCTTCACCATCACCCTTTCTTTAGATGGATTGGACAAAAACGGGTGAACATTAACTCCATTTTACCTTCACCTTACCTTCACTCTAAATTCATAGTCTTCAGGCTGAACTTAGGCTCCAACTCTCTGTATAACCATGCAAGGTTAGGATAAAAAGTATCTTCATACATTACGTAATCATATAGTTCGGGATGACGCCGAAGGTTGCTAAGCGTTTCGCTCACGGAAAAGGTCAGTATCATTTTCTTTTGAAGGTAACCTTCCTTAAAAAGAGTGGCAAAAGATTCGAGCACGGCAAAATAAGAATCCATAATTCTCGACATTTCCCTCACCTCTGCTTCCTCCTTTGCTTTCATTCCATTTGTCAGTTCGGGAAGTCTGAGAGGAGAACCGAAGTTGGAAAGTCTCAACCTCATTTTAAGGCAATCCGGCTCATCAAGCCGTCTTTCTATTTGCAATAACAATGTAAGTAATGCAAGTTGGTTTTGCTTTTTCAATTCTTCAGTGAGCCGGTTTAAAGCTTCCTTGTTCATTTCAAACATGATACACAAAGGTTTGGTTGTCTTCCCAATTCCCGGAATGAAGACGGATATATAAAAGAAAGCGCAGGAACTGCTGAATTATTATCTGTACTAAGGTATTCGGCGTACCCACAACCTGATAATAAACAACAGCCCCACGCCATATCATAATATACTTTTGGTATATAACAATGAACGTGGAAGCTTGTTGCTATTATTCCCGGTTGTGTATAAATCGCCGAATTTATAGTACAGGAATAATATCGTAACGCTTCCGCATTTACAAAATTAACAGTTCTCCCGTATTTCTACGCTGAGACAGACAGAAGAACCATTGCAAAGATATGGAAATATTTTAAACAAGAAGTACATTATTACAGGAATGTTTAGTTGTCCTCCCAATTCCCGGAATGAAGACGGATATAAAAAAAGAGACGTGGAAACTGCTGAATTATCACTATCTGCTAGGTATCGGCATACCCCCTCACTGATAATAAAACAACAGCCTCACGCCATATCATTCACTTATAAACATAAAAATAGTTCTTTCTATCCGCACGTATCCCATTAGAATTATGCAGAAGAACTATTGCAAAGATATGGAAATATTTCAGACAACGAGCATATTATTTTTTTTTAAAGATACGGGAAGATTTTCCATTTAGTAAGGACATATTTAGCGTCCCACAATTGTGGGACGGTCGTCTCATATATGTGGGACGATCGTCTCATGATTGTGGGACGGTCGTACCACAACTGTGGGACGCTAAATTCTTCAAGGGAAATCAAGAAATATATGCCGTAAGAAAAGAAAATTCAACTATATGAATCCTCTTTATTTAAGGGTATATCATACTATTAGCAATGACAATAGTTTAAAGTAATGTGCATTCGGCAATGATAATACTATCGCCAAAAAATGAAGATATTATGAAGATAAAGTGGAGATTAGAAATGTTAAATGTTCATCGCACTCTACTCACGATGAGGGAACTAAACGTTAAATGGACATTTGAAGGTAAAGTGCAGACAGCCGTTATTAAGGGAAAAAACAAAGGGACGGAATAAGAATTCCGCCCCTTTGCCTATTGTATATTATCAACTATATTACTTTGCAATAACCAGATAATAGTTCTTCTTGCCTTTCTGAACCAGAAGATATTTTTCGTCCAAAAGGTCGTTTGCGGTAATCACTTGGTCGAAAGCAGCAAGCTTTTCTTTGTTCAAAGAAACACCACCGCCCTGAACCAGCTTACGCATTTCGCCCTTTGAAGGGAAGATAGCTGCATTGTCCACAAACAAATCGACAGCCTTCACGCCTTCTGCCAATGCATCTTTGGATACTTCGAACTGAGGAACGCCTTCGAACACTGCCAAAAGTGTGTCTTCATCGAGTTTCTTCAATGCTTCGGATGTAGAGTTGCCAAACAGGATGTTTGAAGCATCTACGGCAGCATTGTAATCTTCTTCGGAGTGAACCATAATGGTTACTTCCTTAGCCAAACGCTTCTGGAGAACACGCAAGTGAGGTGCTTCCGCCTGCTCTGCAATCAATCCGTCTATTTCTTCCTTGGTGAGGGAAGTGAATATTTTGATGTAACGGGCAGCGTCACTGTCGCTCACGTTCAACCAGAACTGATAGAACTTATAAGGAGAGGTATATTTGGCATCCAACCAGATGTTACCGGATTCTGTCTTACCAAACTTGCCGCCGTCGGCTTTGGTAATCAGCGGAGAAGTCAAAGCGAATGCTTCGCCTCCGTTTGTGCGGCGGATCAATTCAGTTCCCGTAGTGATGTTTCCCCACTGGTCGGAACCACCCATCTGCAACTTGCAGCCTTTGGTTTCGTACAGGTGAAGGAAGTCATAGCCTTGCAACAACTGATAGGTAAATTCTGTAAATGACAGACCGTCTCGTGCTTCACCGTTCAATCTCTTCTTTACGGATTCTTTTGCCATCATGTAGTTCACGGTAATGTGCTTACCCACTTCACGGACAAAATCAAGGAAAGTGAAGTCTTTCATCCAGTCGTAGTTATTAACTAATTCAGCAGCATTAGGAGCATCGGAATCGAAGTCAAGGAACTTCTTCAACTGATTCTTGATGCAAGCCTGATTGTGACGAAGTGTTTCTTCGTCCAAAAGGTTTCTTTCGGCAGATTTGCCGGAAGGGTCCCCAATCATACCTGTTGCGCCGCCAATGAGTGCCAGTGGTTTGTGTCCGCAACGCTGGAAGTGTTTCAATATCATCACACTGCACAAGTGCCCAATGTGCAACGAATCGGCAGTTGGATCGATACCTACGTAAGCAGTAACCTGTTCTTTTGCCAATAACTCTTCCGTGCCGGGCATCATGTCATGCACCATTCCACGCCATCTTAGTTCTTCTACAAAATTCATCGAATGATTTAATTATTTTAAGTTTATAAGTACAAAAGTACGACTCTTTCTTTGAACTAACAACAGTTATCCCTTAAAAAAGACTTCTTTCATGTTTTGTTGCACCGACGTGAGTAGCTGATTATAAGGAAGTGACAGTGTTTGCGCCGCCTTTTCATACAGTGTGTGTACATCTGCGGTGCTTTCATCCGTCTCGATGAATATCCTTTCTACCGGCACGGCAAGCAATGCTTCTTCCCGGTAGTTTGCCCCGAAAGAGAGATAAAACCCATGCTGCACCAGTTCACGTGCAATGTTTTTATTTCCACGGAAGCCGTGAATAATCCAAGGCATTTCAGGGAGGTATTTCTTTTTCAACCGGATAAGTTCGTTTGCAGTGCGCACCGAGTGGATAACAAGCGGCTTGCCTGTCTGCTCCGAAAGCTCCATTTGCCGGATAAAGACTTCTTGTTGCAAGTCCATCTCCACTTTTGCAACCTTATCCAAACCCGCCTCCCCTATGGCAAGCACTTGGGGATGTTTCGCTATTTCCACCAATCGGTTCCACTCCTGCATATAGTCGGCAGACAGGTACCATGGGTGAAGCCCCACGGAATAACAGCCTCCGGGAACGGGACTGAACTCCTGCGGCAAGCAACTGAATATGGCTTGTGCGGGGTTTTCGGGCAAATGATGCGTATGTATATCGAGCAATTCCATTCTTCTTGATACAATTAAGGAACAGGATCATAGCCCGAACCGCCCCAAGGGTGGCAACGGAGTATGCGGCGAACGGCCAGATACAATCCTTTAAAGGGACCGTGCTTTTTGATTGCCTCAACGGCATATTGGGAACAAGTGGGAGTGAAGCGGCATGAGGGAGGAGTCATAGGCGAAATACACGCTCTATAAAAATAGATGGGAAGAAGAAGTATGTAGGATAGTATCTTTTTCATTCCAGTTTGTCCGCCACTCTGCCAAGTATATCTTTTATTTTATTTTCTATATTCTCTGCCGTATGCAGTTCATTGTCGAGATAAATAAAGGCAATAACCAGTCTTTGCCCTCTTTCTTCCATTAACCGGATAAGGTCATGTTTGTTCTTGCGGTAGGCCTCTCTTATCAACCTTTTCACCCGGTTTCGCTTCACGGCACGTTTGAATTTCTTCTTGGATACGCTTACCAAAATGGAAACGGGAGTGCTGTCTTCGGTCCGTTCCACAGTCATGAATACCGCACGTACAGGAAAAGCAGACAGTGATTTCGCTCCTCCCGAAAACAGTTGTTCAATGGCTTTCTTACTGCACAACCGTTCTTCCTTACATAAAGTATTCCTGTTTGTATCCACTTTTATTAACGATTAGTGGTTAGTGATTAGTGAGTAACAAAACATTTGCTCATCACTAATCACTAACCACTAATACACTTTTATTTTATTACTTCTTGTTTCTCTCTTTGATAAACATATCCAAAGCGGCTGTCATAGATGGTGCTTCCACAGTAGGCGCTTCAAGATCCAAACGAAGTCCGGCATCACGAACAGCCTTGGCTGTTGTAGGTCCGAAACAACCGATTGCAATATCTTTCTGATCGAAATCGGGGAAATTCTTTATCAAAGAATTTATTCCCGACGGGCTGAAGAACACTAACATATCATAATCGAATGACTCGCCTTCCTGGAAATCGTTACTTACCGTGCGATACATAACAGCTTCCGTATGATTGATTTTATTCTTATCCAAAAGGTTTTTCAGTTCGTCATTGTGTACATCAGACATCGGAACGAAATACTTTTCCGTGTTGTGTTTCACAATGGAAGGAATCAAATCGTCAATCTTTCCGGTATTCCCAAAGAATATCTTACGTTTGCGGTATTGCACATACTTCTGGATATACAATGCCACTGTTTCTGTGATACAGAAATATTTCATTGTTTCCGGAATCGTTACGCGCAACTCCTGGCAAAGATGAAAAAAGTGATCTATCGCGTGGCGTGAAGTAAAGATCACAGCAGTATAGTCAAGGATAGACACCTTTTGCTGTCTAAACTCCTTTGCAGAAACGCTTTCGACCTTAATAAAGGGGCGGAAGTCAATCTTCACTCCATATTTCTCTGCAATATCATAATACGGAGATTTCTCAGAAGCAGGCTTAGGCTGCGACACAAGTACTTTCTTTATTTTCAACGTCCTAAATTTTTATTAGCAATACATTATTGATCTGAACCAATGCCTGATATAGCACGAAGCAAGGCATGATTTCAAGGGCACAAAAGTACACAATTAAACCCAAAAGACCATACAAATGGGAGAAAAAAAGCTTAAACCATTTGTAAAACATCAATAATTTAATAAAAATTACCAATCCGAGTCCTATCGGAATTAAAATATTTGCCGATAAATCAAAATAAACCATAAGCAAAACAAGTGGAAAAAGAGAAAATCCAAAGTAATATAAGAGCATTAAATAGGATTCAATCCACAGAGTTGCTTTTGTTTTGTCAATAAATATCCAAGAAAGGAAAGAGTAAATAAGCCATTTCAGGAAATAATAAACAATACAAATTCCTATATAGACGGCAAGTATTATATAAGTGGGACAGGAAGTAAATAACCGGGGATTATTATCGTGGAAATAATCAAAAAAACAAATGCCAAGCAAGACACACGTTTGCAACAACAGCAACAAGCCGTATCTGAAATCGGCAGCCGTAGAAGCTGCAAAGATACTTCCCCTCTCTTTTGTGTGGGTGAAATCTTTCAACTGTTGGAAAAGGTATTTCTTTCCGCGTGACAAGACATAGGAGGTGAAAAAGAAACAAAGCAGAAGAACTGCCGTTATGCCATCATCCGATTTCAAATTATAGGAGATGGGAGTTCCTTCGAAACCCGTGACAACTACTTCTTCCTTTAATTGAGCAACAACAGTATCCGCAGACTCTTTCTGCAGCAAAGTGTCAATCACTGCAAGAGTATCGGCAGAAACATTGACTTGGCTCAGAGTATCGGATGACCGGTTTATCATATTGCAGCAAATTTACGAATCTCTTTATTCCAAACAGGAGTAGTATATAGCAATTCCACAGCCTCAGCCGGAGTTTGAGCTACATTCCAGATTGCCCCGTGCTGCTCCCGCATGAAATTCTCGTCAATAGCTTTATCAAGCATCTCCAACAAGGGATCGAAGAAGTGGTTCACATTCAATATAATAATAGGATTAAGGTATAATCCCAACTGTTTCCATGTGATGATTTCAAGAAGTTCTTCCAATGTGCCGCATCCGCCGGGTAGGGCTATCACGCCATCGCTCAGATTTGCCATCAGTTGTTTGCGTTCGTGCATGGACTCCACTTCTATCAATTTGGATAATCCCTGATGATGCCAGCCTTGTTCCACCATAAAATGCGGGATTACTCCGGTCACTTCCCCGTTTCCTTCCAATACCGCATCGGCAACCGTACGCATAAGTCCTATATTTCCCGCACCGTTTATCAAGCGGATACCTTTCAGGGCAAGTAATTTACCCAGTTCCGCGGCAGCATCGAAATATACCTTGTCAATCTTAGTACTGGATGCGCTATACACGCAAACCGACGATATTTTATTCATTTCACAGGAAGTTTTCTAATTCATTGCAAAAGTAATGAATTCTTTCGGGATTATAAGCATTATATACAATTTCCCCTCTTGAGAGAAGGTAGAGAGTATCTTCACACACCCCTACCCCTCTCAAGAGGGGAAGTATAAATAGTTATTATAAACCGAATTCAGCTTTGATTTTATCTACATAATCCAGCTTTTCCCAAGTAAACAGTTCCACTTCCACTGTCTTTGTTTCCTGATAGCGTGAAGTATATGTCTTGGTTACAAACTTCGGTTCACGTCCCATGTGTCCGTAAGCAGCGGTTTCCTGATAGATAGGATTACGCAGTTTCAGCCTGTCTTCGATAGCTCTCGGACGAAGGTCGAACAACTTTTCTATCTTTCCGGCAATTTCACCGTCGCTCATATTTACATTGCTGCGTCCGTAAGTATTTACATAAATATTGATAGGACGGGCTACGCCGATAGCATAAGAAACCTGTACCAGCATTTCATCTGCAACTCCGGCAGCTACCATGTTCTTGGCAATGTGACGAGCTGCATAAGCTGCACTGCGGTCTACCTTACTCGGATCTTTTCCTGAGAAGGCTCCACCACCGTGAGCACCTTTACCGCCATAAGTATCTACGATAATCTTACGTCCTGTCAAACCGGTATCTCCGTGAGGACCACCGATTACAAACTTACCGGTCGGATTAACATGGTAGATAATCTTATCGTTGAACAGTGCCAATACATCTTCATTATGTATTTCGGAAATAACACGCGGCATCAATATTTCAATAACGTCTTTGCGTATCTGTGCCAGCATTTTTTCATCAGCCTTCAACTGGGCTTCTTCCGAAGCATCTTCAGGTTCGATAAATTCATCATGCTGTGTAGATACTACGATAGTATCAATACGCACAGGTTTGCCATTATCATCATATTCGATAGTTACCTGACTCTTTGCATCGGGACGGAGGTAAGTCATCACCTTTCCTTCACGACGGATTTCCGCCAGTACCTGAAGTATTTTATGTGCCAGGTCGAGTGACAGAGGCATGTAGTTTTCTGTTTCGTTAGTTGCATAACCAAACATCATTCCCTGGTCACCGGCTCCCTGTTCCATAGGGTCTTTACGTTCTACTCCACGGTTAATGTCAGCACTTTGTTCGTGGATAGCAGAGAATACACCGCATGAATTTCCTTCAAACATATACTCGCTTTTGTTATAACCGATGCGGTTAATTACTTCACGAGCAATAAGTTGCAAGTCAACATACGCTTTAGTTTTCACCTCACCCGCAAGCACTACCTGACCAGTAGTTACTAAGGTTTCGCAAGCTACTTTCGAACTGGGATCAAATGCCAACAGTTTGTCAAGCACAGCGTCCGATATTTGATCGGCCACTTTGTCGGGGTGTCCTTCAGACACCGATTCGGATGTGAATAAATATCCCATTTTAAATGAATAATTAAAAATGAATAATTAATAATCGACTGATAAATGACGGAAACATAAGGGGTGAGCATGACTTGAAAATGCAGGCGACGGCACGAACCTTCGTTTTAGCATTTTTTAGTGTGGTTGCAAGCAGCCCAAATCTTTCCACATTTAAAAGTGATGCAAAGATAGAGCTTTTTTTGTTTCCCGGTTGTTATTATAGAAATATTTAGAAGAATTTAATCAATCAAAAAAAGATTAAGTTTAATTTTGCAGAAAAATAATCTTGTGACAAGATGAAGAAACTACTTATGATTCCCCGTCAATATCTTGCTGTCGTAGCAGTTTTATTGGCCATCATTATGTCCGTGCTCGACGGTACTATTATGAATATAGCTTTGCCTACTCTCTCAAAAGAATTCGGCGCCACCCCTTCGGTCAGTATATGGATAGTAAATGCTTATCAGCTCATTATCACCATGACTTTGCTGTCCTTCGCCTCTTTGGGAGATATATACGGATACAGAAGAATCTTCTTGATCGGTATATCCATTTTTGTAGTTTCTTCTCTGGCGTGTGCCTTGTCTCCCTCATTTTGGATACTCGTTTTTTCGCGGGTTGTACAGGGAGTTGGTGCTGCTTGTATAATGAGTGTCAACACGGCACTGATAAGATTAATCTATCCTCCCCAGATACTCGGACGGGGCATGGGAATCAATGCTATGGTTGTAGCCGTTTCGGCTGCCGCAGGGCCGTCCATTGCCGGAGCGATTCTTTCTATTTCTTCATGGCATTGGTTGTTTGCTATCAATATCCCTTTAGGAATTTGCGCTTTTGTCATCGGTTATTTGTTGTTACCACATAATCCGGCAACAAAAGAAAAGCACAAATTCGATAAGCTAAGTGCCGTTGCCAATGCCTTTACTTTCGGATTGCTTATCTACTCTCTGGAAGGTTTTGCCCATGAAGAAAAAGGAGAATGGATAGCCATTCAATTAATATTGCTTGCTATCATAGGAACTTATTTTATCCGTCGCCAGCTTAAGTTGGAAGCGCCTATCCTCCCCGTAGACCTGATGCGTATTCCGATCTTTTCACTTTCTATCGGAACTTCCATAACTTCCTTTACGGCACAAATGCTCGCAATGGTTTCCTTGCCGTTCTTCTTGCAAAACGTTTTAGGATACAGTGCCGTGGAAATAGGGCTATTGCTGACTCCGTGGCCTTTAGCCACTATACTCACAGCACCGCTTGCAGGACGTCTGGTTGAAAAAGTACATCCGGGATTGCTTGGTGGAATAGGTATGGCTATCTTTGCCACAGGTTTATTCCTGCTCTACACTCTCCCGTCCCACCCTGCAGAATGGAATATCATCTGGCGAATGGCTCTTTGCGGAATGGGATTCGGATTGTTCCAAACTCCTAACAATGTGACCATTGTATCATCAGCTCCTACCAACCGAAGCGGAGGAGCAAGCGGAATGCTGGGCACGGCACGATTATTAGGACAGACTTTAGGAACTACTCTGGTAGCTTTACTATTCCGTGTGTTATCACATGGGAACAGTGCTCAAGCTTGTTTATTGCTCGCAGTTATATTTGCCATTGCAGCAGGAATTGTCAGCAGTTTAAGATTGTCGCAGGCAACGCCTGTGAGGAAAAAGCATTAAAGTTCGCACATTCTTTTGTGCAAAACGGGATGGATCAGATCGGGAGCTATCTCACAAAGCGGTTTCATAACGAAATCACGCTCCGTCATCAGCGGATGAGGTAAAGTAAGCCTGTTTGTACTGATAACCAAATCATCATAAAGAAGCAAGTCAATATCTATCAATCTGTCGGCGTATATGCCATTAACAGATTTATTCTTCCGTCCTATTTCTTGTTCTATTCGTTGAGTATTGTCCAATACTTCCCATACGGAAAGAAGTGTTTCTACGCAACAGGCAGCATTCAGAAAAGAGTTTTGGGAATCGAATCCCCACGGAGCGGTAACATAAAAAGCGGAAAGGGAAATAACTTTCCCTATCCGCCCGTTTATTTTATCAACAGCCATGCGAAGATTGCGTTCCTTATCGCCAAGGTTTGTACCCAAGCTTAAATAAACCTTCGCCATTACCGTTTTTATTTATCAAGAATCAACATTGCATCACCATAAGTACCAAAGCGGTAACCTTCTTTCAATGCAATATTATAAGCATCCATAACCAAATCATACCCACCAAAGGCAGCCACCAGCATTAATAAAGTGGACAAAGGCAAATGGAAATTGGTTATCATGCTGTTTGCTACGGTAAAGTCATAAGGAGGGAAAATAAATTTGTTTGTCCACCCTTCAAACGGTTTCAAGTGTCCGTCCGTGCTCACAGCACTTTCCACGGCACGCATAACAGTAGTACCCACCGCACAAATGTTTTTACCGAGATCTTTTGCATTATTTACAATGTTTACAGCTTCATCGCTAACAAACATCTGTTCTGAATCCATCTTATGTTTAGTAAGGTCTTCCACGTCAATTTCACGGAAGTTACCCAAACCGGCATGCATAGTGATATAAGCAAAATCAATACCTTTAATCTCCATGCGCTTCATCAACTCACGGCTGAAGTGAAGTCCGGCGGTAGGAGCAGTAACAGCTCCTTCATTCTTCGCAAAAATACATTGAAAACGTTCTTCATCTTCAGGTTCCACCTCACGCTGAATGAAACGTGGAAGCGGAGTTTCTCCCAAAGCATAAAGTGCTTTCTTAAATTCGTCATGCGGACCATCATAAAGGAAACGGAGCGTACGTCCGCGGGAAGTGGTATTATCAATTACTTCGGCTACCATTGAATCATCTTCACCGAAATAAAGTTTGTTACCGATTCTTATTTTACGGGCAGGATCTACCAATACATCCCACAAACGAAGTTCTTCGTTCAGCTCACGTAAAAGGAATACCTCGATACGCGCTCCTGTCTTTTCTTTATTTCCATAAAGACGGGCAGGAAAAACTTTCGTATCATTAAATATAAACACATCTTTATCATCAAAGTAATCCAAGATATCTTTGAATCCTTTGTGTTCAATTTTACCTGTCTTCTTATGAAGAACCATCAAACGCGATTCGTCTCTGTACTTTGTCGGGTGCAAAGCAATCTTCTCTTCCGGAAGTTTAAATTTAAATTGCGATAGTTTCATATCTTTCTCCTTATACGTTAATTTTCATCTATTTCTTGTTGTTCCAGCCATTCCCCGAATGTTTCAATATCCAGGCAACGATCCAATGTGACCTCTCCTACCCTTGTGCGGATCAATCCGGTGAGGTGTGCTCCACTGTTCAGCGCTTCGCCGATGTCGCGGGCTAAAGCCCTAATGTAAGTTCCTTTACTGCAAACCACCCTGATTTTTATCTCGGGAAGATTACAATCCAACAACTCTATTTCATCAATCACCAAAGTTTTAGGTTTGAGTTCCACTTCCTTTCCTGCACGGGCAAGATCGTAGGCTCTTTTACCTTCTATCTTGCAAGCAGAGAAAACCGGCGGAATCTGTTCTATGCTACCGATAAACTTTTTCAATGTTTCTTCCACTAACTCACGAGTGATATGCTCCGTAGGATAAGTGGCATCTATCTCTTTTTCCAAATCAAAAGAAGGAGTGGTTGCACCCAATTGGATGGTGGCAATGTATTCCTTCGTGTGATACTGAAACTCCTCTATTCTCTTTGTCGCTTTGCCGGTACACACAATCATCACTCCCGTAGCCAACGGATCGAGTGTTCCTGCATGCCCCACTTTCAACTTCTTAACTCCCAGTTTCCTTGTCAACAACCAACGTGCTTTGTTCACTAAGGCAAATGACGTCCATTTTAATGGCTTATTGAAATATAATACTTCTCCTTCTATAAAATTCATCCGTTATCAATTCATCAATGTGACTGCAATGGTAACCAATCCTACTATCGCACAATAGATAGCGAAATAAATCAGCTTTCCCTTCTTCACTATATTAATCATCCATTTACAAGCAAAACAACCGGAAACAAAAGCAGCCAGAAAACCTATTATCAATGACATGGCAGGTAAATTTCCTGTAACCGCTTCTCCTTTCATCATCTTCATTAAGTCGAGCAAGGCTTCTCCCAGAATAGGAGGAATAACCATCAGAAAAGAGAACTGCGCCAATTTTGCTTTATTGTCTCCCAACAACAAACCTGTTGCAATGGTGCTACCCGAACGTGACAATCCCGGAAGCACTGCACATGCTTGAGCAAGACCGATAATAAAAGCATCCTTCATGGATATGTTTTCTTTCTGACGCGGTTTTGCATAATAAGAGAATGTAAGGAGTAATGCCGTCAGCAGCAGACAACAACCCACAATCAACAAACCCGAACCGAAGATTTCTTCTACATAATCCTTAAAAAACACACCCACAATACCGATAGGTATCATTGAGATTAATATATTGATAACATAACGTGTTTCACTGTTCATCTCGAACTTGAATAATCCGCGGAATATCCAATCTATCTCCTTCCAAAGAATAACCAAAGTACTCAACACGGTTGCCACATGCACTGCAACAGTAAACGTCAGGTTATCTTCTCCCTGCAATCCGAACAAAGCCTGACCGATAGCCAAATGACCACTACTGCTTACAGGCAAATACTCAGTCAGTCCTTGAATCAATCCAAGGATTAACGCTTCAAACCATTCCATACTGTTTATTCCTGAGTTTTAGGTTTGCGCAAAATCGCATAAATCATAAAAATGAACCCGAAGAAGCACACTGCGGGCGCTACTTTAATTCTGCGAACGCTAAAAATATCCGGTTGGAAAGTAGTTTCCGTAGAAGCCGGTCCTGTCATTAAGATAAAGCCTATAATGATAATAAGCATTCCAATTCCAAGCAGGATGAAATTCTTTTTATCGAAAGCAAATTTTTGTCTGTCCATATCTTTGGTTTAATGAGTTATCAAATATAATACAAACTGCTTGCCTTCATTCTCAAATACTTATTGATAGAGAAGTAAGCACACAGGAAAGTTATAATAACACCGAACAAAAGAACCGATGCCGCAACAATCAACATAATTTCGGGAGTTATGATTTCTATCAGGTCTTTTTCATAAGAAACAAGCATATAGGCGGCAGCCATCAATATCCCGTCTGCAATGATCGCGGCAATTACACCACTCCAGATGTTGCGCATCAGGAATGGCTTCCGTATAAATCCCCAACTCGCCCCTACCAGTTTCATGGTGTGGATAAGGAAGCGCTTGGAATAGATAGCCAGTCTTATGGTATTGTTTATCAAGGCAAAGGAAATAAAGGTAAGCACCAAAGCAAGGCATAAAAGCACAATACTGATATTACGGATATTATCATTCACCGCATCAATCAGTTCTTTCTGATACATAATGTCCTGAATATTGGTATTCTTCCTGACAATCTTTTCTATCTTGGCAATACTATCCGAATTGGCATAATCGGAATTCAGTTTTATTTCAATGGAAGCGGTAAAAGGATTATAACCGAGAAACTCCTTCGGATCTGTTCCCATCGCTTCGGTTTGCTCTTTGAGCGCCTGTTTTTTGGATATGTAGACAGATTCCTTTACGAAAGGTTCTGCATCGAGCTTCTTTTGGAATTTCAGTATATCCGACTCTTTCATGTCGTCACTGATAAGAACGGAAAAATTAATGTTCTCCTTTACATACACAGATAAAGTATGAGCGGAAAGCACAAAGAAAACCATCAAACCAAGCAGCAACAACACAAGCATGGTACTGATAGAAGATGTTACAAACTGCATATCAAAATAAGATATGTTCTTATTCTTTCCCATTATTTTTTCTTTCTAAAAATGTAAATAACCGAACTGCTTCTGCTTTTCTTACCCAATGCACTGAACCATGCCATCATTCCCGCCCACATTCCTTTTACAAAAGGAAGCGAACTGCCTTTATATTTCTCACTCAGGATAGACACATAGAATGCATCAAAGGGCATAGGCTGCTGAGCCAGTAGTATAAAGTTATGTTTCATTCCGAATTGCTGCATAGTACTTGGTGTAAAATGCCACAAATGGCGGGGAACGTCATAGGCAGCCCAATATTCCTTATATTTCTCTGCGTCATAAGACGAGCAGTTAGGAACGGCAACTATCAATATCCCTTTGTCCGACAACAATTCATACAATCTCTCCCACGTTTCATCCAGTTGTTCCAGATGCTCCATTACATGCCAGAGAGTAATGGCATCAAACTTTCCCGCTTCAAATACCTTTAAACCGGAGTCGTCTTTCACATCCAAACCAAAATGCTCTTTAGCAAAAACACGGGCGGACGCATTCTTTTCAATCGCATCTGCCTTCCATCCTTTTTGCTGCATGGTGTAGGCAAAATACCCCGTTCCTGTTCCTATATCCAGAATCTTCCCGGATCTTCTTCCCGTAAAATGGGAAACAAGACGCGCTTTTTGATTCAACATGCGCTTACGAACCAAATGATATAACTTATTCATCAATCCTTTGTTCGTGTCGCTATGTGAAATATAATCAGGAGTTTCGTAATATTTGCCAATTTCCGCTTCCACAGGAAAATTTTGTGTAAATTGAAAACCACAATCTTCACAAGAAAACAATTCAAATTCTTCTCCCGAAGCATAATGATCCTTACAAGTCATCACACGTTTCAAGTGCGTTCCTTTGCAAAGCGGACAAGCATTTATAGTGAGTTTATTCATTTATCTACACAATCTACCCTAAATTGGTGCAAATAAACAAATAAATTGCGACTTAAAGTCCTTTCATTAAGGTCTTTTAATATAAAGAACCCGTAAAATTATCAGAACATAAACATGGCTACGGCAACAATTCTGTTGTTACCTACCGAATGTGTATCCATTATTTTACCGTCTTGCTTATCCAGCGAACCATAAGCAGCAGAGCTGTAAGTATATTCTAAACCGAATTTCCAGTGAGGCAGATTATAAGTTAATTCGGCTCCTCCCATAAATACATGGTCTACATTCGTTCCTGTTCCATACAATGTTTCAGATGCCAACTCATCACTTGTTCCGAGGTTTTTCACATATCCCAAAAAGATACCCGGTTTCCATTTCCGACCATAAACCGCGTTCACCCAAGTGCTTGAAACACGAATCGGAGTATATTCCATTTCACCCGTCCGTCCGTCTATAAATTTAATGCCATAACCTCCCAGCATGGATGTTTGAGTCAGATTAGAACCCAACACCGTTTTAGCTCCAACGAACCAATCTTTACTTGTATATTTCAAGTGAGCTTCGTAAGAAAGAGTAGTAATCCGCTCATCCACTTTATATGTTTTCTTATCTACTGTCGATTCCGTACGTGGTTTTAAAGATAACAGTTCAATACCTGCACCAACCAACCAATTAACACTTTTATAATCCATGCCTACATAAAATTCAGGAACACAACTGTTCTTTATGTAGTTTTGGCTTTTCACATTTCCCGGACCTACCGAAAGATATTGTGACTGCCAGATTGCAGCAGCAGTGAGTTGGAAATGATTTTTATTGTAACGGTAACGAATCTGTGGAGCACGGCTGAAAGGCTGGAACGGTGCACCAACGGAAAGATTCAATATCTGCGGAGAAACATCACCAAACAACGGATGCCAAGTCTGGCCTGCTAAAAGTTTGGAAGTTCCCCAATCCAAGTTAAAATATGCATGACGAAGACGAACGGTGGAATAAGTAGTACCCGAACCTCTGAAATCCATTTCTACTTTGGCCGAAGTTTTTGCACGTCCCAACATAGGCCCTGTTACATCCAATCCCAAGCGGGTATATAATACATAAAAACTACCGTTTGCCGTTGCATTCAAATCATTGCCATCGGCATCAAGTCTTTCATCTTTAGGATACATGTAAAACAGTCCGTCTACTGTTTCTTCATTAGCACGGGAGTTATAAAACAAGTCAGTGCGAATCTGACCATAGAACTTCCAACCGAATTTCTTTTCCTGAGCAAAACTGCCAACCGTAGTTAAAAGGCAAATTAAGAATAACAGATGTTTCTTCATAATGTGTGTTTATTTGTAAATCGGGGTGCAAAGATACTGCTTTTTTACATATATTAGCATATGTATGAGCCAAATAACACATATACAATAAAGAACAATAACTAGGCTTCACCTCATTCACTTTTCTTCAAACCACTTTACAGAAAGGGAAAGCGGGTGAAGGTAATTTTTTCAACCGGTGAAGCAAGCGGAAAGAAAAAATCTCTCCTAAGTAGTTGGGTAACTTCCCTAGGGTAATTGCCCAACCACCTTAGGGAAGTTATGAAAGATGATTAGGGAAATTTATGAAAAACATCAGGTTACTTTTTAAAAACAACCTGATGTTTCAATGAAAACAATTAATTGTTTTTTCAAATCAATGCTTTGTTTTTTAATTCACCGGAGGGTTCACCCCGTAACGACTTGCAGCAAAGGTTTTCGGAGCAGGTGAAGAGGGTGAAGACCATAATCGAAACCTCCTGTTATTTAAGTGCTTTTACCACTTCAGACATCATCGTCCAAACATGATTTTCCTCTTGTGCAGTGAAGAAGTTACCATCGATAACAGATTTCTCATCCGTAGCAATTCCTTTCTGAATTGCCGGTTTGGCAAGCGGATGTACAGCCAGTTTCTTTCCCGATGTTACTCCGGCAAAATCGAACATCATGGCAGCAGCACAATGTCCTATCATCAGTTTGCCTTTTTCACCGAATGCTTTTATCACACTCATCAAATCAACATTATAAGGCTTATCTGCATTTTGGGCAAACACAGGAACGGCATCGCCACAAGAGAAAACCAATGCATCAAATTCGTCCTCATGTCCCACGAGCTTTTTAATAACATCATCGGCAATCAGTGCAATGCCCGAATTAGTTTTTATTTCTTTTGTTTCTGCCACAGCAAAGACCTTATAAGAAATACCATTTTCGAAAAATGCCTCCAAATACTGGAACAACCCGAATCCGTTTACCGGATTAACTGCTAAAACCGCTACTTTCTTTGACATAACTTTATTTGTTAAGTGAAACAATCCATTTATTCTTTATGACACAAATGTAGCTCCTATTGTTCACAAAAACAAGAAGATACGTGAAAGTAAGTAAGTTACTTCAAGGTTACGATTGTTGGTTTTCAAACAATTACATGAACTTTTTTTTCAAAACAAATTCTTCAAAGAAGAAATCACGGTAACTGTTCCCGATGCCATGACAATGCGACTTCATATTCGTCTGTGCTTAATTGTCCGATCATGAGACAGTCTATACAACTATCAATAGAGATCATCATTATGAATAATAATATAAGGTTTCATATTTCAAATAGTTTTTTTAATTTACTTACCTTCAATCTTTTTGATAAACCGGGCCGGATTGCCCGCAACCACTGTCATAGGCGGTACATCCTTCGTTACAACACTGCCGGCTCCGACAATCGCACCGTAACCGATGCATACTCCCGGAAGAATGGTTGAATTGATACCTATCCATACTTTATCCTCAATAACGATTGGACGGCCATAGGTCGCACTGCGGTTTTCCGGGTCCGGGTCGTGATTGATTGTAATCAGATTGACTTTCGGACCGATAAATACATCGTTACCGATCGTGATACCTCCACGACCGAAGAAAGTGCAACATTGCTGGATAAAACATCCCTTTCCAATGGTAACAGGTTTGCCATAATCAATATAAAGCGGCGGCAATACCGTTGTACTATCTTCGAGCAGTTTGCCGAGAATCTGTCCCATATAATCGTGCACCTCTTCAGGGGTGTGGTAACCCGTATTCATCTCGGTAGCAGTCTTGATAGTAGTGAAAATGTCGGCAATCAATGCCTCGTAACCCGGTTCGCCCGGCGAAACCATTTCGCCCGACAAATCTTTTTCAAAAATATCTTTCATAATATTATTCTTTATTTAATAATGATACCTCCGTCTACAATTAGCCCATATCCATTCATATATGTCGCTTGCGGACTGCACAGCCACAATACTTTTTCTTCCATTGTTTTTGCTACTGCCATAATTATTTGATTTTATCTGTTATAAACTCTAATTATGGTGCAAAAGTAAGCGAAAAGCCACACAACAACTTTGTTATGTGGTTCAAAGTATTTTGCTGGAAAGTCCATAAATAAAAAAGTCCCGCAATCTATGCGAGACTCATTTCATGTTGCAGTTTCCCTGTAGGAGGAATACCGTATTTTTCTTTGTAAATCTTCGAAAAGTGTGAAAGATTTTTAAACCCGACCTTAAAACAAATCTCCGACACCTTGCCCTCGCCTTTCCGTATCAATTCGTTAGCAGCTTCGAGACGACGATGGATTAGCCACTCTCGCGGTGAAAGCGAGCTACACTTTTTGAAATCGCGCTTGAATGTGGAAAGGCTACGCCCCGTATAGTTGGCTATTTCTTCCATTGAGATGTCATTCATGTAATTGCTCTCCAAGAAATCTAAAATGTCAATTTTCCATGGGTCAGTAAAGTCGAAAACCGAAGCATATAGATTCTTGTTCGTATTGAGCAATACATACACTCCCTCAATCATTTTCAGTTGCAAAAGTTCATCTGTCGGTTGAATGCCCGAATCGAAATAAGGTGTCATAGATTCGAACAGGCTTATGATGTCGGGACGGTTGGACGGTAACTTATAGAGACTTACTTTCTCCCTTTTTGCATTCTTGGGAATTGAATTCGACTCTAATTTGTTGTAAAAACTACGTAAGAATTTCGGCGTAAACATTAGAAAAACAGCCTTAAACTGCTCTCCGTTCCACGCCTGCTTTGTCATCCGAACACTGAAATCCTTACGAATAAAGGCGCAGTCACCTCTATGTAGTCGGGTGGTTTTTCCTTTTTCTTCAATTGCCATTTCACCCGAATAAATATATACCAGCACATGGGAATGATTTCGGTGCGTACAACTCATTCCACCATCAAAATACATCGCAAAAAAGATGTCCGAATAACGTAGTGTATTAATTCCGTCTGCCATTTCTCCAATATTGATTACCTTTCAGTAGTCTCACTGTAAATCCGGCAATTTTACAATCCCAGTTTCTCTGATATTTCAAGCATTCTTTTAATCGGTTTCACAGCTTCCTTAGCTATTGCTTCATCCACTTCAATGTTCGGCCATTCATATTTCAAACAATTATATAGCTTTTGAAGCGTATTCAGGCGCATGAAGTTACATTCATTGCAAGCACAGGTACTGTCATTCGGAGGAGCAGGAATAAATGTCTTATCAGGACATTGTTTCTGCATTTCATGTAATATGCCCGATTCGGTTGCTACGATAAAGGTTTTCTTTTCACTCTTTAGTGCATTTTTCAACAAAGCCGCAGTAGATCCTACTACATCGGCAAGAGCCAAAACAGCACTTTTACATTCGGGATGTGCCAACACAAGAGCATCAGGGTATTGCTTCTTTAATTCAACAATCTTTTCAACCGAGAATTCCTCGTGTACATGGCAAGCTCCGTCCCATAGTAACATATTCCTGCCGGTGATAGAGTTGATATAATTTCCAAGATTCCTATCGGGACCAAAGATTATTTTCTCATCTTTCGGGAAACTTTCCACTATTTGCTTTGCATTGGTAGAAGTAACCACCACATCTGTTACCGCTTTAACGGCAGCTGTAGTATTGACATACGAAATAACGGTATGGTCGGGATGCTCTTTGACAAATTGTGCAAAACTGTCGGCAGGACAACTGTCGGCAAGAGAACAACCTGCATTCAAATCGGGAACCAGCACTTTCTTATCCGGACAAAGTACCTTTGCGGTTTCTCCCATGAAGTGAACTCCGCAAAGAACAATAATATCTGCTTTTGTTTTCGCAGCCCATTGAGCCAATGCAAGGCTGTCGCCCACATAGTCGGCAATATCCTGAATATCTCCTGTCTGGTAGTAGTGAGCCAGGATAACAGCATTCTTTTCTTTCCTCAGTTTATCAATAGCTTCTTTGATATCTGTTGTCTTATCCACGGGTTCGTCTGCATAACCCTTTTTCAACCATTCTTCTTTAAACATTATAATCTTATTTTTCTATTCCTTTTTTAAAAGAATAAATGTTGATAATAATAGCCTGTTGATAGTGTTGGTAAATATATACGATTTTTCTTGTATATAAGGTTATTAGCAGCAAAAGGAAAGTAATTACAAAGTTATGAACATATAAAAACTATATCTATTTGCTGATTACTAATGATATACCATTTTTCATTAACAAGCTGTTGATAATATGCAAAGTTAAAAACTTTCCTCTATATATTCTTTAATTTAGTGCTAAAAAAGATGTTTAAACTGAAGGATAAAGTTATTGCTAATTAATTTGGATTGTTCATTTGTGAATTGGTATGAAGCTAATTACGATATATGCAAGAGTATTTTATAAAAATGTTTGCCTCTTGTATTGACAGCTTTTCAACTGTTATTAACATGGTATTGTGAATTGTTACTATCTTTGCACAGGGTTACTGAAAAAGAATAAAGAAATGAGGAAATTAAAGATTACGGAACTGAACAGAATTAGTGTGGAAGAGTTTAAGAAAGCCGATAAACTGCCATTGGTAGTGGTACTTGATGAGATCAGGAGCTTTCATAATGTAGGTTCTGTGTTTCGCACATCAGATGCTTTTCGGTTGGAAAGTATTTATCTTTGCGGTATTACAGGTACTCCTCCCCACCCCGATATTCACAAAACAGCATTAGGAGCTGAAGATACTGTTGATTGGAAGTATTTCAATCATACTCTTGATGCTGTTAATGAGTTGAAAAACAGTGGTTATACTGTTTATTCCATAGAACAAGCCGAAGGAAGCATTATGCTTGACGAACTGGTATTGGATAAGAATAAAAAGTATGCTATTGTAATGGGAAATGAAGTGAAAGGTGTTAAACAAGAAGTTATTGACAATAGTCACGGATGCATTGAAATTCCTCAATACGGCACAAAGCATTCTTTAAATGTATCGGTAACTACCGGTATCGTGATATGGGATTTCTTTAAAAAGTTAACAAACAACGGTTGATAAGTCTGTTTATAACTGTCCGTTCTCTACTAACAGCACTACTCTTTCGGTTAGTTTATCATCTTTGTCCGGATTGTATTGTTTCTTTAAACTGGCTCCGAACAGTGCGGCAAAGGTTTGATAGAATCCTGCTTTAAAAGGTCCCATAAAAGCTTTTACCAGTTCATAAGATGACTGGTTACACTCTCTGTCCACTAACTTTATCAACAGCTTTCCCTGGGCAAAAGTAAGCTTCTTCATTTGTGGAGTATATTGTTCTTTTAGCCCTTTCTCAACGCGTTTCAGGTGTCTGTCTTTCGATTTTTTATCGGGTAATGTTTGCAGGTATTCATAGGTTTCAACAATCGTATTGTTAATAACTCTGGCAAGTGGCAGAGTCTTTTTCACGTCTCTTATTAATTTATAGTATTCTCTTCTTTCTTTTTCATTTTTAAAACGGAGAGGTTTGAATATATAAACGTCCCTTAGTTGAACCCACGGAATAGTATCTCCTTCATAAATACATGCAGGCACAAGTTTTCCACCAATGAATGTTTGTTCCTGTGCTTTGATCCTGTTGCAAGATAAAGCAATGAAACATAGTGGAATGGCTATTTTAAACAGTACCTTCATGCAGACAAAAATAAAGGAATAAACTTTATCTTCTTTGATTTTAACCCTATTTATTTATCTCATTCGTTTGAAATATTAAGTCTTTTAACTTAACTTCGCCACTCATTTGACTTTTTTAGTCATTAAATTAACCATATGAAATGCTTATTATTAAGCATCCTCTACTTTGCACTTTCCTGTATTTCAATTACTTGTAAAGCTTTGGATGTATATCGTTTTGTAGATTCAAGAGCTTATTCCATGGGGAATACTGTATCGGTACTTCCCGGATTCAGTAATCCGGCATCGCAGGGATTTTCTGTCTTAAGTAATGTTTCTGTTCAATATATGAACCGGTATGGAATCAAAGAATTAACTACTTATGCAGGAACAGTTGATTATCTGAATGACTATTTAAATGTAGGAGTACAGTTGTCTCGTTTCGGTTACAAAGAGTATAACGAAATGTTGATAAGTTCAAACTTATATAGAAAGCTAAATCAATATATCAGTATAGGAATAAGGTTGAACTATCTCAGGTGGCATTATTCCGAAGAAGCTCATAATAAATCTGTTGTAACCGGGGATATTGGTATATTAGTTCGTCCGATAGAGAATTTCAATGTATCGGTTCTGGCTGTCAATCCTTTACAGACGGAAGTTAAAATAGGGGAGGAGAAAGAAGAATTGCCTGTTATTTTGTCTATCGGTGTTAGTTATGAAATAGAAAAGTGCTTGTTATTAACAGCCGAAGTTGAAAAAGATTTTTCATATGATCCGGTTTATAAATGTGGTTTGGAATATACTCCGGTAAAGTATCTGAGTGTCCGTGCAGGTATGATGGCAAAACCTTTTATGCCTACTTTCGGTCTTGGAGTTCATTGGTTGCCTTTTGCAGTAGATTTGGCTTTTAGCAAACATCCATGTTTAGGTTATAATTCCTGTTGTGCTTTGCAATTCAATTTCTAATGAATAAAACACGGATGACAGATTTCAACAGATTGTTTATATTGTTGTTAATTATTTGTATATCAGTATTATTACCTGTGAATAACTTATATTCTCAGACAAATACTACTTTTGATTGGGAAGAAATAGCCGGGCAAATGATAACGGATGAGGAAGGAGAGGAAAAGGATATGTTGAATCAATTAAATGATTTGCAAGAATTAAAAGAACATCCTTTGAATATCAACACAATTACGAAAGAACAATTAGAAGCATTTCCTTTCTTAACCGATATTCAGATAGAGCATATTTTATATTATCTGTATGTCTCCGGATCTATGCAAACTATCTATGAATTGCAACTTGTAGAGGATATGGACAGACAAACTATTCAATATCTCATTCCTTTTATTTATGTAGGAGAGAAAGAAAAAGAAGAAAATACCATCTTGTTGAAAAACCTGTTGAAATATGGAAAACAAGAAGTAATAACGCGCTTAGACATACCTCTGAATAGGAAAGAGGGTTATCAACCAGATGTTGATAACGTGTTAATAACTAATCCTAATAAGCGGTATATAGGTGCTTCGTTTTATCATTCATTCAGATATTCTTTTCGTTATAAAGACCGGATAAGCTTTGGTTTGACTGCTGAGAAAGATGCCGGAGAACCTTTCTTTGTTAAAGGGAATAAGAAAGGATATGATTTCTATTCTTTCTATTTTCTTGTTTGTAATCTGAAACATTTAAAAGCTTTGGCAGTAGGCAATTATAGGTTGAGCTTCGGTCAGGGATTGGTGATGAATACAGATTATTCGTTAGGGAAGTCTTCCTCTGTTTCCACAATCGGTTCAAAAAGTGCAGGGATTAAGAAGCATTCATCTACGGATGAATACAATTACTTTCGGGGAATAGCTGCCTCTTATCAGATAAAAGATTGGGTTTTATTTACTTTTTACTCTCATAGAAAGCTTGATGCTATTGTGGAAAATGAGTTAATAACCTCGTTGAAAAAGGATGGTATGCATAGAATAGTAAGAGACTTTGAAAAGAAGAATCAAGCAACCAATCAATTGATAGGAAGTAATTTAACTTATTATTCACAATGTTTTCAACTGGGAGTTACTACTGTTTATAACTTTTTCAACTATCTGTTTATTCCTGAAGTTAAACCTTATTCCGTTTTCTATCCGCAGGGAAAGAGCTTCTTTAATCTCGGAGTGGATTATAAATATCGTTGGAACAAGTTTTATTTCTTTGGAGAATCTGCTATTGGCAAGGGTGGGGGAGTTGCTACATTGAATGTAATCCGTTTTGCTCCGGTAAGTGGTTATCAGATACTTTTGCTTCAACGATATTATGCCAAAGATTACCGGTCTTTCTATGCACGTTCTGTTTCCGAGGGAAGTGGAGTGCAAAATGAGAATGGTTGGTATTTTGGGATAGAAGGCAAACCGATGAAGTATTGGAAGTTCTTTGTCTACGCCGATTTCTTTCGTTTTCCTTGGTTAAGATATGGTGTTGATAAACCTTCTTCGGGATTCGACGGATTAGTGGAAGTCACCTATTCACCAAAGAAAAATCTGACCATGTTTGCCCGTTACAGATACAAAGTGAAAGATAAAAATTACAAGGATGAAGAAAGAAATATCAGATCGGTTCTTCCTTATATTCAGCAGAAGTTACGTTATCAGTTGGGATATGTTTTGCAAGACAATCTTTCATTGCGTACTACTCTTGATTTGACTTGGATACATCCCGAAGGTGTTTCCGTCAGTAAAGGTTTTATGCTGGTACAAACCATATCATATGCTTTGCCCTCTTTACCTTTAAAAATAGATTTGCATTACGCCTTGTTTGATACCGATGATTATGCTTCCCGTCTTACTTCCTATGAACGTGGAGTGCTTTATGCTTTTTCCATGCCGAGTTTTTACGGACAGGGTGTTCGCTTTGCATTGAATGTAAGATATGACTTTAACGAACACCTGATGTTGGTAACCAAATATAGTCAGACTAAATACAATGACAGAGAAGAAATAGGGACAGGTCTTGAAATGATAAAAGGAAACAAGAAAGCAGATATAAATGTGCAGCTCCGATATAAGTTTTAATAAGCCGTTATTCTGCATACGTTATTGTCCGTTTTATAAGTTTTTTATAGGGCCTGTTTTTGGAGGATTCGTTTATTTCAAGTCTTCCTTCAGTCCAGTTTCCATAGTTATCATATTGGTGGTACGAGTAAACAGTTGCAACCGTATCTTTATCCTCTATCCGAATGCTTTCCGTTACATTCCCATTTTTATCGTATTTCAATTTATCTACGCACATATAAGTGTAGGTACCATTTGGAAATTTGGACTCATTACTTACCGTCACTGTCTTATCCTTTATTATATTATTGTTGTTATCAGCCCATACTTCTTCTTTTGTATGTCCGTATTCACCTTCTGAGTACTCCATGTGGTATTTTCCGTTAGTTTTTACTTCCTTTATCCACTGTTGGTCATTATTACTCTCTTTATATTTAAGCGTACCGTCTTCGGTGGCGATACGTTCTGATGTATAGATAATGACATCCTTTCCTGCATGCATTTGTCCCTTTTTTGAGTAGAGGATATTTTCTTTGTAAATATATTCATTCAAGTCAATAAAGCTGGAATCTGCATTATAGTTGATATTTTTTATAACATTACCTTCTGTATCAAAATCAGTTATAACTACACTTCCAAGCTCTTTATAACCCCAGGGGAAATTATACACACTATCCCGAATGTTTACTATCTTTCCTTTTAAACCCAAATATTTTTTAGGTGTATAATTTTCCTTACCACACGCAAATATTGAGAATAAAATACATCCGAGAAAGATATTCAGAAACAATGATGTAACTCTAATATGAAGTATTCGCATTTTATTTTGTTTAATTTTAAAAGGATGTTTGGTTTCTATAATATCTGAAATTTTGATTACTTTCAGTTGCGAATATATAAAAACAAATAGAATAATTAAGGATTCAAGTAGATTGTGTCTGTATTTATTAAGCTATTTTAAGGTATAACTTTTGGCAATATATTTACTGAAAAATAGGACTTTAAATCTTCAATTACCTTTTTAATTCCGGTTATTGCTTCACGAAATTTTAGTTACTTTTATGGTAGAAGTAACCTTATTATCTTGCTTGGTTCTCACTCTCGGTTTTATTATTTATCTTTGTCTGCCAAGAATAAACAAAGATAATAGTTATGTCAACAGTTATTTATCCTTCTCCTATATTTGGACCAGTACATTCCCGTCGTTTAGGTGTGTCATTAGGTATAAATCTTCTTCCTGAAGATGGAAAAGTATGTTCTTTCGATTGTATTTATTGCGAATGCGGTTTTAATAAGGATCATCGTCCGGTTAAACCGTTACCTACTCGTGAAGAAGTGAAAGAGGCTTTGGAAGCAAGACTGAAAGATATGCAGGAGAACGGCCCTAAACCGGATGTTCTCACTTTTGCCGGTAACGGAGAACCGACAGCACATCCTCACTTCCCTGAAATCATTGAAGACACCATAGCGTTGAGAGATAAATATTTCCCGAATGCAAAAGTAAGTGTACTGAGCAACTCCACGTTTATTGATCGTCCGAAAGTATTCGAAGCTCTGAATAAAATAGATAACAATATCTTGAAGCTTGATACGGTTAGTGAAGAATACATTCGCACAGTTGACCGTCCTACAGGACATTATGACTTAAATGAAGTGATAGAAAACCTGAAAGCCTTTAAAGGTAATCTGATTGTCCAAACCATGTTTATGAAGGGATTGTATAAAGATATGGATGTTGATAATACTTCGGATAAATATGTTCTTCCGTGGTTGGAAACCGTGAAACGGATAAATCCTCGCCAAGTGATGATTTACACGATAGACCGTGAAACTCCCGACCATGATTTAAAGAAAGCCACACATGAAGAACTGGATAGGATTCTGGAACTCTTAAAGAAAGAAGGAATACCTGCTACGGCATCCTATTAGCTTTCTACACGAAAGTTTAAAAAGTTACCGTCACCCGTCACCAATTTCCTGTATTTGCTTGCTGTAAATCGTTTCAGGGGTGATGGTAACTTTTTGGTTAGCGTCACTTTTAGGTTTTGCCGTCACCCTTTTGCGAATTTTGGCTTAGAAATCTTTCAAACTTCCTGTTTTTTGTTTCTTTTCAAAGCGTACGTATATATTTTATACGGCAAAGACAGATGTATTCATGCAGAATAACAAACCACTTGACAGTTGTCACGCAATCACTCGACAACGTCGCGTAAGTGCTTGACAATTGTCAAGCGATTGCGTGACAACTGTCAAGTGGTTTCTTGTGCAGCAGGTTTCACTCTGTTGACGGGCAAAAATGATTAAATCAATTGCTTGGCTCTTCGTTGTATTTTCCTTTCATTGTACCATTAGAAACAACCGTGAATCATATTTTTACCTTTTTTCTTGCAAGTTTAAAATTTTCTTACTAACTTGCTACTATGTCTCTTCTAAATCGGCTGATAGTTATTTTTAAGTTGCAAATTAAAAATAATCATTTTCAACGAAATGAGGAGCAAGCTTTTACTTAAAATTTAAACAAGCTCTGAAAATTTTATGAATTATGGATATAATATACCCTAATATATTAACACTTATTACTACATATAAGTGTACAGCTGCATGTGAAAATTGTTGTTTCAATTGTAGCCCTCAATATTCTAAACTAATGTCTATTTCTGAAATAAAAGAATATGTTTCGATATGTAAAGAAAAATTCCCAAGCATTGGTGTTGTTGTTTTTACTGGTGGGGAATGCACTTTACTTAAAGAAGATTTAATTTCTGCAATTCGATTTTGTAGTAATCTTGGTTTCATAACTAGGATAGTATCTAATGGTCATTGGGGGAAAAGCGTTGAAAAGGCAAAGGAGTACATTCAATCATTGACAGATAATGGTCTTTCCGAACTTAATATTAGTACAGGTAAAGATCATCTTAAATACGTACCACTATCAAATATTATTAATATAATGCAATCGGCTGCTCTAAATGAAAAAATCAAGGGGGTTGTCATTTCTGTTGAGAAACGAGATGATTACGATTGTGATAGTCCAATTGGTACATTAAGAAAAGAAGCAACTCATTTAGAGAATAGAGAAAAGATTTTTATAGTTGAAAGTCCTTGGGTTAGTTTCAGAAAAAGAGATGTTTTATTTAGCCACAATGAAAAAACTGAGGAAAGAAAAGGATGTAAAAATATATTTTCAGGATTACAGATAAATCCTAATGGGCAACTATTATCTTGCTGTGGGTTAGCATGTGAGTATAGTCCAATTTTGAAATTAGGAAATTTTGCCAAGGAAAGCCTTGTAGAAAAATATAAAAAACAATTTAATGATATATTAAAGTTATGGTTATATACAGATGGACCTCTAAAAATACTAAACCAAATTAATAATACATCAAGATTAGAATGCAGACATGACTGCGATTATTGTTTAGAGTTGCTAACGAAACCGGATAATTTAAAAAAAATATTGGATTTAAATGAAAAGAAAGCCAAAGAAATAATGCTCAAGTATATTATAGATCTTAAAACTTCAATAAAATGAAAAACAAAAAAAGTAATTACAAGAAAATGATATTGCCAATATTGGCAACATCAGTAACTTTATATTCATGTGATTCAGAACTTCAGGAAGTACAAAATTTATCTATGGAAAATTTCGCAGAAGATGCGGAAAATGGAACAGTATTATTGCCTATAGATATATATAGGAGATGATTATGTAAATAAAATTCTATTTATAAATTCATTTGTCACAAATATTTTATCCAATCATGAAGAAGCCTTATTGTTCAGTAAAGATAATGATAAAATATTACAAAAATATAAATTAGATGAAATTGATTTAGATAGAAATAGTCCTGAAATACAATTGTTATTTGCTTTAATAGATAGTGAAATATTAAAAGCTATAGAAAATAATGATGTAAAGGGATACATGCAATTACTTAAAGAAAAGGGGCTTTTTCAAACAGCGAAGTTTAAAAGAATGGTATCATTAATGAACTTATCAAATAGTCATACAAGAAAAGACATATGTATACCTGATGATGATAATGTTTCTCCTTTTATCATATGCTTTTTAGGGGCTGGTATATATGTGGGACTTGCCACAGTAGCAGAAACTTATGTAATGGTGCATCATAAGTTCGCTATGTATGGTGCGACTACTAAGGAAATATCGCAATTAATGACAGATCATATAACGGAAGCTAATGTAATAAAATTATGGCAGCTTAAAGGTGATAATGACCACACATATGATATTACAGATCGTTTACACAACTCTATTGTTCAATTAAGTGCAGATATAGCTAATGTCTGTGAATTAACAAGAGAAGAACAAAAAACAATTTTTGAAATATCAGGAGGGACAATTAATTATGAACATTTAAAAGATTCTGAAAAATGAGATATATTTTCACACCTGATAAGACGGTAATAATAATATCTTTATTATGTGTAGTTGGTATTTATTTTATGGTAGACTATATTGTCAACGCTAATAAATGGTATTCTACTATACCGACAATTTTAGTAGTAGGACTTTTTATATTCTTTGCATTAAAAGTTCCCTATTGTATTTATGTTGAAAAAGAAGCTATTATTGTAAAACAATTGTTAGGTTCTATAAAAATAACTGATATAAAAAGTATTAAACCACTTGAGAAAAACGATTTAGATAATGCAATTAGAGTATTTGGAAATGGTGGCTTCTTGGGATATGTGGGGACATTTCGTTCTCCTCATTTGGGCAAATTTTATATGGCGGCAATAAGTAAAAATGAATTAGTCAAGATTGTAACTTATAATGGAAAAGTTTATGTCATAAATTATCCATACACTTTATTAAAACGCCCTTGATATTTTGTACCATTAGGAACAACCGAGCGGAAGGCGCACAAGCTCTCCGCTAGTTGTATTTTCCTTTCATTTTAGTATCTTTGTAGTATTAGGAACAGTATCTGTTCCTGATGGAACACCGGAGCTTTGGTTGTGAACTGCTTTCATTTTACAACATTTCATTGATACCTCAACCGGCATTGAAAAAAAATCAGAGTAACTGTTTGGCTCTTTCGAGTGCAGCATTAATGTTGCTGCAAATATTATCTTCTCCCAATAAATCATAGAATCCGGATTTCTCCAATACCTTATGTACCTTTTCGTTTACTCCGGACAATACAATGGTAATTCCTTCTTTTTGCGACATTCTGCATAGGTTAGTCAGGTTATTGATACCCGTGGAATCAATAAAAGGAACCTTTCTCATACGGATGATACGCACTTTGGGGCGGTCGCCTATCTGTGCCATTGTTTCTTCGAATTTAGTTGCGATGCCAAAGAAATAAGGACCGTTTATTTCATATACTTCTACTCCGTCAGGGATAATGAGATTATCTTCATGTACTTCCAAGTCCGATTCTTTGTTCGGATCTATTTCGTCTGTAATGACGGATATTTCGGTTGTTTCCATGACACGTTTCATGAAAAGAACACAAGCGATAACCAAACCTACTTCAATAGCAATGGTCAGGTCGAAGATAACGGTAAGGAAGAAAGTGATGAGTAACACGGTTACATCAGATTTAGGGCTTTTCAATAAGCCCTTGAATGTACGCCATCCACTCATGTTATAAGAAACAATCACCAGCACACCTGCAAGGCAAGCCATAGGGATATATTGTGCCAATGGCATGAGGAATAATAAGATAAGGAGGAGAACAACCGCATGGATAATACCTGCTACCGGGGTTTTTCCTCCGTTATTGATATTTGTCATGGTGCGTGCGATTGCTCCTGTTGCGGGAATACCACCGAACAGGGGAGTAACAATGTTGGCAGCTCCTTGTGCTATGAGTTCGGTGTTCGAGTCGTGACGATCGCCAATCACACCATCGGCCACGGTTGCCGAAAGCAAAGATTCAATGGCTCCCAACACAGCAATGGTAATGGCTACCGGGAAAAGATTTTTGATAGCTTCCCAATTCAGGTTTGGAACAACAGCATCTGGTAGTTGAGATTGTATGGTGAAGCGGTCGCCGATAGTGTCGATACTTGTTACACCTCCGTATGTCTTCATCAAATAAACGGCAACGGTAATCACAATAATTGAAATCAGCGAGCCGGGAATCTTCTTGGTGAATCTCGGAGTAACCGCAATAATGGCAACGCTGATAACACTGATAATGGTGTTCCACCAATTTACGGTGTCGAAATGGTTGAAATAAATGATCCATTTGCCGATGAAGTCGCCCGGCACCTTTTCACCTCCGAAGTTCAATCCGAATATATCCGCTATCTGTGTAGTAAAGATAGTTACTGCAATACCGCTGGTGAATCCCACAATGATAGGATAGGGGATGAACTTGATAACCGCTCCCAGTTTGAATACTCCCAATAAGATAAGTATTACACCTGCCATGAGGGTAGCTACGGTTAATCCGCTGATTCCGTATTGCTGGATAATTCCATAGATGATTACGATAAAAGCCCCGGTAGGTCCGCCAATCTGTACTTTGCTTCCGCCTAACAAAGAAATAATGAAACCGGCGATAATGGCTGTGATAATGCCTTTTTCGGGAGATACGCCCGATGCTATACCAAACGCTATGGCAAGTGGAAGGGCAACAATACCGACAATAATACCCGCCATGAGGTCGGACATGAATGTGGTCTTAGAATAGTTTTTTAAACATGAGTAGAGTTTGGGTTTAAACTCAAATGCTTTCATAATTTGCTTATTTTGATATTTAGAGATTGCAAAATTACAAAAAAAGAACTATTAAGAGGTCTTTACCAATGTGAAAATAGTTATTCATAGATTTTATTTATCTCTTTATTGATTTTATTAATTATAAATATTCATTATCTTTGAACAAATCATTTACTTTTGCGTTACTTTTAATAAGGCAAACTATTGACAAAACAATAACTTACTAACTAATTTAAAGATATAATTATGGCTAAAAGTGTAAAAGGTACTCAGACCGAAAAGAATTTATTGACTTCATTTGCAGGCGAATCACAAGCAAGAATGCGTTACACTTATTTCGCAAGTGTGGCTAAAAAAGAAGGTTACGAACAAATCTCAGCTATCTTTACCGAAACAGCCGATCAGGAAAAAGAACATGCAAAGCGTATGTTTAAGTTCTTGGAAGGCGGTATGGTAGAAATTACTGCAAGCTATCCGGCCGGTGTTATCGGTACAACTCTTGAAAACCTGAAAGAAGCTGCAGCCGGTGAACACGAAGAATGGTCTTTGGATTATCCTCACTTTGCGGATGTTGCAGAAGAAGAGGGTTTCTCTGCTATTGCTGCTATGTATCGCAACATTGCAAAAGCAGAAAAAGGACATGAAGAAAGATATCAGGCGTTCGTTGACAATATCGAATCAAACAAAGTATTTGCCAAGGATGAAGAAGTGCTGTGGCAGTGTCGTAACTGCGGTTTCATTTATGTAGGTACGGAAGCTCCTCAGGTTTGTCCTGCATGCTTGCACCCACAAGCATACTTTGAAGTAAAGAAAGAAAACTATTAATAGATAAGTTTTTGACTAGTAAAGGACACCCCGGAAAGGTGTCCTTTTTGTTTTTAATTACTTATCTTTGCGATCATACAATTATCTAATACACATATATGAGAAAAATAATCTTTACTTCGCTTCTATTATTAGGGATTGCTTTCATTCTGAATGCCCAGCAAATGAATGTGGCTACCTATAATTTGAGAAATGCAAACAAAAACGATTCAATCAATGGTAATGGTTGGGGACACCGTTGTCCCGTAGTTGCGGATTTAATCCGTTTCCATGATTTCGATATTTTCGGAACTCAGGAAGGTAAATATGACCAGCTTCAACAACTGAAAGCAGCTTTGCCCGGGTATGATTATACCGGCGTAGGCAGGGATGACGGTAAGCGTGCCGGAGAGCACTCGGCTATTTTCTACAAAACAGATAAGTTCGAGTTATTGAAACATGGTGATTTCTGGTTATCGACTGTCACCGATCGTCCGAATAAAGGTTGGGATGCCGCTTTACCCCGCATTTGCTCATGGGGAGAGTTCCGTGAAAAGGAAACAGGTTTCACATTCCTTTTCTTTAATCTTCATATGGATCACATAGGAGTAAAAGCCCGTGAAGAAAGCAGTAAACTTGTGTTGCGTGAGATTGGTGAGATTAATAAAGATCTTCCTGTCATACTTACAGGTGATTTTAATGTAGACCAGAATCATGCTTGCTATGCCGTATTGAATAATTCGGGTACACTGAAAGATTCTTATGAAAAAGCAGAGTTTATCTATGCTACGAATGGAACATTCAATAACTTTAAAACAAATCTGAAAACAAACAGCCGCATCGACCACTTGTTCCTCAGCCCGGTATTTAAAGTAAAAAGATATGGTATCCTGACAGATACTTACCGTGTTCCGGTTGAAGGAAGTAAGGAAGGAATCAAATCGGGTAACTTTCCAAAAGAAGTGTCGCTGCATCAGTATGAAGCGCGTGTTCCTTCCGATCATTTCCCTGTAATGATTGTTGTTGATTATGGTGAAGGATTGAAGTAATAAAAAGAGTAATTTTCAGTAATGTAAAGGAAGCAGTCGGACTTTTTAAACGACTTGTCGATTATAAAAATCAACTTGTTGTTTTTCAACAAACAACAAGTTGATTGTAGCAAACGACTTGACGTTTAAATTTATTTCTTTGATGCGTGAGGGTAAGAGATCGTATAATGCAATCCGCGGCTTTCTTTCCGTTCCATTGCCTGACGGGTTATCAAATATCCCACATTAATCATGTTGCGCAATTCACAGATCTCACGTGAGGCTTTTACGTTTTTAAATAAACGTTCTGTTTCCTCATAAATGATGTCCAAACGGTTCCATGCACGTACCAAACGGATATTGCTTCTTACAATACCTACATAAGATTCCATTATCTGATTAACTTCTTTCATGCTTTGGGTAATCAGCACACGTTCTTCGTTGGAGATTGTTCCTTCATCGTTCCATTCGGGTACATCTTCGTTGAAATCATAGCGGTCGAATACGCTCAATGCATGCTTGGCTGCCGCATCGGCATAGACTACTGCTTCTATCAGTGAATTGGATGCAAGGCGGTTTCCGCCATGAAGTCCCGTGCATGAGCATTCACCGATAGCATAAAGGCGGCGGATGCTAGATTGCGCATCGAGATCAACTTTAATCCCTCCGCATAAGTAATGTGCGGCAGGTGCTACGGGGATATAATCTTTTGTGATGTCTATACCTAAACTCAGGCACTTTTTATAGATATTAGGGAAGTGTTTCTTCGTTTCTTCAGGGTCCTTATGAGTAACATCCAGATAAACATGTTCGTCGCCACGGAGTTTCATTTCATTGTCAATGGCACGGGCTACAATATCACGTGGAGCCAATGAAAGCCTCGGATCATACTTTTGCATGAATTCTTCTCCCTCCATGTTGCGGAGAACGGCACCATATCCTCTCATTGCTTCGGTAATGAGGAAGCAAGGACGGTCGCCGGGATGGTAGAGAGCCGTAGGATGAAACTGGATAAACTCCATGTCTTTCACTAAACCTTTGGCACGATAAACCATTGCTATGCCATCACCTGTTGCAACCAATGGATTGGTTGTGTTGCGGTAAACGGCTTCACATCCTCCCGTTGCCATGATAGTGACTTTGGAAAGGAAGGTATCTACTTCTCCTGTTTTTTCATTCAGCACATAAGCTCCATAACATTTAATACCCGGAGTGTGGCGGGTAACGATGATGCCTAAATGATGCTGGGTTATGATTTCTACCGCATAATGGTCTTTGAATATGGTGATGTTCTGGTGGGCTTTTACAGCTTCAATGAGACTGGTCTGTATTTCTGCTCCGGTATTATCTTTATGATGTAAGATTCTGAATTCGGAATGTCCGCCTTCTTTGTGTAAATCGAACTCACCACTGTCTTTTTTATCGAAGTTGACTCCCCATTTAATCAGTTCTTTTATTTGCGCAGGAGCTTCGCGTACCACTTTCTCCACTGCTTCCCGGTCGCTGATCCAGTCGCCGGCAATCATAGTGTCTTCAATATGTTTTTCGAAATTGTCTACTGTCAGATCAGTAACGGAAGCAATACCGCCTTGGGCAAAATAGGTGTTAGCTTCTTCCAGACCGGCTTTACAGATAAGAGCCACACTGCCTTTATCTGCAACTTTCAAGGCAAAGCTCATACCGGCAATGCCGGAACCGATTACAAGGAAATCGTACTTTTTAACCATAACCATTCATGTTTAGTGAATGCAAAGCTACTAAATAAGTCTTTTAATTGTACTTTTTGCCTTGATTAATTAGTAAAATTAGTATCTTGCAGCCAAATAACCAACATTTATGAATCGAGTTTTTCACGCCCGTATTGTGTGGTATCAATATGTGTATCTTGTTCTTTTGGCAGGGATAGCTTTCTATTCCTTGTGGACGAAGCATATCCTTGTGGCAGCTGCCATGATGGTGTTTCTCATTGTGCTGATAGAGAAAATTATTCATACTACTTATACTGTTACAAATGACGGGTTGTTATTGATATATAACGGACGTTTTACACGTTCGGTAACTATTAAGATTGCTGATATAAACGATATAGAAAAAAGAAATTCCATGAAATTCGGTAACTTTCATGCAACCGAATATTTGCTTGTTTGCTATAATGGAAACAAATATGTTTCACTGATGCCGGTTAAAGAAAAGGAGTTTCTGGAATTATTTTCTAAGCTGTTGAATTAAGTTTTATGTTATGAATACGTTCAGGAAACGGGTGGCATGGTATTATTATAGTTTTATTTTTCTTCTGATAATAGGGGCGGTAGGTTTATTCTACTACTATTTCCCATTGCAGGGAGGAATAGCTGTATTACTTGCGCTTGTATTTTTATGGCCGGTTATGACTATCAGGTACATTCTATCTTCGGATGGAGTGTTGTTCATATTGAGAGGACCTTTCAGAAAGGTAACTTCAATAAAGGTGAAAGATATGACAGCCATTCGTGAAACTCGTTCGGTGATGCCGTGGAATTTGCATACAGGCAAGAGCATTCGCATTACTTATCCGAAAGGTTTTGTTGTTCTTACCCCGAAACATCCCATTGTGTTTATTAAAAGTTTGCTGAGAATTAATCCCGATATTAAAATAGAATCTAAATAATAATACTATATGAAATACAATGTTGCAATAATAGGTGGCGGTCCTGCGGGTTACACTGCTGCCGAAGCTGCGGGAAAAGCAGGATTGAGCGTAGTGCTTTTTGAAAAGAATAATTTGGGTGGTGTGTGTCTGAATGAAGGCTGCATACCTACAAAGACATTGCTTTATTCCGCAAAAGTATATGATTATGCCAAACATGCTTCCAAGTATGCGGTAAATGTTCCCGAAGCTTCATTTGATTTGGCAAAGATAATTGCCCGCAAATCAAAGGTCGTTCGCAAGTTGGTATTGGGAGTAAAAGCCAAATTGACGGCAAACAATGTTACCATAGTAAACGGAACAGCGGAAATTCTTTCAAAGAATGCCATAAAATGCAACGGGGAAACTTATGAATGTGATAATCTTATTATTTGTACAGGTTCCGAAACTTTCATTCCTCCCATTGCAGGAATAGAGAATGTGGAATACTGGACACATAGGGATGCATTAGACAATAAGGAATTGCCTAAGTCACTGGCTATTGTGGGTGGTGGCGTTATCGGAATGGAGTTTGCTTCTTTCTTTAACAGTTTAGGAGTGGAAGTGACTGTCATTGAAATGATGGATGAGATACTTGGCGGTATGGATAAAGAACTTTCCGGCTTGCTGAGAGCAGAGTATGCAAAGAAAGGCATTAAGTTTCTTGTAAGTACCAAAGTTGTTTTTTTTGCAAAAGCGGATGAAGGAGTAACCGTTTCCTATGAAAATGCTGAAGGTGAAGGAAGTGTGACAGCAGAAAAGTTGTTGATGAGTGTAGGTCGTCGTCCCGTGACAAAAGGTTTCGGATTGGAAAACCTTTCTCTTGAATTGACGGAAAGAAAATGTGTAAAAGTGAATGAACACATGCAGACTTCCATTCCCGGAGTATATGTTTGTGGCGATTTGACAGGTTTCTCATTACTTGCCCATACGGCGGTGCGTGAGGCGGAAGTAGCTGTTCATACTATTCTCGGTAAGGAAGATAGCATGAGTTACCGCGCAATTCCGGGAGTGGTTTATACCAATTCTGAAATTGCAGGTGTGGGAAAGACCGAAGATGCATTAATTGCAGAAGCTATCCCTTATAAGGCTGTGAAACTCCCAATGGCTTATTCCGGCAGGTTCGTTGCCGAAAATGAAGGAGTAAACGGAGTATGCAAAGTGTTGATTGCCGATGATGATACTATTTTGGGAGTGCATGTGTTAGGTAATCCGGCATCGGAAATTATAACCATAGCGGGTATGGCGGTGGAAGCCCGGATGAAAGCCGGTGATTGGAAGAAAATTGTGTTCCCTCACCCCACGGTGAGTGAGATATTCCGGGAAGCATTATGATACGGAAATCCCTTTTATTCTTAGCCCTGCTGCTTGTCTGTCAGGGCTTTGTTATTGCCCAGACAGGCTTCAAAGCGAAAATGGATGCTTTGATGCGTGACGAAGTTTTAAAAACATCCGAGGTAGGAATATCGGTGTATGATCTGACTGCCGGTAAGCTGCTCTATACTTATCAGGATAATAAACTTTACCGCCCTGCGTCCATTGAGAAGTTGATCACCTCTATTACTGCTCTCTCTTATTTTAACGGGAACCATCCTTTTGAAACAAAGGTATGTTACGCGGGAACACTTGCAGAGGGAGAATTGGATGGTGATTTATATGTGGTGGGCGGCTTCGATTCTGAGTTCGATGACAGCAGCATGAACACTTTGGTTGACATGGTGCAACAAGCCGGGATAAAGAAAGTAAACGGACATATCTACGGTGATATATCTATGAAAGATTCCCTGTATTGGGGACCCGGATGGTCGTGGGACGATAATCCTTATTACTTTCAACCTTATTTATCTCCGTTGATGTTCAATAAAGGATATGTGAATGTGATTGCATCCCCTTCGGCAAGAGATTCGGTGGCAAACGTTACATGTTCTCCGCGTTCTACCTTTTACACGCTGGTGAATAAGACAGTAAGCCGTAATCCTTCGGCAGGGAAATTTGAAGCTACCCGCAACTGGCTTGAGAATGGAAATGAACTGATTGTCAGTGGGAATGTATCATCTGTACAAACCGATCGAATAAATATGTACACCTCACAAGACTTCTTTATGCATACGTTTAGCCGTCGTTTGGCAGAGAAAGCAGAAGTTATTCCGGTTTACGGGTTTGCACAGTGTCCCGATAGCGGAATTGTTTGCATCGGAACCTATTCTCACACAATGAGAGACGTGTTGAAACAGGCTTTGAAGAAGAGTGATAATCTTTCGGCCGAGGCGATTTTCTTTCATCTTGCGCGCGCTTATAGCGGAAAGAATAAAATAAGTCATGACGACGGCTCGAAAGCTGTTTATGCTTTTATTAAACGTTTAGGCTTAAAACCTGATGATTATAGTATTGTGGACGGTAGCGGAGTTTCGCTCTACAACTATATATCCCCCGAACTTTTATTGGCTTATCTTAAATATGCCTATGCCGATAAAACGATTTATGAAGAGCTTCATCCGGCTTTGCCTGTCGGTGGAGTAGACGGAACACTCAGAGGGAGAATGAAAAGCGGAGCGGCATATAAAAATGTGCATGCCAAAACAGGTTCGGTGAAAGGAGTCAGTTCGTTGGCAGGTTATGCAAAAGCGGCAAACGGACACGATCTTGCATTTGTGATTATTAATCAAAACGTTATGAAGGGTGCTAAAGCACGCGCTTTTCAAGACAGAATGTGTGAAATTCTTTGCCAGTACAAATAAAAAGTTCCATCTTTGCACCTGAAAAGGGGATTTTGCATTATGAGTGAAACTAAAATAGATGTTGTGTTGCCGTGTTATAATCCTTCCGGCGATTGGGTAACTATCATCAATAAAGGAATTGAACGTTTGAGGGGAATGATGCCCGATAAACGTTTACACTTGATTGTGGTAAATGACGGTTCGTCCCGAAATATTACTGCGGAAGGAATAGAAAGATTTAAATTGACTGTTGCCGATTCGGAATTTATAAGCTATGAAACCAATCGGGGAAAGGGCTATGCACTGCGCAAAGGAATAGGGGCAACAACTTCTTCTATGGTGGTTTACACGGATTGGGATTTCCCTTATGACGCAGAAAGTATCACTACCGTCATTCATAAGTTAGTAGAAGGTTATGATGTGGTAGTGGCTGCACGCACCAAGTCTTACCGTCGTCATGCCGACCTGAATGCTTTCCGTAGTTTCATGTCCATTGCATCCCGTTTTCTGAACCGCGTTGTTCTCCGCATGAAGTTTAACGATGCACAAGGAGGACTGAAAGGGATGAGTGCACGGGGCAAAGAGATATTTTTAAACACTACCATAGACGGTTTCCTTTTTGATACTGAATTTATACATAATGCTTCAAGAATAAAAGGATTGAAAATGTGTGAAATAAAAGCAAACGTCCGAGAGGGAGTTCATCTTTCACCTATGGGATTAAAGGTGTTGCGCAGAGAGTTTCCTAATTTTATCAAGATAATATTTTCTTAAAGCAATATGATAACGTTAAGTTTCGATATAGAAGAATTCGACCTACCCGCCGAACATGGCATCACCATACCTTTCGAAGAACAGATTAGCATCTCGGCACAAGGATTGGAGAAGATACTGAATTTGTTGAAACGCCATGAGATCCGTGCTACATTTTTTAGTACGGTAGATTTTGCAAAAGAAGTTCCCGGTTTGATTCGCCGCATTCGTGAAGAAGGGCATGAGCTTGCATCGCACGGATGTCATCATTCCAGCTTTGAAACGGCAGATTTGCGCACTTCGAAAGAAGAGTTGGAACGTCTTAGCGGACTCGGGATACATGGTTTCCGCATGCCCCGGATGATGCCTATCGACGAAGGAGAATTGTTCAAAGCCGGTTATCTTTATAATTCGTCTCTTAATCCTACGTTTATCCCCGGCAGGTATAATCATTTGTCACGTCCTAGAACTATTTTTAAGGAAAAAGGAGTATGGCAGATTCCTGCTTCGGTGTCTTATCCGTTTCGCATCCCGTTGTTTTGGATTTCTTTGCATCAATTCCCTTTATTCCTTTATAAATTCCTCTGTAACTCTGCTTTGAAGAAAGACGGGCATCTTAATGTATATTATCATCCGTGGGAGTTTTATAGCTCGTTAGACCGTAAAGGACTGGGTGTTCCCTGGCTCATTCGCCACAATTCAGGCGATAAGGAAGTGGCGCGCCTGGATAGTGTCATTACTTATTTCAAGAAGAAAAATGTTCCTTTTGGTACACTTTCCGAGTTGGTGAAGTAAGAAGGATTTGGAAATCGGCCGATTATTTAGTATATTTGTCTTAACAGATAAGTAAATCTCCTTTTATTATTTTTTCGATTACTCTACACTAAAATTTAAAAAGCTCTACTCTTTTTATTAATATAGTCTACACTTTACGCAAGAAAGGTGTAGACTTTTTTATGTAGACATAAGGTGCTTTTACCTTAATGTATGGGACGTTTTGGCTTAAGATACGGTACGTTTGGATATAAAATATCCTCCTTAGCTTGTACAAGCAATAAGGAGGATAATTGTTTTACGGTTTATTTTTCGAATTTAGACCAATCTACTGTTTTCATGTCGCCGTTTTGAGCCAAAGCAATGTGGAATGCAAGGGCGGCATCTATGCGGTGGGGAGTGTGTCCTTTTCCTGCAAGTTTGATGTAATCCCAAAGTAGTTGCTTGTAATCCGGGTGAACACAGTTTTCAATGATTGTCTGCGCACGTTGGATCGGGCTCTTGCCTCTTAAGTCGGCAACGCCTTGTTCCGTGATGATTACCTTGACAGAGTGTTCGCTGTGATCCAAGTGTGAAACCATAGGTACGATAGCACTGATCTTTCCTTCCTTGGCAACAGAAGGGCAGGTGAAGATAGACATGTAAGCATTGCGGGTGAAGTCTCCCGAACCACCGATACCGTTCATCATCTTTGTTCCGCTGATGTGTGTGGAGTTCACGTTTCCGTAAATATCCGCTTCAATGGCTGTATTGATGGTAATCAAGCCTAAACGGCGAACAACTCCCGGGTTGTTGGAGATTTCTTCCGGACGAAGAATTAGTTTATCCTTGAAGAAGTCAATATCATCATATACACTTTTCAGACAGTCTTTGGAAACAGTAAGTGAACATCCGCTGCCGAACTTCACACGGCCTTCTTTCATCAATCCGATAACGGCATCCTGAATTACTTCTGTGTACATTTCAAATGCCGGGATTTCCTTATTCTGTCCGAGTGCGCCAAGCACGGCGTTTGCAATGTTTCCTACACCGGACTGCAAAGGAAGGAAGGAAGACGGAATGCGTCCTGCTTTCATTTCGCTTACAAGGAAGTTGGCAACGTTGGCACCAATCTGCATGGTTACATCGTCTGCCGGAGCAAAACCACCTGTTTCATCGGGGCGGTCTGTTTCTACGATACCTACAATCTTTGAAGGATCTACCTTGATATATGTTTTTCCGATACGGTCGCTTGGGCGGTATACACCAATTTCACTGCGGAGTGGCGGATCTTGCGGTTCGTAAATATCATGCATGCCCATCAATCCCTTGCTGTGGTATTTGTTGAGTTCAATAACGATTTTATCGGCAAGATTACAAATAGTCGGAGCGATACCCACACCGGTGGTAACATAAATCTTTCCGTCTTCGGTAACATCGCATGCTTCTATCACAGCAACGTTTATTTTGCCTAGGAAACCATAACGGATTTCTTGTGCCATTTGTGAAAGGTGCATGTCGGTGTATTCTACTTCGCCGGAGTTAAGTGCGGCACGCATATCTTTGTTTGATTGATAAGGAGCACGGAAACGCACTGCCTTTGCACGTGCCAAAGCGCCGTCAAGTGAATCACCTGTTGAGGCTCCACTGAAAATACCTATTTTGAAAGGATTTCCTTTTTCGTGTTCTTTAATGGCTTTTTCGGCGATAGCGGTAGGGATTACTTTGGGTGATCCTGCGGGAGTGAAACCGCTGAATCCCACATTGTCGCCGTCTTTGACTATGCTTGCGGCTTCTTCTGCTGTAATGAATCTTAGTGACATAATTTTAATAGTATATTTTTTAAGTTAAACTTGTTTGGTGTTTTAATATTTGCGGTTAATGATTTCCGAATAAATAATGGCACGTCTTACTTCTTCCATTGAATCCAGTTTGATTTCCGGCCGGGGTTCTTCTTGCATCTGTTGTTTTACAGAAGTTTTTATTGCAGTGTATTTACTTTGTTGAGCAGAAGATTTCGGGATAGCGACAGGGGTATCTTCAATAACTTCTTCGGGTTGAGCAGTAGTTTGCTTTATAGCTTTTTCATTCGCTTCTTTTGCTGCCTTTGTCATTGTACGGTAGATAGAAACGATCACGATGATAAGTATAATAAATCCAATTCCACCCATATCTTATTTAGTTATTAGGTTTGCCTGACAAAGTTATGAATAAATCTGATTGATACTAACATTTTTACATGAAAAAAGGGCAGCTTCACAGCTCCCCTTTATTTTTTTAACCTAAACCTTAACTATGAAAAAATCTAATGTTTCTTTCATGTCACAAAATTGAAGAATAAATTTTTAAATAACAAGTAGTTAGCTTATGAATGTTTCATTGTTTAACATTAATTATATGATTTCTTTTAAACCGAAACACACTTTGGTATGTTTACTGTCGATTTATTATGTTTCTTAATGAATCATGAAAGGTCGTAAGTTTATAGACAAGAATTTTAATAAACCGCTCAATAGCCCTATCTTTGTACCCGAATTATTTTAAAATCAATTATATGAATGAATTAACGGGAGCAGACTTTAAATCTGCAACTGAGAATGAGAACAAGAAGTTGTTCATCGAAACGTATGGCTGCCAGATGAACGTGGCGGATAGTGAAGTGATCGCATCTATCATGCAAATGGCGGGCTATGGTGTAGCCGATAGTCTTGAGGATGCCGATGCAGTGTTTATGAATACTTGCTCAATCCGCGACAATGCCGAACAGAAGATTCTGAACCGCTTGGAGTTTTTCCACTCTTTGAAGAAAAACAAGAAGAAGAATCTTATTGTGGGTGTACTGGGCTGTATGGCAGAACGTGTTAAAGATGATTTGATAGAGAATCATCATGTGGATTTGGTTGTAGGCCCCGATGCCTACCTCACTTTGCCCGATTTGGTTGCTTCCGTAGAGGCGGGAGAGAAAGCAATCAATGTGGACTTGTCAACAACCGAAACTTATCGTGATGTTATTCCTTCACGTATCTGCGGAAACCATATTTCCGGTTTCGTATCTATCATGCGTGGTTGCAATAACTTCTGCACATATTGTATTGTTCCCTATACCCGCGGGCGTGAACGCAGCCGAGATGTGGAAAGCATTCTCAATGAAGTGAAAGACCTTGTAGGCAAAGGTTACAAGGAAATTACCTTATTGGGACAAAATGTGAACTCTTACCGTTTCGAGAAAGAGGATAAGATTATTACTTTCCCTATGCTTCTCCGCACAGTGGCGGAAGCAGCTCCGGATGTGAGAATCCGTTTCACTACTTCACATCCTAAGGATATGAGTGATGAAACATTGCAGGTGATTGCCGAAGTGCCCAATGTATGCAAACATATCCACCTGCCTGTTCAGAGCGGAAGTTCCCGTATTCTTAAACTGATGAACCGTAAATATACTCGTGAATGGTATTTGGAAAGGGTAGAAGCTATCCGCAAATTCATTCCCGATTGCGGATTGAGCACTGATATATTCTCCGGTTTTCATTCTGAAACGGAGGAAGACCACCAGATGTCGTTGTCACTGATGCGTGAATGTGCTTATGATTCCGCTTTCATGTTCAAGTACTCTGAGCGCCCCGGAACGTATGCTTCCAAGCATTTGGAAGATAATGTTCCCGAAGAAGTGAAAATTCAGCGTTTGAACGAAATCATCGAATTACAAAACCGGTTATCACTGGAAAGCAATAAGCGCGATATAGGCAAAACATTCGAAGTATTGGTTGAGGGAGTGTCCAAACGTTCAAAAGAGCAACTTTTCGGTCGCACACAGCAAAATAAAGTGGTAGTTTTCGATAGGGGAGGTCACCGTATCGGTGAGTTTGTCAATGTGAAGATTACCGAAGCCAGTTCGGCTACTTTGAAAGGGGAGTTGGTGGATTAAATTGTGGTGCTTATTGTATTATATTCCCTATTTCATTATTTTTGCACTAATAATATTAAAAACAGAAAACAAGAACAGGAAAGAATTATTAAAATAAAATAGAGTATTTACTATTTATTTCTTTAACAGATAAACGACCAATTTACGACACAAAGGAATAAGCATAGTGAATACACTTCCTATAATGGGGTGTGTTCCGATTGTTTATTTAGTTGTGTCAGGGTGCTTGGTCGTACCTTCTGTTAGCTGAATAAATACGGTTCACACCTTTTTTATATCCTTTTTAAATGTCTTACCTTTAAATAATCAGCCTATGAGATAGAAAAACACGATTAAAATAAAGTATTTGCTTCGCCGGCATTTTCTCTCACAGAAAAACGACCAATTATTTTCTAACGACACAGAGAAAGTCAGAAGGTGAATGCACCCCGTTTTATTTTGTTGTGCACGGGTGTGTTTCGTCTTTGTATCTTTTCCTCTCCGAGAATATGCAAAGCGAAATGCATCCCGTTTTTATTTACTTCAATCAAAAGTAACGCAACAATTTAAAACATTTTCAATAATGACTTACGATGAATTACAGTCGAAAAGTATCGACTTTTTGAGATTCCCGCTTATTGTGGGGGTAGTGTTTATACATGCTTACTCGGCAACTGTGAAATTACAAGGTGTTGATTTGGGCACAGAAGCATATCTTCCTGTTTATAATACCGTTAGCGAATTTTGTTCCCAAGTGGTGGCGCGCATAGCGGTTCCTTTATTCTTTTTTATATCCGGATTTCTATTTTTCTATCATACGGAATGGACTGTCGGCTCTTATAAATATAAGTTGAACAGGAGGGTTAAAACGCTTTTAATTCCCTATTTATTCTGGAACTTCTCGGTATTGATATTATTTTTTATAGCTCAATCGCTTCCCGGAATATCAGGTTTGTTTTCAGGGATGAACAAGCTGATCGGGGATTATGATTTTATGGATTTTTTAGGTGCTTTCTGGGGGATGGGAAAAGATGGAATGCCTATTGTTTATCCATTTTGGTTTATTCGTGATTTAATGGTGGTTGTATTGTTTAGCCCGGCAGTATATACTTTTGTGCAATATGGGAAGAAATACGGAGTGATGCTGTTGGGTATAATGTGGTATTTTGGATGGTGGTTTGATGTAACGGGGTTTGGTATAGTCAGCTTCTTTTTCTTTACGGCAGGTGCTTATTTCAGTATTAATAAACTGAATATTATCCTTATATTCAGGAAGCTGTTTGTTCTTTCTTTAGTTATTTATCCTTTACTTGCTTTGGCGGATTTGCTGACCAAAACTTATGAGTTTAATCATTATATCCATGATTTAGGTATTGTAGTGGGAATTGTTTTTCTGTTCAATCTTGTTTCGTATTATCTGGAGAAAGGGAAAATAGCGGCAATTAGTTTTCTTACTTCAGCAGCTTTCTTTGTATTTGCATGCCATGAGCCGTGGCTTACTTTGATAAGGAAAACTCTTTTTAAAATATTGAAACCTGAAACGGATGCATTGATGACAGTTCTCTATTTCTTAGCACCTGCTTTGATTATTGCCGTAACTCTGAGTGTTTATGCTCTTTTGAAGAGGTATTTCCCTCGATTCACTCAAATAATTACCGGAGGAAGATAATTATATCTAATCTCCTCTCATTGCTTCCAGAGATTTCTGAAAGTGCTTGCACCAAGGCATTATAGATGAAAGCAGAAGCTATTTTCCTGCTTTCATTTGTTTTCAGTGCTTTCATAAAATAATTTCTTCCTTGGGAAGTTTATCAACTAGCCAAGGGAGATTGAACAACTTCTCAAGGGTAATTGGATAATTACTATAGGGATAATTTTCAAACAACAGGTTGTTTGTAGAAAACAGCTTATTGTTTGTCTCCAAATAACAGGTTGATTATTTCAAACGACCTGTGCTTTGAAAACAAAGTAACTAAGCTTTGCACTTAAAGCAACCGTACTTTATTCAAAGTATGCCGGGAAACATTTATGAAAGCAATGAAACCGGATGAAAGCACTTTCAGGGGCTCTGCTTTCATCTGTAATGCCTTGGTGCAAGCCCTTTCAGAAATCTCTGAAAGCAATGAAAGGAAGAATGGTAATATCTTGCAGTTTCCTATATATTCTTCAGAAATTCACAAAGTTTATTGACAGCAATTGCCCTATGGCTGATTTGGTTCTTTATCTCATTGCCAAGTTCGGCAAAGGTCTTGTCATATCCGTCGGGCATGAAGATGGGATCATAACCGAAACCCGATGTTCCATGTTTTTCTTTGATTATTTGCCCTTTTATCACTCCCTCGAACAGATATTCCTTTCCGTTCAAGATAAGCGAAACGGCGGTGCGGAATTGTGCTTTGGGGTTGTCTTTCCCCTCCATGTTGTGCAATAACTTCTGCATGTTGGCTTCGGCATTGTGTCCTTCACCTCCGGCATAGCGTGCAGAGTAAACACCCGGTGCTCCATTCAGTGCTTCTACTTCCAGACCGGTATCATCGGCAAAGCAATCGAGCCCGTAGTTCTTATAAACATACTCTGCTTTCAGCAACGCATTGCCTTCGAGTGTATCTGCCGTTTCGGGGATGTCTGCATCACAGTTTATGTCTTTCAAACTGAGCAGTTCTATTTTATCTCCTAATATAGCCGATACTTCTTCGAGCTTGTGGGCGTTATTTGTGGCAAAGACTAATTTTCTTTTCATTCTTCTTTCTTATTTTTTAATAGCAGACCGCTTTTGGCATTAACAGGGGAAACAACGGATTTGCCTGTTTCTTCTTCCAACTTGATGCGTGCTTCCAAAGCTACATTCCCTCCTCTTTGAGCTACATCAATGTGCTCATCAAGGCTTTCGGGATTTCTCGATTCCGAGATTTCTTTGGTGGAAAGTTCTGCCAACATATTCAGAACTAACTCTTTATTAGTCATGTTATCCCTTAGGTTTTCTTTTTTCAAGCCCTTGAATTGCTTGTATTCTTTGGCTGTTTTGCCTGCCCAAGTTTTATAGATAATGTCTGTTAATGTAGCAAACTGCGTACCTTCTTCCAATCCGCAACGTTTCCATTCATCGGTTAAGTCTTTTCGTATTTCGATACTTTTAAGCCGTTGATTAATCCAATTATCGGAATATCCTAAACGTTTATAGTCCGTCAATGCTTGATTGATGGAAAGTTCCGGATCTTGCAGTTGGTCTAAACGTTCTTTTGCTATTTGGGCTATCCACAGTTTAAAAGGCTCTGCTTTAGGAGACGGAATGGATTGAATGAGGCGGAAAAGTTGCTCTGTGCTGGCAACATCGGTACTTCTCATTTTGCCGTCTGATGCTTTCATTTTCAACTGTCCGATTAAATCGGACAGTTCACTTCCTTCTTGCTTTAATTTGCGTTTTAGGTCATCCCAATATTTTCTTGGTCGGTCACTATCCGTTAATACGGCAATAACATCAATGATGGAGAAATACCACATTTCTGTTTCATCATCCCAAATGGTACGTACTTTCTTTTCTTCAAAAAGTTTTATAGCGTTTTGTTGTGTCATCTGATTGTTTCTTTTTGTTCTTTACTTTACCTTAATCCGGTCGAACCCTTCACCATAAACCCCAATGACGGCACTTTGGGATATAAAAGCATTGGGATCTATGTCTTTAACCAATCGGAATATCTGTACCGACTGGCTTTTCTTGGCAAGAACAACAAGTACTTTAACATTTCCTTTACTATACCATCCCGTTCCGTCCAATACGGTCACTCCACGATGTGTATCTTTAATGATGTGGTCGGCTATTTTCTCATATTCCTTAGAGAAGATGAAGAATTGCACGGACTGCCGGGCGCTGTTTACAATGAAGTCGAGTACAAAGCTGATGACCAGTAGTGTCACAAAGCCGAATACTACCCTTCTCCAATCATGGAAGATGAAATAGCAGGAGGAGATAATGACAATATCACAGTAAAGTATCATTCTTCCGAATGTTACGTCACGGTATTTATTGACCACTGCCGCAATAATGTCCGTACCTCCGGTGCTTCCGTTGTTGATGAATACAATTCCCAAGCCGATGCCGCACATGGCTGCTCCGATAACACAAGCCATGAAGTCTTGTCCCGGACCGATTATCTGCATGAGAATTCCCTGATCGTCTTTCATTAATTCCTGAAACAGCCATAGATAGAATGTCAGTGCAAAGATGGCAAATGTTGTTTTGATGCTGAATCTCGGACCTAATATCTTAATGGCAAAGGTGAGTAAGACCGCATTGATAATGAAATAGCTTATTTGTATTTCAGTACCCGTGGCATAATAGATAATGGCTGATATACCCGTTACTCCTCCGGTTGTAATCTGATAGGGGAGAAGGAAAGCAGCCCATCCCAATGCATAACTGATCAATCCGATGTTAATGAAAAGATAATCTTTCAGTTCTCTGAGAATCTCTGTTCTTGATGGCTTGTTCATTGTATATAGTCTAAAGGTTAAAGCACAATATTGACAATCTTCTTAGGAACGATAATCACTTTCTTGGGAGTTTTGCCTTCAATCCACTTCTGTGCATTTTCATCAGCCAACACGGTTGCCTGAATCACATCATTGGTTGCATCGGCAGGGAATTCCATAGAGTAACGTGCCTTTCCGTTGAAGGAAATGGTATATTTAACTGTGTCTTCTTTCAGATAATCTTCGTTCAATTCCGGCCATTTGGCATCGCATACAGATGTTGTATTACCTAATATTTCCCAAAGTTCTTCACTGATGTGTGGAGCAAAAGGAGCAAGCAATACTACCAACTGGTTTAATATTTCTTTCTTGCTGCACTTCAGACCAGTAAGTTCATTCACACAAATCATGAATGCACTGACAGAAGTATTGTATGAGAAGGCCTCAATGTCTGTGGTAACTTTCTTGATGAGCTTATGCAAAGACTTCAATTCTTCTTTGGTAACAGGTTCGTCGGTTACTACATAGTTGCCCATGCGGTCGTAGAACAATGCCCAGAACTTCTTAATGAAGCGGTGAACTCCGTCGATACCGTTGGTATCCCAAGGCTTGGATTGCTCGATAGGACCGAGGAACATTTCATACATACGCAATGTATCTGCTCCGTATTTCTCTACGATCATATCGGGATTTACTACATTGAACATGGACTTACTCATCTTTTCAACTGCCCATCCGCAGATATATTTGCCGTCTTCGAGGATAAACTCGGCATCATTATATTCGGGACGCCAGTTCTTGAAGGCTTCCATATCGAGTATGTCATTGCTGACGATATTAACGTCTACGTGAAGCGGAGTAACTTCATATTTGTCTTTCAGGTTCAATGATACGAAGGTGTTGGTATCTTTGATGCGGTAAACAAAGTTGCTTCTACCCTGAATCATTCCTTGGTTGATTAGTTTCTGGAACGGTTCGTCTTTTACCGATACACCCAAATCAAACAAGAATTTGTCCCAGAAGCGGGAATATATCAAGTGACCTGTGGCGTGTTCCGTTCCTCCTACATAGAGGTCTACATTCTGCCAGTATTGATCTACATCGTGTGCTACGAGAGCCTTGTTGTTATGTGGGTCCATGTAGCGCAAGTAGTAAGCAGAAGATCCTGCGAAGCCCGGCATAGTGTTCAACTCCAACGGGAATACGGTTACATTGTCTATTTTGCTGTTCTCCACAACTTCTTTGTTTGCAGTGTCCCAAGCCCACTTGGTTGCGTGTCCCAATGGAGGTTCGCCCGTTTCGGTGGGTAAGAACTTAGCTACTTCCGGTAGTTCCAATGGTAACTTGCTTTCGTCAATCATGTATGGCATTCCGTCTTTGTAGTAGACTGGGAACGGTTCACCCCAATAGCGCTGACGTGAGAAGATGGCATCGCGCAAACGATAGTTCACTTTGACACGTCCCAAGTTATGCTCTTTTACATATTTCTTTGTAGCTGCAATAGCTTCTTTGATAGTCAATCCGTTCAATGTTAAGTCGCAATATGGAGTAACGCCTGCTCTCGGTGAGTTGCAAACGATACCTTCCTTAGCATCGAAACTTTCTTCGCTCACATCACAACCTTCCACTAACGGGCGGATTTCAAGCCCGAAATGCTTTGCAAATGCATAGTCGCGGCTATCGTGGGCCGGTACAGCCATGATAGCTCCCGTACCATATCCTGCCAAAACATAATCGCTGATCCAAACAGGAACGGCTTCGCCTGTGAATGGATTGATAGCGTATGAACCGCTGAATACTCCAGATACACTGCGGTCGGCAATGCGTTCGCGTTCAGTTCTCTTTTTGGTTCTTTCAAGATAAGCATCTACTTCCGCTTTTTGTTCCGCAGTTGTCAGTTGGGGAACCAATTCGCTTTCAGGGGCAAGCACCATGAATGTCACTCCGAACATGGTATCTGCGCGGGTAGTGAAGATAGTAAATTCCAAATCACTGTCCTTAACCTTGAAATGAATCTCGGCACCTTCCGAACGGCCTATCCAGTTGCGCTGTGTTTCTTTCAGCGAATCTGTCCATTCGATCTTGTCCAATCCGTCGAGCAAACGTTGTGCATAGGCAGATACACGCAAACACCATTGGCGCATCTTCTTTTGAACTACGGGATAACCGCCGCGTTCCGAAACTCCGTCCACTACTTCGTCATTGGCAAGCACGGTTCCCAGTGCGGGACACCAGTTTACCATTGTTTCACCCAAGTAAGCGATGCGGTAGTTCATCAATATTTCTTGTTTCTCTTTTTCCGATTTAGCTTTCCATTCATCGGCAGTGAAGCTCAATTCTTCCGAGCAAGCTATGTTCATTCCTTCTGTTCCGACTTGTTCGAATGCAGATACAAGTTCGCTAATAGGACGTGCCTGTTGTTCGTCATTACAGTAATAGCTTTCAAACATTTTCTGGAAAGCCCATTGTGTCCACTTGTAATATTCAGGATCGCAAGTGCGGATTTCACGGTTCCAGTCAAATGAGAAACCTATTTTATCCAACTGTTCACGATAGCGGTTAATGTTGTTTACGGTAGTGATGGCGGGGTGCTGTCCTGTTTGGATGGCATATTGTTCGGCAGGAAGTCCGTAAGCATCATAACCCATGGGGTTCAGTACGTTAAATCCTTGCAGACGCTTGTAACGGGCATAAATATCTGAAGCGATATAACCCAGAGGATGGCCAACGTGTAGTCCGGCTCCCGACGGATAAGGGAACATATTCAATACATAAAACTTCTTCTTCGATTCATCTTCTTTTACCTGATAGGTTTTCTGTTCCACCCAGCATTTGTGCCATTTCTTTTCAATCTCTCTGAAATTATATTCCATAGCGATAATCTTTTTATTTATAGTGATTTATAATGTTGTTCTTAATTGCGGAGCAAATTTACATGATTATTTTCAGATAACCACGCAGTTGGTGAAAAACATGCTTGTAATAATAAAGTTCTGTATTGCCGTAGATTAAGCCTTTCGGATGGGAAGGTTAAGTCTCTTCGATGGGAGGATTAGGTGATCTGGACTCATCTAATAGATCATCTGACGTCTGTCAGTTAATTATCTGACAACTGTCAGACGATCTATTGAATAAGACCGAAGGACTTAATCTTCCCGTCTGAAAGGCTTAATGTGCATGGGGAAAGCACTAGCTGTTGGCGGATAATTATAGAACTTTACATTTCTATCCTTCCGCTTTCTTTGATAATTTTTTATCTTTGCCCAGATTATTCACTATTAAAACAAAGAGAAACAGTGGCAGACAATGATGTTGTTTTAACCCCGATGATGAAACAGTTTTTCGAACTGAAAGCGAAGCATCCCGATGCTGTGATGCTTTTCAGATGCGGAGACTTCTATGAAACTTATTCCGAAGATGCGGTTGTTTCGTCGGAAATACTGGGGATTACCTTAACCAAGCGTGCCAATGGACAGGGAAAGTCGGTGGAAATGGCCGGATTCCCGCATCATGCACTCGATACATATCTCCCTAAACTGATTCGTGCTGGTAAGCGTGTAGCCATTTGCGACCAACTGGAAGATCCGAAGACTACGAAAAAGTTAGTGAAACGTGGCATCACCGAGTTGGTTACTCCGGGTGTTTCCATCAATGATAATGTTCTCAATTACAAAGAAAATAATTTCCTTGCATCCGTTCATTTCGGCAAGGGTGCGTGCGGTGTGGCTTTCCTCGATATATCGACAGGAGAGTTTATGACGGCAGAAGGTCCGTTTGATTATATTGATAAATTACTGAATAACTTTGCTCCGAAAGAAGTGCTCTTTGAACGTGGAAAGAAAGGCATGTTCGAAGGAAACTTCGGCTCCAAGTTCTTCACTTTTGAACTGGACGACTGGATATTTACCGAAAGTGCTGCCCGTGAACGTTTGCTGAAACACTTTGAAACGAAGAATCTGAAAGGTTTCGGGGTGGAACATCTTAAGAACGGTGTGATTGCTTCCGGTGCTATTCTTGAGTATTTGAACCAAACCCAACATACACAGATAGGTCACATTACTTCGCTTTCACGTATTGAGGAGGACCGCTATGTGCGTCTTGATAAATTTACTGTCCGCAGCCTTGAACTGATAGGCAGTATGAACGACGGAGGTTCGAGCTTGCTCAATGTAATAGATAAAACAATTAGTCCGATGGGTGCCCGCCTGCTGAAACGTTGGATGGTATTTCCTTTGAAGGATGAGAAGCCTATCAATGAACGACTTGATGTGGTAGAGTATTTCTTCCGTGAGCCCGATTTCCGTGAACTGATAGAAGAACAGTTCCACTTGATCGGTGATTTGGAAAGAATCATATCGAAGGTTGCCGTTGGGCGTGTGTCTCCTCGTGAAGTGGTGCAACTGAAGATTGCTTTGCTTGCCATAGAACCTATTAAAGAAGCCTGCATGGCTTCGGAGAATGCGAGTTTGAACAGGATAGGTGAGCAGCTTAATCTTTGCCTTTCCATTCGTGACAAGATAGAGAAAGAAATTAATAATGATCCTCCGTTGCTTGTCAACAAAGGTGGAGTAATGAAGGACGGTGTGAATGCCGAACTCGATGAATTGCGCAAGATTGCCTATTCGGGTAAAGATTACTTGTTGCAGATACAGCAAAGGGAAAGTGAAGCTACCGGCATTCCCAGTCTGAAGATTGCTTATAACAATGTGTTCGGTTACTACATCGAAGTACGCAATGCACATAAAGATAAAGTTCCGGCAGAGTGGATACGCAAGCAGACATTAGTGAATGCCGAACGTTATATTACTCAGGAGCTAAAGGAATACGAAGAAAAGATTCTCGGTGCGGAAGACAAAATATTGATTCTGGAAACCAAACTCTATACCGACCTTGTACTTGCATTGAACGAATTTATTCCGGCGATACAGATAAATGCCAACCAGATTGCGCGGCTGGATTGCCTGTTATCCTTTGCCAACGTTGCAAAGGCAAATAACTATATTCGCCCTGTCATTGAAGATAATGACGTATTGGATATTAAACAGGGACGTCACCCGGTAATTGAGAAGCAGTTACCCATTGGAGAGAAGTATATTGCCAATGATGTGATGCTCGATAGCGAACGCCAACAAATCATTATCATTACCGGTCCCAACATGGCAGGTAAGTCGGCTTTGCTTCGTCAGACGGCACTGATTACATTGCTTGCACAGATAGGTTGCTTTGTGCCTGCCGAGAGTGCACACATAGGTTTGGTAGATAAGATATTTACCCGTGTGGGAGCAAGCGATAACATTTCGGTTGGCGAGTCTACCTTCATGGTTGAAATGAACGAAGCCGCCGATATTCTAAATAACATTTCCTCCCGCAGTCTCGTGCTCTTTGATGAACTCGGACGCGGAACATCTACTTACGATGGTATTTCCATTGCATGGGCGATTGTGGAATATATACACGAGCATCCGAAAGCCAAGGCACGTACACTCTTTGCTACCCATTACCATGAGTTGAACGAGATGGAGAAATCTTTCAAGCGTATTAAGAACTATAATGTTTCCGTGAAGGAGATAGATAATAAAGTAATCTTCCTCCGTAAGTTGGAACGTGGTGGCAGCGAGCACTCTTTCGGTATTCATGTGGCAAAAATGGCAGGCATGCCTAAAAGTATTGTGAAGCGTGCAGGTGAGATACTGAAACAGTTGGAGACAGACAACCGTCAGCAAGGAATAAGCAAAGGGGCTGTGACCGAAGTGGGAGAGAAGCGCGAAGGAATACAGCTTAATTTCTTCCAGTTGGATGATCCCATACTTTGCCAGATACGAGACGAAATCCTGAATCTGGATGTGAATAACCTTACTCCGCTGGAGGCTTTGAATAAGTTGAGTGATATTAAGAAAATAGTGAGGGGGAAGTAATTACTTTCCCCACTTATCCAACCATTTCCCTCCAATCATGCAGGCAATACCCAGTATGACAAACGGAACGCTGAGCCATTGCCCCATGTCAAACATCATATTCTCTTCGAAACCCACCTGCGGTTCTTTGAGGAACTCTACCAAGATGCGGAATATAAAGATGGTAGTGAGACAATAACCGAAGAAGAAGCCCGGATGAAGTTTCTGCTTATACCTTTTATACAGGTAAATTCCCCCTAAGAATATAACAAGATAGGCAATAGCTTCATAGAGTTGTGCCGGGTGACGCGGCATCATGTCTTCTTTTACAAAGATAAAAGCCCAAGGAGCATCCGTAACCTTGCCGATGATCTCTGAATTCATCAGATTACCCAAACGGATGAAACAGGCGGCAATAGGAGTTGCAATGGCTATATTATCGAGTACGCGGATGAAGTTAAGCTTTGTTTTACGCACGTACAACCAAAGCGCAATCATCAACCCGATAGTTCCGCCGTGGCTGGCAAGCCCTTGATAACCTGTGAACTTCATTCCTTCGGGAGTGAACTTCACGGGGAGAATCATTTCGAGTGGATGGGCAAGAAAGTAATCGGGTTCATAGAATAGGCAATGTCCCAAACGTGCTCCTATCAGTATGCCGAAGAAACAATAAAAGAACAGTGGATCGAAGAGCTTCTCAGAAATCTTCTGGTCTTTATACAGGTATTTGACTACAAAATAAGCGAGTGCAAGCCCTGTGGCAAACATCAGTGAATAGAAACGTATGCTGATACCGAACAAAGTGAACATCACTTCGCCCGGATTCCATGTGATAAAGTTTAGGATAGTATTCATTACTTGGTTTGTTTAGTTGAACTTCCCGGCTACCATGCGATAGGTGGGGATGTCTATTCCCTTTTCTTCTGCAAGTTTAATCATGTTGAAAAGTAATCCGTTTATCTCGGATTCATGTCCTTTCCGGATGTCTTTCTGCATGGAAGCAGTGCTTTCGGGAGCCAGCTTGTCCAGAACTTTCAGGTTGTAAGTTACGGGATCTTCTTCGAAAACCACGCCCATTGTTTCTCCTATCTTTGCACTTTCGCGAGACAATCCTTTGAAAGTTTCGCGCTTTTCCCCTTCTGTTTGCAAAGCTCCCATGGGCACATCATAATAAGCTCCTGTGCAAGCCATTGCAGAGATGAAAGACCACTTCACGAATGTGTCGCGGTTGATGTCTTCCGAGATAGGGGCTTTGATGCCGGCATTCACCAAAACTTGTTGGATAGCTTCCAGCTTTTCACGTGAAACATTCTGCTGCGCACGTGCACCGAATACCAAGCGGAAGATAGTTCCCATCTGGGTTATCTCGCCCGGTGCGGAAACAAACCCTACGATGTAGATGCAACCGTCGATAACCGTCACTCCGGGCACTAACTTCTGTATTCTCGGCCCTGTTCCATATACGTTGAGGATGGGGAGAACGATGGTGCCTTCATGTGCGGCTTTCTTTATCAGATTTGCTATTTCTTCGTCTATGGAATAACCTTTTACGCAAACAAAGATAACGTCTGCCTTGTCTGAATATTCTTCGGCGGTAAAAGCTTTCATTGGAATGATGTGTTCGCCTTTGAGGTCTGATTTCAGCTTCAATCCGTTTTCACGAATAGCTTGCAGATGTGCTCCGCGGGCAATGCAGGTAACATCCTCTCCTGCAAGTGCAAGAAAGCCTGCGATGCTGCCGCCCACGCCTCCGGTTCCTATTATAAGATGCTTCATATTTCTTTAAACATTAAAACGGAAGTGCATGATGTCTCCGTCTTGCACTACGTATTCCTTTCCTTCCACGCCAAGCTTTCCGGCTTCCCTTACTGCGGCTTCGGAACCGTATTGGATAAAATCATTGTATTTGATAACCTCTGCACGGATAAAACCTTTCTCGAAATCGGTGTGGATAACCCCTGCACATTGCGGAGCTTTCCAGCCTTTTTGATAAGTCCATGCCCTTACTTCCATTTCGCCTGCGGTGAAATAAGTTTCAAGGTTCAGCAAGTTATAAGCGGCTTTGATGAGGCGAGTCACGCCCGATTCTGTCAAACCTATTTCGCCGAGGAACATTTCACGTTCCTCGTATGTCTCAAACTCTGCTATTTCCGATTCGATCTTTGCAGCTACAACTAGCAATTCTGCGCCTTCTTCTTTAATGGCTTCGCGAACCATTTCCACATACTGATTGCCATTCACGGCGCTCGCTTCGTCCACGTTGCACACATAAAGCACCGGTTTACTTGTCAGCAGAAACAGTTCTTTGGCAATCTTCTGCTCGTCTTTTGTTTCGAACTGCACGGTGCGGGCGGATTTGCCTTGCTCCAATGCTTCTTTATATTGTACAAGGACGTCATAAGTCTGCTTTGCCACCTTGTCGCCACCAGTCTGTGCTTGTTTCTGCACCTTTTGAATGCGGCTTTCAATCGTCTCAAGGTCTTTCAACTGAAGTTCGTAATCAATGATTTCCTTGTCGCGAACCGGGTTTACGCTGCCGTCCACATGAGTTACGTTATCGTCGTCAAAGCAACGGAGAACGTGCAGAATGGCGTCTGTCTCGCGGATGTTTGCAAGAAACTTGTTTCCCAAACCTTCCCCTTTGCTGGCACCTTTTACCAATCCGGCAATATCTACAATCTCAACCGTGGTAGGTACGATGCGCCCCGGATGCACCAATTCGGCAAGTTTGTTGAGGCGTTCATCGGGAACGGTAATTACTCCTACGTTTGGTTCTATTGTACAGAAAGGAAAGTTTGCAGCCTGTGCCTTAGCATTAGACAGGCAGTTGAAAAGTGTCGATTTACCCACATTAGGGAGTCCGACAATACCACATTGTAAGCTCATTCTTTTATATTAGTTTATTTTTATTCTGTTATTTGTTAAGTAATTAGCCCACAAAAGTACAAATTCTTCCGGGAGTTTCGCATTTCAACCGTCACTTTTATTGTTTCGTATGCGAATAACTACCCGTTTCTTAGGTATATATTAATGTATTAATCCTTATCATTTAATTGTTTCACTGTAGTGAAATGCTTATTCCACTGCAATGGAACAAGCGTTCCACTGCAGAGAAACATGCGTTCCACTGCAGTGGAATAGTTAGTTGATAAGGACGAACGGATTAGATAGTACTGTTTGGAGTGGTAATTACCCGGTATATTTCTGTCAGATGATATGCTGGAATGTATTAAGAAGCGCTATGCTTCATTTTTTTATTCATTATTATTTAGCATATTTTCTCTTTTATACATTTTTTTTGTTCCTTTGCACGGACAAATTTATTCACAAACCAAAATTAAAACGTTTTATGAAAAAGTTTATGCTTATTGCAATGGTTCTTTTAACCGTAGCTGCATTGGAAACACAAGCTCGTGGTATCCGAATTCCCGTAGGTGAGTATCAAAAGATTGAAAAGGTGGCAGAATTGCCTGACAGTACTTACTATCAGACTGAAGACGGTAAGTTTATTGATCTTGGTTATATGTACACAGTTTATGAGATCGCTTTCGTTCCTCTTTGGGAAGTGGGTGAACCTAGATTGGTAGGTTTTAACAGCGAAGACAAAGACACTTATTATGATTTGGATGACGAGTTGGTAGAAGTAATTAAGCAAGACCTAAAGGTTGAAGACCTGGATGGTTACAAGAAAATGCCTTTCTGGGATGCTTGGGGTGGTAAATTAATCGGTCTTGCTGTTATAGCTCTTATCATTTACGGTATCATCCCGTCTAAGAAGAAAAAAGATGAGGAAGAAGAGCCGGAAGAAGAAGAAAAGAAAGAAGAATAAGAACTGATTGATATGAAAAAAGGCTGTGTTCACAAGGAACACAGCCTTTTTTATTTGATAGGGTTCTTTATTTGGCTGTTTTGGCGAGTTGCCATGCCAATGGAGTTTGAGGCAGGTCATCTCCTCCCAACAGTTCCAATGCTTTCTTGTAACCTTCTGCATTCTTTGTTTTCAAGCTTACCGGATAGCGCACGCGGCTATACATGAACTTCACTGTACTTTCGTTGTAATTGTTTTCGTTGTAGAAGCTGGTCATGTATGTTAATGAGGTACTGTAGTACGGGTTCTCGATGAAAGGAAGTCCCGTGCGGCGGTAATCATTTGTTGCTTCGAGCGGTTGCCAAGGCATTTGTGCAATGTACTTCTGTGTCATAATCTTGGAAAGTGCATCGTCATTGCTGTGTGTCGCGCTGATTTCTTTGGCATATGTAGGATAATGGTATGTAAATGTTTCTTTTTTAGTGCCTTTACCCAGACCTTGATATACGTTGCGTTCCATCTCAATGCTTGCATCGGTGTTGTGATAATCAAAGCTTGCAGTTGTGCCTATGCGGTTAGGCTTCGTGCTTGACAGGTAATCGTTGGCAAATTCGCTTAAACCATGATAAGTAAAGCTGGATTTAACACCCTCTTCATACCAGTGTTTGGTAGTTCCTTCTGTAATCCAACCATACTCGCGAGCTTCTGCCAATAAGAAATAAGTTTCCCAGTCACCGAAGAATACACGTCTTTTGTCGAAGCGCCAGTTATTATTGATAGCCGGTGTGTAGCCGTATTCATCATTGCGGAATATGTTGCTGAGTGTAACGTAACCGCTGCCGCCCGGAGTGAATGAACAGAAAGTATATTGTGCGTTGAAGTCATAGTTCAAGCCTTTGGAGTTGGTTGAAGTAAAGTCATATTTGTAAGGCAATGCATCTATCAGGTCATAGTAGAAGTTCAAGTACTTGTGTCCGGGGATGTGATAGATTGCAAGGGTACGCGGATCTATCTTCTTTGGCAGACAGTCGTACAGGTATCCTGCTGTTTCTGTGTTTGTTTTGATAGGCAGACAACGTTCTTTGTTTTCTGTTTCCGAGTTTCCACTGTTTTCTCCTCTGTATTCTCCCATATATTCCATAGGATCTTTTGCATTACCGAGAGCTTCGGCAGGAAGTCCGTAGGCGGATGTTCCCGAGTTCTTTGCAATGTCTGTCAAATCAATGCCGCCGATACCGAAAGTAAGATTGGTTATGGTAGCGGTGAGGGACATATCAATGTAGTCAAGGTTGAAGACAGAGCCGGCTGGTCTGGTTGTGCTGATGGGTGCTTGTTTTACGGAAGCTATGTCGGCAGTGCTGCCAATCAAGTTATTGATGTTCTTTCCTGCTGCTGCCCATGCATCAATGAACCGGTTCTTTCCTACTTCACCTACATTGGAGAATCTCATGGCATAACGCAGACGCAGGGAGTTTCCATACTTCTTCCATTGGTTCATGTCTCCGTCATAGAAAGCGTCATAAGAGTTGTCTATGCTTGTTCCCGGATCGAGCTTTGATACTGCGTCTTTTAATTCGGAGTCTACAAATTCATACACTTCCTCTACGCTGTTGTATGGAACTACCTCTCCTTGGAATCCGTTGACAGGATAAGGGCCGAACATATCTGCGGCTTCTGCAAAAAGGTGCGCGCGCCAGATGCGTGCCATCTGCACATAGTTATTGGTTGCGGGATCTAATGAAGCAAGGTCTTCTTTTATACGTTCTTCTCCAATGAGGACGGCTTGTGTGGCATCGTATATCCACTGTGCCAGTTCTCTCCAATAGTCGCTCATGTAGTTATTGCTGTCGGCAAAGGTTTGCGGGCCTGCAGTGAAGCCGGGGCTGTAAAGAAAGCGTGATCCCCATCCCCATGTGCGATGGAAAATAATGTCACGGCTCCAGTCGCTCAATTGTGCATCATATACCGAGCTGTTGAATAATGCCTGCACCAACACCGTTTCCCGGTTTGCTGCATTCGGATCGATATTTACTTCTTCGAAATCGCTGCAAGCGCATAAGCATCCTGCAGTTAAAGCTATTATGGTTGATTTTAATCCAATATGTTTCATAGTCATTTGTTTTTTTAGAATCCTACAGTAAGGTTAAATGTAAACGAACGGGTAGTGGGAGCTGCGGAGAGTTCCAGACCAATGGCATTGGTTCCTGTTCCTGATACAGCTTCGGGATCAATGCCCGGCACTCCTGTGTGAATCAACCAAAGGTTGTTGGCTGTTACGGAGAGTTTCAGGTTTTGGATAGGAGTTTTACCGAGCAGCTTCTTCGGGAAAGTATATCCCAGATTAACCGTGCGGAGGCGTACGGAGCTTGCATCGTAAGTATTATATCCGGCAACACCGATGTTTCCGAATGCTACATGTTGTCTCCAATAAGTCTGTGCATCCACTTCTTTGTCGCTTACTACGTATCCTCCTTTGCCATCGGAGATTACACCGTCTACAACAAACTTGCGTGAACCGTCACCGTTTACGGTTTCTGCTGCCATACCGTTACTTTGGAGGTTGGCGCGTGTCATGGAGAATATTTTACCGCCTACACGTGCATCAATGAGGAAGTCAAGATTGATGCCTTTGTAGCTGAAGCTGTTGCTAAAACCTATCAAGCATTTAGGTTGTTGATTTCCCAAGTAGGTACTTGTGTTATCGGCACGTTGGGGATAACCGTTCGAGTCTAATTCCCATTTGCCGTAATAAGGGCTGGAAGGATCGTCCACGGTCTTTATGACGGAACCGTACATGTTGCCGTAAGGTTGCCCAACCTCTGCCACTACCGTTAATTCATCTATGGTAGCAATGTTATATTGGTCAACGCCTTCATACAATTCAACGATTTTGTTTTTGTTTTTGGAGAAGTTCAATGTGGCACTCCAGTTGAATCCTTTCGGGTTATCAATGATGTCGCCCGATACGGATAGTTCCACACCTGTGTTTTCAATGTTACCGGCATTAATCATTTTGCGTTGATAACCACTGGTTTCATCCATCGGAAGTTGCAGTAACTGGCGCGTCGCATTGGTTTTGTACCAAGCAAGGTCGAAACGTAAACGCCCGTTAAAGAAACGCATATCCAAACCGGCTTCCCATGATTTTACCAACTCGCTACGTACACTGTTATCGTATAGGATGGTAGAAGTGTAGGAATTTCCTTTGTCATTGGGCTTGGAAGTGGAAATAATCGGTACTCCCCAATAGTCCTTGTCTACAAGGAAGCTGTTGGTTAGCTGATAAGGGCTTAAGTCGTTACCCACTTCGGCAAATGAAGCGCGTCCTTTCAGGAATGAGAACCATTCGGGAAGTTTAAACAACTCGGAGAAGATGGCCGAGAAACTAACTGACGGATAGAAGTAAGAACGATTCACTTTGCTCATGGTGGAAGACCAGTCGTTGCGTGCTGTGAAGTCGAGGAATAAAGCACTGTTCCAACTGATTTGCGCCGAACCATAAAGAGAGTTCATTTTGCGACGGGTAAGTTGGCTTGTAATAGTCGGCTTTTCTTTACCGTTATTGATGGAGAACAGGTTAGGAATCAGTAAATCACCTGAAGAAGCATTGCTCTCAGATATATTTTGATTCATCAGATTGCCACCGAAAGTAAGGTTTCCGCTGAACTTCTTCCAAAGATTATCTTTCTGGGCAATGAACAGAAAGCTGTAATTGTTTTCCTGGAACTCTTTGGAGCCTTCTTCATAAATTCCGTTTTTAGGAGTAGCTTTACTTCCTGAATGCTTGCGGTGATACATCTTGGTGTTGTAATAGTCCGTACCTGCTTTTATTTCACCGGTCAGCCAATCTGTGAACTGATATTTCAATGAAACAAAGCCGATGAAACGGTTACGTGTATCGTTGTTCTGGTTGTTTTGTAAAGTCCAGTAAGGGTTATCCGACGGGGTTGTTCCTCCCTCATACCACACTTGCTCACCTTCTATAACACTTGGGTTGAATTGGCGGATGTCGATGGAACGCGGAGTATTCAATACAGTGGAATATGCATTGGATGAGTTGCTTCCTTGAATCGGACGATTGGTTACCTGACTGTTGATGTAATTGATTTTAGTATCCAATTTCCAACGGTCATTCTTACCCATGGTAGTTGTGGCACGGGTGGTGATAGACGTACGATTCATACCTGTTTCGGGAACTACGCTTGAGTTGCTCATGTGGTTGATGGAAGCATAAACCGAGGTCTTTTTGATTTGCTGTTGGAATGTCAAAGCCTCATTGTCTGTAATGCCGGTACGGAAGAAGTTTCCGATATTGTCATAAAGTTGAAGAGGTTTGTTTTCGCCGTTCCATTGGCTTTGTGGAGTAGTTCCGTCTATTCTGGGGCCCCATGATAAACTGCTGCTGGAACTAAACGCACCGTCGCTTCCTTGTCCGTATTGGTCTTGGAGCTTCGGAGTAATCAGCATATCTTCAATGGAGATTCCGGCTGAGAAAGTGATTCCTACTCCTTTTTGTTCCACACCAGATTTGGTGTTGATAAGGATAACACCGTTACCTGCACGTGAACCGTAAAGGGCGGCGGCAGATGCACCTTTCAGTACAGTAAGCGATTCAATATCATCGGGATTTATATCTTGCAGTCCGTTACCCATATCCATACCGGAGTTACCCCACATGTCGGTATTGCCGCTGGCTGTATTATCCATAGGTACACCATCAATAACGATAAGTGGCTGGTTATCGCCGGTAAGTGAGCTTTGCCCACGCAGGATAATTTTTGAGGAACCGCCTACACCACTGGCGCCTTTTACTACTTGCAAACCGGAAATCTTACCGGACAAGGCATTGGTGACGTTCATGTCACGGCTTTCCAATAGTTTCGAGCCTTTCAATTCCTGTAAGGCATATCCCAAAGCCTTTTCATTACGCTTGATACCCATAGCGGTGACAACGACTTCGTCTAAGTTTTGAGTATCTTCCTGTAATATAATCTTGAAATTGCCGGACTTAACGGGAATATCCTTTGTAATGTAACCGATATAAGAAATTTCTAAAATGGCATCATTGGGAACATTTAATGTAAAATTACCATCAATGTCTGTGATTGTTCCGTTGGCAGTTCCCTTTTGCAAGATATTGGCTCCGATAATAGCTTCGCCATTGGGATCTGTTACTGTTCCTTTAATTGATCGGGAAGGTTGTTGTTGCGCAATGCCTGTGATTGAGGCATCATTTGTAATTGTGAGATCGGTAGCCTCTGCAAAGCCGGTTATAGGCAATGAGCTTGCTACACATAGAGCAAAGACTTTTAGACCCTTTTGTAGGTAGGTAAAAGCGGTCAGTGTTTTGTTTTTCATACGCTTAGAATTTTAATAAAAAGGTTTCATAGTATCTATGGGGGTAGATAAGGTACAAAGCTAAATTTACACTCATTAATAATAATGAGTGTAAACTTAACAAATGTAATCAATTTATATTATAAGTGACAATTTCTATGAAATAATTTTAATCTTTCTAGTGTTAAAACTCTAAGAATATTTTATCATTTAGTGTTCCATTTAAATTAAAGTAGTTGCAATTATCTGTATAAATAGAATCAAGAATACCATTGCGATAGGATAAACGGTTGCATAAGCTACACTTGGAATATTACTGTCTATCATTGAATCGGCAGCCGCAAGCCCGGGAGTACTGGTCATACCTCCGGTAATGGTTCCCAATAAGTCGAGCATACTGATTTTTAGGATAAAATATCCAAAGATAACAGCTATAATCATTGGTACGAGAGTTATGGCAATACCTGCTCCAAACATTGTCCAACCGCTTTCCTCGAACGTGGAAACGAGATTGACTCCTGCGGATGTTCCTACTTCCGCAAGGAAAAGCAATAAACCGAGCTGGCGTAGCAACTGGTTTGCCGAGCCCGACATAGTCCACATGATAGGTCCTGTTTTACCGATTGCACTCAGAATAAGCGCAGTCATCAGGATACCTCCGGTTAATCCCGGGGAGAATGACATGGTATCTGTGAAAGAAATATTCAGCTTACCAAACAAAACACCCAGTACGATACCCATTGCGATAGGGAAGAAGTCTGTGTCTGTGAGTTGCTTTTCATTGTTTCCGAAATACTTTCCTAATGCCTGTACTCCTTCTTTTTCACCTACTACCATTAGTTTATCACCGAACTTCAGCGTTAATTCGGGATCCGGTGAAAGGTCTATACCACTTCGTCTTACGCGGGTAACTGTGCAGCCGAATACTCCTTGTAAGTTCAGCTCACCCAGTGTTTTGTTCACTGCTTCCTTGTTAGTGAGTAATAGAGACTCTATCTTTTGAGTGGTATCTAAAGGTAAATCACCTTCCACTTTTTCTCCTACAAGCATAACCAGTTGTTTCATGGAACCTTCGCTTCCTACGGCTTTAATGTAGTCGCCTTCGTGAAGAATTGTTTTGGCAGTGGGAATACAAGTATCATTATGATGCTTTACACGTGAGATAACTGCTCCGGTCATGTGGCGGATATTGAGTTGTGCCAACGTTTTACCGAAGATATTATGGTTGGTGATTTTAAATGTTCCGGTAGATATTGCAGGAAACTTTCCTCTGCGTTCGGCTTCTAGTTTGCGTGCCTCTTTTTCGAGGTCTATGCGCATGATTTTAGGTAGAAGTTTAACGAATAGAATAACTCCTATCACGCCAAACGGGTAAGCAATACCGTAGGCAATAGAAGCTAAGGAAGATTTGGTACTGTCGATAGCTACTGCAAGACCGGGCGTACTTGTCAATGATCCGGCAATCAGTCCCACAATGCTTGGAATGTCTATTCCCAAAGCGTATTTTAATCCGATAGCCGTGAGGCAAGCCGAACTGATGATGAGTAAAGTGATAAGGATCAGTACCTTTCCTTTAGTCCGGAAGGAGTCGAAAAATCCCGGTCCGGCTTGTATACCGATAGTGAAAATGAATAATACAAGTCCGAAGTTCCCCAGTTCTTTGGGGATAACTACTCCGAAATGTCCGAATAACAGGGCTATGAAGATTACGGCAGATACGTCCAAAGATAATCCTTTGAAACGTATTTTTCCGAGGATAAACCCTAAAGCCACAATTAAAAAGAGGGCAAAGTAAGATGATTGTAATAGGTTAGTTAGCATATTTATTAGGTTATTTGGGTTATCAATGTGCTTCCAGCCAATTCTTTCCCCAACCGCAGTCGGCTTTTAAGGGAACATGCATAAGGTAGGCTCTTTCCATTTCTTCAATGACAATTTGCTCTACATATTCTCTCTCTGCTGCGGGCACGCTGAAGTTCAATTCATCATGCACTTGCAGAATCATTTTTGCTTGTATGTTTTCTTTCTTGAACCGTTCGTAAATGCGGATCATTGCTACTTTGATAATATCGGCAGCACTTCCCTGAATAGGGGCGTTGATAGCATTTCGTTCGGCATATCCCCTTACGATTGCATTGCGTGAGTTAATATCGGCAAGATAGCGTTTGCGGTGGAAGATTGTTTCCACATATCCGTGCTCACGGGCTACCTGAATGCTTTTATCCATATATTCCTTTACTTTTGGATAGGTTTCAAAGTAGCCGTCTATCAATTCTTTGGCTTCACGGCGGTCTACGTTCATGCGTTCGGCAAGACCGAAAACAGAAATGCCGTAGATAATACCGAAGTTGGCAGTCTTTGCCTTGCTTCTTTGTTCGCGGGTAACGTCGTGTATGTCTATCTTATACACCTTTGCTGCCGTGGCTGCGTGAATATCATAGCCGGAAAGGAAAGCATCTATCATGTTCTTGTCTTCGCTCAGATGAGCCATGATACGCAGTTCTATCTGTGAATAGTCGGCAGAGAAGAACTCACAACCGTCATCCGGGATGAATGCTTTTCTTATTTCCTTGCCGTCCTCGTCGCGGATAGGGATGTTTTGCAGGTTCGGATTGCTTGAACTCAAGCGTCCTGTTGCCGTGACGGTTTGGTTGAATGATGTATGTATCTTGCCTGTTGCCGGATTTATCAGCTGGGGCAGAGCATCGATATAAGTACTCAGCAGTTTTTTTAATCCGCGATGTTCCAGTATCTTTTCTACTACCGGGTGTCTGCTGCGCAGGTTCTCCAATACTTCTTCCGAAGTGGAGTATTGCCCGGATTTGGTTTTCTTTGCTTTTTCATTAAGAAGAAGTTTGTCAAACAAGACTTCGCCTACTTGCTTGGGCGAGCTTATGTTGAACTCCATGCCGGCAAGCATATAGATTTCTTTTTCAATTTCATTCATTCTTGCCGTGAAGTGTTCCGATGATTGACGGAGTGCTTCTACATCCACACGCACACCATTACGCTCCATTGAAGCAAGAACCGGAACAAGAGGCATTTCTATTTCATAGAACAAGTCTTCAATTCCGTTTTTCTTCAATTCTTCTTCAAGAATATTTTTTAGTTTCAAAGTGACATCGGCGTCTTCGCATGCGTACTTATATACTTGTTCGGGTTTGAGGTCGCGCATATTACCTTGGTTCTTTCCCTTGCTGCCTATTAACTCCTCTATCTTGATAGTTTCATATTTCAGATAGATTTCGGCAAGGTAATCCATTCCATGTCTCAGTTCAGGTTGAAGAACGTAATGGGCAATCATTGTGTCGAACATTTTACCTTTAACCTCCACTCCATAATTTTGGAGCACGAGTATGTCGTACTTTATATTTTGCCCTACTTTGAGTGAATCTTCTTTTTCGAAGACCGGGCGGAACTCATTAACAATTTTTTGCGCTTCTTCTCTGTTGGCAGGTACGGGAACATAAAAAGCTTCATTTTCTTTGTAGCTGAAACTCATTCCCACTAACTCGGCTACGATTGGATCGGTTCCTGTGGTTTCTGTGTCTAAACTGAGAATTTCTGCTGTCTGTAATTTTTGAATTAAATCGCGCCTTTTGTCTTCTGTATCAATGAGTTGATAGTCGCAATTAATCGTTTCAAGACGTGCGAGATTTGAATATTTTTCTTCTTCCGGGGAGTTGGGCGCAAATTCTGCAAAGAGATCGCCTTGAGTCGGAGCAAAAACCGGTTGCTTTTTCTCCACTTTCAAAACTCGCTCCATTAATGTGCGGAATTCCATTTCTTCGAAAATTTTTCGTAGCTCTTCTTCGTTTGGTTCTTCCCGAACGAGTTCTTCCATTTTCAGTTCGATGGGCACGTCTATTTTTATGGTAGCAAGGAATTTGGAGAAAGTAATCATTTCCTTGTTAGTTTCCACTTTTGTTTTCAGAGCACCTTTTAACTGTTCGGTGTTGGCAAGAAGATTTTCGATACTTCCAAATTCGGCAATCAACTTTTGAGCAGTCTTTTCTCCCACACCGGGACAGCCCGGAATATTATCCGATGAGTCACCCATTAAACCGAGCATGTCGATTACTTGGGCGGGCGATTGAATATCGAACTTTGCTTTTACTTGTTCCACACCCATTACTTCAAACTCTTTGTCACCATATTTGGGGCGGTACATAAAAACATTATCCGTAACCAACTGACCGTAGTCTTTATCCGGAGTCATCATATAAGTGGTAATGCCCTGCTTGCCTGCTTGGGTTGCAAGGGTTCCTATCACATCATCGGCTTCATATCCCGCAACTTCGAGGATCGGAATGCGGTAGGCACGGATGATGTCCTTTATAATAGGTACGGAAAGACGGATTGCTTCGGGAGTTTCCTCGCGCTGTGCTTTGTATTGCTCAAAGGCTTCGTGGCGGAAGGTCGGTCCCGCAGGATCGAATGCCACACCGATGTGCGTGGGACTTTCCTTTTTCAGCACATCTTCGAGTGTATTTACGAAGCCGAGGATGGCCGAAGTATTGAATCCTTTGGAGTTGATTCTCGGATTTTTAATGAAGGCATAATATGCCCTATATATGAGTGCATAGGCATCTAATAGAAAAAGCTTATCCATTTTGACAGTATTTAATATGATTTTTGCTGGTAAAATTACGAAAAAATACCGTATTAACCGTTTTATTATTACTTTTGTGCTCTAATTGTATTTAGTATGGACAAGTTGTCGTTAATAAAAAATCCTATAGAACAAGAATTGGTAGATTTCAAAGAACTGTTTGATAGTTCATTAACCAATTCCAATCCTTTACTCAATGAAGTGCTGCTTCATTTGAAAAAGGGTAGGGGGAAGATGATGCGTCCTATCCTTGTCCTGCTCATGGCGAAGTTATTCGGCGAGGTAACCAAGTCTACTTTGCATGCGGCTGTTGCTTTGGAGTTGCTGCATACTGCAAGTTTAGTGCACGATGATGTAGTGGATGAAAGTACCAAGCGTCGCGGACAACTTTCGGCAAATGCTATTTACAATAATAAAATTGCCGTTCTTGTAGGCGATTATATTCTTGCGACCTGTCTGGTTCAGGCAAATCTTTCTGCCGATAGTGATATAGTAGGGGTAGTAGCCCATTTGGGACAAGACCTTTCCGAGGGAGAAGTTCTTCAGTTATCCAATGTAAGCAATTCAGAGATTTCCGAGGAAGTATATTTTGATGTGATTCGCAAAAAGACGGCTGCTCTCTTTGCTGCCTGCACCAAAGCGGCGGCTATTTCTGTAAAAACATCGGCGGAACAAACTGAAAAAGCCCGTTTATTCGGTGAATACATTGGTATCTGTTTCCAGATTAAAGATGATATTTTCGATTATTACGATAGCAAAGAACTGGGTAAACCTACCGGAAATGATATGCTTGAAGGCAAACTTACCCTTCCGGCTATCTATGTGCTTACCTCAAAGCAATGTGAAGAAGCCAATAATTGGGCTGCACGTGTGAAAACAGGTGAGGCTACACAAGAAGAAATAGCCCTTTTAATTGAATATACCAAGCAGAATGGCGGTATTGATTATGCCAAGAAAGTGATGTTGGATTATAAGCAAAAAGCTTGTGACTTAATTGCCTATGTGGATAATGCCGACTTGAAAACTGCCCTTTCCGCCTATGTGGAATATGTGGTAGACCGGGTGAAATAATCCTTTTATATTAGTAGTTTAAGGGTATCTGTACTTATAGTTAAGGTACTTTCTCCTTTCGTTTTCTGAAATTGGGGTAGGGCTTTCTTATATTTAGTGTAGAGGTAAATAAAATAAGGCCTACACTCTATATGTGATAGGTGTAGACCTTTTTATGAAAATGTACCGGGTAATTACCTTAACTTATGGGACGAATTACCTTAATCTATTCGGTATTTGAGCTTAATGCTGCCTATAGGTCAGAAAAACTTCACTTCTTTTCCTAAAATGTCCGATAGCAACAGGTTGGCAAGGCGGCTTGTGCCCAAGCGGAATAATTCGTTATTAAGCCATTCTTTGCCAAGAATCTCTTTCACGATGGTGTAATAAACCAAAGCATCTTGCACGGTGTTCAATCCGCCTGCCGGTTTGAAACCTACTTTGATGCCGGTTTGGTCGTAGTATTCCTTAATGGCTTCGCACATCACGTATGCTGCTTCCGGCGTTGCTGCGGGTTGTTGTTTTCCCGTAGATGTCTTGATGAAATCTGCTCCCGAATACATGGATAGGATAGAGGCTTTCTTGATGTTCGAAGCACTTCCCAAAGCTCCTGTTTCAAGGATCACTTTCATGTGGTTCTCCTTGCAGGTATCTTTCAGCTCTTGTATCTCGTCGCACATCGTTTCATAATCCCCACTCAGGAACTCTCCAACGGAAATGACTATGTCTATTTCATTGGCACCTTCCATGATAGCCATTGCCGTTTCGGCTATTTTTACCTCGATAAAGGTCTGTGATGAGGGGAAACCTGCCGATACGGCTGCTATGTTTACGCTTTCAACTTCCAGTGTGTCATGTACGACTCCTGCCATGTTCGGGTAAACACAAATAGCGGCTACATTATCTAAATCGGGGTATTCTTCTTCAAACTTATTCACCTTTTCAGTGAAACGCATGATGTGTTCCACGCTATCGGTGGTATTCAAACTGGTGAGGTCTATGCAGTGGAAAAGGAGTTTCTTAACTTCTTCCGTGTCGTTTTCGGCAACTTTTTCGGCTATGATTGCGGCTACTTTTGCCTTTACCTCCTCATCGTTAAGATTCGTATTATACTTGCCCAATGCAATTTCATACTTACTTTTTTCCTCTTCATGAGTATGCTCATGGTGATGTTCATGATTTTCCATCTTCTTTGAGTTTAGGATTGTTTATATGTCTTTCTTTATCTCTTGCTGTTTTCTTTTCAAGATTGCGGCGGAATGCTTCGGTAAGGTCTACACCCGTCTGGTTTGCCAGGCAGAGGAGTACCCAAAGCACGTCTGTCATTTCATCGGCAAGGTTGCATTCCTCGCCTTTCTTGAATGATTGGTCGCCGTATTTACGGGCAATTACACGTGCCAGTTCGCCTACTTCTTCGGTAAGGATAGCCATGTTGGTGAGTTCGCTGAAATAGCGTACACCATAAGTCTTTATCCATTTATCTACTTCTTTCTGTGCTTCTTCGAGTGTCATTATTCTTTCATTTTAGTGTCCATCCATATAGTAACAGGGCCGTTGTTTAAAAGTTCAACTTTCATGTCGGCTCCAAACTCTCCCGTTTTCACTTCTTTGCCCAAAGCAATGCTTAGTTCACGGCAGAAGTTCTCGTAAAGAGGAATGGAAATATCAGGTTTGGCTGCTTTGATGTATGATGGCCGGTTGCCTTTCTTGGTAGACGCGTGCAGGGTGAACTGGCTCACTACCAATATATCCCCTCCTGCATCGAGGATAGATTTATTCATAACCCCGTTCTCATCGTCAAATATCCGCAGGTTTACTATCTTTTTGCATAGCCAGTCCACGTCTTCTTGTCCGTCGGCTTCTTCAATACCTACAAGTATCATCATGCCTTCTTTTATGGCCGATTTGCATGTTCCGTCTATTGTAACAGAGGCGTGGCTGACGCGCTGTATAAGTACTCTCATTGTTCTTTTGTTCTCTTTTGTTTGATGCTGAATCACAAAGTTAATAATAAAACCCTATTTGTTACAGGTTTTCTTTTATAATTTTAGCTTTAGCTTCGCCCACTATGGCGGTTATTTCTTCCAAAGAAGCCTCTTTGAGGCGCTTCACGCTCTTAAACTCTTTCAATAAAGTGGTCTTGGTCTTTTCGCCGATTCCTTTTATTTCATCGAGTGCAGACTTGGTTTGGCTCTTGCTTCTCTTGTCTCTGTGGAAAGTAATGGCAAAGCGGTGTACTTCGTTTTGTATCTGTTCCAACAAGTGAAAGAGAGGGGTGTTTTGCTTCAAACCGATAGTTTGGGGCGGGAAACCGAACAGCAGTTCAGATGTGCGGTGTTTACGGTCTTTGGCAAGTCCGGCAATAGGAATGTTTAAATGCAACTCGTCTTCTACCACTTCGCGCACCACTTCCATTTGTCCCTTTCCACCGTCGGTGATGATAAGGTCGGGCAGGGGAGCTTGCTCGTCTATGGCTCTTTGGTAGCGCCTTCTCACCACTTCTTTCATGGATGCATAATCATCGGGGCCTTCCACCGTTTTGATATTGTATTTGCGGTAGTCTTTCTTCGATGGTTTTGCTTTTTTGAACACAACACAGGCGGCAACTGCATCAGAACCTTGTATGTTGGAGTTATCGAAACATTCTATGTGGTTCGGCATTTTGTCGAGGTGCAGTTCTTTTTGTATCTCTTTCATCAGTCGCACGCTTCGTTGCTCCGGATTGAGCTTTTCGGCTTGTTTCAATCGGTCTACTTTGTACTGCTTTACGTTTAAAAGGGATAATTCAAGTAGTTTCTTCTTATCTCCGCGCTGGGGAACGGTGAAAACAACGTCTTTTAATTCTATATCCAGTTCAAAAGGCACGATAATCTCTTTGGAAAGGCTTTTATACCGTTCGCGCATTTCGACAATACCTAATGAAAGCAATTCTTCTTTCGTTTCGTTTAACCGCTTTTTATACTCGAAAGTAAATGCTTGGTTGATGCATCCGTTAGTGATATGCAGATAATTGATATAAGCAGAGTTTTCATCGTCTGCAATGGAAAATACGTCTATGTTGTGAAGGATGTTGCTTACCACTTCGGACTTCGCGCGATAGTTTTCTATCAAATCATACTTTTGCTTTATCTTCTGTGCTTCTTCAAACTTCAACTCCGCGGCAAGTTCCTGCATTTGTTGCAGCAACGCTTTGCTCACTTCCTGAGTATTTCCTTTAAGGATTTCTTTCACCTGTGTGATGTTCTTCATGTAGTCTTCCTGCGATTGCAATCCGATGCAAGGTCCTGCACAGTTCTTTATGTGGTATTCCAGACAAACATTAAACTTTCCCGCACTGATATTTTCCGGTGAAAGGTTTAAATGGCAGGTGCGGATAGGGTAGAGTTGCTTTATCAGTTCCAATAAACCATTCATGGACGGGTAATGGCTGTACGGACCAAAGTAAGAAGAACCGTTGCGGATGATTCGTCTTGTTTTGAATACTCTGGGAAAGTATTCGTTCTGCACGCAGATAGACGGATAGGTTTTATCGTCTTTCAGCAGCACATTGTAACGGGGCTTGTATTTCTTTATCAGATTGTTTTCTAGCAGCAAAGCATCTTCTTCGGAGTTTACCACAATGTAGCGTATATCCGCAATTTTGCTGACGAGTATTCTTGTCTTTCCCGGTTCGTGCTCCCTGTTGAAATAGGAAGATACCCTGCGTTTCAGGTTCTTCGCCTTTCCTACATATATAATAACTCCCTCGGAATTCAGATATTGATAAATACCGGGGCTTTCGGGAAGATTGAGAACAATTCCCTTTACATACTCACTGGCTCTTATTTCCTTGGATTCCATACGTGCTAATACCTTTAGAAAAATAAGGGCGGAGCAGAGCCCCGCCCCTACATATAAATAATAAGTTTACAAACTCATCACTGCTTCAACGTTAGCATCCTTATCGAATACTGCACGTCCGTTCAAACCCTCCAGTTCTATGATAAAGTTTACATAGATAGCTTTCGGGTTGAATCTCTTAACAAGTTTATAAGCAGCTTCCATTGTTCCTCCTGTGGCAAGAAGATCGTCGTGAAGCAAAACTATATCTCCCTCACTCAATGCATCCTTATGTATCTGGATAGTATCGGTTCCGTATTCTTTGTCGTAGGTTTCTTCAATCACATCGCAAGGAAGTTTTCCCGGTTTGCGGATAGGCACGAAACCTGCTCCGAGTCTGGTTGCCATGATAGGCCCCATAATGAAACCTCTCGATTCAATCCCTACCACTTTGGTGATGCCTTTGTCTTTATACATTTCATAAAGTGTGTCCGAAAGTTCCTGCAAGCACTCTGCATCTTTAAAGAGGGTGGTAACGTCTTTGAACTGCACTCCCGGAATAGGAAAATCGGGAATGTTTCTAATGCTCTTAATAAGCTTTTCTTTACTCATAATCAGTTATTTAATTTCTTTATCTAAATCTTTTGTTTCACGTGAAACGTAACCATATTATCTTCCCGAAAGCACGAGCAAAACATTTATATCGCTCGGTGAAACGCCCGGAATTCTACTTGCTTGCGCAATGGTGTCGGGATCAATCTTGATGAGCTTCTGTCTTGCTTCGGTAGATAGTGATTGAAGGTTTGCATAATCAAACTTACCTTTTATCTTGATAGCTTCCAGTCGTTGCAGTTTGTCGGCAATCATTCGTTCACGGTCAATGTAACCTTGATACTTAATTAATATTTCTGCCGCTTCTATCGTTTCTTCTTTCCTTTCGGTAACTTTGTCGAGTTCACGTTTGAATGCAGGGATATGTTCCGAAATGTTCTCTATTGTAATTTGCGGACGGTTCAATATATCAATCAGTTTGCATCCATGTCTTAAAGCAGCAGTTCCCAAAGACTCTAACGTATCATTGATTAATGCCGCTTTAATCGAATAATTCTTGGTGAAGTCTACAATGCGGTTCACTGCTTCGCGCTTCTTTGTGAGCAACGCATAGCGGTCTTCTTTTGCCAACCCTATCCGGTAAGACTTTTCGGTGAGCCTCATATCCGCATCATCCATGCGGAGAAGAATACGGTATTCGGCACGGGAAGTAAACATGCGGTAGGGCTCGTCTACTCCTTTTGTTACCAAGTCATCGATTAAAACTCCTATGTAGGCTTCGTCTCTTCCAAGTACAAACGGCTCTCCTCCGTTGCAATTAATGTGTGCATTGATTCCCGCAATGAGTCCCTGTCCTCCGGCTTCCTCATATCCTGTGGTTCCGTTTACCTGTCCGGCAAAGAACAGGTTTTTGATAATCTTCGATTCCAACGAATGTTTCAGTTGGGTAGGATCAAAGTAGTCATACTCGATAGCATAGCCGGGACGGTAGATTACCAGATCTTTGAATGCGGGAACTTTCTTCAATGCCGCAATTTGTATATCCATAGGAAGCGATGAAGAGAATCCGTTCAGGTAAAGTTCGTTGGTGGTTTCTCCTTCCGGTTCGAGGAACAACTGGTGCTGTTCTTTGTCGGGGAAAGTCACTATCTTGGTTTCTATGCTCGGACAATAACGCGGGCCTATACTCTGAATCTGTCCGTTGAAAAGGGGAGAATCCGGCAAGCCGTTGCGAAGTATGCTGTGCACTTCTTCGTTTGTGTAACAAGTCCAGCATTGCAACTGTTTGAGGTGGCGCACACTGGTGTCCATGAATGAGAACTTATGGAAATCGTTTTCGCCATCCTGTGTGTCCATCAGGTTGAAGTTTACGCTTCGCTTGTCTATACGGACGGGAGTTCCTGTTTTCATTCTGTCATAGGTAATCCCGTGTTGTGCGATGGATTCGGTTAAAAGATAAGATGCAGGTTCCGCCATTCTTCCGCCCGGAAGTTTGGTTCTGCCCACATGCATTAACCCGTTAAGGAATGTGCCTGCTGTGATAACCACGGCTTTGGCGCGGAAGGTTACTCCCCAAAGAGTAGTGAGTCCAACCACCTCACCGTTTTCAACGAGAATTTCTTTTACCGTGTCTTGCCAGATGTGCAGGTTGGGAATGTTTTCCAGAATCTCTCGCCAAGCCCAGATAAACTTGTTGCGGTCACATTGGGCGCGGGGGCTCCACATGGCGGGGCCTTTGGAACGGTTTAATATGCGGAATTGAATAGCTGTCCGGTCTGTCACCAATCCCATGTAGCCACCGAGTGCATCTATTTCGCGAACAATTTGTCCTTTTGCGATGCCTCCCACGGCAGGGTTACAGCTCATTTGTCCTATCTTGTTCATGTCCATTGTGATGAGACATGTCTTAGAACCTAAGTTTGCGGCAGCCGCAGCCGCTTCACAGCCTGCGTGTCCTGCACCGATAACAATTACATCGTACTTAAACTCCATTGATTCAATTTGTTTTAACGGCGCAAATTTACGAAAAAAATCAAGCTTATTCCAGTCTGTTAATACTTTCTGTGTAGTTTTCGCGTTGTTTAATTCAATATTAACCATAGAGACAGACCGATGATAACGGCAATGCCAAATATTACCAACGTTGCCCGCAAGCGATATTTTTGTTCTTGTTCTTCCCTCTCTTTGGTGTGTAGCATAATTTCCGCTTGCTCTTCGGCGGTGATGTCGGGAAGGGATGATTTATAGTTTTGGGCAGCATCCTTTGACCGTTCGCGAATCCGTTTCAGTGCTTTACGATCTTCTTTGTTCCTTCGTATCATGTCGAATACAAATCCTGCAAAACTCATAGGCGTAACGTTTTTGTGGGTTATTATTCTGCGGAGGATAAAGATACATCATATTTTGCGGGTTATCATCATTAAATTATCTTTTCTCTTGTTCGTTAAAGGTTTTTATAGGCAATGTTAAGCAGATTACTAAAGATGATTAGAGTGATTCGATAGCTTATGTTAGTAACTTGACAGTTGTCAATTAATAACTTGACAGCTGTCAAGTTAATACTTGACTACTGTCAATTATATACTTTACAACTGTCAAGTTATTTAAGTGATAAGATAAAAGGGGTTAATTATGGGTATAAAAAGGCTTAGTAACAGGCATGAACGGGCTTAACGTGGAGGATGTTTTAAAACACTTTCATTTCATATGAAAGCAATGAATGCAGATGAAAGCAGTTTTTGGGGCTCTGCTTTCATCTGCATTCCCTTGCACGAAGTGGTTTCAGGGAAGGCTGAAAGCGATGAAAGGGGAATTGCAACTTGTTTCCGGATTGCGGGATTATCTCATGGCGAGAGCCTTGTTTTCGGCTGCTTCCATAATCTCGCGTTCGCCGGGGCCTTTGTCGTTGATGCCGCAAAGGTGGAGAATGCCGTGAATGATCGTGCGGTGCAGTTCGTCCTCATAAGTGGCGTTGAACTGTTCGGCATTTGTTTTTACCGTGTCGAGACTGATAAACAAATCACCGGACAGGAGGTTGCCTTCGCAATAGTCGAAAGTGATGATGTCCGTGTAATAATCATGTTGCAGGTATTGACGGTTCACTTCCAGTATCTTCTCGTCCGAGCAGAAAATATAGGCGATTTCACCGACCTTTTTACCATAACTTGCCGCTACGGATTTAATCCATGCGGTAGTTTCTCTTTTCTTGATGGCGGGCATCTTTACCCCGTCTGTCTGATAACTTACTGCCATATCTTAATTAATGAAAGAATAAATAACAAATGAAAATAGCTGCGATAACACCTGCGAAGTCGGCAATCAATCCGCACGTCACGGCATACCGGGTATTCTTGACTCCCACGCTGCCGAAGTAAACGGCAAGTATGTAGAAAGTAGTGTCCGTTGCTCCTTGGAATACGCTTGCAAGCCGTCCCACAAACGAATCCGCTCCGTAGGTAGTCATGGCATCCACCATTAACCCGCGTGCGCCGCTTCCGCTCAGAGGTTTCATCAGTGCGGTGGGGAGTGCATCGACAAAATCGGTATTTGCTCCGCAAAGTGCCACCACGTAGGCAATGCCGTCTATAATGAACTGCATGGCTCCCGATGCACGGAACACCGCAATGGCTACAAGGATGGCAACCAGATAGGGAATGATGCGCACGGCTGTGCCGAAACCCTCTTTTGCTCCTTCTACAAAGGAGTCATATACATTTATTTTCTTCCTCATCCCTGCCACAATGAAACAGATGATGACCGAAAAGAGGAATATGTTGGCGAACAGGGTGGAATAGAGGTCTATATCCTCCCGTGGGAGTGTGCTGAAGAAAAAGATAATCATTCCGATAAAGGCGCTGATAGCTCCCAGAAAGAGGAATATGGTTTTATTGAAAAGGTTTATCTTCTGGTACAGGCTCACTGCTATCACCCCTGCCAGTGTGGAGAAGAAAGTGGAGAGCATAATCGGGATAAATATGTCTGTGGGCTGCGCTGCTCCAAGCTGGGCGCGATACACCATGATGCTGATAGGGATAAGGGTAAGCCCGGACGTGTTGAGTACGAGGAACATAATCATGGGGTTGCTTGCCGTGTCTTTACCGCCGTTCAGTTCCTGAAGTTCTTTCATGGCTTTCAGCCCCATAGGGGTGGCTGCATTGTCCAGTCCCAGCATGTTTGCCGAAAGGTTCATAAAGATGGAGCCGGCTGCGGGGTGTCCTTTGGGTATGTCGGGAAAGAATTTGCAGAATATCGGGCTCAGCCAGCGTGAAAGGGTGGCTATCAACCCTCCGTTTTCTCCTATCTTCATTATTCCCAGCCAAAGGGAGAGTACACCTGTGAGCCCGAGGGAAATCTTGAATGCGGTTTCGGACGAACTGAAAGTGGCGTTCATTATTTCCGAGAATACCTGCGTGTCGCCAAAGAATACCAGTTTTATCAGCGCAACAACGAAAGCAAGCACAAAGAAGGCAATCCAGATGTAGTTTAAAACCATAAACAGATATTTAGATGATAGTTTGCACAAAAGTAGGAATATTTTAATCTTTTCGTGCCGCTTTTATAGTGGAAATCAACAAAAAGAGTTATTTTTGTTCATCCGGGCGGAGAAATGCCCGGTGTTAGTACGCGTTATATAGCTGTTCATCCTGAGAAAATTGACCCTTTCCACCAAACGAGCAATATAGAACGCTTCACCTGATATTGTCTAAATGTTGGGTGCGAGCTTCTTATTTTCGTTTGGTGGGTCGGTCAATACCTCTCGGGTGAAATAAGTCTTGTCTCGCACCTTCTTTATTTATAAAGGGGGAAACTTAATCCATAATTAAGAATGAAACATTCTCCCGTCCTTCCTTTTTTACTTTTTAACTCTCTCCCTCCTCCGGCGACGGTTTTCCTTATGTGTATATTATCCGATAGCAGTTAAGCAATTAATTATAGTTTGAAAGAATAGTTATGTTACAAATAATATTTACTGTGAAATGCAGGTAAACAACGAATGAATGTTTGTAAAATGCCTATAAACATTTAAGAAATAGGAATTAGTCTTACTTCTTAAAATATACTTTCCTGTTTCTTAAAAACCTACATATTGGCATTGTGTATCTCTTGAATGATTCATACTTTCGCCATGAAAACAAATGAACACGCAACGCGAATTAATAAAATGAATGATTTTATGCGGGACATATTCAAAACCTTTGGTGAGCAGCTCGGCCTTTTTAAAAAAGAAATGCCGGGTTTGGAAAGGGTGGATGCTCCTGCACAGGAAATCAATAGGGATGAAGCGGTGTGTGATGACGGGAAATCATTTATTTATGAACGTGCTCTTTATAATCTGGATATTAAGAAGGTGTATTTGGATCCCACCTTGTCGCTGATTAAGTTCAGTTCCATAGTGGGCACGAATACCACTTATTTATCTAACACGATAAACAGGAATTTCGGGTGCAACTTCAAAACCCTGATTAACAAGTATCGTGTGGAAGCTTGTAAAGTGATGCTCGGAATGAAGGAACTGTCTGTGAAAGACGTGGCGTGCCGGAGCGGGTTTTCGTCTGTCAGTGCGTTCTATGCTTCTTTTAAAAAGGCGACCGGGGTATCTCCCGTGGTGTATCGCACTTTGGTGCTTCACAAAGAGATAGGTTCCGGGTAGCGGATAAAGGAAAAGAGAAGACTTAAGACATAACTATAATTTCAATTTTATTAATTAATTCATTTAAAAGTATGAACAAAAGGTTTATTAGAGTAGTCTTGTTTGGAGCTTTAGCTTTTGCTTCGACAAGTACATTTGTCGGTTGTAGTGATTATGATGAAGACATCGACAACCTGCAACAGCAGATCAATACCAACAAAGATGCTATTGCAAAGCTTCAGGACTTGGTAGGTGCAGGAAAATGGGTAACTAAGGTTGAGGGCATCGAAGGTGGCATCAAGGTGACCATGAACGATGGCAGCACTACCGAAATTAAGAGCATCGGCAAGGATGGTGCCGACGGTATTAACGGAGTAGACGGTAAAGACGGTTCCGTAGTTGAAATCAGAGACGGATATTGGTACATCGACGGTGTAAACCAAAACATCAAAGCCAAAGGCGATAAGGGTGATAAGGGAGAAACCGGAGATAAAGGTGAAACCGGAGCAGCCGGAGACAAGGGTGAAACAGGTGCAGCCGGAGATAAAGGTGACAAAGGCGAAACCGGAGCAGCAGGTGCCGACGGACATGACGTGAAAGTAGGCGCTAACGGCAAACTTCAGGTTTGGGATGCAACAGAAGGCAAGTATGTGGATACTGCATTTGAAGCATCGGGTGCGTTTGTAGTGAAAGACGGTAACTACTGGAACCTTAACATTCTGAATAAGGATACCAACCAATACGAAACCATTAAGTTGCCTGCCACTGAAATTCAGGGTGTTACAGGCTTGACAATAATGGGTGATCTTGATCCGCTTACATTTAAATATAATGCAGTGACGACTAATGCAGCAACTGCTGCTGAATGGAAAGGTCCTAAAGGTGCTCCTGTAGAAAATCAGGTATTGTTTGCAGACCTTAAACCTATTATTATTCAGGTTACTCCTTATAATTTTGACCTGACCACTGCAAAACCGCAGATTGTCAATTCACTCGGAGAAGAAGCTCCTTTCACTATTGACGTGAAACCTTATGTTTCCGATCAGCCATTGACAAGAGCAGCTTCTGCAAACGGTTTGTGGGAAATCACCATTACAGGTTTGAAAGAAGGTATCAGCAAAGCAGATTTTGAAAAGGCTTTGAAAGCTTCTGCTAATCCTATTAAGTTCGCTTTGAAATCCGGTGAGTTCTTGGGTACTTATGGTGATATTTCATTTGATGGAACAGAGGGTAGTGAACAAGCTGCTGCTAAAGCTGATGTGAAATATAACGGTGCAGCCGTAGATAGCGATGTTCCTACCGGGAAAGAAGTAACTTTGAGCATTGAAGGTAATGCAGCGGGAGTTTATGATTCATATTTAACTGTTACTGCTTCTTCTGAAGTTGCTGCAAAAGAATATGGAATCGTACCAAAAGGCATGAGCTTCACTGCAAATGAAAAGGCTGCAGGACAGACAGTAACATTTACTTTGCATCAGTTGCTTAATAATGGTAGTATTAATGAAAGTGTAACTGACTTAGCTGTTACCTTCGCTGCCGGCACAGTCACTCCTGATGCTCCTATCTCAATTGATTATGTGGTAACGGATGTAGCTGCAAATCAAGGTGCTGTTGTTAACTTTGGCACAGCATTGACAAGCATTAGTGCTGAGACTGTGGCTATTGCTGAAACAATAGAGTGGGAATTTAAGAAAGCAGACGGCACTACAGATGCAGGTACTGAATGTCCTTTTGGAACTCCTACAGCTTCAAGTGATTATCTAAATGCACAGAATAGCGTTGCTGATTTATCAAGTAATACAAATATCCGAAGCAATATCAAAACAGTAGTAAAAACTACTCTTCCTAAAGCTAATTATGCAACTACTGCCAAACCGGGAAAATACATCGCAAACTTTATCATTAAAGATGCAAAACATAACCAACTTAAAGTAGTTCCTGTTGAGATTAATGTAACATTGCCTAGTGCAGATGCTATTGTAACAAGAAAAGCTGCTTTCTTTAATGGTGATGTATTAACTGCACGTCTTAATAAAGAGGGGGCAAAAACTGGTGAAAATTATGAGTTTGATATAAATAATATTTATACTTTAGGTACAGATGTAGATGCTGCAAACTTTATTGTAGAAGATTTAACGAATACAACTTCCGCAGTTGTTACTTATGACAGTCCTGACTTGAAAACTACAGCTGGTAAATTCTGGAATGCAGAGGGTTACATTCCTGCAAATGTACAGTTCAGTTATAAAGTAGCAGGTAATTCAAACTTTACCGTAAAGCTTCCTCAATTTGTAGCTAACTTTATAAGTGCATTAGACGGCGGCGCATTGAGTAAAACTAAAATTTATGCTCCACAGGTAGGAGAGAAAGTAACAGAAGCACTTACACTTAGTATTGTTGATGGTACTGCACCGCTTACCTTGAATACTTCTATTACAAATACTTATGTAAAGTCATATGCTGCTAAAAGTGTTAATGGATATTGCACTGTAGCAGTAACTTCTTCTGGTCTTGAGGTTACACCTAAAGCACATGGACAGATTACAGAAGATAAGATTATTCTTTCTCTAACTGACCAAAATGATGTAGTAACAAATTATGAGTTGACTGTATATTTTACAAATGCACCGGCATAATTAATTTTTTCATTCCTAGCTGAAATTAGAGAGCATCATCATGGTGCTCTCTTCTTTTTTCAATCTATATATTAACATACACACTATGAAACTAGTAGCTTACTTACATCATTTATTTACCGGCAATCAAAGCTGCGTGGCTGTCCCCACTCCTTATTTAAGGAATAAGCGCACCGTTCCTTTGTCCGCCCTGCAACGTGCCGCCCTGCTTCCGGGACTTATCAACGGAGAAAACAAAGGGGCTTATTGCAACTCGCTACAAACAGGACTGAACCCCGCACAACTAAGGGAGTGCCTTGACGATAACCCGCTGCACTGGCAGATAGAAGGATCTACCGCAGCGCATGGCGTGCTCAACTTCCTGCTCGATGAAGGAGAACGCACCGCCTATGAAGTGCTGCAACCCTTGTTGCTTACCATGAAAAACAAGCAAGACCGGGAAAAGTACATAGAAGATAACTTTTATTTCACCGAGATTGCCCTCTATTATGCCGGAAACCTTTCGGATAATCTGGAGATACTGCGGGAAAACACTATCCTTTCCCTCACTTCCGCCGATTTGAAAAAAGGCGCTCTTGCATGGGATATGGCATTGATGGTATTTATAGCCCGTCTTACCTTTGATGTGGGTTATCTCACCGAACAAGAAGCATGGGGATATATCGAAACAGCCTATCAACGGTGCAAAACCGGATTTGATTCGTGGCAGGAAGCTGCCAAAAGTTATCTGATAGGAGAAGCCATGCACACGGATAATCCCCTTACATTTCTGTGCAGCACACAAAAGGTATGTGCAGCGCTCACCGATGCGGAAAGCCCGTGGATGGAAGTTCCGTTAAACTTTTAGCCGGATACCTCCTTTTACCAACAACCCGGTAGTCTGTACAATGATTAAAGAAAATACAAGTGATTTAATCAGTCCGGGGATACCGGCTCCGAGGAATGCCGGATAATTCCAACCTAACAATCCCTGCACGTTATACCAGATGTAGGGAATGAGATAGCACGTCAGTGTAGCCGTCCCCGCAGGTTTAATGAGGGTAAACCAATCTGTCTTTCCCTTTATGTCCGTCAGCCAGTAAACCAATCCGAATAACGGGAAGAAGAGTGCCGTGCATGCAAATAACCAACTTGGAGTTGCCTGTATCTTGGATATGATCCAATAGTTGTGGGTGGCAAGGAAAGCAATGAACATAACTACCCCTATGCCGCATAAAAGAATAATGAAGTTGCGCGGTTGCTTTGCTGCCGTGTAATGGCTCAACAGCACGGAAGTAAATACTCCCGATACCCCCAATGCGTGCAAGGTCATGTCACTTGGGATGAAAGGCAGGGAGAAAGTTCCCGCATGTGTCCCCACTGCCAACGTCAGAAAGAGAAGCCATGCCGTGCAGATATAGGAAAGGTTGCGTCGTGTAATAAGGTAGGTTACCGCCGATACCAGATAAGTCCACCCGATTAATCCGAGTATTCCCCACCATTGAGGGCCGAAAGCCGCCCCGTCCATACCTTTATAGATAAGGAAAAGAAAAACAAGAATGGCTGCACCTGCTGTTCTGGCGGACAGGAAGATATATTTCTTCGGCTTGTCTGCTTTGGGATATACGTTCCAGATGAGGAAAAAAGCCAAGATTAAAAGCAGGTTGAACCAGTTGCCGGAGATCGGCATGCTTGCCCCGTCCATGTTTTCCGTATTAACGAGGAATACCCCCATTACCAGCAATGCAATGGTGCGTTCGGCTATGTGGCGCAACACTTGTAACAAGGAGTCTCCCTTTTCAAACCTTTTTTCAATGGCAAAAGGTATGGATATTCCCATAGCGAAAAGGAATCCGGGAAAGATGAGGTCGGAGAAGCCGAGCATGTCTTCAGTGGATGCGGCATGTCTTAACCAATGGGGAATTTCGCGTAAGCCGGGAATGTCGTTGACGAAAATCATGAAGAACATGGTCAATGCCCGGAAAATGTCGATAGAAGCGATTCGTTTAGTTGTTGCGTTAGTCATCGTTTTTTAGTGTTATGTGTTATTGAAACGGATTACCTTTGGGGCTTTTGCTTACTATCCATCGGAAAGCGTTTATAAACAGAAGCTTTTGGGTGGCATCGGTAAACTCGTCATCGCCATGTCCCATATTCAGGTATATCATTCTGTATTTTGTATTTGTCCACACGATCGGGAAATCTCCGGCAGTCACTACGTCTTTTATGCCGAGCGGATAATTATCGGGCGAAAGAGTAACCAGAACTTCCACATCGTCATTGAAACGGGGGCTCGGGCTCCATTGATACCACTCGGATTCCGGGGCGGTAAAGGAAGAGGGGAGGTTCTTTGTCACGTCATGGTGGGGATTGTCTATATCCACTTTCACAGGTTGCGGAGGCCAGTTATTGCAATAAAAAACACCTCCGCCGAGGAAGTTTACATACCACGGCCAGTTAGTATTCTTGTCGTTGTAGGCGGCAGCATGGAAGCCCATCCAGCCTCCGCCGTTCTCCATGTATTGTTGAAATGCTTTGCGTTCCGCTTTTTCCATTGGATAACCGTTCAGCATCACTACTACGTCATACTCCTTTAACTTATTGTATGTATATCCTTTCAGGTCGGTAGTTATTTGCAGGTCGAAACCGTCTCCGTAATTCAACTTTTTGAAGAACTCCACTCCCTGTTTGGCAAAGGTGACGTGGGCTTCTTCCGCATTTGTGGTGTAGTACACCAATGCTTTGAATCTCTTTTTATTGGCATAGTTGGCGGTGTATCCGGTCAAAGTTTCATATACCGCTTTCCTCAACTCTCCTTTTTCATTGTCCCCGTCATAATCCCAATACATCCCACCAAGCAAACCTTTATTAAGAATGTATTGGCACTTGATGGTTAATGAACGGGGCGTTTCATAACCGAAAACAAGAACACCGTTTTCATTAGTCAGATAAGGGACTTTGGCTATATCATCCCAGTTTTCGGTGTATTTGATGGAACTATCCACCTTTTTATAATCCATAAAGTTAGCGAACTCCTTACCGCCACGTCCATAGAAAGGCATTCCCATTACCAGTTTCTTGCGGGGTACTCCGGCTTTTAAGTGGGCATTTACAGCTTCGTCGCCGGTCAGTTTGCCTGCATTTACGGAACGGAACAAAGCCGAGTGGTGCTGTGGGGCATTAGCCATGTCGTAGGCCATGATGTTGACAAAGTCTATATAAGGAAGGATGGCTCTAAAATTGATGTATTCCCCATTGGCAGCAGTAGCCAGAGTCAGTTGTTTGTCTGTTCCGATAGCAGTACGGATGTCTTTCATCAATAAGGTGAAGTTTTGTGTATCATCCGGGGAAGAGGAAATACCTGCTACGCTACTGGTTGGGTATTCCCAGTCGATGTCTATTCCATCGAGGTTATATTTATCCACTACACGGCGGCAATCTTTGGCGAATGACCGGCGGAAGTCATCGTTTGCAGCCATTTCACTGAAACGTCCGCTTTCCCAACCGCCTATGGAGAGAAGCACTTTCAGTTGGGGGGCTTGAGACTTTAGGGCGACGATTTGCTTTAAGCGTTCTTCGTTGTCGATCTTCACTCCGTTGAAAGATTCGTTGACGTGTCCGAATGCGTAATTAATGTGAGTCATGTAAGCAGGATCGGGCATTATTTCGCTCCATGAAGTAACATAAGCCACAATTACTTTCTCTTGTGCATGGGTTGTTACACAGAAGAAACAGGCTACTAACAGTGTTAAGAATAAATTGGTGTTTTTCATTTAAAGGATTGTGTGTTAATTAGACATTTAGTTATATACACAAAGGACGTTTATTTTATTGATTTATACAAGTATTGGGATGGAATAATTTCTTTTGGTTATATTTGCTGCATTAATTAAAACGGCAAAGAGAATGAAAGCGGCAGATATTCAGAAAGAGCTTCAAAAGTATGTAAATGCGCAGAAAAGGGACTTTCTGCCTTATTTCTTTAAAACGGGAGAAGGGCAATACGGAGAAGGAGATAAGTTTCTTGGCATTGTTGTACCCGATACCCGCAAAGTGGCGCGCCAATTCAAAGAAGCTCCTTTTGAGGAAATAGCCGCTTTGCTGCAATCGGAATACCATGAGTGCCGGTTGTGCGCTTTGTTGATGCTGGTAGAACGCTTCAAGAAAAGCAAGGATGAGAAGGAAAAGGAGAAGATATACCGTTTTTATCTCACCCAGACCACACGTATCAATAATTGGGATTTGGTGGATTTGAGCGCTCCCTACATAGTAGGAGAATATTTGAAAGACAAAACCCGTGAAGATTTGTACAGGTTGGCGGAAAGCGATTTGCTTTGGGAGCATAGGATAGCTGTGGTTGCCAATGCTACGCTGATAAGAAATGACGATTTCACCGTGATTTATTCTCTTGCCGAGAAACTGCTTCACCATAAACATGATTTGATGCATAAGGCTATCGGTTGGATGCTCCGCGAAGCCGGGAAGCGTGATAAATCTTTACTTGTTGCTTTCCTTGAAATACATCATAAAGAGATGCCGAGAACCATGTTGCGCTATGCAATCGAGAAGTTTTCGGACGATGAGCGAAAGTATTTTATGAAAAAATAAGTAACCCCGGGATAGTTATTTAATAAAACTTCTCGTAAAGTCTCTAATCTTTTATACCTTTGCTTCATTATTGAAAGGTATGGAAGATAATTTTAATATACGCGAACATCAACTGACAAATAAGGAACGCGACTTTGAGAATGCCCTACGTCCTCTCTCGTTTGAGGATTTTAGCGGACAGGATAAAGTTGTGGAGAACCTCCGCATCTTTGTAAAAGCCGCCCGGTTGCGTGCCGAAGCTTTAGATCATGTGTTGCTTCACGGTCCTCCCGGACTGGGAAAGACCACTTTATCAAATATCATTGCCAATGAATTGGGAGTAGGCTTTAAGGTTACTTCCGGTCCGGTGCTCGATAAGCCCGGAGATTTGGCGGGAGTGCTTACCAGCTTGGAACCGAATGATGTTCTTTTTATTGATGAAATTCATCGTTTGTCGCCTGTGGTGGAGGAATATTTATACTCCGCTATGGAAGATTACCGCATTGATATTATGATTGATAAAGGGCCTTCGGCACGAAGCATACAGATTGATCTGAATCCGTTTACACTGGTCGGAGCTACTACCCGTAGCGGTTTGCTTACTGCTCCTTTACGTGCCCGTTTCGGCATCAATCTGCACTTGGAGTATTATGACGACGATGTGCTTTCGGGCATTATCCGCCGTTCGGCAAGCATATTGGATGTTCCCTGCTCTGCTCAGGCTGCCGGAGAGATTGCTTCCCGCAGTCGTGGAACGCCCCGTATCGCCAATGCCCTTCTTCGCAGGGTTCGCGACTTTGCACAGGTGAAGGGTTCGGGTAAGATAGATCCCGAGATTGCACAGTTCGCCCTCGAAGCACTGAACATTGACAAATACGGATTAGACGAGATTGATAACAAGATACTTTGTACTATTATTGATAAGTTCAAAGGCGGTCCCGTAGGATTGACTACCATTGCCACTGCTTTAGGTGAAGATGCCGGAACCATTGAAGAGGTTTACGAACCATTCCTTATCAAAGAAGGTTTCCTGAAACGGACACCAAGAGGAAGGGAAGTAACCGAACTTGCCTATAAACATCTGGGACGAAGTATCTACAACAGTCAACAAACTTTATTTAGTGATTAGTAAAAAACGACATGGCTGGACTAAAATCATTGGCAAAGGACACTGCTATTTATGGAATGAGCAGTATTATCGGACGATTCCTAAACTATTTGCTTGTTCCGTTATACACGGTAAAACTTTCGGTGGAATCGGGAGGATACGGGGTTGTAACCAATATCTATGCAATGACCGCTTTGTTGCTTGTTATCCTGACCTATGGCATGGAGACAGGCTTCTTCCGTTTTGCCAACGACCACAAAGAGAATTCACAGACGGTTTATTCCACAACATTACTGTCGGTGGGAACCACATCTTTACTCTTTGCAGTAGTGTGTTTGTTGTTTCAAGAACCGATAGCTGCTTTCTTTGGCTACGGGGAACATCCCGAATTCATTTCCATGATGGCGGTGGTCGTGGCACTCGATGCCTTTCAGTGCATTCCTTTCGCTTACCTGCGTTATAAGAAACGCCCGATTAAGTTTGCTGCATTGAAACTGTTGTTTATCTTTTCCAATATTCTCCTTAACCTGATTTTCTTCGTGTGGTGTCCGGCTGTTTATAAGTCACACCCCGAGTGGGTTTCATGGTTTTACAGTCCCGCCTATGGAGTAGGGTATGTTTTCTTGGCTAATTTGATTTGTACTTCGGCTATTACTTTCTGTTTCGTTAAGGAATTGACTGGTTTCAAATATACTTTCGACAAGGAATTGCTGAGGCGGATGCTGAGTTACTCTTTCCCTATTTTGATACTCGGCATTGCCGGGATTCTTAACCAGTCGGTAGATAAGATAATCTTTCCTCTGTTGTTTGAGGATAAAACCGAAGCAAGTGTTCAGTTGGGAATATACGGTGCGGCAAGTAAGATAGCCATGATTATGGCGTTGCTCACCCAAGCGTTCCGTTATGCTTATGAACCGTTTGTATTCGGTAAGAGTCAGGACAAGGATAACAGGCAGACTTATGCCGATGCCATGAAGTTCTTTATTATATTTACCCTGCTTGCATTCTTGGGAGTGATGTTCTACTTGGATATATTGCGCTATGTGATAGCTCCCGGTTACTGGTCGGGCTTGAAGGTAGTTCCTATCGTAATGGCGGGAAGCATGTTTATGGGTATCTATTTTAACCTGTCATTCTGGTATAAGTTGATAGATAAAACCATTTGGGGAGCTTATTTCTCATTGATAGGCTGTGCTTTGGTGATTGGGCTGAACGTGATTTTCGTGCCTGTTTACGGATATATGGCTTGTGCTTGGGCATCTTTCGCCGGGTATGCCGTTGTGATGCTTCTTTCCTACTTTGTGGGGCAGAAACAATATCCTATTGATTATGATTTGAAAAGTATCGGCAGATACACTTTGCTGGCGGTGATTCTGTATATCCCCGCCATGTATGTGCCGATAGAGAATATATTTTTGTGTCTTGCTTTCCGTACAGTCCTGATATTCATCTTCATTGCCTACATGGTGAAAAAGGACTTTCCGTTAAGCCGGATACCCATTATTAATCGGTTAATAAAGAAATAGAGCTATGTCAGAAGAACCCGTACCGCGTAATATATTCGCAGTGAAGAAGTTCCTGAGCGAATATCTTGATTTGAGAAAAGACAAGGATAACGAGTTGGAAACCGTTGAATCCATTCGAAAAGGAGTAGAGTTTAAAGGTGCCAACCTCTGGATTCTTATCTTTGCCATATTTATGGCTTCACTCGGACTGAATGTAAACTCTACGGCAGTTATTATCGGTGCGATGTTGATTTCTCCGCTGATGGGGCCTATCATGGGAGTGGGGCTTTCTGTGGGACTGAATGATTTTGAGTTGATGAAGCGTTCTTTAAAGAGCTTCCTCATTACTACTACATTCAGTGTGGCAACTGCTACCATTTACTTCCTGTTTACTCCGCTCAATGAGGCGCAATCCGAGCTTCTTGCCCGCACTTCACCTACTATTTACGATGTTTTCATCGCACTTTTCGGTGGTCTTGCGGGAGTGGTTGCCTTGTCTACGAAAGAAAAAGGGAACGTTATTCCGGGAGTTGCCATTGCTACGGCTTTGATGCCGCCGCTTTGTACGGCGGGATTCGGATTGGCAACGGGCAATCTGCTTTACTTCCTCGGGGCTTTCTACCTTTATTTCATTAATTCCGTGTTTATCAGTTTGGCAACCTTCATCGGAGTACGTGTGATGCACTTCCAGCGAAAGGAGTTTGTAGACAAATCACGTGAGAAGAAAGTAAGGAAATACATTATCTTACTGGTTATCCTCACCATGTGTCCGGCGGTATATCTCACTATGGGCATAGTGAAAAGCACTTTCTATGAGTCTGCTGCCAATAACTTTGTTAATAAGGAGCTTAGTTTCCCCAATACACAAGTGCTGGATAAAAAGATAAGCTATGAGAAACGGGAGATAAAAGTGGTACTTATAGGAAGCGAAGTACCCGAAGCTTCATTAGCTTTGGCACGGGATAAGATGAAAGAATACAAGCTGGATAAAACTACCCTTGTGGTGCATCAGGGAATGAACAACGAAGGAATGGATATATCTTCTATCCGTGCGATGGTAATGGAAGATTTCTATAAAAACAGCGAACAACGGCTGCTTGAGCAACAAAAGAAAATCACAGCTTTGGAGAAAGACCTTGAACTATATGAAGGATATACGGAACTGAGCAAGAAACTTGTTCCTGAGTTGAAAGTGCTCTATCCATCGACCAAATCCCTGTCTTTGTCTTATACGCTCGAAATGAATGTGGATTCTATGAAATCCGATACCATTACGCTTGCGGTGATGAAATTCAGCCGTGTATTGCAGGCTGCTGAAAAGGAAAAGATAAATGAATGGCTCAAAGCAAGGTTAGGTGCAAACAAACTGAAATTGATTGTAGAATAACGATAGTAACATACAAACCGTAACACATGAAAAAACTGATTCTCTTTTTATTCTTAATCCCTTTTCTTAATCTCCATGCGGACGAAGGAATGTGGATGCTTGGCAACCTGAGCAAACAAACGCAGGAATTAATGAAAGAACTAGGGTTGCAGATGTCTGCCACACAGCTTTACAGTACCGACCAACCCTCGCTGAAAGATGCTGTGGTTAGTTTCGGAGGCTTTTGTTCGGGAGTGGTTGTATCGGAAGACGGATTGGTTTTCACGAATCATCATTGCGGTTTCGGGGCTATCCAGCAACACAGTACGGTGGAGCATGATTACCTGAAAGACGGGTTTGTGGCAAAGAATAACAATGAGGAACTGCCTAATCCCGATTTGTATGTCAGCTTTCTCGTGAGCAGCGAGAATGTGACGAAGCGTGTGCTTGGTGCCGTTACTCCCGATATGAATGAGGGGGAAAGGAAAATAGCCATTGATTCCATTGCATTGTTGATACAGGATGAAGTTGTTGCCAAAGATTCTACACTGAGAGGCATTGTCGATCCTTATTACGGTGGGAACGAATATTATCTTTCCATTTATAAAGATTATAACGATGTCCGTTTGGTCTTCGCTCCGCCTTCGTCGGTAGGGAAGTTTGGGGGTGATACCGATAATTGGGTGTGGCCTCGCCACACGGGAGATTTCTCTGTCTTCCGTATCTATGCGGGCAAGAATAACGAACCTGCCGATTACTCTCCGGATAATGTACCTTATCATCCCGAATATGTGGCTCCTGTGTCATTGGGAGGTTATCAACCCGGTTCTTTTTGCATGACTATCGGCTATCCCGGTTCCACCGAACGCTACCTTTCTTCATGGGGAGTGGAAAACAGGATGATGGGAGATAACATGGCGCGGATTGATGTGCGCGGTGTGAAGCAGGAAATATGGAAACGTGCGATGGAAGCGAACGATTCCATCCGCATCAAGTATTCATCGAAATATGCCACGAGTTCCAATTACTGGAAAAACAGTATCGGCATGAACAAAGCGATAAAAGAGCTTGGCGTACTTGAAAAGAAACGTATGCTGGAGAAAGAGGTTCTCCGTTGGATTCAGCAGAAACCCGAGGAGAGAAGCAAGTATATGCAAGTGCTTACCAACCTGCAACTCAATTACAATAATATCCGGGATGTGAACCGTGCCATTGCTTACTTTGGTGAAACCTTTATCAATGCTCCGGAGTTGGTAGAGGCATCCTTAATTGTTCTGAACTTCGATTTCAGCGATGATAATGCCAATATCGAACAGAAAAAGAAACAGTTGATGGACATTTATAAGGATATGGATCTTGCTTTGGATAAAGAAGTATTCATAGCCATGCTGAAAGATTATAAAGAAAAGGTGGACAGTATTTACCTTCCTGAAGTATATAATACCATTCGTGACAAGTATAAGAACGATTACCGTAAATATGCCGATTATCTTTATTCCCATTCCAGCCTGACAACCCCCGAGGCTTTCAATCGCCTTTTAAAGCATGATAAGAAGTTCAGCCTGTTCGATGATCCTGCCGCTTCCCTCGTTATAGATTTGCTTGTCAAACTCTTCGAAATGAAGCAGCAAGTAGGTGATGCCAGTTTGAATATAGAAGAAAACGAACGGCTCTTGACGGCTGCCATTATGGAGATGTATGCCGACCACAACTTCTATCCGGATGCCAACTCAACCATGCGCCTCAGTCTGGGTGTAGTAGGAGGGTATTCTCCCCGTGATGCCGTGGATTTCAGCTATTATACCACAACAAAAGGAATATTTGAGAAGGTTCGTGAGTATAAAGGTGACAGCGATTTCGAAGTACAACCCGATTTGCTTGCTCTCCTTGCCAAGAAAGATTTCGGCCGGTATGCCGACTCTACGGGGCAAATGAATGTTTGCTTTATTTCCGACAACGACATAACAGGAGGCAATTCCGGCAGTGCCATGTTCAATGGAAAAGGCGAGCTGATAGGTTTGGCTTTCGACGGTAACTGGGAAGGCATGAGTGGTGATTTAATCTTTGAAAAGAAATTCCAGAAGACTATCGGAGTGGATATTCGTTACGTGCTCTATATGATTGACAAGTATGGACACGCCACTCACCTGATTGACGAACTGAAATTGATAAAATAATCCCTTTAAAACCGGTTTCTGCATTTTTACCTTCACATCTTCACTTCACCCGTTTCTTTCGATGAAAAGGAGAGAAACGGGTGAACATTAACTCCATTTTATCTTCACTTTATCTTCACGGGATATTCACAATGTGTTGCCTTGATTTTTGTCGATGCACTTATCCTGATACATAATTCTTATATAATTCTCTTGTTCTATAAGCCCTTTTATGCTGAATGTCAAGTCATTTTTCCAGCATTGCTAAACCATTTTGTACCAATGGTTTGCTTGTTCAACAGTTGTTAAACTATAAATCAACAACTGTTGAACTATAAGCTAACAACTGTCAACTTATAATTCAACAGTTGTTGAACAAATAACATGACGGCTCAAACAGGCTTATTTCCCTGCATAAAAAGGTTTAACCATACTTGAGGAACGGCTTATATATAAAGAGAAACGGTTTGAAAGAGTATTGTTTTTTCTCTTTCAAACCGTTTCCGGTGTATTCTATAATAGGAGTATTATTATTTCTTCGGTTTGCGACGTGCCCAACCTTCTTCGCTGAAATTAGGTTCGCTGTCTTTGAAATCCTGATTGGCTTTCTTGCTGTCTTTCTTAGGACCTCTCTTAGCAGTGTATCCACGTTCTTCACGACTTGGGCGGCGTTCCGCTCCTTTGCTTTTGGAAGAGGAACGTTTGCTTTCGCTCTTTGGCTCTTCTCCGGCAATTTCCACGTTCACTTTGCGCCCGTTCAGGTTCACTTTATTCAAAGCATTCATTACCGCTTGTGCCTGAGAGTCTTCTATTTCGAAGAAAGAGAAACTCTTCAAAAGGTCTATCTTCCCGATTTGTGCTCTTTTATGAAGGTTACGGTTAATGAGTTCTATGAATTGGTTGGCATAAAAGCCGTCTGCCTTTCCCAGATTGATGAACATGCGGGTAAAGCCCGGTTCTGCTTTGCGGGATGATTTGTCCCTGCTGCTGCCACGGTCGCGGCGTTCTTTCAAAGCACCCTTTTCACCGCGCATATCTGTCGGAGTTTCTATTTCTTCGGCATCACGGTAGTATTCAAGGAAACGGTTGAATTCAAGTGACACAACGCGCTTGATAACGTCTTCTTTGCTTAACCATTCCAGCTTACGATAAATCTCAGGCATGAATCCGGCAATTTCTTCTTCGTTTACTTTTACCTTTTCTATATCGTCAATCATCTTAATCAATTGCTTTTCGCAAATTTGCTGTCCCGTAGGCATTTCTCCGGCAATGAATTTCTTTCCGATGATACGCTCTATTTCACGTAACTTTCCTCTTTCGCGCATGTTAATGATAGCGATGGAAGTACCGGTCTTTCCTGCACGTCCTGTACGTCCGCTTCGGTGCGTGTAGCTTTCAGTGTCATCGGGAAGTCCGTAGTTGATTACATGGGTAAGGTCGTCCACATCCAATCCGCGTGCTGCAACGTCGGTCGCAACGAGTAGCTGAAGGCGGCGTTGACGGAACTTTTGCATTACCAAGTCACGTTGTTGCTGGGAGAGTTCTCCGTGAAGCGAGTCGGCATTGTAACCGTCCTGTATCAGTTTGTCGGCTATTTCCTGCGTTTCCTTGCGGGTGCGGCAGAAGATGATTCCGTATATCTGCGGATAATAGTCGGCAATGCGTTTCAGGGCGAGGTATTTGTCTTTGGCGTGAACCATATAATAAACATGTTTCACGTTCTTTGTTCCTTCGTTCTTTGTCCCGATGGTTATTTCCTTTGCATCTTTCAAGTACTTTTTGGAGATGCGGGCAATGTCAGGGGACATGGTTGCAGAGAATAGCAGTGTGTTGCGGTCTTTGGGCACATCGGCAAGAATCGCGTTGATGCTGTCTGTGAAACCCATGTTCAACATTTCGTCCGCTTCGTCCATTATCACGTCTTTCACGGTGGCAAGGCTCACGGTTCTGCGTTCCATGAGGTCGAGCAAACGTCCCGGAGTGGCAACAATGATGTGAACTCCGTTCTTTAAACTTCTGATTTGGCTTTCAATGGACGAACCTCCGTAAACGGGAAGCACTTTCAGTCCATCCATGTATTTGGAATAATCATGTAAATCTCCGGCTATCTGCAAACACAATTCTCTTGTAGGGCAAAGGATAAGTGCCTGAGGTACACGATTCTTAATGTCTATTTTTTGAATAATCGGCAAGCCGAATGCTGCCGTTTTACCTGTTCCGGTTTGGGCGAGAGCTACTACATCATTACCATTTCCCAGTAAATATGGAATTACTTCTTCTTGTACGGGCATGGGATTCTCATATCCCATTTCTTCGATTGCTTTTAGTATTTCCGGGGAAACGCCTAACTCTTTAAATGTCTTCATTTATTTTCAAATATCTATTATAACGTGCAAAGATACGCATAAGTTCGGTAGATATGAGAATTACTGACATTTATTTTAGTTCGGCGGCAAATTCTTTGGATACTGAATTGTTGAGGCTCATGCACACATCGGCGGAAAACATCTTTCCGCATTCGATGATTTTATCCCATGCAGTTTCACTTAAAGTATTCAAATCATGGTGGGTTACGTTGTATTTCAACAGTCCCCACAGGATGCCTGCATTGAAATTATCTCCTGCGCCAATGGTGCTTACTGCGTTAAGTTGCGGAATTTCGTATTCTTTGACTATGGTATTGGTGCGCAGACTGATGTTTTTCGCTCCTGCCGTGCAAATGAAGTTGGGACAGTAGAACTTTACTTTGTCTATATACACTTTTGCGGGATCGGAAATATTATACATGTTGGCAAAGTCTTCGTCCGAGCCTCTTACTATGTCGGCATATTCAAGGTTCTCGATAATGGTGGGAGCGAGTTTCAAGGCTTCCGGCTTGTGGGTGCTTCGGAAGTTGGGATCATAATATATAATTGCCTTGCGTTCCTTGGCATATTCCAGCAGTTCGGCTACTTTGTCTCTCAATACCGGGTTGAGGGCAAAGTAAGAACCGAAGATAAGTATGTCGTCTTCGTTGATTTTTGGAAAAACAACATCCAGCCTTTGTTTCGGATAGTCTTTGTAGAAAGTATATTCGGCATCATTCCTGTCATTAAGGAAAGCGAGTGAAACGGGAGATTTGCCATCGGGGAAAATACTTACATACTCTGTCGATACATGGTTGTCTTCCATGAATGTCTTGATGATGTTTCCCACTCTGTCGTTACCTATTTCACTGATGAAACCGACGTCTACTCCTGCTCTCCCCAATGAAATGATTCCGTTGAAAACAGAACCTCCCGGCACTGCGGCAGTGGGTTGCCCGTCTCTGAATATGATGTCTAATATCGTTTCGCCTATTCCGATTACTTTGCGCATATTTCTCCTTTCCTGTTATTTATTTCTCCGAAAGTTTTCTTGATTTCTCTCCGAGATAGCCGCCGTGGTGGCGTTTTGAATATTCCATGATAGTGAATTGGGTTTGCTTCATGGTTTGTACCACCAGAATGTCACCTATTACCGTCATGGCGGTAGTGGAGGTGGTAGGAGTCATGCCGAGCGCACAAACTTCCTTCGGATTTCCGGTGCAAAGGCAGACATCCGATTCATCTGCCAACGGACTGTTGGGGTTACCGGTAATGACAATAAATTTGAGATTGGGGTTTAATACTCTCGACAGTTGGGTTAATTCAACGATTTCTCTTGTTTTTCCGGAATTGGAAATAAGCAATAACAAGTCGTTTTCCTGAAATATTCCCAAGTCGCCGTGTTGTGCTTCACTTGGATGAAGGAATACGGCAGGGATGCCTGTCGAGCAGAAAGTCGTGGCAATGTTCATGGCAATTTGTCCGGCTTTACCCATTCCGGTAGTTACCAATTTGCCTTTTTTCATGTGAACTTGTTCTACAATAAGTTGGACAGCCTTCTCATAAGCATCTGTCACCGGAATGTTCATTACGGCTTCTGCTTCTTTTTGCAAAAGCTCTTTTATTGATTCAATCATTTTTTGGTGGTTGGGTTAGTAGGTTAGTGAGTTCATCAAAAGTGTTTGCCACATCATAGTAGTGGCTTAAAATATGTCGTGCGAAATGTTTTTCGTATACGCTTTCAAGTATGTGGATCAGTCCATTGAAGAATCCGTCTACATTGTAGAAAACGACTTTCTTCGAATGATAACCGATAGATGCTGCTGCCATGACATGAAATACTTCATCCAACGTTCCTATTCCTCCCGGAAGGGCGACAAGGATGTCCGATTCGCGGAGAATAATATCTTTCCTGTCGCTCAGGTTGTTGGTGTGAAAGATTTTGTCGGGCACGGTGCTTACTTTGCCGTTCTCTTCAAGCTTTGCAGGAACTACTCCGATAACAGTTCCGCCGTTTTGCTTCACTGCTTTGGCTACACATTCCATCAATCCCAAGTTTGCCCCGCCATAGACCAATGTTTTATTTTGTTTCCCCATCCATTCCCCTAACTCATTGGCTTTAAGGAAATAGATTTCATCGATAGTATCGGATGCGGAACAAAAAACTCCAATCTTCTCCATACAGATAGTTCTTTTACTAAATACAAATATCTGCATTTTTCCATAAACAGCAATAAGTTTTGTTGTATTTTTGCGGTATGAATAAATAACGAGGTAAGATATAATGAATTATAATATACATACACTGCCCAATGGCTTGCGCATAATCCATGCTCCGTCTCTCACAAAAGTTGCTTATTGTGGTTTTGCCGTAGATGCCGGAACAAGGGATGAAAAAGAGAATGAACAGGGAATGGCTCATTTTGTGGAGCATCTTATATTCAAGGGGACTCAGAAACGAAAAGCGTGGCACATACTGAACCGCATGGAGAATGTGGGAGGCGACCTGAATGCTTACACGAATAAAGAAGAAACGGTGGTTTACTCGGCTTTCCTGACCGAACATTTTTCACGTGCGCTGGAATTACTTACGGATATTGTCTTTCACTCCACCTTTCCCCAACATGAGATAAACAAGGAAGTGGAGGTCATTATTGATGAAATACAGTCGTATGAAGATACTCCTTCCGAGCTTATTTTCGATGATTTTGAGGATTTGATATTTAAGGGGCATCCATTGGGAAGGAACATTCTGGGTAATCCCGCACAATTAAAAAGTTTCACCAGCCGGGATGCATTGAGTTTTGTTTCACGGTATTATAAGCCTACCAACATGGTTTTGTTTGTTCAGGCAAACATGGATTTCAAAAAGGTGGTGAAGGAAGCCGAAAAGATATTGGCTGATATTCCTTTTGCGGAAACAAACAATTTGCGTACTCCGCCTCCTATCTATATCCCTACCCGTATCGAACTGGATAAAGATACTCATCAGGCACATGTGATGATTGGTAGCCGGGGGTATAATGCTTATGATAATAAGCGTACCGCACTTTATTTCCTTAATAACATGCTTGGCGGTCCGGGGATGAATAGCCGGTTGAATGTATCATTGCGTGAGCGTCGCGGATTGGTTTATAATGTGGAATCCAATTTGACTTCTTACACGGATACGGGAGCTTTCTGTATTTATTTCGGTACGGACATTGATGACGTGGATACATGCATGAGACTCACTTATAAGGAATTAAAGAAGCTGCGTGACAATAAGCTGACTACTTCCCAGTTAATGGCGGCTAAGAAGCAGTTAATAGGTCAGATAGGAGTGGCTTCGGATAACTTTGAGAATAATGCGCTCGATATGGGGAAAACTTTTCTTCATTATAATAAATTCGAATCACCCGAAAGTGTCTTTCGAAGAATAGAATCGCTTACCTCGGAGCAACTTTTGGAAGTTGCCAATGAAATGTTTGACGAGGATAGGCTTTCTACCCTGATTTATACTTAACAAAAGAGCATTCCGGCTATTAAAAACATCATAATGCTTTGTTTGTCTTTGCCTGATATGGGCTATCATTGCACAAACAAATATAATATTATGATTAACAGATTCGTATTAAATGAAGTATCCTATTTCGGGCCGGGTGCCCGTGAGGTGCTTCCCCGGGAAATTAACCGTCTTGGATTGACAAAGGCATTTGTAGCAACCGACAAAGACTTGATTAAATTCGGAGTTGCCGACAAAGTTTTATCCGTGCTCCAAAAAGCCGGCATTCCTTACGTTGTGTTTAGTGAAATCAAACCGAATCCTACCGTGAGTAACGTTAAAGCGGGAGTAAAAGCCTTTGCAGAATCAGGTGCGGATTTTATCCTTGCTATCGGCGGAGGTTCGTCTATCGATACTTCCAAAGCTATTGGTATTATTACCAATAATCCGGAATTCAGTGATGTTGTTTCTTTGGAAGGAGTTGCTCCTACTAAAAAGAAATCGGTGCCTATCATTGCCCTCCCCACTACTGCCGGAACTGCTGCCGAAGTCACTATCAATTATGTAATTACCGATGAGCAGAATGAAAAGAAAATGGTTTGTGTGGATCCCAACGATATTCCTGCCATTGCCATTGTAGATGCCGAATTGATGTACACTCTCCCGAAGAGCCTGACTGCATCCACCGGATTGGATGCTTTGACACATGCAATCGAAGGTTTGATAACCAAAGGAGCATGGGAAATGAGTGACATGTTCGAGATTAAAGCAATCGAAATGATTACGCGTTATCTGGAAACTGCGGTTTTCGAACCTACCAATGCTGAGGCTCGAAACGGTATGGCGGTTGCCCAGTATATTGCCGGTATGGCATTCTCCAATGTAGGTTTGGGAGTGGTTCACGGCATGGCACATCCATTGGGTGCTATCTTCGATATTCCTCACGGTGTAGCCAATGCATTGCTGCTTCCTGTTATTATGGAGTACAATGCTCCTGCTGCTCTCGATAAATATGTTCAGATAGCTAAGGCAATGAATGTTTATAAAGAGAACATGACGAAAGAAGAAGCTGCAAAAGCTGCCGTGGATGCAGTAAAAGCTCTTTCCATAAGGGTGGGTATTCCTCAACACTTGTCTGAACTGGGCATTAAGGAAAGCGATCTGGACAAACTGGCTGCATCTGCCATTGCGGACGTTTGTACTCCGGGCAACCCGAGGGAAGTGACCAAAGAAATCATTCTTGATTTATATAAGAAGGCTTTATAAGTCTTGTATGTGTGTGAATAAAGGCACTTGCAGTAGCGGGTGCCTTTATTGTTTATTCCTCATTAATGGCTTTCTTCAATTTATTGACCGCCCTTTCCAATGACTCCGTAGGTTCGATGATGTTATAGTCTCCCCAGAACTTCTCATCATAGAAGTTTCCCACTTTATCGGATAGCACTTGGCTTTCGCGGAATGCTTCTTTCGATGAAATGGTGGAATCCGGGTTGTCTTCACGGTTCGTTATCACCATTTCCGAAACTACGGCATAGCTTGTGTGGAACCATTTCTTTTTCCAGTCGCATTTAAATTTTATTTCGTTGCGGACATAGTTCAGGTACGTCCTGCCGTTTTGTTCTTTGTAGGTTAGCAGGGTAGATAAGCCTACCGGCTTGAATATCAGTCCTGCGGGTTTCTTGCGAAGTATCATTTTGGTTACTTTGCCCTTGTCCCTCATGTCTATGTTCAGCTCTGCACGGGTAAAGGCAACGGTTTCCTTGTTGATGTAAAGTTTGCCTCTGTAAAGCGGATAGGGCAGAGGCATCATCGGGATGAAGCTGATAACGTAATGTAATTGGTTATCTATCAAAACAAGGTCATCGAACTTGAATTCATAATAGTACAAGGTTTCCTTGTCGAGCAGTTCATCCCTGTTTTTCACTACATCCAATGCAAGCGCAAGGGTAGGACCTCCGATAAGTTTCACTCCCAATGTATCTCCTTGTTTGGGGCTGACTAACTGTCTGCCTTTCTCAATGCGCACACGGTCACGGGTGATACCTTCATTCTCCTTGTAGGCGGTTTTATAAAGTTTGGTTACGGCTTCGGTCACATTGATATATTTCCGTCCTTTCTGCGATGTTTCCCGGTAGAATCCTGTAAGCATGGAAGGGAAAGGATTGTAGTTATCGCCGATTTTATCAATGGCTTGCTCCACTAACTTGCGCGGATAAACCGGAGACACGATAACTTCTTCCAGAATAATGGAGTTGGGATTGAGGTAGAACACATGCTTGTCGCTGTTTGTGGGTTTCAAAGGGAGCTTGCTGGTGATATAGCCAATGTGGGAGATTTCCAGATACAAGTCTTTATAGGCTTTGCTTACCTTTAAAGAGAATTCGCCATCGGTATTGGTTATGGTTCCGATGTTGGTCCCCGGCACGGAGATATTTACATATTCCAGTGTGGTTCTGTTTCTCTGGTCTTTAACTATGCCGTTTATGGTGATGAGGCTTTCTTCACTCTGCGCAGAAACAAAGCTCGTTACTAAAAAGAGTAGTAAGAGACAAAACGAGCCTTTGCATCGGGGTACTAAAGGTTTCATAGCTCCAAGGTGTTAAGGTGTGGATAATAGAACCGCTTATTAACAAAGATAGTGAATAGATTGTTGATTTGCAACAGATTGAGGAAGAATAAAAGAGGAAAGTATAGGGAAAGCTTTGTTGAAATATAAATTTCCCCTCTTTTGAGAGGGGAAATATCTTTAGAAAATGGATTTCGCAATACCCATTTCAAGTCCGCGAAGTTCGGCAAGTCCGCGAAGACGTCCGAGGCAAGAGTAGCCCGGGTTGGTCTTTTTCTTCAAATCGTCTATCATCTGGTGTCCGTGGTCGGGGCGCATGGCGATAGAGCATTGACGGCGTTGTTGCAGTTGAAGCAGACTTTTCATCACGTTATACATATCCACATTGCCTTCCAAGTGGTTTGCTTCATAAAAGTTTCCTTCTGCATCGCGCTGAGTACTGCGCAGGTGTACGAAATTGATGCGGTCGCCGAAACGTTCCATCATTCCTGCAAGATCATTGTCGGCACGCACTCCGAACGAACCGGTGCAAAGGCACAATCCGTTTGATTCATTGGGAACGGCTTCGATCAGCTTCTTGAAGTCTTCTTCTGTGCTCAATATACGTGGCAAACCTAAAATAGTGTAAGGAGGATCATCCGGGTGGATAACGAGTTTAGCACCCACTTCATCGGCAACGGGAGCTATTTCCTTTAAGAAGAAAACAAGGTTGGCACGGAGTTTCTCCGCATCAATGTCTTGGTAGCGGTCAAGTGCTTCCTGAAACTGTGCAACGGTAAAACTCTCTTCCGAGCCGGGAAGTCCCGCAATCATGTTGCGCACCAGCAGATTCTTGTCGTCTTCGCTCATTTGCTCGAAGCGGGCTTTTGCCTTGGCAATTTCCTCTGCTGTATAGTCTTTCTCTGCACCGGGACGTTTCAAGATGAACAGGTCGAAAGCTACGAAAGCGGCTTTCTCAAAGCGGAGAGCTTTGGAACCGTCGGGCATGGTGTAGGCAAGATCGGTACGTGTCCAGTCCAATACGGGCATGAAGTTGTAGGTTATCACCATAACACCGCACTTTGCAAGGTTGCGGATGCTTTCTTTATAGTTTTCGATGTATCGCATGAAGTCTCCCGTCTGGGTTTTGATGTGTTCGTGTACCGGTACACTTTCCACAACAGACCAAACCAGACCTACTTCCTCGATCATCTGTTTGCGTTTCATTATTTCCTCCACTGTCCACACTTCACCGTTAGGGATGTGGTGCAAGGCGTTAACTATTCCGGTTGCACCGGCTTGTTTGATGTCCCAAAGGCTGACCGGATCATTAGGACCATACCAGCGCCATGTTTGTTCGCATAAATACATATTGAATGAATAATTAAATGTTAATAATGAAAAACCGTTTAAATTGAAAAAGCATCGAATCCACCGTCGATAACGGCTACTGTACCTGTTACGAACTTCGATGCATCACTGATTAGATACTGGATAGTTCCGTACAAGTCTTCCGGCTCGCCAAAACGTCCGAATGGAGTGTGGGCAAGGATAGTCTTTGAACGGTCGGTCAATGATCCGTCGGGATTGGTGAGCAACGCACGGTTCTGGTCTGTCAGGAAGAATCCCGGAGCAATGGCGTTGACACGCAAACCATCGCCAAACTTCAATGCCAGTTCGCCTGCCATGTACTTGGTAAAGTTGGCGATTGCAGCTTTGGCTGTTCCATAACCTACCACGCGGGTTAACGGACGGAGAGCAGACTCAGAGCAGAAGTTTACGATAGTACCTTTCTTCTGTTGCACCATTACATCGGCAAATACCATAGTCGGGAGCACTGTTCCGAAGAGGTTCAGGTCAACCACCTTTTTGAAAGCATCTACTTGCAGGTCGAAGAAAGTCTTGTCCGGAGCGATGGTAGCTCCCGGCATGTTGCCTCCGGCAGCATTCAGCAACACGTCTATGCGGCCATACTTCTTCATGATGTCTGCTTTGTTGCTTTCAAGCACTTCTTTGTTCATTACATCGGTTGTGAGGAAAATGGCTTCGCCACCTTCACCTTTGATCTCTTCCACCAACTTGTTGCCTTGTTCTTCGTTTCTGTCCAGAATAACGAGTTTGGCTCCTTCTTTTGCCAAGTAAACGGAGATACCTTTGCCGAGGATGCCTGCACCGCCGGTCATTACAACCACTTTGTCTTTTACGCTAAATAATTCGTTCATTGTTTCTTGTTTTTATATAATTATAATTTGTTGTTCAGATAATATTTCAGGTTTTCCCTGATAAGGATGTCGATGGGCATGAGGTTCACCTTCTCCGGCTGTTGTTTCAGTACAAGGAAGTTGCTGAGCGACTTGATGCCGTGGTAGCCTTGCGCTTCGGGGCGTTGGGCTATCAGGGTGGTGATTATTCCTTCGGACAATAGTTCGGTGTTCTTTTCAATCAAGTCATATCCCACCAGCCTGATGCCTTTCATTCCTTTCTGTTTCAGGTAATTGCCAAGTATGTAGCAAGTGGAGTTGAAGATAATTGCTCCTTTTATCTGCGGGTTGTTGCAGAATATCTTGTCGAGGGTACGTTCGTTATAGGCAGAATCACCCGGCTTCAGTTCAGCTTCTATCAGTTTGCCTTCAAAGTTCTTTCCTTTCAGGCAGTCGCAGAAACCGTTCCTCCTGTTCCGTCCCTGATTGGAATCGTTTCTTCCTTCGTGGCTGATACTTCCAATCAGTATGTCCGCTCCTTTGCCAAGCCCTTCGGAGAGCAGTTTGGCTGCCACCACTCCGCCGTCATAGGAATCTGTGCCGAAGTAGGCTAGTTGCTTTTCCCCGCTGATGTTGGAGTCTACATATACGTATGGAATCTCTTTCTCGTCCAGCAAGTGTGAAAAGCGGATAACGGAATCGGTGAACAGGGTGGCTATCAGTACTCCGTCTATCGTTTCATTTGAGAGATTTTCCACGATTTCATCGAAAGTATTGCCATTATACTGGTCGAAAAACAGCTTTTCTATGTGCACGTTGTACACTTCAACTTCCGATGCCGCCTTGTCTATTCCCGCCGATATTGCTTCCCAATACTCGCCTTTCCCGAAAGAAGGGATAACAGCCACCAGCCGGTATTTCTTTTTGGATGCCAACGAACGGGCAATCATGTTGGGTTGATAGTGCATCTTTTCCAGAATCTCTTTTACCTTTTTCTTGTTTTCTTCCGAAACCCTTCCGCGGTTGTGGATAACACGGTCTACCGTGCCTACGGACACTCCCGCCATTTCGGCGATGTCCACTATACGTATGTTAGAAGATTCTTTTTCCATGGCTGCATCATGTGTTTTACTTTTATAGTGATGCAAATGTAGGATGAATAATTGGAATAAACAATATGTGTGCACGCACACACTGTGTGCTTTGATATACTAATGCGTTGATAAACAATAGTTTGTTGTAAAGGTTAAATAGGTTAAACATGTTGTCAAACATGGTATTTATATACAAATACAGTAGCATCCGGAGCGTTCCGGTGCTACTGTCCTTTCTATATCCTTCTGTATGATGAATTATTGTGCCTGCATTTCCTTTACGAATCCATCGGTGGTGTAGACCTTTTCGCCAAGCAGGTTGAAGTTTATCCATGAAGCTTTGTCGGCATCCATGTCACCGATAACGGCAGATGCGGTAGCATCGAAGATTACTGCTGCTTCAAAACCTCTTTCTTGCAGTTCGCGTAAATGGGACTCGGCGCACAGGTTGCCGGACATTCCGCAAATCACCACTTTGTTCACACCCCGTTTGCGGAGTTGCAGGATAAGGTCGTTGTTTTCCGGGCCAAACAGCTTATGGGGTGCGGTGACAATTACGTTGTTGCCGTTGTTGATGTACGGTTTGTAAATGTCGAGCCAGTCGGCTCCCGAACCTTCAAAGCCTTCGCCTGTCAACTGTCCTTTGCGTTCAAACATTCCGCCCTCATGCATCATCTTCTCCACCGGGCCTTCAAATACCCATTCGTGGTCGTGCTTGTAATAGTAGTGCGGGGAGATAAATACCAGCATGTTCTTCTGTGCCGCAACGTCAAATATCTTGCGGAGGTTCTCCACTGTTCCGTTCTTGGTGATGTTTGCCCCAAACAATCCCCAGCCTTTTCCCTTCGGACTCAGGAAATCGTTCTGTGGATCTGTCATTACTATCGCCGTATGCCCGTCGATCACAAAATCATCCTTTGCTTTCCGTTCCTTCGTTGCCTCTTTCTTGCAGCATTCCGCCTGTTGTGCTGTCTGTGCGCTTACGCTTGCCAATCCCAGTGTGAAGAACACTGCTAATAAACCGATCTTTTTCATTGTCTTTTTACCTTTTTTAAAGTGAATACTTTGTTTCATTTCGATGTTGCAAAGATCGGTGGTTTCACTTGTGCGGGCAATAACAGGACTTCCCCCTGAGTTGTCAATTATTCCCGTTTTGCGGTTTTCAAGTTCTTTTTATATTTTCTCCAACAACCAGAGAAGATTGGGATGATACTTCTTTTCGAAGAGGATATGTTGGAACACTTCGGCATGATATTTCAAGTCCATTAGCAAGCCACCCACGGAGGTTTGAATCATACGGATGTTGAAATAACCGTTTTTAAAGAGAGTGGCATATATTTCGAGTGCGGCGAGATAGGAGTGAAGTGTCATCATCTTGCGTGCTTGCTTGTCAAAATCATTTTCTTTCATGCCGTCTGTCAGTTCCGGGTATTTATAAGTTTGCTCTATGCGGCCAAGTTGTTCCCTTATCTCCCGGCAGGTGTTATCGTCAAATCTTCTTTCCAAATCGAGCAATAGCGACAGGGCAGTGATTTCATTGTTCTTTTTAAGTTCGCTCAAAAGGTCGTCTAAAACTTCATTTTCCATAGCATTAAAATGGTTAATGTCCTTCCAATTCCCGGAGTAAAGACTGATAATATATAAATGGAAACGTGGGAACTGCGCTTACTATCCGTATCATAGGTACACCAATACCTTTCCAATAAATAGTAAAACAGTAACCCACGCTATATTATTCATATTAGTATTTAAATAGAAACGTGGGAACTGCGTTTACTATCCCTTCTAAGGCCATCGCCTGACTGCCCTCCACCGAATAATAAACAACAGCCCCACGCTATATTGTTTATTTAACGTATAAACAATACACGTGGAAGCTTGTTGCAATTATCTCTCGGTGTTAACATAGGCGATGTTATAGAAGGAGAGATAATATGCTAACGCTTCCGCATTATCAAATTAACGGTTCTTTCCTTTTCTGCACGCTTTCCCGTTGGTGCTGTGCACTAGAACCGCTACAAAGATATGGAAATATTTTTGAACATCCACCATGTTTTTATGAAAATAACCTTATATGTTTTGCGTTTCGCCGGCTCATATTTAGCGTCCCACAACTGTGGGACGATCGTACCACAATCATGAGACGATCGTCCCACATATATGAGACGACCGTCCCACAATTGTGGGACGCTAAATACATGCAGGCGAATCATGAAAATATTGCTGTGGAATCCGGAAATTCTTCTCTGGAATTGGTAAATTAATAGGGTGGGTTGTGTATATTCGGTAGAAAATACGATGAACCTAGATGAAGATAAAGTGAACATTAGAGAAGCCTAATGTTCATCCATTCCATCCCTTTTCATCGAAGAAAAGAGGTGAGGTGAACATTTGAAGGTAAAAACGGGAAACTACTAATAAAGGGTGTTTCAGCGGATAGAATCCCTTAAAACCAAAAGACTTTCGGGGCCCATATTGAAAAGCAGGTCGATAATGCTCAGATTAGGTAGGAAGCCGTGGCGGGCTTTGAATACCTGATAATAAGGGACAGGGGAGAAGTCATGGTCCAGCTCCCGGTAATCTTTCTTAGGATGAATCACTTCACGGAAGTCATCTTCTCCAACAGCGAAGTCGGTTTTATATTCGGGTGTACGGTGAATGTCGGGTTGAATGTCTATTAACTCACATATCTTCTCACACAAAAGAGCGTTGAAGTCATATAAAAACTCGTATCGTTTCTCGTAGAACGGGCGGAAGTCGTCTTTGTAATACTCAAAGAAAGGGCTGCCGCTGTAAGCCGATTCAATAGCCGTCCAGTGCAGGTGGCGCCAATTGCCGTGGTCGGAAATACGTATATCACGCATCGGGCATTTCAGTGTCTCGGGCTTCACGGTGGGAACGGACAAGGCAAGTGTGCCGTCGGCTGCCGCAATGGTGCAACGGTTACGGTAGGTTTGCTTCACATAGTTGTCACATTGTTCTACAAATACGCGCTTATAGGCATAGAGCTTGGCATAATATTCTACAGGAGCCAGATAGGATGAGGTGAGATATACGGTTTCTTTCATCTTATTTCACTGCTTGGAAGAAGCGATTCCAGCGGTAGCCGTCAAATAGTCCGGCTTCGTTGTCCTTGGAAAACCACACGAAAGAGGCTTTCCCGATAATGTGGTCTTTCGGTACAAGCCCGAATAGGCGTGAATCGCTCAGGTTAATAGAGTTATTGGAAGCCATCCAGTAATAGTCTTTACTGAAGGTATATGAAAAGACTTTATTGCCCTCTATGAGCAATGTGTCATTCTTGATTTCGGCATTTTTTCCTTCGTGTTGCACGATGATGTTCCGCAACAATCTCACATTCCAAGGATAAACTCTCACGGATTGTCCTTTCCCGGGGATAACAAACGGGTGGATGCTGCTGTTGTCCGTTCCCTGTAACGGTTGGAGTTCCAGCGCGTTGCCCAATTCCTGATTGAGCAAATATACCTCGTAATGGCTCAGGCTGCGGATGAATCCTATTTCATTATATCCCACCAGTTCATTGTTGTCAATACCCAGTTTATTGAGAGTATGGATAAGTGTGTCCTCTTTCTCGCGGGGATAGGCATAAAGTAGTTTGGTGTCGGGGCTTATGATTTCTTGCGAGGTGACAAACAGCCGACTGTCGAGCATTAAAGTATCTCCCGGAAGACCGACACAACGGCTGACAAAGACTTCGCGATTATCGATTGCCGTTTGCGCGGAAACAGGATGAGGATTATTGAAGATAACGATGTCATTGCGGTTTACGGGGCTGTTCCCCCAACGATGATAGGAGAACAGGGAGGAAAGCGGGGTGCGGAAACCGTAGCTCCATTTGTTGACAATGATACGGTCGCCGCGATACAAAGAGTTCTCCATTCCGGATGAAGGAATAGTGCACGATGCAAAAGCAAAGACCTTTATCAGCAGCACAACAGCTACTACGGCGATAAGGGCCTTCATCCAGAAGTAGAAGTTCTTTTTCATTTAATGTTGTCTACCCATTTAAAGATGCGGTTCCAACGGATCTTGCCGTCAAACCATCCACGGTCTTTGTCCAATGACAGCCACACCACGATAGGTTTACCCACAACATGGTCTTCGGGTACGAATCCCCAATAACGGGAGTCTGCCGAATTGTGACGGTTGTCACCCATCATCCAATAGTAGTCCATTTTGAAGGTATAGGTATCTGTCTGTACATCATTGATGTATATCTTTCCGTCTTTCACTTCCAGCTTGTTGTTTTCATAAACACGGATAGGACGTTCATAGATAGGCAGGTTATCCATAGTCAGCTTGATGCTTTCTCCTTTCTTCGGAATCCAGATGGGGCCGTAGTTGTTCCTGTCCCAGTTGGTGTGAAGATTCAAAGGATATAATCCGCCGGAATAGCCTTCGGGTTCCATTTCAATGCTTGCTATCAGGTCTTTCCTTGCCAACAAAGCATCGTGTGCCTTTTGGGTTAACGGCATCAGATAAACATTGCTTTCCGAATTATGATTTCTGGTATCGTCATTGCTGATTTCAAGTTCACGGAATACATTCTCGGGGATAGGAGCACCTGTGGTTGTTACAATATAATTGAACTGAACGTTTTCGGGTTCTTTTTGTGCCACTCCGTCAATATAGACAATGCGGTCTTTGATTTCGAACATGTTGCCCGGAAGTCCTACACAGCGTTTCACATAGTTTTCGCGGCGGTCTACGGGGCGGCTCACCACTTTACCGTATTCCTGCGGGTTGGCAAGTATCTCTTTTCTTCCGGCGTTGTAATAGAGGTCGTAAACTATTTGTTGCTGTTCACGGGTGAGGCTGTCCATGTTTACCTGTCCCGGATACACACTTTCGCCTATGCCGTAACAAAGTGAATAGTAATCTGCTCCCATATATTTTTCACCTGTGGCAACAGTATCGCCTGCAGGGAAGTTGAACACTACAATATCATTCATTTCCACATTGCCGAAACCTTTGACACGTTTGTAAGGCCACTGAGGATGCTCGATATATGATTTGAAGCCTCCCGGCAGTGTGTGTTGTGCAAGCGGCATGGAAAGCGGAGTGTTCGGCACGCGGGGACCGTAGCTCATTTTGCTTACGAACAGAAAGTCGCCTACCAGCAAAGACTTTTCGAGTGAGGAAGAAGGTATCTGATAGTTTTGGAACACGTAAATGTTCACGAAGTAAACAGCAATCAGAGCGAAGACAATGGCATCTACCCAACTCATGACACTTCTTACCATGGGGTTCTCGGAGTTTTTCCAGAATGTCCACGGGATGAGTTTGGTTATATAAATATCGAATATAAATGGAACTACGATTAATCCCCACCAGCTTTTCACCCAAACCAAGAACAACAAGTATAGTACGGTGACTATACCAAACATAATCCATTGTCTACCAGTTGCTTTTCTCATTGCTTTTTTATTTATACGTCGTTCAGAACTTAAATAAATCACTCATTCCCAAGAAACCTTCATGAGCGTGTGTATATTCTGCTGCCAATACGGCACCCAGTGCAAAGCCTTTTCTGTTTTTTGCATCGTGGGTAATGGTGATGCTGTCGGCTTCCGAGTCATAGCGGATGGAATGAATGCCGAATACTTCTCCTTCGCGGATGGAATGGATAGGAAGTTCATCGGCGGCATGGGCCTCTTCTTTCACCCATTTGTCTTTGCGTTCCATATTTTCAAGGATACCTTCGGCAAGGGTGATAGCTGTTCCACTCGGAGCGTCCAGCTTATGTACATGATGGGTTTCGGTCATGGAAACATCATAGCCGGGGAATTGGTTCATTATTTTTGCCAGATACTTGTTGACAGCCGAGAAGATGGCTACACCCAGACTGAAGTTCGAAGCCCAGAACAAGGTCTTTCCGCCTTTGGTGCAGAGTTCCTTGATTTCTTCACCGTGTTCGCTCATCCAGCCTGTACTGCCTGATACCACTTTTACTCCGGCTTGGAAAGCCCTCATATAATTATTGTAGGCAACGGTTGGTGCTGTAAACTCAATAGCTACATCGGCAGATTTGAAGGCAGATGATTGAAAATCACCTTGGTTGTTTACATCAATGATGCTTACTATCTCATGTCCGCGGCTCAAGGCTATCTTTTCGATTTCCTTGCCCATCTTTCCATATCCTATTAATGCTATTTTCATACTTTGTGTAATTAATTGATGCAAAGATAGAAGTTTTCGCTGTAAATCGGCTAACTTTACACGCTTATCAACAAAATTTATGATGGAGCAACTACTGCACTATGTGTGGAAACATAAGATATTTCCTTTAAAAGAACTTAAAACAACAGACGGACTCCCCGTAGAAGTAATAGATACCGGACTACATAACACCAATGCCGGACCGGATTTCTTCAATGCAAAAATAAAGATAAACGGAACACTCTGGATAGGTAACATAGAGATACATGACCGGGCTTCGGACTGGCATCTGCACGGGCATGACAAGGACAAAGCATATGATTCCGTTATTCTCCACGTTGTGGGCGATGCAGATTGTGACATATACCGAACGGATGGAGAACTCATACCCCAGATACTGCTGGTTTGTCCCGAACAGATTGTACGTAACTTTGAAATACTTGTGCAGGCAGACCGTTTCCCTCCCTGCTATCGTATCGTTAAATCTTTGCCTTCGCTGATGCTTCACTCGTGGATGTCGGCTCTCCAAACCGAACGGTTTTCGGCAAAGGCTGACGTTATAATGGAGCGTTTAAAGAAAAGCGGTGGAAGTTGGGAAGATACTTTTTTTATCACACTGGCACGCAATTTCGGCTTTGGGCTGAATGGTGATGCTTTTGAACAGTGGGCAGGCATGATTCCCTTGCGTGCAGTAGATAAACACAGGGATAACCTGTTTCAGATAGAAGCTGTCTTTTTTGGTCAGGCAGGTTTGTTGGAAGAAGAAATAGAGGATGAGTATTACCGTAAATTGCAGAAGGAGTTTGCTTACATGAAACATAAATTCGAATTGGATGTAATGGATGCTTCATTGTGGCGTTTCCTTCGTCTCCGTCCCGGTAACTTTCCTCATGTGCGGATAGCCCAATCTGCTTTCCTTTATTATCAGGAAAGAGGATTGTTTTCACGTGTCATGGAAGCTGAAACCGTGAAACAAGTGAAAGCAATTTTGCGCTCGCGTACTTCTGATTATTGGGAGACACATTATCAGTTTTATAATCCGTCTCCCCGCCGGACTAAAAGCTTGAGTGACTCTTCGCTGAATTTGATTGTTATCAATACCGTGGTACCTTTCCTTTATGCTTACGGACGATACAAGGGGGAAGAAGCACTGTGTGAACGTGCAGAGTGTTTCCTGACGGAACTGAAATCGGAGAATAATTATGTAACGAGAATGTGGAATGAAATAGGCTTGAAAGTTGGCAATGCAGCCGATTCGCAAGCACTGTTGCAATTGAAGAAAGAATACTGTGATAAGAAGAAATGTTTGTATTGCCGGATAGGTTTTGAGTTTTTGAAAAGCAAGCAATAAATTCTAAATTTTGTTTTAACTGCTACTGATTATTAATGAGGTGCAAATTGGGAAATAAAATCTTCATTGTAGCAAGATAAAGGCATATTTTAGAAAAATCTTAGTTCTAAATGGAATTTCTTAGAATAATCTTAGAATAAAAATAGTACTCTTTACTTTTTAAGCTTAATTTTGAAACATCAAAGAAGCAAAGTTTATTTATGCTTCAATTTACAAACATATGTTTTCAATTTTGACTCCTAAAGGGAATTAGGGTTCTAATTTCGAAAATACGAGTGGCGAATAAAATCAAATTAAATAATTAATTATAAACAAATAAGTTATGAAACTAAAGAAGATTATTTTTTTCAGTTTTGCCATTTTATCTGTGGTATCAGTAATTGTATTTAAAATGAGTATGAATGCTAATAAAACTCTTTCTCCTTTATTATTGGTAAATATTGATGCATTGGCAAACGGTGAAAGCGATGGTGGATATTCGTGTTCTGTTGAGTTAAAATGCTGTGGTAGTTTAAGCAATAAAAAGGTATCCTGTACTGGTGTAAATAAGTGTGAATCTCTTAAAGATGGATGGGGATATGAATGTAAAGGTGTAAAATGTGATGGGAAAGAAACACTGTGTTAGAATAAGAACCTCCTTTTTAACATTTACTTTTTATACTATGATTATAAAATACTATCATTTTGAATGGTATTAATTTTGACAGACAAGAATCAAAAATGAAAAACATCTTTTTAATCTTAGCTCTATGTTTATCTTTGATACAATGTAGTTACGAAAAATTGCCTGTTTATAACCTTGTGAAATCTAAGCAAGTGGACGTTATTGTTGATACACTTTTTTTGCATGATATCAAGTGTTTAACGTTTTATGATGAGAAACTATATTTTTCAAATCCTGTATATGATCAAATAATTTCTTTAAATAAGAACCTTGAGTTCGAAAGAATATTTGGAAGAAAGGGAAAGGGCCCCAATGAGTTACTCGGCATAAATCAGTTTGCCATTCATGACTCTCTTATTTCTGTATTAAATGTGTCTAATAGGAGAGTTAATGTGTTTTTAACTAGTGGAATATCTGCATCAGAGACATTAATTGGCAATTCTATTTTATTTGATCCAAGTTATAGATACTGTTTTATGGATACAACTATTATCGGTTGTTCATCCATAGCAGAAACGCCTTTATCAAAATATAATATATATACAAAAAAACAAACTTTATTTGGAAAGACATATGAATTTCCAACTCCTAAACAAACATTAATACGAAATAATAGGTTTACAGCAAAAATAGACAATAAACTCATTGTTGTTTCAAACAATTTGCCTTATATAGAAATATATAATCAAGATAGCCTTGAACAGATTGTTCAGTATGATTATTCTAGTATTCTTCAAGTACAAAGATCGCTTCGTGCTATTGAAAAAAAACCAGACCAAGAAGATAATTCTTATCGTCATTTATGTGAAGATATTTACGTTACTAATCGGCATTTGTATATTTTGCTAATTGATTATAGTAATAATGACTTTAATGTAAATCAAATTATTAAGTTTGAAGTTTTTCCGGTTATCAAACCTATATCGGTATATAATCTTCCCGGAAAATATTATACTACGTTTTGTGTCTCCGAAGAAGATGGAGTTGTTTATGCATATCATTATACAGATAATACATTAGGAACATATTTGATTAATAAGTAATAGACGGCACAATAAATTCACTCCTTTCCCTATGATAATTAGAAGATTATCATATATATTTGCAGCGAAAAACTATAAGCAACAATTAAATCATTTAAGTAGATGAAAAAGAGTAGGTTAGCTGTCATTTTCTTTCTCTTTGCCGTGCTTGGATATTGTTCTTTGGCAACTGCTCAGGAACAGCCGGATGCAAGCTTTGATTCTTTTCTGAAGAAATTTACTTCGAGTGCCGAGTTTCAGCTTTCGCGCATTAAGTTTCCTCTTGCCACTCCTATTTTCTTGATAGATGAAAATGAGAATGAGAAAGAAGTTCCTTTCACCGAAGCCGAATGGCCGCTGCTTACTGCAAAGGATTTTGAGGTTTCTAAAATCTCTACGACAGATGGAGTTTATTTCGGCCGCTTTGCCGTGAAGGAAAAAGATCATGTGGAATATGAAGCCGGTTTGGAAGAATCGGAACTGGATCTGAATGTCATATTTGATTTGATAGACGGTAAATGGTATGTGACCGATTGCTATAACGGTATAGTTTATGGAGCTGTTCCGGTAGGTGAGTTCGATGCAACCGTATATGAAGTTCAGCAAAAGAACGAGAAATTTATAAAGAAACATCCTTAAACAAGGTATCATCTCTGTTTCTTTAACCCTTAAAGAAGGTCCGGCACTGCTGTCGGGTTAACCGCTTGACAGTTGTCGCGCAATCACTTGACAATTGTCGCGTACATACTTGACAACTGTCAAGTGATTGCGCGACAATTGTCAAGTGATCTGTTTATCTGCATAAATATATATGGAACTACCCGGTAACGAGTCTGTATCAATGGAAGAAAAAATCAAATAAAGAGAGAAGTTTTTGCAGTAAAACAGTGAAATTTGCAAAAAGGGTGACGGTAAACGGCAAAAGTGACGCCAACGAAAAAGTTGCAATCACCCTTGAAACGACTTGATGCAAGGGATTATAGCGAATTGGTGACGGGTGACGCTAACTTTTTAAACTTTTATTCCGTATGGAGTTAGCACAGGAAGCTCCCTTGCTTAATTGTTGCTTGTTATTTTTTTATATGGATTAAATTACATACGTTTGTAATATCATTAATATACCTTTGTGCACAAAACTAATATTAATATGTATGCAAAAGACTCTTTAGCAGACGAACGAACACTCGTTATTCGCTTAATAGACGGTGATGAAGACGCCTTTTGCGAACTATATGCTGCCTACAAAAATCGGTTGTTGTATTTTGCAATGAAGTTTGTGAAATCGCGTGCTTTCGCAGAAGATATTTTTCAGGATGCATTTACTGTGGTGTGGCAAAGTCGCCGTTTTATTAATCCCGATACTTCATTCTCTTCTTATTTATATACGATTGTCCGCAATCGTGTTTTAAACCAGTTGCGCGATGAGTCCAGAGAAGATGAATTGAAAGAAAGTATTCTTGCACAAGCAATAGACTATACGGACAGTACAAAAGACAATGTCGTGGCTAATGATTTGAAGAATATCATTAATCATGCAATGGAACAATTGTCACCCCGTCAGCGTGAAGTTTTTGAAATGAGTCGTGAATCATTCATGTCGCATAAGGAAATAGCCGATGCTTTAGGTATTTCCGTCAATACAGTTCAGGAGCATATTTCTTCTTCTTTGAAAGTAATTCGCTCATACTTAATTAAATATGCCGGTACCTATGCCGATATTCTACTTATCTTGATTTGTTTGAATTTGTAATAAATGTTAATCCAACCCTAGCTCTCCTTTGCATAGGTGTATAATTTATGTAAGGCGAAAGTTAATTGCCTTAAATGATGAATATGGAAAACGGTAAAGAAGAAAAATCAGATCTGCGTCGTTATTTAGATGACCTTTACACGAAGGAAGAAGCAAAGAATTTGCTTAACGGACTTCGTGATAAGGAGAATAGTGAACTGTTTGAAGGTTTGGCTACTGAAGTCTGGGAAGAATCCCGTACGCAGCAGCTTGGTACTGATTTGGAACGTGAGAAATATAAGAAAGAAGCTCATGAATTACTGAAACATATTGAACATTCAAAACGCACTTGGTTCCGTCGTGTAATATCTGTTGCTGCAAGTGTTGCTGCGGTTGCGTTTATAATATTAGGCAGTATCGGCTATTTGAATTACATGGATAAACAGAAAGTCACCTATGCCGAGATTACAACTTCGTTTGGTGAGAAGAAACAATTGCTTTTGCCCGACGGCACTATTTTGATTCTTAACTCTTGTTCATCGGTTCGTTATCCAAGTCATTTTGTGGGCGAAACCCGGGAAATTGCATTGGAAGGGGAAGGATATTTTAAAGTAGCTCGTAATGAAAGATTGCCTTTCATTGTTAAAACAGGAAACTTTGATGTCCGGGTACTGGGAACATGCTTTGACGTAAAAGCTTATCCTACCGATGAAATAGTTTCTGTCAGTGTGGAAAGCGGAAAAGTACAAGTAGACTTGCCGGAAGCTATGATGAGGCTGGTTGCCCAAGAACAGGTACTTATTAATACCATATCGGGCGAATACAGCAAACGGAAGGAGGAACGCGAAGTGGCGGGATGGATTAAAGGAACACTGCGTTTCAACAGTACTCCGATTCGTGATGTAGCTAAGGAGCTGGAGCGTGTTTACAATTGTCGGATAACCTTTGCTGTGGATAAAGAGTTTAATAACCTTATTTCGGGTGAGCATGATAATAAGAGTCTGGAATCGGTACTGAAATCCATTGAATATGTAAGTGGAGTAAAATATAAAAAACAAGGTCGGAATATATTACTTTATAAATAGAACCTGATTGTTTAACCTTGAAATCTAAAATGTGTATGAAAATAGAAACCTGATTTATCAAAAATAGGAGCATTCTTTAAAAGAACACTCCTATCATAAGCCCGGACGATTATTCAATAATTGGACCTGTTGAATAACGTTTCACGTGCTTTCGTGATTTTAATAACTTTAGTCAAATTACTAAAACACACAAATTTATGAATATTATTCCTATTTATAAAAAGAAACGCATAAATAGCGTTCTGTTTTTAGCTTTTTTACTATTCTCATGCCTCTGTACCTCTCCTTTATATGCTCAGGAGTTGAAAGAAAACAATATAACTCTTAAGGTACAAAATGAGTCTGTGGAGAATGTTTTCAACAAAATAAGCAAGATTACCAACTTTAAATTTTTCTATGATCAGGGAACAGTGAATAAAGCTCCCCGTGTATCTATCGATGTTAAGGCAGCAAGTTTGCAACAGATATTAAATGAGATAACTTCTCAATCTCAACTTTATTTCAATAGGACTAACAATACGATTGCTGTAAGTAAACACAAAGCCGGAAGCAACGAAATACAAGATGGAAAAACGAAGAATATTTCCGGTGTTGTATATGATGATAAAGGTGAACCTATTATTGGAGCCAGCATTGTGGTGCAGGGAACTACAAACGGTACAATAACAGACCTTGATGGAAATTATATGCTATCCAAAGTTCCTGAATCTTCAACTATTGTTGTTTCTTATGTCGGTTATAAAACAAAAAACTTCCCGGCAAAGGAGAATTTGTCTAAAATCATTTTGGTAGAAGACAGTAAGTTGATTGACGAAGTAGTAGTCGTGGGATATGGAGTGCAGAAGAAACGCGATGTAACTACCGCTATTTCAAGTGTACGTGCCAGTGACCTTGAGGGACAGCCTGTTACTTCTATGGCTGAGGCTATGGTTGGCAAGATGCCGGGTGTGCAGGTTACACAAGGAACAGGTGCACCGGGATCGGCATTGCAAATCAAAGTTCGTGGAACGGGAACTATTACTGCAGGTACTTCTCCGCTTTATGTGGTAGATGGTGTGCCTTTGGCAAAAGAGTCTTTGAATACTTTCAATATGAATGACGTTGAATCTATCGAGGTTTTGAAAGATGCTTCTTCTTCTGCAATCTATGGATCACGCGGTTCGAATGGTGTCGTGCTGATTACTACTAAGAAGGGTAAAGAGGGTAAAGCTACTGTAACTTATAACGGATATTATGGTTGGCAAACCGTATCCAGAAAGATTGATATGCTGAATGCTTATGAATATGCCGATTTGGTAAAAGATGCCCGTAATAACTCTTATTCGGATAAAATGGAGTCTGTAAATAACAAGCTTATTGCTCAGGGCAAAAGTCCGATACCTTACAGCATTAATGACAATAACGGTCTTCGTTTACAGAACTGTAACGATGTCAATACTATTATTCCAATGGAGATAGTTCCTTATCTGGAAGGTAAACAAGGTTTGATTGACACCGATTGGCAAGATGAAATATTCCGCACGGCAGGCATGCAGAATCATACGGTTTCTGTGTCCGGTGGTACTCCAAAAGTTAAATATTATGCTTCCTTAGATTATCTGGGACAAGAAGGTATTATTGTTAACAGTGATTTTAACCGTTACAGTGCACGCTTGAATCTTGATGTAACAGAAGGTATCTTTAAATTTGGAATAGCTCTTAACCCTTCGTTTGTAAAGAAGAACTCGGTACAGGCAGATGGTGCTTATAATAAGGATAATGGTGGTATTATCGCTTCTGCTTTGCATAGTTCCCCTATATTTCCGGTTTATAACGCGGATGGCAGTTTCTGTTTTGCACAAAACTCTTGGAGTGGCGATACTCAAACAGTATTGCCTAATGGAAAAACAAAAGGAGGAAATAATCAGACACAAGCGTGGAATCCGGTGGCTCTTGCCATGTTGCAGAAAGATGAAACAAGAGCAACCCGTATCTTTGGTAATGTATATGCTGAAGTAGCTTTCTTGCCTTCTTTAAAGTATCGTGCAAATTTTGGTGTGGATTTATACAGTGATGCCGAAGATACATTCCGTCCTTCTACCATTCCTTTGTCTAATAAAGCGGGTAATCCGGAGTCAATTCCTGAAGCTAAATCCAACACTTCAAGATTGTATAACTGGTTGTTTGAACAGACTGTCAACTTTACCAAAGACTTTAACGGACATTCTATTTCAGCTTTGGGTGGATGGACTATGCAGTATCAGAAAAATGAAAGTAACTATGCTTTTGCGAATGGGTTTATAACCAATAATATTCCGACTCTAAATGCAGGAACTGTAACAAGAGGTGACTCTAAAGCATCAGAGTGGGCTTTGCTTTCGGGCTTGGCAAGAGTTCAGTATAGCTACAATGGCAAGTATATGGCTTCCGGAGCTATCCGTGCCGATGGTGCTTCACGTTTTGGTAAAAACAACCGTTGGGGTATATTCCCTTCCGCTTCCATTGGCTGGCGTTTATCTGAAGAAAATTTTATGAAGTCACTTACTTTCATTGACGATTTGAAACTTCGTGCCAGTTATGGTTTGACAGGTAACTTCCGTATTCCTAATTATGGAGCGCAAGGCGAAGTGGGTTATTATAGCTATGTTCTTGGCGGCTCAAGTCCTACGGTGGTGAAAGGTGCAGCTCCGAAGAGTATGCCTAATCCTGATTTGAAATGGGAAAAAACAGCGCAGTTTAATGTTGGTTTTGATGCTTCTTTATTTAATAACCGCTTGACTTTAGGACTTGACTTGTATACAAGTAACACCTATGATTTGCTATTGGATGTGCCGGTACCAATGACTACCGGATATAAAACACGTTTGGAGAATATTGGTAAAGTAAATAATAAGGGTGTTGAATTCAATGTAGCTACCAACCATAAGTTCGGTGATCTTACTTGGGAAGTAAATTTCAATATATCAAAGAACATCAATGAAGTGAAACAATTAGGTCCGGGTAATGCGGATATTATTTATACCGGCTCCGTAAATAATGCTTATTTTATAACACGTGTGGGTGAGCCTATCGGTTCTTACTATTTACCGGTGGTAGAAGGTGTTTACAAGAATCAGGCAGAAATAGATGCTGCCGGTAAACTGGCTTATAAAGATTCTCCTACCAACTATGGCTTGGCCGATGCCAGACCGGGTGATTTTAAATTTAAGGATGTGAATGAAGACGGTATATTGGATATTCTTGATACCGACCGTGCTATCGTGGGTAATTATATGCCTAAGTTTACATATGGCTTTGGTACTTCTTTGGGATGGAAAGGTATTGATTTCAGTGTAGGCTTCCAAGGTGTTTATGGAAATAAGATATTGAACTTATCCCGTCGTTATTTCTACAACCATGAAGGTAACATGAATAACTATAAGGGAGCTCTGAACCGTTGGAAGTCCGAAAGTGATCCGGGAAGCGGCATGAATGTCCGTGCCAACCGTGTGTCGAAAGGACAAAACGGAACTACTTCTACATGGCATGTGGAAGACGGTTCTTATCTGAGAGTGAAGAATATCGTTATTGGTTATACATTGCCTAAAGTATGGACAAGTAAGGCTTTTATACAGTCTGCACGCATCTACTGTTCTATGCAGAATCCATTTACTTTCACCAAATATGAAGGATACAATCCTGAAGTAACAAACAGTAATGATGCTGTGAAGACCGGTGAAGACTACGGTGTATATCCATTAGCTAAAACAACTTCTATTGGTGTTAATCTTACTTTCTAATTTAAAAACATAATGAACGTATGAAAAAACTAATTATATCTGCCTGCTTAGTAGCAGCGCTTACAAGTTGCGAAAGTTTCCTTGATCTTAAACCGATTGATTTTCCTACGGAAGAAACATTCTACACTGATGTGAAAGGATTGGAAGGAGCGGTTATCGGTGCTTATGACGAGTTACAATCCGGTGACCAATATGGTTCCAAGTTCCTGTTGCTGATGGAAACCAGAGGAGATAATATAACAAACAACAACTCCGGTGGTGGAGGTGGTGTAGCCTATCAGATTGAAGTCTTTAATGATACACCGGCTAACTCTAATTTCTCGGCAAGCTGGTTGTCTATTTATACATCCATTTATCGTTGCAATCTTATCTTACAGAATGCAGAGACAGTGCAGATGAGCGACGAACAAAGAACTAAGATTGTGGGACAGGCTTCTTTTATCCGTGCGTTGTCTTACTTTAATGCTGTCCGCTTATGGGGAAAGATTCCTTTGATTACCAAGACGCAAACTGTAACTGAGGCTCGTAATAATAAGCGTGCTGACGAGTCTGTTATTTATGAACAGATTATTCAGGATTTAGGTAAGGCTAAAGCTCTTCCGAAATCTTGGGCAGCCGGAGAAAGGGGCAGAGTTACATCTTATGCCGCATCTGCTTTACTTGCTAAAGTTTATCTGTATCAGAAACGTTACGGAGATGTGGTAACAGAGTTGAAACCTTTGGTAGATGCTATTCACGCAGGAAAAGACTTATCTCTTGTGCCAATGCCTCAGAGCTTTCCGAATAATTTGAAAACAAGTAAGGACATTATCTTTGCTGCACAATATTTAAAGGGAGGAGTAGGAGAGTCTGTTGCCGAGAACAGCCGTTATAACAATAACGATAGTGGCAATGAGATAACTTTGCCACAAAGTGCTTTCGAAGATGGGGACAACCGCAAGGCAATGGTTGCTCCTACCGGGAATGCCAAACGGCCTGAAAAATTTAATTCGCCTGCCGAGAATAAGGAAACATCTCAAGACTTCCCGATTCTGCGCTGTGCCGAAGTGATGTTGATGTATGCTGAAGCGTTGAATGAAACAACAACTGCTTATCCTGATGCCGAAGCGTTTGCTGCATTGAATGATGTTAGAAATAATGCCGACTTGGGTAATAAGACAGTTGCGGATTGTCCGACAAAGGATGATTTCCGTAAAGCAGTTTGGAATGAGCGCCGTTTGGAATTGGCTTTGGAATGCGACCGTTGGTTTGATATTGTTCGTACCGGCCAGTTTGAAACTGTTTTTCCGGGTGTGGCTGCCTATCGCCAGATTTACCCGATTCCACAAACTGAAATCGAGAATGTAAACGACCGTACGGGATGGCAAAATCAGGGTTATTCCATAACAGATTGATAAATAAGGAAAGATGAGAAGAATTACTTTATTATTCTTACTCGTTCTGCTAGTGCTGCCGGTGTGCGCACGCAGAGACATTAATTTTTTGATTGCGGAACTGAAAAATCCGCAATCAGGATATGTCTTTGTTGCCGCTCACCGTGGCGACTGGCGGAATGCTCCCGAAAACTCCTTGCAGGCTGTAAAGAACTGCATTGAGATGGGAGTGGATATTGTGGAGATTGATCTGAAGAAGACCAAAGACGGTCAGCTTATCTTAATGCATGACAAGACAATAGACCGTACTACTACAGGGAAAGGCATACCTGCCGACTATACACTCGAAGAACTTAGGAAGTTTTATTTGAAGAACGGTGCAGGTCACAAAACAGCACATAAAGTAGCAACACTCGAAGAGATTTTGAATCTAGCAAAAGGAAAAATTTTGTTGAACATAGACAAGGGATATGACTATTTTAAAGATGTTTATGCTCTGTTACAGAAGACCGGAACTATCGATCAGGTTATCGTCAAATCCGAATTACCTTTTGAACAGGTTAAATCTGAAAACGGAGATGTGTTGAAGAAAGTTCTGTTCATGCCCGTTGTTCACTTAAATAAGGAGGGGGCAAAACAAACCGTGCTTTCTTATGAGAAAGAGTTTAATCCGTTTGCTTATGAATGTGTCTTTAGTGAGGCAACTCCCGAAGTAATGGATATATTGACGGGAATAAGAAAACATCATTCCGGATTATGGATTAACTCATTATGGCCGGAACTATGTGGCGGACATGATGATGATAAAGCCGTAGAACAAGGATTGGCAGAAGATAGTTGGGGGTGGTTGCTGAAAAACGGCTGTACTATAATACAAACAGACCGTCCGGCTCTGTTGATAAATTATTTATCGGAAAAAGGATTGCGTTAAAACGAACATTATGAAGAAACATATATTATTGAGCATCGGCTTATGTCTTTGCTTGGCTTGTTGTTTGCCTTTGTCGGCACAGAATCGCATAGCTCAAATCAGAGCAATATTAGAGAATCCCAATACAGATAAAGTATTAGTTGTGTCGCATCGTGGAGATTGGCGTAATGCAACCGAGAATTCATTGGAAGCGATAGAGAATGCCATTAAAATGGGGGTGGACGTAGTTGAGATAGATTTACACAAAACGAAAGACGGACAAATCATCCTGATGCACGATGCAACATTAGACCGTACCACTACGGGGAAAGGCAAGATTGCGGACTGGACTTTGGATTCTATTAAAACACTTAAGTTGAAAAACGGCTGTGCTATCAAGACTAAATATAAAGTTCCTACTTTGGAAGAAGCATTGCTTGTAGCCAAAGGCAAGATTATGGTGAATCTGGATAAGGCTTTCCCTATTTTCGATGATGTGTATAAGATACTTGAAAAGACCGGAACCACCGACCAGATTATTATGAAAGGCACCGAGCCGGTGGATAAGGTAAAGAAAGACTTCGGCAAGTATCTGGATAAGGTTATCTATATGCCTATCGTGAACTTAGACCACAAAGATGCACTTTCCCAAATAGACCGTTTTGTGAAAGAGATGCATCCCCTCGCATTCGAGTTGCTTTATGTGTCCGATGAGAATCCGGCTCCCAAGCAAGTGGCGGAAATGTTAAAAGGGAAAAGCCTGATATGGTATAACACCCTTTGGGATACTATGGCGGGAGCACATGATGATGATATGTCTTTGGAAGATCCCGACAAAGGCTACGGATACCTCATTGATACGTTGGGAACAAGAATCTTGCAAACAGACCGCCCGGCATATCTGATAGATTATCTGAAATCCAAGAATAGGCATAATTACTAAAAGACAAGGGGAATTATGCTTAAACAATTAATTGATTTTTATCGTATCTCTCCTCCCAAACCACTGTTGGAGGGAAGTGAAGCACAGCTTCATAAACGATATAAATATTTGCAGTGGTCTACATTCCTTTCGGCAACACTGGGGTATGGTCTTTATTATGTGTGCCGTTTAAGTTTGAATGTGGTGAAAAAGCCTATTGTGGACGAAGGGATATTTTCGGAAACAGAGTTGGGTATTATCGGTTCGGTCTTGTTCTTTACTTATGCGATAGGTAAGTTCACAAACGGATTTCTTGCCGACCGTAGTAATATCAACCGTTTCATGACTACCGGGCTGCTGATTACGGCTTTGGCGAATTTGTTTCTCGGCTTTACAAATTCGTTTATTCTGTTTGCAATACTTTGGGGCTTGAGTGGTTGGTTCCAGTCTATGGGAGCCGCTTCCTGTGTCGTTGGTCTTTCTCGTTGGTTTAGTGATAAGGATCGCGGCTCCTTTTATGGTTTCTGGTCTGCCAGTCATAATATAGGTGAGGCTTTTACGTTTATTATTGTGGCATCCATTGTAAGCGCGTTTGGTTGGCGTTATGGTTTTATGGGAGCCGGTTTGATAGGTTTGTTGGGAGCTCTGATAGTGTGGAAGTTCTTTCATGATTCACCTCAAAGTAAAGGACTTCCCGCTCCGGAGCATGAAGCAAAGGAGAAGCAGTCTGCCGAAGATTTCAACAAAGCCCAGAAACAGGTGCTTACCATGCCTGCGGTGTGGATTCTTGCCCTGTCCAGTGCCTTTATGTATGTGAGCCGTTATGCGGTAAACAGTTGGGGAGTATTTTATCTTGAGGCACAGAAAGGATATTCCACGCTCGATGCAAGTTTCATTATCTCCATCAGTTCCGTTTGCGGAATTGTGGGAACCATGTTTTCGGGTGTTATCTCGGATAAATTCTTTGGCGGACGGCGCAATGTTCCTGCTCTGATATTCGGTTCATTGAATGTTGTTGCTCTTTGCCTGTTCCTTCTCTTTCCCGGTGTGCATTTCTGGATTGATGCCTTGGCAATGGTTTTGTTTGGCTTGGGTATCGGTGTGCTGATTTGTTTCCTCGGTGGATTGATGGCTGTCGATATTGCTCCACGCAATGCTTCGGGGGCGGCACTGGGTGTTGTGGGAATAGCCAGTTACATAGGTGCGGGCTTGCAGGATGTGATGAGCGGAGTGCTGATTGAAAGTAATAAGACGGTGGTGAACGGTGTGGATGTTTATAATTTCACTTATATTAATTGGTTCTGGATCGGAGCTGCTGTGCTTTCGGTGTTGCTCGCTTTGTTTGTGTGGAATGCAAAATCGGGCGATTAAAGTACATAATTATAATATGATGGTTTTCTCCTTTCACTGCTTTCAGGATCTCTGAAATAGCGTGATGGAGGTAAAAGCGGATGAAAGCAAAGGCCGAAAATTGCTTTCATCCGCTTTCATTGCTTTCATAGAATGTATATCTTTGTATGAAACTAATAACATTTCTCATGAAAGAAGGAATAAATAAGGAGATAGACCTGTCTGTTTCCTGTTATGGCACAACCAAAGAGTTGCCTTATGATATGGCAATTCTTCCGTGGGGGGCAACAGAACCCCACAATTATCATCTGCCTTATATGACGGATTGTATCTTGTCTCACGATGTGTCGGTCGATGCGGCTGCACTTGCCTTGAAAGAATACGGAGTGCGTTGCATGGTATTGCCACCCGTGACTATGGGTTCACAGAATCCGGGACAGCGTGGTCTGCCTTTTTGTATTCATGCACGTTACGAAACTCAAAAAGCTATTTTGACAGATATTGTTGCTTCGCTGCAAGTGCAGGGACTTCGTAAACTGGTTATTATCAACGGACACGGCGGAAACAGCTTTAAGAATATGATTCGTGATTTGGCAGTTGATTTTCCCGATTTTCTGGTTGTTGCAGGAAATTACTATCAGTCGGTTCCGGCAAAAGACTTCTTTGATGTGCCGGGCGACCATGCCGATGAGATAGAAACATCGGTAATGATGTATTATCATCCCGAACTTGTTAATCTTGAAGAAGCCGGAGACGGTGCATATAAACCTTTCACCGCATCTTCCCTTCGTGAAGGTATCGTGTGGACACCACGCAATTGGTCAAAGGTTTCGACAGATACGGGTGTAGGCTGTCCCAAGCTTGCTACTGCCGATAAAGGGAAACGTTTCATTACCGCAGTTGTGAAGAAACTTGCAATCATGCTTTCGGAACTTGCCCAAGGTGATATTTATGAATAAACGGTTATAAGGCTCTTATAGCTAAACGGTATTTATCCATTGTGGTGCTTTTGTGTATTTGCTTCCTGATCTTCCTATCCATTTCGGGAAGCAGATACTCCCAGAAAGGCTTCATCTTGCTTAGTAGTTGTGCATCGCCTTGTAAATATCCGCTGTAATGTTCCAGAATCAGGGAATGCAATACTTTTACTTTCCCAACCTTTTCTTCGAAAGGCATCGCTTCTCCTTGCCGGTATTCCAAGCCCAAAGCCGGGTTGGCGAGCAATCCCCTTCCTACCATGATACCTGCTAAGTGAGGAAAGCGTGAAGTCAGCTTTTCAATGTCTTCCACAGTGCATATGTCACCGTTATAAATGAGCGGATGTTTGCACTCCTGATAGAATTTGTCAAACATATCCATATTTACTTCACCTTTATACTGCTGCCTGCCTATGCGCGGATGTAGTGTGATGTGCTTTAAAGGAACTTCATTAAGCATGGGTAAGAGTGCAAAACATTCTTCGGGATTTTCCCAGCCTAACCTCATCTTCACTGAGAAAGTTATTTGCGGATATTTCTCCATTGTGTGAAGCAAAGCGGATACTTCTTCGGGATGAGGCAGAATGCCCGAACCTTTGTGCCGGTGGGCGAGCATGGGAAAAGGGCATCCCATGTTTATGTCTGCTTCCGTATATCCTTTTTCGATGAAAAGGGAAAGAATATGCTCCATTTCATCGGGAGTATTGGCTATCAGTTGGGGAACAACATGTTTTACGGTGTTGTTATCCGGTTCTATGTCCCTCAGTTCCCTGTTTCGGAAATCTCCTTTATCCAGCCTGACGAACGGAGTGTAGTATGTATCTATTCCTCCGAATACCTGTTCGTGTGCATTCCGGTAAGCTGCTTCTGTATATCCTTGCAAGGGGGCGAAGTAAACGGGGACTTTAGTGCTCATTGATTCTTTTTTCATATGATTGTTTTGCTCCATGTTTAATGAGTAAATTCCATAATTCGGGATTGGTTTGTTTATCTACGAGTGAAAGCAAATCTTCATCAGGTTTGATTTCCGCGCCATAATCAAGTAGCAGTCGTATGATGTCAGTGCTTCCGATCTTGACTGCCGCATGGAGAAGCGTTTCTTCATATATATTTGAACAAGTTGGGAAATTTACCCGTGCTCCGTGTTCGAGAAGCATCCGTATCCGCTTGATGTCCGAGTTATAGACAGCCGACCATATAGGAGTAACCCCGCCCGCATTCACATCTGCACCACGTTCAATAAGTAAATTGGCAGATCGCAGGTCATGATTGGAAATGGCCGACCTGAGAGCTGTTCTAATATTATCTCTTGTTTCTATGGCGTTGATGTCCCATCCATTGTCGAGAAGAAACTCCACTACACGGGATGCTTGAATGGAAGCGGAATCACAATACTGCCAGTCAATCTCCATTTGATGATGTTCATAGTAATAGACCATCATATCCGCCAGATTATAATATGCAGCTTTGGGATGTTCGTTGAAATATGGCTCGGCAAGGTCGATGCGATTCTTTTTCAACATACTGTACAATATGTAGCTTTCGGGATCTCCTGTTTTCGATGCTATCCGGCTTATCTGTTTGTATGAAATGTTTTTGTCATCAAGCATTTCCGTAAACCGGGAAGATGTGTCTCTTTGCAAAAACGATCCGAATTCACTAATGGCAACAATTGCCGGAAAGAGATAATAGGCTGTAATAGTGACGGCCCATATCCATTCTCTTGTTTCCGTATGCGTGCATTTGTAGAGCGATAGTATCAGAATGGAAGGAAAGGCGAGCAAAATGATTAGAAAGATGATCAGGACGATAAACAATTGTGGTGTCAGACTTGGTGTACCTCCTATATGAATTGTATGGCTCAAAGCCCAGATTATACCTCCCCAGGCTATGGCAGACAGGATAAGTGCAATTATTATCAGCATCACTTTGTTCATGTATGGATTAAATTAATTGACCGTTCTCGTCATAATTATCACGTTGGATGCACTCTCCATCCCGCCACCGGTAAACAGACCTTAGTGTGCCATCGCAATACTGTTCACGAAGAGAGATGTTATCTTTCACATAACTGCCCTTTTGGTCATAACTACCGTCCTTGTTGTAGAGTTGGAATTCTCCGTCTCTATCTCCGTTGTGATAAGTATAGATTGATTCAGGTTTGCCATCCGGATAATACTTGCGTGAAATGCCTTCTCTTTTTCCTGCTGAATATTCGGTTTCTTCTTTCAGTATCCCGTTTTCATAATACCATCGAGCCATCCCGTTGCGGCTACCGTTCTTGTAGCTGCACGTATATTTTATTTCACCATGAGGACGTTTGGCGATTGAATCGGTATAATAGGTAATATATTCACCTTCTGCCAAGCCATTTATATATACCGCATCCGTTACCAACTGCCCGTTGGTGTGATACTTCTTGAGCGGACCGTTCAGTTTGCCGTCAGTGTAAGTCGCTGTTGCGGCAACAGTCAGTCCGTCTCCGATGGTGTAATAGGAACAAAAGTCACCGTCACACCGTCCGTCTTTTACCTGAGTGGTATATAGATTGGGGAAAGGAAATTCATCGACAATGCCCGTCTTATCCAGTTTGCCCGTAAAGGGTTTACCTGTGCCAATCGTGCAAATTAATTCCGCCGAATCCAAGTACAAGGTAAAGTTTTTAGAACTTACCAGCTTTCCTTCGGCATAGATGCGCTCATCATCCATTCTGCCGTCTTTGTGATAATAAGTCCAGTTGCCGTCCGGTATTCCTATTCGTTCTCCATCGTCCCATGTATTTCCTTTGAAGTAGCCGCTTTCCATCAATTTCCCATTCGGGTAATAGGATTTATAGGGGCCTGATATTTCACCTCTCTCGTAGGTTTCGACAGACTTTACCGTTCCGTCCGGATAATATTCGGTAACTTTTCCGTGTTTGTTCTCTTTCCCATATCTTCCTATGTAATGCCCTTCTTCGCGAATCTTACCATACTCATCATACTTTGTATAGGGAGAAAGGAGATTGTCCGCCCGGTGATCCTTATATTCATTTATTGAAAAAATGGCGATAAGTCCCACTATCAGCGCCAGAAAAGCAATCCACCATGTCCGCACATACCAATGGGCAAGTATGATGGAGAGAACGAACCAAATGATACATGAGAACAGACACCCGTAATAGTATGCAAACCCGGCGGCCATACCTGCACCGGCAGCATCGGTTGACTCTCTGAAATCTTTGAATGAGTTCATCCACGGGACGATGACATAAACCAAAAGCGGATAAACAGCCGAAGTTATGATGAAAAACAGAGTTTTATAAATAGTCTGCATGCGATTACTGATATAGGATTACTTGTGTAAAGAATAAATATATGAAACAAATATATTATTTTTATATCGAAAGGTAAGGATAATATCATTTTTTTCATAAAAAGATGTCTATTTGCTGCATATTCGTATATTTGCACAAGAAATAAAAACCTCTATATATTATGAAGAACATGTTAGAAATAGTGTCGCACTTCGCGACTGTCGGTTCCATTTGCGAAATTAATCCGTTGGGCTCAGGTCTTATTAACGATACTTATAAGGTGGTGACACGGGAAGAAGACAAACCCGATTATGTGTTACAGAAAATCAATAATGCCATATTCCGGGATGTGGATATGCTGCAAGAGAATATTTCGGCCGTAACCGGTCATATCCGTAAGAAACTGGAAGATTGCGGTGAAAAGGACATTGACCGTAAAGTACTCCATTTCATTGATACCAATGAGGGAAAGCGTTATTACATTGATGAAGACGGAAGATATTGGCGCATGATGGTGTTCATCCCAAATGCCAAGACTTATGAAACCGTTAACCCCGAGTATTCTTATTATGCCGGAAAAGCGTTCGGAGAGTTTCAGGCAATACTTGCCGACATACCTGCCCGGTTGGGAGAAACCATACCCGACTTTCATAACATGGAGTTCCGCTTGAAACAACTTCGCGAAGCAGTGCATGGCAATGCTGTCGGCCGCTTGGACGAAGTGAGGTTTTATGTGGACGAAATGGAAAAGAGGGCAGAAGAAATGTGCAAGGCAGAACGCTTGCACCGTGAAGGCAAGTTGCCGAAACGTGTTTGCCATTGCGACACCAAAGTGAACAACATGATGTTTGATGAAGACGGAAAGGTACTTTGTGTAATCGACCTCGATACGGTGATGCCGAGCTTTATATTCTCGGATTATGGCGACTTTCTCCGCACTGCTGCCAATACCGGCGATGAAGATGATAAGAACTTGGATAACGTTAACTTCAACATGGAAATCTTCAAGGCATTCACCCGGGGATATATCGAATCGGCAAAAGGTTTCCTTACTCCGCTGGAAATAGAAAACCTGCCGTATGCGGCTACGCTTTTCCCATACATGCAGTGCGTCCGTTTCCTTGCCGACTATATTAACGGCGATACTTATTACAAGATTAAATACCCGGAGCATAACCTTGTCCGCACCAAAGCGCAGTTCAAACTGTTGCAAAGTGCCGAGGCTTGTGTCCCTGAGATGAAAGAATTTATTGAAAGTTGTTTATAATCCCTATGCACCGATGAATACATTGACAGTAAAGAAGATAAATGCATGTTGCGGCGTGTCGGCGGAAGGCTTGTCCGCCTTGCTCGACAAAGAAAACATTCCGTTTCATGCAATAGATAACGTGAATTGGAAAGAATATCCTTATCAACCCGAAGTCCGTTTTCGCATAGCCCATACGAATAATGCTGTTTTGCTCAACTACCGGGTAAAGGAAAAGAGCGTGCGTGCCAAGTATGGTGAGGACAACGGCTCTGTGTGGACGGATTCTTGTGTGGAGTTCTTTGTGATTCCTGCCTCAGACGGAGTTTATTACAACATAGAATGCAACTGCATCGGCACGGTGCTGGTAGGAGTGGGTAAGGTTCGTAATGACCGCGAACGTGCTCCGCAGGAAGTTACTTCCGGAATCCAACGCTGGTCCAGTCTCGGTTCTCAACCATTCGAAGAACGGATAGGCGAGTGCTCTTGGGAGCTATCCCTTGTCATTCCTTATTCTGTATTCTATCACCATGAATTAAACACACTCGATGGAGCGGAGATAAAAGGTAATTTCTATAAGTGTGGCGATGAGTTGCAAACTCCCCACTTCCTTTCATGGAACAAAATAGAAATAGAAAAGCCCGATTTCCACCGTCCCGATTTCTTTGGGAGCTTGCGGTTCGAGTAAAGAACGGAATATTTAATAACTTTATTACCGATACCTAACCTGTTTCTTCAGCATAGTTAAGCCTGTTTATGCGTATACTTAGATAACTTGACAACTGTCGATTAATAACTTGACAGCTGTCAAGTATTAAATTGACAATTGTCAAGTATATAATTGACAGCTGTCAAGTTATTAAGTTCCCTGCATAAATTAGCTTGGCCCTCCTTAAAAAATGCTTTAATATTGCCGTATAAAGCCCTTGACTTTCCCGTCTTTCATTTGAATTTTTCCTTTCATTCTATAAATAATTGCAAAGTATGCTGTTAAGTTTGAGGAAACCTTTATTTTTGCACCATGTTAAAAATGAACTATCATAGAATCAGGCAAGTTGCTTTGGGTGCAGTCGGTGCGGTTGTGTTGACGGTACTGATGTATTCTTGTGCCAATATAGGCAATCCGGATGGCGGGGCTTATGACGAAACTCCTCCCAAGTTCTTGAAAAGTACTCCGGCAATGGGGGCTTTGAATAATACCCGGAAGAAAGTGACTCTTGAATTCGATGAGTACATCAAGCTTGAAAAGGCTTCTGAAAAGGTGGTAGTGTCTCCTCCGCAGATTGAGATGCCGGACATCAAACAGAATGGAAAGCACATTACGATTGACCTGAAAGACTCGCTGAAAGCCAATACTACATACACGATAGACTTCTCGGATGCGATTGTGGATAATAACGAAGGCAATCCGTTGGGTAACTTTGCTTTCACATTCTCTACGGGTGCCGAGATAGATACTATGGAAGTGTCGGGAACTTTGCTCGAAGCATCCAACTTGGAACCGGTGAAAGGTATGCTCGTGGGGCTTCATTCCAATCTTACCGATTCGGCATTTACCAAATTACCCCTCGAACGTGTTGCTCGCACCGATAGCCGCGGACATTTCACTATCCGGGGAATTGCGCCGGGAACTTACCATATATTCGGTTTGCAGGATATGGATCAGGACTTTGCATTCAGCCAGAAAAGCGAAGCGCTTGCTTTCAATGATTCGGTGATCATTCCCCGTTTTGAGGAACGTATGCGGTATGATACCATCTGGCAAGATACGTTGACCATAGACACGATTATGGAGAGCAAATATACTCACTATCTGCCCGACCATGTGTTGCTGCGTTCATTCAAAGAAACAAATCCGGTTCAGTATCTCACCAAGAGCGAGCGTCTCACCCCTCATAAGTTTACGCTCTATTTTACTGCCCCTGCCGATACACTTCCTACCATAAAGGGATTGAACTTCAATGAAGAAGATGCTTTTCTGATTGAAAAGAGCTTGAAGAACGATACAATCAATTATTGGGTAAAAGACTCCTTGCTCTATAAGAAAGACACCCTCAGCATGAGCGTGGATTATCTGTATACCGACACACTGGGCAAACTTGTTCCCCGCACGGATACTCTCTATATGGCAACGAAAAAGTATAAGGGTGGCGGCGAGCAACCTAAGAAAAAAAAGAAGAAAAAAGAGGATGAACCGGAACCAACGGTGTTCCTGACTGTTAGTGTAGATGCTCCGTCGGCAATGGATATCTATAAGAATATCCGTCTGAACTTTGACGAGCCTGTTGCCCGCTTTGACTCTGCGGCTATTCACTTGGAACAAAAGGTGGATTCACTCTGGAAAGATGTTTCCTTTGCTTTCCAACGGGATACCAGCCAACTCCGGTCGTTTGAATTGGCAGCCAACTGGGAACCGGGACAGGAGTATAAGTTCAGGGTGGATTCGACAGCCTTTCACGGTTTGTACGGTCTGTTTACAGATAAGATAGAGCAAAGCTTTAAAGTGCGCAGCCTTGAAGAGTATGGTGCTATATACTTTAATATCGCAGGGGCGGATTCCATTGCTTTTGTGGAATTGCTCGACGGACAAGACAAACCGATACGCCATGCTAAAGTAGTTGACGGGCAAGCCGACTTTTATTATCTGAATCCGGGGAAATATTATGCCCGCTTGGTGAACGATACGAATGGAAACGGCGTTTGGGATACGGGCAGCTACGCGGAGAAACGCCAGCCTGAGATGGTGTATTATTATCCTCAGGAACTTGAATTGAAGGCTAACTGGGAATTGGAACAAGACTGGAATGTTACGGCTGTTCCGCTCGATAAACAGAAGCTGGATAATCTTAAAAAACAAAAACCTGATGAAGACAAGAAGAAACAAAATAGGAACAGGGACCGCCAGAGGTAATTGCTTGCTGGCACTGCTGTTCGCATGTCTTTTATTTACTGTTTCAACTCCTGCCAAAGCCCAGTGCGAGGCCGATAACATAGCTTTCAAGTCGGGAGAACATGTGATGTATGATTTGTTCTTTAACTGGAAGTTTATTTGGTACAAGGCAGGGATTGCCAGTCTCACAACGAATGAAACACGCTATGAGGGGAAACCTGCATGGCGTTTGAATCTGCTTGCACTCAGTAATAAACAAGCCGACCGCTTCTTCAAGATGCGTGACACGCTGACTTCTACAATCAGTGACCGCATGCAGCCGCTTGCTTTCCGCAAAGCATCCGAAGAAGGCAAGAGATTTACGATAGATGAGGCGAAGTTCACTTACCGTGACGGAACTTGCTATATCAATCAGAAACGTACGCGAATAGACCGTGGTGGTGAAACTTACTTGAGTGAGCAGAGTGACAGCCGTTGCATTTACGATATGTTGAGCATCCTTGCACAAGCCCGTTCGTTTAATCCCGAAGACTACGTTATAGGTCAAAAGATAACTTTCCCAATGGCAACCGGCAGGGATGTGGAGGAACAGACACTTATTTATCGCGGAAAGGAAACATTCAAGGCGGAAAATAAAGTGACTTACCGTTGCTTGGTATTCTCATTGGTGGAATATAAAGACGGCAAGGAGAAGGAGGTAATCACTTTCTATATTACAGATGACTGGAATCACCTCCCTGTCCGCCTGGATATGTATCTGAATTTCGGTTCGGCTAAAGCTTTCCTGAAAACTGTAAGAGGAAACAGGCATCCTCTCAGCTCCATTGTTAAAGACTAAAGGGCAATTCGTTGTCTTTGCGGAACACCGTCGCGCTAAAGCTTGCGATTAAATCGCCGGATTGGTTTGTTATATCCACATCGTAATGTCCTGTTCGTTTGTGGATAAAACGTTCGCGTGCTTCGGCGGTCAGCACATCGCCCGGTCCGCTTGTGCGGAAGAAACTTATATTCGAAGTAAGAGAAAGAGCCAACGTTCCGTAAGAATTTGCCGCTGCTGCCAGTGCAAGGTCTGCCAAGGTAAACAGCGCTCCACCCTGAGTGGTGTTTCCTGCATTCAGGTGCGATTCGTTCACTGTCATTTGAGCCTTGCCATATCCCCGGCTTATTTCCACAAGTTCTATTCCTGCATCGGTAGCAAAGCGGTCGTGCTTAAAAAACTCTTTTGCGTTCATGGTTGTTCTTTCTCCGGTTCTTTATTTATTCAACTTCCATTCGAAGCCGTCCTTTGTATCTTTAATCTCAAAGCCTAAAGCAGTGAGTTCGTTGCGGATTTTGTCCGAAGTAGCCCAGTCTTTGTTTGCTTTGGCTTGTATTCGCTGTTCAAGCAGCATGTCCACTACTTTACCATAAACAGCTTCATTGCCGGTAGAAGAACTTGCTTCTTCTTTTAATCCCAAGATGTCAAAGGCAAAAAGATGGAATACGTCTTTCAGCTCTTGCAAATCTTCTGCCGAGATAGTATTGTTCCCGGCAATGATATTGTTAATGACTTTGGCAGCATCAAACAAGTGGGAGATGACAATCGGTGAGTTAAGATCATCGTTCATTGCTTCATAGCACTTGGCACGCAAGCCTTTAATGTCCACGTTGGATGTTGCCGCCGGAGTAATCTTATCCAGATTAGCCACAGCTTCCATCAACCGTTGCAATCCTTTTTCCGATGCTTGCAGGGCTTCGTTGCTGAAATCCACTGTACTGCGGTAATGAGCTTGCAGGATAAAGAAACGGATAGTCATTGGGCTGTATGCTTGTGTCAACATCGGGTGCGTACCGCTGAAGAATTCATCCAATGTGATGAAGTTACCCAGTGATTTACCCATCTTCGTCCCGTTGATGGTTATCATATTGTTGTGCATCCAGTAATGAACCATGTCATCGCCTTGTGATGCTACCGATTGTGCAATCTCGCATTCGTGGTGAGGGAAGATTAAGTCCATTCCTCCGCCGTGAATATCGAAGTGTTCGCCTAAGTACTTGCGTCCCATAGCCGTACATTCGCAATGCCAACCCGGAAAACCGTTGCTCCACGGTGAAGGCCAGCGCATGATGTGTTCGGGCTGTGCACACTTCCACAAAGCAAAGTCGGCAGGATTATGCTTTTCGCTCTGTCCGTCCAATTCACGGGTAGTATTTAATACATCATCCAAGTTGCGTCCCGACAGCTTTCCGTAACGGTGGTCTTTATTGTATTTGGCAACATCGAAGTAAACCGAACCTTCACTTTCGTAAGCATATCCGTTTTTTAAGATTTCTTCTACAAGCTTGATTTGTTCGATGATATGTCCCGAAGCGTGCGGCTCGATGCTGGGAGGGAGCACGTTCAATGCTTCCATTGCCTTGTGGTAACGGTTCAGGTAATACTGAACCACTTCCATTGGTTCCAACTGTTCGAGACGTGCTTTCTTAGCAATCTTGTCTTCGCCTTCGTCGGCATCATGTTCAAGATGACCTACGTCGGTAATGTTTCGCACATAGCGCACCTTGTATCCTATATGAGTAAGGTAACGGAATAGTAAATCGAAAGTGATTGCAGGGCGTGCGTGTCCCAAGTGTGCATCACCGTAAACCGTTGGTCCGCAGACATACATTCCCACGTGAGGAGCGTGCAAAGGCACAAACAACTCCTTCTTTCTATCTAATGTATTGTAAATAGTCAGTTGCTGTTCCATAACTTATTGTTTTTAGAAAGCACAAAGTTATAATAAATCTTTTTACTTTTGTGCGTTATTACATAAAATATGGTAGCAAACAGACGCGTTTTATTGGGTATGAGTGGCGGAACGGATAGCTCGGTGGCAGCTATACTGTTGCAGGAAGCCGGCTATGAAGTGACGGGAGTGACCTTCCGTTTCTATGAGTTGGGCGGTTCCACAGAGCATCTGGATGATGCCCGTGCGCTAGCTTCCCGTTTAGGTATCGAGCACATTACTTATGATGCCCGGGAGGTATTCAAGGAGCAGATCATTGATTATTTTATCCGTGAATATATGGCGGGGCACACCCCTGTTCCCTGCACACTGTGTAATAACTATCTTAAATGGCCTTTGCTGGCAAAACTGGCAGATGAACGGGACATTCATCACATTGCAACCGGGCATTATGTGCGCAGGCAGCAGATAAACGGCTGTTGGCATATCGTATGCGGTGCGGATGAAGAGAAAGACCAATCATTTTTCCTTTGGGGATTGAAACAGGATATTCTTTCGCGGATGCTTTTGCCGTTGGGTGATTATACCAAGCAGCAGATAAGACAGATTGCGGCGGAAAGAGGCTTTCAAAAGGTAGCCACGAAGAAAGACAGTATAGGTGTGTGCTTTTGCCCGATGGATTATCGCAGTTTCCTGAAGCGCGAAGTGCCTGCCGATAAAATAGCTCCCGGTAACTTCGTAGATGAAAACGGGCATTTCATAGCCAAGCACGAGGGATTTCCTTTTTATACCATAGGACAGCGAAGGGGATTGGGCATTCATCTGAACCGTGCCGTTTTCGTAAAAGAGATATTTCCCGAAGCAAACCAAGTGGTGCTGGGCAGCTTGCAGTCACTCGAAAAGAATGAGATGTATCTGAAAGACTGGAACATCATTCAGCATGATTTGCTGTTGGGACACGCGGATGTGGTGGTGAAGATACGCTACCGCAAACAAGAGAACCACTGCACGGTGAGCATTACTCCCGACAATTTGCTGCACGTGCAGCTTTACGAACCTCTCACAGCTATTGCCTCCGGACAAGCTGCGGCATTCTATCGTGGAAACCTGCTGTTGGGCGGAGGTATCATTGCCTGAGTGGAGATTAAAACTTGCCGTTGTTTAGATCACTTGACAATTGTCGAGCGATCACTTGACAGTTGTCACGTATTCACTTGACGGTTGTCGCGTGATCGCGCGACAATTGTCAAGTGGTTACTTAGACGGTATGATTATACCTGTTATTGCCTTTGTCCGGGCTTATTGATTTAGTCTGAGCATCTCCTCTATGTAGTCTCTTGTGTTACTTAATCGCGGCACTTTATGCTGACCTCCCAGTTTCCCCTTTTCTTTCAGCCAATCGTGGAAGAGGTTTTTGCGGGCAACAATTACTTCGAGCGGTTGCAATGCGATGTCTTTATATCGCTTGGCTTCATAGTCGGAGTTTATTTCTTTTAAAGACTCATCGAGTACTGTGGCAAACTTCTCTACCGAATCGGGCATTTGGGCAAATTCTATCAACCATTGATGACGGCACTTGGCGCGTTCATCCATGAATACCGGTGCGGCAGAGTATTCGTTAACTTGTGCTCCCGTAGCAGCGCAGGCCTTTGCTAATCCCTTTTCTGCATTATCGATAATAAGCTCTTCGCCGAATGCATTGATGAAATGTTTGGTTCTCCCGGTAATGACAAACTTGTGCGGATGTTTGCTAGTGAAACGCACTGTGTCACCTATCATGTATCGCCACAAGCCACAGGAAGAACTGATAACCACAGCATAGTTCTTGTTCAGTTCCACATCGGCGAGGCACACGGTTTTCGGGTTTTCGTTGTCCAGTTCTTCCATCGGGATGAATTCATAGAAGATTCCATAGTCGATCATCAGCAGCATTGACGGATCGGACAAATCGTTTTGTGTGCCGAAATAGCCTTCGGAAGCATTGTAAGTTTCTACATAATGCATCTTGGGCGATTGGATTATCTGCTTGTATTGTTCACGGTAAGGAGCGAAACTCACACCACCGTGGAAGAACACTTCCAGATTAGGCCAAACTTCTTCAAGTGTTTGTTTGCCTGTGATTTCCAATACTCTTTTGATAAGTACAAGGAACCATGACGGTACGCCCGAAAGGTTTGTCACATTTACGTTGACAGTGCTTTGTGCTATCTTCTCAATTTTGCTTTCCCATTCGCTCATCAGGGCTATTTCTTTGCTCGGAACGCGGATATAGTTGAATAGCGGATGTATGTTTTGTATGAGAATGGCAGAAAGGTCGCCTACCAAACTATGGTTGGAATTGAGGTTGGGTGCATGGCTGCCTCCCAGAATCAGACCTTTGCCCGAGAAGAAACGGCTGTCCGGATTCATCCTGAAGTAAAGCGCCACGGCATCTTTTCCTCCTTGGTAGTGAATGTCCTGAAGCCCCTCTTTGCTGACGGGGATAAATTTACTTTTATCGTTTGTTGTTCCCGATGACTTGGCGAACCAACGGATCTCCGACGGCCATATCAGGTTCTTCTCACCTTTTCTCAGCCTTTCAACATAAGGTTTGATGTCTTCGTAGGTCTGCACGGGAACCCTGCTCTTGAAATCTTCATAGCTTTTGATTGTGCTATAATCATATTTCCTGCCCCATTCCGTTTGTGCTGCATCCGCAATTAAACGTTTCAGAACTTTAGCTTGAATCTCCCCGGCATGTTCATCATACAAATCTATCTGTTTGAGCCGTGGAATAAAAAGTTTACTAATAAGTTTAGTTGAATTCATCCTATATAGTGAAATAACATTTTATCAGGCAAAAATAGCCTTATTTCTTAATATATAAGAGTGAATAAGTTATTTTTTTTATCTTTACGCTCTGTATCCGTATTAAACATGGGCGTATGAGAATAGGAATATTAACATCAGGGGGCGATTGTCCGGGAATTAATGCCACGATCCGTGGCGTTTGCAAAACAGCAATCAGTTATTATGGGATGGAAGTGATAGGCATTCACAGTGGTTTTCAAGGATTGCTTGACAATGATGTGGAAACTTTTACGGAGAAATCTTTGTCCGGTTTGCTCAATCAGGGGGGGACTATTCTTGGAACTTCTCGTGAGAAGCCTTTCAAGAAGAAAGGTGTTTTGTCTGATGTCGATAAACCTGCATTGCTTCAGGAGAACTATCATGCCCTCGGGCTTGACTGCCTTGTGTGCATCGGAGGTAACGGAACACAGAAGACTGCAACCAAAATTGCCGAATTGGGATTGAATGTTGTTTCTGTTCCTAAAACGATTGATAATGATATTTGGGGAACGGATACTTCTTTCGGCTTCGATTCTGCTGTTTCTATCGCTACGGATGCCATAGACCGTCTGCACTCTACCGCCAGTTCGCATAAACGTGTTATGGTTATTGAGGTTATGGGACATAAAGCCGGTTGGATAGCTCTTTATTCCGGTATGGCAGGTGGGGGAGATGTGATTCTTCTTCCCGAATTGGGTTATGACATAAAGAATATAGGTAATACGATTATGGGGCGTCTGAAGAAAGGCAAACCCTATTCCATTGTTGTTGTAGCCGAGGGTATTCAGACAGATAGCAGGAAACATGCGGCAGAATATATTGCGCAGGAAATAGAATATGAAACAGGTTTTGAAACCCGCGAAACGGTTCTGGGATATATTCAACGCGGAGGTTCGCCTACGTCTTTCGACCGTAATCTTGCCACCCGTATGGGAGGACATGCCACGGAACTGATTGTGAACAAGCAATTCGGAAGAATGGTTGCTTTGAATGGGAGTGAAATGGTTTCCGTGCCTTTGGCAGACGTTGCCGGCAAATTAAAACTTGTAACAGAAGACCATGACCTGATTGTACAAGGTCGTAAAATGGGTATCTGTTTCGGATAAAGGCTTTTTTGTTATTGCCGATCAGGAGGTCGGCAATGACAAATGAGAAGATTCATCTTCTTCAATAACAGGCTCTTCTGCAGGCTGAGGTTCGGTGATGTCCTGTTCTGTTTCCATCCGGGCTTTTGCCGCAGCTAATATTTCATCAAGGAATTCGGGGCTGCTCTTTATCTTCTTCAATGCCATTTGTGCAGCATTTTGTTGGGATTCCTTTTTGGAATATCCTATGCCTGTTCCGGCAGATTGTCCTTCTACAAGCACTTCTGTTTGGAATACGGGGTTGCTTCCCGGATCAAGGAATTGCTCTATCAATTCAAAAGAGATGCTGATCTTGTTCTTTTGGCTCCATTCAATCAGTTTGGATTTAAAGTTTACTTCCTTGCGGGCTACTTTATCAAGGTCGATGTAAGGCTTGATTATCTTTTCTTCCATGAAAACTTTACATGCCTCATATCCTCTGTCTATATAGATTGCTCCGATAAATGCTTCGAAAGCATTACCGCACATATAGCTGTTGTGGGAGGAACTGCGGGTGGAAGATTTGATTAGTTTGTCAAGACCTATCTCCACTGCGAGTTTGTTGAGCGTATCTCTTTGTACTATTTTGGAGCGGGTGTTTGTAAGGAAACCTTCTTTCTTTCCTTCGAATTCTTTGTAAACGATGTCTGCTACTACCGCATCGAGGATGGCGTCTCCCAGAAACTCGAGGCGCTCATTATTGAGCAAACGTCCCTTATCAGACTTTACTGATGATGATTTATGCAGTAAGGCCTGTTCGTAGATTTCAATATTCCGCGGATAGAAACCAAGTATTCTATAAAAACAAAGATAAGACTCTCTATTCTTGCGGAATAAGAGTCTTATCTTATCTATCTTAGTGTGTAACACGACTTTTATTCAGCGTATTTCTTAAAGATGACACATGCATTGTGTCCACCGAAACCGAAAGTATTTGATAAAGCAGCATTGATTTCACGTTCCTGGGCTTTGTTGAATGTAAAGTTCAGGTTGTAATCAATGTTTTCGTCATTATCACCTTCCTCATGGTTGATGGTTGGAGGAACAATACCGTTCTTGATAGCTAAAATGCTGGCAATAGCTTCGACAGCACCGGCAGCTCCGAGCAAGTGTCCGGTCATGGATTTGGTAGAACTGATGTTCAATTCATAGGCATGTTTGCCGAATACCTCTTTGATAGCTTTGGCTTCCGAAATATCACCTACCGGAGTAGAAGTTCCGTGAACATTGATGTAATCAATGTCTTCCGGTGTCATGCCTGCATCTTCCAGTGCGTTTTGCATTACCAGAATTGCGCCTAATCCTTCCGGATGAGAAGCAGTCAAGTGGTAAGCATCGCCCGATGCACCTGTTCCTACTAACTCTGCATAGATTTTAGCTCCGCGAGCTTTTGCATGTTCAAGTTCTTCTAAGATAAGACAACCTGCACCTTCACCGATAACGAAACCGTCGCGGCTTGCGCTGAATGGGCGCGAAGCTTTTGTCGGATCATCGTTACGTGTAGATAATGCGTGCATGGCAGTAAATCCACCTACACCTGCTTCGGCAACAGCAGCTTCGGCACCACCGGCTACGATGATGTTGGCTTTGCCTAAACGGATAAGGTTGAATGCATCTCCGATAGCATGAGAAGAAGATGCGCATGCAGAAGTAGTTGTGTAATTGGGACCGTGGAATCCGTAAATGATAGAAATCTGTCCGGATGCGATGTCCGCAATCATCTTAGGTATAAAGAAAGGATTGAATTTGGGACCTGCGGTTTCTTTGTTCAGTGCATAATTCGCTACTTCTTCTTCAAAAGTATGAATACCGCCGATACCTACACCGTAGATAACTCCAACCCTGTTTAAATCCTCATTTTCAACATCAATTTTAGCATCTTCAATTGCTTCTTTGGCTGCAACGATGGCATACTGTGTGTACAGGTCCATCTTTCTTGCTTCTTTGCGGTCGATAAAATCGGTTGCATTGAAGTTCTTTACCTCACAAGCTACTTGAGACTTGAAATTTGATGCATCGAAATGAGTAATAGGTCCTGCTCCGCTTACACCTTTGACAATATTGTCCCAAAATTCGGGAACAGTATTACCAACGGGGGTAAGTGCACCAAGACCTGTTACTACAACTCTTTTTAATTCCATATTCTGAAATCAGATTACTTTGCGTTAGCTTCGATGTAAGATACAGCGTCACCTACAGTTGTGATTTTTTCTGCTTGATCATCAGGAATTGAGATGCCGAATTCTTTTTCGAATTCCATGATTAATTCTACTGTGTCAAGTGAGTCTGCTCCAAGATCGTTAGTGAAGCTAGCTTCATTTGTAACTTCTGATTCTTCAACGCCTAATTTATCAACGATAATCGCTTTTACTCTTGATGCAATTTCAGACATAACTTTAAATTTTTAATTAATAAATTGAATTATTTTTTTTAAATTTGCAGGTGCAAAGGAATGAATATTTATTGTTATGCGCAAATATTTGGGCAATAAAGTGTGATTTTTTGCACATTTTTTGTACTAGTGTGCACTAATAAGCGTGGATATGGGGGTAAAAATAGCAATTATGGCTTCGGGTTCGGGAACGAATGCCGAGAACATTATACGTTATTTCAGAGAAAATCAGTCAGTTGAAGTCTCTTTGGTGATTTCAAACAAGAGAGATGCGTACGTTCTTGAGCGTGCCGGTCAGTTAAATGTGCCTGCTGCTGTCTTTACTAAACAGGATTTTGAAGAAGGAGATAAAATCCTTTCCTTATTAAGGGAGCGTGGCATTGGTTTTATTGTTCTTGCCGGTTTTCTGCTTCGAGTGCCCGATGTTTTGCTCACTGCTTATCCCAATAAGATCATAAATATTCATCCTGCTTTGTTACCGAAATTCGGAGGAAAAGGGATGTATGGCGACCGCGTTCATGAGGCTGTTGTAGCTGCGGGAGAAACAGAATCGGGTATTACCATACATTATATTAATGAGCATTATGATTCCGGTAGCATTATCTTTCAAGCTAAATGTCCCGTCCTGATTACAGATGCTCCCCATGATGTGGCAACAAAGGTTCATACTTTGGAATATAAATACTTTCCCCGTGTTATTGAAGAGGTAATCGGCAAACGTTGTTTGTCTTGATACAAACATATTGTATGTTAACCTCGTTCGACGGGGCAATTAATATTTTCGTCTGCACACTTAATATAAATGAAAGGACAGTTAGTCGAAACGCAGTAGTGCAACTGCCAAGTTACAGTAGGGCAACGGGTGAGTTGCAGTAGTGTAACCCGGCAGTTACAGTAGTGTGTCTACTATTGGATTGTGCAATATCTATGACAGATTTGTAGAAAACAACCTGTTGTTTCATGTCACAAGTTTTCGCATCACCCCTTTTTTACGCTTTGTGGGCGTGTTGGAAAAAGAGAAGTACTTGATAGTGACCGAGATGACAAATTTGTAATTTGGGGCTATAAAACAGGAATTATAAAATAGGCTTCCATTTCTCTCCTCAAAGGATAATCCCCACGTAGTTGTTCAAAACTCTCGGGATGTTTGCGCAATGCATTGCAATCATTACGCGGATCATACATTTGCAGGAATGCTTCTTCTATGGTATCTGTATGGATGGTCTGAGTGGGCGATGGCGGCGTAATGGTAAATTTCTTTTTTATCTTGAAAAAACTACAAAGGGCTTCTAAGGACATGCGGGTGGCATTTGCTTTTCCATCGGCAGAATACCCTGCAATATGAGGTGTTCCTATGAATATGCGGTTTAATAATTCAAGATTGATATTAGGTTCATTTTCCCAAACGTCAATCACTGCATCCCGTATTTCTCCGTTTTGCAATGCTTTCCCGATAGCTTCCGTGTCAATTACTTCTCCTCTGGAAGTGTTGATAATGAAAGGCTTCTTTTTCAAAGAACTGAAAAACTTTTGGTTTGCAAGATGAAACGTTTTATAAATTCCTTCTCTGTTTAAAGGTGTATGGAAAGTGATAACATCGCATTCGCGGGCAATCGTATCTAAATCGACAAAACCTTTTTTTCCTTCTTTATCAGCGCGGGGAGGATCGTTCAGCAGAACTTTCATACCTAAAGATTTGGCAACTTCGGCAATTTTTTTTCCTACATTTCCCACTCCTACAATTCCGATACAAGCATTTTTCAAGTCCAGTCCTTTTTCTATTTCCAGTAATAATAAGGTAGAATGGAGGTATTGTGCTACGGAACCCGAATTACAACCGGGTGCATTGGTCCACATGATACCTGCCTCTTTGCAATATTCAGTGTCAATGTGATCGAATCCGATTGTGGCGGTTGCGATAAACTTCACACTACTGCCTTCCAGCAATTCTTTGTTGCAATGTGTACGGGTGCGGATAATAAGTGCATCGGCATCTTTCACGGCTTCGGGAGTGAAATCTTTTCCGGGCAGATAAACGACTTCATCTGCTATTTTTTCTATCGCTTCTTTTATATAAGGGATTTTATTGTCTACTATTACTTTCATGATATATTGGATATGTTTCTGTTTGGGCTTCAAATATAGCTATAAACTAATTTATTTGTTTATCTTTGTCGCATAATTATTTATTAATAATGGCATTGAAAGAACAAGCTAAATTTTCTATTCTTATTCCTACATGGAACAATCTTGGTTATTTAAAGCTATGTTTAAAGAGCATTGAGAAAAATTCAACTTATAAGCATCAGGTTTTGATTCATGTAAACGAAGGAGCAGACGGAACTTTGGATTGGTTGAAAGGACATCCCGAATACGAATACACTCATAGTAAAGAAAATGTGGGTGTCTGTTGGGCTTTGAATGGATTGCGTCCTTTGGTGAAGACCGATTATATTCTTTATATGAACGATGATATGTATGTTTGTCCGGGTTGGGATGAAATACTTTGGAAAGAAATAGAGAGTTTGCCGGATAACAAGTTCTTTTTGTCATCCACTCTTTTACAACCCCGTCCTTTCTTTTGTAAAAGTGTGATTGCTCCTGCTAATTTTGGCGAGAGTGTGGAAGGTTTCCGCGAAGAAGATTTGTTAAGGAATTACCAATCTTTTAAGCATCCTGATTGGTTTGGTGCAACATGGCCCCCTAATGTGGTACATAAAGATATTTGGGATTTGGTTGGGGGATACAGCATCGAACTTTCTCCCGGCATGTATAGTGATCCTGACTTCTCTGCAAAATTATGGATGGCAGGTGTCCGGTTGTTTAAAGGTCTGTCTGCAAGCCGTGTTTATCATTTCGAAGCTCGTTCTACAGGTCGTGTGAAAAAGAATAATGGTAGTTTGCAGTTTCTCTTTAAATGGGGAATTACTTCAGCTTCTTTTATGAGGAATGTTCTTAAAAGAGGTGAGCCTTTTGATGTAACGAAGATACGGCAGATTGATAAACTTGCTTTGAATAAAGATATTACCCGTAGTCGGTTGAAGAAGATATTGTGTTCTTTCAAGAAAGATGCTTTATCAAAGAAACTATGGGAGTAACATTTTAATAATTTACAGAAGATGAATCTTGGAGTAATTTTGCCGCATACCAAATTGTACGGAGGTGTGAAGCGCTTTCTCGAACTTGGAAACATATTCATAGAATTAGGTCATAACTTCACTGTCTATACGATAGAAGGTAAAGCACCTACATGGTATGACTTCAAGGGTGAAACAAAAACTTTTGCCGCCTTGAAAGAAGATGAAATAGATGCTTTGTTTACAACGGAAGTAAAGTTCTTGGAACAGTTAACCACAGCCAATACAAAGAGAAAGATCTTTTATCATGTAAGAATGACCGAAAAGATACAGAAAGCTCTGAAATTTCCGGATATAGAAGTCTTTGCTTGCTCTTCTAATATCTATGCACATGATAAAAAAAAGTTCGGCATAGAGGCGTTTAAAGCTTTAGGCGGAGTAAATACAGCTAACTATCATGCTAAAACGGATTATTCGGTGAAAGATAGACCATTTTGTGTAATGGCTTACGGCCGTTTGGCAGAAAAGGTCAAAGGAACCAAGTATGTAGTAAGGGCATGTGAAAAGTTATATAAGAAAGGATATAATGTAAAGTTATTGTTGTTTGACACAGCAATTAGTGAAAAAGGACAGCGGTTAATTGATAACTTTAAAGCGACTGTTCCGTTCGATTTTGTACAGAACCATCCTTTTGATAAGAATTCCGAACTTTTTAATCGCGCAGATGTATTTGTTGCTGCCGAAGGTCATGCCGGTTGGGCTAATACAGTGGCCGAAGCAATGGCTTGCGGAGTACCTGTTATTGCAACCAAGGCGGGAACAAAAGATTTAGTTATCGATGGTGTTACAGGTATTTCTACTTGGAGGTATTCTTTTTCCATTCGTAAAAGAATTAAGATGTTAATAGCAGATGAGACTCTTCGTGAACGTATAGGTAAAGCCGGACGTAAAAATGTGGAAAACTTCGATTGGCACGTACTTGCTAAGCGTATTGAGGAATATCTTATGAAGTAAAGAGGCGTTTAATTTTTCTTCTTGTATTACGGATGAAGCTTTTCCGTTCGGTAGCTTTGTTGTGAGCTTCTGTTAACTGAATAAGTTTCTTTGCAGTTTTTTCACTTTCTGCATGAGTGAGAAACGCATACTCATCAGCCATAATACGTAACATGTCATGGGTAGCCTCAAGATTAGAGAGATTTCTCAGCCCTTCTCTGTCAGAAACCTTTTTAAATTTAGTTCTGTTTAAGTCTACTAAATAGAAATGAAATTTTCCACTTTCGTCTCTTTTGATAAGCGTGTTGCCTGCTGAGTGATCTGTGAAATAAACTCCTCGTTGATGAAAGTTGTAAGTAAAACAAACAAATTCTCTTAGGGCCTGCTCTTTATCATTGGGTGGTAAATTGATAATTCCCCTGAAAGTATATTCATAGTTAATTTGCTGACAGATGTAATAACTATGAGTTAATCCTATATTATCTTTATAAACAATATAAGCAATAGGTTCCGGTGTGTTAATTTTTAGTTTAAGAAAGCGAGTTGCATATAGGAAAGATCGTTCTGCTTTTGATTTTCTGAAATGAGCATAAGCTATTTTATTAATTAAATGAGGTGTTTTAAATGATTTAATGCACATAGGTATTCCACCGCATTCAATTACTTTCAGGATGTTCCTTCCTGTGTAAATAACTTCTCCTTCGTTTTTGAAACGTTCGGGTAAAGATAAAATATCTTTCTCTAAATGCTTGTATTTAGGATTGATCTGATATTCAACCATGTAATATGTGTTATAAACGTCCGTCTATTAAGTCCGGGTTAATGAGCCCTTTCACATCATAAATAACTCCGTTATCCTTAATTAAAGATTTAACATCCAAATCTGAAAACTCTTTATGAGCAACGGCAAGAACAACGGCATCGAATCGGGAGTCGGGTAAAACATTGGTTAAATCCAATCCATATTCTTTCTTCACGTCTTCGGGCTTTGCCCAACTGTCATAAATAGTAATGTCAGTATCGTAATCCTTTAAAGCCTTTACTATGTCGAACACTTTGGTGTTACGCACATCAGGACAATTTTCTTTGAAAGTGTAGCCCAGTATTAATATCTTGGCATCTTTCACTTTAAGTTCTTTTTTAATCATACATTTTACAACTTGTGTTGCAATGTATTCTCCCATGCTGTCGTTCATGCGTCGTCCGGCAAGGATAACTTCGGGATGATAACCATAATCTTGTGCCTTTTGCGCCAAATAGTAAGGATCTACACCAATGCAATGTCCGCCAACCAATCCGGGTTTGAATGGAAGAAAGTTCCATTTTGTCGCAGCAGCTTCGAGAACTTCATTGGTATCTATGCCGATAAGATTGAATATCTTGGATAGCTCGTTTACAAAAGCAATGTTTATGTCTCTTTGTGAGTTCTCAATCACTTTGGCAGCTTCGGCCACTTTAATGCAAGAAGTCAAGTGAGTACCTGCCGTAATAACAGAACTGTATAAAGCATCGACCTTTTTCCCGGTTTCAGGAGTTGAGCCCGAAGTTACTTTTTTAATTTTATCTACTGTATGAAGTTTGTCTCCCGGATTTATACGTTCCGGAGAATAACCTGCGAAAAAGTCCGTATTAAACTTCAATCCCGATATGTTTTCAATGACCGGTATACATTCTTCCTCTGTTACACCGGGATAGACAGTTGATTCATAAATAACAATGTCGCCTTTTCTTATTACGTGGGCTACTGTTTCACTCGCCCGATATAACGGGGTTAAATCCGGGCTGTGATGTTTGTCCACCGGAGTAGGCACACATACTATATAATAATTGCAGTCTTTTATGTCTCCAAGATTACAGGAACAATATAATCCGGTTTCGGAATAAGTTGGATTCGTTTTTTTTAAGACGGATAATAATGCCTGGTCTTCAACTTCCAAAGTTGAATCATGACCGGACATTAATTCTTCTATTCTTGAAGCTTTGGCATCGAATCCAACTACCGGATATTTTGTTGCAAACAAACGTGCTAATGGTAATCCTACATATCCTAAACCTATGATAGCTATTTTTATATTTTCCATTATTCCGCAGATCTATTATTTAAGATTATTCCAGTACCACTCAACTGCTTCTTGTAATCCTTGTTTCATACTGAACTGAGGATTATAGCCTAATAACTTTTTTGCTTTATCGATAGAAGCTAAAGAATGAGGTATATCACCCAATCTGTTAGGACCGTGTTTGATTTCCACCTTAGAGATTTCAGGATCATATTTACTTAAGAGTTCTCTAAGATAACCAACAAGTTGATTAAGGGTAGTCCGATCACCGAATGCTGTATTATATATCGTATTGATAGCTTCCGGGTTATCTGTACCTAAGGCTAACAAATTCATTTGGATGACATTATCTATATAAGTAAAGTCTCTTGAATACTCCCCATCTCCGTTAATAACAGGAGATTGATGATTCATGAATTGCTTAACGAAAAGAGGAATTACGGCTGCATAAGCTCCATTAGGATCTTGCCGGCGTCCAAATACATTAAAATAGCGTAAACCTATACATTCCATTCCATACGTTTTGGAAAATACGTCCGCGTATAATTCATTTACATATTTGGTAACGGCATAGGGAGAAAGAGGTTTCCCTATTACTTCTTCCACTTTGGGCAGAGATTTAGAATCACCATAAGTTGATGAACTTGCTGCATAAATGAAACGTTTTACTTTTGCATCTCTTGCTGCAACAAGCATATTTAAGAAACCGCCTATGTTCACTTCATTAGTTGTGATTGGATCTTTAATGGAACGTGGAACAGAACCTAGAGCAGCTTCATGTAAAACACAATCTACCCCTTCCACAGCTTTTCTGCAGTCTTCAAGATTACGTATATCTCCAACTATCAGACGAAAAGATGGATTTGAGAAGTGTTGTTGTATGTTTTCCGGTTTTCCGGTAACAAAGTTGTCCAGACATACAACTTCATATCCTTTATTCAATAAGTGCTCGCAAAGATTTGAACCGATGAATCCGGCTCCGCCTGTTACTAAAATAGTTGATCCCTTTTCCATATCTATACTGGTTTGTCTTTAATTAAGACTATAAGTTGTCGGCAAAGATAATACATTCCTGCATTTTATTAGGACGAATGTTTAGAATATCTTGGTGAATAATTGCTTCTTTTCAAAAGTTTATATAGCTTTGTCTCCTGTCTTTTTGGTATTTTGTACTGAAGATTATTTCTATTAATCATTATTAATGAATATATTTATGACATTTACAAGCCTTTGCAATAAGATTTTTGATGAATCTATACGTGATTATCATGTTACGGATTCTGTAGATGCGGAAATGAAAAATCCATATGAAATGAAGTCTATTGAATACTATCTTTATTTGAAGAATTGGATTGATACAGTGCAATGGCATTTTGAGGATATTATACGTGATCCGAATATTGAACCGGTTGCGGCTTTGACTCTGAAAAGACGAATAGACAAATCTAATCAGGATCGTACGGATTTGGTAGAGCTTATCGATAGCTATTTTTTGGATAAGTATAAAGATGTGGATATTCTTCCTGAGGCAACCATTAATACAGAAAGTCCTGCATGGGCAGTCGATCGTCTTTCTATCTTGGCTCTGAAAATATATCATATGCAGCAGGAAGTAGATAGAGTTGATACGACAAAAGAACACCATGACCAATGTGCTGCTAAATTAGCGGTTCTTCTGCAACAACGAGAAGACTTGTCTATGGCTATTAACCAATTATTGGGCGATATAGAAGCGGGGTGCAAATATATGAAAGTTTATAAACAAATGAAAATGTATAATGATCCGGCGTTGAATCCAGTATTGTATGCTAAAAAGTAATTGATGTCGAGGTTTCTTTTCATACGTTTTTCTGCGATAGGAGATGTAGCCATGTCTATTCCTGTCATTTATTCTTTTGCAGTTCAGTATCCGGAACATGAAATAACTGTTTTGAGTAAAAGTTCTTTGGCTTCACTTTTTGCTGAAATGCCTGCGAATGTTTCATTCCTTGGAATTGATGTGAAACGTTATAAAGGTCTTATCGGCTTAAATAAACTTTATAAAGAATTGAAAGCTGCAAAGTTTGATTATGTTGCAGATTTACACAATGTTCTTCGCACAAAATATCTGAGACTCCGGTTCAAACTTGATGGAGTTCCTGTTGCTCATATTTTTAAAGACCGTATTGGCAAGAAGAAATTGGTGAGACGTTTCCATAAGGAGCTTGTAAACCAAAAATCTTCTTTTCGTCGGTATGAAGATGTATTGAAAGATTTGGGCTTTCCTATACAATTAAACTTTGTTTCCATATATGGTGAGGACAAAGGCAATTTATCTTTAATTAAAGAAGTGACGGGAGATAAGAATGGGATGAAATGGCTTGGCATTGCTCCTTTTGCAAAACATAAAGGTAAAATCTACCCACTCGAAATGCAGGAACAAGTTGTTGCTTACTTCGCAGCTAAAAGCGATGTAAAAGTTTTCTTATTTGGTTCCGGTAAGGAGGAGGAAGAAGTTTTTAAGAAGTGGATAGAGAAGTATCCGTCTTTGAATTCGATGATAGGCAAACTAAAGATGAATACGGAACTTATACTGATGAGCCATTTGGATGTAATGCTTTCTATGGATTCGGCGAATATGCATTTGGCATCTTTGGTCAACACTCCTGTAGTCTCAGTGTGGGGCGCAACGCATCCGTATTGTGGATTTATGGGATGGAAGCAATCTCCGATGAATGCTGTTCAAGTAGATTTACCTTGTCGGCCTTGTTCCATATTCGGACAAAAGAAATGTTACCGCAAAGATTACGCTTGTTTGAATATGATTACTCCTGAGATGATTATACATCGGATAGAAAGCAACCTCATATGAAACATGCGGCTCTAAAACGGAATATGATAAAATGGGGACTGCTTGGTGTAGCACGAGGAATTAATAAAACTCCAAGAGTACTTTTCTATCATGGGGTAGACCATATAATAAATCCTTTGATACAAACACTTCATATATCTCCTGATATTTTTTATGAGGAAATGCTTTATTTGGCAAAGTATTATGAAGTTATTTCTATGGATGAATATTATAGGAGATGGAAAGAGGGAAACTTTAAAGGAAAAGAAGTAGTTGTTACTTTTGATGATGGATATAAGAATAATCTGACAGTGGCTGCCCCCATTCTTGAATCGTTAAATATACCTTTTACCGTATTTGTTTCCGTGAACCACATAGATAAAGGGAAATTCTTTCCAACTTTTACCAATCGGGTTGTATTATTGGATAAAAGCGTTAAGCGTATAAGGATAGACTGTTTGGATATGGATGTTACTTTTCATTCGGACGGACAGAGGCGTGAACTTTTATCGGAATTAAATTATACACTAAAACATTCCTGTATAGAGAAAGTAAATTTAATTTCTGAACAATTGATGCGGAATCTTTCAGATGAACGAATTAATGACATCTTTAGGGAATATTCATCGGATATGCCAATGAACTGGGAAGAATTAGTGGAATTGACAAAAGTTACCGGATGCACAATCGGTTCACATTGTTTGGATCATTTTATCTGTAATTCTTATCAGACACAAGATGAAACGAGAAACCAGATAATGGAGAGTAGGAGGGTTATCCGAGAAAAGTTAAATGTAAATTGTGACTATTTGGCTTATCCAAATGGAAACATTCCTCAGGGTGACATTACAGGTTATGCAAAGAAAACTGTTGAAGATGCAGGCTATAAGATGGCATTTACTACTATGCCCCAACGTTTAAATAAAAATAGTGATCCATATCTTCTTCCTCGTTGTGCAGCACGTTTTGAACTGATAGATTTTAAAGTTAAACTGGCACTTAAGCCCGGTTTTCGATAAGATAGGATTACTATATACACCGGTTAATCATGTTCAAAGGCAGCATTAAGCCTTTCATCAAGCACAGTTAAGCCTTTTCTTCTTTATATATTAGTAACTTGACAACCGTCAATTAATAACTTGACAGCTGTCAAGTATTAAATTGACTACTGTCAAGTTATTAAATGAAGCTTATAAAATGCCTTAACTGTACTTGATGAAAGGTTTAATCTTGCTTTTAACCGAGTTTAGCTATATAGTTTATTATAGACATCTATGACATCTTTTGCTATGACTTCATCTGTGAACCTTTTTACGTACTCTTTTCCTCTGCTAATCATGTGTTGTCTTAACTCGGGGGAAGATAATACGAGATTTATCTTTTCTGCCAATTCCTTTTCGTTATTGGGATTTATATAAATGGATTCCGTTCCTCCTGCTTCTTCCAGACACGAACCCGTTGCTGCAATTACCGGTAGGGATGAATGAATGGCCTCGATGATAGGAATACCAAACCCCTCGAAAAAGGATGGGTAAACAAAAATACTTGCCATTTGGTAAATGGCGGGAAGGTCGCTAAAAGGGACTTTGTTTAATAGTAAAACTCTGTCGCCCAGTTTGTTTTCTGCCACGAACTTTTCTATTTCGTCTGTGTATGCAGTTCTTTTTCCTACTGCTACCAATGAAATATTTGGAGGGAGATGTCGGAGTGCTTTTACGATGAGAAGCAGGTTTTTTCTGCTTTCTATGCTGCCTACATTGAGAATGTACTGTGACGGTAAATCGTATTTTTCGCATATGAGAGCTTTAAGTTCTTCTTTTACGGGTTGACAAAACACCGGATCACATCCCTGATATACAACATCTATTTTCTCTTCCTTTATATGAAAGTAGTCGACAATATCCCGTTTGGTCATTTCGCTAATAGCTATGATACGGTCACTGTTTTCGCATGCTTTCCTGAATTTATAAGTATAAATGTGCCTGTCAATCCATTTGTAAAATTGAGGATAACGTAAGAAAATAAGATCGTGTATAGTCACAATGCTCTTTGTATTACTCTTTTTAATGGATAGTGGAAGTTCATTACTGAGACCGTGATATATGTCTAAGTGGTCTTCCCGTAATTGTTTATTAATGCCCCATACTCTCCAAATGGAACTGAATTTTTTCCAAAACTTACTTTGGGGATATACTATTCGGATGTCAGGTCTTTGTATGATTATATTCAGGTTCTTATTTTCTTTAGGCTTAGGTGCATAGAGTACATATTCGTTTGTTTTGTAGAAACGACTTAATATATCTACAATGAAACGGCTGTAATTTCCTAATCCGGTATTGTTCTGCACGGCGCGTTTGCCATCAAATCCGATTCTCATATGCTTTTTATTATGATGGACAAATGTAGTGTATTTATCTACTATAAACAACAAGACGTTTGTAAAAAACAACAAGTCGTTTGCGGACAAACAACAAGTTGATTGTAAAAAACAACAAGTCGTTTGAAAAAGGTGGATGATATATGAAAATTGCCTATCTTTGTGTTAATTAAGAATTTGAAAAGCGGATATGAATTGTTATTTATCGCGTAATTACAAAGGGGCGGATAGTGCCGGTAATAAAGCCAAAATGGACATTGAAAGGATAATGGATAGATTATCATTTAGAAATGTGGGGCTGAGGCAAACCACTTATTCCGGTAAAGTATCCTCTTTTTTTGCTACTTTGGGCAGTGTTCTCAAAGCTCCGTTTTGTCTTACCAAAGGAGATTGTTTAGTCATTCAGTATCCACTGAAGAAGTATTTTACTTTTGTTTGTAGAACGGCTCATTTGAGAGGAACGAAAGTAATTGTGGTTATTCATGATTTAGGTTCTTTCAGAAGAAAAAGGCTAACTGTGGAACAAGAAATCAAGCGGCTTAGCCATGCGGATTATATAATTGTGCATAATCAAAAGATGAAAAAGTGGTTGGAAGACAATGGTTGCAAGGTACAGTTGGGGGTGCTTGGGATATTTGATTATTTATCCAAAACCAAGGCAATTCCAAAAAATGACTTTCGGAAACCTTTTACTGTTTTATATGCCGGAGGATTGGATATTCGTAAAAATGCATTTCTTTATGAAATAGGTGACCATATTCATTCATCATACAAATTTAACTTGTATGGGAATGGTTTTCAAATAGACAAAGCCAAGGGAAACGAATATCTCAATTATATGGGATTTGTGAAGTCGGATGATCTGATAAAAACAGCAAAGGGTGATTGGGGATTAGTATGGGATGGTTTATCTGTTTCTTCTTGCATCGGTAACTTTGGAGAGTACTTACGATATAATAATCCACATAAAACATCGCTTTATATTCGTTGTGAATTACCTATAATTATTTGGAGTGAAGCTGCTTTGGCAGGTTTTGTAAATGATAATAAGATAGGGATATGTGTAGATTCTTTGGAGGATTTAGAAAGAAAGTTAGCGGAACTGACTATTGATGATTACAAAAAAATGAAAGAAAATGTTTGTTGTATCAGTGAAAGACTTTCTCAAGGTTATTATTTTGAAAAGGCTGTGAATGAAGCCATAGAAAATATTAAGGGGGATTAGTATGAAAGTAAGTTTGGTTATATCTACTTATAATTGGAAAGAGGCGTTGGCACTTTGTTTGCAAAGTGTAAAAAAGCAGACTTTAATACCTTTTGAAGTGATCGTTGCCGATGATGGCTCCCGTGAAGATACGAAAGCATTAATAGATGAGATGCGCAAAGATTTTCCATGTACTTTAAAGCATGTGTGGCATGAAGATAATGGCTTTCGTTTGTCTGTTATTCGTAATAAGGCTTTTGCTCAATGTGAAGGAGACTATGTAATTGAGGTAGATGGTGATATAATTATGCATTCCCATTTTGTATCTGATCATGCTGCTGAAGCTCGTGAGGGATATTTTCTGACCGGAAGCAGAGGTAAGATTTCTGAGGATTTATCAAAGAAGCTGTTGCAGAAAGGCGGTGGTTCTTTGCACTTTTATACTTCGGGTATATCTAGAAAGTTTAATGTGTTTCGTTGTCCTTTAATGACTCCTTTCTTTTATAATTATAAATTACATAAGAAAGAACGGGGATGTAATATTTCTTTTTGGAAGAAAGATCTTTTTGCTGTAAATGGTTGTGATGAGAAAATTATAGGTTATGGCTTTGAAGATATTGACTTTTGTGCCAGGTTGAGACGTTTAGGAATTAAAAAGAGATTTATAAAGTTTAAAGCTATAGAGTTTCATATATATCATAAAGCCGCAAACAGCAAACAAGACATGACTGCAAATGAAAAAGTATTTGAAGAAAATAATAAGATGAATATAATAAAGTGTGAGAAAGGTATTAGTCAATACCTTTCTTAAACTTATAAATGTTCTATTTTGGGATTGAAAGTTAATCCATCCCAAATGCCTTTGCGTATTGCTTCCTTAAATACTTTTTTATCATTTGTAGGGCGTTTGTTTATTCTTCTGATGGCTCTTCTGTAGGCATTAAGGGTTGAAAAAAGAAATTTAATATAGTTTTTCTTTTTGAGCCTTCTGAGATAAGCATCATTTCGTGTTCCATAGTAGAATTTCCAAGCGGCATTGCTTGGAGCTGTTGTTAAGTCTGATACGTAGTTTGTATCTGTTTTGTGTATTACTATACTTTTATCAGCATATAAACACGTATATCCTTTATTAAAAACAAGCGAAGTAAAGTATACGTCATCTCCCCAAATAAAAAACTCACTAATAGGTAATCCTACTTCTTTGATGGCTGAAGAATTGACTAACAAAGAGACAAAAGAAGCTGTTTGCACCAATAGTACATCTGCTATGTCAGTATAATTATTTAAAGGAGGATTCTTCTTGTCCCAATGTCCATTATAAAAACTGGGAATATTCATCTTATGTACCATTCCATCTGTCCAAATAGCTTTGCTGCATACATACCCTACATTGTCTGTTACGGTAGTACCTTTTACTAGTTCCTCAAGAGCAGTGGGAGTGGGGATGGTATCGTCATCCATAACCCAAACCCAGTCACATCCATCTAATACGGCCTCTTTCATTCCTCTTGAGAAACCACCTGCACCACCAATATTCTTGGGTAAAGTGATGACTATCATTTGTTCATCATCTTCAAATTGTCGGAGAAATTCACTTGTACCATCTGTAGAGTGATTGTCAATAATGAATATTTTATTGAGAAGATATGTTTGCTTTTTCAGAGCTTCTATGTTTTCTTTTAAAAGCTCTAACCTATTATAGGTAACAACTACGCAATTTATTTTCATAAGATGATCGATTTTATTTCTAATATAGCTATTTATTTTTTGAAAATTGATATAAAATCATAATTTGTCTTGTGTCGTTACTCCTTTGAGTTGATTTTAAGACTTCATTAAATATATAATTCTCAGAATACTTTGAAATAAATGATTCGGCATCATTCTCACCGATTAATAAATAACCATTCTCTGGCTGTTCTTCCTCAAAAAGCAATATTCGGTTATCGTTATAGAAATTAATGACGAAATAACGTAGCATTTCTGTAGAAACAAAAGAATAGATTGGCCCTTGAGGAATAATATCCTGAATTTCAAGTGCAAACTTCTTGTTTGATTTGGCATTTAATACTGTTGGCTGATAAACACCATCCAAAGAAACTTGTAATGCCAACAACATACCGATAATTGCATATAAACTCTTTAAATCAGTCTTTTGTCTTATGAAATAAATGGCAGGTATAATAGGTAAGAGAACTAAAACTGCATTATAAATATTCAAAGGCAAGCGGCTTAACGCTTGCACATACGACCAGTTTTCTGCTCCGTGTCTCCCTGTAAATAGTGATTCCGGAATCAAATTAAGTTTTATTGCGAAAAAGGCGATGATAACAATGGAACAAATACCTGCGATTGTATATCCGAAAGCTTTAATTACTTTGGGTGCTTTGTGAATTAAATAGATACAATATTCGGCAATAAAATAAGCAATGAAAGGATATATAGGCAATAAGTAGACACTACGTTTACTCTTTGGGATACAATAGAATACAAATATGATGATTATAGCCAGAAGCGAAAATAAACGGGTGGAGTCCATTGCGGCAATATAGTTCTTGAAACGTTTCCACCAGCCTGTTATAAGTTGAGGCTTACGATAATGGAGTCCAAACAAAGAGAATATCATTAATAAAGTCCAAGGTACAAATCCGGCTATTACAGTAATAAAATTGTAGCTGGCAGGATTTTCATGAGATTCATAAGACATCTTGCCCATGAAACGTCCGAAATTCTCTTCCATCATTAGGTTAATAAAGGACTCACCACCTTGTTGGTAAGCCAATACATACCAAATAGCCGGTAATATGCATGATATTATTCCTACCATTACTAAAGGAAAGAACGCTTTTGAGAATTTTGTTCCTTTTATTAATAAGTATGTACCTGTAACTAAACAGGGAAGTATAATTCCTACGGGCCCTTTGGTTAAGGTTGCGATTCCCATAAATATGGTAGCTATTATTGGAAATCCTTTTTGTCCTTTTTCACACCAATGGTAAAGCTGATATAATGCCATAACAATAAAAGCTGTTAGTACCATATCTACACGACAGTTTAGACCGGCTCTGTGTACCTCGAAGGCTGTTAATGTAATAAATGAAGTGATTAATGCGACTTGTATTCCACGGCGTTTGGCATAAAAAAGAAATCCGGTCAGAACCATTGCAATTAGAGCAAGTGCTGAAGGTAAACGAGAAGTTCCTTCTGTAACTTTGCCGGCTAATTCGGAAAATGCAGCGATAGCCCAATGAAAGAAAGGAGGCTTGTAGGCCATGTCTCCACCATTATTGGTTGGTAAAATCCAATTACCTGTTTCCATCATGGAATATGCCACAATAGCTTCTCTTGGCTCACCTTTGGTATGAAAATCTGCAGATCCGACGAAAGGGAGCAATGTGATGATGCAAATTATTGCAAGAATAAAAAACGTTTTATTTTTGGAGTTGTTTTGAAGCATAAATTCTCTTATTGGATAAGATTGATAAATCGTTATTATATTTTTGCCGAAAGCGCTTTTTCTATGATTTGATGCATATCATAGTATCTATATTCAGCTAATCTTCCGCCGAAAATAATATTTTTTTCTTTATCTGCTAATTCTTTATATTGTGAATATAAGGCAGTATTCTTTTCATCATTGATCGGGTAAAAAGGTTCGCTTCCTTCTTTCCATTCCGAAGAATATTCTTTTGATATAACAGTTTTGGGTTGGGTACCGAATTCGAAATGTTTATGTTCGATGATTCGAGTATAGGGCACTTCTTTTGCTGTGTAGTTAACGACAGCATTTCCTTGGAAGTTTTCACAATCAAGAGTTTCTGTCTCAAACCTTACGGTGCGATATTCTAATTTGCCAAACTGATAGTTATAGAATTCATCAATTTTGCCGGTAAAAATAATCTTATCAGCGATGCTCTCGAAATATTCTCGATTTTCAAAGAAATCTGTATTACATCTTATTTCGGCACCATCTAGAAATCCTTCAATTAATTTATTGTATCCGCCAATAGGAATGCCTTGATATTTATCATTGAAATAGTTGTTATCAAATGTAAACCTTACAGGCAGGCGTCTAATAATGAAAGATGGTAATTCGGTTGCTTTTCGTCCCCATTGTTTCTCTGAGTAATCTTTTATCAGGATTTCATAAATGTCTTTACCTACTAATGAAATAGCCTGTTCTTCTAAGTTTTTGGGCTTTATGATTCCTGCTTCTTTTCTTTGTTCCTCAATTTTTGCTTGTGCTTCTGCCGGTGTTCTCACTCCCCATAAAGCATAGAAAGTGTTCATGTTGAAGGGAAGATTATATAATTTCCCTTTATAATTGGCAAGAGGAGAATTTGTATAGCGATTAAATTCTACTATCGAATTTACAAGTTCCCAAACTTCTTTATTTGAAGTGTGGAAAATATGGGCTCCATACTTATGTACATTAATGCCTTCAATATTTTCACAATAGATATTACCTCCTATATGAGGTCTTTTATCTATTACTAAAACACTTTTATTATTTTGTATAGCTCTATATGCACAGGTTGCACCATATAATCCAGCGCCAATAATTAAGTAATCGTATTTTTTCCCCATTTTTAATTAAGTTTTTTAGTAAAGAGATCATGACTTTAAAAAGCAGATAGAATTAGGTAATAGACTTTTTTAAAAAAAGCAATCAAAAGATTTAAGTAATCTTTCTCATCTTTGTAATAGTGGGCTAAATGTCTATATGTACTTGCTATCTTTTTATTAATAATTTTAGAAGGGACTTTTTTAAAAGTCCTTTTTATAAAAAGGAAATGGATTGGATATTTTTTTAATCGTTTCACATTTAAGTTAGCATTCCATGTAACTCCTCCTTCATGAACTCTATATACTGACATTTGTTCAGAAAATCCAAAAATTCTTCCTTTATTTGCTGCAAGAAGAACAACAATGATATCCGTATTTAGGATTGCTGGATTTTTTAATATTTGGAAATCTAAAATGTCTTTTCTAAAAACCATAGAAGCTGTAGGAGCTATCCATTTGTTGAATAGTTCTGCAGAAGAATATTCTCTATCTTGTATATTGATATACATTGGAGCCGCCTCTTTCCCTATTTTATTATTTACTCGTTCAACGCATGCACCATGGAATGACATAGTAATATCTGAATGCCTCTCTAAAAAGTCTACTTGTTTCTGAAGTTTAGATGGGTTAACCCAGTAATCATCTCCTTCGCAAAGAGCAATATATTTTCCTTGAGAGCGAGGTATCATAATAGAACTAAAAATATCAATTCCTTTTGAATATTGGTTTTCTGTTTGATAAATAGGCTTAATGATATCGGGATACTTTGTTCTATATTTCTCAATGATTAAGGCAGAATTATCGGTAGATGCATCATCATGTATTATAACTTCGAATTTAAAGTTCGTTTTTTGGCATATAAAACCATCTAAGCATTTTTTTAAAAATGCTTGATGGTTATATACGGCACATATTACAGAAACAAGAATGTTATCTTCCATAAACTATAAAATGTTACATCTCATATAAAGAGATTTATTATTAGAATCTACATCAATAATTTTAAATCCCATTTTTTCATAAAGTGAAATAGCTTTTTTATGAAATATGTAGACTTCTAATTTAATATATCTAAAGGAATGCATAATTGCATATGTTTTAAAATTATAGATTAGGCCCTTTGCTATTCCTTTATCCTGGAAATCTGGTTTAACATGTAAAATACTTAAATAGCCTTCTTTTGTTTTTTCATTATTGAAATAACAAACAGCGATTCCAATTAAAATATTATTATTGTATGAAGAGAATATAGTTCCATATTTATATAATTTTTTTGAATATTCTTTTAGATCTACAATTTGATTTAAAGGAATAGGAAATGTGTCATTTGCATCTTGAAGGTAATTTAATAACTCGGATTCTGTTATGTTATTTATAAAATAAGTAATCATGTCTTTATATTGTTGTTATTTTGACAAAGTCTTCCATATGTTCTATTTTGTGAAACATTTCTTCTTGGGATGAATATTTGATAATTAAGGTGCCTATGGCATCTCCTGCATCTTTAAATGCATTTACATGATCTCCGATTTTAGTAGTTGTAACAAAATCTATTAAATTATTCTTTCTGAAGTCAGTGTCAAACTCTATAGCCTTGAGAATTCCTGTTTTTTTGCTATGAACCATATAATTAGACCAATATCCTCGGGATAGCTCCATATGTAAATCTGAGCAATCTTCTCCCATAGCTGCTTTAATAACATATTCAACCATATCTACTCCGGTAGCTAATTGAGTAATTTGCGGTATTAAACTTCCTCCGCTACGTGCTCCGAGTTCCATTATATAAACATTGTTATTTTTATCTACAATAGCTTCTACGTTATAAGCATTTGATTGCATATTCAGGAGAGTCATTAACCGTTGTAAATCATTCAATAACTTATTTTCTACCTCTTTAGGCATAAGTAGTGGCCAGCATTCTCCTAAAGGAACAAAATCTTTAATTTTGTTTGAACTATAATATTCATTGGCAAAACTGGCAAATTTTAATTCTCCATTGACAGAAAATGCATCTCCGGATATCTGAGCTCCTTTTTTTTCGATAAATTCTTCAATTACAATTCGTCTATCTCTTGAGAAACTCATAGCATTTTCAACAAAAGCTTTTAATTGACTTACATCTGTTAGTTTATTAATACCCTTGCTTCCTGAGGAGTCAACGGGTTTTACCATAATTGGTAATTTGAAAGAATCAATATCTTTTAATGCGTCTTCATAAGAAGTATAGCCTTTTGCTTTAGGTACATTAAAATTATGTTTTGATAAGAAAGCTCGGAATAAGTCTTTTTTAGATAATATTTCTACAGACTGATAAGGACTAGTTGGTAGATTTAACTTTTCGCAAACATAAGCAGCAACAGGAGCGGCAGGATCTGAAGCATATGCAACTATTCCATCAACTTTTAAATTGTCGGCCAATCTTAAAATAGCTTCTTTATCAGTAGTACTAACATTATAATATTCATGAGCGTACTGATGACCGGGATTGTCAGGTAAATAATCACAAGTAATAACATAGTATCCCATTTCTACTGCTTTCTTTATTGCAAATACTTGATAAAGAGAACCTCCTAACATTAATATTTTTTTCATAAATACTATTTAATTGTATTTTTGCATGAACGATGATAATCTATGCAATCCTTCTTTTATTTTGTCGACTTCCAAAGTAAATGCAATTCTTACATAACCCTCACAACATATACCATACGTTATTCCAGGAACTACTGCTACTTGTACTTCCCGAAGCAGAGTATAAGCAAATTCTTCTGATGTTAATCCGGTTTCCTTAATGTTAATCATTGCATAGAAAGTGCCTTGGGGAGAATTGCAGGACAAATGTGGTATTTTTTTTATGCCTTCAATTAAAACTTTCCGTCTCTCTGTAAATTCTCGAACCATATTCTTTGAGTATGAAGAAGCTCCTTTTAATGCTTCCATTGCTGCATATTGTGAAGGTAATGGTGCACAAGCCACAACGTTTTCTTGTAATTTTATCATTACGGAGATTAACTCTTGAGGAGCAAGAATATAACCTATCCTCCACCCTGTCATACAAAACTCTTTAGAAAAGCTATTTATTAAAACAGTCCTTTCTCTCATTCCCGGATAGGTTACTATGCTTTTATATTGGTTATTGTCATAAATTAATGTCTTATAAACTTCGTCCGAGAGTACTATTAAATTCTGTTCTACACAGAGTTTTGCTAAAGAGGCTATTTTTTCTTGACTGATAATTAATCCTGAGGGATTGCTTGGATTATTGAGTATGATGGCTTTAGTTTTAGGAGTAATGGCTCTTTTTATTGCTTCTACAGAAAATGTTAAATCTCCATCTTCGTTGGAATCAACAATGATTGGAGTAGCGTGACATAACAAAACCATTTGTTTGTAGTTAATCCAATAAGGAGCAGGTATAATAACCTCATCGCCCGGATTTAAAATAGAAAGTAAAGTAAGATATAAGCCCTCCATTGCTCCAACTGTAACAATTACTTCTGTTAAAGGATTATATTTTAATGATTCACTTCTTAAATAATGGGAACAAATGGCATTTCTTAACTCCTGTAATCCTGCATTTTGAGAATATCTTGTTTTTCCTTGCATAATAGCATTACAGCCTGCTTGCTTAATATTATTGTGTGGATGTATATCCGGATCGCCAAGGGTAAAGTCTATGACATCATTATATTCTTTTGCCATATTAAATAATTGCCTAGTTAGAGACGGCTCTATTTTTTGAGCTACATTAGAAATAGAAATCATAGTTTTATTATTTTAAGATTATACTTAATATCCGTTCGACATCTTCATCACTCAATTCATGATGCATGGGCAAACAAATCACACTATCTGCTAATTTAGTAGCAACCGGTAAGTTCTCTGTTCTAGCTGAATCCAATCCCCTATATGTAGAGAAGTTGCTTATCAACGGATAAAAATATCTTCTACCCAATACATTCTTTTCTTTCATCTTGAAATAAAGTTCATCACGAGTCATGCCATATTGTTCTGCATCTATGAAGATTGGGAAATAGGAATAATTGTGCTTCACTCCCGGCATATCTTCCATATAACTGATACCGGATATATCTTTCAGTGTATCACGATATTTAATAGCTACCTGATGTCGGGCTTCTATTGCTGCATTTACATGTTTTAATGCTAACAAGCCGTAGGCTGAGCGGATTTCATCCATTTTGCCGTTAATACCCGGTGCTACAACTGTTGTTTCTCCTGCAAATCCAAAGTTTTTTAAATAATCCACTCTTTGCTTGGTCTTTGCATCATGACAGATTAAGGCTCCTCCTTCAATTGTATTATAAACCTTAGTTGCATGAAAACTTAATGTTGACATATCCCCGAACTTAAGAATTGGATCTCCATTGACTTCAACACCGAATGCATGTGCAGCATCATAAATAACTTTTAAACCATATTTGTCTGCAATCTCTTGAATTCGAATCGTATCGCAAGGCTTACCATACACATGTACAGGCATAATGGCAGTAGTACGTGGGGTAATTGCGGCTTCTATTTTATTGGGATCAATATTGCATGTATTCGGATCAATATCAACAAATACGGGTTTAATACCATTCCACCATAGTGCATGTGTGGTTGCAACAAAACTGTATGGAGTAGTAATAACCTCTCCGGTAATGCGTAATGCTTGCAAAGCTACGATTAATGGGAGAGTTCCATTAGTAAATAAGCTGATGAAAGGAACTTTTAGGTAATCACATAAAGCTGCCTCAAGTTCCTGATGGTAATGACCATTATTGGTTAACCATTTCCTTTTCCAAATATCTTCCAAATAAGGAGTAAACTCTTCTAAAGGAGGTAACAAAGGGCTTGTTACTGTAATTTGTTTATTTTCCATAATTAATAGGTGGTTTTATTTCCTCCCAAAGTCAGCAGGAATTTCCCCCCACTCTTTGGTTTCCCATTTAATAATCTGTGTATTATATTTGTTCTCTTTCAGCCATTTTTCAGCACGTTCAATGGTTTTAAACAACTCTTCTGTTTTCGAGTTTCGTGTGAGTAAAGTCTTGCATTTTTTGTTCTTTACCCAACTAATGGCTGTTTTGCTGTCACTATAAATAGGCATGGATAAACTTTTTTGTTTTAATAAGGCTAAACCATGAACGATAGCAAGGAACTCTCCGATATTATTTGTTCCAAGAGTAGGACCAAAATGAAAAATCTGCTCCCCGGTTTTGATGTAAACTCCTCTATATTCCATTGCGCCCGGATTGCCACTGCATGCGGCATCTACGGCAAGGCTGTCCTGGATAATATTGGCTGCCGATGGGGATGAAGCCTTTTTAGCTTTTGCCCCGATAAATTGGAATGGTGAAGAATTGTAAGCTCTTTCTGCTTCCTCTTGAGAATCGAAAGATTTATATTTTGCTCCGGCATAGTTGTTTATCTGGTGTTGGCATTCCGTCCATGAAGCATACACTCCGGGAACGAAACCATCCCATACCACATAATATTTCTTCTTCGCCATGCTGTTCTAACTTAAGAGTTTGTTTGCAAAGTTACATAATATCTTTCAACCTTTGCGGTTTACTTGGATAAAACATTCTGTGAGTAGTCTCTGGTGTACATTTCCCAACATAATTTAAACCAAATAAGTACGCAAGGGAATGCTTTAAGAGCATAAGGGAAAACATAATGTACCCTGATATATCGAGGGAATAAGTCTGAAGGGGACATACTTGTCAGGATAAAAGCAAATATCATTAAACCTATGTCCAGTTTGGAACGCTTCCATGGTGCTGCAACATACCAGATGGCTACTCCGATGAATGGAATGATATATGTACTCGACTCACTGCCTGTACTGAACAACACGACAAACAGTAGAGTAGACGCCAATAAAGTTAGTCTGAAAGCAAGATTCTTGTATTGTTTGATTCTCAGGTAAGGGAGGGCGAAAGCGATCATTCCCGGGATGATTACCCAAAGATCCGAATAAGTGGCACAACCTGATATTTTTCTTACCATGCCCAGCAGTGATACGTTTTGTTTTTGTGAGAACATGTTGCTTCCGTTCTTGGTGGAAAGATGTTCGAACCAATCCGAATATTGCGACAATACATATTCCGGACTGGAAATGAGCATAGGAGCGGCAAACATGACGGCTGCCCATAAGAGGCAATAAAGAATGAATTTTATTTTATGACGGGAAAAGAAGAAGAATGCCAATCCCACGATCCCATATAGCTTGACAAATGTGCCGAGCATTATCATAAATGCAGCATATCCGTCTTTCTCTTCGTTTATGAATACAAACGACAGGACAATAATGGCAGCTATGGCTATGTTGAACTGAGACATGAACAAGGCTGTCAATAATTCATGGGCGCAAAACCAATAGATAAATATTTGTTGCTTTTGAGTCATGGGTAACTTGCGTACCGCTATGTACAGAAAGAAAGCACTTCCACATAACCACATCAGTAATCCGAGCCAAAGCGGAGTGACGGCAAACGGAGCAATGACAAGGCTGAATACCGGACCATAGTAATTCAAGTCATGGTATTCGGCAGGGTAAGGTGCAAATAAAGGCAATTGGTTGATTGTGTGCCAGAAATGATGCTTAAATATCAGGAAGTTATTGTATTTGCCCGGAAAGAATTTAGTCAGCCATGCCATAAAAGCAAGAAAGAGCCATAAGCCTAATAGGGTTTGATAATTGTTGAAGAAAGGTTTGCCGAAGAAAGCCTTAATCTTATTCATATCCGTTTTCATTCTTGTGTTATTATGTTCTGTTCGTAAATAATTGTTGCAAAGTTACATATTTATGGCGGGTATTTATCTGTAAAATCTTACATTTGTGGTCGGAAATAATAAAATCACTGATAATGACTCGTATATTTTTGCTCGGATACATGGGTGCCGGGAAAACAACTTTAGGTAAGGCTTTGGCGAAGGAAATGAATCTCCCTTTCATTGATTTGGATTGGCACATTGAAGGGCGGTTCCATAAGACTGTACAAGAACTTTTTGCAGAAAGAGGCGAAGCCGGTTTCCGTGAATTGGAAAAGCAGATGCTCCATGAGGTTGCCGAGTTCGAAGATGTTATTATCTCCGTTGGCGGCGGCACTCCTTGTTTCTTTGATAATATGGAGTTTATGAGTGAGAAAGGGAACACTGTTTTCCTGAATGTAGGTGTCGATGTGCTGTTCCGGCGTTTGCGTGTAGCTACCCAGTCACGTCCCTTGCTTCGTGGAAAGTCCGATGAGGAGTTAAAGAGCTTTATTGCCCAAGCTTTGGCGAATAGAAAAGAACATTATGAGAAGGCACAATATATTTTCAATGCCGAAGAGTTGGAAAGCCATGAGCAAATAAAAGAAACGGTTGGAAGACTGCTTTCTCAGTTGAATATAAAGTGATGCACATAGGGTGAGAATTTGGAAATCTGCCGGAAATGTTGTATCTTTATTGCTTAATAAAGAAAATCAAACCGTTTCTTCCTCTTTTTACTAAGTCTACCTCTTTTTAAGAAAACCTCTACTGCTTTGTTTTAAATGGTCTACCTTTTTAAAAGAAAAGGTCTACACCTTCGTGTAAACCTCTCCTTATGTTTATATCTAACTTACCGTACGTTTTAATCTAAATATCCGTATGTTTGTCCTTGTTTTATAGGGCAAATGTTGGTTTACGGTTAATCCACTGTCCGCGAGTGAAGTCGGGGAAATCCACTAATGTGCCTCCGCGCGCTACCGACATTTCCGACAAAGCGGAAATAGCACTCCATGCTGCTGCGTCAAAACAATCCAGAGGTACAGGCTTTTTGTTGCGCACCGCATTGAGGAAGTCATACATCATGATGTAGTCCATGCCGCCGTGTCCTGCGCCTTGTGCTTTTTCTCCCAACTGTTGCCATAATTTGTGATTGTATTTGTCAAACCAAACATCGGACTTATCCCAACGATGTGGGCGGGATTGTCCTTCAACGTAAACCGTGTCGCCGTCATTATACCATAATCCTTCTGTCCCTTGAATGCGGAAACCTAAGGAGTAGGGGCGGGGAGAGTTGGTGTCGTGAGTCACGATAACCGTTTCGCCGTTGGCACAATGAATCATAGTAGTTACAATGTCACCCAAGTTGAAGCGTTGGTTAATGAGCGGATGATGTTCCCCTCCGTTATCTTTGATATATTTATGCAGCCCCCTGCTTTTGGTTGCCATGGAGCAAAGGGATAGGAAACGGTTTCCGCGATTGATGTTGAGGCAGTTGGCTACCGGACCGATGCCATGAGTAGGATATAGGTCTCCGTTTCTGTGAACGGAATGGTTGGTGCGCCACACGGCTTCTGCAAGGGCACCTTCACCCATTTTCAATTCCCTGCCTTTCTCATAGGAGTATTGGGTTCCGTCATTGAACTTCACATCGCGGAGGTCATGTTCATATCCGCAACGGCAGTGGAGCAGTTCTCCAAACAGCCCTTCGCGCACCATGTTGAGTGCTGCCATAACGTCTTTACGGTAACATACGTTCTCCAGAATCATCAGTTGCGAACCTGTTGACAGAGATGTGTTCACCAAGTCCCAGCACTCTTCCAAAGTATTTGCGGCAGATACCTCTACGGCAACGTAAGGAACTCCGGCTTTCATGGCGGCAACGGACATCGGAGCGTGCCACTCCCATGGGCTTGAAATGATAACCGCGTCAAATTCTTCTTTGGCAAGCATATCTTGGAATGCATTGTCGCTGCCTGTATATACTTTAGGGAAAGGCTTGCCGAGTTTTTCGAAATGCTTTTTCGTCATATTCAACGAGAATTCCGAGGTGTCGCAAATGGCTGTTACTATGACATCGTCATAAGAAAGAACATTGTTAAAGTGCTCTTGTGAGCGGAATCCTGTTCCTATAAATCCTACGCGTATCCGTCCGTCGTCTGTTTTTTTCTTTTTACTTGTTGCTTCTGCCTTGTCCAGTACGGGAATGGCAGCATTTGTTCCTATTCCCGCAGCCACGGCTCCGGCTCCTACCAATGCGGCTTTCTTCAGAAAACCTCTTCGTGTTTCGTCCATATCAGATGTGTTTATAATTAGGTTAATCTATTTGTTCAGGAAATCTTTTCTCATCGGGCTGAAAGTATCTATCAGCAATCCGGGCTCCAAACATTTGCAACCATGCAGAACTCCCGGTTTCATGTAAACACCGTCTCCGGCTTTTACTGTTTTTGTTTCGCCATCGGTCGTGAACTCAAAAACTCCACTTACCACATAAGTCGTTTGAGTGTGCTGATGGGAGTGGGGAGTTCCTATGGCTCCTTTCTCGAATTTTACTTTTACCGACATGATATGGTCATTGTATCCCATGATTTGGCGTTTGACACCTGCACCGGCATCTTCCCAGACCATTTCATTTTCAAATTGAAATTTACTGCTTTCGTTTTCCATTGTATTACTGAATCTTATGTCAAAGAAGTTTAATCTTCTTATAGCAAAGGTAAAATAATTGTGTAACATTTCCTCATTTTATCAAAAATACTGATGCTTCGCGTTGTAAACTATGGATTTATACTTATTTTTGTCGAAATTAATATTCATCTAAAATCCTATTGTACAGAAAATGAGAAAATGGCGTATTGAAGATTCTGAGGAGCTTTACAACATTACCGGTTGGGGCACTTCGTACTTTGGTATCAATGAAGAGGGACATGTTGTGGTAACTCCCCGTAAAAACGGAGTGTCTGTTGACCTGAAAGAGTTGGTGGACGAGCTCCAGATAAGAGATGTTGCTGCTCCCATGTTGTTACGTTTTCCCGATATATTGGATAATCGTATCGAAAAGATTTCCAATTGTTTTAAGATGGCCTCCGAGGAGTATGGCTATAAGGCGGAGAACTTTATAATTTATCCTATCAAGGTAAATCAGATGCGTCCGGTGGTAGAGGAGATCATCAGTCATGGAAAGAAGTTTAACCTCGGCTTGGAAGCAGGTTCGAAGCCCGAACTTCATGCTGTGATTGCTATCAATACCGATTCCGACTCGCTTATTATCTGTAACGGATATAAGGATGAGAGCTACATTGAGCTGGCTTTGTTGGCACAGAAGATGGGTAAACGCATTTTCCTTGTGGTAGAGAAAATGAACGAACTGCGCCTCATTGCAAAAATGGCAAAGCAATTGAATGTGCGCCCTAATATCGGCATCCGCATTAAGTTGGCTTCTTCCGGCAGTGGCAAATGGGAGGAAAGCGGAGGCGATGCAAGCAAGTTCGGTTTGACTTCAAGTGAACTGCTCGAAGCGCTCGACTTCCTTGAAAAGAAAGAAATGCAGGATTGCCTGAAACTGATTCATTTCCACATTGGCAGTCAGGTTACAAAGATACGCCGCATCAAAACGGCTTTGCGCGAGGCTTCACAGTTCTATGTGCAGCTTCATGCAATGGGTTTCCCGGTTGAGTTTGTCGATATTGGCGGAGGCTTGGGTGTTGATTATGACGGAACCCGTTCTTCGAGCAGCGAGAGTAGCGTGAATTATTCCATACAGGAGTATGTAAACGACTCAATTTCTACTTTGGTGGATGTGAGCGATAAGAATAATATTCCTCATCCGAATATTATTACCGAAAGCGGACGCTCGCTGACTGCACATCACTCTGTGTTAATCTTTGAAGTGCTCGAAACAGCTACTTTGCCCGAAATGGACGAAAACTTTGAAGTAAGTGATGAGGACCATGAATTGGTGCACGAGCTATATGAAATATGGGATAACCTGAATCAAAGCCGCATGCTTGAAGCTTGGCACGATGCACAGCAGATACGTGAAGAAGCCCTCGATTTATTCAGTCACGGAATTGTGGATTTAAAGACACGTGCGCAGATAGAACGCCTTTATTGGTCGGTTACGCGAGAAATTAATCAAATTGCTTCCGGTTTGAAGCATGCTCCCGATGAATTCCGCAAACTGAGCAAGTTGTTGGCAGATAAATATTTCTGTAACTTCTCCCTGTTCCAGTCGTTGCCTGACTCTTGGGCTATAGACCAGATATTCCCTATCATGCCTATCCAACGTTTGGATGAACGTCCCGACCGTTCGGCTACTTTGCAGGACATTACTTGCGATTCCGATGGTAAGATAGCCAACTTCATTTCCACCCGCAACGTTTCTCATGACTTGCCCGTGCATTCGTTGAAGGCTAAAGAGTCTTATTATATAGGTGTGTTCTTGGTTGGGGCTTATCAGGAGATTCTGGGAGATATGCATAACTTATTCGGAGATACGAATGCAGTGCATGTATCTGTCGATGAAAAGGGCTATTCCATAGATCAGGTAATCGACGGAGAGACAGTTGCCGAAGTGCTCGACTATGTTCAATATAATCCGAAGAAGCTCGTTCGCACCCTTGAAACTTGGGTGACTAAATCAGTAAAGGAAGGCAGGATTTCCGTGGAAGAAGGAAAGGAATTCTTATCTAACTACCGTTCGGGCTTGTATGGATACACTTATTTGGAATAACAATGGAAAAACTGACAATAATAAAAGTAGGAGGAAAGATTGTAGAAGAAGAAGCAACTCTTAATAAGTTGCTCGACGACTTTTCTGCTATCGAAGGATATAAGATTTTAGTGCATGGCGGAGGTCGCTCCGCCACTAAAATCGCTTCCCGGCTTGGAATAGAAAGTAAAATGGTGAATGGTCGCCGCATTACCGATGCCGAAACTTTGAAAGTAGTGACAATGGTTTACGGAGGTTTGGTGAATAAGAACATTGTTGCCGGACTGCAAGCTCGTGGCGTGAACGCCTTGGGGCTGACCGGTGCCGATATGGATGTTATCCGTTCCGTAAAGCGTCCGGTGAAAGAGGTGGATTATGGTTTCGTGGGCGATGTGGAAAAGGTAAATGCCTCTTTCCTTGCCTACCTTATTAATAAAGGAGTAGTTCCCGTAATGGCTCCGCTTACCCATGACGGCAAAGGAAACATGCTCAATACGAATGCCGATACCATTGCCGGTGAAACCGCCAAAGCTATGGCTTCGCTTTTCGATGTGACTTTGGTTTATTGTTTTGAGAAGAAAGGTGTGCTCCGCGATGAAAACGATGACGATAGTGTCATCCCACAGATTACCCGCGCCGAATTTGATGCTTATGTAGCCGATGGAACTATTCAGGGAGGAATGATTCCCAAACTTGAAAATTCTTTTTCTGCGATAAATGCAGGTGTTTCGCAAGTTGTAATAACCTTGGCATCAGCTATTAACGAGGATGCCGGGACCATCATCAAAAAATAATTCAAAAAAATATTCATACTAACTGTAACTTTTCAACTGTTCACCCGTCATTATTATAGAGATGCAAGAAATCAGCTTCCGGAATGACATACTGCCGCTAAAGGATAAGCTATACAGATTGGCTTTGAGAATAACACTGAATAGTGCAGAAGCGGAGGATGTAGTGCAGGAAACGATGATCAGAGTCTGGAACAGGCGGGAGGAATGGCAACAGTTTGATTCGATTGAGGCATATTGTCTGACAGTAACAAAGAATCTGGCGATAGACCGAAGTCAGCAGAAAGAAGCCCAAAACGTAGAACTCACTCCCGAAACGCAAGAAACTCCGGACGCATCCAGTCCTTATGACCAATTGGTGAATGAAGAAAGGATGAACATCATTCACCAATTGGTTAATAATTTGCCCGAGAAGCAGCGGATAATCATGCAGCTCAGGGATATTGAAGGGAAAAGTTATAAAGAAATATCTGAAATCTTGCAGTTGACGGAGGAACAGGTTAAAGTGAACCTCTTCAGAGCGAGACAAAAGGTAAGACAAAGGTTTACAGAGATTGAAGAATATGGATTATAAGTATATAGAACAGCTTTTGGAGCGATATTGGCAATGTGAGACTTCCCTTGAGGAAGAACAAATATTGCGTGTATTCTTCCGGCAGGAAGACATTCCCGCTCATCTGCTTCAATACAGGAACTTGTTTGTTTATCAGCAGGTTCAAAAAGATGAAGTGAAGCTGGGCGATGACTTTGATGCAAGAATTCTGGCTATGGTTGAGAAACCGGTAGTAAAGGCACGTCGACTAACTCCGATGAGCAGGTTTATGCCGCTGTTTAAAGCCGCAGCCGTGGTGGCACTTATTTTCACCTTGGGAAATGTGGCACAACGTTCTTTCTTTACGGAAGACAATTTGGATTATAACTATGACACATACAAGGATACGTATGATGATCCGCAGATGGCCTACCGGCAAATATCTTCTGCACTCATGATGGTATCCGAAGGTATTAACAAGTCTCAGGATAAACTTTCTGCCGACAGCTTGGCGCAACAGGTGGAATATGCTGATACAGTTGTAGAATAATGAAGAGAGTTCTTTTAATTTGCTGGATAGCATGTATATCGGCAGTTGCTTCTGCACAGGATTTTGCTTCGCGCTTTATGGCGGAACATAACCGGGACACTAATCTGACATGTATCAGTATCAGTCCTAAGATGATGCGGGAGATTATGAAAGCCGATATAGAAAAGGATGATGGGATTCTGGACATCATATCCAATCTAAAAAGTATGCAAATGCTGACTTCGCAAGTAAAGGGAAGGAAGTATTATAAGGAGGCATTGGATATTTTAGAAAGAAACTCGAACAGGTTCGAACCTTTCCTTTCTTTGGAAGATGATGGTGAAAACTACCGGATCATGGTGAGGAAAAAAGAAAAGAAAATCATAGAGTTGGTGATGCTGGCTAATGAGAAAAACGATTTTGTCGTTGTAAACTTTACAGGCAAGATGGATGATGGTTTCATTAACAAGTTGGCAGATTCAATGAAGATAAAAGAACCTTTAAATAATTAGACATTTTCATTTGCTTATATAAATTAAATAGTTAGTGTGCTTAATTAAAACAACAATCTTGAGGCTGTGAAGTTTCAATTCTCTCAAATTTCAAATAACTAACTAAGATAAAAAGGGTTACCGCGTGATGCAGTAACCCTTTTATTGTTTTTATAGGGGTATTGTATATACCTGTTTTATAATGATATGGCAATGTAGATATGTCTGGCAAGAGGGAATTTGATTTGTTAACTTTATAAGATAAATGTGAAAAATAACAATAGCAAAGCTTGTTAGTTTATGAAATAAATATATATATTTGTTGTGCACATGAAATAGAAAGAGTGTTAACGTGAACAAACAACTGATGAAATGGAATTAATTTATTTTACTATACAGCTCATATCGGCAGTATGTAGTATCGTTCTTGGCGTTATTTTGTTTGCTATATATACACCTAAAAACACTGCTTTTAAGAATTACGTTTCCGGACGTAAATGCTTGGCTGTTGCTTATTTATTGATAGCCTTGCCTGCTGTCATTTTATTGCTTTGTGATAATGAGAACTTTTTGTTCCTTTTTATAAAGAGCACATTGTGCATTGCTCCTTTTGTAGCATTGTTCCTTACTATGGCATTTGTTATGCTCGTGCAGCCGGCGTTTCATTTAAAAGAGTTTCTGACAAGGCATATCCTTTGGATAGGTACTTTTGATTTAATGCTTATTGCTTTCTTCTTTTGGCCAAAGGATTCTTTCTGGCGAATTGCTGTTTATTATTCCGCCGTATTTGTTTATGTTTCATTTATCATTTATTATATATGGGTGTTTTACCGTGAATTGGTTTCTTATAATAAGCTTATAGATGAAGGCGATTTAAAACAGAGGGGATTTTTATTGTGGATTAAACGGAGCTATTGTTTTGTTTTGGGGGTAGCTTTTCTTTCTGTGGCAATTTATATATATCCGAATGAATATGCGTTTCTTATATTTATGGCATTTTATACTCTTTTCTTTTTCTTATTTACTGTTATTTATGTGAATTATGCCCGCTTTATGTCTCCCACAAAGAAAAAAGAGATTCCTGCCGATTCTTATTCTCAAACAGAAGAAAAGGTGGATATTGAATGGAATAAAATAGAAAATAAAATAAATATTTGGATAAAAGAGCAAGGTTATTTAAGCCCGGGCGTTACTATAGATTATTTAAGCAAAGAAATAGGAGTGAACCGCACTTATCTATCTAATTTTATTAATACTTTTTATAAAACGAATTATAATACTTGGATTAATGGTCTGCGAATTAATGAATCCAAGAAACTAATGCAAGAAGAAAGCCGGATTTCTCTTTCCGAAGTTGCCGAACGGACAGGTTTTGCTGATGCTGCTCAGTTCAGCAAACGGTTTAAGCAAATAGAAGGAATTTCTCCTTCGCAATGGCGTAAGTAAAGATTTGAATTAACAAAAAGATACATACTTGTCAAATCGTATACTCAAATATACGTTTTGACAAGTACTTCATTTGTTCAAGTTATAACTTTGTAACATTAGTTATGCGAAAATATATATACTAAAATAAAAAGTATTAAAAACAAGAGTTTACTAATCTATTACTAATTAAAAAAGTTTAGGTATGAGAAAATGGACTTATCTCGTAGCTGCTCTACTATTAAGTGGAACAACTGCAACGTTTACCGGATGTATCGATAACGATGAACCGGCAGGTATTACAGAACTTCGCGGGGCGAAGGCTGAGTTATTGCGTGCAAAGGCTGCTGTGCAGAATGCCGAAGCCGCATTTAGAACTGCAAATGCTGCTTACAGACAAGCAGAAGCCGATGTTCAGGCTGAGAAGGCAAAGCAGGAAGCGCTTAAAACAGAGTGGCAGGCTGCACAGAACCAATATAAAAAAGATACTTTGGCACTTAGGGCACAGCTGGATGCTGAAACTTTAACTGAAATGTTGTTTGCTCAGCAAGAACAAACCAAAAAGGCTGAACAGGCATACAATGAAGCGATGGTTGACCTTGAAATCTCTATGATTATGTTCAAGAACAGCAAGTATGCAGATGAGTTGGCTAAGGTAATTAACGGATATACTATTCCTGCTGCTAGTGGCACTGGTCCGGGTACTTCAGTTCAGGGTTTGAAAGATATTGCATCTTCAATGGCAACTGCACAGAATGAATTGGCCGGATTATCTCGTAATAAGTTAATCATCCAGTCTAAGTTTAATGCCGATGATTTGGCTAATGCTTTGAATAATCAGATAGCTACACAACAAGGTGAGATTAAAGGTATTCAGGAAAACTTGGCTAAGTTGAAAGACATCCAGGGAACACCTTTGGCAGATTGGGATGCCAAATATCAGGAATTGAAGAAAGAGAGCGAAGATATTACAACGCAAAAGGGTGCTCTTGCAACTGCCAAAGCTTCCGATCCCGATTACATGAAAGCTAAACAAGCTGTAGAAAAAGCCGATCAGGATTTGAAGGTTGAAAGCGCATTTACATTTGATGTTCCTGCTTCCATTCAAGACGGATTCCATAGTGCATTGGCTACTGTTGTTACAGCAGGAGGTTCAAGTACAGGTTTAGCATCTCTTACAGCTATTAACAACCTTGCAGTTCAGGGAGCTGATTTTAAATATTCATACCCGAACGGTATCCGTTTATCTGCAAGAGTGGGTGCAGATTCTAACGATGCCGGTGTACAACATTATGGTAAAGCAGATGCATTGGTAGGATTATTAGGTGCAATTGAAGATAAGGTTCTTACAGACAACGAATTGATTGCAGCTAAAGCAGAACTTACTGCAGCACAGAAGAATGTTAATGTTGCTTATGCAGCCTATAAAGCAGACTCTACTGCATGGGAAAAAGCCATGAAAGACTTTAATGCCGCTATACAAGCAGGTAATTATGATGCAAAGAAGAATGCACGCACAGATATTATGACCGAGTTCGCTGATGCTAAAAAAGCCATAACTGATATAAATGCCGATACTGAACTTGATGCTGATGCTAAAGCAGCTGCCGTGAAGGCTGCAAAAGAAGCTTTTGCCGATAAATACATTGCTTATGCTACAGATAGAAATAAGTTGGACGGTACAGTCACTGTAGATTCTAAAGTAACTGCTTCCAATACTAAAGAAAAGATTTATGATGCCGTTGTTGCAGAAACTAATGAGGATAATGCTTTCGGTGTAGCTGCTATCGACATAACAACAGCCGATGCAAAAACACTGGCAGGTATTTACAATGCTGCTATAGCCAAGATTGGTTTCGGAGATGCAGACCAACAAGTGGCAATTACTTATGCAGATTGGAAAAAACTTGATAGTAGTGCACAATCTGGTTTTGCTAGCGGTTCTGCAAAAACTTATTTTGGAGAACAAGATGCTTATTTGACAGCAAAAGATGCAGTAGACAATGCTGCCGATTGGAATAAATTGAATGATGCATTGTTGGCTCTTCAAAAAGCAAATGATGCTGAGATACTTGCTATCTCCAAAGCAAAAGCTGAAGCAAACAATGTAATGATTGCTGCAGATGAGAAATATGCTGCTCAGGAAGCAGAACTTACAGCAAAAGCTGCCGGAATAAGTAACCTTATGACCATAATGGAAAATGCTATTAAAGCCGAAGCTGGTAGTGGCACATCAATTACTAATTACGACACTGCTCTTGCCGCTATCAATAAAGCGATTGCAGATATCGAAGGTTCAGGTTCAATAACTCCCGGAGCATCAACAACAACCGGTGGTATAAATCATCCTGATGCAACTATCACAATCGGCACATTGGCTGAAGCACAGAACTTGCTGAAAACATATCAAACATTGTTGGATGCAGTGAAAGCAGGCAACTATAGCGGAGAATATGAAGCAACAATAAAGGTTCTTGATAGTGAGATTGCCAATAAACAACTTGAAATCGATGCTTTGAACAAACAGTTTGAAACATTATCCGCCAAGAAAGATAAGTTGGTTGAATTAATGGCATCAACAACTCCTGCCGAATAATTAAAAAACTAATAAAGAAGAATTATATGATAAAGAAACTATGCATATTACTTCTGTCTGTATGTACTGTTGCGCCAATGGCGGCGCAACAATACAGCAGTGGTGATGCGTCGTTTGCACCTAAAAAAGGTCAGTGGCAAATATCCGCCGTGATTGGAAGCAACACAATGTTCAATCAAGACATGGAATATTTGTTACCGCAATATTGGAACGGAAATGGTGAAGCTCCTAATATCGGATTGAATCAATTTTATAGCAGTTCTGCCAACGCTTCCAATGATCCCGGTATGTACCTTAATTTAGGGAATTTGAATGAAAATGATTTGGTGAATCTGATAGGTATTCAGGGAAAGTATTTCCTGACAGACCGCTGGGATGTGAATTTGATGTTCAGCATGAATATCAATGCCACCCCCAAGAAAGATTACATTGCGGGAGATAACTCCATTCCGGATATGGCAATACCTGCCTACAACTATGTGGAAGGTAAAATATCCAACATGTGGTCGCTCGCTGCAGGATCGAATTATTATTTCAATACGAAAAACGAACGCATCAACCTTTATGTGGGTGGTGTATTTGGCTGGCAAATGGGACGTATAGAGACTGTCTCTCCTTATACGGGCGAAACGGTTTCGGGTAATGATACAGAAACAACTTATCAGCCTATCACCGATGCTAATGGTAGTATTATAGGGTGGAATGAATATACGTCAAACGGCAACTATACTTATCAACCCAATTATGATCACGAGGGGAATATTGTGTCTTGGAGTAAAGTTCAAGATACCGAAGCCAATGAAGATGGAGAAGATCCTCTTCAACTCTATGTTCCGTCGAGCAAAGCAGGGCGTATTTTTAGCCTTCGTGTCGGTGGTGTTGCCGGTATTGAATACAGCCTTGCAAAAGGTTTGGTATTCGGGTTTGAAGTGCAACCGGTTTCATACCGCTATGATCAGATACAGATTATACCCAAAGGCATGCAAACCTATAAAGTAGGACATCATAACGTTAATTTCTTTGCTACTCCGAATATTAAAATAGGTTTTAGATTTTAATAGAGATAGGTCCTTTTTGTGAATTGAAAGAGTCACCCCATATTCCGTCTTTTGTACTGGCATAACGGAATGGGGTGATTTTTTATAAATGAAAGATAACATGAATAAAAACGCATTACTGTTATTGTTTGTCGTGGTTCTTTTGAGTGCATGCGGCAACACTGCCAAAGAGCGCTCGTTTACCATGAAAGGAACAGTGACAAACACAGCTTATGAAGGGAGAATTGTTTATTTGAAAGATGCTGTCAGTGGGACGGAGGTTTATGACAGCGTGCAGATAGTGCATGGCAAATTCACTTTTGCCGGGATGCAGGACACCGCTGTGGTAAGGGAACTCTATGTGCAGGAAAACGATAGCGATAACTATCCGTTAACCCTCCCCGTGGTGCTCGAAAATGGAGAAATATTGGTTACACTGGGCAATATAGTCTCTGTGAGCAACACCCCTTTAAACAATGACATGATGGACTTCCTCATGGCAAAAGACCGGTTTATGGATAAAGACTTTACAGGAAAGGAACCGGATGCCGTTAAAAAAGAGTTTTCCGAGTTCCTTGTTACATGGATAATCAAGAATGCCGGCAATCCTGTGGGAAAATACATCTATGAAGGATATAACAGCAAACTGGATGAAGCACAGAAAGAACAAGTGCAAAAGGTATCCGGCTGGTAAGAAGAACAATTATTTCTCCTCTCAAAAGGGGAGCAGGATCACTTAAACTAAAAACGGGAACAACCTGCATTACACACAATGAACGATGCAGTTGTTCCCGTTACCTTTTAAATTATAAATATGTAAAGTAAAGAAGAGAGTCTTTATAGTTTTCTGATATTCCTGGTACGTCCCCCGATAAGTTCCACCTTACTCGGATTGCCCTTGTAACCTATGTCACCGCTGCCGTTCACTCCGACTTTCAGTGTACCCGTTGCGTAGCAATTTAAATCTCCCGAACCGTTGAGAGTTGCTGTTACGTCCACCGCTTGCAGATTCTTGGCATCCAAATCACCCGAAGCTTGCAAAGACAAAGTGGCGGTACCGGTTGTTCCGTTGATTTTCAAATCTCCCGAACCATGTAACTGTGCTTTCACATCGTTTGCAGTGACATTCACCACTTTCAGATCTCCCGAACCTTGCAAGTTGAGTGCCACGTTTTGGGCTTGAATACCACCTTTCACTTCAATATCTCCCGAACCTTGCAGGCGCGCATCTACATTATTCGCACTTTTTATGTTTTTTGCGTTGATGTCTCCCGAGCCTTGCAGCAACATGGAGAAGTTATTGCAGTTAATATCGCTTTCCAAGTTGATGTCACCCGAACCTTGCAGGAGGGCAGCTTCTAGAGACGGGCTCGATGCAATGACTTTCAAACGTCCGTCTTTCCAAGATATTCTCGCATTCTTTTTTAATTTGACAATCAGACTCCCTTTGCTGACACTGATGTCGAGAAGGTCAACCAGATTGTCCGAGCCGTAGACCTGCACTTTTGTGCTTCCGTCAGTGCTTTGAATATATGTCACGGTGGTGCTGCACAATGATTCAATCTTATTGAAGTTTCCTACCTTAACATCTTTGGTAACATAGTTTTTGCTTGCTTTAATCTGGGCACATGATGACGTGGACACCATTAAAGCACATAAGAGAAATAGGCTTGTTAGAATTCTGTTGTTCATATCCGTTTCTTTTTAGAGTTATATATATTAGACGTATCAGCCTTCGGTAAAGTTGCACGAAAATATATATATATTTTCTTTCAATGGATAAAAGCAAAAGCCATGCCTTAATTTTATACGTTTGATTATCAGTGCGGTAATATATATAGTACTGTCCGAAAATGAACAAGCTGTTCGCTTTCATATATTCTTATTTCCTTTTATCTTTGCCGGTAAAATGGCATTCATGCAAAACGGAGAACTTCAGGACACAGAACTGGGACGAATAGTGATAAAGGTGAATCTGCGTGCGCGTAACATTATACTTCGTGTTCGTCCCGATGCTATTTATGTAACCGTTCCGTGCGGAGTGACCGAGCGCGAAGTTAAGGATGTAGTCGATAAATACAGGCTGAAACTATCCAAAGACCGGGAAAAAGTGGAACGGAAAAGGATAGACCTTGATTACCGGATAGAAGCGGATTACTTCAAACTCTCTCTCGTAAGAGGTGAACGTGATAAGTTCCTTGCACACTCCGAATTGGGCAATATGACAATTATCTGTCCGCCCACTGCTAATTTCGATGATGAGAAATTACAGGAGTGGCTGCGTAAAGTAATATTGGAAGCGCTTCGCCGGAATGCCAAGATAATACTTCCCCCGCGTTTGTATCAGTTGTCCAATCAGCTCAGTCTGCTCTACGAATCAGTTAAAATTAACTCAAGCAAAGGGCGTTGGGGAAGCTGTTCGGCTCATAAAGCAATAAATCTGTCCTGTTATCTGATGCTTCTTCCCCGTCATTTGATAGACTATGTGCTGCTTCACGAGTTGAGCCACACAAAAGAGATGAACCATGGCGAACGTTTTTGGGCGCTGCTCAACAGTCTTACCGAAGGAAAAGCCCATGCCTTGCGCAATGAATTGAAAAAGTTCCGTACCGAGTTATAAGTTTTCTTCCTGTCAGTTTGTTAAATGTGCGGTAGAACACTCCCGATCGTGCTGAAGAAGTTTTGAATCGACTATTGTCGTTTCATGAATTGACAACTGTCAATCCGTGAAGCGACAATAGTCAATCCAAGGATTGACAACTGTCAATTTAAAATTTTTACGGCACGATTAGGTTTGTTTTTCCTTATGGAAAACTTTTTCATACATGGCTTTCTTGTTTACAATGGCAGGAATGAGAGCAGAATGAGAGCAGGATGAGAGCAAAAAAAAGTTGCTCTCATATCTGAAACTACTTGCTATAAGTAGATATGGCGATTTATGAGAGCATGAGAGCAACTTTGGCAAATAATTGAAAGTAATGGGTTTAAAGTGAGGTATCATTCAGATAATCGAATTTGATTATCATATCCGATACTTTCCATGCTTCTTTGGCGTGATTGATTTCTTCATCGGATACTCCTTCAGTATCACCAATTACTTGTAGCTGCGGATTAACGGCAAATCCCTTTTTATCGGGATTTAAAATACTTTGTCCCATACCTGTCCACGGGTAATTGTCAAGTTGCAGCAGGTTTAAAATAGTGGGATACATGTCTGCTTGCCCCATTACTTTATCATAACGCATGCCTATGGGGGAGTTGACAACGATGAACGGAGTGTACAGTCTTTCGGAAACTATACCCTTTCCGGCTTTCGACTTGCAAAGTTCTTCACGATCGCCTGCCAGCCCTTCATGGTCGCCTGTAATAACAATCATGGTATTGGCAAATTTCTTTTGCGAACGGAGAGTCTTTATAAAGGAACCAATGGCATGGTCGGTATAGTTTGCCATAATCATGTAGTCACGCATACGCTCGGGCATGTCACCGGTGAAGTTGATACGTTTCAATTCATCGGGCAATATAAACGGATTATGACCGGAATAGGTGACACATTGAAGGAATGTGTGACCGTCGGCAGGCCATAAGGTTTCTGGTGTTATCTTTTCGCCTACTTGACGGAGGAAAGATACATCACCGAGTTTTTTTCTTAATCCTACTTTCTCATCCAATATGAATCCTTCTTTTGCTATCAGGCTGTCAATGCCGAAATCACGGGCAACAATATTCTGGTTCCATGTTATTTGCTTGTCCACCGTCATGCTGTATGCTTTCCCTTTTCCCCAATCTTTAAAAGCTTTGATGAAGCTAGGATAGTGGGAATCTGGATATTTGGTGCTGTAGGCTCCGTTTGTAATGGGCAAAAGTCCCGTGTAAAGAAGGAGTTGTGCATCAATGGAGCGTCCGCCTTTTACTTGGGTTAATACATGGGGAGCATAAAGTGTATTTGTTTCTTTCAACAGGGCGTTGAGGTTCGGGGTGATTTCTTTCCCCTCATACTCTCTTTCCAATACCCAGCTTTCCAATGACTCGCAAAGAATAACGATGCAGTTATCCCTTTGCTCCATTTTGAACGGGGCGGGTTTATGGGTAGGCTTGTTTTTGAGCCAGTTTTCTATTTCTTGTTTTATTTCGGGAGTAAACTCGGCTTTCTCCTGTAAATGTTCATAATACATGTTGCCGAACAGAGTGTACATTGGAACTCCGCAAGTATGATAGTTTGCATTTTGCAAGGAGTCGAATGCAGGTTTTATTCCTCCTTTATTCCATAATAGCAAACCCGACAGAACGGATGAAAGAAGAATCAGTAGGAGATAATGTCCGATACAGGTCAAACGTTTGTATCGCCAACTCACTTGATTGCTTTTTCTGTATCTTGTCCGGTAAATAACAATGGCTGCAACAGTGGATAATGGGAAATATATGTCCGCCCATTTTATTGAATCGACTACGCTGGCTGTGAAGTCTTTCAGGTTTCCTGCCAACAGATAGCTGTCCAGAGGGATAGCTGTATAGTAGGTTCGGAAATAGAGCAGGTTTGAAATGAGCAGTCCGTCGAGAAGGAAACAAATAATAACTGTGATTTTTGAAGCACGGAAGCACACGAAAGGCAACATCAGAATAAGTGCCACCCATATCTTGTTCAGATAACATTCGACAGTGGAGAAAGAAGAGAAGGTGGTTTGAAAACACCAGATTAAGTCGAATACAATGAATTTGAAGAAGATACAAAGGAAAAAGAGTAAGAATACACGTGGTTGTGTTTCTTCGGGGAAAAAGAACTCTCCCGCCTTCCGGAAGAAATTCTTGAAAGCGTTCTTTATTGTCATTTTTGTTCCGGAAATTATTTACTGCCCATTAAAATAACACCGTCTTCTTTGCGGAAGAATACATTATCGCCTTCTTCTTTCAGGTTGAAAGTAGATATTCTTTCAGTCTTATTGTCTACAATCAGCAAAGCACTTTGCTCGGCAAAGCGTTGCGCACTTAACTTTATGGTGTCCGATCGGATAAGTTGGTTCAATAACAGGCTGTCATTCAAATAAACGGAAACGGAATCTCCGATGAAACCGCTTGTCAGTTCAATGTTGTAGACTTCGGCATAAGTCGTTTCCTTTTCTTTGTCATTCTTTACTTTGAGGCTCATATAAACGAAAATAACCACTACCACGATAACGGCGAATGCCAGAATGCCGTTTCCTATCATGAACTGCTTGTTTGTATTGAGATTTGTTTTTGGCATATACTTTTCCTTATAGAAAGTTGATTTATAGCGCAAAACTAATAAAAAAATCACTAATTCTTTGTAGGCGCGAAGAATATTTGTATATTTGCGCTCGGAATGATGAAAGGTGAGAGGGCGGTTAAGCCCTTTTTTTGTTCTTAATAGTGTATAAATGATAGAAAAAAGTACTGTTAATCAGATTGTTGAAGAATGGCTGCAAGGTAAGGATTACTTTGTGGTAGATGTGGAAATCAGTTCCGACAACAAGATTTTGGTTGAAATTGACCATGCCGAAGGTGTTTGGATTGAAGATTGTGTTGATTTAAGCAGGTTCATCGAGTCAAAACTGAACCGTGACGAGGAAGACTATGAACTGGAAGTGGGTTCGGCCGGAATAGGACAGCCTTTTAAAGTGTTGCAGCAATATTACATACACATCGGATGTGAGGTGGAGATACTCACCAATGGAGGTGTGAAGTTTACGGGAATCCTGAAGGATGCAGATGAAGACAAGTTTGTGGTGACCGTAAAGAAGAAAGTAAAAGAAGAAGGGGCAAAGCGTCCGAAAATAGTAGACGAAGACCTGACTTTCACTTATGACGAGATAAAATATACTAAATACTTAATTAGTTTTAAATAATAATTATGGCCAAGAAAGAGGAAACAATCAGCTTGATTGATACATTTTCGGAGTTTAAAGAACTGAAGAATATAGACAGAACCACTATGGTGAGCGTTCTCGAAGAATCTTTCCGTAGCGTGATAGCGAAAATGTTTGGCACCGACGAGAATTATGATGTTATTGTAAACCCTGACAAGGGCGACTTTGAAATATGGCGTAACCGTGAGGTGGTAGCTGATGAAGATCTGACAGATCCTAATGCTCAGATCTCTTTGAGCGAGGCACAGAAGATTGACTCTTCTTACGAAGCCGGTGAAGAAGTGACCGATGAGGTTAACTTTGCAAGCTTTGGCCGTCGCGCTATCCTGAATCTTCGCCAGACATTGGCTTCCAAGATTCTTGAACTGGAAAAAGACAGTCTTTATAATAAATATATAGATAAGGTAGGCTCAATCATTAATGCTGAAGTTTATCAGATATGGAAGAAAGAAATTCTTCTTCTCGATGACGAAGGTAATGAGTTGCTTTTACCGAAGACCGAACAAATCCCAAGTGATTTCTATCGCAAAGGTGAAACGGCACGTGCAGTGGTTGCCCGTGTAGATAACAAAAATAATAATCCTAAAATTATTTTGTCTCGTATTTCGCCTGTCTTCCTGCAACGTTTATTCGAAATGGAAGTTCCGGAAATCAACGATGGGTTGATTACTATTAAGAAAATAGCCCGTATCCCGGGTGAACGTGCTAAAATAGCAGTGGAATCTTACGATGAAAGAATTGATCCGGTAGGAGCCTGTGTAGGTGTAAAAGGATCACGTATTCACGGTATTGTTCGTGAGCTTCGTAATGAAAATATTGATGTTATTAATTATACATCAAATATATCACTGTTCATTCAGCGTGCTTTGAGTCCGGCAAAGATTTCTTCTATCCGTTTGAACGAAGAAGAAAGAAAAGCAGAGGTATTCCTCAAACCGGAAGAAGTGTCGCTTGCTATTGGTAAAGGCGGTTTGAATATCAAACTGGCCAGTATGCTTACAGAGTACACTATCGACGTGTTCCGTGAACTTGACGGCGAAGCAGAGGATGAAGATATCTATTTGGATGAGTTCAAAGATGAAATCGATGGTTGGGTGATCGATGCTATCAAGAGCATTGGTATTGATACTGCAAAAGCAGTGTTGAGCGCACCTCGCGAAATGTTGATTGAAAAGGCCGATCTTGAGGAGGACACTGTTGATGAAGTGTTGCGTATTTTGAAGTCGGAATTTGAAGAATAATAATGTGCTGACTTGGCTGTAATGCCTATACATTATTATTTATTCCGTAGCCAATTGGTATATTAGCCATTGGCGTATTAATTAATTATTTAGTATGACGATTAGGTTAAACAAAGTTACAAGAGATTTAAATGTAGGAATAGCGACGGTAGTTGAGTTCTTGCAGAAGAAGGGTTATGAGATAGAAGCAAACCCGAATACGAAAATTACCGAAGAGCAATATGCCGTTTTGGTAAAGGAGTTCAGCAAAGACAAGAATTTAAGAATCGAATCGGAAAAATTTATTCAGGAACGTCAGAATAAAGATCGTAATAAAGTTTCTATCTCTATTGATAGCTATAACGATGAGAAGAAAAATGCTCCTTCCAATGCAAAAGAAGAAGTAATAAAGACGACAGTTCCCGAAGATGCGCGTCCTAAATTTAAGCAGGTAGGAAAGATAGATTTAGACAACCTTCATAAAAAGGCTGCTAAGGAACCGGTTGCTCCGAAAGTAGAAGAACCTGTGGTGGTTGAACCGAAAAAGGTTGAACCTGAGGTGGAAGTTCGTTCGGTTAACGAAACCCAACCTGCTCCTGCCCCGGTGAAGGAAGAAAAGATAGTAGAGGAAAAACCTGTTGAAGAAATTGAAACAGCTCCGGTAGAACCTCAATCGCAACAAAAAGAAGCTCCGGTTGAAATCCCGGTTACTCCAACTATTACTGAAAAAGAAGAAAAGGTGGTAGAACAGCCCAAAAAACAAGAGGAACCAGAAAAGGTTGAAGAACCTCAGAATGGACAAGGTGAAGACGGCGTTTTCAAACTCCGTCCAACAGAATTTGTATCTAAAATCAACGTCATTGGTCAGATTGACCTTGATGCTCTGAATCAATCTACACGTCCGAAGAAAAAATCTAAGGAAGAGAAACGTAAAGAGAGGGAAGAGAAAGACAGACAGCGTCAGGAACAGAAAAAACAGATGAAAGATGCTATCATCAAGGAAATCAGAAAGGATGACGAGAATCTGAACAAGAAGGTTAAGACTGTTGATAAAGTGAGTGATGATGATGCCAAGAAAAAGAAGAAACGCAGCCGCATCAATAAAGAAAAGGTTGACATTAATAATGTTTCGGGAGCAGCTTCAACACAGAATAATATAACCCGTCCGATTCCGAATAGCGAAAGAGGGCCCAGACCTCAACAAGGTGGCAATAACAAGCATAATAACAACCAAAACCGCTTTAAAAAACCTGTTGTTAAGGCAGAAGTCAGCGATGAGGATGTAGCAAAGCAGGTTAAAGAAACTTTGGCCCGTCTTACCAGCAAGGGAAAGAATAAAGCTTCTAAGTATCGTAAAGAGAAAAGAGAAAATATATCAGCTCGCCAGCAGGAGCTGGAAAGCCAGGAAATGGCGGAAAGCAAAGTTTTGAAGATTACAGAGTTTGTTACTGCTAATGAATTGGCAAGCATGATGGATGTTTCTGTTAATCAGGTTATCGCTACTTGTATGAGTATCGGTATGATGGTGTCAATCAACCAGCGTCTGGATGCAGAAACTATCAACCTTGTTGCTGATGAATTCGGTTTCAAGACAGAATATGTGAGTGCGGAAGTAGCCGAAGCTATTACCGAAGAAGAGGATGATCCGGAAGACTTGCAGTCACGTGCACCTATCGTAACGGTAATGGGACACGTTGACCACGGTAAGACATCGTTGCTCGACTATATTCGTAAAGCCAATGTAATTGCCGGTGAGGCGGGAGGTATTACTCAGCATATCGGTGCTTACAATGTGAAGATGGAAAACGGACGTCACATTACTTTCCTTGATACTCCGGGACACGAAGCATTTACGGCTATGCGTGCCCGTGGTGCGAAAGTAACGGATATTGCAATCATTATTGTTGCAGCCGATGATAATGTGATGCCTCAAACCAAGGAAGCTATCAACCATGCAATGGCTGCAGGCGTACCTATAGTATTTGCAATCAATAAGGTGGATAAGCCGACTGCAAATCCTGATAAGATTAAAGAAGAACTGGCAAATATGAACTTCCTTGTTGAAGAATGGGGAGGTAAGTATCAGTCACAAGATATTTCTGCAAAGAAGGGTTCCGGAGTTGCCGAGTTAATGGAGAAAGTATTGCTTGAAGCCGATTTGCTTGATTTGAAAGCTAATCCGGACAGACGTGCAACCGGTTCTATTATTGAATCGACTTTGGATAAAGGCCGTGGTTATGTGGCTACAGTTTTGGTATCGAACGGAACATTGAGAATGGGAGATATTGTATTGGCAGGAACTAACTATGGTAGGGTGAAAGCAATGTTCAATGAACGTAACCAAAGAATCAAGGAAGCAGGTCCTTCCGAACCGGTCCTTATTTTGGGTATGAATGGCGCACCTCAGGCAGGTGATGCATTCCACGTAATTGAAACAGAACAGGAAGCTCGTGAAATTGCCAATAAGCGTGAGCAGTTGCAACGTGAACAAGGTTTGCGTACTCAGAAACTTCTTACTTTGGATGAAGTGGGACGTCGTATTGCTTTGGGTAACTTCCAGGAATTGAATGTTATTGTGAAGGGTGACGTGGATGGTTCTATTGAAGCATTGTCCGACTCATTAATCAAGTTGTCTACTCCTCAGATCCAGGTGAATGTTATTCATAAGGCTGTAGGTCAGATTTCTGAATCGGATGTGACTTTGGCTGCTGCTTCCAATGCAATTATTATCGGATTCCAGGTTCGTCCGTCTGCTTCTGCGCGCAGATTTGCAGAACAGGAAGGTGTGGATATACGTATGTATTCTATCATTTATGATGCGATAGAAGAAGTGAAAGCGGCGATGGAAGGTATGCTTGCTCCTGAAGTGAAAGAAGAAGTTACTGCCAGCATTGAGGTTATGGAAGTATTCCATATTACTAAGGTAGGTACTGTAGCGGGTGCTATCGTAAGAGAAGGTAAGGTTAAACGTTCCGATAAAGCACGCTTGATTCGTGACGGTATTGTAATCTTTACCGGAGAAATCAATGCATTGAAACGCTTTAAAGATGATGTGAAAGAAGTTGCTACAAACTTTGAATGTGGTATCAGTTTACAAAACTATAACGATATTAAGGTAGGTGATATTATAGAATCCTATCAGGAAGTAGAAGTTAAGCAAACATTATAAGATATATCATAGACAGAAAAACGGAGGCACAGAGTGGTTATATACTCCGTGTCTCCGTTTTTGTTTTACGAAGTATGACAACGATAGACATAGTTATTCTTATTATTATAGGTGCAGGGGCTGTTATCGGTTTTATGAAAGGTTTCTTAAAACAATCTGCATCAATAGCGGGCTTGATTGTCGGACTGCTGGCTGCAAAGATGTTGTATTTGTCTTTGGCGGAAAAGTTATGTCCTACTGTCACAGAATCTATGACTATTGCAAAAGTTATAGCTTTCATTATGATATGGATTGCTGTTCCACTTATATTTACTCTTGTGGCAGCTATTTTTACGAAAGCGATGGAAGCTGTATCTTTGGGATGTGTAAATCGTTGGCTTGGAGCGATGTTAGGGGTAGTGAAGTATTTTATTCTTGTTAGTTTAATCATTAATGTGATTGAGTTTATAGATACTGATAACCGTCTGATTGCCAAAACAAACAAAGAGACCTCCGTGTTATATTATCCTGTGGGAAAGTTTGTAGGAGTTCTGTTTCCTACAATAAAAGAAGTTACGAAAAACTATATATAAAATGAAGCAAGAACAAGAAGAACCCAATAAATATTTGAAAGATCTGACGCAGGAAAGCTATAAATATGGCTTTACAACGGATGTGGAAACAGAAGTCATTCCCAAAGGGTTGAATGAAGACGTTGTTCGTCTGATTTCAGCAAAGAAACAAGAACCCGAATGGCTGCTTGAATTCCGTTTGAATGCGTACCGTCACTGGTTAACATTGAAGATGCCTACTTGGGCACAATTGAATATACCTGAAATAGATTATCAGGCTATCAGTTATTATGCCAGTCCGGTAAAAAAAGAAGGTCCGAAATCTTTGGATGAAGTAGATCCTGAACTGATTAAAACGTTTAATAAGCTTGGAATACCGTTGCATGAACAAAGACAGTTGAGCGGAATGGCGGTAGATGCTGTTATGGACTCTGTTTCTGTAAAGACAACTTTTAGAGAAACATTGATGGAGAAGGGAATCATATTCTGCTCTTTTAGTGAGGCCGTGCGCGAACATCCCGATTTGGTACAGAAGTACCTTGGTTCTGTTGTGGGGTATCGTGACAACTTCTTTGCAGCTCTTAATTCGGCAGTGTTTTCGGATGGTTCTTTTGTTTACATACCGAAAGGGGTGCGTTGTCCAATGGAACTTTCTACTTATTTTCGAATTAATGCAGCCAATACCGGACAGTTCGAGCGTACATTGATTGTAGCCGATGATGATGCTTACGTGAGTTATCTTGAAGGATGTACTGCTCCTATGCGTGATGAGAACCAGTTGCATGCAGCTATTGTGGAAATTGTGGTACATGATCGTGCGGAAGTGAAGTATTCAACGGTTCAGAATTGGTATCCGGGTGATAAGGAAGGTAAAGGTGGTATTTACAATTTTGTTACTAAACGTGGTAACTGTAAAGGAGTGGATAGTAAACTTTCATGGACTCAGGTAGAAACCGGTTCGGCTATTACATGGAAATATCCGAGTTGCATTCTTTCCGGTGATAACTCTACGGCTGAGTTCTATTCTGTTGCCGTAACCAATAATTATCAGCAAGCGGATACGGGAACAAAGATGATTCATTTGGGAAAGAACACAAAGAGTACTATTATATCAAAAGGTATTTCTGCCGGACATTCACAAAACTCTTATCGTGGTTTGGTTCGTGTTGCCGAGAAAGCAAACGGTGCCCGCAATTACAGTCAATGTGATTCATTGTTGTTGGGAGATAAATGTGGTGCACATACATTCCCGTATATGGATATACATAATGAAACCGCAGTGGTAGAACATGAGGCAACTACCTCCAAGATTAGTGAAGACCAGTTGTTTTACTGTAACCAGCGTGGTATTTCTACCGAAGATGCTATCGGGCTGATTGTAAACGGATATGCAAAAGAGGTTATCAACAAACTTCCGATGGAGTTTGCAGTTGAAGCTCAGAAGCTCCTTGCCATATCTTTGGAAGGAAGTGTGGGATAAAATAAGATTAAGAACGAAGAATTAAGAAATAAGTGCTATGTTAGAAATAAAAGACTTACATGCCAGCGTGAATGGCAAAGAGATATTGAAAGGCATCAACCTTACAGTGAAACCGGGTGAAGTACATGCAATTATGGGACCTAACGGATCGGGTAAAAGTACGCTTTCTTCTGTGTTGGTAGGAAATCCTGCATTTGAAGTAACGAAAGGTTCTGTTACTTTCTACGGAAAAGATTTGTTGGAACTTTCGCCGGAAGACCGTTCTCACGAAGGTATCTTTCTTAGTTTCCAGTATCCGGTGGAGATTCCGGGTGTAAGCATGGTAAACTTCATGCGTACTGCTGTAAACGAACAACGTAAATATAAAGGACTTCCGGCTCTGTCGGCAAGTGAATTTTTGAAGTTAATGCGTGAAAAGCGTGCAGTGGTAGAGTTGGATAATAAACTTGCCAATCGTTCTGTGAATGAAGGTTTCTCCGGTGGAGAGAAAAAACGCAATGAAATATTCCAGATGGCAATGCTTGAACCACGTTTGTCTATCCTTGATGAAACGGATTCAGGTCTTGATATTGATGCGCTTCGTATTGTAGCGAATGGAGTAAATCTGTTGAAGAAACCGGATAATTCCACCATTGTAATTACTCACTATCAGCGCTTATTGGATTATATCAAACCCGATATTGTACACGTACTTTATAAAGGCAAGATTGTAAAAACAGCAGGTCCCGAACTGGCGCTTGAACTTGAAAAACGTGGTTACGACTGGATTAAAGAAGAATTGGGAGAATAACATATGAGTGCAGAACAACAATATATAGACCTCTTTTCTCAGTATGAGCCTATGATTTGCAGTCATAGTGCAGGAGTGCTGAATGCGCCGAGAGCGAAAGCTTTTGATGACTTCCAACGTCTTGGTTTTCCTACTCGTAAAATGGAAAAGTATAAATACACGGATATCAGTCGTTTCTTTGAACCGGATTATGGTTTGAATTTGAATCGTTTGAGTATTCCTGTAAATCCTTATGAAGTATTCAAATGTGACGTACCTAATATGAGTACTTCACTCTATTTTGTAGTGAACGATAGTTTCTATAATAAAGCATTGCCTAAATCTCATCTTCCCGAAGGTGTTATTATGATGGGATTAAAAGATGCTGCCGGGCAATACCCGGAATTGGTGAAGAAATATTATGGTAAGTTAGCGGATACTTCCGAGGATGGAGTAACAGCTTTCAATACTACTTTTGCTCAGGATGGTGTTTTTCTTTATATACCGAAAGGTGTCATCGTTGAGAAGCCTATTCAATTGGTAAACATATTGCGTGCCGATGTTAATTTCATGATTAACCGTCGTGTGTTGATTGTGATTGAAGATGCTGCACAAGCTAAGCTCTTGATTTGCGACCACGCTATGGATAATGTAAATTTCTTGGCAACTCAGGTTATAGAGGTTTTTGTAGGCAAAGATGCAGTATTCGATATGTATGAATTGGAAGAAACACATACAAGCAGTGTACGTGTTTCCAATTGCTTTGTTCGCCAAGATGAGAATTCCAATGTCTTATTGAATGGAATTACACTCCATAACGGAACAACCCGTAACACAGTGGAAGTCACTTTGGCAGGAAAGCATGCTGAAACAAATGTGTGTGGTATGGCTATCGTGGATAAGAACCAGCATGTGGATAACAATACGTTTATTGACCATGCAGTGCCCGAATGTACAAGCAATGAATTGTTTAAATACGTTCTCGACGATCAATCGGTCGGAGCATTTGCAGGCAAAGTTTTGGTTCGCCCCGATGCACAGAAAACAAGTTCACAGCAGACTAACCGTAATCTTTGTATCACGAAGGAAGCCCGGATGTACACTCAACCTCAATTAGAAATTTATGCGGACGATGTGAAGTGCGGACATGGTGCGACTGTCGGACAGTTGGATGAAGAAGCTATGTTCTATATGCAGCAACGTGGTATTTCTATTCGTGAAGCTCGTTTGTTGTTAATGTTCGCTTTTGTCAACGAGGTAGTTGACAATATCCGTTTGGATGCCTTGAAAGACAGACTTCATTTGTTGGTTGAGAAACGTTTCCGTGGCGACTTCAATAAATGTCAGGGATGTGCTATTTGTAAATGAGAATAGATAATGAATAACGAGGAACTAAATAAAATTCGTGAAGACTTTCCCATTCTCCAACGTGAGGTGTATGGGAAGCCTTTAATTTATCTCGATAACGGTGCTACTACACAGAAGCCCCGTTGTGTGGTAGAAGCTATTACTGATGAATATTATTCTGTAAATGCTAATGTCCATCGTGGGGTTCATTTTCTATCACAGCAGGCTACGGAGCTGCATGAAGACTCTCGCCGGAAAGTGCAGCGATTTATTAATGCAAAAAACTCCAATGAGGTAATCTTTACGCGTGGAACTACCGAATCGATAAATTTGCTTGTTTCTTCTTTTGGTGAGGAATTCATGAAAGAAGGGGACGAGGTAATCATTTCCACTATGGAGCATCATAGCAACATAGTTCCGTGGCAGTTACTCGCGGCTAAGAAGGGCATTTCCATTAAAGTAATTCCGATGAGTGACAAAGGAGAACTATTATTGGACGAATATGAAAAGCTTTTCTCTGACAGAACCAAAATTGTATCTTTTGCGCATGTATCGAATGTACTCGGAACGGTTAATCCGGCAAAAGAAATGATTGTGACGGCACACGCACATGGTGTTCCTGTTCTACTTGATGCCGCTCAGTCTGTACCTCATTTAAAGGTGGACGTACAGGATTTAGATGTGGATTTCTGTGCATTCTCAGGTCATAAAATATATGGTCCGACAGGGGTGGGAGTTTTGTATGGAAAAGAAGAATGGCTGGATAAACTTCCTCCTTATCAGGGTGGGGGAGAAATGATACAGAGTGTCAGTTTTGAGAAAACCGTATTCAATGAACTCCCTTATAAGTTTGAAGCGGGTACTCCTGATTATATCGGTACAACAGCTCTTGCTGTTGCATTAGACTATGTGAATAAAATCGGTGTGGATAAGATTGCCGCCCATGAGCATGAATTGACACAATATGCAATGCAGCAACTTCGGCAGATAGAAGGTATGCGTCTTTTCGGTGAAGCCGAAAATAAGAGCAGTGTGGTTTCTTTCTTGGTTGGAGATATTCATCATTTCGATATGGGAACTTTGCTTGACAGACTCGGGATTGCTGTTCGCACAGGTCATCATTGTGCCCAACCCTTAATGCAACGTCTTGGTATAGAAGGTACAGTACGGGCTTCCTTTGCCTTATATAATACAAAAGAAGAAATAGATGCTTTAGTGGCAGGCATTAACCGGCTTAAGAATATGTTTCTTTAGTGATTAATGTTTAGTGATAAGTGATTAATTCGCTAATCACTTATCACTAAACATTAATCACTAAAAATTTCTCTTTTTTCTTTGCTATCTCATTAAGAATCAATATTTTTAGAGCAAGTATAAACCTTTAAAAGTAATTCTATGGATAGCATGCTTTTTTGGCTGATCCCTTCAGCCTCCGTTCTTGCTCTTTGTTTTGCTCTTTATTTCCACAAGCAAATGATGAAAGAGAGTGAGGGTACTCCTCAAATGATTAAAATTGCCGCTGCTGTGCGAAAAGGTGCCATGTCCTACCTGAAACAGCAATATAAAATTGTAGGTCTGGTATTTTTAGGCTTGGTCATTTTCTTTTCTATCATGGCTTACGGCTTCCATGTGCAAAATGTTTGGGTACCGGTTGCTTTCCTTACCGGAGGTTTTTTCTCGGGACTTTCCGGATTCCTTGGAATGAAGACAGCAACTTATGCTTCGGCACGTACGGCAAATGCAGCACAACATTCATTGAATAAAGGTTTGCGTGTAGCTTTCCGTAGTGGTGCGGTAATGGGCTTGGTTGTTGTTGGCTTGGGATTACTTGATATATCTTTTTGGTATTTACTGCTTAATTATTTTATTCCTGATGACGTACTTAGCCCGACACATAAATTATGTGTAATAACCACGACGATGCTTACTTTCGGTATGGGAGCCAGTACACAGGCACTTTTTGCTCGTGTAGGAGGTGGTATTTATACTAAAGCTGCAGATGTGGGAGCTGATTTGGTAGGTAAAGTTGAGGCAGGTATTCCCGAAGATGATCCTCGCAACCCTGCTACCATTGCCGACAATGTGGGTGATAATGTAGGAGACGTGGCAGGAATGGGAGCCGACTTATATGAATCTTACTGTGGTTCCATACTTGCAACGGCTGCTCTTGGAGCTGCGGCTTTCATACATACAACGGATGTTACAATGCAGTTTAAAGCAGTCATTGCTCCGATGTTGATTGCTGCTGTGGGTATCATTCTGTCTATTATAGGAATATTCTCGGTTAGGACGAAAGAGAATGCAGGCATGAAAGAACTGCTGGGTTCTTTAGCTTTCGGCACAAACCTTAGTTCCGTACTGATTGTAATTGCAACCTTCTTTATTTTATGGGTATTGCAGTTGGAGAATTGGATAAATGTTTCACTTGCAGTGGTTGTTGGTTTGGTAGTAGGTATTATTATCGGGCGTTCTACCGAATATTATACTTCACAATCTTATAAACCTACCAAAAAGTTGGCTGAGAGTGGAAAGACGGGCCCTGCAACGGTTATTATTTCCGGTATTGGTTTGGGAATGCTTTCAACCGCTATTCCGGTTCTTGCAGTTGTTGCAGGAATCATTGCTTCCTTCCTGCTTGCATCGGGTGGAGATTTTACAAATGTAGGAATGGGACTTTATGGAATCGGTATTGCAGCCGTAGGTATGCTTTCTACTTTGGGAATAACCTTGGCGACAGATGCTTATGGTCCTATTGCCGATAATGCGGGAGGAAATGCTGAAATGAGCGGTTTGGGAGCCGAAGTTCGTAAACGTACCGATGCACTCGATTCATTAGGCAATACTACTGCTGCAACAGGAAAGGGATTTGCTATCGGTTCTGCTGCCTTAACGGGCTTGGCACTGCTTGCTTCCTATATTGAAGAAATTCGTATTGGATTAACACGTATTGGTACCGTAACGCTTGAAATGCCTAATGGCGATATGATAGAAACCGTAAAAGCCACTTTCGTGGATTTTATGCACTATTATGATGTTTCTTTGATGAATCCGAAAGTTTTGTCGGGTATGTTCCTCGGTTCAATGATGGCATTCTTATTCTGCGGTCTGACGATGAATGCAGTAGGTCGTGCTGCCGGGCATATGGTAGATGAAGTGCGCCGTCAATTCCGTGAAATAAAGGGTATCCTTACCGGGGAAACCGAACCGGATTATGAACGTTGTGTAGCCATCTCTACTAAGGGTGCACAGCGTGAAATGGTAATTCCGTCATTAATTGCCATCATTGCTCCTATTTTTACCGGGCTAATTTTCGGGGTATCCGGTGTGCTTGGCTTATTGATAGGAGGTCTTAGTTCCGGTTTCGTACTTGCTATTTTTATGGCAAATGCGGGAGGTGCATGGGACAATGCCAAAAAGTATGTGGAAGAAGGAAATTTTGGCGGTAAAGGTGGTGAAGTCCATAAGGCTACAGTGGTAGGCGATACCGTAGGTGATCCTTTTAAAGATACTTCCGGTCCGAGTTTAAATATTCTGATTAAACTTATGAGCATGGTAGCCATTGTGATGGCGGGATTAACCGTTGCGTGGAGTTTATTCTAAGCTGTTAAGTCAAAGCAGCCGTACTTTACTTTCAAAGTACGGCTGCTTTGTTTACAATGTGGCGCTACTTTGTTCTCATTCGCCGTGGCTTTTAAAATAATCAAGGCGGCGATTGTGTGTAATCACCGCGGTGATTATTTCAATCAACCCGTTGATTGAAATAAACATATAGTTGTTTATGAAAAAACATCAAGTCGTTTTTAAAAAACGTCAAGACATTTGTAATGAAACATAAGGATGCTTAAAAAGTAGCGAATTTGGTGATATAACAAATTGTTTATTTTCTGCTTTCACTGCTTTCACCCTTTACGGAAACTGTTTATGGAAAGGAGTTCCAGATGAAAGCAGCCCTGCTTTTCCCCCTTTCATCTGCTTTCATCCCTTTCATAATTGTCAGATTTGTTATTCGACATTTAATTCCTACTTTTGTCCGTAAATACTGTAAAAAATGAAAATAAGACAAGCTGTAATTCTATTATTTTTATCTCTTTCGTTTCTTTCTTGCAAAAATGACAAAGATACAAGTCTTGAAAAGTTTTTCTCAAAACTTTCCATAGGTGTGGAATTGCATCCCGACAGCGTCCTTCATGTTCTCGATTCTGTAAAATCCGTCGCTCAATTTAATGAGATAAATATGGCAAGGTGGAATTTGCTTTATACCCGTGCCATAGAGGAAAGCACTTTAGAGCTTCCGGCTGATTCCATTGTTTTATGTGCTACGGATGTGCTATGTCTGGAAGGCAGTTTGAAGGAACAGGCATACAGTTATTTTTATTTGGGGAGGTTGCATGACGATAAAGATGAAAGTGATGAAGCTTTAGAAGCATATCTTCAAGCGCTTGATAAGGCAAAAGAAGCGAAAGAATATCGGTTAGCGGGGTTAGTTGGACGTTGTATTGCTGATATATATAATAATATGAATATATATGATAAAGCCATACATATACTGAAGCAGTCCGAAAGCTTTTTTATGCGTTCTCGTAATGAACGTACTAGAATTCTTACTGTTATGGAAATAGGGAAGAATTTTATATTTAAGAAACAGATAGATTCATCACTTGTATATTATGCTAAAGCTGAAAGTTTGGCTCGCCAGATAAATGATAAAGATTTATTAAGTCGTCTTTATCATGAATTGGGAGTTATACAAAGTGATTACTTGGATGATTATCAAATTGCCGAATATTATTTTAAGCAATCACTTGTGCTTCAAAATGATTCGGATTTGGCTGCAAGATCTTATATGGGATTAGGCTTTGTATGTATCAAACAAAAAATGAATGATAAAGCCAAAGACTATTTTTATCAAAGTTTAGCTTACAAAAATTTTATGAGTTTAGAAACAGAGGCAACTGCATATTTAGGGCTTAAAAATGTAGAATATGCACTTAAGAATTATAAGGTTGCTATTGATTGGGCAGATAAATATCATTGCTTATGGGATTCTATTACAAGTATTCATTTGGAGGCGAACGCTATAAAAGCAGAGAAAGATTATAAAGCAAGAAAACTTCTTTATGAAAACAATATATTACAAAAGGAACAACATGATAATACTTCAATTATTGCAATCTTGATTTTTATAGGACTTACAGGTATGTGTATTTATCAAGGGATAATCATATATAAAAATAAGAATATGAGACTTCAGCAAGAAGAGATGACGGAAATGAAGAAAAAAGTATTACAGGGAAATGAAGTAACTCAAAAAATAAATCTCTTGTCACAAGTCCCTTCCCATAAACGAAAGAGTTTGGAGGAAAAGTTGGAAGAACTGTTTAATAATGGTTCAAAAATAAAAGTGGCGGATTGGAAAGAATTAGAAGAAATTATCAATGAGACACAAAATGATTTTGTAAGTAAGTTGAGAATTAAATTCCCCAAATTATCGGAAAAAGACATTCATTTTATATTGTTAATAAGGATGGGCTTAGATACTTATCGTTTGTCTAATATATTTGATATAGCAAAGAAATCTACTTGGACTAAACGGTATCGAATTCGAAAGAAGTTGGGACTAAAAGAGAAAGAGAATTTAGATCTTTATGTGAAAAGACTCTTTAATTGAGTACTTGTCTATGCCATTCATTTTTATTGTCTATGAATATATAGTATTGATAATTAGATTTTTATATTAATTGCATAGACAATTTGCTGTTCATTATAAAGTTCATAAATTGTTTTTGGGTATTTGGTAAACGTTCTATTTTTACCCCATAACCAATAAATAAAACGGGCATATGAAAACTTTTAAAATCTTATTACTATTACTATTTATATGTGTTTCTTATTCTTTTGCGGGAATGCAAATACCATTAAAAGGAAAATTAAATTCTTCTCACAAAACAAGAAGTGTAATTGAACTGCCAATTAATGCATCTATAGATAACCGTACAGTTACCATACAATTTAGTGTTCTTATAGGAGTTGTTAATGTTGAAATAGTAACAGTTGATGGAGAAGTAGTTAATCAAATTACAGTTGATACAGATACTCAGGCTGCTGCAACAATTAATCTTCCTCAAACTGACGAGCAAGGCTATGAAATTAGAATTGTTAATGAAGACTGTATGCTTACAGGAGACTTTAATTTATAATTCGGATATATATTAACCTAAACATAATTAATATTCTCAACAAGAAGTTTTATCATTGAATCAACTGATTAAGTTGCCCCTAATTATAGTTTGTGAAAATTATAATTAGGGGTTTTTATTTGTGTCTTAATTTCCTTTATTTTACCTTTACCACTCCAAAATAAAACTACTTTAAGCATGCTACTACCTTATTTAAACAAGGATTTAATAGAAGCCGGTTGCGATGAGGCCGGGCGTGGTTGTCTTGCAGGAGCCGTTTATGCGGCAGCCGTCATTTTACCGAAAGATTTTCATAATGAATTACTGAATGATTCCAAACAATTATCCGAAAAACAAAGATATGCTTTGCGCGGAGTAATAGAAAAGGAAGCATTAGCATGGGCAGTTGGAGTCGTTTTCCCCGATGAAATCGATGAAATTAACATATTGAATGCATCTTTTTTAGCAATGCATCGTGCTGTTGATCAGTTGGAGTTGCGTCCCGAGCATTTGTTAATTGATGGGAATCGTTTTAAAAAGTATAAAGATATTCCCCATACCACTATTGTGAAAGGTGACGGTAAATATCTGTCGATTGCTGCTGCGTCTGTTTTGGCTAAGACTTATAGAGATGATTACATGAACCGGTTACACGAGGAATTTCCTTATTATGATTGGAATCACAATAAAGGTTACCCAACAAAAAAACATCGTGCAGCCATTAAAGAATATGGAACTACTCCCTATCATCGTATGACTTTTAATCTGCTTGGAGATGGGCAATTAGAACTGGATTTCTAATTATTTTCTTTTGATTAGTTGGGGTAAAAGTTTTAATCCCTTTTTGAAATTATCCGGATTGTTGGCTATGACGACAGTGGTTACTGCAGAGAGAATGACTGCTATGCCGATTAATTGGTTTATACCAAATGCTTCTCCTAAGAAAAGGAATCCCATTGTAACGGCAGTCATAGGTTCCATGCACCCGAGAATAGCTGTAGTGGTAGAACCTACACGTTGAACGGCAAGTATTAAAGTAAAGTCGGAAACTAATGTAGGAATAAGAGCAAGTAGAACAACGTCAGTTGCTGCCGATATACTTGGAATGGAAGAAATTCCCCCGCTACGAACCAATGCATTGATAAGAAAAATAATAGAACAGGAGAAAAGAACATAAAAAGTCATCTTTAATCCGTCCATTGTCCGTATGCACGATTTGTTTACTCCCACTATGTAAAGGGCATACATGCCTACGGTAATTAAAGATAATATTAATCCGGTTAAGTTTAACGAACCTCCTTCTCCACTGTTACTCAATAAGTATACTCCTGTAATGGCCATGACTGTTGCCAAAAGGATAGGAACGGAAGCTCTGTCTTTAAAAAAGAAAATCATTATAAGGGTTACACAAACCGGATAAAGGAAATGTATTGTGGTTGCCATTCCACTTGGTATGTAGAAATAGGCTTCCGTAAGCAACAAAGCTGTTGCTGCATAAAAGAATCCCAATCCGAAAGTGGTGGCAAACTCTTTTAAACTTATACGTAAGTCAGTTTTGCGAATCAGTAAGATGAGGGCTACCGCAATGGCAGAGAACAAAAAACGATAGAAAAGCAATGAATTAAGTTCTACTCCTTTATTGATTGCAGGAATAGCAAATATAGGTATCAGCCCGAAAGTGGCGGATGATATAATGGCAAAAAGTACTCCTTTAAACTGATTCATAGAAATATATCACATGTTTTGTTTCAGCCTGCAAAGGTAAGCAGAAAGGCTTATCGCTCAATCTCCTTAACATAGATTAAACCTTTCTGTCCCATAATTGACAGATTCTATATTTAGAATCGATAAATAATATTCTTCTTTTTCGTAACTTTGCAGCGAAATAAGAGGTAAACACTTTAAACAAAATAAATTATGAGCAAGAAAGCGCTTTTAATGATTCTCGATGGTTGGGGAATTGGCGACCACGGGAAAGATGATGTAATCTTTAATACTCCTACTCCTTATTGGGATTATCTGGTAAAAACATATCCTAACTCACAACTTCAGGCAAGTGGAGAAAACGTAGGTTTGCCTGACGGACAAATGGGTAACTCGGAAGTAGGTCACTTAAATATTGGTGCCGGTCGTGTGGTATATCAAGACTTGGTGAAGATTAATCTTGCTTGCCGTGATAACAGTATCATGAAGAATCCTGAAATAGTTTCTGCATTTACTTATGCAAAGAACAATGGCAAGTCTGTCCATTTCATGGGATTAACTTCAGATGGCGGTGTACATAGTTCACTCGATCATTTGTTTAAGCTTTGCGATATTGCCAAAGAATATAACATTGAAAATACATTTATCCACTGTTTCATGGATGGTCGTGATACCGATCCGAAGAGTGGCAAAGGTTTTATTGAGCAACTTCACGAATATACAAAGAAATCTACGGGTAAGATTGCTTCTATTATCGGACGTTACTATGCAATGGATCGCGATAAACGTTGGGAACGTGTGAAAGAAGCTTATGATTTGCTGGTGAACGGAACAGGCAAGAAAGCAGAATGCATGGTTCAGGCTATGCAGGAATCTTATGACGAAGGTGTTACCGACGAATTCATCAAACCGATTGTAAATGCTAATGTTGACGGCACAATCAAGGAAGGTGATGTAGTTATCTTCTTCAATTATCGTAATGACCGTGCCAAAGAGTTGACAGTCGTACTGACTCAGCAAGATATGCCGGAAGCAGGTATGCATATCGTTCCTAACTTACAATATTATTGCATGACTCCTTATGATGCATCGTTCAAGGGAGTGCATATCTTGTTCGACAAGGAAAATGTGGAAAATACTCTTGGCGAGTATGTTTCTTCAAAAGGTTTGAAACAGCTTCATATTGCAGAAACAGAAAAATATGCTCATGTAACATTCTTCTTTAACGGTGGTCGTGAAACTCCATACGAAGGTGAAGAACGTATCTTGGTTGCTTCTCCGAAAGTGGCTACTTACGATTTGAAACCTGAGATGAGTGCTTATGAAGTAAAAGATAAGTTGGTTGCAGCTATCAAAGAAGATAAGTTCGACTTCATTGTTGTAAACTTTGCCAATGGAGATATGGTAGGTCATACAGGTATTTATGGCGCAATTGAAAAAGCGGTTGCAGCTGTTGATGCATGTGTGAAAGACGTTATCGAAGCTGCTAAAGCAACTGGCTATGAAGCTATTATCATTGCCGACCACGGTAATGCCGACCATGCTTTGAATGAAGACGGAACTCCAAATACGGCTCACTCTTTGAATCCTGTTCCATTTGTATATGTAACAGAAAACAAAGCTGCAAAGGTGGAAAACGGACGTTTGGCGGATGTGGCTCCTTCTATTCTTAAGATTATGGGACTCGAAGCTCCTAAGGAAATGACCGGAGAAGTATTGATTAAGTAATTATTGAGAATTTTATATTATTGGAAAGGCTGTCCGGTGATGGATAGCCTTTTTGTTTTATATTATATTCCATTTTTTATAATTATATAAATCAGGTAGATTTGTATGTTTTACCATGTATTCAATATTCTCAATGTCTATACCTATATCATTATTCTCACGTGAGTTAACAAAGATATATAAAAAAGCTAATTCATGATCAGACATCTGTGAATTAAGAAGATCAAGATAATAATATTTCTGTTTCTCTGATTTGTGTTTTATAGATTTGCAATATTTATTTATATAAGAAAAAGATGTATGAATTAATTTCATATAAGGAATTAAATCCCAGCGTTTTCCCCAAAACCAAAAAACTCTTCTACCTTCTATCAATTGGATGTTTGCATAGTTAGTGAAAAGTGTTAGTTTGCGTTCATTCCGCAATTGGGTTAACTTTTTGTTATCTATTATTTTTAGCTTTTCTATTGATTGGCAAATTCTAAAATAATCTTCTTTTGATAGTATATCTCTATATTTATAATAAATAAGATCCTGTTCGTTCCCATTGGAGTTAGGTGTAATTCCATTCAAACTGATAGACATACATAAAGATATAAGCTCCTCATTTGGTAGATTCTTAATATTCAATTTTTGTATTATATAGTGCAAAGCCTGCAACTCATAAAAGTAAAAGTTAAATGCCTTATGGCTTTTGCATACATTGGAAACTTCCATATTTTCCACTATATTTTTATACATTGTAAGAAAAAAGAATAATTTATTTTCAAAACGTTCTTCTCGATTATCAGCACTTAATTTTTTATTATGTATGGTTTGAACCATGAAGGCAATGAAGGTACAAATAGCACCGATAAGGGCTACTACTACACCCCATATTGCAATATATAAACTTTTAATGTTTATAAAGGAGGTGATGTGTCCTATTTCTTTGTTTTTAATCTCCATAGGATTAAATACTTGCTGCTCTAAAGAGTCATCTAAGAGAACAATTTTATGAAGAGAAGAATATTGTGGTATGGAATCATTACCATTTTGATGGTGTGAATTCTCGCTGCTGTAAATCATACAAGTTGGTAATATGATGATAAACATAATAGCTTTTCGTAGGATATAATAGATATTTTTCATGTATTGATTAAGTATTTATATTTGTGGTTACAGCAAAAATACTTTCTTTCTCATTAGCTTCAAAAAAAAGACATAAAAAAGATTGCCATTTTGATAATAATCTTTTTTTAATAGATTAACTTATCTATTCGTTCTCCTTTTTGTATTTTTGTAATTCAAAATAATTGAGATATGATTCAAATTGATGATAAGATTATTAGCTTGGATGTGTTCAAGGAGAAATTTCTTTGTAACCTGTCGGGCTGTCACGGGGAATGTTGCATTGAGGGAGATGCGGGTGCTCCGTTGGAAGATAGTGAAGTTGCAGAATTGGAGAAAGTTTTGCCTGTTATTTGGGACGATCTTTCCCCCGAAGCTCAATCTGTTATAAAGAAGCAAGGGGTTTCTTATGTGGATTGTGAAGGTGATTTGGTAACTTCTATTGTAAATGGAAAAGATTGTGTTTTTACTTGTTATGATAAAAAAGGAACTTGCTTTTGTGCCATAGAAAAGGCTTATCGTGAAGGTAAAGTGTCTTTTTACAAGCCTGTTTCCTGTCATTTGTATCCTATCCGGGTAGAGAAGTATGCTAATTTTGAAGCAGTGAACTATCATCGCTGGGATGTATGTAAAGCTGCTGTGTTATTGGGGCAGAAAGAAAATTTACCGGTTTACAAGTTTTTGAAGGAACCATTGATCCGTAAGTTTGGTGAGGAATGGTATCACGAACTTGAAATTGCAGCAGAAGAATTAAAGAAAAGCGGACTGATTTAATTTTGATACGAACATTAACCTTATTCTCATGAGAACAGCTATTATTTATTTATCGCGGCATGGAACGACTGAGAAAGTCGCTCACATGATTTATGATCGTTTACCCGATGATGAGATTACTTTGATTAATTTGAAAGAAATGCCTGAACCCGATTTGTCTTTTTATGAACGGATTATTATTGGTACTTCCGTATATGCAGGAGATGTGAAGAAACCCTTTAAGAAGTTTTGCACGAATGAAAACTTATGTTTATTTGCTTCTAAAGAGGTAGGGCTGTTTGTTTGTGGAATGGAGCAAGACGAATTTAAGCAGACTCAGGAGTTTGAACGTGCTTTTCCCGAACAAGTACGTAGGTTTGCGAAAGCCAAAGCGTTTGTGGGAGGAGAGTTCCTGTTTGATAAAATGAGTTTCTTTGAAAAGATAATTGTTAAAAAGGTCACAAAGATCTCTTCTACTGTTTCCCGCATCAATATGGAAGCATTGGATAAGTTTATAATGAAATTGACGGCAAGTATACAATAAAAATAAAGCCCGCTTATCACATGATAGCGGGCTTTATTTTTATTATTATCTGTCCTTATGCATCGATATTGGCATAAGTAGCATTTTCTTCAATAAATTCGCGGCGTGGACCTACATCTTCACCCATAAGCATAGAGAATATATAATCTGCTTCAGCGGCATTTTCAATATTAACTTGCTTCAACAGACGGTTTTCAGGGTCCATAGTTGTTTCCCAAAGTTGTTCCGGGTTCATTTCTCCCAAACCTTTATATCTCTGTGTGTGAATACCTGCTTCCGAGCCACCTCCGTAAGTCTGCATAAATCGTTCGCGGGCTTCTTCCGTGTAACAATATTCCTTTACTTTGCCTTTAGTGCATAGGTATAAAGGAGGGTTGGCAATATACAGATAACCATTCTGGATGATCTGAGGCATATAACGGAAGAAGAATGTCATAATCAATGTGTCGATGTGAGAACCATCGACGTCGGCATCGGTCATGATAATTATCTTCTTGTAACGCAGCTTTTCAATGTTTGCTTCTTTGCTGTCCTCTTCTGTTCCGATAGTTACGCCTAGTGCAGTATATATGTTACGGATTTCATCGCTTTCCAAAGCTTTGTGATACATGGCTTTCTCCACATTCAGAATTTTACCGCGGAGTGGCAGGATAGCTTGGAACAAACGGTTACGTCCCTGCTTTGCAGAACCACCTGCAGAATCACCCTCGACAAGGAATAATTCGCATTTATCAGGATCTTTGTCAGAGCAATCGGCAAGCTTACCCGGCAGACCTCCACCACCCATTGGTGATTTGCGTTGAACCATTTCGCGGGCTTTGCGTGCTGCGTGACGTGCTGTTGCGGCAAGAACAACTTTATCTACAATAATTTTTGCTTCTTTTGGGTGTTCTTCCAAATAATAAGAAAGAGCTTCGCCTACTGCCTGGTCTACAGCTCCCATTACTTCATTGTTACCCAACTTAGTTTTGGTCTGTCCTTCAAACTGAGGTTCGGCAACCTTCACAGAGATAACAGCCGTTAAACCTTCGCGGAAGTCATCACCGGAGATTTCTACTTTTACTTTCTCAAGCAGTTTGCTGTCTTCGGCATATTTCTTCAATGTGCGAGTCAGTGCACGACGGAAACCTGCCAAATGAGTACCACCTTCTATTGTATTGATATTATTTACGTATGCATGTACGCTTTCGGAGAATCCTGTATTATACATGATGGCTACCTCGATCGGAATGCCTTGTTTTTCGGTATTCAGATAAATAACATCATTAATCAAATGTTCGCGTGAAGATTCAATGAAACGGACAAACTCTCTTAGTCCTTCTTCAGAATAAAAAGCCTCTTGTTTGAAACTTCCATCTTCATTGATTGTGCGACGGTCTGTAAGTGAGATTCTGATACCTGCATTCAGGTAAGCCAATTCGCGCAGACGGGCAGCAAGAATCTTATAATCATATACAGTTTCGGTAAAAATGGTGGGATCTGGCCAGAACTGTTGTTTTGTTCCTGTATGATCGGCTACGCCAATTTCTTTCACCGGATAGAGAGGCTTACCTATTTCATATTCCTGTTGGTAGATTTTTCCGTTACGGAATACCTGGCTAACCATGTGTGTGGAAAGTGCGTTTACGCAAGACATACCTACACCGTGCAAACCTCCTGATACTTTATAAGAACCTTTGTCGAATTTACCTCCGGCATGAAGTACGGTCATTGCAACCTCTAAAGCAGACTTCTGTTCTTTTTCATGAAAGTCCACCGGGATACCACGTCCGTTGTCTTGTACGGTAATGGAATTATCTTCATTGATGGTTACTTCGATGTGGTCGCAATATCCGGCTAATGCCTCGTCAATAGAGTTGTCAACGATTTCATAAACCAGATGATGGAGTCCTTTTACGCTGATGTCACCAATATACATCGCGGGGCGTTTTCTCACTGCCTCCAATCCTTCGAGAACTTGAATACTGTCCGCAGAATATTCTGCGCCGTTGTTCATAATTTGTTCTTCAGCCATAGTTATTTTTAATTTATACTTTCTTAATTTACAGACGATTATGCCTGCTTGCGTTTGCGGTAAAGCAAATTAGTAAAACAGAACAAATATAGTGAAAATCTTCCGTATTTCAGTCTTTTTAGTGTTATAAAACTATATTATTTGATGATTTTTTGGATCAATGAATAAACCTGAGGTGTAAATTTATAAATTGTTATCTTTGTCTCCCA